>NZ_JBJBAE010000004.1:0-296613 GCF_044769875.1 Isoptericola aurantiacus
ATCACTCGTTGTGGGCATGAAATTGACGACCTCGGGTCGACCCGAGGTCGTCAATTTCATGCCCACAACGAGTGATCAGGAGGTCGTGCACTCCTGGCCGTTCGCGGCGAACCCCCGCGGCGTCCCGGGCGCGCCCGCGCCGATGAACCCCACCGCCGCCGACTCGCCCGGTGCCAGTCCGGTCCGCCAGGCCGGCGCCTCCACGGTGACCGTCGTGCCGGTCTGGGTGACGTCGCCGCCCCAGGACTGCGAGACGGTCTCACCACCGGTGAGCTCCCAGCTCAGCGTCCACGGCGCCAGGGGCGCGGCACCGGTGTTGGTCAGCGTGACCTCACCCTGGAAGCCGCCCGGCCACTGCCCGACGACGGTAAAGGTAGCCGCGCAGGACGCCTCGCCCGGCTCGTCGGTCGGGGTCGGCTCCGGGGTCGGTTCCTCGGTCGGGTCGGGCGTGGGCGTGGGGTCGGGAGTCGGCTCCTCGGTCGGCTCGTCCGTCGGCGTCGGGTCCGGTGTGGGCTGCACGCCGGCGAAGTCCCCGACCACGATCCCGCGACCGTTCGTGCCGACGTAGACCCGACCGTAGACGTCCGGGTCGCCCGCGATGGCGTTGCCCGTCCAGGCGTACTGGTGCTCGTCGTCGTTGATCCGCACCCAGGAGGCCCCGGCGTCGTCGGACCGGAAGATGCCGCGCACCCCGTCGATCTTGGACGACGTGTACACCGCGGGGTAGCCGCGGCCCTCGGCCGCCTTGCCGAACCCGACCGTGTCGCCCTCCTCGACGCCGTCGACCGCCGTGAACGTGGCGCCGTCGTCGGTCGAACGCCACAGGCCGTAGGGGCTGTCGGTCTCACCGCCGGCGAGCCAGACGTCGCCCGCGTGGCCGGGCGCGGCCTCGATCCGGACGGGTCCGGACGACGGCAGGCCGGTGGCGCTCGACGCGGTGAAGGAGGCGCCGCCGTCGTGGGAGGTGTAGAAGGTCCCGTCGGCGAACGCGTAGAAGGTCGACGGGTCCGCACGGCTCGCGGCCACCCGGGCGCCGTCCGGCACCCCGGTCGCGGCCGTCCAGGACGAACCGAGCGTGGTCGAGACGTGCACGCCCGTGCCGTCCGGGCTCCACACGATCGCCGAGCCGTCCGCCGCCAGCGCGACGGTGCCCGGTCCTGTCGCCCCGGCGGGCTGCTGGCCGGCCCACCACGAGTCGCCCCCCGAGGTGGAGACGCCCAGGAGCTGGTCGCCACCCGTGCCGACCCGCACCATCGTCTCGGGCGCCTGCCAGGCGACGTCGAGACTCAGCACCCCGCTCTGGTACGGCTGGGTGTAGGAGTAGGAGTCCGGCACCCGGGTGATGTCGCTGTGCACGAACCCGCCGATGTCGTACATCCCCGAGACCAGCTCGACGTCGCCGGGTGGGGCGACGAGGTCCTGGATCGCGGTCTCCTCGATGCCCTGGGCGTGGACGGAGATGTCCACCGTGCCGCCGTCGTCCCACGCGGTGAGGTTGTCGCCGCCGTAGACGGTGGCACCCGTGCCGTACAGGAAGCTGTCGGAGTCGAACGGGTCGATCTCGAACGACTCCATCATCCAGCCGATCTTGGGGGAGTCCTCCGGCGGGGTGCCGGCGCTGCCGAAGTCGAGCCACGGCGCGCCGGAGGTGTCGATCGAGTAGCGCTTGTCCCGGGCGGGGTAGCCCGCCCAGTCCCAGATCTGCGTCCACGTCTCGCCGCGGTCGGTCGACCGGAAGACCTGGTTGTCCGGCCACCACGACATCTGGGACACCACCATCACGGTGTCGGGGTCCTGCCGGTCGACGGTCAGGCCGGAGTAGCCGAAGTACGCCTCGGCGCTGTCCGAGGGCACGGGAGAGATGTCGGTCCAGGTGTCGGTGGCCGTGTCGAGCCGCCAGACCTCGCCGAGCTCGCCGTCGTACGGCCCGCCCGTGTCCGAGGTCGCCACGTAGAGCTGCCCCTGGGCGAGCTCCGCCTTGTGCGGGATGAACCCGGTGGGCTGACCGGGCACCCGCTGCCAGGTCTCGCCGGCATCGGTGGAGCGGTAGACGTTGTTCTCCGCGTCGGCCACGCCCACGTAGATCACCGGCGTCGGCTCCCCGGACGTGCCGGAGGAGGCGTCGAAGACGGTCCAGACGACGCCCTGGTTGGTGGTGCCGTACCCGCCGACGTCGTCCGGGTCGGCCACGTAGTCGCCGGCGTTGGGGAAGCTGGTGACCTCGGACCAGGTGACGCCGGAGTCGGTGGAGCGCCACAGGCCGTGCCCGCCCTCGGTGCCCAGGTAGAGGACCGTCGGGTCGTTGGGGTCGATCATCAGGCGCTCACCCATGCCGCGACCCGGCATGTTGCCTCCCACCTGGAAGGGCAGGACCGTGCGGTCCCACGTCTCACCGCGGTCGTGGGAGCGCAGGATCGCGCCGTTGTTGGGGTCCCAGGAGTTGGTGTAGGCGCCGGCCATCACATAGACGTTGTCCGGATCGACGGGGTCCGTGGCCAGGGAGAGCACGCCGGAGTAGCTCCAGTCGTCCCACCCGACGTGGTCGAGCAGCGGTACCCAGCGCTGGGTGCCCTGGTCGAGTCGGTAGGCGCCGCCGACGTCGGTCCGTGCGTAGACGAGGCCGGGTTCGGTCTCGCTGTACACGATGCCCGGGACGAACCCGCCGCCGACGATCTCGACGTTTCCCCAGGTGTAGTCGTCGGCGGTGCTCGCCGCGGCGAACCCGACGGCGGCCGCGGTGGCCGGGGACGCCGGCGTCTGCGCGACGGCGACACCGACCCCGGTGACGACGAGGCCGGCCGCTGCCAGGGCGGCGACCGCTGGTCGAGGTCTCATCCGATCTCACTCCTTCGTGCGACGGGCCGGACGGGGGAGCGTGAGGACGCCCCGAGATCCGGTGACACCACGGTGTGTCGGCCACGAACGTAGTCGAAGCGCTTCGATGCTGCCAGGAGCGCCGGGCGACCGAAACGTTTAGGGGGTACAGGTGCCGGACCGTCCGGGGTAGCGACGCGCTACGCGCAGCGGACGCCGCAGTGCGCGGCAACCGCTGTGGGTATGAGATCGACGGCGCTGGACCGATCCAGGCCCGCAGATCTCATACCCACAGCGTGGGGGTCAGGCGAGGTCGCAGGACACGCCGTCGAGGGCGAAGTCGTCCGGCGCGGTGTTGGTCCCCGAGTGCGAACCGTTGAACCCGAAGGACACCGAACCGCCCGGGGCGATGGTGCTCGACCACGCGGCGGGCGTGATCGTCACCGCGGAACCCGACTGCGCGGCCTGGGCCGACCAGATCTGGGTGATCTGCTGACCGTCGGCGAACGTGAAGGTCAGCTCCCAGTCGGAGACGGCGGCGTCGGAGTCGTTCGTCACCACGAACGACCCGGTGAACCCGGTGTTCCACGAGTTCGCCGTGTAAGCCACCGTGCATGCGCCGCCCGGCTCGACGTCGTCCTCGTCCGTGGTCACCGACAGCGCGTCCGAGGCGGCCGAGACGTTCCCGGCCGCGTCGTAGGCCGCCACCGAGTACGAGTAGGCCGTGCCGGCGTCGAGCCCGGAGTCCGTGACCGAGGTGCCCGGCACGTCCGCGACGAGCTCACCGTCCCGACGCACCTGGTAGCCCGTCACGCCGGTGTCGTCGCTGGAGGCGTCCCAGGACAGGGCGACCGACGACGTCGTGACCGCGCCCGCCGTGAGCCCGGCCGGGACGCTCGGCGCCTCGGTGTCCTCGGTCCCGCCGCCCTCGTCCGTGGTCACCGACAGGGGCGCGGACGTGGGCGAGACGTTCCCCGCCGCGTCACGAGCCGTCACGGTCACCGCGTAGGTGGTCGACGGCGCCAGCCCGGTCACGGTGGCCGACGTCGTCGCGCTGGTCGCGGCCGTCGCGCCGTCGACCCGCACGGTGTACCCGGCCACGCCCGTGTCGTCGCTGGAGGCGTCCCAGCTCAGGGACACCGACGTGGACGTCGTCGCCGTGGCGGTCAGCCCCGACGGCGCGGTGGGCGCCTCGGTGTCGGGGTCCACCGACCCGCCGTCGATCGCCGGGTAGGCGTTGGTCACCAGCATCTCGAACTGGTCCTGGAACCACTGACCCGCCAGCGGGGCGCCACCGAGGGCGCCGGTGAGCTTGCCGGCCAGCTTGGGCGAGTTGAACGTCGGGTCGCACATGCGGTCGAAGCTCTTGCCCTGGTCGTTCGGGATCTCCTCGGAGTTGCCGTCCGACTCTCCCGGCGGCTTGACCCAGACGTAGGCGTCCAGATGCGAGGCCGGGTTGCCGGCGGGGGCCACCGTGGGTCGCTCGCCGAGACCGGCACCGGCCGGGTTGCACCAGGCGCCGCGGTGCGTGCGGCGGTCCACCCGCGACTCGTCGACATAGGTGTTGAGGTCGGTCGACGTGCTCTCGGTCGTCGGTCGGTCCGGACCGCCCCAGCCGTTGCGGGAGGTGTCGATGAGCATGCCGATGTCCGACGGGAAGCCGGCCGTCACGGCCAGGGAGTACAGGTGCTCCGTCCAGTCGAGCTCGTCGAAGTCGCGGTTCCACTCGAACCACTCGGCCTGGCGCACCTGCCCCCCGCTGCCGAACGGCTCGTCGGCGAGGAACGGCTCCTCCAACGGGGTGGAGTTCGCGGTGTTCGTGACGAACCCGGCCACCGTGTCGTAGCCGTGCTCGGTGCTGGTCACGACCTCCTTGAAGACGTCCACGGCGGGCCCCGCGTTGGAGTCCCAGCCCAGCCAGCCGGCGTGGGCGGCGTCGATGTAGGAGTAGACGTTGCCCGCCTCGTAGAGCCGGTCGAGCGCATAGGCGGTGCCCTCGCGGTAGTACGGCGCGGACTCCTGGCACGCGGGCTCGGAGATGTTGGTCACGAGGTTCGGCAGCGAGTCGGGCTCGATCGTGGCCACGACGCGCAGGTCCTCGTACTGCGGCTCGGCCAGCATGTCCGCGATGACGTCGATGTAGTCGTCCTTGTACTCGGCCAGACCCGCGGCGTTCGGCTCGAGGAGCCCGTTGGAGGCCAGGGCGTAGCAGTCGCGGCCCGGCAGGTTGTAGATCACCAGGTTGAACACCATCGGGGTGTCGCCCTGCTGCTGCTCGAGCGCGGCGTCGAGGTGGTAGCGCAGCCCCGGACCGTCCACGTTGCCCTCGATGGCGCTGGTCCGGTCCATCCAGACCGACGTGGGGGTGTCCGCCACGGCGAGCATCTTCTGGCCCAGCTCGCCGCCGGCCTCGGCTGCAGCATCGGTCACGTTGCCCGACCAGTAGGGGTTGACGTACTGGTCGGCGCCGACGAACGGGTTGTCGACGCGCTCGGCCGCCGACGCCGTCGTGGCGACGGTCAGCGGTGCCACGGTCAGGGCCAGCGTCGCCGCGAGGGCGAGCGGACGGACCGCCGCACCGTTGCGGGGTCGTAAGGATCGTGATCGCACGGGATCCTCCTCGGATCGGAGGCACGGGCGGCGTTGCCCGTGCGCCGGGCGCTCGCCCGACGCCCCCAACGTGGACTGGTTGCGCTCCCACGCGCATCCGCTGAAACGTTTAGGTCCGCGCCGCGGCGGGCGGCGGGGCGGTCGTCCCGCGGATCACGAGCCGGGCCGCGGGCAGCGGGCGGACGGCGTCGTGCTCGTCCGCCTGCGTGTCCGCGGCGGACCGGCTCGACGCCGGGACGGCGTCGGCGCCGAGCGCCGTCACCAGGGCCGGCGCCAGGTCGCGCCACGGACGCGAGATCGCCGTGAGCTGGGGTTCCACGAGCCGGCAGGTCTCCGCGTCCGCGCCGGAGACCACCGACACGTCCCAGGGCACCGAGAGCTCGCGGTGGCGGGCCGCCTCCAGCACGGCCAGCGCCGTGACGTCACCGTCGGTCACGATGGCCGTGGGCCGGCCCGGCGTGGTGAACAGCCGCGCCGCCGCGGCTCCCGCCTCCGGCGCCGAGGTCGCCTCGACCACCTCGACGGTCGCCCGCAGCCCCGCGGCCGCGTCGAGCAGGCCCGCATGCAGGGCGCGGGCGACGTCGACCCGTGCGTCCTGCACCAGCAGCACGAACCGCCGGTGACCGAGGTCGGCGAGGTAGCGGCCGACGCCCGCCTCCGCACCGCCGTCGAACCACAGACCGTGCGCGACCCCCGCCGTGCCCAGACCTGGCGGCGTGACGGCCACGACGGGTGCCTGCACGCGTTCGGCGGTGCGCGCCCGCGGGTCGTCGAGCAGCAGGTCCTGCACGACGAACGACGAGTGCCGACGTTCCGTCCATGCCGCCTCCAGCGACGCCGCACCGGCCGCTCGGTCCAGCGCGACCTCGACGGCGAGCGCGACGTCGGGGACGGCGGCGCGCAGCCCGGCGGCCAGCTCGAGCCCGGCCGGCGAGCTGTGCGTCGCCGCTCTGCCGGCGAGCGCCTGCAGCCCGATGCTGGCCAGGTGCGAGGAGCGCATCGACCGGGCCGCCGCGTTGGGGCGCCAGCCCAGGTCGTCGGCCACCCGCAGGACGTGCCGGCGCGTGCTCTCGGAGACCCCTGGACGCCCGTTGAGAGCGTAGGAGACGACGGCGATCGAGACCCCGGCGGCGTGCGCGACGTCGGTGATCGTGACCCGCCGACCGGCGGCCGGGCGGACGGACGAGCGACGGCGCGGAGTGGTCACGCTTCCACACTCTGCACGTTTTCGAGGCATGATGCACCTGCGGGGGCGCGCGCAGGACTCGATGACGAGGACGGTGGTGCAGGTGTCGACGTGGACACGTGGGACGGGCGGCAGCGCCCGGGGAGCGCTGACGATCGGCGTGCTGTGCCCCGTGGTCGGGGGCTACTACTTCGGGCGGATGCTGGCCGGCATGGCCCGGGTGCTGCGGGCCGAGGGGCACCGGCTGGTGGCGGTGCAGACCTACCCCGCGGACCTGGACCGGGACGAGTTCCCCGTCCCGCCCTTCCGCCGGGAGGCACCGGGGATCGGGTCGTACGACGGCCTGGTGGTCGTGACCACCGCGTTGGCGGACGACGACCTGCGCCGGCTGGACGCCTCCGACCTGCCGCTCGTGGCGCTCGGGGTGCAGGACGACGACCTGCGCGCGCCCGTCGTCGCCCCGGACAACGTCGGTGGCGTCCGGGCCGCCGTCGACCACCTGGTGGACCACGGACACCGCCGTATCGGGTTCCTCGGCAACACCGACCAGCGTGACATCGCCGAGCGCTACGACGCCTTCCGCGAGGCGCTCGCCGTGCACGGCCTGGAGCACACGCCCACGCACTTCTACCGCACCCGGGACAACCAGGAGGCCGGCGCGGAGACGGTGGGTCGCCGGGTCGTGGAGCAGGGGCTCGCCACGACCGCCACGGTGGCTGCCACCGACCGCAACGCCATCGGATTCCTGCGCGGGCTGCACCTGGCCGGGCTGGAGGTGCCGGCGGCGCAGGCCGTCGTCGGCTTCGACAACTCCGACTCCGGGGCCCGTACCTGGCCGCGGATGACGTCGGTCGACCCGATGCACGACGCCGTGGGGGAGCGGGCGGCCGAGCTGCTGCTGGCCCGGGTGCGCGGCGAGGACGTCACCGGGTGGCACCGGATCGATCTGGCCGCGCTCGTCATGCGGGAGTCGTGCGGCTGCCCGCAGGGGACCCGCAGCACCGTCGTCGTGGCGGGCCGGACGCACGCCACCGACCCGGACCCGCTCGACACCGTGGCCCGGGTGGTGTTCGCCCGCGCCGACGGCGTGCGCAACCCCGGGGCCACCGACGCCTGGCTCACCGCGCTGCGCCAGCTCGTGGAGTCCGTCCTGGTCACGGGGCAGACGCCGCCCGAGGGGGCGTTGCGCGCGCTCGGCGACCGCACGGCCGCCCTGCGCCCCGGCCCGGGGGCGCTGGAGCAGATCGTCCCGGCGATCCACGCCGAGTGCCGGCGCGTGCGCGAACGGCTCGCCCGGCGCGGCGGCGGGAGGGTCGACGGCGACGACCGGACGCCCGGGCGGTTCCGCGGGCTGGACCCCGCGGCGGTCGACGATGTCGAGGCGGCGTTCGGCCGGATCGTGGTCGCCCTCGCGCGAGGCTGCACGCACGGTGACCTGGCGCGGGCCGGTCGTCTGGAGCAGGACCTCGTCGACCAGAACAGCGTCGACCTGGAGCTCATGCGCTCGGACGGCGAGGCGCTGCGGCGCCTCGACTGGATGCCGCGCACGCGCACCTCGACCGCGGCGCTGGCCCTGTGGGAGGACGACCCGGACCGGCCCGGCCGGCGGCGGCTGCGCGTCGTCGGCGCGCGGGGTGCCCAGGCGGGCAGCGAGGCGCTGGTCGGGCAGGCGATGCCCGCAGCGGACTTCCCGCCGCGGGCGCTGACGGACCCGCGCAGCCTCACCGTCGTCGTGCCGGTCGCGTTCGGCCGCTCCGACCGCGGGTACCTCGCGGTGGGCGGGCTCGTGGACACGCGCGCCACGAGCACCCGGGCGCGCTACAACCACTGGGCGGCGATGCTCGCGGTGGCGATCGGTGCCGAGGAGTCCGTGACCTCGTTGCAGGCGCAGCGGCGCGAGCTGGCCGAGGCCGCGGAGCGGGAGCGAGCGCTGGCGTTGGACGTCGCGGCCGGCGAGGAACGCTCGGCACTGGTCTCGATCGCCTCGCAGGACGGCACCTGGGACTGGGACGTCGGCGCGGGGACGGTGCGCTACTCCGACTCGTGGGCGCGGATCGTGGGACAGGACCGCGACGCGCTCGGCGACGACCCGCAGGAGTGGTTCTCCCGGATCCATCCCGAGGACGCCCAGCGGGTGCATGCGGCCGTCGCCGCCCAGCTCTCGGGGACCCGCGAGCCGCTCGACGTGGAGCATCGCGTGCGGACCGCGGAGGGCCTCTACGTGCTCGTCCGGTGCCGGGCGGTGACCGTGCACGACGCCGGGGACCGCCCGGCGCGGCTGGTGGGATCGATGGCGGTCCGTCCGGACACCGACCGCTCCGGCGGGGGACCGGAGGTGCCCGGTGACCGGGCCGCGGTGGACCTGGCGACGGGGCTGGTCCCCCGCGCGCTGTTCGTCGACCGGCTCGACCGGGCCGTCCGCCGGCAGCGCCGGGTGCCCGCGTACTCGTGGCAGGTGCTCTCCGTGCAGTTCCCCGAGGCGCCGTCGCCGGGCGCGCTGCACCGGTTGCGCGGCGAGCTGGACGAGGACGACTGCGCGACGCCGGCGGGTGCCCGCGGCGTGGCGGTGCTGCTGGACGGCAGCGACGGGTCCGACGCCGAGCACCTCACCGCCCGGTTGTCCGCGGTGCTCGGTCCTCGGGTCGCCGTCCGCCGGATGGTCCCCGCGGGCGACGGTCGCGTCGCAGCGGCGGACGTCCTGCGCCGCGCCGGCGAGACCGCTCGCGAGGCGCTGCCCGCGCGGTCGGCGCCCGACCGGTTCACGGTCGAGCTCCGGGTCTGAGGAGGCGGCCCGCGGTGGCGCCGGTCGCCGGGCCTAAACGTTTCGCCGCGTTGTGGGATCGCTTCCACGCACCGAGGGTCGGGGTGTCCGCTCAACGAAGAGAGGTAGCACCATGCATCGAGCATCCTTGCGCTCCCGCCTGCTGGCGGGGGCCGCGACGTCGGCCACGCTGGCCGCGCTCGTCGCCGCCGTACCCGCCGGGGCGGCGACCACCCCCGCGGTGCCGGCGGCAGCCCCGGTCGCCACCGCCCTCGGCGACCTGGAGACCGACGGCGAGTACACCCAGCGGTTCCTGGAGCTCTACGACAAGATCCACGACCCGGACAACGGGTACTTCTCGCCGCAGGGCATCCCGTACCACGCGGTCGAGACACTCATGGCCGAGGCCCCCGACTACGGCCACGAGACCACCAGCGAGGCCTACTCGTTCTGGCTGTGGCTCGAGACCTCCTACGGCCAGGTCACCGGTGACTGGGAGCCGTTCAACCACGCCTGGGACACGCTCGAGGCGTACATGATCCCGACCACCGAGAACCAGCCCACCAACGCCGCCTACGACCCGGACAGCCCGGCCACCTACGCACCCGAGTTCAACCATCCCAGCGCGTACCCGTCGCAGCTCGACACGGGGGTCTCCGTGGGGGCCGACCCGATCGCGGACGAGCTGGAGCAGACCTACGGCACCTCCGAGATCTACGGCATGCACTGGCTCGCCGACGTCGACAACGTCTACGGGTTCGGCGCCGCCCCCGGCTCGAGCGAGCTGCTGGGCCCCGACCACGAGGGCACCAGCTACATCAACACCTTCCAGCGCGGCCCGCAGGAGTCCGTCTGGGAGACGATCCCTCAGCCGTCGATCGACGACTTCTCCTTCGGGGGCGAGAACGGCTACCTCGACCTGTTCACCGGCGACGCGTCCTACGCCGAGCAGTGGAAGTACACCAACGCCCCCGACGCCGACGCCCGCGCCGTCGAGGCCGCCTACTGGGCGAACAAGTTCGCCACCGAGCAGGGGCAGCCGGAAGCCGTCGCCGACACCGTCGGCAAGGCCTCCAAGATGGGCGACTACCTGCGCTACTCGCTGTTCGACAAGTACTTCAAGACGCCCGGCTGCGAGTCGACGTCCTGCCCCGCGGGCAGCGGGAAGGACAGCGCCCACTACCTGCTGAGCTGGTACTACGCGTGGGGCGGTGCGCTCGACACCTCCGCCCCGTGGGCCTGGCGCATCGGCTCCAGCCACGCGCACTTCGGCTATCAGAACCCCATGGCCGCATGGGCGTTGTCGAACGACCCGGACCTGGTGCCCGACTCGGCCACGGCCGAGGACGACTGGGCCACCAGCCTGGACCGGCAGATCGAACTCTTCCAGTGGCTGCAGTCGCCCGAGGGCGGCATCGCCGGCGGGTCCACCAACAGCTGGGACGGGCACTACGCCGACCGGCCCGACGACGTCGCCACCTTCTACGGCATGGCCTACACCGAGGCGCCCGTCTACCACGACCCGCCGTCCAACGAGTGGATGGGCATGCAGGGCTGGGGCGTGGAGCGCATCGCCCAGCTCTACGAGGAGACGGGCGACGAGCGTGCCGAGGCCATCCTCGACCGGTGGGTCCCGTGGGTCATCGACCACATCACCGTCACCGAGGAGTCCTGGGAGATCCCCTCGAACCTGGCCTGGTCCGGGCAGCCCGACGACTGGGACGCCGACGACCCCGGCGACAACGCCGGCCTGAGCGTGGAGGTCACCGGCTACGGGCAGGACGTCGGCGTGGCCGGGGCGCTCGCCCGCTCGCTGATGTACTACGCGGCAGGGCCGGGGGACGACCCGGCACAGCTCGAGGCGCAGCAGACCGCGCACGACCTGCTCGAGGCGATCTGGACCCAGAACAGCGACCCGGTCGGTGTCGCGAGCACCGAGACCCGCACCGACTACGCCCGGTTCGACGACGTGTACGCCGGGGGCGACTCCGACGGCGTCTACGTGCCCGAGGGCTGGAGCGGGACCATGCCGAACGGTGACGAGATCGAACCCGGTGCGTCGTTCCTCGACATCCGGTCCTTCTACACCGACGACCCCGACTGGGACAGGGTCCAGGACTACCTCGACGGCGGGGACGCCCCCGAGTTCACCTACCACCGGTTCTGGGCCCAGACGGCCGTCGCGACGGCGCTCGCGGACTACGACCGCCTGTTCGGCGAGCAGCCGGAACCGCCGGAGGACACGCAGCCGCCGAGCGCCCCGGCCGACGTCGCGGCGAGCGTCGACGGCACCACGGTCGAGCTCACCTGGACCGCGTCGACCGACGACGTCCGGGTCACCGGCTACGACGTGAGCCGCGACGGCGAGGTGGTCGGCAGCGTCGGCGGTACCACGACGTCGTACACCGACGCCGGGCTCGCCGAGGTGACCGAGTACACCTGGACCGTCACCGCGCACGACGCCGCAGGGAACGTCTCGGCGGCGTCCGACGGGGTCACGGCCACCACCGGGCAGGAGGACCCCGGAGCCCCGACCGGTGCCTGCACCGCCGCGTACTCCACGGCCGGCTCGTGGCAGGGCGGCTACCAGGGCGCGATCACCGTCACCGCCGGTGACGCCGGCGTCCAGGGGTGGCAGGTCACGGCGCCCGCCGGCCTGACGACGTCGAACCTGTGGGGCGGGACGCTCGCCGCCGGCGTGATCACTCCCGCGGGGTGGAACGCGGATCTCGGCGCCGGGCAGACCGCCACGGTCGGGTTCATCGGCAGCGGGACGCCGCCCGCGGACCAGGAGCTGACCTGCACGGACTGACCGGCAGGACGGCAGGTGCCGGTGGGCGGGACCGTGAGGGTCCCGCCCACCGGTGCCGCCCGGCCGGTCAGGACGGCGTGGCGTCGTGCGCGCGGTGCTCGGCCGCCCGGGCGACGTTGCGCTGCATGCCGCCGAACACGATGCCGTGGAACGGCGCCACCGACCACCAGTACGCCTGTCCGAGCAGGCCCTGCGGGTGGAACAGCGCCCGCTGGGCGAAGTAGGTGCGTTCCCCGCCGGCGGCGTCGTCCGGGTGCGGGCCGTCGTCGCCCGGGTCGGTGACCTCGGCCGCCGACTCGTCCACGCGCAGCTCGAGCCACGCCAGGCCGGGCAGGCGCATCTCGGCGCGCAGCAGCAGCCGGCGGCCCGGCTCGAGGGCCTCCACCCGCCAGAAGTCGACGGCGTCGTCGATGCGCAGCCGGTGCTCGTCCCGGCGGCCGCGGCGCAGTCCCGGCCCCCCGGCGAGCCGGTCCAGGAGGCCGCGGAACCTCCACGCGAGCGACCAGGAGTACCAGCCGTCCTGGCCCCCGATCTCCTCGATGACCTGCCACAGCACGTCGCGCGGCGCCTCGACCACGGTGCGGCGCTCGTCGACGTACAGCGAACCGCCCGACCAGTCCGGGTCGGTCGGCAGCGGGTCAGACGGTGCGCCGGGCACCGACGCCGACGACCAGCGCGTCGTGACCTCGCCGTCGTGGATGCGCGTCAACGCCAGCTCGATGGCCCCGGCGACGTCGGTGAGGCCCCCGTCCGGGTCCGGCACGTACCGCTCGATGTCCTTGTCGTCGCAGACGACCTCGTGCACCAGGGACTCCACCAGCGGTCGGGCGATCCCGGACGGGACCGGGGTCACCACGCCGACCCAGTGGCTCGACAGCCGCGGTGTGAGGACCGGCACCTTGACGATGACGCGAGGCGGCAGGCCCGCCACCCGGGCGTAGCACTGCATCATGTCGCGGTAGGTCAGCACCTGCGGGCCGCCGATGTCGAAGCCGCGCGAGACGTCCGCGGGCATCCGCGCCGCGCCGACGAGGTAGTGCAGGACGTCGCGGATCGCGATCGGCTGGATACGGTTCTCCACCCACCGCGGAGTCGTCATCGCGGGCAGCCGCTCGGTGAGGTAGCGCATCATCTCGAACGACGCCGAGCCCGACCCGAGGATCACCGCGGCCCGCAGCACCGCCGTCGGCACCCCGGAGGCGAGCAGCACCTCCTCGACCTCCTTGCGCGACGCCAGGTGCGGGGAGAGGTCGCCCTCCGGGACGTCCGGGTACAGGCCGCCCAGGTAGACGATCCGTCCGACGCCGGCCTCCCGCGCGGCCCGGGCGAACGTCAGGGCGTTGCGCCGGTCCCGCGCCTCGAACGTGCGGCCCGTGCCCAGGGAGTGCACCAGGTAGTAGGCGACGTCGGCGCCCTCCAGCGCAGCACGGATCGCGTCCAGGTCGGCCACGTCGGCCTCGACGGTCTCCACGTCGTCCACCCAGGGTCGTCCGGCGAGGCGGGAGGGGTTGCGCGAGACCGCGCGCACCTCGATGCCCGCCGCGAGGAGCTCGGGCACGAGCCGCCCGCCCACGTAGCCGGTGACGCCGGTGACCGCGGCCCTCACGCGAGCAGCTCCGGGACCGCCCGCTCGGTCCGTGACCGCGGCGCCGGGGCCGGCAGCCCGGGCGGCACCGCCGGCCTGCGGCGGCGGTCGATCTCCTCGGCGCCGGACAGAAGGGCACCGTCGACGTCGAGGAACACCCCGTCGTCGCCCGTGCGACGGGGGCACCCCGGGTCGGACGTGGTCACGTGATGATTCCGCATGCCGACAGTCTGCGGTGGGGAGCCCCTGCGCGCAGCCGGGCCGGTCAGCCCGGCAGGCGGACCATCCCCTCCTGGGCGATCGTCGCCACCAGCGCCCCGCCACGGTCGTAGACCCGGGCCAGTCCGAGCCCCCGCCCGCCCTGGGCGCCCGGCGACTCCTGGACGTACAGCAACCACTCGTCGGCACGGGCGTCGCGGTGGAACCACATCGCGTGGTCGAGCGAGGCCATGGGGACCTTCCCGCCCACCTCCAGCCACGACATCCCCGCGGCGCGCAGGATCGGCTCGAGCATCACCTGGTCGCAGGCGAACGCCAGCAGCGCGCGGTGCAGCAGCTTGTCGTCGGACGCGATCGCGTGCCGGGCGCGGACCCACACCAGCTGCTCCGGCCGCGGGTCGGTCGCGGCCCCGAGGTAGACGGAACCGCCCACGTGCGCCAGCTCGAACGCGGACCCCTCCGACCAGTACCGGGCCGCCGGGTGGTCGACCCCGGCCAGCGCCTCGAACGTCGAGGTGACCTCCTCCGGGGGAGGGACGTCGTCGGGCATCGGGACGTACGTCTCGTAGCCCGGCTGGTCCACCTGGAACGACGCCGTGAGCGACAGGATCGGTCGCCCCGCCTGGATCGCGTGCGTGCGGCGTGCGCTGAAGGAGCGGCCGTCCCGCAACCGTTCGACGGCGAAGTCGACCGGCGAGTCCAAGGCACCCTCCCGCAGGAAGTAGGCGTGCATCGAGTGCGGCAGGCGGTCGTCGTCCACCGTGCGCCCGCAGGCGAGCAGCGCCTGGGCCAGCACCTGCCCGCCGTAGACGCGGCGGCCCGGACCCGGGACCGAGTCGCCGCGCCACAGGTCGTCCTCGCCGCGAGGGCCCCAGCCGTCGACCTCACGCAGGTCGAGCGCGGACAGCAGCTGGTCCAGGGGTCCGTCAGGGAGGTCGGTCACGCTGCTCCTCATTCCTCGAAGGTGTTGATCATGCTGAACGCCGCCCGCTCCAGGTAGTCCCACAGCTGGGACTCGTGAGCCGGTGCCAGGTCGAGCGTGTCCACCGCGGCGCGCATGTGCTGCAGCCAGCGGTCGCGGGCGTCGGGGTTGACCTTGAACGGGGCGTGCCGCATGCGCAGCCGCGGGTGACCGCGCTGCTGGCTGTACGTCGTCGGGCCGCCCCAGTACTGCTCCAGGAAGAGGGTCAGGCGTTCCTTGGCCGGACCCAGGTCTTCCTCGGGGTACATCGGGCGCAGCACCTCGTCGGTGGCCACGCCCTCGTAGAAGGCGTCCACGAGGCGAACGAACGTGGCGTGGCCGCCGACGTCGTCGTAGAAGCTGGGGGTCGTGGTCGTCACCGGCTCATCCTCCCAGATCCCGCGGGCGCGTCGGACGCCACGGCCGTCCCAGGAACCCGGCCGGCGCCCGACGCGTTAGGGTGGGTACGGACCTGCAACGACGCACTCCGACGACTTCACCCTGGGGGAGACACCGAATGAGCAAGGCGGAAGACATCCTCACAGCCCTCGGCGGCACCACCAACGTGGTCGAGCTCGAGCCGTGCATCACGCGACTGCGCGTCCAGGTCACGGATCCCGAGCTCGTCGACGAGTCCGGGCTCAAGCACTCGGGCGCCTTCGGCGTGGTCCGGTCGGGACGCGTCATCCAGGTCATCGTCGGGCCCGAGGCGGACAACCTCGCGGCGGAGCTGGACGGCCGGCTCACCTCGGCCTGAGCCACTCCGGCAGCGCGGCACCGACGGGGCGCTCCGGACATCGACGGGAGGGTGCCCTGCGGACGGATCGTCCGCAGGGCACCCTCCCGCTGTCGGTCCAGGACCGGTCAGGCGTCCCCGCCCGGTGCCTCGAGGGCCTCGGTGCGCAGGGCGCCCACGGACCGGAGCTCGGCCTGCGCGGCACGCAGCAGCTCACGGGAGACGTCCCACTGCATGCCCGGACGCACCTGCGCCAGGATCGTGAACGAGATCGAGAAGTCCGACACCGAGTCCACGCCGTTGCGCACGGCGGGCGGCTCGAGGAGCTCCGCACCGAGCTCGTCGTCCGCGGCCACCCTGTCGCAGGCGCGACCCAGGGCGGCCCGCACCACGTCGACGTCCGCGTCGACGGGCACGCGCACCTCGGCCATCGCCCGCGACCAGCGCTGGGTGCGGTTCCCGGCGCGCAGGATCTCGCCGTTGCGCACCCACCACAGGGTCCCGTCCAACGCACGCACCTGCGTGGTGCGCAGCTGGACCTCCTCGATGACACCCTCGGCGCCGGACCCCAGGTCCACGACGTCACCGACGCCGTACTGGTCCTCGATGAGGATGAAGATGCCCGAGATGAAGTCCCGGACCAGGGACTGGGCGCCGAACCCGAGCGCGACGCCGGCGACCCCGGCCGAGGCCAGCAGCGGCCCGACGTTGAAGCCGACCTCCGTGAGGATGCTCAGCAGGATCATGACACCCACGACGACGTTCGCCGTCGAGTTCAGCACCGAGCCGACCGTGCGGGCCCGCTGCGCGCGACGCTCGGACGCGAGCGGGTTGGCGACCGCCAGGGCGTCCTCCATCAGCGGCGTGCGGCGGAACCAGTCCTTCCAGCCCTTCTCGTCCCCGCGCTGACCGCCCGCGGCGATGCTCTCGGTGACGTGGGAGATGACGCGGCGCAGCAGCACCAGGACGACGATCCCGACCACGAGGATGATCAGGACGTGCAGCGGCCAGCCGCTGAACCACTCCCAGAAGGTGCGGCCGGCGTCGGCAGCCGCGTCCCCGGTCTTCCCGAGCACACCCTCGGAGGTGCTGGGAGACGGGCTCGGGTCGGTGGCGAGGGGCAGCAGGGTCGATGTCATGGTGTCGGCACGCACGCCGTCCACCGTAACGGCCCCTCCTCGGTGCCCGGAACCTCGGGACCTGGCACGGCAGGGCCCGGTCCGACCGTTCGGCCGGCCCGATCCGGGCCGGACTCGCGTCGCAACCAGCGCCGTCGCCGCGTGGACGCTGCCCCGGGACCGGGAGAAGTGGCAGGATCGTCCCCGTGAGCCAGACCCAGAACACCCAGGCCGGGCCCGACGGCGCGACGCCCTCCGAGCTGCACGAGCTCGCCGCGGCGTACGGCGTGCTCACCGAGTACCAGCAGTTCGGCGGCGGGACCGCCCACGTGCCCGAGTCGACCCTCGCCGCGGTGCTGTCGGCGCTCGGCGTCGGCGCCGGCACCCCGCAGGAGATCACGCAGAGCCTGCGGCGCACGCACGACGCCGCGTGGCGGCACGTGCTGCCGCCGACCGTCGTCGTCCGCCAGGGGGAGGCGAACCGGCTCCCGGTGCACGTCACCGACGGGGCATCGGTGCACGTCTGGGTCGAGCTCGACGGCGCGGAGCCGGAGGCGCGACGTCACGAGGTGCGTCCACGCCGCGACCTGGACCAGCTCGACGACGACACCGGCCCGCGCGAGGTCGACGGCCGGCGGGTGGGTCGCGCCACCTTCGCCGTGCCCGCGGACCTCCCGCTGGGCTGGCACACCGTGCACGCCCTGACGGAGGGACACGAGTCCACGTCCACCCTGGTCGTCACCCCGTACCGCCTCGAGCTCGGCGCCGACCTGGAGCGCCACCAGGCCTGGGGGGTGCTCGCCCAGCTCTACTCCGTGCGCTCCCGCACGTCCTGGGGCCTGGGCGACCTGGCGGACCTCGCGGACCTGGCCTGGCTCACCGCCCACCGTGCCGGGGCCGACTTCGTGGCGGTCAACCCGCTGTCGGCCGCCGAGCCGGTCACGCCCATGACGCCGTCGCCCTACCTGCCGACGTCGCGCCGGTTCGGCAACCCGATCTACGTCCGCGTCGAGGACATCCTCGAGACGGCGTACCTGTCGGCCGCGGACCGCTCGCTGGTCGAGTGGGCGGCCGACCCGGTGCGCGACCTGGACACGAACGGCGGCCCGATCGACCGGGACGCGGTGTGGGACGCGAAGAAGGCGGCGCTCGAGGTCGTGCACTCCGCACCCCGTCGCGCGGCTCGGCAGGCGGCGTTCGAGGACTTCGTCGCCGCGGAAGGTGCCGGCCTGCAGGACTTCGCCACGTGGTGCGCGATCACCGAGGAGCTGGCGGGTGGGCCGTGGCCGGCAGAGATGTCCGATCCCGCCGCGCCGGCGGTCGGCGCCGCACGCGAGCGGCTCGCCGAGCGGATCGACTTCTACTGCTGGCTGCAGTGGGTGTTCGACGAGCAGAAGCGGTCGGCTCAGCGCACCGCCCGCGAGGCAGGGATGCGGCTCGGTATCGTTCACGACCTGGCGGTCGGGGTGCACCCCGACGGGGCGGACGCCTGGGCGCACGGAGACGTGCTCGCGACCGGCGTCGGGGTGGGGGCGCCCCCGGACATGTACAACCAGCAGGGGCAGAACTGGTCCCAGCCGCCGTGGAACCCGCAGGAGCTGGCACGCGCGGGCTACGCGCCGTATCGCGACATGCTGCGCACGGCGCTGCGGCACGCCGGGGCGCTGCGGGTGGACCACATCCTGGGGCTGTTCCGGCTGTGGTGGGTGCCGGACGGCATGGATCCGACCCAGGGTGCCTACGTGCGCTACGACCACGACGCCCTGGTGGGCATCCTGTGCCTGGAGGCGCAGCGCGCGGGCGCCGTCGTCATCGGCGAGGACCTGGGGGTGTTCGAACCCTGGGTGCGCGAGTACCTCGCCGACCGCGGCGTGCTGGGGACGTCCGTGCTCTGGTTCGAGAAGACCGACGGGCGGCCGACGGCGCCCGAGCACTACCGGCACCTGACGTTCGCCACGGTCGGCACGCACGACATGCCGCCCACCGCCGGCTACCTGGCGGGGGAGCACGTCGACCTGCGCGAGCGCCTCGGGCTGCTCACCGAGGACGCCCAGATGCTCCGTAGCCAGGCACGCGCCGAACGGAGCTCCGCCGTGCGTGCGCTCGCCGAGCAGGGGCTGATCGGCGACAACCCGTCAGAGCGAGAGGTGGTCGAGGGGCTGCACCGCTACCTGCGGCGTTCGCGCGCCGCCCTGGTGGGAGTGCAGCTCGTGGACGCGGTGGGTGAGCGCCGGTCGCAGAACCAACCGGGCACCGACACCGAGTACCCCAACTGGAAGGTGCCGCTGGCCGATTCCTCCGGGAACCTGGTGCTCGTCGAGGACCTCTTCGACAACGCCCGGCTGCGGTCCCTGCTCAGCGCCGTCGCCACCGCCCGGTAGCCCACCGGTCCACTCCCCACCCGCGAGGTAGGCGACGTTCTCGCGAGGTAGGCGACGTCCCGCCCAGGTAGGCAAGGGTCCTGCGGGGTAGCACACGATCGTGTGCTACCCCGCAGGACCCTTGCCTACCTCGCCGCGGGGTGGTCTTCCTCGCGGGCAGGGCGCGTCAGGCGTCGACCGCCTGCGCGGCCAGCGCCCGCTCGGTGCCGGCCAGCGACTCCACCACCATGCGGCGCAGGGCCGCCGGGGCGTCGGCGTGCGCGTCGAGCCAACCGCGCACCGTGTCCCGCAGCTCGGCGGAGGCCAGCGGTGCCGGGTACAGCCCCTCGATCAGCTCCTCGGCGATGTGGTAGCTGCGGTTCTCCCAGATCGGGACGAGGGCGTCCACGTACCGCCGGGCGAACGGCTCGAGCACCGCGGGGTCGGTGACCCGCACGAAGCCGGCGGCCGTGGCGCGGATGATCGCGTTGGGCGCGTCGGCGTCGTCCACCACGGAGGCGAACGCGCGCTCCTTGCCCGCCGCGGTGGGGACGGACGCGAGCGCCCGGGCCGCGGCCTGGCGCCCGGTCGCGGTGTCGTCGGCGGCGCGGGCCGCCTCGACCTCGGCCTCGTCGGCCGCGCCGAGCGCCACCAGGCCCTGGAGGATCTCCCAGCGCAGGTCCGTGTCCACCCGCAGCGCGTCGAGCACCACGGAGGAGTCCAGCAGACCGCGCAGCGGCGCGACGTGGCCCGCCGTGGAGGCCAGGGATGCGAAGTACTTGACGAGCTGCAGCTGCAGGTCGGAACCCGGTGCGGCGTCCTGGGCGAGGGCCCACAGCGTGTCCCCGACGCGCTCGACCGTGGCCGCCCGGCGGTCCGGCGCCACGTACGACTGCGCGGCCAGGCCGAGCTGGGCGAGCGTGGTGCGCACCGTCGTCGACTCGGTCTCGGCCGCGATGTTGCCCAGCACCAGGTCGACGTACGCCGACGCCGGGGTCTCGCCGTCGCGCACCGCGTCCCAGACCGACCCCCACACCAGGGAGCGCGCCAGCGGGTCGGCGATGCGGGACAGGTGCTCGACGGCGAAGGCCAGCGAGTCGTCGTCGAGCCGGACCTTGGCGTAGGCCAGGTCGTCGTCGTTGACCAGGATCAGGCCTGGGCGGGTGAACTCCACGAGCTCGGGCACCTCGGTGCGCTCGCCGTCGACGTCGACCTGCACGGTCCGGGTACGGACCACGGCGCCGGAGTCGTCGAGGTCGTAGAACCCGATGCCGAGCCGGTGCGGCCGGATCGTCGGGTGGTCGGCCGGTGCCGACTGCTCGACGGCGAAGGCGGCGATGCGGCCGTGGGCGTCGAGCTCGACGGCGGGTCGCAGCGTGTTGACGCCGGCCGTCTCCAACCAGGCCTTCGACCAGGCGGCGAGGTCACGGCCGCTGGTGGCCTCGAGCTCGACCAGCAGGTCCTTCAGCTCGGTGTTGCCCCAGGCGTGCTTGCGGAAGTAGGCGGAGACGCCGCCCACGAACTCGTCGCGTCCGACCCACGCGACCAGCTGCTTGAGGACGGAGGCGCCCTTGGCGTAGGTGATGCCGTCGAAGTTGACCTGCACGTCGTCCAGGTCGTTGATCTCGGCCACGATCGGGTGGGTGGACGGCAGCTGGTCCTGCCGGTACGCCCAGGTCTTCTCCATCGCGTTGAACGTGGTCCACGCGGCGTCCCACTCCGTGGCCTCGGCCGTGGCGAGGGTCGAGACGTACTCCGCGAACGACTCGTTGAGCCACAGGTCGTTCCACCACTTCATGGTGACCAGGTCGCCGAACCACATGTGGGCCAGCTCGTGCAGGATCGTCACGACGCGACGCTCACGGATCGCGTCGGTGACCTGGGACCGGAACACGTAGGACTCGGTGAACGTGACGCAGCCCGGGTTCTCCATCGCGCCCATGTTGTACTCGGGCACGAACAGCTGGTCGTACTTGTCGAACGGGTAGGGGACGCCGAAGGTCTCCTCGTAGAACGTGAAGCCCTGGCGGGTGGTCGCCATGATCGCCTCGGCGTCGAGGTGCTCCGACAGCGACGCGCGGCAGAACACGCCGAGGGGCACCGTCCGGCCGTCCGACGACGTCGCCTCGCCCCGCTCGACGGCGTAGGGCCCGGCGACGAGCGCGGTGAGGTAGGTGGAGATGCGGGGGGTGGGCTCGAACTCCCACCGCGCGGCGGCGACGTCGGGCTCGGTGGCGTGGGACGCTGCGGACGGTTCCGGCGTGGGCTGGTTGGACACGACGTGCCACGCGGCCGGTGCCGTCACGGACAGCTGGAAGGGTGCCTTGAGATCGGGCTGCTCGAAGGTCGCGAAGACGCGGCGGGCGTCGGGGACCTCGAACTGCGTGTACAGGTAGACCTCGCCGTCCACGGGGTCGACGAACCGGTGCAGGCCCTCCCCGGTGTTCATGTAGGCGCCGTCGGCCACGACACGCACCTCGTTCTCGGCCGCCAGCCCCTCGAGCGTGATCCGGGAGTCCGCGAACACCGCCCCGACGTCCAACGGCCTGCCGTTGAGCGTGACCTCGTGCAGGGTGGGTGCCACGAGGTCGAGGAAGGTCGTGCCGCCCTCGGTCGCGGTGAACCTGACGACGGTGGTCGACGCGAAGGTCTCGGGGCCGGTCGTCAGGTCGAGGTCGACCGTGTAGGACTCGACGGCGGTGACGACGCCGGCGCGCTCGATCGCCTCGGCGCGGGTCAGGTTCTCTCCGGGCACGGGTGCTCCCTGGGACGGTGACGGGTGGTCGGTCACGAGGTCTTCGTGACACGCGTCGATCATGCCATCTCGGCACCGGCTCGCCGAACCCTTTCACCCGGAGGACCGCGGCCTTCCGGGCGCCGCGGCGCGTTGCGGGGTTCGACCGACGAGACCAGGTCGTGACATCCTGCGCTGTGCGCGTCAGCGCCGGTCGGTCCCCGGCCGTCCGCTCCGGGAGGGAGAACAGATGTCCGGCACCGTGCCGCCGCCCCCGCCGCCGCCCGGTCCTGCTCCGCAGGGCCAGGGAGGCCGGCAGCCGCGCGCGTCCGAGGACCGTGGGGGCTCGTCCTCGCGGATGCCACCGTCGATCACGCCCGGCGCCTCCGCCGCCAGCCCGCCGGCCGCGTCGCCCGACGCCGCCCCGACGGCCCCGCAGACACCCACCGTGCACGCGCCGGTCCCGCCGGCGCCCACGAGCGCACCGCCCGCGGCCGCGCCGGCATCCAGCCCTGCCCCGCCGCCCGCCCGGCAGCCGGCCTACCAGCAGCAGGCCTACACCCAGCCCGCCTACGCACAGCCGCCGCAGCAGTACACCGCTCAGCCGCAGCCGTACGGGTACACCCCCGAGCAGTACGCCTACCAGCAGCCCGGCGGTCCGCAGGGGACCACCCAGACCCCCGCCGTCGCCGCGGGGCAGCGCCGCAAGAAGAAGCTCACCCCCGGGTGGATCGCCTTCATCGCCCTGGACGTGGTCCTCGTCGTCGTCGCCCTCGTGGTGGGGGTCAACGCTCTGAGCGGCTCCGAGGAGCCCGCGGTGACGGCCGGCGACCCGGCCGCCGTCGCCTCGCCGGGGACCGACGGCGCGGACGACGAGTCCGGGCAGGCGGACCAGGAGGCGGCGACCGGTGCGCTGGTCGCCGAGTTCGCCTCGCCGTCGCGCAACATCAGCTGCCAGATCTTCGAGAACGCGGCCACGTGCGGCCTGGCCGAGCTCAACCAGCAGCCCGCACCGGTGGAAGGGTGCGACGGCACCACCGGGTACGTCGTCACCCTCGACGGCGAGGGCAAGGTCGCGCTGCCGTGCGTGGCGAAGAGCGACAAGCCGAAGAAGGCGCCCAAGAAGATGGCGGTGCTGGCCTACGGCGACTCGACCACCGAGGGTGACTTCACCTGCACCAGCGAGCAGGACGGCATGTCCTGCCGGCACGAGCCGACCGGCAACGGCTTCTCGCTGGCGCGGGCCGGCGTCGGCAAGCTCTGACCCGTCCGACGCGCGAGAGCCCCGGCCCGTGGTGGGCCGGGGCTCTCGCGCCTCGGGCGTGCGGGTCGCCCTCGTCGGCAGAGGTCACCAGATGCGCACGCGCTCCTCGGCCGGGAGGTACAGCGCGTCCTGCGGCGCGACGTCGTAGGCGCTGTAGAACTCGTCGACGTTGCGCACCACACCGTTGCAGCGGAACTCGTTGGGGGAGTGCGGGTCGGTCGCGAGCCGACGCTCGATCTCGGCGTCGCGGCCCTTGGCCTGCCACACCTGGGCCCACCCGAGGAACACCCGCTGCAGACCGGTCATGCCGTCGATGACGGGGGCCTCCTCCAGCGGGCGGCCGAGGGCGATCCGGTAGGCCTTGATCGCGATGGACAGCCCTCCGAGGTCGCCGATGTTCTCACCGATCGTCAGCGACCCGTTCACCGTGGGGCCGGTCTCGCCGAGCTGGGCGGGACGGAAGGCGTCGTACTGGGCGATGAGCGCCGTCGTGCGCTTCTCGAACTCCGCGCGGTCGGCCGGGGTCCACCAGTCCTCGAGCCGCCCGTCCCCGTCGTACTTGGAGCCCTGGTCGTCGAACCCGTGGCCGATCTCGTGCCCGATCACGCCACCGATACCACCGAAGTTCACGGCGTCGTCGGCCTCGGGGTCGAAGAACGGCGGCTGCAGGATCGCCGCGGGGAAGACGATCTCGTTCATCCCCGGGTTGAAGTAGGCGTTGACCGTCTGCGGGGTCATGAACCACTCGTCGCGGTCCAGCGGTCGGCCGATCTTGCCGAGCTCGTAGTCCTGCTCGAACGCGTGGGCACGCCGCACGTTGCCGACCAGGTCGTTCGCGTCCACGACGAGGTCGGAGTAGTCACGCCACCGGACGGGGTAGCCGACCTTCGGCGTGAACTTGCCGAGCTTGGTCAGCGCCCGCTGCTTGGTCTCCTCCGTCATCCAGTCCAGACCCTGGATGGACTCCCGATAGGCGGCCACCAGGTGCTCGACCAGGACGTCCATGCGCTCCTTGTTGCTCGGCGGGAAGTGCCGCGCCACGTACTCCTGCCCGACGGCCTCGCCCAGCGCGCCCTGGACCACTGTCACACCGCGCTTCCACCGTTCGCGCACCTGCTCGGCGCCCGAGAGGGTGCGGCCGTAGAAGTCGAAGTTCGCCTCGACGAGCGCGTCGTCGAGGTACGGCGCCCGCGCGGTCACGAGGTGGTACGTGGCCCAGAGCTGCCAGTCAGCCAGGGGCTCGGTGGTCCACAGGTCGGCGAACCCGGTGGCGAACGAGGGTTCGTGGACCACCAGGGCGTCCATCGAACCGGCGGGCGCCCCGAGCGCCTCCGCCCAGGCCGCCCAGTCGAAGCCGGGTGCGGTCTCGACGAGCTCGGCGAGGGTCATCGGGTTGTAGGTCTCGGTGGCGTCGCGATCACGCACGACGTCCCAGTGGTGCGCGGCGAGCCGCGTCTCGAGCGCGACGACGCGCTCTGCCGCGTCCTGCGCCGTCGTGCCCCACGTGTCGGACCCGACGCCGGCGTGCGAGAGCATGCGGGCCACGTGCGGGGCGTAGGCCGCGCGGACCGCCGCGTACTGCTCCTCGCGGTAGTACGCCTCGTCGGGCAGGCCGAGCCCGCCCTGGACGAGGTTGGTGACGTACCGCTCCGGGTCCTTGGCGTCGTTGTCGACGTACAGGGCCACGGCGCCGCCGCCGCCGGTGCGCTGCAGCGTGCCGAGCACCCGGGTCAGGGCCGGCAGGTCGGCGGCACCGCGGATCGCCTCCAGCTCGTCGGCGATCGGGCCGGTGCCGAGCTCCGCGATCCGGTCGGTGTCCATGAAGCTCGCGTACAGGGCGCCCACCTGGGCCTGCGCCCCCGTGGCGTCCCCGTCGCGGACCGCCTGCCCGGCGTCGGTGATGATCTCGCGCACGTGCTCCTCGGCGGCGTCGTGCAACGCCCGGAACGCCCCGTCCATGGCGCGGTCCGCGGGGATCTCGTGGGAGTCGAGCCACCGTCCGTTGACGTGGCGGAACAGGTCGTCCTGGGGGCGGACGGCGGGGTCGAGTGCGTCGGTGTCGATGCCGGACCGCAGCCCGGTCGCGTCGGTCGTCATGGCGCCACCCTACGCGGCGGGCCGCGCTGCGAGACGGTGCGGCGCGTGCCGCCGGAGTGCGTGACAATGAGCCCCATGCGACTGCACATCGCCGCCGACCACGCCGGTTTCGAGCTCAAGGCCCACCTCGTCGAGCACCTGCGCGCCGCGGGCCACGACGTCGTCGACCACGGCGCCCACACGTACGACCCGCAGGACGACTACCCGGCCTTCTGCCTGGCCGCCGGGGAGGCCGTGGTGGCCGAACCGGGCTCGCTCGGGATCGTGATCGGCGGGTCCGGCAACGGCGAGCAGATCGCCGCGAACAAGGTCGACGGCGTGCGGGCCGTGCTCGCCTGGTCCACGGAGACCGCGATGCTCGGACGCCAGCACAACGACGCCAACGTCATCGCGGTGGGCGGCCGCATGCACGCGCCGCAGGAGGCCACCGGGTTCGTCGAGGCGTTCATCGCCGAGCCGTTCTCCGGGGACGCCCGCCACCAGCGCCGCATCGACCAGCTCGCCGCCTACGAGGCGTCGCGACCCTCCGCCTGAGGTGCCCGAAGGGCACACCGTCCACCGGCTCGCCCGGACCCTGACCGAGCTGTTCGCCACGCAACGGCTGCAGGTCAGCAGCCCGCAGGGCCGGTTCGCCGCGGGCGCGCTCCTGCTCGACGGCGCCACGTTCCTGCGGGCCGAGGCCTGGGGCAAGCAGCTCTTCGGGGCCTTCTCGCGGACCTCCCCGGAGCCCGAGCAGTGGCTGCGGGTCCATCTCGGCCTCTACGGCGCGTGGACCTTCGACGGCGACGCCGGCACCGACGTCGTGCACGCCATCGGGGCGCCGCGGCGGCGGATCGGTGAACGCGACTCCGTGCCGGACCGGGGCGGTCCGCCCGCCACGGCGGGGGAGTGGAGCCCGCCGGCTCCGCGCGGTGCCGTGCGGGTGCGCCTCGTCGGCGACCACGCGGTCGCGGACCTGACCGGCCCCACGGCCTGCGAGGTCCTCACCACGGCGGAGAAGACCGCCGTCGAGGCGCGGCTGGGCCCGGACCCGATCCGGCCGGACGGCGGCTGCTCCTCGCTCGAGGTCGCGCGCGAGAGGTTCGTGACCCGCGTCCGGCGCTCCCGCGTCGCGGTCGGGCAGCAGCTCATGGACCAGGCCGTCGTCGCAGGGGTGGGCAACATCTACCGCGCCGAGGTGCTGTTCCGGGCGGGGATCGACCCCCTGCGGCCGGGCCGTGACGTGCCCGGCGCGGCACTCGCGGCGCTCTGGGACGACCTGGTCGTCCTGATGCGCGACGGGGCGGCCACGGGCCGCATCGTCACCACCCGGCCCGAGCACCGGGACGCTGCGCACGAGGTGGTGTCCGGCGACGCCGGCGATCGCACGACCGGGCGCGCCGCGACGGGTGCGGCACGCCGTCGGACCCGTCAGAACACCGACGACGACCCGGACGCCGTGCCCGCCGCCGACGCGTTCTACGCCTACCACCGTGACGGGCTGCCCTGCCGCGTCTGCGGCACCCCGGTGCTGGTCGGCGAGCTCGCCGGCCGCACCCTGTTCTCCTGCGGGCGCTGCCAGCGGTAGGTCTCAGAACACCCAGCCGCACACGGGCGCGACCGGCCAGCCGAAGGCCGTGCTGGTCGCCGCCAGGGTGCCCGGCGTGCGCTCGGTGACCAGCCCGCCCGCGGCCAGGGCGGCCAGCGAGGTCCCGCCCAGATAGGCCGCCCCGAGCTCGCGCACGTCCAGGGCCAGGTCCGCTGCCGACGCCGGGACGTCGGCGCGCTGGCAGGACGCGTCGCCGAACGCGTCCGCGCGCAGGTGCCAGACGCCGTCGTTCCCCGGCAGCCGGGTGTCCGTGACGGCCACCGTGACGTCGACGTCCGCCGCGTACCTCCGCCCGGCCAGCGCCGCCGGGACGTCGACGAGCCGGATCCAGACGTTGTCGACCCGGCGCTGGTCCGCGGCCCGCGGGTTCACGAGCAGGGTGAGCAGGGGGTCGTCGGGCGCGAGGATGAACGGCTTGGTCTCGCTCATGAGGTCGAGGTCCAGCAGCACGCCCCACAGGGCCCGTGCGGCGGGGGCGTCGAGCGCGACGGCCTCGGCCACCTGGACGGTCCCGCGGGGGCCGGTGGTGCCCCACTCGAGGGAACGGCGCAGCAGGGCGTAGCCCCGCGGCGCGCCGTCCCGCTCGACCACCACGATGCGCCGCGACTCCTGGCCGTGGCGCAGCGCCGCGGGGTCCGCCCAGCGGGCGGCCCGCAGCTCGGGGGTCTCGCGGGTCGCCCAGCCGGGACGGTCGATCCCGGTCCCGCCGACGTCCTGGCCCGCCGCCCGGTGCACGGACTCCACGACCGACCCGTGCCGCTCCTGGTCGGCGTGCTCCACGCGGACCGTGTGCTCGTCGGCGCCGGGGACGTCCCGCAGCGCCGACCCGCGAGCGAGCGTGACGCGGACGTCGTCGGCGGCCTTGCCGTACCCGAACCGGCCGTAGATGGCGTACTCGGCCGCGAAGAGCGCCGAGAGCGGCTCGCCGCGCTCGCGGCAGCGTGCCAGGTGCAGGTCGATCATCGCGGAGGCCAGCCCGCGGCGGCGGTGCTGCGGGTGGACGCCCACCCAGGTCAGGCCCGCGGTGGGCAGGGTCGCGCCGGGCACGGGGAAACGGGAGAAGGGGTACGAGGCGTGCACGGCCGCCAGGTGCCCGTCCGCGTCGGACGGGTCGACGTCGTCCGGCTCGACGCCGACGACCCGGTCCCAGCTCAACGGGGACGGCAGGGCGTCGAGGACCTCGGGGTCGGCCGCCACCGGGAAGGCCCACGTGTCCAGGTCGGTCACCGCCCGCTGGTCCTCCACGCCCAGGAGGCGGAAGCGGTAGCCGGACGGGATCGGGGTGTCGGGGAGCATGCCCCGATCGTGGCCTGCCGTCGGCCGCCGCGCCACAGGTTTCCGGCGCGGTAGTGTCGCGGCGTGGCCGCCGAGAGCTCCCCGAGCCCCGCCGAGGAGTACCTGGACGAGGTGCTCGCCGTCGTCGAACGGGTCCCGGCGGGCCGTGCGACGACGTACGGCCTGGTGGCCGAGGCCGTCGCCGACGTGCTCGGGCGCGGCGGCCCCCGGCAGGTCGGTCAGGTGATGGCGCGTGCCGGCGGGGGTGTGGCGTGGTGGCGGGTGGTCAACGCGGCGGGATCGCCCCCGGCGCACCACCTCGACGTCGCCCTGGCCGAGCTGCGCGCCGAGGGCTGCCCGTTGACCCGCGACGGCCGCCGGGTCGACCTGCGCCGAGCCGTCTGGCTGCCCTGACCCCGTCCGCGATCAGGCGAGCAGTGCGGCGACCGCCGTCGCGTCGCCCTGGACCAGCAGCGTCGTCAGGGCCGTGTCCTCCCAACGGGCCAGGTCCGCGCGGACCTTGGCCGCCGGCCCCACCAGGGCGATCTCCTCGACCAGCTCGGTGGGCACGGCGCGCGCGGCGTCCTCCTTGCGTCCGGCCAGATAGAGCCGCTGCACCTCGTCGGTGACGTCGGCGTAGCCGAGCCGGTCCAGGGACGCCTTGTGGAAGTTCGCCTCCTTGGCGCCCATCCCGCCGGCGTACAGCGCGATGTGGGGCCGCACGACGTCGGCCGCGGACTCGACGTCGTCGCGCACCACCACGGGGATCGTCGCGGCCACCTCGAAGTCCTCGGGACGGGACCGCTCGTCGGCCCGCCGCGCGAAACCGGCCGCCAGGAGCTCACGGTGCTCGGCGTCGGCGCTCGGGGCGTAGAACCCGGCCATCCAGCCGTCGGCGATCTCCGCGGCCAGCGCCACGTTCTTGGGTCCCTGCGCGGCCAGCACGATCGGGACCTCGGGGCGCACGGGATGGACGGTGGGCTTGAGCGCCTTGCCGAGCCCGGTCGCCCCGGGAGCCGCTGCGGGCACGGGCAGGGTGTAGAACTCGCCGTCGTAGGCCACCGGGCGCTCGCGGGCGATCACCTCGCGCACGATGTCGACGTACTCGCGGGAACGGGCCAGCGGCCGTCGGTACGGCTGCCCGTACCAGCCCTCGACCACCTGGGGGCCCGACGCCCCGAGCCCGAGCACGAACCGCCCGCCCGACAGGTGGTCGAGGGTGAGGGCCTGCATGGCGGTGGCGGTGGGCGTGCGGGCGGCCATCTGCGCGATGCCGGTCCCCAGCCGCAGGCGGGAGGTGTGCGAGCCCCACCAGGCCAGCGGGGTGAAGGCGTCGGAGCCGTAGGCCTCGGCCGTCCACACGGAGTCCAGGCCGGCGGCCTCGCCCTGCTGCAGCGCCTCGACGATGCCGGCGGGCGGCTTGCGCGACCAGTAGCCGGTCTGGATGCCGATGCGCAGGGTGGTCATGGGGCTCCTCGTCGAGTCAGGGCGGTCCGAACGTTACCCGAGACGCATGGTCTCGGGTACCCACACCCTAGCCGAGATGCGGCGTGAGACGGTGGCTCGGATGCTGAGGTCATGGCCACGTACGACGATGTCGCCCGCCTCGCGCTCGCTCTGCCGGACACCGCGGAGGCGGTCTCGCGCGGATCGCGGACCTGGAAGGTCGCCGGACGCCAGTTCGTCTGGGAGCGACCCTTCCGGAAGGCGGACCTGCGTCGCTTCGCTGACGCCCCGGTGCCCGAGGGCCCGATCCTCGCGGCAGCCGTCGAGGACCTGGGGGAGAAGGAGGCCGTGCTGGCCGCGCACCCGGGCTCGCACTTCACCATCGAGCACTTCGACGGGTACGCGGCGGTGCTGGTCCGGCTCGAGGCGGTGGAGGACGGCGTGCTGGCCGAGACCGTCGAGGACGCGTGGGCGGCCCGGGCGTCGCGCTCGCTGGTCGCCCGGCACCGACAGTCGCGGTGACCGTCAGCCGGACGTGCGGTCCGCGCGCGCCCGGTCGGCCATCGTGTTGAGCAGGGCTGCGGCGCGTTCGGCGTCGTCCACCGTGACGACGACGCCGCGCCCTCCGGAGCGCTCCACCAGCACGGCCTCGCCCGCCCGCAGCACGACCCCGACGCGACCCTTGTCGAAGCCGACGCGCCAGCCCCAGCCGCCGAAGTCGCCGAGCGGGTTGACCCGGGTCACCGAGGCTTCCACGACCTCCTCGACCGGGACGTGGGTGCCGGGCCACCCCAGCACCGAGCGCACCGTGAAGCCGGTCGCGTCGACCCGCACCCTGAAGGCGAACATCGCGGCGAACAGCACGGCCAGCAGTGCGGGGACCAGCAGCATCGCCCACAGCTGCATGACGACGGCGAGCACCGTCGTGGCGACGACGGCTCCGATCCCCAGCACGAGGGCCGCGCCTCCCCGGGCCGTTCGCATCCAGACGGCACGTTCGCTGCGGGCCAGCGTCGCTCGGGGAGCGTCGGCCGCGACTGGCCCCTCGGCCGGCAGGGCCGGGTCGCCCGGGACCAGCGCCGCGGCGATCGCGGCGGGGAGCAGCGGGGCGAGCAGGACCACGGCCAGGGCCCAGCCGGGCAGCTCCGCGGTCTCCGCCGTGCCCAGCCCCCGTTGGAACCCGGCGGTGACCAGCAGGAGCGCGGCGCCGAGGCCTCCGGACCAGACGGCGGCGCCGGCCGCCATGCGACGGGTGGAGGCGCTGGAGCCCCAGGCGAGTCCGATCCCGGCGAACAGGGTCAGCAAGCCGATCGTCGTCGCCACGGCCACGACGATCATCCCCGTGACCGACATCGTGTCGTCCGGGACTCCGCCGGCACTCCAGTGGGTGGCGACCCGGTCGGGCAGGTCGTCCCGCCAGCCCCACACGGTCGCGGCCGCGCCGAGGGTGAGGACCAGCCCGGCGAGCGAGGACCACAGGGTCGAGCGGCGGGCGCGCCGGCGCCAGGCCGGTGTCGGGTCGGGGTGGGTGGTCATCTCTTGAGCTCTTCCTGGAGAAGGGTGGTGGTGGCCTCGGGTGAGAGGTGCGCCTCGCGGGCCGCCGCGACGAAGGCGCGCAGCGATTCCTCGACGGTGGTCAGGTCCGTGGCGGCGGCCCCGGTGATCACGGCGCCGCGCGACCGCCGCAGGTCGACGAGGCCCTCGTCCCGCAGCTGCTGGTAGGCACGCAGGACGGTGTGCACGTTGAGCTCCAGAGACCTCGCGAGCTCACGTGCCGCGGGCAGGCGGTCCCCGGGGGAGAGGTCGCCGCGGGCGACGGCGAGGTGCGCCTGCGCGACGAGCTGGGCGTACAGCGGCTCGTCGCTCCCGGCGTCGATGGTCCAGAGCATGGCGCCATCGTACTAGTTCTATGACAACTAGAACAAGATCGGGAGAGGCGCACCCGGTGCGACAGGGCGATGACGGAGGTGATGCGGCCCTCGGGGGACCTGCTGGGGAAGTGGCGCGGTGCCCCATTGCACCGCACCACGTCCCTTCCTAGTGGCGTGTGCCACAAAGGTTCAAGGGCTGTTGCCGAATCGCAATCAGATGACGTACTCGATGAGCTGGGACGGGTCCTCGAACGACTGACCGTTCGTCGGCCGGGTGGGCGAGGGGCGCCGCAGCTGGGCGGGGACACCGACGGCCACGGCCCCGGCCGGGACGTCCTTGGTCACCACGGCGTTGGCGCCGATCTTGGCGTCGCTCCCGATCCACAGCGGGCCCAGCACCTTGGCGCCGGAACCGACCATCACCCGGTCGCCGAGAGTGGGGTGCCGTTTGCCGGGGTTCATGGTGCGCCCACCGAGGGTGACACCGTGGAACAGGAGGCAGTCGTCGCCCACCTCGGCCGTGGCGCCGATGACGACGCCCATGCCGTGGTCGATGAACAGTCGGTGGCCGATGCGGGCGCCGGGGTGGATCTCGACGCCCGTGAGCAGCCGGGAGACCAGCGAGAGCACCCGCGCCGGCAGCCGCAGCACGGGACGCTGCCACATCGCGTGGGCGACACGGTGGTGCCAGACGGCGTGCACCCCGGGGTAGGTCAGGACCACGGAGAGCAGCGAGTCCGCTGCCGGGTCCTGGGCGCGCGCGACCTCCGCGTCCTCGAGGAGGAGGCGGAGGAACGCGCGCGCCGAGGAGTCCGCCATCAGTCCAGCAGATCCGAGAACAGCACCGTGGACAGATAGCGCTCGCCGAAGCTCGGGATGATGACGACGATCAGCTTGCCGGCGTTCTCCGGGCGCTCGGCCACCTGCTTGGCGGCGGCGAGAGCGGCACCCGAGGAGATGCCGACGAGCAGACCCTCGTCCTGGGCGGCCCGCTTGGCGTACTCGACCGCGGTCTCGGCGTTGACGTCGATGACCTCGTCGTAGATCTCGGTGTCGAGGATCTCCGGGACGAAGTTCGCACCGATGCCCTGGATCTTGTGGGGTCCGGGGGCGCCGCCGTTGAGGATGGGGGACTCCTCCGGCTCCACGGCGATGATCTGCACCTCGGGCTTGCGCTCCTTGAGGACCTGCCCGACACCGGTGATGGTGCCGCCGGTGCCGACGCCGGCGATGACGATGTCGACCTCGCCGTCGGTGTCGGCCCAGATCTCCTCGGCCGTGGTCTCACGGTGGATCTTCGGGTTGGCCTCGTTGGCGAACTGGCGGGCCAGGATGGCGCCGGGACGCTCGGCGGCGATCTTCTCCGCCGCGGCGACGGCGCCCTTCATACCCTCGGATCCCGGCGTCAGCACGAGCTCGGCGCCGTAGGCGCGCAGCAGGGCGCGACGCTCCTTCGACATGGTCTCCGGCATGGCGAGCACGACGTCGTAGCCGCGCGCCGCGCCGACGAACGCGAGGGCGATGCCGGTGTTGCCCGACGTCCCCTCGACGATCGTGCCGCCCGGCTTGAGCTCGCCCGAGGCTTCGGCGGCGTCGATGATCGAGACACCGATGCGGTCCTTGACCGAGCTGGCCGGGTTGTAGAACTCGAGCTTGGCGGCGACGGTGGCCGCGGGTCCCTCGGTCAGCCGGTTGACCCGGACCAGCGGAGTGCGGCCGATGAGCTTCGTCGCGTCGTCGTAGATGGTGGCCATGAGGTCGATCCTCCGTGAGTGGTGGTGGTGCGGACGGGATGGGGCGGCGGGGGCGGCGCCGACCGAGGTGGTCTGCTCGCCGAGCACGCCGACTGCGGGGGTGGGGTGGTGCGGGCCTCGAGCGTCGCACGCTCGCCGCGACCCGTGGCGCGGGTCAGGCGTGACGTGGGCGCTCTACCGACAGCAGCAGGGTGTGGCGGCGGGGAGCGCGGAGCGCGACTCGGCGCGACGAGCGGCGGCGGGGACTCGCGGCACGACACGAAGGGCCGTGACGGTCATCGTTCCTCCCCGGGGCGTGGCGGCCGGTGCCGCTCGCAGGCTGCTGTGCAGGGCGCGCGGTGCGCGCCCTGGTCGTGAGCCTAGTCAGACCCGGACCGATCGACAAGATGCGAGTCATCCATCGATGATGTCGATGCTTCGGGCCGTGCTCGTGGTGGCGTCCGCAGGTCCCGCCCCGAACAAGAGAGGCCCCGGGGCGCTCGAGGCGTACCGGGGCCGTGTCCTGTGACGGAGCGGGCGACGGGAATCGAACCCGCGTAGCCAGTTTGGAAGACTGGGGCTCTACCATTGAGCTACGCCCGCACGAGTCCGACGACGGCCACCTGGTGGCGCGGAGCTCGTCGGAACGCGGGCGTCAGCCTAGCAAAGCCCGCGGGCGGTCCGTGCCGCCCGTGTCGCCCGCCGGGGTGCGCCGTCGTCGGTCGCTGACCGCGCCGCCGGCCCGCCGTCGCACACTAGACTGTGCGCCGGGCCCGCCGTCCTGGGCGGACGGGCACCACGGGGTGTGGCGCAGCTTGGTAGCGCATCTGCTTTGGGAGCAGAGGGTCGCAGGTTCAAATCCTGTCACCCCGACGTCGTGATGTCTCAGGACATCCCGGACAGCCTGGTCCTGGCGATCCCAGGAGCACCGGGATCCTTGCTCGGCAGGGATCGGGAGCGGAAGCATCGAGCTCGACGTCGCTGACGCAGTCGGCGACAAGCCGTCGCGGCAACCGGTCGCCCGACGGCCCGAGCGGCAGGAGACGGCAGTGAGGCTTCAGCAGGACACGATTCTCATCACCGGCGGCACATCGGGCATCGGGCTCGAGATGGCCACGCGACTGGCGGAGCGGGGCAACACCGTGATCGTGACGGGGCGCAGCGAGGATCGGCTGGCCGAGTTCCGGCGGACGCATCCGTCGCTTCACGCGCTGGCGGTCGAGGTGACCGATCGTGCGTCCGTCGAGCAGCTGTACCGGGCGGCGACGGCCGAGTTCCCGGGCCTGAACATCCTCATCAACAACGCCGGGATGATGCAGGCCATCGACTTCGCCACCGCCTCCGTGGACCACATCACCGACGAGATCTCGGTCAACCTGGCGGGCCCGGTGCTGGTCACGCAGGTCTTCCTGCCGCACCTTCTGGAGCAGCCGGAGTCGGCGGTGCTGAACGTCACCTCCGGGATCGCCTACTTCCCGTTCGAGAAGGCGCCGCTGTACAGCGCCTCGAAGCTGGGCCTGCACTCGTACACGCAGTCCCTGCGCGCCCAGCTCGAGGGCACGTCGGTCGCGGTCTACGAGCTGGCGCCGCCCCGGACCACCCAGCCCATGTTCAGCGGGTCCGAGGCGGACAACGCCCAGGTGGATCGTGTCCCGATGATGCCGGTCGCCGACGTGGTGGCGCACATGATCACGGGGATGCGGAAGAACCGCTCCGAGATCCGTCCCGGGATGAGCAAGCTGCTCCGGTTGATCGGGAAGATCCGGCTCTGAACGACGGTCTGCGCTCCGGCCGTACCGGCGCTACCGCGCCGTGGTCGACGTGAGGAGCGCGAGCTTGTCGGCGTCCGGGGTGCCCGGCTGCGCGTGGTAGATCACGAGCATCATGCCGTCGCTGCCGGTGACGGCGAGCTTCTCGCGGTCGACCTGCAGCGTGCCCAGGCTCGGGTGGGCGAACTGCATGGTCGCACCCTGCCGCACCCGGATCTCGTGCCGTGCCCATAGTCGCCGGAACAGCGGCGAGGCGAGCGAGAGCTCTCCGACGAGCTCGATGAACTGCGGGTCGTCGGTGTCGGTGCCGACCGACTGCCGGAATCCGGCGACCAGACCGGCGGCCGCGTCTTCCCAGTGGGGCTCGAACAGCTCGCGCTCGGCCGGGTCGAGGAAGAAGTCGCGCAGCCGGTTGCCACCGACGGCGAGCCGCGGCGACAAGGCCGTCGCCTGACGGTTCGCCGCCAGCACGTCGAGGTTACGCCCCTCGACGAACGCCGGGAACGGCAGCTGCTCGACCAGCCGCATCGTGTGCGCCGGGACGGTCTCCACCCGGCGGCGTCGAGGCGTCCGACGGGGGCGCGACGCGCCCAGCTCGAGCAGGTACGCCGCCGTGTCGGCGTCCAGCCGCAACACCCGAGCGATCGACTCGAGCACCTGCGCCGACGGGTTGCGGTCGCGTCCCTGCTCGAGCCGCAGGTAGTAGTCGGCACTGATGCCGGCGAGCATCGCGACCTCCTCGCGCCGCAGGCCCGGCACCCGTCGCACGCCGACGACCGGGATGCCGAGCTGCTCGGGAGTGACGAGCTCGCGCCGGGCGCGCAGGAACTCACCGAGCTCGTTCGCCGCCGCGTCCGTCATGTCTGCGAGCGTAGGTGATGCGGCCACCGGCATCCTGGTCCCGCCGGCCCCAGGATCGACGGGAACCTGGATGCCACCGGTCCGACGGAGAAGACTGGTGTCATGACCACCGAACAGCCTCTCGTCCTCGTCACCGGCGGTGCCGGTTTCATCGCGGGCCACGTCATCGCGGCCCTGCTCGAGAAGGGCTACCGCGTGCGCACGACGGCGCGGTCGCTCGATCGTGAGGTGCAGGTGCGCGAGCAGCTCGCACGCCTCGGCGCCGACCCCGGCGATCGGCTCGAGCTCGTGGTGGCAGACCTGCTCGACGACGACGGTTGGGACGCGGCGGTGCGCGGCGCCGACCACGTGCTGCACGTCGCGTCTCCGGTGCTGCCCGGCCACGTCGAGAACGAGGACGACGTGATCGTCCCGGCACGTGAGGGCACGCTGCGGGTGCTGCGCGCGGCGCACGAGGCGGGCGTGAAGCGGGTGGTCCTGACCTCAGCCTTCCACGCGATCGGCTTCGGCTGGGGCCGCACGGAGCACACCTTCACCGACGACGACTGGTCCCCGCTCGACGGTCCCGGGATGGACGCCTACGGGCGCAGCAAGGTGCTCGCGGAACGGGCCGCGTGGGACTTCGCCCGGGAGTCGGGCCTGGAGCTCGTCGCGGTGAACCCTGTTGCCGTCCTGGGCCCCGTCACGTCGTCGTCGGTGACCGGGGGGAACGCGATCGTGCGCAGCATCCTGTCGGGGCAGGTCGACTCGTACCCGAACCTCTGGATCCCGATCGTCGACGTGCGCGACGTGGCCGCGGCGCACGTCCTCGCGATGACCGCCCCGCAGGCCGCGGGGCAGCGTTTCCTCGTGGGCAGCGGCGACGGCCTGACGCTCGAGGCGATCGGCGCCGTCCTGCGCGCACGGCTCGGCGACGCGGCATCGCGCGTGACGACCAGGACGACGCCGAGCGAGGTGATCCGCGCGGCCGCCGAGTCGAACCCGGCCATGCGCGGACTCGCCGACGACATCGACATCGTGAAGCAGATCGACGCGTCCAAGATCCGCCGGGTGCTGGGGTGGCATGCACGCCCGATCGAGGACACCGTGGTCGACGCCGCCACGAGCATGCTCGACCTCGGACTGATCACCCCGGCAGGTCGATGACGAGCATGGCCTGCCGGCCCGTCAGAACACGAGCACCAGCACCAGGCCCCCGGCTCCCAGCAGCGCGGTCCCTGCGCAGATGAGCGCGATCCGGCGGCCGTGCCGCAGCCGGGGCTGCACGTGCTGCAGCTGCCGCGAGGTGTGGCGCGCGTGCTCCTTGGTGAACCACCACAGCGGGGGTGTGAGGGTCAGTGCGACGGCCGCGGCCAGTGCGAACGCCCTCGCGCCCTCGACCGTGGGGAAGACCTGGATGGCGACCAGGCACGCCGCCATGAACGAGAGCAGGGTGCGGCGCCAGGCCAGGGCGGTGCGTTCGGTGGCCAGGCCCGCAGCCGCCGCGCGCTCGGCCGGCTCGTTCTGCTCGCCCGGCTCGGTCGGCCCGCTCATCGCAGCAGCAGGGACAGCAGGACCAGGATCCCGACCACGGCGACGGTGACGACCAGCACGAACCCCGTCACGGCCCCGGGCAGCGGCCCGTCCTCCCGCATGGCACGCTCCGTGCGAGCCCACTCGACCGCGGCGACGATCGGGACCGTGGCCCCCGCCACAAGCAGCACGATCGCCGCGGCGAGCCGGAGCCCGGGCTCCAGCGGCAGGTCGAGAGCCTCCAGCGCGGTCCCGCCGGCGATCAGCCCCAGCGAGGTGCGGATCCACGCCAGGATCGTGCGCTCGTTGGCCAGCGAGAAGCGCGGGTCCGGTTCCGCCCCCCGGGTGTACACCCACCGGGGAAATCGCTCGGCCCCCGTCGGGCCACCGGTGGCGGAGCTGTCCCCGTGCGGCATATGACGTCCTTCCCGGTGCAGCGGTCGAGGCCTCGGGGCAATCCTGGCACCGGTGGCGACGCAGGGCGCGACGACGTCGACCGGGTCGCCCGCACTCGGCGTGCGGTGTCTGGCGGTCACGCTAGGTTGAGCGGGTCCGGCGCGGCCGGCCGCATCGGGCCGGGCTTCGCAGCAGGCGGTTCCGCAAGGGGGGCAGCGATGAGTTCCGAGCCGGTGGGCCCAGGGCAGACCGAGGCCGCCAGCGCCGCCAGCACCCCCAGCGCACGCCTGGCCCAGAAGCCCGCAGGCGGTGACAGCACCACGACGGTGGTCGTCGCCTTCGTGGCCAACGCACTGGTCGCGGTGGCGAAGACCGGGGCCGCGATGCTCACCGGGTCGGCCTCCATGCTGGCCGAGGCCGTGCACTCCTGGGCCGACACGGGCAACGAGGTCTTCCTGCTCCTGGCGGACAAGAGGTCCCGGCGCCCGGCGGACCTCGACCACCCGGCCGGGTTCGGTCGCGAGGCGTACGTCTGGTCCATGTTCGCGGCCATCGGCCTGTTCGCCGTCGGCGCCGGGGTGTCGCTCACCCACGGGATCCAGGAGCTGCTGGACCCGCAACCCGCCGAGGACTTCGGCATCGCGTACGCCGTGCTCGCCGTGGCCTTCGTGCTCGAGGGAGTGTCGTTCGTGCGCGCCGTGCGGCAGGCGCGCGCCGAGGCCCGGGGCGCCCGGCGCGAGGTCGTGCGGCACGTGGTGATCACCTCCGACCCGACGCTGCGGGCCGTGGTGGCCGAGGACGCCGCCGCGCTCGTCGGACTGGTGGTGGCGTTCGCCGGGATCGCCGCCCACCAGCTCACGGGGTCCGCGGTGCCCGACGCCGTCGGCTCCATCGCGATCGGCGTGCTGCTGGCGGTGGTCTCCGTCGTGCTCGTGGACCGCAACCGCCGTTTCCTCGTCGGCGAGGTGGCCCAGCCCGGCACCCGGGTGGCCGTCCTGCGCCTTCTGCTGGACATGCCGCAGGTCGAGCGGGTCACCTACCTGCGCTTGGAGTTCGTGGGTCCCCGGTCGCTTTACCTCACGGCCAGCGTGGACCTGCGCGGCGACGAGCGCGAGGTCGACGTCGCCCGCCGGCTCGACGAGCTGGAGCGAGCGATGGTGGACCTCGAGCTGGTCGTCGGTGCGGTGTTCACGGTGTCCCCCCCCGAGGAACGGTCCCTGACCGTCCCGGCCGACGGCGCCGGCCGGTAGAGTCGTCCGACGCCACGTCCCTGCAGCACCGGAGCCCGCCGTGACCGAACCGCACGACCCCTACGCAGTGCCGGAGTCGGACGGGCACCCGCAGGAGCAGGCCACCCGGCCGCTGCCCGTGGGCGGCGACACGGCCGGCACCCCCGCCGACGCCCCCTGGGGGACCGCCGCGGACCCAAGTCGCTACCCGGCGTACCAGCCGTCCGCGCAGCCCGGCTCGGTCCAGCCGGTGAGCCCGTACCAGCAGGCGACCGGCCAGGCCGCCGGGTACGTCCAGCACGGTGCGCCGCAGCCGCCTTCTCCGCAGCTGGGCGATCCCCGGTACGGCGACCTCCAGGCCTACCCGGCGCCGGGCTACCCGGCGCAGACGTACCCCGGACCGGCCCACCCGACGCCGCCCTACCCTCAGGCGTACGCGCAGCCCCGGTACGTCGTGCGGCCGCCGACCAACGGCCTCGCCATCGCCTCGCTGGTCCTGGGGATCCTCTGGCTGTCCTGGGTCGGCAGCATCCTCGCGTTGATCTTCGGCTACGTCGCACTCGGCCAGATCAGGTCCGCACCCCCGCAGTCGCCCCAGCAGGGCCACGGCCTGGCGCTCGCGGGCGTCGTCCTGGGGTGGGTCGGGGTGGCGACGCTCGCGGCGATCGTCCTGTTCGCGCTGTTCCTGGTTCCGGCGAGCGCATCGCTGCCGGTCGTGTAGCCGCCACTCGGCCGGAGACAGCCCTCGCCGCGAGCACGGCGCTCTGGCATGATCGCCGGGGTTCGACATCGACCACCGACGGCCGACCTCGAGGAGACTCATGACCACGCCGGGCCCGAACGTCCCGCAGGACCCGTACGACTCCCAGCAGCCTCCTCCGGGTCCGTACCCGGGTGGTCAGCCTGCCCCCGGTCCGTACCCGGGTGGTCAGCCTGCCCCCGGTCCGTACCCGGGTGGTCAGCCTGCCCCGGGCTACGGCCAGCCGCCGACCCAGAATCCCGGGACCACGTTCGGGATCGTGGGTCTGGTCCTCGGGTTCCTGGGCCCGCTGTCCCTGGTCGGGCTCATCCTGTCGATCGTCGGTCTGCGCAAGTCGAAGAAGGCCGGGCAGTCGAACGGCGTGGCGATCGCCGGGATCGTCGTGAGCAGCCTGGTCCTGATCGGCGTGATCATCGGCGGCATCGCCCTCGGCGTGGGACTCGCCCACGTCATCGAGGTGTGCAACGACCTGGGGCCGGGCACGCACGTCCAGGACGGCATCACCTACACCTGCAGCTGACGGCCCGACCTTGCTGCCCTCGGCCCGCCCCGACGTCGCGTCGGGGCGGGCCGTGGTGCGTCAGCGGCTCCCGACGAGCGCGGCGGTGTCGGCCTCGATCAGGTCCATCGTGATCTGGGCCGCCGCCCAGGTGCCCTCGGCGGCGGCGGTCGCGACCTGTGCGGACAGGTTCGTCGCGTTGCCGGCCACCCACACCCCGGGCACGGACGTGCGTCCGGTCTCGTCGGCCACGAGGTGATCGCCCTGGCCGGACGGGTGCGCGGTGACCGCCAGCCCGAGGGGTCCGACGACGTCGGCCCGGGCCCGCATGGTGGTCCCGACGACCAGGGCGTCGAGCGCCACGGTGCCCCCGTCGTCGAGCACGACGCCGGTGAGCCGCTCGTCCTCGGTGACGACCTGGCGGACGCGTCCGTCGACGACGTCGACGGACCGGGCCGCCAGCCGTGCGTCGTCGTCGCCCGTGGGGGCGGGTCCGGTGTGCGTGAGCAGCACGACCTGGTCGCTCCACTGGCTGAACAGCAGCGCCTGGCGCACCGCGTGCGGTCCGGTCGCCAGGATGCCGATCCGGCGCCCGCGCACCTCGTAGCCGTGGCAGAACGGGCAGTGCAGCACGTCGCGCCCCCAGCGCTCGGCCAGACCGGGGACGTCGGGCAGCTCGTCCACGAGCCCGGTGGCGAGCAGGAGCCGGCGGGCTCGGGTGACGCGTCCGTCGTCGAGCGTCACGGCGAAGGGGTGAGTGCCGCCGTCGTCCCGCACCACCTGCGCCACCCGGGCGTCGTGCACCTGGCCGCCGACGGCGCGGACCTCCGCCCGGCCCGTCGCGAGGAGCTCGGCGGGGGAGACGCCGTCGCGGCCGAGCAGCCCGTGGACGCCCGCGGCCGGAGCGTTGCGGGGTGCGCCGGCATCGATCACGGCCACGCGCCACCGGGCGCGCGCCAGGGTGAGTGCTCCGCTGAGGCCGGCGGCGCCGCCGCCGATCACCAGCACGTCGTACGTGGTCTCGAGGGTGTCGTCCATGGACCCAGAATCCGACCGGCATCGCCGATGAGCAACAGCCGTTGCCGCTATGGCAAACTGGCGGCATGCACGACGACGGCACGCACGCCCCGCCCGGGCCCTCGGTCCCGACCGACCTCGCCGTCGCGCTCGGCACCGTCGGGCCGCGGCTGCGCGGCCTGCGCACCGAGCGAGGCGTGACCCTCGCGGCCCTGTCGGCCCGGACGGGCATCTCGGTCAGCACCCTGTCCCGGCTCGAGTCCGGCACCCGGCGGCCCACCCTCGAGCTGCTGCTGCCGCTGGCGCGTGCCCACGGCGTGACCCTCGACGACCTGGTGGACGCCCCCACCACCGGGGACCCCCGGGTGCACCCGAAGCCGGTGACGGCCGATGGCATGACCACGCTCGCGCTGACGCCGGGAGCGACCGACATCGGGGCGTACAAGCTGATCCTCGAGGCGGGCTCCCGGCCGGACGGGCCCGACCCGCGCACCCACGAGGGCTACGAGTGGCTCTACGTGCTGTCGGGGCGGCTGCGGCTCGTGCTGGGCCACCACGACGTCGTCATGGGACCGGGCGAGGCCGCGGAGTTCGACACCCGCGTCCCGCACTGGTTCGGGCCGGCCGACGACGCGGCGGTGGAGCTGCTCAGCCTCTTCGGCAAGCAGGGGCAGCGCGCGCACACCCGGATCCGCCCGCGGGCGTCGGGCTGACCTGCTCCCCGGCGCCGTCGCCCCGACCGGGCCGGGTGTGGAGCGGCTGTCCCGTGGTGAAGGCCACCCGACGGCCCGTGTCCTCGCCAGGGTGGCGTGGCGTATGATCGATGGGTTGCCCGTACGCCTGCCGTGCGGGTCGTTGCAAGCATCCAGCGCCGCAGCAACCAGGCCGGCTCGCTCCGGCAAGACGCGCGCGCACGCACCCGACACCGTTGGAGACCATCGAAGTGAAGAGCGCCGTCGAGACCCTGGATCCCACCAAGGTCAAGCTGACCGTCGAGGTGGAGTACGACGAGCTCAAGCCGAGCATCGACCACGCCTACAAGCACATCGCGGAGCAGGTGAACATCCCCGGCTTCCGCAAGGGCAAGGTCCCCCCGCGCATCATCGACCAGCGGGTCGGCTGGGGTGCCGTCGTCGAGCACGCCGTGAACGAGGGCCTGTCGGGCTTCTACCGTGACGCCGTCACCGCCGAGGAGCTGCGCCCGCTGGGCCAGCCCGAGGTCGAGGTCACCGAGATCCCCGAGAAGGCCGGTGAGGGCCAGCTCGCCTTCGTCGCCGAGGTCGAGGTCCGCCCCGAGCTCACCCTGCCGGAGCTGTCCGGCATCGACCTGACCGTGGAGTCCACCGAGGTCGCCGACGCCGACGTGGCCGAGCGCCTCGACTCCCTGCGCGAGCGCTTCGGGACTCTCGTGGGCGTCGACCGCCCCGCCGTCGAGGGCGACTACGTCGTCATCGACCTCAAGGCCGTCATCGGCGACGAGGAGATCGACTCGGTCTCCGGCGTCTCCTACCAGATCGGTTCCGGCAACATGCTGGACGGCCTGGACGAGGCCCTCACGGGCCTGTCCGCCGAGGAGACCACCACCTTCTCCTCCAACCTCGCCGGTGGTGAGCACGAGGGCGAGGAGGCGACGGTCACCGTCACCGCCACGTCCGTCAAGGAGCGCGAGCTGCCCGAGGCCGACGACGACTTCGCCCAGATGGCCTCGGAGTTCGACACGCTCGCCGAGCTCCAGGCCGACCTGCGCGAGCAGGTCGCTTCCGCCAAGACGTCGAACCAGGCCGTCGCCGCCCGCGACGCGCTGCTGGAGAAGCTGCTCGAGGCCGTCGAGGTCCCGGTCCCGGCCGGCGTCGTCGAGGCCGAGGTGCACCGTCACCTCGAGCAGGAGGGTCGTCTCGAGGACGACGAGCACCGTGCCGAGGTCACCGTGGACGCCACCAAGGCGATCACCAACCAGATCCTGCTCGACACGCTCGCCGAGAAGCTGCAGGTCCAGGTGGGCCAGGGTGAGCTCATCGAGTACCTGGTCCAGGCCTCCCAGCAGTACGGCATGGAGCCGCAGCAGTTCATCCAGACCCTCGACCAGGGCGGCCAGATCCCCGCGATGGTCGGCGAGGTCGCCCGCTCCAAGGCGCTCGCCGTCGCGCTGCGCGACATCGAGGTCAAGGACTCCGAGGGCAACGTCGTGGACCTCACCGAGTTCATCGGGTCCGAGGAGGACGACGAGACCGCCGCCGCCGCGACCGAGGCCGCCGGCGAGGCGATCGAGGAGGCCACCTCCGAGGAGGAGGCCGAGGACACCGAGGCCGCCAAGGCCTGATCCCACGGCCCGACGCGCGGCACGGCCCGCACGCTCGACGACGGCCCGCACCTTCCCCACGGGAGGTGCGGGCCGTCGTCGTCCCCGGAACGGGCGCTGACGACGGGCCTGTGCGCCTGCAGCGAAACCGGGCGTACCGAGGACTGTTCGGGCCGGTCGGGCGCGTTAGGGTCGAGCGACAGCGAAGCGAAGGAGACGGACGTGAACGACCTGCTGCAGACGGACGGCGCGGCACCGGTGGCCCGGTCCGAGGGACAGGGCCTGGGCCTGAACGACTCCATCTACAACCGGCTCCTGCGGGAGCGCATCATCTGGCTGGGCTCGGAGGTGCGCGACGAGAACGCGAACGCGATCTGCGCCCAGATGATGCTCCTGGCGGCCGAGGACCCCGACAAGGATATCTACCTCTACATCAACTCCCCGGGCGGCTCGATCACGGCCGGCATGGCGATCTACGACACCATGCAGTTCATCCAGCCGGACGTGGCGACCGTGGCGATGGGCATGGCGGCCTCGATGGGACAGTTCCTGCTGTCCTCGGGCGCCCAGGGCAAGCGCTACATCACCCCGCACGCGCGCGTGCTCATGCATCAGCCGTCCGGCGGCGTCGGCGGCACGGCCACCGACGTGCGCATCGGGGCCCAGCTGATCATGCACATGAAGAAGGTCCTCGCCGAGCTGACGGCCGAGCAGACCGGCCAGCCGCTCGAGAAGATCCTCAAGGACAACGACCGCGACAGCTGGTTCACGGCGGACGAGGCGCTCGAGTACGGCTTCGTCGACCGCGTCGTCGCCAACGCCTCCTCGGTGTCCGGGGGCGGCGGCACGACCGCCGAGTGACCCGACGCCCAGGTCGACCGACCACGACTTCCCCCCGAGGAGAACCATGAGCCACTCCGCCGAGTACCAGTTCGCGATGCGGGCCGAGCGCCTCGCCGGCCCCGCCGCGCGCCCGGGCGGCGTCGCGATGCCGTTCGGCACGAGCGACGCCGCCCCGAGTGCCCGTTACGTGCTGCCGCAGTTCGAGGAGCGCACCCCGTACGGCTTCAAGCGCCAGGACCCGTACACCAAGTTGTTCGAGGACCGCATCATCTTCATGGGCGTGCAGGTCGACGACGCGTCGGCCGACGACATCATGGCGCAGCTGCTGGTCCTGGAGTCCCAGGACCCGGACCGTGACGTGATGATCTACATCAACTCGCCCGGTGGGTCGTTCACGGCCATGACCGCCCTGTACGACACGATGCAGTTCATCAAGCCGCAGATCCAGACCGTCTGCCTGGGGCAGGCGGCCTCGGCGGCCTCGGTGCTGCTCGCGGCGGGTCAGCTCGGCAAGCGCCTCGCGCTGCCGAACGCCCGGGTGCTGATCCACCAGCCCGCGATGGAGGGCGGCGGCTACGCCCAGGCCTCGGACATCGAGATCCATGCCAACGAGCTCATCCGCATGCGTGAGTGGCTCGAGGAGACCCTGGCCCGCCACACGGGCAAGGAAGCCTCCGAGATCCGCGACGACATCGAGCGCGACAAGATCCTCACGGCCGCCCAGGCCAAGGACTACGGCCTGGTCGACCAGGTCCTCGAGTCCCGCAAGCCGGTGGCGATCCAGCGCTGACGGCGGCCTCCGACCGTCCCGTGGCGGCTCACGACCCGGGCTCGCGACGCCTCGTCGCGGGCCCGGGTCGCGCCACACCGGGCGATCTCTGCTGACAACCGGGCCCCCGTGGTGTGGAATGGTGCGAGGACCTGCACGAGACAAGGAGGCCCGCAGTGGCTCGAATCGGTGACGGCGCAGACCTGTTGAAGTGTTCCTTCTGCGGGAAGTCCCAGAAGCAGGTCAAGAAGTTGATCGCTGGTCCAGGCGTGTACATCTGCGACGAGTGCATCGACCTGTGCAACGAGATCATCGAGGAGGAGCTGGGCGAGGCCACCGAGCTCGGCATGACGGAGCTGCCCAAGCCCCGCGAGATCTTCTCGTTCCTCGAGCAGTACGTCATCGGGCAGGAGCCCGCCAAGCGGGCCCTCGCGGTCGCGGTCTACAACCACTACAAGCGGGTCCAGGCTCCCGTGCCGGCCAAGGACGACGACGACGGCGTCGAGATCGCCAAGTCCAACATCCTGCTCATCGGCCCCACGGGCACCGGCAAGACCTACCTGGCGCAGACGCTGGCGAAGATGCTCAACGTCCCCTTCGCGATCGCGGACGCCACGGCCCTCACCGAGGCGGGCTACGTGGGCGAGGACGTCGAGAACATCCTGCTCAAGCTCATCCAGGCCGCGGACTACGACGTCAAGAAGGCCGAGACCGGCATCATCTACATCGACGAGGTCGACAAGGTGGCCCGCAAGGCCGAGAACCCGTCGATCACGCGTGACGTCTCGGGCGAGGGTGTGCAGCAGGCGCTGCTGAAGATCATCGAGGGCACCAGCGCCTCCGTCCCGCCGCAGGGCGGTCGCAAGCACCCCCACCAGGAGTTCATCCAGATCGACACGTCGAACGTGCTGTTCATCGTGGCCGGCGCGTTCGCCGGGCTGGACGACATCATCGCCTCCCGCGCCCGCAAGCGCGGCATCGGCTTCTCGGCCCCGATGGAGTCGGCGGCGGACGAGGACCTGTTCTCCGAGGTGCGTCCCGAGGACCTGCACAAGTACGGGCTGATCCCGGAGTTCATCGGCCGTCTGCCGGTCATCGCCTCCGTCTCGCCCCTGGACCGCGAGGCCCTGGTGCGCATCCTCACCGAGCCCCGCAACGCCCTGGTCAAGCAGTACCAGCGGATGTTCGAGATCGACGGGGTCCGCCTCGACTTCGACGACGACGCCGTGGACGCCATCGCCGAGCAGGCGTTGCTGCGGGGGACAGGGGCCCGGGGGCTGCGCGCCATCATGGAAGAGGTCCTGCAGCAGGTGATGTTCGACGTGCCGAGCCGGGACGACGTCGAGGGCGTCGTGGTCACCCGCGAGGTCGTCGAGGAGAACGTCAACCCGACCATCGTGCCGCGGTCCTCCGGGCCGGTGCGCAACCGCAAGTCCGCCTGATCGGACCGGTGCGCCGTCGTCGGGCGGCTCCCCGGGCGTCCGGTGGTCGCATCGCGGGCAGGTGCCCTGAGCGACGCGGGGGACCGTAGGATCGAGGCATGGCTGAGCCCTTCGACGAAGCACCCGTGCCCGAGACCGGCCGGGTGCTGCCCGCAGAGATCCTGGAGCTGCGCGGCACGATCGACAACATCGACGCCGCGATGGTGCATCTGCTGGCGGAGCGGTTCCGCGCCACGCGCCGCGTCGGGGAGCTCAAGGCGACGCACGGGATGCCGCCGGCCGACCCGCAGCGCGACCGCCAGCAGATCGAGCGTCTCAAGACCATCGCGACCGGCGCAGGGCTGGACCCGCAGCTCGCCGAGCAGTTCCGGGAGTTCATCGTCACCGAGGTGATCCGCCACCACGAGCGGATCGCCGCCGAGCACGAGGCCGGCCGTCGTTCCGGCGAGGCTCCGCCGCTCGACACCTACAGCTGACCCGTCGCCGTCCGCCGAGGTAGACCACAACCCGGCGAGGTCGGCGCGCTGCCCGCGAGGTAGGCCAGGACCCGCTGGGGTAGGCAACAACCCGGCGAGGTAGGCCAGGACCCGGTGAGGTAGGCCACCGTGCGCGGCCGTCGCGTGTCGTGGGTGGCGGTGACCGGGGATCCGTCGCACGCTGGGAGGCACAGTCGACGGACCCGAGGGGGATCTGCATGAGGATCGAATGGCTCAAGCCCCTGGTCGGACACCCCGGCCCGTTCGCCACCGTCTACCTGGACGCCACGCGTTCGGTGGAGGCCGGTGACAAGGACGTGGCGAACCGCTGGCGCTCCGTGCGGCGGTCGCTCGTCAAGCAGGGTGCCGCCGAGGAGGTGCTCGCCGACCTGGACGAGGCGGTCGATCGGCCGACGAGGGTACGTGGGCCGCACGGGAGGGTGCTCATCGCCGACGCGGACGGCGTGCTCGTCGACCGGGTGCTGCGGGAGCCGCCGTCGGTGATGGCCGGTGTCTGGCACCAGGTGCCGTCCCTGCTCCAGGCGGCCCGGTCCGCCGACGAGGCCGCGGACGCGCTCTGCGTGGCCGTCGACCGCCTGGGTGCCGACTTCTTCCCGGTGGGCAGCGACGGGTACCCGGCCGGCCCGCGGGAGTCCTTCGAGGGTCCGCACGACGAGATCTCCAAGACGTCGAGCACCTCGACCAAGCGGGCCACCATCGAGTCGCGCGCGGAGGACTCCTGGCAGCGCAACGCCGAAGCGGTGGCGGGTGAGATCGACCGCCGCGTGGCGCAGCAGCGTCCCGAGATCGTCATGATCACCGGTGATGTGCGTGCCGTCCCGCTGGTGCGGGCCGCCCTCGGCCAGCAGGCGAGGGAGGCCACCGTGGAGGTCCCGGGCGGGGGTCGCGACGACGGCGTCCACCAGGGGGCGTTCGCGGAGTCGGTGGCGGACGCGTTGGACTCGTTCCGTGAACGCCGTCGCGAACAGGTGCTCGCCGAGCTGCGCGAGGGGCTGGGCCGCGAGGCCGGTGCCGTCACCAGCATCGACGACGTCGTGCAGGTCCTGGCACGTGGCCAGGTCAAGCACCTGGTCCTCTCCGAACAGCTGGCCGACGACGCCGCCCGGGCGCTGCGGTCGTGGGTGGACTCCCCGGCGGAGAGCCCCGGCCCCGGTGGCCTGCTCAACGGCCGCCGGCTGTGGATCGGGCCCGACCCGCTGCACGTCGCGGTCGCGCGCGGGGAGCTGACCGGCGTCGACGACCCGGAGGAGCTGCCGGCGGCCTCCGCGCTCCTGCGTGCTGCGATCGGTCAGGATGCCGGGCTCGTGTTCGCCCCGGAGGGCTCGGTGGACCTGCGCGACGGTGTCGGGGCCACGTTGCGCTGGCACGACGGCGGGACTCCCCACGAGTCGGCGGCGACGATGAGCGGGGACGACGGCCGGGTGTCGACCGCCCACTGACGAGCAGGAAGGACTCGGCCCCCGCGACACGACGTGTCGCGGGGGCCGAGTCGTGGCGGCTCGGTCAGCCGCGGGGCTTCTTGACGGGCGGCTCGCCGAGCTCGTGCTCGACGACGACGATCCCGCCCTGGACGTCGGGGTCGCCCTGGCCGTCCGTCGCCTCGACCAGCTCCAGGTCACCCGTCGCGCGCCCGGCGCCACGGATGTCCTCCACCGCGGACCGGACCCCCGGGAGCAGGTGCGCGGGCACGGCGACCTGCGCCGACAGGATCGGCGTCTTCATGGAGACCTTCGCGGCCGACTTCAGCTTGCGCAGGGCCGCCAGCGCGTTCCCTGCGGCCGTGAGCGCGACCGGGTCGGCGCCGTCCGCGGCGGAGCGCAGCGGCTCGGCCGTCGGCCACGCGGCACGGTGCACCGAGCCGGTCCGCCACCAGGACCAGACCTCCTCGGTGGCGAACGGGATGAACGGTGCCAGGAGCCGCAGCATGGCGTCGAGCGCGATCGCCAGGGCGGTGCGCGCGGAGACCGTCTCGGCGGTCAGATCTGTGGCCGAGGCGCCGGCGCCGTACGCGCGGTCCTTGACGAGCTCGAGGTAGTCGTCGCAGAACGCCCAGAAGTACGACTCGGTGATCTCCAGGGCGCGGGTGTGGTCGTAGGCCTCGAGCGCGGCGGTGGCCTGCTCGACGACGTCGGCCAGCCCGGCGAGCATCGCCCGGTCGAGGTCCACCGTCACCGCGGCCGGGTCCAGGGTGATCTCACCGCTGCCGGTGGCCGGGTCGACCCCGAAGGTCAGGGCGAACTTGGACGCGTTGAGGACCTTGATCGCGAGGCGGCGGCCGATCTTCATCTGCCCGACCTCGAACGCCGCGTCCGTGCCCAGGCGAGCGGCGGCGGCCCAGTAGCGGACGGCGTCGGAGCCGTGCTCGACGAGCAGGTCCATCGGCGTGACCACGTTGCCCTTGGACTTGGACATCTTCTTGCGGTCGGGGTCCAGGATCCAGCCGCTGATGGCGGCGTTGCGCCACGGCAGCACGCCCTCCTCCAGGTGCGAGCGCACCACGGAGGAGAAGAGCCACGTGCGGATGATGTCCTGGCCCTGCGGGCGCAGGTCCATGGGGTAGACGCGGTCGAAGAGGTCGGCGTCGCGCTCCCAGCCCGAGACGATGAGCGGGCTCAGGGAGGACGTGGCCCACGTGTCCATGACGTCGGCGTCGCCCACGAACCCGCCGGGCTCGCCGCGCTGGGACTCCTCGTAGCCCGCGGGCGCCTGCGACGTGGGGTCGACGGGCAGCTCGGCCTCGGACGGCGTGATGGGGTGGTCGTGGTCCACCTCGCCGTGCGCGTCGATCGGGTACCAGACCGGCACCGCCACGCCGAAGAACCGCTGCCGGGACACCAGCCAGTCGCCGTTGAGGCCACCGACCCAGTTCTCGTAGCGCACCCGCATGAACTCGGGGTGGAAGTCGAGCTCCTTGCCGCGGGCGAGCAGCTCGTCGCGCAGCGGCCGCTGGTCCCAGGCCCGGCCGCCGTTGCGGATGTACCACTGCCGTGAGGTGACGATCTCGAGGGGCTTGTCGCCCTTCTCGTAGAAGTTCGTCATCCGCTGGGTGGGCTTCGGCTCGCCGTCCAGGTCGCCGGAGGCCACGAGGGCCTCGACGACGGCCTTGCGGGCGCTGAAGGTCGTCCGACCGGCGAGCCCCTCGGCGTAGAGCGCGGCGCCCGGGCCGCCGGCGACCCACTCGGGGGTGTCACGGTGCAGCCGGCCGTCCCGCCCGACGACGGAACGGGTCGGCAGCTGCAGCTCGCGCCACCACTGCACGTCGGTGAGGTCGCCGAAGGTGCAGCACATGGCGATGCCGGCGCCCTTGTCCATGGCGGCGGCGGTGTGGGCGAGCACGGGCACCTCGACGCCGAACAGCGGCGAGGTGACGGTGGTGCCGAACAGGTGCTGGTAGCGCTCGTCGTCCGGGTGGGCGATGAGGGCGACGACGGCGGGGATGAGCTCGGGACGGGTGGTCTCGATGAAGACGGGCTCGCCGGCGGCGCCGTGGAACGCCACGCGGTGGTAGTGCCCGGGGTACTCGCGTGCCTCGAGCTCGGCCTGGGCGACGGCGGTCTGGAACGTCACGTCCCACAGGCCCGGGGCCTCGGCCTGGTAGGCCTCACCGCGGTCCAGGTTGCGCAGGAAGGCGCGCTGGGAGGCCGCGCGCGACGTCGCGTCGATGGTCTGGTAGGTCTGCGACCAGTCGACGGACAGGCCGAGCCGCCGCCACAGCTCCTCGAACTGGCGCTCGTCGTCCGCGGTGAGCCGCTCGCACAGCTCGATGAAGTTGCGCCGGCTGACCGGCACCTGGTCGGCGGGCTTGACGGCCTTGCCCTCGGTGCCCTGGTGCGGGGGCTCGAACCCCTCGACGTAGGGCAGGGACGGGTCGCAGCGCACCCCGAAGTAGTTCTGCACGCGGCGCTCGGTGGGCAGGCCGTTGTCGTCCCACCCCATGGGGTAGAAGACCTCCTTGCCCCGCATGCGCTGGAACCGGGCGACGACGTCGGTGTGCGTGTAGCTGAAGACGTGCCCCACGTGCAGCGAGCCGGACACCGTGGGCGGCGGGGTGTCGATGGAGTACACCTGCTCGCGCGTGGCGGTGCGGTCGAACGCGAAGGTGCCCTCGGCCGCCCAGCGCTCGTCGAACTTCTGCTCGAGCCCGTCGGTGCTGACCCTGTCCGGTACCTCCCGGACCACCGCGCGCACGACGTCGCCGGTGACGCGGGCGCCGGCGGCCGGGTTCGTGGCGGGGGTCTGCTCGTCAGGGGTCGGGAAGTCGCTCATGGTCAGCCATTGTCCCAGACGACGGGGGCTCGGCGGCACCGGATTCCGGCCCGCGAAATTCTCTGACTATGATCAGAGGTATGCCGTCCGACGTTCGTGCTCCCGCCGATTCCCCACCCGCCGGCCCGGCCGCCGGCGCACCCGTCGAGGGCGTCGTCCACGACGATCACACCGCCGTCGTGCGCCGTTTCAACCGGAGCTACACCCAGCGCGTCGGGGCCCTGGAGGAGTCGTTCCTGGGCCTGGGCATGCCGCTCGGCACCGCTCGGCTGCTCTACGAGATCGGCGCCGAGGCGGGAACCACCCGCGACCTGCGGACACGCCTCGGGCTCGACTCCGGCTACCTCAGCCGGCTCCTGCGGCGGCTGGAGAGCGACGGCCTGGTGGACGTCCGGCCCGACCCGGGCGACCGCCGTCGTCGCCGGGTGGACCTCACGACGGCGGGCCGCCGCACGTGGGACGAGCTCGAGGGACGCTCCGCCGACCGCGCCCGGGAACTCGTCGCGCCGCTGACGGCGCGGCAGCGGGACCGGCTCGCCGCCGCCCTCACGGAGGCGGACCTGCTCGTGCGCGCCGCCACCGTGGCGATCGAGCAGGTCGACCCGACCGCACCCGCGGCGCTCGCCGCGGTGCGTGCCTACGGCGCCGAGCTGGACCGGCGCTTCGCGGGCGGGTTCGACCTCGGCGACCCGGCCGCCGGTGCCCAGCGGCTGCGCCCGCCGGACGGGACCTTCGTCCTGGCCACGAGCGACGGAGCACCCGTGGCGTGCGGGGGAGTCCAGGCGCTCGCCGACGGCGCGGCGGAGATCAAGCGGATGTGGGTCGACGGCGCGTGGCGCGGCGCCGGGCTGGGCTCCCGACTGCTCCGGCACCTGGAGGGCGTCGCGCGCGACCTCGGCCACGACGTCGTCCGCCTGGACACGAACGCCACGTTGACCGAGGCCGTGGCCATGTACGAGCGGGCCGGCTACCGCGCCGTCGAGCGCTACAACGACAACCCGCACGCGACGCACTTCTTCGCCAAGAACCTGCGGTGACGTCCCGGCACGGCCCGGCGCTGCGCCGGCGCCGGCCGGGGATAGGCTCGTCGCATGGCTTCTGATCTCACCGTCGGCTACGCCGCGATGCTCGAGCAGTTCCACCCGACCGAGGTCGTCGACCTCTCGGCCCACGCCGAGGAGCACGGCTTCTCCGGGGTGATGGCGGCCGACCACTTCCAGCCCTGGGTCCCGCAGCAGGGGCAGGCCGCGTTCGTGTGGAACGTGCTGACCGCCCTCGGCGAGCGCACCCGCGGCGACCTGGGCCCGGGTGTCACCGCCCCGACGTTCCGCTGGCACCCGGCGATGGTCGCGCAGGCCTCGGCGACGCTCGCCGCGATGTACCCGGGCCGGCACTGGCTGGGCCTGGGCTCCGGCGAGGCGCTGAACGAGCACGTCACCGCGGGCTACTGGCCGGAGGCGCCCGAGCGCATCAACCGGATGTTCGAGGCGATCGACATCATCAAGAAGCTCTTCACCTCCGGGCTGGAGGGCAAGGACGTCAAGCACTCCGGGCAGTTCTACAAGATGGAGTCCACCCGGCTGTGGACCATGCCCGAGGTGGCGCCGGAGATCCTCGTGGCCACCGCGGGTCCGATCACGGCCAAGCGCGCCGGCAAGCACGCGGACGGGCTCATCACCGTCGGTGCCCCGCTGGACAAGATCGAGATGCTCTTCGGCCGGTTCGACGCGGGCGTCAAGGAGTCCGGTCGCGACCCGGAGACGATGCCGAAGGTCCTGCAGGTGCACATGTCCTGGGCCGAGACCGACGAGGAGGCCATGACGAACGCCATGACCGAGTGGCCCAACGGCGGCATGAAGTTCCCCAAGGCCGACATCCGCTCCCCGCACGACTTCGCGCAGATGGCCAAGCTGGTGCGCCCGGAGGACTTCGAGGGCCGCATGGTGATCTCCGCCGACCCCGACGAGCACCGGGCCGCCATCCAGAAGTACGTCGACCTCGGGTTCGACCGCATCTACCTGCACAACGTCGGCCGCAACCAGCGCGAGTGGATCGAGGTCTTCGGCCGCGAGGTGCTGCCGAAGCTCTCCCGGTGACCGGCGACGGCGCCCGGCTGACGCTCTGGGCACCGGACGGGCTGGGCGAGGTCCGCCCCGGCGACGACCTGGCGGCGCTCGTGGGGGACGTGCTGGCGCGGGACGGCGAGCGGACGGGGGACCGGCTGGCCGAGGGCGACGTCGTCGTGGTCACGTCCAAGATCGTCTCCAAGGCCGAGGGGCGCGTGGTGCGCGCCGCCGACCGCGAGCAGGCGATCACCGACGAGACCGTGCGGGTGGTCGCGACCCGGGAGCGGCCCGGCGGCCTGCCCCCGCTGCGGATCGTGGAGAACCGGCTCGGCCTGGTCATGGCGGCCGCCGGGGTGGACGCGTCGAACACTCCCGAGGGCACGGTGCTGCTGCTCCCGGACGACCCGGACGCCACGGCCGCAGCGCTGCGGCGGGCCTGGCGGAACCGGTTCGGGCTGGACCGGCTCGGCGTCGTCGTCACCGACACGGCCGGCCGGACGTGGCGCGACGGCGTCACCGACATCGCGATCGGCGCCGCCGGGCTGGAGGTCCTGGACGACCTGCGCGGTGGGGTCGACTCCCACGGGCGGCCGTTGTCGGTGACGGTCACGGCCGTGGCCGACGAGATCGCTGCGGCCTCGGAGCTGGTGCGGGGCAAGGCGACCGGACGGGCCGTGGCGGTGGTGCGCGGCGTCGGGAGGTACGTCCCCGCCGGGACGGGCGCCGTCGGACCCGGGGCGAGAGCCCTGGTGCGCACCGGCCCCGACGACCTCTTCCGGGAGGGCAGCCGCGAGGCCTACGCCCGCGGTCTCGCCGACGCACGGTCGCGGCCGACGGCGGACCCCGTCGGTGCCGTGGACCTGGCCGGATGGATCGAGCACCGACGCCCCGACGACCACGAGCACGTCGGATGGATCCGGCCCGACGGCGAGGCCTGGGTCGCGGTGTCGCTGCTCGGCGAGGAGCTGACCGGCCCGGTCGACTGGATCGAGGCCGAGGAGGCGCTCGACGGGACCGACCTGAGCCGGCTCGCCGACGTCTGGGTGCTGGAGCGACCCGAGGAGGCGACGCTGCGGGTGCGGCTCGTCGACGTCTCGCCGGACGGCGTCGTGGTGCAGACGGACGACCTCGGTGCGGTCGACGCTCCGGTCGAGCGGTTCCGCCTGCCCTGGCCGCCGCCGCCCGCGCTGCGGCCGCGACGCCCCGGTGACCCGGACGGCGGCACGTTGTTCGGCTAACGTCACCTGATGGTGACCGGGGAGTGCCCGGCCGGAGGGAGCAGCACGACATGACGCACTACGTGACCAGCGGTGCCGGGGACCAGGTCGGGTTCGACCTCCATGGTGAGGGGCCGGCCGTGGTCTTCGTCGCGGGCGCGGGTCCGTACCGGGCGATCGACCCCGTCACCACGCGGACCGCGGAGCTGTGCGCCGAGCGCGGCCTGACCGCCGTCGTCTACGACCGGCTCGGGCGGGGCGACAGCCCGGCGGACGGCGTCCTGGACCTGGATCGGGAGCTCTCCGCGCTCGCCGCCGTGATCGACGCCGCCGGACCGCCCGTGGTGCTCGTCGGGCACTCGTCCGGGGGCGCGATCGCCCTGGTGGCCGCCGACGTGGAGATGCCGGTGGAGGGGCTCGTGCTCTGGGAGGCTCCCTTGGCGGGCCGGGCGGAGGACGTCGCCGAGTGGATCGCGGAGTTCGAGCGCCGTCTGGACGCCGAGGACTACGTGGGCGCCACCGAGCAGTACATGAAGGACATGCCGCCGCAGTGGCTGGAGGCCATGCGCAGCTCGCCCGACTTCGAGCAGCTGGCCCGCGCGTCGGCGAGCCAGCGGGCGGACGGGCAGGCGATGGTGCGGGCCGGCGACCTGCTCGAGACCGAGGCCCTGCGGGAGCTGGCCGTGCCGGTGCTGGCGCTCCACGGCACGCGGACGTTCGAGGAGATGCCGGTCGCGGCGCGTCGGGTCGCGGACGCCACGACGCGCGGGGAGGTCGAGGAGCTCGACGGCGCCGAGCACTCCTGGGTGCCGGAGGCGATGGCCGAGCGCCTCGAACGGTTCTTCCGGGACAGCGTCTGACCTACCCCGCGGGCGGGGACGCCTACCTCGCGGCGGGGTCGCCTACCTCGGGGGCCGGGTCGCCGCCCTCCGCGTCCGTGGGACCCTCGTCGGACGGGTCGACGACGGCGTCCTCGCCCTCCTCGACGGGCGGCGGCGCCTCCGGGTCGGTGACGTCGTCGCCGGACAGCCAGCGCAGCCACGCGTTGCGGGGATCGCCCTCGAGGACCAGGGAGCGGACCAGGAGCGTCAACGGGATCGACAGGATGGCGCCCAGCGGGCCGATGATGAACGTCCAGAACACCACGGACACGAAGCTGAGCGTCAGCGAGAGCGAGACGGCGTCGGCCACGAACTTGGGCTGGACGAACACCTGCAGGACGACGTTGACGACGCAGTAGACCGCGACGACGGCCAGCGCGAGCTGCCAGCCGCCCGCCACGAAAGCCATGATGGCCGGCGGGACGAGGCCCAGCACGAACCCGATGTTGGGCACGAAGTTGGTGACGAACGCCAGGATCGCCCAGATGGCCGCCCCGGGGACGCCGAGCAGGGCCAGCGCGACGCCGTCGACGATCGCCACGATCGCACCGAACGTCGCGTTGACGACGTAGTACCGCCGCACGCCGGTCGCGAACCGGGTGGTGCGGTCGATGGCGTCCGCGCGGGAGAAGCCGAAGTGCTGCGAGGCCGTGGCGTAGCGCGCGGCGTCGGCGGCCATGAAGACGGCGTAGGCCAGGACGAAGAAGAAGGCCGTGCCGATCGCGAGCGCGGTACCGCTGACGCTGCCGGCCAGCGACAGGATGTTGCCGGGCTGGAGCCAGCCGGTGACGGCGTCGGCGAGCTGCGTGTCGATGCCCGCCGTGGACAGCTGCGCCTGGATGTCGGAGACGGACTGCGACAGCTCGGGCAGGTAGTCGCGGACCAGCCCGGCGAACCGGAACCCGGCCCACACGCCCATGCCGAGCAGCGCCGCCAGGATGAGGTAGGCGACGACGATCACCGCCGTCGTCGCGGCCCAGCGCGGCCAGCCGTGGGCCTCGAGGGGAAAGCGGACGGGGTGGCAGATGATGATGATCACGGCCGCCAGGAACAGCGGCGCCAGGATCTCGCCCGCGGCGCTCATGCCGGCCAGCACGAGCACGGCGGCGGCCAGGACCAGCAGGGTGCGCGTCGCCGGGCCGAGGGCACCGGACCCGGGTCCCTGCGTCGTCGTGGTGGCCGCGCCGGAGGCGGACGGGGCGTGCAGTGGAGTCGACGTCACGGCCCGACCCTAGCGGCCGGGGCGGGGCCGTGCCCGGAACATGCTGCGCGGACCGGGGATATGCTGCGTCGGACGGGGTCCTCAAGTCGGGGTGGTGGGTGTGGTGCGTGGCAACGTGGTCCGGTACGACGCGGTCAAGGGGTACGCGTTCGTCGCGTCGGACGAGCTCGACGAGGACGTGTTCCTGCACGTCAACGACCTCGACTTCGACAAGGCGCTGATGGCGGTCGACGCGGAGGTCGAGTTCGACCACGAGCTGGGCGACCGCGGACCGCGGGCGGTGCGCGCCTCCCTGGTGCACTCGCCGGTGGCCGACGCCGTCCAGGCGGCCCTCGGGGCCGGCGGCGGTCCCGCGCCGATCCCGCTGCGCGGGGCCGACGGCGCCCCTTCGGCGGCCGAGCACCCGCACGACGGTTTCGCCGACGTGCTGTCCCGCGCCGAGCTGCGCACGGAGCTCACCGAGCGGCTCCTGGCCTCCGTCGGCGACCTCACCGGCCGTCAGGTGCTCGCGGTGCGGACCACCGTGGAACAGCTCGCGCGGTCCCACGGCTGGCTCGACGCCTGACGCGACCTCGCGTGCCGGCCCCGGCACGACCCGGCCGGCCGGCCGCTACATCCACTTCTTCCAGCGGAACACGCCGTAGAGACCCACGCTCACGGCGAGCATGAGCACGAGCGCCATCGGGTAGCCCCACGCGGTGTGGAGCTCGGGCATGACGTCGAAGTTCATGCCGTAGATCGCGCCGACCAGGGTCGGGGCGAACAGGATGGCCGCCCAGCCGGAGATCTTCTTGACCTCCTCGCCCTGCTTGATGGACACCTCGGTCAGGTGCGTCATCTCCTCGTTCTGCCGCTGGGCCACCAGGGTGGCGTTCACGGTGAGGATGTCGCGCAGCGCGGCACGGAACGTCTCCACGGACTCGGCGACCTCGGTGAGGTGGTCGGCGACGTCACGCAGGTAGGCCTGCATCTCGGAGTCGACGCGGTACTTCTCGGCGCCCTTGGCCAGCGACTGGCACACGTTCTGCAGCGGACGCACCGCGCGCTGGAAGTCCACGACCTCGCGGGACAGCTCGTAGATGCGCCGCGAGACGTGGGCGTCGCCGGAGAAGACCTCGCCCTCGATCTGGTCGATGTCGAAGTCGAGCCCGGACACGACCGGTGCGTAGTCGTCGACGATGCGGTCCATGATCGCGTAGAGGACCGCCTCCGGACCCCGACCGAGCATCTGCGGGGAGGACTCCAGCCGGGCGCGCACCGCGGGCAGGTCCGGCGAGCTCCCGTGACGGACCGTCACCACGAAGTCCGGCCCGACGAACACGTGCAGCTCGGAGAACTCGACCTCCTCCACGGAGTCGAGGTACCGCGCGGCGTGCAGCACGACGAACAGGGTGTCGCCGTACCGCTCGATCTTGGGCCGCTGGTGCGCCTGGATCGCGTCCTCGACGGCCAGCGGGTGCAGGTCGAACTCGCGGGCGAGCGCGGCGAGCTCGTGCTCGTCCGGGCGCTCGAGCCCGATCCAGGCCATGCCCCCGGGCGTGGAGCGCAGGGCGCGGAACGTGTCGGCCAGGCGCGTGTAGTTCGCGGTCCGGTGGCCCTCGTCGTCGTACACGGCGGCGGCGATGATGGCCGACCGTGCGCGCAGGGGCGTCACGGGCGCCTGGTCACCGGCCAGGACGGCGTCGGGGCCGACGCCGCCCGGGCGGCGCGGTCGCAGGGCGCCCAGCATCTGACGGGTGCGGGCGGAACGGTGGGAGCTGAAAGCCATGAGGGACTCCGAGGCGTGCAGGAACGGGGGTCTGCGTGCTGGATCCCGCGACTGAGGTCGCCGGCGCTGGCGAGTCGGGTCGGGTGGCGTCGTCCCTCGGCGTGCGGTGGACGGTGTCGAACCGGATCAGTCGCGGTTCGGACTACTGGGAGGTTCGCTGCGGGTCATGCGCGGTACCTCCTTGGTGGTCTGACGGCGTCCTGCCGGTGGCCGGGTGCGCTCCGGCCGTCGCGGCCGGGCGGCCACAGTCTACTGCGGCGCAGGTCGGCGCGCCCGGGATCGTGCCCGTGGCGTGCGTCACGAGGCCCGACGGCGCGGCGTCCCGCGCGGTGTCGGCATGCCGCGGCGGCGCTCCTCAGCGCACCCGCACCGACAGGCACGTCACGCAGCCCTCGAGCTTCTCCAGCTCGGTGACCGGCGTGGTCAGCACGGTGAGCCCCCGCTCGCGGAACAGCGCGGCGGTGCGCGGGGCGCTCGCGGACATCAGCACCGTGCCCTCGTCGAGCACGACGACGGCGTTGCCCTCGGGCTCCGGCACGGCGAGGAACGGCGCGAACGCCTCGGGGATGTCGACGAGGGGCGGGTACCCCACGACGGTCCCGTCGGGCAGCGCGGTGACCGCGCTCTTGAGGTGCAGCACGCGGGAGACCGGCACCGCGACGACCTGCCACCCGCGCGGCGCGAGCAGACCGCGCAACGCCGCGATCCCGGCGTCGTCGGTGCGCCCGCTCCGCCCGACGTAGGCGGTGCGTCCGATCTTGAGGACGTCGCCGCCGTCGAGGTGCCCGTCGGGGATCGCCGCGACCTCCAGGCCGAGCCCCTCGACGGCGGGACGGACCGTGTCGAGCTCACCGCGGCGGGAGGCGGCGCCGGGGCTGGTCAGCACGGCGAGGTCGTCGAACACGACCGCGACGTCCTCGACGAACACGCCGTCGGGATGCTCGTCGGCCGCGGGCAGCTCGATGATCGTCCAGCCGCGCTCGCGGAAGATCGCCACGTAGGCGTCCCACTGCGCGCGGGCCAGCGCGGCGTCGACGGGCACGCGGTCCAGATGGGTGAGCTCGCCGTCGGCGAGGAGCGGGGAGGGCGGTCGGACGAGGAGTCGGGGCACGGTGCGAACCTACCGCCGCGGGTCCAGCACGGTGATCCCGGCCCGCGGGGCGTCGTGCAGGGTCGGCAGCAGGGTGGCCGCCGTCTCCAGGTCCACGGTGCGTTCCACCAGGTCCTGAGGTCGCAGCGTCCCGTCGGCCACGAGGGCGAGCATCTCGGGGTAGTCCGAGGCCGCCATGCCGTGCGACCCCAGCACGTCCAGCTCCCACGCGATGACCCGGTCCATGGGCACCGGCGGATGGCCGTCCACGGGCGGCAGCAGCCCCACCTGGACGTGTCTGCCCCGGCGGAGCAGGGCGTGGATCGCCGTGGCACAGGTGGCCGCGGAGCCGACGGCGTCGATCGCGACGTGCGCCCCGCCGTCGGACAGGTCGTGGACCCGGGCGGCGATCTCGTCCGCCGGTGTGCCGGGCGCGGCGAGCACCGTACGGTCGGCCCCGGCGCGGCGGGCCGCGGCCAGCGCGTCGGGGTTGCGGTCGACCGCGGTGACGCGGGCGCCGCGCGCGACGGCCACCATGACGGCGCTCAGCCCGACGCCGCCTGCCCCGACCACGCAGACCTGCTCGCCGGCATCCACCCGGGCCCGGTGCGCGACCGCGCGGTAGGCCGTGGCGAAGCGGCACCCGAGGCCCGCGGCGGCCGCGGAGGAGACGCCGTCGGGCACCGCCACGAGGTTGGTGTCCGCGGCGTGCAGGACGACCAGCTCGGCGTAGGAGCCGTGGTGCGTGAACCCGGGCTGCGTCTGGTCGGGACAGACCTGCGCGTCCCCGGCCCGGCACCAGCCGCAGCGCCCGCACCCGCATACGAACGGTGCGGTGACGCGGTCGCCGACGCGCCAGCGCCCGACGCCGGCACCGACGGCCGCGACCGTGCCGGCCAGCTCGTGGCCGGGCACGTGGGGGAACACCGTGATGTCGGGGTCGTGGCCGGCCCAGGCGTGCCAGTCGGACAGGCACAGACCGGTGGCCTCCACCCGGACGACGACGCCGCCGGCGGGCGGTTCGGGTGCGGGCAGGTCGCGCACGTCGACCGGTCCGCCGAAGGAGTCGAAGACGAGGGCGCGCACCGGGTCCTCAGGCCTCGGCGATGCGTCGGATCGCGGCCAGGGTGGCGGGGATGCCCTCGTGCGCCATCCGGGTGCGGGCCTCGATCTGGGCGCCGGCGTCCTCCCCGTACTTCTCCGCGAAGAACGCCATGCCGGTGGGGGTGAACTCCCAGGACTCGGTGAGCTCGGTGCGCGTGCCGCCGTCCAGCGGGCGCACGGTGTATCCCCAGCGCGCGAAGCCCTGGCCGACCACCCAGGCGAACTCCCGGCCCGGGTCCGCGGCGACCACCTCCGACCGCGTCTCCCACGTGCGGCCGGGGACCTCGTTGTGGCCCGTGAAGTGCGCTCCCACCTGCGGCGAGGCCCCGGGCGCGGGGGCGTCGCCCTCGTCCCACCGGCAGCTCGTGCAGATCGGGGACCACTCGCCGGTGCGGGTGACGTCGCTGACCAGGGCGTAGACGGCCGCCGGCGGGGCGGCCACCTCGATGGACTCGGAGTACGTGCGCGCTGCAGGCATGCCGCGATCATGGCACGGGCGTCCGGGTCGGTCACGGTTGGGTCTCGCCCCGGGGGTGCGGGCTACCGTGTCGGGCGTGATCACGCGTGCGCGAGCGACGGCGCTCCTCGTCTGGCTGTTCCTGGGGGCCCTGGCGGCCCTGTCCGTCTTGGCCGTGCTGCCCCCGTCGGCACGTGGCGTGGACGCGCCGCCCGACGAGTTCTCCGCGCAGCGCGCGTTCGCCGACGTCGAGGCCGTGGGCTCCACGGTGCACCCGCACGGCACCGCCGCCAACGACGAGGTCCGCGACCATCTGGTCGAGCGGCTGACCGAGCTGGGGCTCGAGCCCGAGGTGGTCGACGGCGTCGGCATGTCGGGCCGGCTCGGCGACCAGAGCCGCGTGGCCGCCACCCAGAACGTCGTGGCCACCCTTCCCGGCACCGATCCCACCAAGCCGCTGATCCTCATGGCGCACTACGACTCCGCCGAGGTCTCCCACGGGGGGAACGACGACGGCGCCGGCGTCGCCACGATCCTGGAGACCGTGCGGGCGCTCGCCGAGGGACCGGCGCTGCGCAACGACGTCGTGGTGGTGCTCACCGACGCCGAGGAGGCCTGCCTCTGCGGGGCCGAGGCGTTCGTCGACGCCGACCCGCGCGGCGCCGACGGGGGAGTGGTGCTCAACCTGGAGGCCCGCGGGTCGGCCGGCCCGGCGATCATGTTCGAGACCTCCGACGGCAACGCCGACCTGGTGGACGCCTACGCCACCGTGCCCTACCCGGTCGGCAGCTCGCTGGCCGTGGAGGTCTACCGGATCCTGCCGAACGACACCGACTTCTCGCCGTTCCTGGACGATCCCGCGGGCCGGTTCACCGGGCTCAACACCGCGTACATCGACGGCTCCGCGACGTACCACGCGCCGCAGGACACGCCCGAGCGGATGTCCCTCGCCTCGCTGCAGCACCACGGCGCCAACGCGCTGGCGCTCGTACGCACCCTCGGCGACGACGACCTCACCGCGCTCGCCACGCCGTCGTCCACCGACGCCACCTACTTTCCGCTGCCCGGCGGCGTCCTGGCGCGCTATCCCGGCTGGCTCGTGTGGCCGCTGGCGCTGCTCGCGCTCGGCGCCGTGGCGGCGCTCGCCGTCGTCATGGGGCGCCGTCGGGACGACGACGGCGCCCGGCTCGCGGGCCCGGGGCGGCTCGCGCTCGGGTTCGCCGCCGGTCTGCTCCCGATCGTGGGCGCCGTGCTCGGGTCGATGGGCCTGTGGTGGCTCATGGTGGCCGTGCGGCCCGGATACGGCGAGATGCTCGACCCGTGGCAGCCGTGGGGCTTCCGCGTGGCGCTGCTCGGCATCGTCGCGCTGGTGGTCACCGGGTGGTTCGTGGGCCTGCGGCGTCGGCTCGGCACGCCCGCGCTGGTGATCGGTGCGCTGGGGTGGCTGGCGGTGCTCGGCGTGGTGCTCGCGGCCCTCACCCCCGGAGGGTCGTACCTGGCGGCGCTGCCGGCGCTCGCGGGTGGCGTCGCAGGTCTCGTGGCCGTGTTCGCTCAGAGCGAAACCGCTCGGGCCGTGGTCGTGACGGTCGGCGCTGCCGTGGGCGTGCTGGTGCTGGCGCCCGTCGTGCTGCTGTTCTTCCCGGCGCTCGGGCTCGCCACCGGGGCCGCGCCTGCCGTCGTCGCGGTGCTGCTCGGGATGGCGCTCGTGCCGGTCCTCGCGGTCACGCTGCCGCTTGCTGGCCGTGCTGGTGGCTGGCTCGTCGGGGCCTGCGGCGTGCTCGCCGTCGGCGCCTTCGGCGTCGGGCTGGCCGTCGACTCCTTCGACGCCGAGCACCCCGAACCCACCAAGCTCGCCTACGCGCTCGACGCCGACGACGGCACCGCGTGGTGGGTCACCGACGAGGCCGACCCGAGCGACTGGACGGCGCAGTACGCCGACTCCCGCACCGATCTGTCCGGCACCTTCCCGATGTTCCACGACGACGTGTGGGCCGGACCGGCCGAGACGGCCGACCTGCCCGCCCCGAGCGTCGAGGTGGTCTCGGACGAGACCGCCGGCGACGAGCGGACACTCACGCTGCGCGTGCGCCCCGGTGACGGGGAGATCGGCACGGCCGGTGCGCTGCGGTACATCGAGCTCAACAGCGCCGACATCACCGACCAGGTCCTGACCGCGTCGGTGGCCGGGCGGGACGTCCCGGTGGCCGACGACGGCGTGCTCGACACCCGCTTCTACGCTCCCGGCGCCGACGGGTTCGAGGCCGTCGTCACCGTGCCCGCGGGCGACGACCTGCAGCTGCGGGTCGTGTCCGCCGGCGGCGGGCTCGACGGTCTCCCCGGGTTCGACGGCCGACCGGACGGCATCGGAGTGGCCGGGTCGCACACCTCCGAGCTGGTGCTGGTGGAGACCACGGTGGTGCTCTGAGCCTGCCGCCGCGTCCTCAGCAGGAGGAGCTCCCGGCGAGGTCGTCGCAGACCAGCCGGGTGCGGGCCTCGGTGACCGTGACCGGGTCGAGAGCGCTGGTGGTGGTGATGGTGCCGTCGATCTCGGTCCAGGCGCCGGCGCCCGCGAGCCGGAAGCTCCCGCGCCACGTCGTGGTCACCGTGACCGTGACGTCGTCGCGGTACCAGTCGCCCTCCGCGTCGCGGTGGGTGCCCTGGTCCTGATCGGGGTTCCCGAGCGCCGTGTAGGTGTGACCGACCCAGCCGTCGTCCGGGGTGCCGTCGCCGGCCTGCCAGGCGCGTCCCTGGTCCGTCGTGGTCAGCGTGCCGCCACCGGCCGAGTAGGGGTCGTCGAAGTCCCAGGTGTACTCGACCGGGTCGGCTCGGATCTCGACCGGCACGCCGAGCAGGATCACCTGCTGCGTCACCGGGGCGGCGGTGGCGCGGGCCGGGTAGTGGACGTTGACCAGCAACGGTTCACGCGCCTGGACCGTCGCCTCCGGCGTGGGGACCTGCATCGCGGCGAACGCCTGCTGTGCCTCCGCGGCGACGTCGGCCGGCGAGATGCAGTCGCGTGCGGACACCAGCTCGGCGTCGGCGTACGTGCCGTCGGGTTGGACGCGCTGGACCCACAGGGCGGGCAGCTCGACCTCGTCGTCGCCGCAAGGCGCACCGTCGATCGTGATCGTGAAGGCGTCCTCGTCGCACGCCCCGGCCGCGGTGGTCAGGTCGAAACCTTCGTCGAGGCCCGCCACGTTGCAGGTCGCGGTATCCGCGCGGAAGTAGCGGTCCTGGGGGCCGTCGGAGCCGTCCGTGGCGGGGGAGGAGCCGTTGCCGACGGCGCCAACCTGGACGCTGTCGGTGTCATCATCGGTATAGCTATCGAGGTCAAGTTCGGCCGCAACCGCTCCGAACGTCACCGCGCTAGTCAGGAGCACCACGGCGGCGATGTTCCTCATTTGTTGTCCAAATCCGAGATGCCTAGGATCACCCAGTGCCCCCGATGTTGTGCTACTTCGATACGCTGCTTGTCGGTGACTCGATCCTGTTTGAACGCCTCGTTGCCTGAGTCGTCGTAGATCACGACAGGCTCGATCACAACCTTGACGTCGACGGGCCAAATGCCAGTCGCAGAGTCCTGCTCGTAGATATGAACGGCGCGCGTCGTTGTCTTCCCGCCAGTGAATTTGTATCCGGCTTCGGCGATTTCGTTTGCTTGCTCGAGTCTCGCGAGACAGGTCGAGCATCTACGATGGGACATCTTCTTCCACGCTGAGGTGTCGTTCGTCTTCATCATGTAGCTATCCAGTCGTGGGAAGTACTCCGCTGCCGCCTCGGCGCCCTGGTACCCCGTGTCGTCCATCGCAGCGGGACGCTCCGGCGCGACGACCACCGGGCCCTGGTCGTCGGCCGGCGACGGATCGGGTGAGCCAGACCCGGACGGCACCGGTGCCGCCGACGTCGCCTCCGCCGTCGTGCCGGGCTCTGCCTGTGGCTCGGGGTCGGTGCAGCCGGTCAGGAGCAGCAGGAGGGACAGTGCGGCCGCGCACGTCGCGGCTGCGGGACGGGGCATCGGGTGGCTCCTTCGCCGGGGGAGTCATCGGTGACAACCCGGACACCGTAGCGAAGACGCGTGCTTTCCGGACACCTGCCTGTGGACGACCTGTCGGAACGGCCACCATCGGGCACGGCGTGAGTGTAGGTGGCTCAGGTCACACCGCGGTCACGTGGTCGAGCAGTCACGGTGCCGTCCGCCGGCCGTCTCAGAGGTCGACGCCACGCCAAACTGAGACGGGATCTCCCTAGGCGTCGGGGTCGGGACGTGCGCATACTCGCAGCGACCCTGGCGTGCGACGACGGCTGTCGGCACACCGAGGGGTCCCCAGCTCGGCCACACAGAGAGGTGAACCATGCAGCGCGACGTGTACGACGAGGACCACGAGGCGTTTCGCGAGGTCGTCAAGGAGTTCATCAAGCGCTACGCGACGCCGGAGAAGGCGAAGCAGTGGGACGCCGACGGCGAGGTCGACCGGGACACCATGCGGGCCGCCGCCGAGCACGGCCTCGTCGGCCTGTCGGTGCCTGAGGAGTTCGGCGGTGCCGGGATGCTCCAGGACTTCCGCTTCCGGTGCGTGGTGATCGAGGAGCTGCTCCGTCCTGGGCACGCCGCGGCGCTCGCCGGCGGCGTCGGCATCCAGGACGACCTGGCGGTGCCGTACCTCGTCCACTTCGGCACGGACGCGCAGAAGCAGAAGTGGCTGCCCAAGATGGCGACGTGCGAGGTCCTCGGTGCGCTCGCGATGACCGAGCCGGGTGCCGGCAGCGACCTGCGCAGCGCGCGGACCACCGCGAAGAAGGTCGACGGCGGGTACGTCGTCAACGGCTCCAAGATCTTCATCTCCAGCGGCAAGACCGCCGATCTGGTCGTCACCTTCGTCAAGACGGGCGAGGGCAACCGCGCCGACGACTTCAGTCTGCTCCTCATCGAGGACGGCATGGAGGGGTTCGTCCACGACAAGAAGCTCGAGAAGATGGGATCCCACGGTCACGACACGGCGGAGCTCAACTTCACCGACGTGTTCGTGCCCGACGAGAACCTCATCGGTGGCGTCCCCGGCCAGGGCTTCGTGCAGCTCATGAAGAACCTGCCCCTCGAGCGGCTCTCGATCGGCGCCGTCGCCGCCGCCGTGAGCGAGGCCGCGCTCGCATGGACCCTCGACCACACGACGAGCCGGGAGGCCTTCGGCCAGCCCGTCGCCGCCTTCCAGAACACCCGGTTCCGCCTCGCCGACATGGCCACCACGGTGGACGTCCTGTGGGCCTACATCGACCGCGCCATGACCCTGTACGGCCGGGGCGAGCTCGCCCCCGACGAGGCCGCCAAGGTGAAGTACTGGTGCACCGACCGGGAGTGGGATGTCCTCGACCAGGCCGTCCAGCTCCACGGCGGCTACGGCTACATGATGGAGTACCCGGTCACACGGGCGTTCGTCGACGCCCGCGTCCACCGCATCTACGGCGGGACCAACGAGGTGATGCGGGAGATCGTGGCCCGCAGCGTGACCGGTCGGAAGTGATCGTGCCGACCTCGACCCGGGCCGGCAGGCCCCCGGCAAGGAGAACGCCTCGTCCATGAAGATCGTCGTGCTGATGAAAGAGGTGCCCAACACCTACGGCGAGCGCACGCTCAGTCTGGAGACAGGCCTCGCCGAACGCGCCGCGTCCGACAACGTGCTCGACGAGGTCACCGAGCGCGCCATGGAGGTCGCCCTGGCCTACGCCGACGCCCACGAGGGCACTCAGGTGCACGCGCTCACGGTCGGGCCCGCGGGGGCGACGACGTCGGTGCGCAAGTGCCTCGCGATGGGTGCCGAGGCGGCCACGCACGTGGTCGACGACGGACTCGTCGGGGCGGACCTCGGCCTCACCGCCGAGGTGCTCGCGGCGGCGCTGGACAGGATCGGCTACGACCTCGTCGTCGCCGGCAACCAGTCCACGGACGGCATGGGCGGGGTGCTGCCCGCGATGGTGGCCGAGCTGCTGGGGGTGCCGCACCTGACGAACCTGTCGGAGGTGACGATCGCGGAGCCCGAGATCGCCGGGACCCGTGTCTCGGACGACGCGGACATCCAGGTGAGCGCCACGCTGCCGGCCGTGGTTTCCGTGACCGACGCCCTGCCGGAGGCCCGCTTCCCGAACTTCAAGGGGATCATGGCGGCGAAGAAGAAGCCGCTCGACGTGCTCTCGCTCGACGACCTCGGCATCGACGCCGAGGACATGACCGCGTCACGGACGATCCTGCTCTCTGTTGCCGCCCGCCCGCCGCGGACGGCCGGCGTGAAGATCACGGACTCGGGCGACGCCGGCACGCAGCTCGCGGGGTTCCTCGCCGAGAACCAGCTGGTCTGAGGAAAGACCCGACGATGACCTTTGCTCCTGACTCGATCCTGGTGCTGCTCGACACCACCCCCGAGGGCGACCTGGCGTCGTCGTCGGCCGCGATCCTCGGGGCCGCCGCGGCTGTCGGCACCCCCGTGGCGCTCGTGCTCGGCGACGAGGCGGCGGCGTCAGCGGCCGCCGAGCTGGGCGCGTCGACGGTGCTGCACGCACCCGCCGCGACCGAGGTCACGGTGTCTGCCACGGACGCCCTGGCGAGCGCGGCGACCCAGGTCCGGCCCGACGCGATCCTGGCACCGCACTCGGTGGAGGGCCGAGAGGCCGCCGCCCGGTACGCCGCGCGCACCCGGGCCGGACTCGTCGTCGACGCGACCGCCGTCGAGCGCGACGACCTCGGTGTGATCGCGCGCGGGTCCGCCTACGGCGGGGCCTACACCGTGACGTCGTCCGTGACGCACGGCCCGCCCGTGATCACCGTCCGGCAGGGGGCGGTCGAGGCGCGCGCCGAGGCCCAGCCGGCGAACCTCGTCGCGCTCGACGTGGTCGCCGGCGAGAAGCGGGGCGCGACCATCGGGGCGGTCAAGCCCGCCGCCCAGGGGACGGAACGCCCCGACCTGCGCAGCGCACGGTCCGTCGTCTCCGGCGGTCGCGGCGTCGGCTCGAAGGAGCAGTTCGCCCTGGTCGAGCAGCTGGCCGACACGCTCGGCGCGGCCGTCGGCGCCTCGCGCGCGGCGGTCGACGACGGGTTCGTGCCCGCGTCCGCCCAGGTCGGGCAGACCGGCGTCCTGGTCTCGCCGCAGCTCTACGTGGCGCTCGGCATCTCGGGGGCGATCCAGCACCTCGCCGGCATGCAGACCGCGAAGACCATCGTCGCGATCAACAAGGACGCGGACGCCCCGATCTTCGACATCGCGGACTTCGGCGTGGTCGGCGACCTGTTCGACGTCGTGCCGCAGCTGATCGAGGCGATCGAGAAGGCGAGGGCATAGGTGGCCACGCACTCGTCGACCCTCCGCCGCGGACTGCCGCGTCAGGCTGGCGGACCCGCCTGGCCCGACGTCGCGTCGGAGGATGTGGCGCCCACGGCCGGGGCCGGTGTCGCCGTCGTCGCCCCGGAGTCTGCCGTCGATGCTGCTGTGGCGGCCGTGGACGCCCCGTCCCAGCAGGCTGCTGACCCGGTCGCATCGGAGTCCGGGGCCGACGCACACGAGCCCGTGGCGGCCCGTGCCACCGCGACCGTGACCGAGGAGGTCACGCTGCGCCGGGGCCTTCCGCGCGTCCCGGACGGCGAACCCTGGCCCCCCGTGGCGACCGTGACGGTCCAGCGTGCGGTCGGGCCCGACCCGCAGGCGGACCCGCCTGCGACCACGGCCACGACGACCGAGGCGCCCCTGGCCACGCCGGCGCCGCCGTCGACCCCGCAGGATGTGCCGACGACGAGCTCCGCGCCGACCTCGGCCCCTCAGCCGATGACTGGGCCGGCATCGGCTCCGGCAGCCGGCACGCCGGCGGGGCCGAGGGTCCTCGCCCAGCGGGTGCGGCTGGGCGTCCTGGCAGCGGTGGGCGTCGTCGTGGCGGCGGGCATCATCGTGCTGGCGGCTCGTGGCGTGACCACGCTGCCCGGCGTGCCGGAGTTCCTCGAGCGCTACCCCGGGGCCTCCGAGCCGCCGGAGTCCGCTCCCGTCGGTTTCCCCGTCTGGCTCAACGTGGTGCACTACCTCAACTTCTTCTTCATGGTGCTGATCGTCCGATCCGGCCTCGAGGTGCGCTACCAGAAGAAGCCCCCCGCCTACTGGACGTCGCGTCGCGGCAACAAGGTCAGCCTGTCGGTGTGGCTGCACACCAGCCTCGACCTGCTGTGGCTGCTGAACGGACTGGTCTTCGTGACACTGCTCTTCGTCACCGGCCAGTGGCTGCGCCTCGTTCCCACGTCATGGGACGTCTTCCCGAACGCCGCCTCGGCCGCACTGCAGTACCTGACCCTGGACTGGCCGCTCGAGGACGGCTGGGTGCAGTTCAACGGACTCCAGCAGCTCACGTACTTCCTGGTGGTGTTCGTCGCGGCGCCGCTCGCTGCGCTCACCGGGGCTCGGATGAGCGACTGGTGGCCGAAGAAGGCGACGCGCTTGAACGCCATCTACCCGGCGTCGCTGGCCCGGGCCTTCCACTTCCCGACCATGCTGTTCTTCGTGCTGTTCGTCATCGGCCATGTCACCCTCGTGCTCAGCACGGGAGCGCTGCGCAACCTCAACCACATGTACGCGGCCCAGGACACGACGAGCTGGGTCGGCTTCGCGTGGTTCGCCGGGGGACTGGCGCTGGCGGTCGGGGCCGTGCTCCTGGCGCGGCCGCTCTTCGTCGCTCCGATCGCCTCGCTCTTCGGCAAGGTCAGCAGCCGCTGACGAGCGTTTCGGATCAGGTCACGACGTCGCGGGACCCGGGAACGGCTCGGAGTGCGAGGGTGCGGCGTCGACGAGGTGAGCAGGCAGCGCCGCGTCGTCGACGCCTTAGCTGAGCCCCAGTGTGTCGACCAGTTCGGGGACGCGGCGGGCGATGGAATGCCACACGACGTCGCGGTCGATCGTGTCGTCGTGGTGCGCCACCAGATTGCGCATGCGGGTGACGGCCTGCCAGGGCACGTCGGGATAGGCGTCCTTGTAGTCGCTGTGAGGCTTGTCGACGACGGTTCCGATCGTGATCAGGTAGCGCTCTGCGGCGGCGCGTTCTTCGGGTAGCCGCGGCGTTCGCGGTACTCCTGAGCCTCCTGCTGGCTGGCATACTCCACCTCGTCGAGTGCAAACGCGTCTCCAGCCGTCACAGAGCAACAGCCTCGTGGCGGGCTTCGGCCGCGACGGCGCCGGTGGACGACCGTGAGACGAGATCGACATGCACCGTCAGGAGGCGTTCGAGATCGGCGATCAACTCGGCCTTGTCAAGGAAGTCGAAGTCGGCGGGGTACGTCGCCATGAGGTCGACGTCCGAGTACGGGGTGTCATCGCCACGTGCGACGGAGCCGAAGACCTTGACATCCTGCAGGCCACGCTTGGCCGCCGCTGCGACGACGTCGCGGCGGCGTCGCAGGAGGATGTCCCGCGGACGGACAAGGAGGGCAGCGGACAGCTGCTGACGGGCCTCGTCCGACGGCTGACGCCGACCGCGCTCGATGGCGGCGATCGTCGACTGCCGGACACTGCTGATCGTGGCGAGGCCTTGTTGCGTCAAGCCCGCTGCCGTGCGCCGAGCGCGGACGAACTCGCCGAGCGTGTCCATGGGGCGACGGTAGCGAATCCGCGATGACGGCCGCGCTGAGGCGCTGAGGTCGGCGCCGCCGACCAGCCCGCCGCGCCTTGCTCAGAGCAGCTCGGCGAGCATCTCGGCCGCGCGGGCGGCGCCGTCGGACTCGACCTCGCGGTAGTGCAGGTCACGCCCGAGCTCGGCCACGATCGCCGCGGCCAGGGCGTCCGGGTCGCAGGCCTCGGCGTACGGCAGGTGCCGTCCTGCCCCGTACTGCTCGAGCCGGTGCCGCACGTGGAGGTTCTGCTCGAAGTGGTGCTGCAGCGGGACGTAGACGAACGGGCGCCCGGCGGCGGCGAGCTCCATGCACGTGGTCAGCCCGCCCTGGACGACGGCGAGGTCGCACGCTGCCAGGTGCCGGTACAGGTCGGGCAGGTATCCCAGCACGCGTACCCCCGCTCGCCGCGGGAGCGAGGCGGGGTCGATCCGCGGCCCGCACACGATCACGAACTGCAGCTCGGGCACCAGTCGGCGGGCGATCGGTGCCGCGTCCAGGACCCGCCGCAGCAGCGACGCACCCACACCCGAGCCACCCACCGTGACCAGGCAGACGACGTCGTCGGGGCCGAACCCGAGGCGGGCACGCAGCCGTGCCGACTCCTCCGGCCCCGGCACGGTGAACCCGGTGACATACCCGGCGAACTCGAAGTTCTCCTGCGTCCACTCGCGGATGGTGGGCAGTCCGGGCCCGAACGGTTCCGGCACGACGTCGTCGGGGTTGCCGACGAAGATCGACCGGTCCCGCAGGGTCCGGAACCGAGCACGCTGGGCGATCATCTCCGCGTTGTAGTCGGCGGTCAGCGCGGCCTCGTGCTCACCGCCGTCAGGCATGGGCAGCCAGCCCACGAAGTCGGTCATCCAGGCGAACGCGAACCGCTTGAGCTCGGGGTTCTCGTGCAGGAAGTAGTCGACGTCCCACGCCTCGTCGGCCACGACGAGGTCGTAGTGCGCGTCCGCCACCACGTCGTCGAACACCATGAAGTTGTGCACGAGGATCTCGTCCATGCGGCGGATCGCCTGGAACGCGTGCAGGTCGTGGCCGTCGGACTCCGCCTCGATGTGGGTCGACTCGTTGGCCAGGGCCGCCGAGGCGGGGTGCACCGACTCACCGGCGTCGTCCAGGACGCGCGTGACGGGGTGCTGGGCGAGCCAGTCCACCTGCAGCCCGGGGTGGTGACGGCGCAGCTCGCCGGCGATCGCGAGGTCGCGGCGCGCGTGCCCGAGACCGATCGGCGAGGACAGGTACAGCACCTTGGTGGGTCGTTGCAGCGCACGAGTCCAGGTGCGCGGGTGGCTCACGGGAGGCGGGAGCACCTGGTCGACGAACTCCTTGACGAGGTGGTTGACCTTCACCGGGTGGCGGCCCTGCAGGCCGTGGCCGGCGCCGTCGAGCAGCACGAGGCGGCCGCCGGTCAGCTCGACCAGCCGTTCGCTGATCGCCGCCGGACGGATGTGGTCCTCGGTGCCGTGCACCGCCAGGACCGGGCACCGCACGCGGCGGGCGACGTCCTCCACGGAGGCGCACACCACGCCGTCGCAGCCGAGCCGCGCGGCCGTGGTGTCCGCGACCACCTGGGGTGTGGTCTGGTGGGCCCACCGCTCGGCGTCCTCGCGTTGCTTGGTCGAGTGCGGCTCGGAGAACATGCGCTCGAAGAAGAACTCGACGAAGTCGTCGTAGCCTCCACCGAGCCAGTAGTGGCGGTTGTACTTGGCCCAGCCGTCGGTCTGCGCGAGCGGCTCGTCCCACGGGAAGTGGTCCCGCTCCTGCTGCGGGACGGCGAACCCGCAGGCCGCGGCCAGGGAGACGACGCCGGCCACGCGGTCGGGGTGGTCGGCCGCCAGGTGCAGGGCCCAGGTCGCCGCGCAGGACAGGCCCACGGCCACCGCCCGACGCGTGCCGGTGGCGTCGAGGACGGCGAGGGCGTCCGCGGCGAACTCCTCGTTGCGGTAGGCCGCGGCCCCTGTGGGGCGGTCGGACGCGCCGCTGCCGCGGCCGTCGAACGTGACCACCCGGAAGTGGCGGGAGAGGTAGCCGACCTGCCCCTTCCAGAAGCGTGACGGGACGATCGACCAGGTCGGCAGGAGCAGCACCGTGGGCTGCTCGGCGCCCTGCGGCCCGCCCTCGCCGTGGACGGCGTACGCGATGCGCACGCCGTCCCGCACGACGACGCCGGTCCGGTCCGGCGCCCGGGCCGGGCTCGGCTCCGGGGCGCCGGACAGGACGTGCGGCGAGGACGTCTGTGCCATCACACCAGTGTGCGTCATCGTCGGATCTCGAAGACGTTGTTGAACGGCGTCGCCGCGGCCGTGGCGAACCGGGTGAAGCCCGCCGCGGTGGTGACGTCGCGGATGCGCGCCGGACCGGCCTGCGTACCCAGGGCGAGACCCACGTCCTGGGACAGCGAGCTCGGGGTGCACAGCAGCGTGGAGAAGCCGTAGTAGGTGCGTCCCACGGGGTTGAGGTTGTCGTCGACGCTGTCTCCCGCGAACGGCTCGACCACCATCCACGTGCCGTCGTCGGCCAGCGCAGAGCGCACGTGGCGGGCAGCCCCGACCGGGTCGCCCATGTCGTGCAGGCAGTCGAACATCGTGACCAGGTCGAACCCGGAGCCCTCGAACGCGTCGGCGGACGCCTCGACGAAGGTCACGCGGTCGGAGACGCCGGCGGCCTCGGCCCGCTGCCGTGCCGTGGCCACGGAGTCGGCGTGGTAGTCGGACCCCACGAACCGCGACTCCGGGAACGCCTGAGCCATGAGGATCGTGGACGCCCCGTGCCCGCACCCGACGTCCGCGACGAGGGCACCCGCCCGGAGCTTGTCCACCACGCCGTCGAGGGCGGGCAGCCACTCGGCGACCAGGTGGTGGTGGTAGCTCGGCCGGAAGAACCGCTCGCAGCCGACGTGGACGTCGGTGCTCTGCTCGTGCCAGCCGAACCCGGCGCCGCTGCGGGCGGCGTCGGCGATGGGGTCGGTGGCGCCCACCGTTCCCAGGGCGAGCTGGAACAGCCCGGGCAAGAACGCGGGGCTCGACTCGTCGGTCAGGGCCACCGCCTGCTCCGGCGGCAGCGTGTAGCGCCCGGCGTCGTGGGTGACGTACCCGCCGGCGGCCTGGGCGTTGAGCCACTCGCGGGCGTAGGGCTCGGCGGTCCCCGTGCGCTCGGCGAGCTGTGCCGGGGTGCTCGGGCCGTGCTCGGCCAGGTCCCGGTAGTAGCCGAGCCGGTCGCCCAGGACCACGAGCGCGGTGTTCAGGGAGGCGCCGACCTCGCCGACGGCCTGGAAGACGAACTGCATCAGGCGGTCGGTGTCGACGGTGGGGACGGGCGGGACGGTGGCGGTGCTCATGCTGATCTCCTTCGGGACGGTGCCGTCCGAGTGCCGGAACGGCGATACGGCGAACGTGTCACGGGGCGGGTTCGAGCCGCATCAGGGCCCCACCTAGTCCTGAGCCGTCCCGGGACCGCCCTGGCCCCTGCCGTCCCGGGTCCCCGCTCCTAGACTCGGGAGATGCTCCTCGGACGGCAGGTCGAGCAGCAGGCCCTCGGGCGGCTGCTCGCCGGTGCGCGGCTCGGCCGCGGCGGTGCGCTGGCCGTCACGGGCGAGCCCGGCGCCGGCAAGACGACGCTGCTGGGGGCCGCCCTCGAGGACGCGGGCGGCATGCGGGTCCTGCGTGCCACGGGCGTCGAGGCGGAGCGGGAGGTGCCGTTCGGCGCGCTGTACAGCTGCCTGCGGCCCGCCGTCGGCGACCTCGACACCATTCCCGCACCGCAGGCGGAAGCGCTCGGCGCGGCCATGGCGCTGCGGACCGGGACGGTGGGCGACCGGTTCGCCGTCGGCGCGGCGACCCTGAGCCTGCTGTGCCGCCACGCCGAGGACGCCCCCGCGCTGATCGTCCTCGACGACGTGCAGTGGATGGACCGGCCCTCGATCGACGCGCTGACGTTCGCCGCCCGGCGCCTCGACGACGACCCGGTGGTGATGCTCCTGGCGGGGCGCTCGGGCGAGATCGGCGGCGACCTGGCCGGGCTCCCGGCGCTGGAGGTGGGCGGGCTGGACCGCGAGGCCGCCGGAGCCCTCGTGCGCCGCGGGACACCGTGCACCGACGCCCGGCTCGCCCGGCTGTACGAGATCACGGCAGGCAACCCGTTGGCGCTGCAGGAGCTGAGCCGGGAGCCCGCGGCGGCGGACCGGAACCCGCCGGGAGTGCCGCCCACGTTGACGACGCGGCTGCAGGGCGCGTTCGCTCGGCGTCTGGCCGTCCTGGACCCGGCGGCCCGCACGGCGCTGCTGGTCGCTGCTGTCGCGAGCGGCGACGAGGCGGTCACGGCCGCCGCGTGCGAGCGGCTCGGTGCGGGCGACGTCGACCTGGCGGGGGCGCCGGTGACCGTGACCGCAGGCACGATCGTGTTCGACCACCCGCTGGTGCGGGCCGCGGCCTACTCCGGCGCCCCGCCGGGTGAGCGCCGCCGGGCGCACGCCGTCGTCGCCGACCTCGTGCCCGATCCGGACCGGCGCGCCTGGCACCTGGCGCTCGCGGCCGAGCGCCCGGACGCCGACGTCGCGGCGCTGCTGGTGGCCAGTGCGCGGCGCTCGGAGGCGCGCGGCGCCCACGCCGTCGCCTCCGACGCCTGGGAGCGTTCGGCGCGGCTCAGCGTCACGGTCGGCGACCGTCGTGACCGCCTGCGCTCGGCCTGCGCCGCGGCCTGGACGGCCGGGCTCCATCCGCGGGCCCTCGGCCTGCTCGACGAGCTCGCGCGGGACGCGGACGGAGTTCCTGGCGGTGACGCCGACGGCGGCGCCGTGCTCGACGCCGCGACGCTGCGGCTCCGAGGCACGATCGCCGTCAGCTCGGGGTCGTTGGTCGCGGCGCGCGAGGACCTCGAGGCGGCGGCCCGCCGGTGCGACGACGCCTCGCAACGCGTCCTCGTGCTCGCCGAGGCGATGCAGGCCTGTCTCTACCTGGGCGACACGCGCGCGGCACGACGGGTCGCGAGCGCCCTGACCGCCGCGCTGCGCCGGACCGAGGACCCGCTGGCGCACGCCGTCGGACTCACGGCGGCCGGGATCGCGGGGGTGATCACGGGCACCGGTGGCCTGGCCGAGCTGGACCGCGCCACGGAGCTGCTCGCCGTCGTCGACCCGCACGAGCATCCGGAGGCGATGCCGTGGCAGCTCCTCGCGCCGCTGTTCCTGCGGGACGCCACGCACGGCGCACGCCTGCGCGCCCTGGTGGCGGGGGAGCGGTCCCGCGCCGGCGTGGGTGCGCTGCCGCAGCTGCTGTTCTTCGTCGCCCGGGACCAGGCCACGTCCGCGCACTGGCCCCGGGCGGTCGCAAGCTACGAGGAGTCGATCGCCCTGTCCCGCGAGACGGGCCGCACCAACCAGCTGGCGTTGTCGCTGGCGGGGCTCGCCGAGCTCGACGCCCGCCGGGGACGGGCGGACGACTGCCGCGCGCACGCCGAGGAGTCGCTGCGGCTGTGCACCGCCCGTGGCATCCGGTTCGCCGAGGCGTGGTGCCGCCAGGCCCTGGGCGACCTGGACCTGGGCGCAGGGCGAGCCGAGCAGGCCGCCGCGGGCCTCGGCCGGCTCGTCGAGGACCTCGCCGCCGGCGGGCTGGACGACCCCGACCTGTGGCCGGCCCCGGAGCTCGTGGACGCCCTGCTGCGGTGCGGGGAGCGGTCCCGGGCCGTGGAGGTGGTCGCACGGTTCGCCGCCGTAGCGGAGGCCAAGGGCGGCCCCTGGTCGCTGGCGCGCAGCGAGCGGGCGCGCGGCCTGGTCGCCGCCTCCGACGACATCGACCTGCCGTTCCGGCGTGCGCTCGAGCACCACGCCGCCACCGTGGACGTGTTCGAGACCGCGCGGACTCGCCTGGCCTACGGCACGCGCCTGCGCCGGGCGGCGCGCCGGGTGGACGCGCGCCCCCACCTGCGCGCGGCGGTGCAGACGTTCCAGGACCTGGGTGCCGAGGGTTGGGCCGGCGTGGCCTCGAGCGAGCTCGAGGCCACGGGGGAGAAGGTCGCCCGGCGGGACGTGACGGGACGCGACGCGCTGACCCCGCAGGAGCTGCAGGTCGCCGCGCTGCTGGCCGAGGGCCGCACGACGCGGGAGACCGCCGCGGCGCTCTTCCTCAGCCCGAAGACGGTCGAGTACCACTTGCGCAAGGTGTACACCAAGCTCGACATCCACTCGCGGGCCGAGCTCGCGGAGGTGGTCGACCCGTAGCTGTCGACGGCCCGCGCGGTTTGCCCGGCGCCAACGGGCTCGGAGCAGGGCGCAGACAAGCCCGACGAGTCGGCGGACGGCGGCCTGACGTCAGCGGCACCGAGCCTCGAGCGCGGGCAGCAGGCGGGCCTTCAACTCACGCACGTGGCCCTCGATGTCGTCGATCTCGTCGAGGGCGGCGGTGAACGCCTCGGGAGCACGCCGGCGCATCGTGGCGGCCCGAGCGACGACATCGTCGGCGTCGAGACCCGCGCTCTCGGCCCAGCGTGCCCATCGCGCGTCGTCGACGGCGTCGGCATCGAAGGAGTCGCCGATGCTCATCGACAGCACCCGGTTCGCTCCGGGCGCCATCTCGTACGCAAGCCCGGTCGCGACGTCGAACAGCGGCGCGAGCTGCACGTCGTCGCCGCGCAGCAGGACGGCGTAGTTGCGGGCGTGCGCGTCCGGAGCCGCAACCACGGTGTTGTAGATCAGCCCGTCGACGAAGCGGTCGACGTTGTAGCGAGCCGCGGCAGCGGTGGCCGCGGTGTCGCGGAGGAACTGGACGATGGCGTGGCTCGACGGGCCGCCGTACTCCTCGTACTTCTCCGGGTTGCCCATCGCCTGGCACAGGTCTTCCTGATGGAGTCGCACGACGTCCCCGCTGGGGGAGCGGTGCCGGTCGAATCGGGTGACGACGACAGCGTCCTGCGACCGGAACGACGTGAACTCCGTGGCCGCGACGTCGACACCCAGGTGCTGCGCGGCACGCATGGACACGTGCTCCACCAGGGCCTGGGCCCGCATCCGGCGGATGCCCGGCTTGACGATGTGCGTGGTCGGCTCGGCGTCGTGGGCCACGAACCAGCGCCCCGCCTCACGACGCAGCGCGAGCTTCTGCTGCGTCCCTCCCAGCGACCAGTGCTCGCCGGGCATCGTCCACGCCGCGTCCTCGTTCGTGTCCATCTCGTCCAGGCGGACCTCGATGTCGCCGGCGGTGCACTCCTCGAGCCGGCCTGCGCGACCGATGGTGTCGTCGATCTCCGACTCCCGGCAGAACTGCACGGCACCGGCGCAGTCCTTCCCGATGGCGGTGAGGAGGTCGAGGATGTCGTCCGGGTCGACGCGATGGCGTCGCGCGATGGACCGCAGCGCGCCCGGGCTCTCGGGGACCAGGCCGGCGAGGAACTGTGCGACCGGGGCTCCGACGTGGGTGGCCTCGCTGGGCGGGAGTGAGAGCGACAGGGGAGTGGCGCCGGGCCTCCGCGCCTCCGCCGTGTACGTCAGGCGCAGGACGCCGGAACGGGTCCGGCTCAGCTCGGCGACCTGGCGACCCTCGAGCAGCACGGCCAGATGGTTCGTGCGGGCCATGTCAGGCGTCCTCGTGATCGTCGCGGATGGTCAGGCTGGCGTCGAGGGCATCGAGGACGCGCATCAGGCGCCCGACCTCGAGGCCGGGCGTCTTGCCGCCCTCCAGGCCGACGAGCCACTGACGCGACACGTCGGCGCGTCGGGCCAGCTCGGCCTGCGTCATCCCGCGGTCGAGGCGCAGGCGTCGGACCGCCGCTCCCAGCCGGGGGAGCGAGCGGGCATTGAGCAGGGTCGCCTCCACGAAGTCAACGTACGACGACACTCCTGCTGTGTCAACGTACGACGACACAACAGCCATGTCGCCGTACCGCGACATCGCATCCCACCGGAGCGACCCACCTCACGGCGCGACGTGTTGCCGGCATGTAACGTGGCTCGTGGTCGACCCGCCCGGCGCGCCGACCGAGAAAGAAACAGGCTTGTGTATCTACCAGGTGCTCCTCGCGCCCACGGCGGCACGACGATCGTGCGGCATCGCCGCGCTGGAGGAGACCCTTTGACGACCCTGACCGAGACCCGCGACCGGACGACGACTGCCCCGTCGACCACGCTGCTCGACGCCGCCGGCCGCACCTACTTCCCCCTGGCGTTCGTCGCCCGCCTGCCCTTCGCGATGATGGTCGTCGGCGTCCTGACCCTGGTGGTCGCCGGTCGCGACTCCCTCACCCTCGGCGGCGCGACGTCGGGCATGGTCGGCCTCGGGGGAGCGGCGATCGGCCCGCTGATCGGCGCCTGGGCCGACCGCGCCGGGCAGCGCCGCGTCCTGCTCGTCACCGCCGCGGTCAACAGCCTGCTGCTCCTCGCCCTGACGGCTGCCGTGTACGCCGCGGTGCCGGACGCCGTCGTCCTCGCGATCGCGTTCGCCATCGGCGCCAGCGCCCCGCAGGTCGCCCCCATGTCCCGCAGCCGGCTCGTCGGACTCATCCACACCCGCCTGCCCGCGGACCGGCGGCCCGGCACGCTGAGCCGCACCATGTCGTACGAGTCCGCCGCCGACGAGGTCGTGTTCGTCGTCGGCCCGTTCGTGGTCGGCCTCCTGGCCGCCGCCTTCGGCCCGGCCGCGCCGATGCTCGCTGCCGCCGCACTCACCGCGCTCGCGGTCGTGGCGTTCGCGCTCCACGCCACCGCTCGCACGCCGGTCGCGGCAGCACACGGAGGCCCGGGGACGACGGCGGAACCCATCGCGGGCGACGCGGCTCGCGCGACGCATGCCACGCCGTCGGCCCCCGTGCCGGCGCCCCGCACGCAGGCGCCCGTCAGTGAGCTGTGGCACCGACGAGTCCTGGTGCTGGTGGCCGGGTTCGTGGGCATCGGGCTGTTCTTCGGTGCCACCCTGACCGCCATGTCCGCCGTCACCGGGGATGCCGGGCACTCCGAGCGGGCCGGTCTGCTGTACGGGTTCATGGGTATCGGGTCGGTGGTCTCGGCGCTCGCGGTCTCCGCGCTGCCGGCGCGGTTCAGCCTCCGGGCGCGCTGGCTGACGGCCGCCGTCGTGCAGCTCGCCGGCGCCGTCGTCATCTGGACCGCGGACTCCACCGCCGTGCTGATCGTGGGCCTGCTGGTCGCGGGGCTCGGCATCGGCCCGAGCCTGGTGACGATCTACTCCCTGGGCTCGGCCCGCAGCCCCCGCGGCCGCGGCACCACGGTGATGACCATGCTCGGCTCGTCGGTGATCCTCGGGCAGTCGGTCGCCTCGGCGGGTACCGGCTTCCTGGCCGACGCCGTCGGGACGGGTGCCGCCCTGGCGATGCCCGCCGTCGCCGGCGTCGTGATCCTGGCCGCAGCCGCCGGGAACTGGCGGCTGACCGACCGATAAACTGGTTCGAATGCCGCCTGTCGACCACTGGGACCGTGACCTTGCCCAGGACGGGTGCGCGCGGATCACCCCGCCACGGCGGTGGCTGTTCCTGTCGCTGGCGGCCTCGCTCGTCCTGTTCCCGCTCGGGCTCGATCTGTGGCTCACCGAAGGTGCGAACCGCATGGTCGCCGGGCTGCTCCTCGGGGTCTCGCTGGTCGGCGCCGTGGTCTCGGGGTGGCGCATCGCGCGGCCGGCTCGGCTGGAGGTCACACCCGCCGGGGTCCGGTACCGGCACCTCGACCTGGCCTGGAGCGACGTCGCCGGCGTGCGGGATCGCACCACGAGCGGCAACCGCTTCGTCGTCCTCGACCTCACGGACGACGCCGCCGCACGGCTCGGCGGCGGTGGCCGTCCCGTGCGGCGCAGCGACGAGGGGACCTGCGTGGAGGTTCCCGGCCCGTTCGACCACCACGACGAGCTGGTGGCCTGGCTCGACGACGTGCGCGTCAGGCCGCGCGGCGGCGGTGCTCGGCGGGGCTGACACCGCGCACCCGCTTGAAGGCCGCGCTCAGGGCGAAGGGCGTGGTGTACCCGACTGCTCGCGCCACCGAGGCCAGCGTGGCGTCGTCGTCGGCCAGCAGCAGGTCCGCGGCGAGGTCCAGGCGCCACCCGGTCAGGTACGCCATGGGAGGCTCGCCGACGAGCTCCGCGAAGCGCCGTGCGAACGCCGCCCGGGAGAGCCCGACCTCGCGCGCCAGCGACTCCACGCTCCACGGCCGCGCCGGGTCGTGGTGGATGAGCCGCAGCGCCGCGCCGACGGCGGGGTCGGCGTCCGCGCGGTACCAGCCGGGGGCGTCGGGCCGGTCGAGCCACGTGCGCAGGCACGTGATGAGCAGCAGGTCGAGCAGTCGGTCGAGGACCGCCTCCTGGCCGGGCAGGTCCTGGACCACCTCGCGGGCGAGCAGGTCGATCACCGTGGGGTCGACGTCGCCGCGCCGCAGCACCACGCGGTGCGGCAGCAGGCGCAGGATGCGCCGCCCGACGGCCCCGTCCAACGGGTAGGTACCGGTGATGATCACGGTCTCGCCGTGCGGGTCGTTGCCCCACGAGCGCACGCCGAACGTCGTCATCTCCGACGGTCCGCCGTCGATCGCCCGGCAGTCCTGCGGGTTCGGGCCGATCACGACGGTCGGCGTGGTGGCGGGGGAGTCGGCCATGACGTAGTGCTCCGGGCCGCGCAGCAGGACGACGTCGCCCGCCTCCAGCACGCTGCCCCGCCCGCCGCCGTCGTCGGGCTCCCGGGGCCCGAGCCAGGCGGACCCGCGCAGCACCGGGACGATCGTCAGCGGTGCCTCGTCCTCGATCCGGAGGCCCCAGGGTGCGGTGAGATGGCTGCGCAGCAGGAAGGCGCCGCGCGCCCGCGGGCCGTCGAGCAGGCCGGAGACGACGTCCATGGCCATCACCCTACGGCGGTGCACCGGCGACGGCGAGACGATCGCGCATGTTCTGGAGCGTGACAACCATGGATCGTCTCCCCGGACCCCGGTTGGCTGGACCCCTCAGCAGCCGATCACCGGAGGACACCATGACTGCACAGACCACCCCGCTCGGCCACCCGCGCCCCGCCTCGACCGCCGGGCTCACCGCCGTGCTCGGTGCCACCGGCAAGACCGGACGCCGGGTCGCCGACCGCCTCGACGCGCTCGGGGTGCCCGTACGCCGCGCCGGCCGGAGCACCACGCCCCGCTTCGACTGGGACGACGAGCGCACCTGGCAGCCCGTGCTGGACGGCGCGGAGTCCGTCTACGTCGCCTACGCCCCCGACCTCGCGATCCCGGGAGCCCCCGAGACCGTCACCCGGCTCGCCACGCAGGCCCGCGAGGCCGGGGTGCGGCGGCTCGTGCTGCTCACCGGGCGGGGCGAGACCGAGGCGCAGCGCGCCGAGACGCTCGTCGGCGAGGCGTTCCCCACGCGCACGGTGCTGCGATCAGCGTTCTTCGCCCAGAACTTCTCCGAGAGCTTTCTGCTCGAGCCGATGCTCGAGGGCGCCATCGCGCTGCCCGTCGGGGAGGTGGGAGAGCCCTTCGTGGACCTCGAGGACGTCGCGGACGTCGCCGTGGCCGCGCTGACCGACGACGCCCACGCCGGGCGCGTCCACGAGCTCACCGGGCCCCGGCTGCTCACCTTCGCCGACGCCGCCCGGGAGATCTCGGCCGCGTCCGGGCGCGAGGTCGCGTTCGTCCCGATCGGCATGGGCGACTTCACCGGTGGGCTCGCCGCCGCGGGACTCCCGGGCGCGATGGTGGACCTCATGCAGTACTTGTTCGACGAGGTGCTCGACGGGCGGGGGGCATTCGTCACCGACGGCGTCGCGCAGGCGCTGGGGCGCCCGGCCCGGGACTTCCGGGAGTTCGCCGCCCGCGAGGCCGCGGTGTGGACGCCGTGACCGCGTTCGGGGTGCTGACGGCCGCTTCCGGACCGTCGCCGGAGCCGTCGCGTCGGGGCTGTTCGTGGCCGCCGTCTGACGGCCGGGCCTCTCAGGCCAGCCGTGCGGAGAGCACGACCTGCTCGCCGACCTCGAGCGTGACGTCGTCGAGCCGGATACCGGGCGGGAGCGCCTCGGACAGGTCGATCCGGCGGCCTGCGACCTCCTCCACCCGGCCCCGCACCGTCCCGAGCAGTGCCCCGACGATCGGGTTGGCGCTGGCGAGCTGCACGTCGCCCACGGTCAGCACCATCTGCTCGTCGATCGACGCCGACGCCGTGGCGGTGATCGTGGCGGACAGGAACATGCCCTTCTTGATGGAGGCGTCGATCTCGATCCGGGCGTCGCGCGGCCCGGACTGGTCGATCCGCAGGTCGAACCCGGTGAGCTGCAGCCCGTTGCCGTGCAGCGCCACGGCGAGCAGTCCCTGGACCGTCCCGGCGAGGCCCTCGCGGGAGACGGCGACCCGTGCGTGCCCGGACACGGGGGCGTCGTCGGTGGGCTCGACCAGCTCGACGCCGACCATCCCGTCCTGGGCGGTCACCCAGGCGAACCGCACGTCCGCGACCTCGGCGGTGAGGTCGACCGGAAGGTCGACGGCGGCCATCGGGTGGGCCTCAAGGCGCAGTGTGCGCAGCGTGGCCGGCTGCCGCTCCGTCACCTCGGGGGTCCAGTGCACGGGTTCCGCGGACTCGTCCGTGGGCATGCCGACGACGACGCCCGTCAGGTCGACCTCCAGGGAGGTCAGGTCGGACCCGTCGAGGACCGGCATGATCTTCGCGGCGTCGAGACCCTGGACCCGGTCGCCGGCCAGCGCGACCAGCGCGGCGCGCAGCCGGGCGGCAAGGTCCTGGTCGGTGTCGGGGCGCGGGGCAGTTCCGAGGGGCAGCAGGGCGTCCATGGCACCCGAGCCTAACGGTCGCCCGGGGACGACGGCGGCACCCGCGGCCCGGCGGGCACCTCGCCGTCCGTACCGTTCCCCCGCGCGGCGTCCCGCCGTCGTCGGACCATCTGGAGGAGCACCCAGAGGGTGACCCCGATCGCCACCACCACGGGCAGCAGCACCAACGGCAGCAGGGCCGCGCCCAGGACGAGCGCCGTGGACACGATGTCGTCGACGGGCGACGCCGTCAGCGCCGGGACACCGACGACGGCGAGGGCGGTCGTCACGCCAGCGGGCTGTGGCCGGGGGCGACCTGCTCGCCCCGGGGCACCGGGCCCGGGGGCGTGCCGCCGCCCCAGGGGTCGTCACCGAGGGACTCACGACCGTGCGGCGTCAACCATCCGGACAGGTCCGGGCCGGCGGGCACGATCTGCGTGGGGTTGATGTCGGTGTGCACCACGTAGTAGTGCTCCTTGATCTGCACGAAGTCGACCGTGTCGCCGAAGCCGGGCAGCTGGAACAGGTCGCGGGCGTAGGCCCAGAGCACGGGCATCTCGGTGAGCTTGTTGCGGTTGCACTTGAAGTGTCCGTGGTAGACGGCGTCGAACCGCACCAGGGTGGTGAACAGCCGCACGTCCGCCTCGGTGATCGCGGGGCCCATGAGGAAGCGGCGGTCGGACAGGCGCTCCCCGAGCCGGTCCAGGGCCGCGAACAGCCGGTCGTAGGCGGCGTCGTAGGCCTCCTGCGACCCCGCGAACCCGCACCGGTACACCCCGTTGTTGACCTCGGTGTAGACGTGGTGCATGACGGCGTCCATCTCGGCGCGCTCGTCGGGGTCCGTGGGCAGCAGCCGCGGTGCCCCCTCGCGGTGGTGCTCTGTCCACTCGGTCGACAGGTCCAGGGTGATCTGCGGGTAGTCGTTGGTGACCACGGCGCCGTCGCGGGTGTCCACGATCGCCGGCACGGTGATGCCGCGCGGGTAGTCGGGGTCCCGGGCGAAGAACGCCTCCTGCAGGCGTTCGATGCCGAGCACCGGGTCCCGGCCCCCCGGGTCGAGGTCGAAGGTCCAGCTGCGCTCGTCGTGGGTCGGACCGGGCATCCCGATGCTGATCGCGTCCTCGAGCCCGAGCAGCCGGCGCACGATGATCGACCGGTTCGCCCACGGGCACGCCCGCGCGGCGATCAGACGGTAGCGGCCCGCCTCGACGGGGTAGCCCTCGGCGCCGTCGCGGGTGATGCGGGTGGGGATGTAGTTCGAGTCCCGCACGAACTCCTGGCCGGGAACGGTGTACGTGCCGCCCCGGGCGTGCTCGGGGCGTTCCGTGGCGCTCACCGGCCGCCCTCCTTCGCCGCGGCCTTCTGGGCCTTCTTGAACGCGCGGACCTCCTGCAACGTCTCCGCGCTGGTCACGTCCGCGATGGAGCGACGTGAGTCCGGTTCGCCGAACTCACCGGCGGCCTCGCGCCAGCCGTCCGGCCGGACGTCGCGCTGCTTGCCGAGCAGGGCGAGGAAGATCTTCGCCTTCCGCTCGCCGTAGCCGGGCAGCGCGTTGAGCCGCCGCAGGACCTCGGCGCCCGTGGGCGCACCGCCGGACGCTCCGGCGTCGGTCCAGATGCGGGTGGCGTCGCCGTCGTAGTCGTCGACGACGGCGCGCGCGACCGCCTGCACCCGACCCGCCATCGAGCGGCCGTAGCGGTGGATCGCCGGGGGAGTGGTGGCCAGCGCGACGAACTCGTCCGGGTCGGCGTCCGCGATCCGCGCCGGGTCGAGCGTGCCGAACCGGTCGAGGATCTTGCGCGGCCCCGCGAAGGCGTGCTCCATCGGGTACTGCTGGTCCAGCAGCATGCCGACCAGCAGCGCGAACGGGTCCTCGCTGAGCAGCCGGTCGGTGTCGTCGTCGCCGGTGATCCAGAGCTGTGCGGTCATGGCTCCATCCTGCCGGAATCGGGTGTCGGACGCTGCGGACGGTCCCGACCGGCCGTGCGACGCGCGCTGGATCTGGCGGCGTGCTGATCCGTGGGCGTGAGGATGCCGACCTCCAGCGCTGCTGCGGCAGGATCACCGCCGCCGCCTTCGTCCTTCTCCACCTCCAACGAGGGACCCGGCGATCACGCTGGTGAGAACACCTCGCAAAATATGCCGAGCCTCTTCGCCTAGCTCTGGATCCTTGATCAGGGACCTAACGAGCCTCTTTCCGTACGCCCCTCCGTATTTGTATGCGGCATCCAAGAACATGAGGCGGTCCTGCCCATACGCCGGATCTTCGATGATTCTGATCAAATCTGGAACCGTATTGCTATCTGCGAGGACACGCAATGCTGCAGCGGTGCCGTCCCTGACGTCCTTGGTGTGGGAGTCCTTGAAGACATCAAGGATCTGAGAAAAGTATGGTTTCGATTCTGGAACAGCAAGTGCGCGAGCAATTCCTTCCATAACCCGCGACGGATATGCACGAGAGACCAGGTGGGAGACAAGAACCGGAATGGCCTCGGGGTATGACTCCGACCGCGGCACAAGGTCGTCCCAGACGTCGCTGATCGGATAACCCACCTCCGCCAGGTCCTCAAGCAGAGGTTTTTGTGCCCGGCGCCACTCGGCGCTCCTTGCCTCGAGGTGTGCACGCCGCTTCCGGGCTCGCTCTTGGTACTCAGGGTCTTTGGCTAACTGCTCAAGGAATTCGCTGGCCCTCATTGCTCTCTTCATGGACGCCTCACTGCTCCGGGATGTACTTGAAGTTGATCCGGTCGTCCGCAGTGTAACCCCGAGAGGACGCAATAGCCTGGTGTCACTCCGCGCAGACAGATGCACGTTCCGGTTGGCTCCCTTGCGTAGTGGATGTTGTTACGGATCTGACGTGTCAACCGTTGGCGCTTTGGCGTTCTTGACTTCCGAATCTGCATTCTTGTTCATGCCGTCGAATGAGCTGTGCGGTCAGGAGCCCACCCGTCCCGAGCCCGGGCACCGCTGCGCCCGGATAGTGTCGGCCGCATGGCTCGACATCCGCACCTCCTGGCAGGTTCCCTCGCGGCGGCGCTCACCGTCACCGGCACCCTGCACTTCCTTCGCCCCCGCGTCTTCGAGGGGCTGATCCCGAAGGCGCTGGGCTCGCCCCGCGCCTGGGTCTACGGCAGCGGGGTGGCCGAGCTCGCCTGCGCGGCCGCCGTGGCGGTGCCCGCCACCCGTCGGGCCGGCGGGCTGGCCAGCGCCGCGCTGTTCGTCGGCGTGTTCCCCGGCAACGTCAAGATGGCCCTGGACTCCCACCCGGGGGCGCGGCACTGGTCGCGGATGCCCGCGGTCGCCTGGGGTCGCCTGCCGCTCCAGGCGCCGCTGGTGGCCTGGGCGTGGACGGTGGCACGGCGCGCGTAGCCCCCGTCACATGGCATCGGGCCCGGCAGGCGGGCGGAGCCGTCCGGCGAGGAACTGGTCGATCCCCAGGAGCCGGGACGCCACGCGCGGCACGGTGCGCAGGGCGGTGCGCGCGAGGTAACCGTCCATGAGGTGCGGGTCCTCCACGCGGTACTCGTGCCCGCGGCGCGTGAGCGTGTACTGCCCGGCGGCACGGATGTTGCGGCACCAGTCGACATCGGCGCCCCACGGAAGAGGGTGCAGCACGAGGATGTCCCGGGCGGACGCGACCGTGACGGGCTCGCCGATCGTCCGTGGCTCCCGGACGGCGAACCCGACCACGGGGGTGTCGTACCGCCGTCCGCTGCGCCGCCCCACGTGGTGCAGGGTCACGTACGGCGGCAGGCGGTGGGTCAGCCGCAGCGCGACCGGGTTGAGACGCTTGGTCATGGCCGCGGCCGGTCTCGGGATGCTCATGCTTCCATCGTGAAGCGCCGGCCGGACGTTGTCCACAGCCTGTGGAAACACCCGGCGCGGCACCGCACCGGCCACCTAGCGTCGCGGCCATGACTTCGCAGACCTGGACCCGCACCTCTCCTCACCCGCGGCTCACCGCCGCTCTGGCCGCCTTCGGCGTGGCCGTCGTCGCGGTCCTGGGCGGCTGCGCCCCGGGACCCTCGGCCGGCGCCGGGGCGGACCCCGCGCCGTCGGCCACTCCCGCCGGAGCGACCTCTGACACCGCGACCGGTGCGGGTGCGGACACGACACCCGCCGATCCGCTCGAGGGGGCGCAGGCCGCCGTGGTCGACTTCTTCGCCGCCTTCGACCAGATCGTCCTCACCGGGGACGAGAGCCACTGGGGCGACCTGTCGTCGCCCGGGTGCGGCTACTGCACGTCGATGGCGGCGTTCGGCGCCAGCTTCGGCCGCGGCTCCGGCGCGCAGGTCGGCGACGAGGAGTCGTTGGCCGAGCTGGGCCTGGCCGGCTACGACGTGACGGTGCTCGAGGCTGCCCTGGACGACGACGGTGGTGCCGTCGTGGACGTCGAGCTGGAGCTGCTGCTCACCGACATGGCGCCGCTGACGCCCGCGATGATCGCCCCGGACGGCGAGATCGACCTGTCCGCGATGGCGATGGGCTCCTCGTCCGGTGTGCAGCGGGCGCGGGTGCTCCTGTCCCGGACGGACGGCCGGTGGGTGATCGACCACGTCACGCGGAGCCCGGACGGCGCAGCCGACGCCGCCACGGCCGGCCCCGCGCCGGGAGACGTGGCAGCACCGACGTCGGCAGCACCGACGCCGCCTGAGGCGATGCGCCGCTCCACCGTGGACGGTGCGGTCGCCGCCGTCCAGCACTTCCTCGACCTGGAGCGCCACGCGTACGTCACCGGCGACGTCGCGGAGCTGGAGGCGATGTCGCCCCCGCAGTGCGCGTCCTGCCGTGCACGGATCGACGTCGCCCTGGAGACGCAGGCCGCCGGGATCGAGATCCGGGGCGGCAAGGCCCGCGTCGAGCTCGTGCGCCGGGTGGACCCCGCGGAGTTCGCCGACCCGTCCGCGTTGGACCCCGAGACCGACAAGGACGTCTACCTGCTGATCCTGCGGGTGTCGATGGCCGACACCCGGGTGGTGCAGGACGGCGTCGAGCAGGTGGTCCCGGGCGAGGAGTACGGGCTCGACGCGACCCTCCTGCACGGTGCGGACGGCCGCTGGTACGTCGTCGACCTCAGCGAGCACCTGTGAGCCTGGCGTCACACCTCGTCGAACGTCAGCACCGGCCGCCCGTTGCGCGGGTGGCGCAGCACCGTGGTGCGCACGCCGTAGACGGGGTCGATCACCTCGGGCACGAGCACCTCGTCCACCGCTCCCGCGGCGACGACGTGCCCCGCGGGCCCGGCGTCGAGCACGACGACGTGGTCGCAGGCCGCTGCCGCCAGGGACAGGTCGTGCAGCGCGGCCAGCACCGTGACCCCGTCCTCGGCGAGCCGGCGCACCAGCCGCATCGTGGCGAGCTGTGCGGCCACGTCGAGGTGGTTCGTCGGCTCGTCGAGGAGCAGCACCTGCGGTGCCTGGGCGAGCGCGCGGGCCATGTGCACACGCTGGCGCTCGCCGCCGGACAGGGTCGTGACCTCGCGGGCGGCGAGCTCGTGCGCCCCGGCCCGCTGCAGGGCGGCGAGCGCCAGCGCCCGATCGTCCTCCGTGTGACCGGCCAGCAGGGACCGGTGCGGCGTGCGGCCCAGCAGCACCGCGTCCAGGACGGTGACGGGCAGCTCGGTGGAGGCGTCCTGCTCCACGAAGGCCAGGGTCCGGGCGCGACGACGGCGCGGCATCGTGAGCAGGTCCTCGCGGCCGGCCGCGGTCTCGCCACCACCCACGAGCGCGACACGGCCGCCGTCGGGCCGCTCGACCCCGGCGATCAGCCGCAGCAGCGTCGACTTCCCGGTCCCGTTCGGGCCGAGGAGCCCGGTGACGGCGCCGGCGGGCGCGGTGACGTCCACGTCGTCGAGGATCAGCCGGCCGGCCACGGTCCACCGGACCCGTTCGGCCACGAGCGACCGTGCGTCCGGGTCGCCCGCCGGCGACCCGCCGTGCGAGCCGCCCGGTGAACCGAGGCCCGCAGGCGCCCTGGTCGGGGTCCCGGTCGGGGCCCGGTCGGAGATCTGCGTCATGCGCGTGCCCGTCCCTTCCACAGCAGCATCGCGAAGACCGGCGCCCCGATCGCCGCGGTGACGATCCCCACGGGCAGCTCGCGCGGCGCGAACACGGTCCGTGCCAGCGTGTCCGCCCAGACCAGGAACGTCGCCCCGCAGAGCATCGACAACGGCAGCAGGGCGCGGTGCCGCGAGCCGACGACGAGGCGCACCGCGTGCGGCAGGATCAGCCCGACGAACCCGATCGCGCCCGACTGGGAGACCAGCGCGCCGGTGAGCAGCGCCACGGCGATCAGGAGCACCCAGCGCACCCGCGCCACGGGGACCCCGAGGGTCGCGGCGGCGGTGTCGCCGAAGGTGAAGGCGTCCAGCACGGACCCGGTGGCAGCCAGGAGGCTGCCGAGCACGAGCACCGCCCCGCCGGCGATCGCCACCGAGGTCCACGTGGTGCCGGCCACCGAGCCGAGCATCCAGGACAGGATCTCGCGGTACTGGTCGCCCTGGGCCGACCAGAAGATGACGAAGCTGGTCGCCGCGGCGGCGAGCTGCGAGACCGCGAGGCCCGCCAGCACGGTGCGCGCGGGGGAGAGGCCGCCGGCGCCGCGTCCGGAGGCCGAGGCGAGCGCCAACGTGGTGACCAGCGCGGCGGTGGCCCCGACGAACGCCGCGACGGGCAGGACCGCCACCCAGCCGAGGACCAGCACGCTCACCGCACCCAGCGACGCGCCCGAGCTGAGGCCCAGCAGGTACGGATCGGCCAGGGGGTTGCGGGTCAGGGACTGCATGACGACGCCGCACACGGCCAGCCCGGCGCCGACGGCGGCCGCGGTGAGCACGCGGGGCAGCCGGAGCTGCCACACGATCCCGTCGGCGATCCGTTCGGGGGTGCCCAGGCCGAGCACGTCGCCCAGGCCGAGCCGCGTGGCCACCACGTGCGCCACGTCCGACGGCGTGAGCCCGGCCGGGCCGATCGCCACCGCCACGACCACGCTGGCCAGCAGTGCCGCCGTCGTACCGCCGATCCACGCCAGCAACCGCGCCCGGGTGAGGGTCGCGGGGCGTGGCGGCGCGGCGGCGGCACGGATGCGATCACTCATCGACGTCGATCCGGCCGAGCTGACGGGACAGGTCCGCGACGGCGTCGGCGTTGCGGACGCCGGCCTCCGTGGCGGGGAACGGCACCACCAGGTAGCGGCCCTCGCGCACGGCGCTGAGCTCCGCGGTGGCGGGGTGGGCCTCGAGGGTCTCGATCTTGCTGTCGGCGGTGTTCCAGGCGGCGTCGACCAGCACGATGACGTCGGGGTCGGCGGCGACGATCTCCTCCATCGACATCGACGTCCAGGTGTCCTCGACGTCCCCGGCGACGTTCTGCAGACCGACGGCGTCGAGGATCATCTGCGGCGCGCCGATGCCGGCACCGACGTAGGGGATGTCCGAGCCGGAGGAGTACCACAGCGCCGTCAGGCCGCGGTCGTCGGGGGTGACGGAGTCCAGCAGCTCGGTCTGCTCGGCGACGAGGGCGTCGGCGGCGTCGGCGACGTCGAAGATCCGGCCCACCTCGGTGATCTCGGCGAAGACCTCGTCGAACGTCAGCGGATTCGGCATGTACTGCGGGTCCTTGCACGCGGCGGGCGCCACGTAGCTCGCCACGCCCAGGGACGCCAGGGTCTCGCGGTCGCCGGCGCCGTCGGCCGCCACGTTGGACTCCCACCCGGCGTAGACCAGGTCGGGGTCGAGCTCCAGCAGCGCCTCGGTGCCGGGCACCTCGTCGCTGAACGGGTCGGCGACGGCGGTCCCCTCGGCCTCCGGAGCGAGCCAGTCGGGAACCTCGCCGTCCAGGAACGCCGCACCGACGACGCGGTCGCCGAGCCCGAGCGCCAGCATCGTCTCGGCGGTCGAGGACTTGATCGTCACCACGCGCTCGGGTGCGGCGTCGAACGTGACCTCGGTGCCGCAGTTGTCCAGCGTGAGCGGGTACGGCGTGCCGGCCGCAGCGGCGTCGGAGCCCGTCTGCTCGGCGCCGCCCGTGGCGTCCTGCGCCGCGGGGTCCGCGTCGGACGAGCAGGCGGTCAGGGTCAGCAGGGCGGCGCCGACGACGGCGGTGGGCAGGGTGAAGCGGGTGCGAGGCACGGACGAGGCTCCCTCGGGCAGGCACGAGCAGGGCAGGGGAGGCGCGTCATCTCGCACCGGCGGGACCTGCGGCCTAGAAGGGTGGGGCCGCACCGACGGGCGATTCACCGGTGCCCGTGGTCCGCCCCGCCAGCCTAGTACCCGGTGGTTACGGAGTCATGACGGATCACGGGAGACGCCGGTCCTGGCATGGGCCCGCAGGGCGCGCGGTGGCAGGGTGGGACCCATGAGCAGCAGGACCTCCGGCGGCTGGTGGGCCGCCCTCGCCGGGATCGTGGCCGCCGCGGCCGGACTCGCCCTGGCCGAGCTGATCGCCGCGGTCATCGACCCCGCGTCGTCCCCCGTGCTGTCCCTCGGCGGGGCGTTCGTGGACCTGGTGCCGCCCTGGCTCAAGGACCTGGCGGTCGAGTGGTTCGGCACCGCGGACAAGGCGGTGCTGCTCGGCTCCATGATCGCCGTGCTGGCCGCCGGAGCGGCGCTGGCGGGCTGGCTGGAGCTCCGGCGGCCGCCGTGGGGCCGCGTGCTGCTCGGTGCCGTGGGACTCGGGCTGGCGCTCGTGGCGCTCACCCGGCCCGGCGCGGCCGCGGTCTGGACGGTGCCCAGCATCGTCGGCGTCGGGGCCGCCGTCGTGCTGCTGCGGGCGCTGGTCGTCCGGGTGCCGGGCCCCGCCGCGTCCCCGGCCCCCGACGCGCAGGTGGCCGTCACACCGGACGGGGCCTCCCGCCGCACGTTCCTCGCCTGGTCCGGGGCGGCCGCCGCCGGTGCCGTCGTCGCGCTCGTCGCCTCGCGCGCCCTGGCCGCCGGCAGCCGGGCCGTCGACGTCGTCCGCGAGGCCATCCGCCTGCCGTCGCCGACGACCCCGGCACAGGCCGTGCCCGCCGGGGCCGACCTCGGCGTGCCCGGAGCGGAGCCGTACATCAGCCCGAACGACGACTTCTACCGCATCGACACCGCGCTGCGTGTGCCGCAGGTGGACCCTGCCGACTGGTCGCTGCGCGTCACCGGGCTGGTGGACGAGCCGTTCGAGATCGGCTGGGACGAGCTGCTCGCGCTGCCGATGACCGAGCACCACGTGACGCTGGCGTGCGTCTCCAACCGTGTCGGGGGAGACCTCATCGGCAACGCCCTGTGGCTCGGTTACCCGATCCGCGAGCTGCTGGCCCGCGCGAAGCCGCAGGCCGACGCGGACATGGTGCTGTCCACGAGCGTCGACGGGTTCACGGCGGGTACCCCGCTCGAAGTGCTCACCGACCCGGACCGGGACTCCCTGCTGGCGATCGGCATGAACGGCGAACCGCTGCCCGAGCAGCACGGGTTCCCCGCGCGGCTCGTGGTCCCCGGTCTGTACGGGTACGTCTCGGCCACCAAGTGGGTCACGGAGCTCAAGGTCACCCGGTTCGCCGACGACGAGGGCTACTGGACCCCGCGCGGCTGGTCGGAGCTCGGACCGATCAAGCTCGAGTCGCGCATCGACGTGCCGAGCTCCGGGTCGGTCGACGCCGGGGAGGTCGTCGTCGCCGGCGTCGCGTGGGCGCAGCACACCGGCATCGAGGCCGTGGAGGTGCGTGTCGACGACGGCGCGTGGGAGTCCGCGGAGCTCGCCGAGACGGTGGGCCCGGACACGTGGCGCCAGTGGCGCTACGTCTGGGACGCGCCGGCCGGCGACCACACGCTCACCGTGCGCGCCACGGACGCCGACGGGCAGGTCCAGACCGGCGACGAGGCCCCGCCGGCCCCGGACGGCGCCACCGGCTGGCACTCGGTGGGGGTCAGCGTGGGTTGAGCCCGGCGGCCCGGCGGCGACGCCGTCAGCCGCCGACGGCGAGGGCGACCGCCCGCGCGACCGGTTCCGGGTCGTCGCGCAGCATCCCCACCGTGACCCGCACGTGCTGCGGGCCCCGGGGCTCGCCGTCGGCGTCGCGCCGCGCCCGGAACGGCGAGCCGGGGGCGACGCGGATCCCGGCGGCCTCCAGCCGTACCCGGGCGGTGGCCTCGTCGGCGACCGGCAGCCAGAGGTTCACCCCGTCCCCGGCGCGCACGTCGAGCCCGTGCCGGGCGAGCGCCGTGACGAACCCCCGCTGCCGCGCGAAGTAGAGGCGACGGGCGTGCTCGACCGCCGCGACCGCGGTGGAGTCGGTCAGCAGGTCCACCAGCACCCGCTGCAGCAGCCGGCTGGTCCACCCGGGTCCGAGCATGCGGCGTGCCACGAGCGGGTCGAGCACCGTGGCCGGCCCGCCCACGGCGGCGATGCGCAGGTCGGGGCCGTGCGACTTGGAGTAGGAGCGCACGTGCACCACGCGGTCGGGCAGGAACGCGCCGAGGCTGACGTCACGGGCCGAGGAGATCAGACCGGAGTGGTCGTCCTCCACCACGGTGACGCCGGGACCCAGACGACGCAGCAGGGCCGCCAGCTCGCGAGCCCGCGTCGCGGTCAGGCTGCGGCCCGTCGGGTTCTGGGCGCGGGGCTGCAGCACGACGGCGCGCACGCCGCGGCCCAGGGCCGCGGCCAGGGACCGGGGACGCACCCCGTACCGGTCGAGGTCCAGGGGCACGCGTTCGAGCCCGAGCTGGTCGAGCAGGTCGAAGGTGGGCGGGAACCCCGGGTCCTCGACGGCGACGCGGTCGCCGAACCCGACGACCTGCTCCAGCGTGCGGCCGATCGCGTCCAGGGCGCCGTCGACGACGGTGACGCGCTGCGGGGTGAACGGCCACGAGGAACGCATGAGGGCCTCGAGCTCGGGCACCACCGGTGAGGCGAGGTAGCTGGACGTGTCGGCGGCGGGCACGTCCTGCGCGGCACGCCCCAGCGCCGGGCCGAGGCGGGGCAGGAGCAGGGCGTCGGGCGTCCCGGACGACAGGTCCACCCGGGGCCCCCGACCGTCGTCGACGGCGCCGCCGTCCGGGGCGCCACCGTCGGCCATGGACCGGTACCGGGGCGGCAGCCAGCTGCGCGGAGCGGGCAGCACGGACGTCCCGGCCCGTCCCCGCGAGGCCACGAGCCCGACGGCGGACATCGCCTGGAACGCACCGCTCACGGTCGCCGGGCTGACGCCGAGCTCGCGGGCGAGGTCGCGCACGGTCGGCAGGCGGTCGCCGGGCTGCAGCGTCCCCGACCGCACGAGGCGCGAGAGGGAGGCGGCGATGCCGCGAGGGCTGCGCTCGGCGATCTCGGCGGCTAGCCGGGCGGCGTCGTAGGAGGGCTGCACGGCTCCATCGTGCCCGCCCGCGGCACCCGGAACCGCAGTGTTTACGCGAAACCCCCGCATCGACCCGATACCGAAACCCAGGGTTACGCCGCAGAAATGTTCAAGACCCAGAGTCACATTCGTCGTCATCTCGCGGCGGGCTCCCGGGCCGGCCGTGGCCGATCAGCCGGAGGTCCGCATGTCCGTGGTTCGCGTCGCATTCACCCAGGCCCGCTGGACGGGTGACAAGGAGTCCATGATCGCCCTGCACGAGCGGTGGGCCCGCGAGGCCGCCTCGCAGGGCGCCCAGGTCGTCGCGTTCCAGGAGCTCTTCTACGGGCCCTACTTCGGGATCACCCAGGACACCGACTACTACGACTACGCCGAGTCGGTGCCCGGCCCCACCGTCGACCGGTTCGCGGCGCTCGCGGCCGAGCTCGGCGTCGTCATGGTGCTGCCCGTCTACGAGGAGGAGCAGCCCGGGGTCCTCTACAACACCGCGGCCGTCGTCGACGCCGACGGCACCTACCTCGGCAAGTACCGCAAGCACCACATCCCGCACCTGCCGAAGTTCTGGGAGAAGTTCTACTTCCGTCCCGGCAACCTCGGCTACCCGGTCTTCGACACGGCCGTCGGGAAGATCGGCGTGAACATCTGCTACGACCGGCACTTCCCGGAGGGCTGGCGCGTGCTGGCGCTGAACGGCGCCGAGATCGTCTTCAACCCCAACGCCACCGCGCCGGGAGTCTCCAACCGGCTGTGGGAGATCGAGCAGCCCGCGGCCGCCGCGGCGAACGGGATCTTCGTCGTGGCCAACAACCGGGTCGGCCTCGAGGACAACGAGTACGGCGACGAGGCGGTGGCGTTCTACGGCAGCTCCTACGCCGTCGGCCCCGACGGCAACTACGTGGGCGAGGTCGCCAGCTCGACCGACGACGAGCTCGTGCTGCGCGACCTCGACCTCGGCCAGGTCCGCGAGGTGCGCCAGCGCTGGCAGTTCTTCCGCGACCGTCGTCCCGACGCCTACGGGCCGATCGTCGCCCCGTGAGCACCCCCGCACGCGCCCAGGACAGGAGGTCCACCCCATGAAGACCCTCATCACCGGCGGCACCGTCGTCAACGCCACAGGACGTTCCCGCGCCGACGTGCTCATCGACGGCGAGACGGTCGTCGCGCTGCTCGAGCCGGGTTCGACCCTGTTCGGCGTGGACCTCGCCGCCTCCGTGGACCGGGTGGTCGACGCGACCGGCAAGTACGTCGTGCCGGGCGGCATCGACGCCCACACCCACATGGAGATGCCGTTCGGCGGCACGTTCGCCTCGGACACCTTCGCCACCGGTACGACGGCGGCGGCCTGGGGCGGCACGACGACGATCGTCGACTTCGTGGTCCAGTACCCCGAGCAGAACGTCCTCGACCAGTACGCGCTGTGGCACGACAAGGCCGCCGGGAACTGCGCCGTCGACTACGGGTTCCACCAGATCCTGTCCGACGTGCAGGACTCCTCCCTGCAGGCCATGGACGAGCTGATCGACGAGGGCGTGACCAGCTTCAAGCTCTTCATGGCCTACAAGGGCGTGTTCCTGTCCGACGACGGCCAGATCCTGCGGGCCATGCAGAAGGCCGCCGACAACGGCGCGATGATGATGATGCACGCCGAGAACGGCGCCGTCATCGACGTCCTCGTGCAGCAGGCGCTCGCCGCCGGCAACACCTCCCCGTCCTTCCACGGCACCACGCGCCCGTGGCAGGCCGAGGCCGAGGCCACGAGCCGGGCCATCATGCTCGCCGACCTCACCGGTGCCCCGCTGTACGTGGTGCACGTCTCGGCCAAGCAGGCCGTCGAGCAGATCGCCCGGGCCCGGGACAAGGGTCAGAACGTCTTCGGCGAGACCTGCCCGCAGTACCTGTACCTCTCCCTGGAGGAGCAGCTCGGGGCGAGCAGCGAGCAGTGGGGTGACTTCGAGGGCGCCAAGTGGGTGTGCTCGACGCCGCTGCGCTCGCGCGCCGAGGGCCACCAGGACCACATGTGGCAGGCGCTGCGCACCAACGACCTCCAGCTCGTGTCCACCGACCACTGCCCGTTCTGCATGAAGGACCAGAAGGAGATGGGCGTCGGGGACTTCTCCAAGATCCCCAACGGGATCGGTTCCGTCGAGCACCGGATGGACCTCATGTACCAGGGGGTGGTCACCGGCCAGATCTCGCTCGAGCGCTGGGTGGAGATCACCTCGGTCACCCCCGCGCGGATGTTCGGCATGTACGGCCGCAAGGGTGTCCTGGCCCCCGGCGCCGACGCCGACGTCGTGATCTACGACCCGGCCGGCCGCACGAGTATCGGCCTCGGCAAGACCCACCACATGAACATGGACTACTCCGCCTGGGAGGGCTTCGAGATCGACGGCAAGGTCGACACCGTGCTCTCCCGCGGGCGCGTCCTGGTCGAGGACGACGCGTTCGTCGGCGAGGTCGGCCACGGGAAGTACGTCAAGCGCGACCTGACCCAGTACCTGGTCTGACACGAGCAAGGAGCAACCCCATGGACTTCGGTGTCGTGCTGCAGACCGACCCGCCCGCCTCGCGGGTCGTCGACCTCACCCGTCAGGCCGAGAACCACGGCTTCGACTACGCCTGGACGTTCGACTCGCACCTGCTGTGGCAGGAGCCCTTCGTCATCTACTCGGCGATGCTTGCGGCCACGCGCCGGATCACCGTCGGGCCGATGGTCACCAACCCGGCCACCCGCGACTGGACCGTGCTGGCCTCGCTGTTCGCCACGCTCAACGACATGTACGGCAACCGCACGATCTGCGGCATCGGACGGGGCGACTCCGCGGTGCGCACCCTCAACGGCCGGCCGTCCAACCTGGCCACGCTGCGTGACGCGGTGCACGTCATCCGCGAGCTGGGCAACTCCCGTGCGGTCGAGGTGGGCGGCAGCACCGTGCGGTTCCCGTGGAGCACCGGCTCGGCCCTGGACGTGTGGGTGGCCGCGTACGGGCCGAAGGCGCTGGAGCTCACCGGGCAGGTGGGTGACGGGTTCATCCTGCAGCTCGCGGACCCGGACATCGCGGCCTGGATGATCCGGGCGGTGCGGGACTCGGCCGAGGCGGCGGGCCGCGACCCGGACGACGTCGCCTTCTGCGTGGCCGCCCCGGCCTACACCGGCGACGGCGCCTCCCCGGCGGAGCGCGCCCACATGCGCGAGCAGTGCCGGTGGTTCGGCGGGATGGTCGGCAACCACGTGGCCGACATCGTGGCGCGCTACGGCACCGACTCGGCGATCCCCAAGGCGCTGACCGACTACATCCGGGACCGTGAGGGGTACGACTACAACGAGCACGGGCGCGCCGGGAACTCGCACACCCGGTTCGTGCCGGACGAGATCGTCGAGCGGTTCTGCCTGCTCGGCTCACCCGCCGAGCACGTCGCCAAGCTGGAGGCGCTCGGCGAGCTCGGCGTCACCCAGTTCGCCGCCTACCTGCAGCACGACAACAAGGACGGCACGCTGCGCACCTACGGCGAGCGGGTCATCCCGGCCGTGCGCGAGCTGGTGGCGGCGACCGCATGAGACGCCAGGTGCTCGCGGGGGCGGCCGGCGTCGCGGCGCTCGCCGTGCTGTGGGAGGGCTACAAGGTGCTCGCGCCCGACGACGGCGTGGTCCTCGGCGGCGTGACGGTGCTGCCACGCTCGAACGACGTCGCCATGCCGCACCTGTGGGAGATGGTGACCCGCGCGGCCCGTCCCGTCACGTCCGCCACGGGCGCCGACCCGCTGTGGTTCGCCGTCGCGCAGGCCGCGGCGTTCACGCTGGGGGTCGCCGCCGTCGGGTGGGTCGTCGGCGTTGTCGTCGGCCTGCTGACGGCCACGCTCATGCAGCGGTTCCGCACCGCCGAGTCGGCCCTGCTGCCCTGGGTGGTGCTGTCCCAGACGGTGCCCCTCATCGCGCTCGCCCCGCTCGTGCGGCGGTGGGGCAGCCAGCTCGAGCTGGGCACGTTCGACTGGCAGGACTGGATGTCCGTGGCCGTCATCGCGTCCTACCTCGCGTTCTTCCCGGTCTCGATCGGCGCGCTGCGGGGGCTGTCCTCGCCCGCGTCCGTCCATCTCGACCTCATGCGGTCCTACGGGGTGGGCTGGTGGCGGACCTACCGCAGCCTGCGGCTGCCGGCGGCCGTCCCGCACCTCGTGCCCGCCCTGCGCCTGGCCGCCGCGAACGCCGTGATCGGCACCGTCGTCGCCGAGGTCTCCATCGGTCTGCGCGGCGGCATCGGCCGCATGATCGTCGAGTTCGGCGCCAGCGCGAGCGCCGACCCCGCCAAGCAGTGGTCGCCCATCGGCGGCGCCGTCGTCGTCGGCCTCGTCGCCGCCGGCGTGTGCGCGCTCGTCGCCCGCGGCCTGGCCCGCTACCGAGTCTCGGAGGTCTCATGAGCGCCACCGCCCCGGCAGGAACGTCCGACCGGCACGGCCCCGCGTCCACCACGGACGCCCCCGGCGCCGCGCCCGCCGTCGAGGTGCGTGGCGTGAGCCGCACCTTCGCCACCCGGTCCGGCGACGTCGTGGCCCTGTCCGACGTCGACCTCACCGTCCGCGCGGGGGAGTTCGTGTCCCTCATCGGCCCGTCCGGGTGCGGCAAGTCCACCCTGCTGCGGCTGATCGCGGACCTCGACGAGCCCAGCGCCGGTGAGCTCGCCGTCTTCGGTCGCCCGCCACGGGTGGCCCGGGAGAACCACGACTTCGGCATCGCCTTTCAGCAGGCCGGGCTCCTGCCGTGGCGCAGCGTGCGCGGCAACGTCGAGCTCCCGCTCGAGCTGCACGGCACCGGACGTGCCGCACGGCGAGCACGCGCCGCCGAGCTGCTCGAGATGGTGGGGCTGTCCGACTTCGCCGACCACCTGCCCGACCAGCTCTCCGGGGGCATGCAGCAGCGTGTCGCCATCGCCCGGGCGCTCGCGGAGAGTCCCAGCCTGCTCCTCATGGACGAACCCTTCGGGGCGCTGGACGAGATGACGCGGGAGCACGTCCAGACCGAGCTGCTGCGGCTGCGCGCCGAGTCCGGTGCCGCGGTCGTGTTCGTCACCCATTCCATCCCCGAGGCCGTGTACCTCTCCGACCGGGTCGTGGTGATGTCCGCGCGGCCGGGCCGGGTGCGTGAGGTCGTGCCGGTCGCGCTGGGCGGCGCCGGGGAGCGCGGGGAGGACCTGCGCGAGGACGGCGAGTTCTTCGACCGGGTGCGTGCCGTGCGGGAGGCGCTGCACGGCACCGGGTCGTCCGCACCGCGCGGGGTGGAGACCCGATGAGCCTCGCCCGTCGCCTCGAGGTCGTGCTGGCCCCCGTCGTCCTCGGAGTCGTCGCCCTCGTGCTCTGGCAGACGGCTGTCGTCGTCCTCGAGCTGCGACCCTTCGTGGTGCCGAGCCCGACCAGCATCGCGGCCGAGCTGACGCAGAACGCCTCCTTCATCGCGGCGGCGGCCGTCTCGACCGCGCTGAACGCCCTGGTGGGACTGGTGGTCGGGGTGGTGGCGGCGCTGCTGGCCGCCGCGGTCTCGGCGGCCGTGCGCACCCTGGACGAGATGTCCGCGCCGCTGGCCGCCGCGGCGGCCGTCGTGCCGATCGTGGCGCTCGCCCCGGTGCTCTACACGATGTTCGGTGCGAACGTGCAGACCGCGCGCATCGCGGTGGCGGCGATCGTCTCGTTCGTCCCCGTCTACGTCAACACGCTGCGGGGGCTGCGCACCGTGGCTCCCGTGCACCGCGACCTGCTGCGCGCCTACGCCGCCACCCGGCGGCAGGCCACGACCACGGTCACGCTGCCCGGCGCGCTGCCCTTCGTCTTCAGCGGGCTGCGGGTCGCCTCCTCGCTGGCCGTCATCTCCGCGCTGGTCGCCGAGTACTTCGGCGGGCCGGTGGACGGCCTCGGCAAGGCGATCACCTCGGCGGTCTCGTCGAGCAACTACCCGCTGGCGTGGGCCTACGTCGTGGGCGCCGTCGTCATCGGCCTCGTCTTCTTCTGCGCGACCGCGGGCGTCGAACGCCTCGCCCTGCACCGGCGCACGCCGCGTTGACGGGCCGCCGGCCCCGGCCCACCCCTTGTTCGTCCGAGGCAGCATCCGAGCAGCACCACGAGAGGAATCGACCATGAAGCACACACCGCGCACCGCCGTCGGGATCGGGGCGATGGTCGCGAGCACCGCCCTGCTGGTGTCCGCCTGCGGAGGCGAGGCCGAACCGGCCGGATCGGGTTCCGCGGAGGGCGAGCTGACCCCGGTCACCCTCCAGCTCCAATGGGTGGCGCAGGCGCAGTTCGCCGGCTACTACGCCGCAGTGGACCAGGGTTTCTACGAGGACGAGGGACTCGACGTCACCATCGCCGAGGCCGGGACGGACACCGTGCCGATCGACGTGCTGGCCGCCGGGGACGCCGACTACGCGATCTCCTGGGTGCCCAAGGTCCTCGGTTCGATCGAGCAGGGCACCGAGGTCACGGACGTCGCCCAGGTGTTCGAACGGTCCGGGACGCTGCAGATCGCCATGGCCGACTCCGGCATCGAGGGACCGGAGGACCTGGCGGGCAAGAACGTCGGGTCGTGGGGCTACGGCAACGAGTGGGAGCTGTTCGCCGGCATGCAGCAGGCCGGGCTGGACACCTCCGGCGACATCTCGCTCGTCCAGCAGGCGTTCGACATGAACGGCTTCCTGGCCGGGGACATCGACGCCGCCCAGGCGATGACGTACAACGAGTACGCCCAGGTCCTGGAGACGGTGAACCCGGACACCGGGGAGCTGTACCAGCCGGAGGACCTGGCGGTCATCGACTGGAACGACGTCGGCACCGCCATGCTGCAGGACGCGATCTGGGCCGACACCGCCCGGCTGAGCGAGGACGAGGACTACGCCGAGACCACCGTGAAGTTCATCAAGGCCTCGCTCAAGGGCTGGGCGTACGCCCGCGACAACGCCGAGGACGCCGCCGCCATCGTCACCGACGCCGGCTCCACGCTCGGCCAGAGCCACCAGCTCTGGCAGACCAACGAGGTCAACAAGCTCATCTGGCCCTCCACCTCCGGTGTCGGCACCATCAACGCCGACCAGTGGGACCAGACGGTCGACATCGCGATGAACACCCAGAACGAGACCGGGTCGACGATCATCACGTCCGAGCCCCCGGAGACGGCGTACACCAACGAGTACGTCGAGCAGGCCCTCGCCGAGCTCGAGGACGAGGACGTGGACGTCATGGGCGCCGACTTCACCCCGATCGAGGTCACCCTCACCGAGGGCGGCGAGTAGCCGCCACCGCGCACCGGGCGTGGCGCCGGAACCCCGACGGCGCCACGCCCGGCCCCTGCCCGCCCACCCCGAAGGAGACCCCGGTGACCGAAGAGACCCTGACCGGCGCCGCGCTCGACGCCGCCGTCCTGGACGCCGACCACCGCCACGTCCTGCACTCCTGGTCCGCCCAGGCCCACCTGCCCTCGTTCGTGCTGGCGGGCGGCTCCGGCTGCCGCGTGTGGGACCACGCAGGCACCACCTGGCTGGACTTCTCCAGCCAGCTCGTCAACACCAACATCGGTCATCAGCACCCGGCGGTGGTCGCGGCGATCAAGGAGCAGGCGGACCTGCTCACCACGGTCTCGCCGGCGACGGCGAACCGGACCCGGGCGGCCGCCGCCGAACGTGTCCTCGCCAAGGCTCCGGCGTCGTTCACGAAGGTCTTCTTCACCAACGGCGGCGCGGACGCCAACGAGAACGCCGTGCGCATGGCCCGTCTGCACACCGGGCGCGACAAGGTGGTCTCCACCTACCGCTCCTACCACGGCAACACGGGGTCCGCCGTCGTCGCGACGGGGGACTGGCGCCGCGTGCCGAACGAGTACGCGCGCGGCCACGTCCACGCCTTCGGACCGTACCTGTACCGCTCGGAGTTCTGGGCCACGACCGAGGCCCAGGAGTGCGAGCGCGCGCTGCAGCACCTCGAGCACGTCGTGGTCGCCGAGGGGGCGACGTCGGTCGCGGCGATCCTGCTCGAGACCATCCCGGGCACCGCCGGCGTCCTCGTGCCACCACGGGGCTACCTCGCCGGCGTCCGCGAGATCTGCGACCGGCACGGCATCGTGCTGATCCTCGACGAGGTGATGGCCGGGTTCGGCCGGACCGGGTCCTGGTTCGCGTTCGAGGCGCACGACGTCGTGCCCGACCTGGTGACCTTCGCCAAGGGCGTCAACTCGGGCTACGTCCCGGCCGGCGGCGTCCTGGTCGACGCCGAGATCGCGGCGACGTTCGACGAGCAGGTCTTCCCCGGCGGGCTGACCTACTCCGGTCACCCGCTCGCCATGGCCGCGATCGTCGGCGCGCTGGAGGCCATGGAAGCCGAAGGGATCGTCCAGAACGCTGCGCGCGTGGGCCGGGACGTCCTCGGTCCGGGCCTGGCGGCCCTCGCCGAGCAGAGCCCGCTGGTCGGCGAGGTACGCGGCACCGGGGTCTTCTGGGCCGTCGAGCTGGTCGCCGACCGGACCACCCGCGAGCCGCTGTCCGCGGCCGACATGGCCCGGGTCAAGGCGCTCTGCCTCGAGCGCGGCCTCCTGGCGTTCTTCGCGGAGAACCGCGTCCACGTGGTGCCGCCGTGCGTCGTCACCGACGACGAGGCTCGCGAGGGGCTGGCGATCCTGGCCGGCGTGCTGCGCGACGTCGCGTCCTGACCTGAGATCCTGTCCCTCGGCACCGCGTCGCCGCTGCGCCGTCCCGACCCCGCACCACCGAGGAGTACCGATGAGCACCACCCCCGAGCCCGCACGCCGCATCCTGGTCACCGGAGCCTCCTCCGGCATCGGCGCGGCGGCCGTGCGCCACCTGCGTGCCGAGGGCTTCGACGTCGTCGCCGCGGCGCGTCGCGGCGACCGGCTCGAGACGCTGGCCGCCGAGACCGGTGCCGAGGCGTACGTCCTGGACGTGACCGACCAGTCCGCCGTCGACGGTCTCGTGTCGCACCTGGAGGCCACCGGGGGGCTGGACGGTGTGGTGAACAACGCCGGCGGGGCGTTCGGCCTCGACCCGGTCGAGGGCGCCGACCTGGACCAGTGGCAGCACATGTACGAGCTCAACGTGCTCGGCACCCTGCGCGTGACGAAGGGTGTGCTGCCGCTGCTGCGTGCGGCCGCCGAGCGCCGCGGGGGCGCCGACGGTCCGGGCGCCGACGTCGTCGTGGTGACCTCGACGGCGGCGCACGGCGCCTACGAGGGGGGCGCCGGGTACACCGCCGCCAAGCACGGCGAGCGGATGCTGTCCACGACGCTGCGCTGGGAGCTGGCCGGCGAGCCGGTCCGCGTGATCGAGATCGCGCCGGGTGCCGTCGAGACCGAGGAGTTCTCGCTCGTGCGGTTCGACGGGGACGCCGAGAAGGCCGCGGCCGTCTACGAAGGCTTCCAGCCCCTGCAGGCCGCCGACATCGCCGACGCGATCGGGTTCGCCCTGACGCGGCCGGCGTACGTCAACCTCGACCTGATGGTGATCCGTCCCCGCGCGCAGGTGCACAACACGAAGATCGCCCGCACCGGCGTCTGACCGTCCCGGGCGCGGCGTCAGGCCGGGACGCGTCCGCGCCCGGCGAACGCCACGACGGGCAGCACCAGCAGGGCGAGCAGGCCGCCACCGAGCGCGAGGGCGGCGTAGCTCGACGCCGCGACGACGAACCCGGAGCCGAGACCGCCCGCGGCGCCGGCCAACGCCACGGCCAGGTCCACGCCGCCCTGCGTGCGGGCGCGGGTGGCCAGCGGGACGGACGTGGTGAGCAGCGCCGTGCCCGAGACCAGGCCCAGGCTCCAGCCGAGGCCCAGCAGCCCCAGCCCGACGGCGAGCCCGGCCACGGACGACGGCGGCACGAACGCCGAGACCAGGCCGGCGGCCAGGAGCGTGGCGGCCGCGGCGACGGCGACCGGCACCGGGCCGTAGCGATCGGTGAGCCACCCCGACAGGGGCGAGGGCAGGTACATCATGCCGACGTGCACGGCGATGACGAATCCCGCCACGGCGACGGCGTGCCCGTGGTGGGCCATGTGCACCGGCGTCATGGTCATGATGGCCACCATGACGCCCTGGGTGAGCACCATGATGGTCCCGGCCAGGAGCACGGTGCGGCCGACCGCGCGGTCGGCCGCGGCGTTGCCCTGCGGCACGGCCGCGACCGCGGGGACCGGGCCCGCCGCCGTCGTCGTCGCGGGTGCCTCGGTCCGGGAGACGGCCGCGACCTGCTCGGCCGCGGCGTCCGCCCGGGCCTGCAGGAGCGGGTCCGGACGCAGCAGCGCCCACAGCACGAGCCCGGCCGCCGCGTAGGCGACGCCGCCCAGCAGGAACGGACCGGCCAGCGGGGGGGATGCCCCAACCGCCGACGAGCTCACCCGTGACACCGACGAGGTTGGGACCGGCGACCGCGCCGAGGGTCGTGGCCACCAGCACCGTGGAGACGGCGCGCCCTCGGTGTGCGGGGGTGGCCAGGTCGGCGCCCGCGTACCGGGCCTGGAGGTTCGTCGCCGTCCCGGCGCCGTAGACGGCGAACGCCACGAAGAGGAGCGTGACGTCGTCGAGCACCGCGGCCAGCACGACCCCCGCGGCGCCGACCGCGCCGGTCAGGTAGCCCGCGGCGAGGCCGGTCCGCCGGCCCCAGCGCTGCGAGAGCCGCCCGACGGCGAGCGCGGCGAGCGCGGACCCGGCCGTGAAGGCCGCGGCGGACAGCCCGGCGTACTGCGTGGCACCGAGCATCTCGGCGGTCAGCAGGGCGCCGACCGTGACACCGGCGGCCAGCCCCGCTCCGGAGAGCACCTGGGCGACGACGAGCACGACCAGGGTCCGGCGCTGGTGCGGAGACCCGGCCGGGTCCGCCGTCGGCGTCGGTTCGGGTCGCATCCGTGCTCCTCGCGGTCGTGGGGTGCCGCTCAGAGACTAGACCGACGGGAGCCAGATCCCGCCGGCAGCCTCGCAACGGGCAGGATCTCGAGGAAGCATGGCAGGGGTGCCGCGACCCCGTCCGTGTGTCACACCGGGAGCAGGGCCTGTGGCCACTTCTGTTCCTTCGCCTGCTCGACCGCCTGGTCGAAGGTGGACTTGACGTCGTCGAGGCCTGCCAGGGCTCGGGACACGGAGTCGGGTCGGGCCGTCAGGTCCCCGTACCCCTGACCGGTGAGCGGGAACCCGGACTCCTGGAGAAAATCGGACCCGTCCGGGTGTCGCCTCGTCAGGGCCTCGTCGCGTGCGGTCCAGAGGCTTCCCGTGTAGCGGCGAGTCATCTCCATGGAGAAGGCGACCTCCTCGGGCAGGCCGAGCAGGCGCACCCGGGCGGCTTCGGCCCGGCGGAGCCTGTTCAGCTCGCCGACGATCGCGCGGAGCCCGCTCTGCAGGCGTGCGATGTCCTGGACGTAGGGTTCCAGCGCCGATGCAGGAACGACGTAGTCGGGATCCTTGGCCAGCTCGGGGACGAAGGTCAGCCCGAGGTGCAGGTGCCAGAGCTTGCACAGCAGGGCGGCCCCTGCGCTGACCTCCTCGACCACCCACTTGCCCACCTCGGGGTAGTCGAGCGCGAACCACATGCAGTTGATGAACGAGCTGCCGTCGCTGATGTCGAGGGACGACTCGAGACGTGCGGCGATGTCCTTGGCCGTCTCGTCCGGGGACCCGCCGTGAGCACCGGCGTGACTGTCGGCGAACTGTCGACCGAACCATTCGACGGTCGCGCCGATCGTGACACCGCGTTCCCGCGAGTCCGACTTGTCGATGGCGTGCTCGATGCGCTGTGCGATCTGGGCCTCGCTCGGAGGTCGAGGTTGCTGGGCATCGTCGCCGGTGGGCCATCCCACCAGGCCCGAGATCAGGGTGGCGAGCGGCTGCAACGGACTGAGCGGAGTCAGGCTCAGGGTCGTCGCCGTTGCTCTGAACAGCGTCGCGGCGATCCACTGGAGATACTCCACCGCCTCGGGATCCCCGGCAGGACCAGGGCCTGGCCCCTCGGCACCACCGAAGTGCTCGGCCATCTGGTCGAAGCTGGTCTCGACGCACACCAGGCATTCCGACGGGCCGCCGTCGCGGAAGATGTAGCGGTGCTCGGCCCGGGGCCGGTACGGGCCGAACGTCGTCGCGCCCGTCATGTACAGCTGGTACTCGGAGCTTTCATAGAACGCCCGGTGCTCGGCGTCGTCCAGCGTGCGGACGTCGTGCCAGAATCCCACTCCCCAGTCGTCTCTCGCGTCGGGCTTGGCGGGATCACCCCGATCGATCATCGAGATCACGAACTTCTCAGGCTTTCCGCGTCGATTGGCTACCCAGTACATGAGGCTCCTCATTCCAGGAATATCGCGTCGTCGTCGCGTTCGACCGTAGGTGTGGCCCACATCCGTCGCCCGCCCGGTCAGCCGCGACGGCAAAAGATACGCATTCCGACGTACGCGGCGCTCACGGACGCATCAACGGCGGCATCGACGAGGGAAGGGTCGGCAGGGCGCCGGCGACGCGGCGACCGGAACCGGCTTGCGCGGATCGCTACGATGGACCCACAGGCGTCGACCCGGCCATCACCGGTGAGCCTCCGGAAGAACGGGCCCGTGCCTCGGCCCCAGTAGAACCGGACGGGCAGGCCCGTCACAGCCGTCAACGAGCGGCGGACCGGAAACGGTCCGCAAGCGGGGTGGTACCGCGGCCCGGGGACTCGCCACAGCGAGCGCCGACGTCGTCCTCGTGCAGCAGCACCGTCGTCGTACCGCCGTCCGCTCAGGAGCCCACCCATGGCCTACCCGTTGCACCGCTCGCCCCAGTCGTCCGCCGATGCCGGTGTCCCGGCCTCGCCGCAGCTCCCGGAGCTCGAGCGCGAGGTCCTGGCGTACTGGGAGGCCGACGACACCTTCCGCGCCTCCGTGGCCAAGAACGCGGCCGGGGAGAACGGCGAGAACGAGTTCGTCTTCTACGACGGCCCGCCGTTCGCCAACGGGCTGCCGCACTACGGCCACCTGCTGACCGGCTACGTCAAGGACGTCGTGCCGCGCTACCAGACGATGCGGGGCAAGCACGTCGAGCGGCGGTTCGGCTGGGACACCCACGGGCTGCCGGCCGAGCTGGAGGCGATGAGCCAGCTGGGGATCAAGACCAAGGACGAGATCCTCGAGCTGGGCATCGAGGCCTTCAACGACGCCTGCCGGTCCTCGGTGCTGAAGTACACCTCGGAGTGGCGCGAGTACGTCACCCGGCAGGCGCGCTGGGTCGACTTCACCGGCGACTACAAGACCTTCAACCCGGACTACATGGAGTCGGTCATGTGGGCCTTCTCCGAGCTGTACCGCAAGGGGCTCGTCTACGAGGACTTCCGCGTCCTGCCGTACTGCTGGAACGACCAGACGCCGCTGAGCAACCACGAGCTGCGCATGGACGACGACGTCTACCAGAACCGTCAGGACCCGGCGGTGACCGTGGGCCTCGACGTGACGTCGGTGCCCGACGGCGGTACCGACGTCGTGCGCACCGGCGACAAGCTGCTCGTGTGGACCACCACCCCCTGGACGCTGCCGTCGAACCTGCTCGTCATGGTCGGCGAGGACATCGACTACGTCGTCGTGGAGTCGGCGCACACCGGCACCACCGAGCGGTACGTCCTGGCCGAGGCCCGCCTGGACCACTACGCACGCGAGCTGGTCGACGACGGTCAGGAGGGGCCGCAGGTCGTCGGCCGACTGACAGGTGCCGACCTGCTCGAGGTCGCCTACGCGCCGCCGTTCTCCTACTACGCGGGCCGCGAGCGCGCGCACCGCGTGGTGGCCGCCGACTTCGTCACCACCACGGACGGCACCGGTCTGGTGCACTCCGCGGGCGCCTTCGGCGAGGACGACAAGATCGTCTGCGACCGCGAGGGCGTCGCGTCCGTCATGCCCGTCAAGGCCGACGGGACGTTCGTGCACCCTGTGGACGAGTACGCGGGGCTGCAGGTCTTCGACGCCAACGCCCCGATCATCGACCACCTCAAGGCCGCCACCCGCGGAGAGGCGGAGACGGGGTCGGTCACCGCGGGCACCGTGCTGCTGCGCCGCGAGTCCTACGACCACTCCTACCCGCACTGCTGGCGCTGCCGGCAGCCGCTGATGTACATGGGTGTGTCCTCCTGGTTCGTGGAGGTCACGAAGATCAAGGAGCGGATGCTCGAGCTGAACGAGCAGATCTCCTGGACGCCGGACCACATCCAGCACGGCCAGTTCGGCAAGTGGCTGGCCAACGCCCGCGACTGGTCCATCACCCGCAACCGGTTCTGGGGCTCGCCGGTGCCGGTGTGGGTCAGCGACGACCCGGCCTACCCGCGCACCGACGTCTACGGTTCCTTCGCCGAGCTGGAGCGCGACTTCGGGGAGCTGCCGCGCAACGCGGCGGGCGAGCCGGACCTGCACCGCCCGTTCGTCGACGACCTGACGCGCCCCAACCCCGACGACCCGACGGGCCGCTCCACCATGCGGCGCGTCGAGGACGTCCTGGACGTCTGGTTCGACTCCGGCTCCATGCCGTACGCCCAGGTGCACTATCCGTTCTCCAGCGCCGACTGGTTCGAGAACCACTACCCGGGCGACTTCATCGTCGAGTACATCGGCCAGACGCGCGGGTGGTTCTACACGCTGCACATCCTGGCCACCGCCCTGTTCGACCGCCCGGCGTTCCGCTCGGCGATCTCGCACGGGATCGTGCTGGGTTCCGACGGCCGCAAGATGAGCAAGTCGTTGCGCAACTACCCGGACGTCAACGAGGTCTTCGACCGCGACGGCTCCGACGCGATGCGCTGGTTCCTCATGGCCAGCCCGATCCTGCGCGGCGGCAACCTCGTGGTCACCTCCGACGGCATCCGTGACGCGGTGCGCCAGGTCCTGCTGCCGCTGTGGAGCACGTACTACTTCTTCACCCTGTACGCGAACAGCGCGAGCGGCAACGACGAGGACGGCTCGGGCTATCAGGCGGTGCCCGTGACGGCCGACCGCGTGGCCGGCCTGCCCGCGTTGGACCGCTACCTGCTGGCGCGCACCCACGACCTCGTCGGCACGGTCACTGCCCAGCTCGACGCCTACGACATCGCCGGGGCCTGCGAGACCGTCCGCGAGCACCTGGACGTGCTGACCAACTGGTACGTGCGCACCCAGCGGGACCGGTTCTGGGCCGAGGACGCCGACGCGTTCGACACCCTGTACACCGCGCTCGAGGTCCTGTGCCGTGTCATGGCCCCGCTCGCCCCGCTGCTGACCGAGGAGATCTGGCGCGGCCTGACCGGCGGACGCTCGGTGCACCTGGCCGACTGGCCGGCGGCGTCCGACACGGGCGCCCTGGTGGCCGACGACACGCTCGTCGCCGCCATGGACGAGGTGCGCGCCGTCGTCTCCTCCACCCTGGCGCTGCGCAAGGCGAACCGGCTGCGCGTCCGCCAGCCCCTGGCCCGGCTCACCGTGGCCGTGCCGGAGCCGGAGGCGCTCGCGGACTACGTGGGGCTGCTCACCGGTGAGCTCAACGTCAAGTCCGTCGACCTGGCGGTGGCCGACGCCGACGCGGCCGCGCGGTTCGGCATCACCGAGCGGCTCGCCGTCAACGCCCGGGCAGCCGGTCCGCGGCTGGGCCGTGGCGTGCAGGGCGTCATCAAGGCGGCGAGGTCGGGCGCGTGGCGGCGCGGGGACGACGGCGCGGTGGTCGTGACCACCGACGACGGCGACGTGCCGCTGCTCGAGCCCGAGTACGAGCTGACCACCGTGGTCGGCGACGCGGCGGGCGAGGAGGTCGCGGCGTCGGTGCTGCCCGGTGGCGGGTTCGTCGTGCTGGACCTGGCGCTCGACGACGCGCTGCGCGCCGAGGGCTACGCCCGCGACGTCGTGCGCGACGTCCAGGACGCCCGCAAGGCCGCCGGGCTCGAGGTGAGTGACCGTATCGCGCTGGAGCTGGACGTCCCGTCGGCGCACGTGGCCGACGTCGAGGCGTACCGGGACCTGGTGCGGCGTGAGACGCTCGCGGCGTCGCTGACGGTGACCGGCGTCGACGGCGGCGAGCGCGCGGTGCGCGTGGCGAAGGAGGACGCATGAGCGAGGCACGCGACAAGAAGGCCCGGGCCGCGGAGCGGAAGGCCGCCCGCGCGGCGGCCGACGACGCGGCGGCGCGCGAGGACCTGGAGCGGGTGTACGCGCACATCGTCTCCCGCGCCCCGGAGCACGACGTCGAGCCGACCCTGGACGACCGCGTCGGCCGGCTCCTGGAGCTGCTGGGCGACCCGCAGCACACGTTCCGGGTCGTCCACCTCACGGGCACCAACGGCAAGACGTCCACAGCCCGGATGACCGAACGGCTGGTGCGTGAGCACGGGCTGCGGACCGGGCTGTTCACCTCGCCCCACCTGACGAGCGTCACCGAGCGCATCTGCGTGGACGGTGAACCGCTGGACGCAGCGCGGTTCGTGGAGGTGTGGCAGGACGTCCACCCCTACGTCCAGGTCGTCGACGCCGAGCTGGAGGCGGCGGGCAAGTCGCCGCTGCACTTCTTCGAGGTGCTCACGGCGCTGGCCTTCGCGGCGTTCGCCGACGCCCCGGTCGACGTCGCGGTGCTCGAGGTCGGCATGGGCGGCACCTGGGACTGCACCAACACCGCGGACGGTGAGGTCGCGGTCATCACCCCGGTGGGCGTGGACCACGAGAGGTGGCTCGGTTCCACCCCGGCCCAGATCGCCGCGGTCAAGGCGGGGATCATCAAGCCGGGGGCGACGGCGGTCAGCGCCGCGCAACGCCCGGAGGTCGACGAGGTGCTCGCCGAACGGGTCGCCGAGGTCGGCGCGCGGATGCTGCGCGAGGACGTCGAGCTCGAGGTCGTCGACCGCCAGGTCGCCGTCGGGGGGCAGCTCGTCTCCCTGCGCACCCCGGCCGCCGTCTACACCGACATCCTGGTGCCGCTGCACGGCGCACACCAGGCGCACAACGCCCTGCTGGCCCTGGCCGCCGTCGAGCAGCTCCTGGGCGGCCGGGCGCTGGACGGGGGAGTGGTGGAGACGGCGTTCGCCGACGTCGCGGTACCGGGACGGCTCGAGCTGGTGCGGTCCAGCCCCACCGTCCTGGTCGACGCCGCACACAACCCCCACGGTGCCGAGGCCCTGGTGGAAGCCCTGGACGAGGCGTTCTCCCTGCGCGCCGTGGTGGGTGTGGTGGCGCTCATGGCGGACAAGGACGCCGAAGGGCTGCTCGCGGCGCTCGAGCCGGGGCTGTCCGAGATCGTCCTGACGCGCAACTCCTCGGAGCGTTCCGCCGACCCGTTCGCGGTGGCCGAGGTGGCCCGGGAGATCTTCGGTGAGGACCGGGTGCACGTCGCCGAGCGGCTGGACGCCGCCCTGCAGGTCGCCACCGACCTGGCGGAGGCGGACGACGTCGTCGGCGTGGGCACCGGGACGGGCGTCGTCGTGACCGGTTCCGTCATCACGGTGGCCGACGCGCGCATCCTGCTCGGCCGCGGCTGATCCGGGGCCCGGCGGTCCGGGCGTCGGGACGACCCCCGTGAATTCTGCGACGGTCGGTCCGGGGGTGTTGGATAGGTCACAGGACCACCCGAGGAGGCGCGCCACCATGAAGAAGCTGCTGGACGACCCGGCGGAGGCCGTGACCGATTCACTCCGGGGCTTCGCCCTGGCCCACGCCGACCTGGTGTCGGTGCACGACTCACCGTTGTTCGTGCACCGGGCCGACGACCGTCCGCCCGGCCGGGTCGCCGTCATCAGCGGGGGCGGCTCGGGGCACGAGCCGCTGCACGTCGGGTTCGTCGGGCACGGCATGCTCGACGCCGCGGTGCCGGGGCAGGTCTTCACCTCGCCGACGCCGGACCAGGTGACGGCCGCGGTGCTGCAGGCCGCCAACGGGGCCGGCGTGCTCGCGCTGGTCAAGAACTACACCGGCGACGTGCTGAACTTCGAGGCCGGCCTGGAGCTGGCGGACGCGGAGGGGATCGAGGTGAGCAGCGTCCTGGTCGACGACGACGTCGCGGTCGAGGACTCGCAGTTCACCGCCGGTCGGCGCGGCGTCGCCGGGACCCTGCCGGTGGAGAAGATCGCCGGTGCGGCGGCGGCCCGTGGCGACTCGCTCGCGGCCGTGACCGAGCTCGCCCGGCGGACCGTCTCCCGCGTGCGCTCGATGGGGGTGGCGCTGACCGCCTGCACGGTGCCGCACGTCGGCCGCCCGAGCTTCGACCTGGCGGAGAACGAGGTCGAGATCGGCATCGGCATCCACGGGGAGCCGGGACGCCACCGGGTCGAGGCCTCGGGGGCGAGCGACATCACCCGGCGGCTGGTGGAGCCGGTGATCGCCGACTTCGAGAGCCTGGCGGGTGAGCAGGTGCTGCTGTTCGTCAACGGGATGGGCGGCACGCCGCTGAGCGAGCTCTACGTGGTGTACGCCCACGCGCGCGGCCTCCTGGAGGACGCCGGCGCGCAGGTCACGCGCTCGCTCGTGGGCAGCTATGTCACGTCGCTCGAGATGCAGGGTGCCTCGGTGACGGTCCTGCGGCTGGACGACGAGCTGACCGAGCTGTGGGACGCGCCGGTCCGGACCCCGGCGCTGACGTGGTGACGGCGCTCGACGCCGCCTGGGCCGAGCGCTGGGTGCGGACCGCCGCCGCGGAGGTCACCGCGCACCGGGACGAGCTGACCGAGCTCGACCGGCTGATCGGCGACGGCGACCACGGGGTGAACATGGACCGCGGGTTCAGCGCGGTGGTGGCGCGTCTCGACGATCCGGAGGCGCCGCCGCGCGAGACCGTCGGCCAGGTCCTCCACCTCGTCGCGGCCACGCTGATGTCCACCGTGGGCGGCGCGTCGGGGCCGCTGTACGGCACGGCGTTCCTGCGGGCCTCGAAGGTCACCGACCGGGCGGGGCTGGATGCCGCGGGTGTCGTGTCGCTGATGGAGGCGGCCGCCGAGGGGATCGTGACCCGCGGGCACGCCGGGCCCGGCGACAAGACGATGGTCGACGCCTGGCAGCCGGCGGTCGAGGCCGCCCAGCGGGCCGAGGCGGACGGGGACCCGGCGCAGGTGCTGCGCGCGGCGGCGACGGCGGCGTCCGACGGTGCGCGGGCGACGATCCCCTGGGTGGCCACGAAGGGTCGCGCGTCCTACCTGGGGGAGCGCAGCGCGGGCACGGAGGACCCGGGCGCGCGGTCCACGGCGATCCTGCTGGCCGCCGCGGCGGCCGCGGCGGGCCCGGCATCGTGAGGGCGGGGGTGCCGTGGGCGTGAGCGTGGGTCTGGTGCTCGTGTCCCACTCCGCGTCGTTGGCGCAGGGCACCGCCGAGCTGGCGGCCCAGATGGCGCCGGACGTGGTCGTGCGCTGTGCGGGCGGCGACGCCGACGGCGGGCTGGGGACCTCGCTGGAGAAGGTGCAGGAGGCCGTGACCGGGGTGCTGTCCGAGGCCGACGGCGCGGTGGTGCTCGCCGACCTCGGGTCGGCGGTGCTGGTGGTGGAGTCGGTGTTCGAGCTGGAACCCGACCTGGCGCGCCGTGCTCGGCTCGTCTCGGCCCCGTTCGTGGAGGGCGCGGTCGCGGCGGCCGTCACCGCCCAGCAGGGGGCGGACCGGGACGCGGTGGCGGAGTCCGCCGAGGGTGCGGTGGGTTCGATCGGTCCGACGCCGGTGATCGAGCTGGTCGAGGCGGCCACGGCGGACAGCCCGCCGGTGTCCTCCACCACCGCGACGGGCGAGGTGGTGCCGCCACCGGGTGCGCCGTCGTCGGACGCCGCGGACGAGGCGAGCGCGCGGGTGCGCATCCGCAACGAGCTGGGGCTGCACGCCCGTCCGGCGGCCGTCCTGGCGCGCACGGTGGCCGGCCTGGACGTGCCCGTGACGATCGACGGGGCCGACGCCCGCAGCGTGCTGGCCCTGATGTCGCTGGGCACCGTGGCGGGGCAGACGGTGACGGTGACGGCCCGGGGGGACGACGCCGCGGGGGCGGTCGCCGTCGTCGTGGGCCTGATCGAGGGCGGGTTCGGCGAGGCGTGACGCGCGTCACCGAATTTCTGCGTTGACTGCATTATTGCAGTGAGTGCATGATTGGCGGGTGATGACGGAACCGGGCCTGCGCGAGCGCAAGAAGCGGGCGCGCACCGGTGCCATCGTGGACGCGGCGCAGCGGCTCGTGCGCGACCGCGGGCTCGACGCCGTCACCGTCGAGGGGATCGCCGAGGCCGCCGGCATCTCGCCGCGCACGTTCTTCAACTACTTCGACACCAAGGACGACGCGGTGCTCGGCCAGCAGTCGCTCGACGTGGACGACGACGCCGTGACGGCCTTCGTCGCCGGTGGTCCCACCGGCCGTCTGCTCGACGACGTCGAGGTCCTGGCCACGCAGATGCTCGCCACGATGGCCGGGTCCCACGACCGCGCCCGCCGGGCGTTCGCCCTGATGGAGGCCGAACCGCGCCTGCTCACCCGGCACGTCGCCTGGCTCGAGGAGCACCGCGCGGACCTCGCCGGGCTCTTCGCGCGGCGTGCCGAGCGAGCGCCGGCGGCGGTGGACCCCGACTTCGGCTCGATGGTGCTGTTCCTCGTCCTGCGGGCCGCCGGTGACGGGTGGGAACGCTCCGGGCGGGCCGGCGAGCTCACCGACCACGTGGGCCCCGCCGTCGCCGCGCTGCGGGCGGTCGCCCGCACCTGAACGCCCTGCGCCGGAGCGCCGCCCACCGGAACGACCGGCAGCGAGCCGGCCCGCACCGAGCCGGCGCGCCGCCGGTACGCCGTACGACCCTGACCCCTCCCGCACGACATCGAGGTTCTTCCCATGGCCCACGCGCCCACCGCCCCGGCGCCGGACAAGCCGCTCGTCGTCCTGACGAAGCGCACGATCTGGCTCATCTTCGGCGCCCTCATGGCGGCGATGTTCCTGTCCTCGCTCGACCAGACGATCGTCGGCACCGCGATGCCGACCATCGTGGGCGAGCTCCACGGCGTCGCCCACCAGGGGTGGGTCATCACGGCCTACATCCTGGCCGTCGCCGTCGGCATGCCGCTGTACGGCAAGTTCGGTGACCTGTACGGCCGCCGCTGGCCGTTCCTCGTCGCCATCGGGCTGTTCACCCTCGCCTCCGCCGGCGCCGGGATGGCGGACTCGATGCTGGCCCTCGTCCTGTGGCGGGCCGTCCAGGGCCTGGGCGGCGGCGGGCTGATGATCCTGTCGCAGTCGATCATCGCGGACATCGTCCCGGCCTCCGAGCGCGGCAAGTACATGGGTCCGCTCGGTGCGCTGTTCGGCATCTCCGCCGTCCTCGGCCCGCTCCTGGGCGGCTGGTTCACCGAGGGGCCCGGCTGGCGCTGGGCGTTCTGGCTCAACGTCCCCATCGGCCTGGCCGCGTTCGCCATCGCCTGGTTCGCGCTCAAGCTGCCCTCCCACCGCTCGTCGCGTCCGGTGGACCGGGCCGGCATCGTCACCATGGCGACGGCGACCACCGGCATCGTGCTCCTGACCAGCTGGGAGTCGCTCGCCTCGGACGGGTACGACTGGTCCGACTGGCGCCTGTCCGGGCTGGCCGTGCTCACTCTCGCCGCGATCGCCGCGTTCGTCGTCGTCGAGTCGCGCGCCACGGAGCCGCTGCTGCCGCTGCGCCTGTTCAAGAACCGCACGTTCACCCTGTCCACGCTCATCGGCCTGGTGCTGGGCATGGGCATGTTCTCCGCCATGGCCATGCTGCCCACGTTCCTGCAGATGTCCACCGGGGCCGGCATCACCGAGTCCGGGTGGCTGATGCTGCCGATGATGGCGGGCATGATGCTGACCTCCATCGGGTCCGGCCTGGCGATCGCCCGGACCGGCCGGTACAAGGTCTTCCCCGTGGCCGGACTGATCCTCGTCGGCCTGGCGATGGTCTGGCTCACGACGCTGTCCGGCGACATGTCGATGTGGACCTTCGGGGCGATGATCTTCGCCCTGGGCGCCGGCATGGGGCTGGTCATGCAGGTGGTGGTCCTGGCCGTGCAGAACGCGGTGGACCCCCACGAGCTCGGCACCGCCACCAGCGCCAACAACTTCTTCCGGGAGATCGGTGCCGCCGTGGGCTCGGCACTGTTCACCACGATCTTCACCACCCGGCTCACGGACAACCTCGCCGACGTGTTCGGCGGGGCGCCCGGGGCCGGGGACGGCGAGGCCAGCCTGACGCCGTCCGCGGTGCAGGCCCTGCCCGAGCCGGTGCGGACCGGTGTGATCGACGCCTACGCGGACTCCCTGGCGCCGTCGTTCTGGTACCTCGTCCCCCTCGTGGTCCTCGGGCTCGTCCTGGCGCTCTTCCTGCCGGTCCTGAAGCTCTCCGACGTCGCCGGCATGGTGGCGCGCGGCGAGGCCGTCAACGACCCGAGCGAGCTGCCGGGTGCCCGGGCGGCCGGCGCTGCCGCGGCATCGGCGTCGACGGCGCACCCGACGTCCGGTCCGGACGCCGACCCGACGCTCGACCCGGCAGTCGACCCGACACCGGCGGGCGACCGCGCGCCGGATACCCTGGGACGGTGAGCAAGAAGGACGACCGGCCCCGCCCCGGCGACAGGATCGCGCCCCGCAAGCCCGCCAAGGTGCAGTTCGCCTCGACGATGCTGCAGATCGAGGCGTTCGTGGTGCTCTTCGCCGGCCTGGCCCTGTACGGGCTGCGCGACTCCCGGTACGAGCGCGGGCTGCTGATGCTCGACTCGACCACCGCGACGTGGGTCGTGGTCGGCGTGCTCTTCGTGGTGCTGATCGTGCTGTCGCGCCTGGTCGGCCGCCCCGGCGGGTACCTCGCCGGGTCGGTCGCCCAGGTGCCGGTGCTGGCCCTGGGCCTCCTGCTGCCGATGATGTTCCTCGTCTCGGGGATCTTCGTGATCCTGTGGGTCGTGGCGCTGCGCCTCGGCGGGCGGATCGACGCCGAGCGCGCCGCCTACGACGCCGAGCACCCCGAGACGGCCCCGAACCTGTAGCCCCGGTCGGGCCGGCCCCAGGACGGGCGAGGCTGTTCGGCCCGTCGACACCGGCCGGACACGGACCGGGCGGACGGCGCCGATAGGGTGTCGCCATGACCGAAGCCACCACTCCTGCTCCCGAGCGCACCCTCGTCCTCGTCAAGCCCGACGGCGTCCGTCGCGGGCTGTCCGGGGAGATCCTGCGGCGCATCGAGGCCAAGGGCTACACGCTCACGGCCGTCGAGCTGAAGAACGCCACGCCCGAGGTGCTGGCGCAGCACTACGCCGAGCACGAGGGCAAGCCGTTCTACGCCCCCCTCGTCGAGTTCATGCTGTCCGGACCGATCCTCGCCGTGGTCGCCGAGGGCCAGGGCGTCATCCCCGGCTTCCGCGCGCTCGCCGGTGCCACGGACCCGACGGCGGCCGCGCCCGGCACGATCCGCGGCGACCTGGGCCGCGACTGGGGGCTGAAGGTCCAGCAGAACCTCGTGCACGGCTCGGACTCGCCGGAGTCGGCCGCCCGCGAGATCGGCCTCTGGTTCCCGACCCTCTGAGGTCCCCCGGACCGACGTCGGAGCGCCGCTCCCGCACCCGCGGGGGCGGCGCTCGTCGCGTCGTGCACCGTGCGCGGGCCTCACCCGCCCCGCGGCGGCGCGCGGAGGCGGGTCGGCGCCGACTCCCGCGAGGCTGCACGGATCCGCGCCCGACGGCGGATACCCTCGGCGGGTGCACCTCAAGACGCTGACGCTCCGGGGCTTCAAGTCGTTCGCCTCGGCGACGACGCTGAGCTTCGAGCCCGGCATCACGTGCGTCGTCGGACCCAACGGCTCGGGCAAGTCGAACGTGGTCGACGCCCTGGCCTGGGTCATGGGCGAGCAGGGCGCCAAGTCGCTGCGCGGCGGCAAGATGGAGGACGTCATCTTCGCGGGCACCGCGGGCCGCCCACCGCTGGGCCGCGCCGAGGTGGCACTGACCATCGACAACACCGACGGCGCCCTGCCGATCGAGTACACCGAGGTGACGATCTCCCGCACGCTGTTCCGCAGCGGCGGGTCCGAGTACGCCATCAACGGCAGCTCCTGCCGGCTGCTCGACATCCAGGAGCTGCTCAGCGACTCGGGGATCGGCCGCGAGATGCACGTCGTCGTCGGCCAGGGCCAGCTCGACCAGGTCCTGCGCGCCACGCCCGAGGACCGCCGCGGGTTCGTCGAGGAGGCCGCCGGCGTCCTCAAGCACCGCAAGCGCAAGGAGAAGGCGCTGCGCAAGCTGGATGCGATGGCGGGCAACCTGGCGCGGCTGACCGACCTGACCACCGAGCTGCGCCGCCAGCTCGGTCCGCTGGGGCGCCAGGCCGAGGCCGCGCGCCAGGCCCGGACCGTCCAGGTCGAGCTGCGCGACTCCCGGGCCCGGCTGCTGGCCGACGACCTGGCCCAGCTCGGCGCGCAGCTCGACCAGGAGCGCGCCGACGAGGCGGCGCTCGCCGAACGACGCCAGGTCACCGAGAGCGCGCTGGACCAGGCCCGCGGCCGGCTCGCACGGCTCGAGGTCGCGGCGTCGACGGCCTCGCGCACGGCGTCCGCGGCCAACGACACGTTCCACGGACTCGGCGCCGTCCGGGAGCGGCTGCGGGGGCTCGCCTCCCTGGCCGACGAGCGGGTCCGGCTGCTGGGGACCGCCGAGCCGGAGCAGCGCGGGCAGGACCCGGAGGAGCTGGAGGCGCAGGCCGAGCGGGCGCGTGCCGCGGAGGCGGAGCTGACCAGCGAGGTCGAGATCGCCCGGCGCCGGCTGTCCGAGGCGGAGGAGGTACGGTCCGGGGCCGAGCAGGCGGCTCAGGTCGCCGAGCGCGAGCTCGCCGACCTGCTGCGCGGGGCCGCCGACCGACGCGAGGGGCTGGCCCGGCTCTCCGGCCAGGTCGCCGCGCGCCGCAGCCGGGTCGAGGCCGCCGACGCCGAGATCGAGCGGGTGCGCGAGGGGTTGGCCGAGGCCGAGCGTCGCGCGCAGGACGCCGCCCGGGAGTTCTCCGCGCTCGAGTCCCAGGTGGTGGGCGCCGAGGAGGGCGAGGAGGGCCTCGACGCCGACCACGAGGCCGCCGAGGAGGCCGTGACCGGCGCGCGGGCCGCCGTCGCCGACCTCACCGAGCGCCTGGGCGCGGCCGAGAAGGACCACGCGACCTGGTCGGCGCGGGTGGAGGCGTTGGAGCTCAGCCTGGACCGCAAGGACGGCGCCGGCGCCCTGCTCGCGGCCGACGCGCCGGGTGTGCTGGGGTCGGTGGCGGCGCTCCTCGGCGTCGAGGCGGGGTATGAGGAGGCTGTCGCGGCCGCGCTCGGTCCGTTCGCCGACGCCGTCGCCGTCGAGAGCCTCGGTGCCGCCGTCGACGCCCTGCGCCTCCTGCGCGACGACGACGGCGGCCGGGCCGGGCTGGTCGTGGGAGGGGCCGACGACGGCGCACCGGTCGCCCCGGAGGCCCCGGCCGGCGGGCGTGCCGCCCTCGACGTGGTGACCGCGACCGGACCGGCGGCCGGGGCGCTGCGCACCCTGCTGGCCGACGTCGTCGTCGTCGACGACCTGGCCCAGGCCCGTGCCCTGGTGGCGGACCGCCCCGAGCTGGTGGCCGTCACGCGGTCCGGCGACCTGCTCGCGACCGCCCGGGCGTCGGGCGGGTCGGCGGGTTCGCCGAGCGTGCTGCACCTGACCAGCGCGCTCGACGAGGCGCGAGCGGGCCTTCAGGACGCCGCGGGTCGTGGCACGCGGTGCCGCGAGGAGCTGGTGGGTGCTCGCGCCACCCTGGAGTCGGCGCAGGCCCGGTACGACGAGACCCTGGAGCGGCTGCACGAGTCGGACGCGGCGCTGGCGGCCGTCGCCGAGCAGCTCGGCACTCTCGGGTCGGCGCGCCGGGCGGCGCAGACGGAGGCCGAACGCCACCGTGCGACGCTCACGCAGGCCGAGGAACGCCGCCGCGCGGACGCCGAGGCGCTCGACGACCTGGTGCGTCGTCTGGAGGTGGCCGAGGCCGAGCCGACCCGCACCGAGGCCGACGCCGAGGAGGCGACGGCGGCGCGGGACGCGGCGTCGGCGGCGGCCTCGACCGCCCGGCAGTCCGAGACCGAGGTGCGCCTGGCCCTGCGGACCGCCGAGGAGCGTGCCCGGGCCGTCGCCGGCCGGGCGCACGGGCTGGCGAGGGCCGCCGAGCAGGAGCGGCGGGCACGGGACGAGGCCGCCGCGCGGGCGCGCCGGCGGTCGCTCCAGGCGCAGCAGGCCGCCGCGGTGCGCTCCGCCGCGGCTGCTGCGCTGGACACCCTGGCCCGCTCGGTCGAGCGGGCCGGCGCCGAGCGGGCCGCGGCCCAGGAGGAACGCGACGCCCACCGCGCCGGGCTGGACGAGGTGCGGCGCGACGTCGACCGCCTCACGGGCGAGCTGCGCGACCTCACCGACGTGGCCCACCGCGACGAGGTGGCGCGCGCCCAGCAGGTCGCGCGCCTGGAACAGTTCCGCGCCCGCGCCGTCGACGAGCTCGGGACCGATCCGGACGCGCTCGTCGAGGAGTTCGGTCCCCATCAGCCGGTGCCCGTGGCACGTCCGGCCGACGCCGCCGAGGACGAGCCCGACCCGGAGCCCGTGCCGTACGTGCGCGCGGAGCAGGAGAAGCGGCTCGCGGCCGCGGAACGGGCGCTGAAGCGCATCGGCACCGTCAACCCGTTGGCGCTGGAGGAGTTCGCGGCGCTGGAGGAGCGCCACCAGTTCCTGACCACGCAGCTCGCGGACCTCAAGAGCTCGCGCGAGGACCTGCTGCAGATCGTCGCGGAGATCGACGAGCGCGTGCAGCAGGTGTTCGCCGAGGCCTACCAGGACACGGCGGCCCAGTTCGAGCGGGTGTTCGCGCGGCTCTTCCCGGGCGGGGAGGGTCGGCTCGTGCTGACGGACCCGGCAGACCTGCTCACCACGGGCATCGAGGTCGAGGCCCGCCCGGCCGGCAAGAAGGTCAAGCGGCTCTCCCTGCTGTCCGGCGGCGAGCGCTCGCTGACGGCGGTCGCGTTCCTCGTGTCGATCTTCCGCGCCCGGCCGAGCCCGTTCTACGTGATGGACGAGGTCGAGGCCGCGCTGGACGACGTGAACCTGGGCCGGCTGCTGGACATCTTCCGCGAGCTCCGTGAGGACTCCCAGCTCATCGTCATCACCCACCAGAAGCGCACCATGGAGGTGGCCGACGCCCTGTACGGCGTCACGATGCGGGGCGACGGTGTGACCACCGTCATCTCGCAGCGGCTGCGCGAGACGGCCGAGGCGGGGTGACAATATCCCCATGCTCACGTACGTCGTCTGGATCGCGGTCTCCCTGGCCATCGCCGGGGCCGTCTTCCTCGTCGCCAGCGTGATGGAACGCGGCGACACGGCCGACGACGAGCACGGCCCGCGCTCGTTCCTGCGGGCCTTCCGCTCCGGGCTGCGCCGCCACCACGAACCACGTCAGTCGCGTCCGGTGGACACCGACATGGACGCCTTCTTCGCGGCGAACCTCGAGCAGGCGCCCGGCTACGTGGACGCCGAGGAGATCTCGACCGCCCTGCACCTGGCGCAGGTGCGGGTGAGCACCCCCGGCCGGGGCTCGCCCTCCGCGGCGGGTCGCGCCCGGCGCGAGCGCTGACGTCGCGCGGTCACCCGACCCTCGCCCCGGCGGTCCGGCCGTGCCGGCCCGCCGGTAGCCCCGCCGTCTGGGACACTGGTGGACCGTGACTGACTCTCTGTGGCTCTGGATCGTCCTCGGCATCGTCCTCCTGGTGGGCTTCGGCTCCGCCCTCGTCGTCCCCCGGCTGCGTCGGGGCCGGCACGACGACGGCGCCCCGTCCGGCGGCACCACCACGGCGGCCCCTCCGGAGGCGGGGGCAGAGCCCGACGTCGCCGGCCCCCCGGAGCCCGCGGCCGCCACCGCCCCGCCGCTCGAGACCCCCGCGCCGGCCGCCGGCCGGATGGTGCGGCTGCGCGACCGACTGGCGCGGTCCGGCTCCCCGCTGGGCGCCCGTCTGCTGGGCGTCCTGTCCCGCGACCACCTCACCGAGGACGACTGGGACGAGCTGGAGGAGACGCTGCTGCTCGCCGACATCGGCACGGGCCCGGCCGAGGAGCTGCTCGAGGCGCTCCGGACCCGCGTGCGCGTGCTGGGCGTGCGGGAGCCCGACGCCGTGCGTGCCCTGCTCCGCGAGGAGCTGCTGAAGATCGTGGACCCGAGCCTCGACCGCTCCCTGGCCACCGCGCGTCCGGTCGTGGACGGCGTGGCCAAGCCCGCCGTCGTGCTCGTGGTGGGCGTGAACGGCACCGGCAAGACGACGACGGTCGGCAAGCTGGCCCGCGTCCTGGTCGCCCAGGACAAGTCGGTCGTGCTGGGCGCCGCGGACACGTTCCGTGCGGCGGCCGCCGACCAGCTGCAGACCTGGGGTGCGCGCGTCGGGGTCGCCACGGTGCGGGCGGACCGGGAGGGTGCCGACCCCGCGGCCGTCGCGTTCGACGCCGTGCGGACGGGCAGCGCCGAGGGTACCGACGTCGTGCTGGTCGACACCGCGGGCCGGCTGCAGAACAAGGCCGGCCTCATGGACGAGCTGGGCAAGATCTCGCGCGTCATCACCCGGGAGGCACCGCTGGGGGAGGTGCTGCTGGTGCTGGACGCGACCACGGGCCAGAACGGCATGCAGCAGGCCAAGGTCTTCGGCGAGGTGGCCGGCGTGACCGGCATCGTGCTGACCAAGCTGGACGGCACGGCCAAGGGTGGCATCGTCGTCGCGGTCCAGCGCGAGCTCGGGGTGCCGGTCAAGCTGGTCGGCCTCGGTGAGGGACCGGACGACCTGGCGCCGTTCGAGCCGGAGGAGTTCGTCGACGGCCTCCTGGGCTGACGGCGGCTCCGGTCTCGCCCCGGACACGGCGGGATCACGGTCAGGTCACGAACACCCGGTAGGTGTCTCGCAGTCCGGACAGAAACGGGATGTTTACGCCAAGGCGACGTTCGTCACACGGACGTAACACACCGTCACTCCCGATGAAACCCCGCCCCGCCACGGTGGTCACCGACCGGCCACAGGGGCTGGCGAGGGGAGTAAGACACATGGTGGAGCTGGATACCGGGGCAACCGCGTGGATGCTGACGTCAGCATCGCTCGTGCTCCTGATGACGCCTGGTCTGGCGTTGTTCTACGGAGGCATGGTCCGCGGCAAGTCCGTCCTGAACATGATGATGATGTCGTTCGGCGCGATCGCGCTGACGGCCGTCATCTACGTCCTGTGGGGCTGGTCGATGTCCTACGGCAGCGACGTCGGCGGGATCATCGGCAACCCGTTCGACCAGTTCGCGCTGCAGGGGGCGATCTACAACGACGCCGGTGAGTTCCTCATCGACGACTTCGGCGTGCCGAGCATCGTCGGCGTGGGCTTCCAGTCGACCTTCGCGATCATCACCGTCGCCCTCATCTCCGGTGCGATCGCCGACCGGGTCAAGTTCGGCACCTGGATGGTCTTCGTCGCCCTGTGGGTCACCTTCGCCTACTTCCCGATGGCGCACATGGTCTGGGGCGGCGGCCTGCTCTCGGGCGACGGTCCGTTCGCCGACATCGCGGCCCCGATCGACTTCGCCGGTGGCACCGTGGTCCACATCAACGCCGGTGCGGCCGCGCTCGTGCTGGCCCTGATCGTCGGCAAGCGCAAGGGCTTCGGCACCGAGCCGATGCGCCCGCACAACCTGACGCTCGTGATGCTCGGCGCCGCGCTCCTGTGGTTCGGCTGGTTCGGCTTCAACGCCGGCTCGGCCTTCACCTCGGACGGCTTCGCCGGTCTCGCCTGGGTCAACACCACCACCGCGACCGCTGCCGCCGTCATCGGCTGGCTCGTCGTGGAGAAGCTCCGTGACGGCTCCGCCACCTCCCTGGGTGCCGCCTCGGGTGTCGTCGCCGGTCTGGTCGCGATCACCCCGGCCGCCGGCTCGGTCAGCCCCTTCGGCGCGCTGTTCGTGGGCGTCATCGCCGGTGTGCTGAGCGCCTTCGCGGTCGGCCTGAAGTTCAAGCTGGGTTACGACGACTCGCTCGACGTCGTCGGCGTCCACCTGGTCGCCGGCCTCTGGGGCACGCTGTCGATCGGCCTCCTCGCCACGGAGACCGGCCTGTTCTACGGTGGCGGCGTCAACCAGCTCGCCGTGCAGGCGATCATCGCGGTCATCGCGGTCGTCTTCTCGGCTGTCGTCACCTACGTCCTGGCGATCATCCTCAAGGCCACCATGGGCTGGCGCGTCTCCGAGGAGGTCGAGGTCAGCGGTATCGACCTCGCCGTCCACAGCGAGTCCGCGTACGAGGGGATCCAGTCGGGTTCCGTCATCAAGGAGGTCCGCGCATGAAGCTCGTCACCGGAGTCATCCAGCCCCACCGTCTCGACGACGTGAAGTCGGCCCTCGAGGCCGCCGGCGTCCGCGGGATGACCGTCAGCGAGGCCAGCGGCTACGGCCGGCAGAAGGGCCACACCGAGGTCTACCGCGGTGCGGAGTACACCGTCGACCTGGTGCCCAAGGTCCGCATCGAGATCCTCGTCGGGGACGCCGACGCGCCGTCGATCGTCGACGTCGTGGTCAACGCGGCCCAGACGGGCAAGATCGGTGACGGCAAGGTCTGGACGGTGCCGGTCGACGACGTCGCCCGGGTCCGCACCGGCGAGCACGGCGACGCCGCGCTCTGACGCCGATGGCCGACCACCCGTCCACGGGCGGCGGCCCCGCGCAGCAGGCCCCGCACCCCGGTCCCGGGGTGCGGGGCCCTGTCGTGGGGCTGCGTGACGAGCTGCTCGCCGCCGCCAGGGAGCTCACCGGGCCGGGACGCTCCGGCGTCGCGCGCCGTGCCACGCTGCAGCAGATCGTCACCGAGCGGCTCGGCGCCCTGTACGCCGAGGCCACGGCCGACGTCGACCCGGCCGGCCTCGCGCTGGCCGCGGTGGGCTCGCTGGGGCGCGGCGAGCTGGGCCCGCTGTCCGACCTCGACCTCGTGCTCGTGCACGACGGCCGCACCCACAAGCCCGACGAGCTCGCCGTCGTCGCCGAGCGGCTCTGGTACCCGTTGTGGGACTCCGGGGTCGACATCGACCACGCGGTGCGCTCGCTGACCCAGACCCGCCAGCTCGCCATGCGCGACCTGCCGGCCGCCGTGGGATGGCTGGACGTGCGGCCGGTCGCCGGGGACGCCGTCGTCGTCCACCGGGCGGCGTCGGGCATCCTCACCGACTGGCGGTCAGCGTCCCGGCGTCGGCTGCCCGAGCTGCTCTCGAGCGTGCGCGAGCGCGCCGAGCGCTCCGGTGAGCTCGCCTACCTCATCGAGCCCGACCTCAAGGAGGCGCGCGGGGGCATCCGCGACGCCGTCGTGGTCTCGGCGCTGGCCGCGACCTGGCTCACCGACCGGCCCCACGGCCGGGTCGACTCCGCCTACGCGCACCTGCTCGACGTGCGCGACGCGCTGCAGGTGGTCACGCGGCGACGGGCGACCCGGCTCCTCCTGGCCGACCTCGAGCAGGTCGCCGGGCTGACCGGCTACGACGACCCCGACGAGCTGCTGGCGAGCCTCGCGGCGGCCGGCCGCGAGATCTCCTTCGCGCTCGACTCCACGGTCCGGCGTGCCCGGCAGGCCCTGCAGCGCCCGGCCCTGCGCAAGCCGGTGCTCGTGCGCGGCCGTCGGCAGCCGCCCCGGCTGCGGTCGGTGGGCGAGGGGCTCGTGGAGCACGACGGCGAGCTCGTGCTCGGGGTGGCGGCCGCACCGGCCCAGGACCCGCTGCTGTCCCTGCGCGCCGCGGCGACGGCGGCCCGCACGGGGCTCGTGCTCTCCCCGGTGACGATGCACTCGCTCGCCCTGTGCCCGCCCGTACCGGAGCCGTGGCCGGCCTCGGCGCGATCGAGCCTGCAGACGCTCCTGTCCTCCGGGCCGGCCCAGATCCACGTCTGGGAGGCGCTCGATCTGGCCGGCGTCGTCACGACCTGGATCCCCGAGTGGGCGGACGTGCGGAACAAGCCCCAGCGTGCCGCCATCCACCGGCACACCGTCGACCGGCACCTCGTCGAGACGGCCGCGCTCGCGCCCGCCGTGCGCAAGCGGCAGATCGCCCGCGGGGTGCCCGCCGCGCTCCTGCCGTCGGAGCTGCTGAGCGTCGCGGCGATCCTGCACGACCTCGGCAAACGTCGCCGGGCGCAGAGCACCGACCACTCGGTCGAGGGTGCTCGGGTGGTGGAGCCGGTCCTGCGGCGCATGGGGTACGACGACGACTTCGTCGCCGACGTGCAGCGGCTGGTGCGGCACCACCTGACGCTTTCGCAGCTCGCGACCGGCGCCGACCCGGACGACCCGGCGACGGTGAGCAGGCTGCTGGTCGCCGTCGACCACCGGCCCGACCTGCTCGAGGTGCTCCGCGCCCTGACGGAGTGCGACTCCACCTCCCTCGGCCCGGCGGGCTGGACCGGCTGGCGGGCGAGCCTGGTGGACCAGCTCACCGCCCGGGCACGGGACGCGCTGGCGGACGGACCCGCGCCGGGGGAGGCGGGGGCGGTGTCGTCGGGCCGGTAGGCTGGGGGACCGCACGCAACCTTCCCGCGAAGAGGACCACCTGGTGTTCAACTCCCTGTCGGACCGGCTCACGTCGACGTTCAAGAACCTGCGCGGCCGGGGACGGCTGTCCGAGGCGGACATCGACGCGACCGTGCGCGAGATCCGTCGTGCGCTGCTGGACGCGGACGTCGCCGTACCCGTGGTGCGGCAGTTCACCGCCGCCGTGCGCGAGCGTGCCCTGGGCTCCGAGGTCTCCGGTGCGCTGAACCCGGCCCAGCAGGTCGTCAAGATCGTCAACGACGAGCTCGTGACGATCCTCGGTGGGCAGACCCGCGCGCTGCAGCTCGCCAAGACCCCGCCGACGGTCATCATGCTCGCGGGTCTGCAGGGTGCCGGCAAGACGACCCTGGCGGGCAAGCTGGCGCTGGCGCTCAAGGAGCAGGGCCACACCCCGATCCTCGTCGCGGCAGACCTGCAGCGCCCCAACGCCGTCACCCAGCTCTCCGTGGTCGGCCAGCGGGCGGGCGTCCCGGTCTTCGCGCCGCACCCGGGCAACACCTCCGACCACGACCCGGCGGGGTCGGCCACCATCGGCGACCCGGTCGCCGTCGCGCGCGGCGGGGTCGACGAGGCGCGGGCCAAGCAGCACGACGTCGTCATCGTCGACACGGCCGGACGGCTCGGCGTCGACGAGGTCCTGATGCAGCAGGCCGCGGACATCCGCGCCGCGATCACGCCCGACGAGGTCCTGTTCGTCATCGACGCGATGATCGGCCAGGACGCGGTCACCACGGCGAACGCCTTCCTCGAGGGCGTGGACTTCACCGGTGTGGTGCTGTCCAAGCTCGACGGCGACGCCCGCGGCGGCGCGGCGCTGTCCGTCGCCCAGGTCACCGGCCGGCCGATCATGTTCGCCTCGACCGGTGAGAAGCTCACCGAGTTCGAGGTCTTCCACCCGGACCGGATGGCGTCGCGCATCCTGGACATGGGCGACGTCCTGACGCTGATCGAGCAGGCCGAGCGCGCGTTCGACGCCGACGAGGCCGAGCGGATGGCGGCCAAGGTCGCCGGCGGCGAGGACTTCACGCTCAGCGACTTCCTGGTGCAGATGCAGCAGATGAAGAAGCTCGGCTCCATGAAGAAGATGCTCGGCATGATGCCGGGCATGGCCCAGATGCGCGACCAGATCGAGAACTTCGACGAGCGCGAGGTCGACCGCGTCCAGGCCCTCATCCAGTCGATGACGCCCGCCGAGCGGGAGAACCCGAAGATCATCAACGGCTCGCGCCGTGCCCGCATCGCCCGGGGTGCCGGGCAGACGACGGCAGCGGTCAACGGTCTGCTCGACCGCTTCACCCAGGCGCAGAAGATGATGCGCCAGATGGCCAAGGGCGGCGGCGCCCCGGGGATGCCCGGTGGCATGCCGGGGATGCCCGGTCTGCCGGGCGGCGGCAAGAAGTCGCGCGGCAAGCAGCAGCCGAAGAAGAAGGTCAAGGGCAAGTCGGGCAACCCGGCCAAGCGGGCGCAGCAGGAGCGCGAGGCCATGCAGCGCGCCCTGGGTGGCGGGGCGAAGAAGCCGTCCGCCCCGGCGGGGTCGGCGTTCGGTGTCAAGGAGCCGGACCAGCAGGGCGCCGATCTCGACAACCTCGAGCTGCCCGGCGACCTGGGCAAGCTCCTCGGCGGCGGACGCTGATTCCCCGGTAGGCTGCGGCCCATGTCGGTGCCGCACGTCCCCCTGCACGTCACGGGTCGCATCCTGCTCGACGGCGACCGTGAGGTGGGCGAGATGTGGGTGCGCGACGGACGCATCAGTCTCCTGCGGCCCACCCCGCAGGGCAGCCCCGCCGCCGAGCTGACGGGCTGGGTGCTCCCCGGGCTGGTGGACGTGCACTGCCACGTCGGGCTCGACGCCGGGGGCGCCGTCGACCGTGACGCCGCGACCAAGCAGGCCGTCGCCGACCGCGACACCGGGGTGCTCCTCATCCGTGACGCGGGGTCCCCGCTGGACACCTCGTGGGTCTCCGGGCGCACGGACCTGCCACGGCTGGTGCGCGCGGGCAAGCACCTGGCGCGGCCGAAGCGCTACCTGCGCCACTACGGCCTCGAGCTCGACGACGTCGCCGACCTCCCGCGCGTCGTGGCGGAGCAGGCCCGGGCGGGCGGGGGCTGGGTCAAGCTGGTGGGCGACTGGATCGACCGTGACCTGGGGCCGGAGGCGGACCTGCGCCCTCTGTGGCCGCGCGACGTGCTGGTGGACGCCGTCGCGGCCGCGCACGCCGAGGCGGCACGGGTCACCGTGCACGCCTTCTCCCGGGAGGTCGTCGAGGACCTGCTCGAGGCCGGCGTGGACGGCATCGAGCACGGCACCGGGATCCCCGCCGACCTCATGGCGGAGGTGGCGCACCGCGGCGTGCGGGTCACCCCGACGCTGCTGCAGGTGGCCCAGTTCGAGAACATCGCGGCCCGAGCCGACGGCAAGTACCCGGTGTACGCGGCCCGGATGCGGGCCATGCACGCGCGGCGGTACGAGCAGGTGCGGGCGATGCACGACGCCGGCGTCCCGCTGCTCGTGGGCACGGACGCGGGCGGCACCATCGACCACGGCCGCATCGCCGACGAGTGCTCCGAGCTGGTCGCCGCCGGCATCCCCGACGCGGAGGTCGTGGCGATGGCCACCTGGCGGGCACGGTCGTTCCTCGGTCACGGGTCGATGGTGGAGGGCTCCAGCGCGGACTTCGTGGTGTACCCGTCCGACCCGCGCGAGGACGTCGAGGTGCTGCGGCACCCGACCGCCGTCGTCCTGCGTGGTCGCGTGGTGGCCTGACGGTCGGTCCGGCGGGTCCGACCGGTCGTCGGCGCGTCGACCGCGGGTGTGATGCAGCCCCCGCTTGGGGGCGGCGTCCGGGTCTGGCACAATGGCGGGGTACTCGGCGTGCCCAGGCCCCTCTCACCTGGGCATGTCCGGTCCTGACCCGTCCACGCGCTGGCCCCACCTGCGGCGTGCTCGGGTCGCCCTCACAGAACCAGGAGAGTCCACACCAGTGGCCGTCAAGATTCGTCTGAAGCGTCTCGGCAAGATCCGGGCCCCGTACTACCGTGTCGTCGTGGCCGACTCGCGCAAGAAGCGCGACGGCAGCGTCATCGAGGAGATCGGCAAGTACCACCCGACCGAGGAGCCCTCGCTCATCGAGATCCAGTCCGAGCGCGCCCAGTACTGGCTCGGAGTCGGCGCCCAGCCGACCGAGCAGGTCGCCGCCCTGCTGAAGGTCACGGGCGACTGGCAGAAGTTCAAGGGTCTGGACGGTGCCGAGGGCACCCTCAAGACCAAGCAGGCCTCCGGTGACAGCGCCGCCGCGATCGAGGCCGTCCACGCCGAGGCCGAGAAGGCCAAGGCGAAGGCCGCCGAGAAGTCGGCCAAGAAGTCCGACGAGGACGAGGCCGAGGCCTGATGCTCGCGGACGCCCTCGAGCACCTGGTGCGCGGCATCGTGGACAACCCGGACGACGTCCGGGTCACCGCGAGGACCCAGCGCCGGGGCGACCTGCTCGAGGTCCGGGTCCACCCGGACGACCTCGGACGGGTCATCGGGCGAGGGGGCCGCACCGCCAAGGCGCTGCGCACCGTCGTCGGTGCGCTCGCGACCGACGGTCCGGTCCGCGTCGACGTCGTGGACGTCGACGGCCGCTGAGCGTCCGCACACGCTGATCGACGAGGCCCGGTCCCTGCACGGGACCGGGCCTCGTCGTGTTCACTGGGCGTGGTCATGGTGCACAGGGTCCGGCCGGTCGGCGACGACGGCGGGCCCGGGACGAGGAGACGACATGGAGCTGGTGGTGGCCCGGGTGGGCCGGGCGCACGGACTGCGCGGCGAGGTGGTGCTCGAGCTGCGCACCGACGTGCCCGAGGAGCGTTTCGCCGTCGGGGCGGAGCTGGCGACGGACCCGGTGGAGCGGGGCCCGCTGACGGTGGAGACGGTGCGCGTGCACCAGGGCCGCTGGCTCGTGCGGTTCGCCGGGACGCCGGACCGCACGGCGGCCGAGTCGCTGCGCGGCGTCGAGCTCCTGGTCGAGCAGGACGCCTCCTCCGAGGAGGACGCCTGGTACCCCCACGAGCTCGCGGGACTGCGGGCCGAGCTGGCCGACGGGACCGTGGTGGGGGAGGTCGTGGGACTGGAGCACCTGCCGGCGCACGACGTGCTGGTGGTCCGCGAGACGGGGGGCGAGCGCACCCTGGTGCCGTTCGTCCACGCCGTCGTCCCGACGGTCGACGTACCCGGTGGGCGCGTGGTGCTCACGCCGCCCGGCGGGCTGCTCGCCCGCGACGCCGGGTCGCTCGCCGACGACCCCGAGCAGGACGGGTCCTGACGTGCGCATCGACATCGTGACGATCTTCCCCGACTACCTCGCCGCGCTCGACCTGTCGCTGGTGGGCAAGGCGCGCCGCGCCGGGCTGCTCGACCTGCGGGTGCACGACCTGCGGGACTGGACGCGCGACCGGCACCGCACCGTCGACGACACCCCGTTCGGCGGGGGAGCCGGGATGGTGATGCGACCGGACGTGTGGGGCAGCGCGCTGGACGACCTGCTCGTGCCGGCCGGCACGGCGTCGGGCGGGGGCGCCCGGCTGGTGATCCCCACGCCGTCGGGCGAGGTCTTCACGCAGCGGCACGCGGAGGCGCTCGCCGGCGAGGGGCACCTGGTGATCGCCTGCGGCCGCTACGAGGGCATCGACGCGCGGGTCGCCGAGCACTACCGCGGTGCGGGTCACCGGGTCAGCGAGCTGTCCATCGGGGACTACGTCCTCAACGGCGGCGAGGTCGCGGCGCTCGTCATGGTCGAGGCCGTCGGCCGGCTCCTGCCTGGGGTCGTGGGCAATCCCGAGTCGCTGGTGGAGGAGTCGCACGGGGCCGCCGGACTGCTCGAGTACCCCGTCTACACCAAGCCGCCCTCGTGGCAGGAGCACGAGGTGCCCGAGGTGCTGCTCTCGGGGCACCACGCCCGTATCGACCGGTGGCGGCGCGACCGTGCGCTGGAGCGCACGGCGCAGCGACGCCCGGACCTGCTGAGCGCCCTCGACGCCGGGGACCTCGACGCCCACGACCGTGCCGTCCTGGCCGACGCGGGCTGGGAGGTCGTGGCCGGGCCGGGTGACGGCGGGTCCGGTGGTGCGTCTCACGAGTCGCGACCCGCCGTCGTGCGGCGGGGTGTGGCAGAATAGGTCGGCGGTGTGCCGCTGCCCGGACTCTGCCACAGGGGAGACCATCGGGCTGCGAGCCGGCGCACCGACACCGACGACACGATCCCGGCCCGTCCACGCGCGGGCCCAGAGCTTGTTCTGACCTGTGGCAGGGCGGGGAGACAACCATGAAGACGCTCGACTCCGTCGAGGCAGCCTCGCTGCGCTCCGACATCCCGGACTTCCGCGCCGGCGACACCGTCAAGGTCAACGTGAAGGTCATCGAGGGCAACCGCTCCCGTGTGCAGGCCTTCCAGGGCATCGTCATCGCCCGCCGCAACGGCGGCGTGGGCGCGACGTTCACCGTGCGCAAGATCAGCTTCGGCGTCGGCGTGGAGCGCACCTTCCCGGTGCACGCCCCCACGATCGAGTCCGTCGAGCTCGTCACCCGCGGTGACGTGCGCCGCGCGAAGCTCTACTACCTGCGCGCGCTGCGCGGCAAGAAGGCCAAGATCCGCGAGAAGCGCGAGACCCCGGCGAAGTGAGCCGTGGCGGGCGCGTCCCGCCGCACGCCACCACGGGCGGTCCCTCCACGATGGAGGGGCCGCCCGTCGGCGTTTCGCGGTGCCCTGGTGCGTCTGGCAGGGTGTGGACGTGGCAGACTCCGATCCTGTGACCTCCGCGCCGCGCCCCTGGGGCCCCGACGAGTCCGACGAGAACGTCGGGCGTCCGACGGAGGGTGAGCTCGCCGCCCGTGCGGACGGTCCGCCGGCCCACGGCTCCACCCAGCGGTCCGGGGGACGCCGGAGCCTCGGGTTGCTGCGGGAGACGGCGATCATCGTGGTCAGCGCGCTGGTGCTGTCCTGGCTGATCAAGACCTTCCTCGTCCAGGCGTTCTACATCCCCAGCTCGTCGATGGAGGACACCCTCCAGGTCGGTGACCGTGTGATGGTCTCGCGGCTCGTCCCCGACGCCCTGGACGTCCACCGCGGGGACATCGTCGTCTTCAAGGACCCGGGTGGTTGGCTCCCGCCGTACGAGGCGCCCGACGACGGCCCCGTCGGCAACGCGGTGCGCGACGTCGCGACCTTCGTCGGCCTGCTGCCGCAGGACACCGGGGAACACCTCATCAAGCGCGTCATCGGCCTGCCGGGCGACACGGTGGAGTGCTGCGACGCCGAGGGCAGGCTGAGCGTCAACGGGGTGGCGATCGACGAGTCGGAGTACCTCGCCGCCGGGGCGGTGCCGAGCCAGGTGGCGTTCGACACCACGGTCCCGGCCGACATGCTGTTCGTCATGGGTGACAACCGGCAGAACTCCCAGGACTCGCGGTTCAACACCGGCAAGCCGGGCGGCGGTTTCGTCCCTCTCGACAACGTCGTGGGCAGCACGTTCGTCATCGTCTGGCCGTTCGCGGACGCCACCGTCCTGCGCAACCCGGGCGACGTCTTCGCCGAGGTGCCCGAGCCGTGACCGTCCGGACGCGACGCAGCCCGACCCTGCGGCAGGAACGTGCGCTGCTCGGGGACGGCGCCGTGCTGGTGGGCGGCATGGACGAGGTGGGCCGGGGTGCGCTGGCGGGGCCGGTGAGCGTGGGCCTGGTCGTGGTCGACGCCTCGACGCCGACGGCGCCGCGCGGCGTCACGGACTCCAAGCTGCTCTCACCTGCCGCGCGGGAGGCGATGGTCGGTCCGCTGCGTCGTTGGGCGGTCGCCTGGGCGGTGGGGCACGCCGGCCCCGCCGAGATCGACGCGCACGGCATCGTGGCCGCGTTGCGGCTGGCGGGCCGCCGAGCGCTGGCCCAGGTGCGCCGCAGCGTCGGCGACGTGGACGTGGTGCTGCTCGACGGCTCTCACGACTGGCTCAGCCGGCCGCACGCGGACCTGTTCGAGGCGGCCGACGCCGATCCTGCCGGTGGTCTGGACGCGCCGGAGCCCGGGGTGCGCACGCTCGTCAAGGCGGACCGCCTGTGCTCGTCGGTGGCGGCCGCGAGCGTCCTGGCCAAGGTCGAGCGCGACGGGCTGCTCACGCGGCTCGCCGCGCAGTATCCTCACTTCGCCTGGGACCAGAACAAGGGGTACGCCGCCCCGGCGCACCTGGACGGTCTGCGCAGGCTCGGGCCGACGCCGCAGCACCGTCGGTCGTGGAACCTGCGGGTGCTCGAGGACGACCCGTCACCCGCCGAGCCCGACGCCGGGCCCGAGGTCGCGGCGGGCTCCGTGGTGACGTTGCAGACCGCCGTCGACCCCTCCGGCTCGACGCCGCGCGCCCGGGTGGGATGATGTCCGGGTGAGCGCTGAGGACCTCGAGGACTACGAGACCGACATGGAGCTCGCGCTGTACCGCGAGTACCGCGACGTGGTGGGTCTGTTCTCCTACGTGGTGGAGACCGAACGCCGCTTCTACCTGGCCAACCAGGTCGACCTGCAGGTGCGGTCGGCCGCGGGTGAGGTGTACTTCGAGCTGCAGCTCGCCGATGCCTGGGTGTGGGACGTGTACCGCTCGGCGCGGTTCGTGAAGTCGGTGCGGGTGGTCACGTTCAAGGACGTGAACGTCGAGGAGCTCGCCAAGGCCGACATCGCCCTCTAGGTACTCCGAACGGCCGGACGGGTCCGCCGTCGGCCACCCCCAGGTGACGTCGACGGCTGGTCGTCCACAGGCACCGGCGCCTCGTGCGGTCCGGGCGCCCTCGTCCGGCCACGGTGGGTCGCGGAGGTGGTTCCGTGCGAGCCGAGGACGCCGTGGGGCGACATGGGGAAGAGGTGGCGGCGCGCCACCTGGTGGAGCGTGGCTACGAGCTGCTGGACCGCAACTGGCGGGGGACCGCCGGCGAGCTCGACCTGGTGGCGCTCGACGGCGGCACGCTCGTGGTCGTCGAGGTCAAGACGCGTCGGGGCACGGCCTACGGGCACCCGGCCGAGGCCGTCACACCCGCCAAGCTGCGCCGGATCCGGCGGCTGACCGCGCAGTGGCTGCACGAGCACCCGGGCCCGCGTCGAGCGGTGCGCGTCGACGTCGTCGCGATCGTCCTGCCACGACGCGGTGCCGCCCAGGTCGAGCACCTCACCGGGGTGCTCTGATGGCGCTGGGGACGACGGCGGCCGTCGCGCTGAGCGGCATGGAAGGACACCTCGTGGAGGTGCAGGCGCAGCTGGCGGCCTCCGTCCCGGGGTTCACCCTGGTCGGGCTGCCGGACGCGGCGCTCGCGGAGTCGCGGGACCGGGTGCGGGCCGCCGTGCTGTCGACAGGGATCGAGTGGCCGCACCGCAAGATCACCGTCAACCTGTCACCGGCCTCGCTGCGCAAGTCGGGATCCTCGTTCGACCTGGCGGTCGCGGTGGCCGTGCTGGCGGGGCACCGGGTCCTGCCGACGAGCGGCCTCGACCGTGTCGTGCACCTCGCCGAGCTCGGTCTGGACGGCCGGCTGCAGCCCGTGCGCGGGGTGCTGCCCGCCGTGGTGTCCGCCGTCGCCGCGGGTTGTCCCGACGTCGTGGTCGCGGCCGGGGACGCGGACGAGGCGGGCCTCGTGCCCGGCGCGCGCGTCCACGGTGCCGCCGACCTGGGCGACGTGGTGCGCCTGCACGGCGGCACGCTGCGGCACGAGCGGCGGGCGCAGCCGGTGGCGCCCGCACGGCCCGCCGTGCCCCGCCGGCCGGTGGGCGACCTGGCCGACGTCGTGGGCCAGGGCGAGGCGCGGATCGCGCTGGAGGTCGCGGCCGCGGGCGGGCACCACCTGCTCATGACCGGTCCGCCCGGTGCCGGCAAGACGATGCTCGCGGCCCGGTTGCCCGGGATCCTGCCGGACCTGACCGAGGCCGAGGCCGTCGAGGTCACCAGCGTCCATTCCGTGGCCGGCACGTTCGACCCGGGCGCCGGCCTGCTCCGGCGCCCCCCGTTCGAGGACCCGCACCACACGGCGACCCCCGCGGCGATCGTGGGTGGGGGCACGGGCATCGCCCGCCCCGGGGCGGTGTCCCGGGCGCACCGCGGCGTGCTCTTCCTCGACGAGGCACCGGAGTTCGCGCCGCGCGTGCTGCAGACCTTGCGTCAACCCCTGGAGGCCGGCGAGCTGGTGCTGCACCGGACCGGGGGAGCGACGCGGTACCCGGCCCGGTTCCAGCTCGTGCTGGCAGCGAACCCGTGCCCCTGCGGGATGTCGACCACGAACGCCGGCGCGGAGTGCACCTGTTCCCCGCTCGCCCGGCGGCGGTACCTGGCGCGACTGTCGGGGCCGCTCCTCGACCGCGTCGACCTCCAGGTGCACCTCGCAGGGCTCAGCCGCGCCGAACGCGTGCTCGCGACCAGCGGTGAGCCGTCCGCGACGGTCGCCGCCCGGGTCGAGGCCGCCCGGGAACGTGCCCGCGCACGCCTCGCGGGCACGCCCTGGCGCACGAACGTCGAGCTCCCGGGACCCTGGCTGCGCGAGCACCTGCGCGGGGAGCCGGGCGTGCTGACGCAGGTGGAGCGCCAGATCGACGCCGGTGAGCTGTCGATGCGCGGCGCGGACCGCGTCCTGCGCGTGGCCTGGACGCTGGCGGACCTGGACGCGCGTGACGTGCCGGGCGTGGACGACGTGGACGCCGCGATGCTGTTCCGCACCGGTGGTCGTCATGGATGAGCCGACGCTCGACAGCCGGTCCGGAGCCGATCCCGCCGCGCGCGGCGAGCGACGGCACGCTCCGCGCGTGCGGTTCGACGTCGACGACCCCTGGCTGGCGGCCGCCGCCTGGTCCCGGCTCGCCGAACCGGGGGACGTCGTCGCCGGGTCCCTCGTGGCGCACCTCGGAGCCGCGGGTGCGCTCGCCTGGCTCGTGGAGGCCGCGGCCGACCCGGTGGCGACGCTCCGGGCCCCCGTCCTCGACGGTCTGGACGTCCCACCGTCGGCGAGCCCGTCGGCGAGCGCGGCACCGAGCCGGGCCGCGACGGGTGAGCCGAGGCACCGGAACGCGGCGCTCCGACTGCTCGACGCGGTCGGACGGTGGGTGCCGCGGTTGGACAGCCTCGACCCGCGACGCGAGCTGCGCGTGCTCGAGAGGCTCGGCGGGGCGCTCCTCGTCCCGGGTGACCCGGACTGGCCCGGTCAGCTGGACGCCCTGGGGGCGGCCGCGCCCTTCGCCCTCTGGGTGCGCGGGCGTGCCGACGTCGCCGACTGGGCCCGGGGGTCGGTGGCCGTCGTCGGTGCGCGGGCCGCGACCGCCTACGGTGAGCGCGTCGCCGAGGACCTGGCGGCCGGGCTCGCCGACCAGGGGTTCACCGTCGTCTCCGGCGGCGCCTACGGCATCGACGCCGCGGCCCACCGAGGGGCGCTCGCGGCCGGGGGCAGGAGCGCCGCCGTCCTGGCCGGCGGGGTGGACCGCTACTACCCGCAGGGCAACGACGGCCTGCTGCGTCGCCTGGTGGAGCACGACGGCGCGGTCGTCGCCGAGGTCCCGCCCGGCAGCGCGCCGTTCCGTCAGCGCTTCCTCGCCCGCAACCGGGTCATCGCCGCCCTGACCAGCAGCACGGTGGTCGTCGAAGCGGCGCGACGTTCCGGGGCCCTGTCCACGGCCCGCCGGGCCGTCGAGCTGCTGCGCCCGGTGGGTGCGGTGCCCGGGCCGGTGACGTCGATGGCCTCGACCGGTTGCCACGGGTTGCTGCGGGACGGCGTCGCGGTGTGCATCACGAGCGCTGCGGACGCCGTCGAGCTCGCCGGACCCGTCGGGTCGTCCGTGCAGGGCCCCGAGGAGACCGCGCTGGTCGATCCGGTGGACGCCCTCGGGCCCGACGAGCGGCTGCTGCTCGACGCGCTGCCGGTCCGGCAGAGCGCGACGGTCGACTCGCTGGTGCGGTCGGCGGGGCTGCCGGCCCGACGCGTCGTGACACTGCTGGGCGCGCTGGAGCGGTGCGGGCTGGCCCGGCGCGACGGCGCTCGCTGGCGGCGGGCACCGTCCTGAGACGGCCTCGGGCTCGCTGTCGCGGATCTGCACGCTCGGAGGCCCTGCGCCGCGCGCCCGGCCCCGGCCGTGCCACGAAACGCCGCGCGACCTGCGCGGTCGTCCGTCCTGCCGGGGTCACACTGGCGACGATGACGGCCTCAGACGTCCTGCCGCTGCCCACCGACCTCGCCGAGGCGGTGGACGGCTTCTCGCGGTACCTGGCGGCCCGACGCGGCCACTCGGTGCACACGCGGCGTGCCTACCGGGCCGACGTGACGGGGCTCCTGCGCTACGCGGTGCGGCACGGTGCCGGGGGCCTCGGGGGCATCGACCTGGCCGTCCTGCGGGGCTGGTTGGCGGTGCAGGCCGACCGCGGGCTGAGTCAGGCCACGCTCGCGCGGCGCGGCGCGGCGGCGCGCGCGTTCCTGCGGTGGGCCCACCAGGAGGGCCTCGTGGCGACCGACCCGTCGGCGCGGCTCGCGAACCCCAAGGTGCGCAGGAGCCTGCCCACGGTCCTGTCGGAGCAGTCCGCCGCCCTGCTGCTGGACACCGCGCGGGCGACCGCTCAGGAGGCCGAGCCCGGGCAGCGGCCGGGCGCGCTGCGTGCCTGGGCGGCGGCGGAGCTGCTCTACGGGTCCGGAGTCCGGGTGGGCGAGCTCGTCGCCACGGACGTCGGCGACGTCGACCTCGCCGACCGGCTCGTGCGCGTGCTGGGCAAGGGAGGCAAGGAACGGGTCGTCCCGTTCGGACTCCCGGCTGCCCGAGCCCTGCAGGCCTGGACGGGGTCGGGTCGCGGGGAGCTGGTCAGGGCGGACTCTCCGCCGGCGCTGTTCCTCGGAGACCGGGGCGGCCGGTGGGGGCAGCGGCAGGCCCGGGAGGCGGTGCACCGCCTGGCGGCCACGGCCGAGGTGGACGACGTCGCCCCGCACGCCCTGAGACACTCGGCGGCGACCCACCTCCTCGCGGGTGGCTCCGACCTGCGCTCGGTCCAGGAGGTCCTGGGTCACGCGGACCTGGGTACGACCCAGCGATACACGCACGTCGACGCCGAGCGCCTGCGGCAGGTCTTCCAGCAGGCGTTCCCGCGAGCCTGAGGCCAGGTCAGCCCAGGGGCAGGAGCACGATCGGCCCGGCGGCGCCCAGCAGCAGCAGCGGGTCCAGGTAGGCCTCGCCGCGGCGCACGCCCCAGTGCAGGCAGCGCGTCGGCGCGCAGTGCGCGGCGCCGGCGTCGGACGCGACCCGAGCCACGGGCTCGCCGGCGCGGAGCGCCGTGCCGACGTCGAGCTCCGTGACCGCGGGCTCGAAGGTCGAGCGCAGCTCGCCGTGGGTCAGCACGACCACGGGCTTGCCGCCGACCTGCCCAGCGAAGGTGATCACACCGGGCGCCGGTGCGACGACGACGTCGTCGGTGACCGCCACCAGGTCGACCCCCCGGTGGCCGGGCAGCCAGGGCCGCCGCGGTCGGTCGAAACGAGCGACGACGTCGCCGGCCACCGGTGCGGTCCAGGACCGGGCCCCGGGCAAGCGATCGGCCGGATCAGGTGGCGCGGCCCGGAACGCGTCGGCCACGGAGCCTGTCGGCGCCACGAGGAGCGTCGACGCACTGAGCGCGGCGGCGACGACGAGCCGTGGCAGGGATCGGGTGCGCCGCCCGCGACGGCGGGGAGCGGTGCTGGTGCGGCCGGACATGCGGACATCGTGGCGCCGGTCCACCTGGGGGAAGGACCGCCGGGACGAGCCCTGTGGATGCCGCGGCATCCGGCCGCTCTGGGGGTGCGGGACGCCACGTCACGGGGCGGCACCGGAGCGCGATGCCGTCAGGTAGACTGTTCGCTGCGACCAGTGCTGTCCACCCCCTTCCTGCGCCCAGGCGTCACGCCTGCCCGGGTCCGGTGGTGCGGCGAGGTCGACATCGCGCGTCACGAACGTGCTCGCCACGGCCTCGGCCAGGTGGGCGCTGCCGTGTCGGCTGCGGTCCGCGCACAGGGTGCGCGGTGCCGGCCGGGGTGACGCCAGGGGTGCCGGGCCCGACGCCCGTCACCGACAACCGAAGCACTGCGACCGCCGCACTCGTGGGCGGTCGCCTGATGCGCACGGCACCGGGAGGATCCCGGACCGTGCGGCGAAAGGACCAGTCATGGCCGTCGTGACCATGCGCCAGCTCCTCGAGAGCGGTGTCCACTTCGGGCACCAGACCCGCCGTTGGAACCCGAAGATGAAGCGATTCATCTTCACCGAGCGCAACGGCATCTACATCGTCGACCTCCAGCAGTCGCTGTCGTACATCGACCGCGCGTTCGAGTTCGTCAGCCAGACCGTCGCCCACGGTGGCACGATCCTGTTCGTCGGCACCAAGAAGCAGGCGCAGGAGCCCGTCGCCGAGCAGGCCTCGCGCGTCGGCATGCCGTACGTGAACCACCGCTGGCTCGGTGGCATGCTCACCAACTTCTCCACGGTCCACAAGCGCCTGCAGCGCCTCAAGGAGCTCGAGGAGATCGACTTCGAGGACGTCGCCGCGTCCGGGCTCACGAAGAAGGAGCTGCTGGTCCTGCGTCGCGAGAAGGACAAGCTCTCGCGCACGCTGGGCGGCATCCGGGACATGGCCAAGACGCCGTCGGCGGTCTGGGTCGTGGACACCAACAAGGAGCACCTCGCCGTCAACGAGGCCCGCAAGCTGGGCATCCCCGTCGTGGCGATCCTCGACACCAACTGCGACCCCGACCTGGTCGACTACGCCATCCCGGGCAACGACGACGCGATCCGCTCCGTCACGCTGCTGACCCGCGTGGTCGCCGACGCCGTCGCCGAGGGCCTCATGCAGCGCGCCTCGGGCAAGAAGGGCGAGGTCGCGGAGTCCGAGGCCGAGCCGCTGGCCGAGTGGGAGCGCGAGCTCCTCGCCGGCGCCGAGGCCGACAAGGCAGCCGACGCCCCGGCCGCGGAGAAGCCCGCGACCGAGGACGCCGCGCCGGCCGAGGCCCCTGCCGAGGCGCCCGCCGCCACGGAGGAGCCGGCCGCGGAGACCGCGGAGCCGGCCGCCGAGAGCACCGAGAAGTCCGAGTGACGCGAGGCGGGCCGGTCCTCCACGGACCGGCCCGCCGTCGCCCGCCGCACACCGATCGAACAGCACGGAGGACATCCCCCCATGGCGAACTACACCGCCGCTGACATCAAAGCGCTGCGTGAGCGCACCGGCGCCGGCATGCTCGACGTCAAGAAGGCTCTCGACGAGTCCGACGGCAACACCGAGCAGGCCATCGAGATCATCCGCAAGAAGGGCCTGGCCAAGGCCGCCAAGCGCGAGGGCAACACGGCCTCCGAGGGTCTCGTCGCGGTGAAGATCGAGGACGGCGCCGCCGGCCAGGTCGCCACGATGATCGAGCTGAACGCCGAGACGGACTTCGTCGTCAAGAACGAGAACTTCATCGCGCTGGCCGAGACGGTCCTCGAGTCCGTCGCCGCTGCCGCGGCCACCGACGCCGAGTCCGGCCTGGCCGCCTCGGCGGGCGAGGGCACCGTCGCCGACACGATCGCCGCCCAGGGCGCCACCATGGGCGAGAAGGTCGTCCTGCGTCGCGTCGCGCGGGTCGAGGGCCCGAAGGTCACGGCGTACCTGCACAAGACCGCCAAGGACCTGCCGCCGTCGATCGGTGTCCTGGTCGTGACGGACGAGGCGGCCGAGCCGGTCGCCAAGGACGTCGCGCAGCACATCGCGGCGCTGGCCCCGCAGTACCTGACCCGCGACGACGTCCCGGCGGACGTCGTCGACAAGGAGCGCGAGATCGCCCGTGAGCGGTCGATCGCCGAGGGCAAGCCCGAGGCCGCGCTGCCGAAGATCGTCGAGGGTCGCCTCAACGGCTTCTTCAAGGAGGCCGTGCTCGTGGACCAGCCGCTGGCCAAGGACACCAAGACGACGGTCGGCAAGCACGTCGCCGCCACCGGTGGCACGCTCACCGGCTTCGTGCGCTTCCGCGTCGGCAGCTGAACCCCCGTCGGCCCGGCCGTACCGTCCGCGGTGCGGCCGGGCCGACGCATGCTCGCCCCGGGGTGACGCCGTCGCCTCCGGTGGGCGGGCACGCGCATCCGGTGCCAGGATGCGCCAGGAGACCTCGATCCGGGACCCGCGCCCGGGCGACGCACAGAGATGGACGGTGGCATGACGGACGGTGGCATGACGGACGCGCGCACGAACCCGATCGACCAGACCGGTCTCGCGACCAGCCAGGTCCCGCAGAAGGACTCGGGCACGCGAAGGGTCCTGCTCAAGCTCTCCGGCGAGACGTTCGGGGGCGGCAGCGTGGGCCTGGCCGCCGACGTGGTGCGCCGCGTCGCCCAGGAGATCGGCGACGCCGTACGCCAGGGCGTCCAGACCGCGATCGTCGTCGGCGGTGGCAACTTCTTCCGTGGCGCCGAGCTCTCCCGTGCCGGCCTGGACCGGGCCCGTGCCGACTACATGGGCATGCTCGGCACGGTGATGAACTGCCTCGCCCTGCAGGACTTCCTCGAGCAGGACGGCGTCAAGACGCGCGTGCAGACCGCCATCACCATGGGTCAGGTCGCCGAGCCGTACATCCCGCTGCGTGCCATCCGGCACCTGGAGAAGGGCCGCGTGGTCATCTTCGGTGCGGGTGCCGGCATGCCCTACTTCTCGACCGACACCGTCTCGGTCCAGCGGGCCCTGGAGACGCACTGCGACGAGGTCCTCATGGGCAAGAACGGCGTCGACGGCGTCTACACCGCGGACCCGCGGACCGACCCCGCCGCCGAGAGGCTCGACCACCTCACCTACACCGACGCCCTGGTGCGCGGCCTGAACGTGATGGACGCGACCGCGCTCTCCCTGTGCCGCGACAACGACGTGCGGATGCGCGTCTTCGGGCTCGAGGAGACCGGTAACGTGACCCGTGCACTGCTCGGGGACCGGATCGGGACCTCGGTCACGACCCGCTGAGCCCGCACACCACCACCACATCTGACGAACAAGGAGCACCGGGTGATCGACGACACCCTCCTCGAGGCCGAGGAGAAGATGGACACGGCGATCGAGGTCGCCAAGGAGCAGTTCGCCGGGATCCGCACGGGCCGGGCGAACGCCGGGATGTTCTCCTCGCTCGAGGTGGACTACTACGGGGCTCCCACGCCGCTGCAGCAGCTCGCCTCCTTCAACATCCCGGACGGCCGCACCGTGCTGATCTCTCCGTTCGACAAGAGCTCGATGGCGGCGATCGAGAAGTCGCTGCGCGAGTCCGACCTGGGGGTGAACCCGTCCAACGACGGCAACGCGATCCGCGTCATCATGCCGACGCTGACCGAGGAGCGTCGCCGTGACTACGTCAAGCTCGCCAAGACGAAGGCGGAGGACGCCCGGATCTCGGTGCGCGGCGTGCGCCGCAAGGCCAAGGAGCAGATCGACCGCCTGGTCAAGGACGGCGAGGTCGGCGAGGACGAGGGTGTGCGGGCGGAGAAGGAGCTCGAGGCGCTGACGAAGAAGCACGTCGACCTGGTCGACCAGCTCCTCGCCGGCAAGGAGAGCGAGCTGCTCGAGGTCTGATGTCACCTGTCGACGCGCAGCGCAAGCCGTCCCGCGCCGGTCGCAACCTGCCGGCGGCCGTGGCGGTCGGGGTGGGGCTGCTGGTGGTGTTCGGCGCGTCGCTGTTCTTCCGCCCCGAGCCGTTCGTGGCCCTCGTGGTCGTGGCCCAGAGCGCCGCGCTGTGGGAGCTGCGCACGGCGTTCGCCCGCCGGGACATCCACATCCCGCTCACGCCGCTGCTGGTCGGCGGCGCGGGGATGGCCGTCTCGGCGTACGCCGCCGGGGCCGAGGCGCTGCTCGTCGCCTTCGTCCTCACCGTCGGGGGCGTCGTCGTGTGGCGCGTCCTGGACGGTTCCGGGCCGCGGGCGCTGCGCGACGCCGCCGCCGGGGTCTTCGCCGCGACCTACCTGCCGTTCCTGGCCGGGTTCGTCCTGCTGCTGCTCGACCAGCCCGACGGCGAGCTGCGCGTGGTGCTGTTCGTGCTGCTGGCGGTGGCCAACGACGTCGGGGGCTACGCATCCGGTGTCATCTTCGGACGGCACCCGCTCGCCCGCTCGATCAGTCCCAAGAAGAGCTGGGAGGGACTGGCGGGCTCGGTGCTGCTCGCCGTCGCCGTCGGCGTCGCGGGTGCGCTGCTGGTGCTGGACGTGTCATGGTCGTGGGGGGTGGCGCTCGGTGTGCTCACCGCCGTGACCGCGACGGCGGGCGACCTGGCGGAGTCGCTCGTCAAGCGCGACCTGGAGCTCAAGGACATGGGGACGCTGCTCCCCGGGCACGGCGGTGTCCTGGACCGTCTGGACTCGCTCGTGATCACCGCACCGTTCGTCTATCTCGTGCTCGCCGCGACCGTCTGACCGCGAAGGAACTCTCATGGCACCACCGACCGCCTCGCCCGGGCCGACCGATCTCGGCGTGCCCGCGGTGCGCCCCGGCGACGAGACGCGGCCCATCCCGCTGCAGATGGCACCCAGGCGCCGCGGCAAGCCGCCGAAGCACTTCGCCGACCTCTCGCCCGAGGAACGGGCCGAGTCCGTCGTGGCTGCGGGGGAGAAGCCCTTCCGCGCCAAGCAGCTGGCCGCCCACTACTTCACGCACTACACCTCGGACCCGGCCGAGATGACGGACCTGCCGAAGGCCAGCCGCGAGAGCCTCGCGACGACGATGTTCCCGCCGCTCATCCGCCCGACGCGCCGCATGGAGGCGGACGGCGGCACGACCGTCAAGACGCTGTGGCACCTCTTCGACGACGCCCGGGTGGAGTCGGTGCTGATGCGCTACCCGCACCGCACGACCCTGTGCGTCTCGTCCCAGGCGGGGTGCGGCATGGCCTGCCCGTTCTGCGCCACGGGCCAGCTCGGCCTGACGCGGAACCTGTCGACGGCGGAGATCCTCGAGCAGGTGCGTGCCGCGTTCCGGGCCTTGGACCGTGGTGAGATCCCGGGTGGTCCGGCGCGGCTGAACAACCTCGTCTTCATGGGGATGGGCGAGCCGTTGGCGAACCCGCGGGCGGTCATCGAGTCGGTCAAGGCGCTCGTGGCGCCGCAGCCGGAGGGCTTCGGCATGTCGGCGCGGAACATCACCGTCTCGACCGTCGGGCTCGTCCCGGCGATGCGCAAGCTCGCCGATCTCGGCATCCCGGTCACGCTCGCGCTGTCCCTGCACGCGCCGGACGACGACCTGCGCAGCGAGCTGGTGCCGATCAACACCCGGTTCAGCGTCGACGAGGCGATCGACGCCGCGAGGCACTACTACGAGGTGACGGGGCGACGGGTCTCGATCGAGTACGCCCTCATCAAGGACATGAACGACCAGGGCTGGCGTGCCGACCTGCTGGGGGAGAAGCTCAACGCCCGCGGCAAGGGCTGGGTGCACGTCAACCCGATCCCGCTCAACCCGACCCCCGGCTCCATCTGGACCGCGAGCGAGCGTTCCGTCGAGGACGAGTTCGTGGCACGATTGCGCGGGCACGGGATCCCCACCACGATCCGTGACACCCGCGGGAGCGACATCGACGGCGCCTGCGGGCAGCTGGCCGCCGAGGAGGACGACGAGTGAGCAGCACGCTCTTTTCGACCGTGTCGAAGATGCGGAACGGGTACGACCAGGACGAGGTCGACGACTTCTTCGACCATGCACGCCAGGCGTACGAGGGCCGCACGCCCGAGCCGATGACGAACGCGGACATCGCGACGTCGACGTTCGAGCTGGTGCGGGGCGGGTACAACACCCACGAGGTCGATGCGGCGCTGGACCGGCTCGAGGGAGCCTTCATCGCGCGGCAGCGGGCGGACTTCGTGAACGCCCAGGGCCAGGAGGCATGGATGGCGGCGCTCGCCGAGCGGGCGCGCACCCTGTACGGGCGGCTCGGGCGCCCGGACGGGCAGAAGTTCGCGCCGGCGGAGCGCGGTCGTCAGGGGTACGACATGGACGACGTGGACGCGGTCTGCGACCGTCTGGTCGGCTACTTCGACCGGCAGGAGCCCTTGACGGCGGCGGAGCTCCGCTCGGCCACCTTCGGCCGGTCCAAGGGAGCGGGCGCCTACGCGGAGGAGCCGGTCGACCGCTTCCTGGCCCGCGCCATCGAGGTGCTGCTCGGCGTCGAGTAGGACGCCGCCGGGTCCGCGGCCGCCTCGGAGACCAGCGCCGCGTGCTCGGTGCGCTCCAGGAAGTCGCGGATCGTGTCGCGGCTGCGCGTCAGGCAGGAGATCCGCTCGTCGATCCCGGTGAGGGCCTCGGCGAGCAGGGTCGCGACGGTGCGCGGGCACGTCGGATGGTCCTGCGCGGCGGCGTCCTCCATCTCGACCAGCGCCTTGACCAGCCTCGTCGACAGCCCGGCTCGCACGAGCCGCGCCACGTGAGCGACGCGATCGACGTGCTCCTCCCCGTAGTCGCGGTAGCCGTTGGCTGCGCGCGGGGCCACGAGGAGCTCCTGCTGCTCGTAGTACCGGATCAGTCGGGGCGCCACCCCGGTGCGTCGGGCCACCTCACCGATCTTCATCGCCACCTCGCTGTCGGGGTCGGAACAGTGCGCTTGACATTGACATCAATGTCAAACTCTAGCGTCGTCAGCATGACGACCGACACCCGCCACGACGCACTTCCCCGGACCTCGCTGCTCGTCCTCGGCGCCGCGACCTTCACCATGGTCACCGCCGAGATGCTGCCCACCGCCGTCCTGCCGCAGATGAGCACCGGGCTCGGCGTGGACGAGTCCCGGACGGGCCTGCTGGTGTCGTTCTGGGCCGCCGTCGTGGTGGTGCTGAGCTTCCCGCTGGTCCGTCTGACCGCCCGGTTCGACCGGAGATCGGTGATCGCGGGTGCGCTGGTGGTGCTCGCGTCGGCCTCGGTGGTGACCGCCCTGGCGCCCACCTACGCGGTCGCGCTGGGCGCGCGGATCCTCGGCGCTGCGGCGGTGGGGCTGCTGTGGGCGACGGCCAACGCGCACACCGCCGAGATCGTGCCCGACCGGCTGCTGGACCGGGCGGTGGCGGTGGTCCTGGGCGGCGCCACGGCGGGGATGGTGCTCGGCACCCCGGCGGCCAGCCTGGTCGCGCGAGCCGCGAGCTGGCGGGTGGCCTTCGCCCTCCTGGCGGCCGTGGTCCTCGTCGTGGCCCTGCTGGTGCGGCGGCTCGTCGTCGCGGGCCCGGGACGCCGTGCCGAACGGGTCGCGGCCGAGTCGTCCTCCCCGAGCGGTGCACCCGAGCGACCCCACCCCGGCCGGTGGGTCGCGGTCACCGAGCTGGTGGGTGTCGCGCTCATGGGCCACTACGGCGCCTACACCTACGTGACCCGGCTCGTGGAGGAACCCGCGCGGGCCGTTCCCGGTGGCACCAGCTCGGTGCTGCTGCTGTTCGGCGTCGCGTCGTGGGTCGGCGTCGTGCTGGCCGGCCGGGCCGGCGGGCGTACGGTGATCGCGCTGCTCGTGAGCAGCGCGGTCACGGCCGCGGCCCTGGCCGCACTGACCACGGTCACGGGACCGGCGCCCGCGCTGGGGGTGGTCGCGGCGTGGGGGCTCGGCTCGGGTGCCCTGGGTCCGTCGGCCCAGACGCTCGTCCTCCGGCTCGGCGGACCCGGACGGCGGGAGACGGCCGGCGCCCTGATCCCGGTCGTCTTCAACGGGGGCATCGCCCTCGGCGCGGCCGCGGCCTCGCTCGTCGTGACCGGCGCGTCACCCGCGGCGCTGCCGCTCCCGGCGGCGGGACTCGTCGGGGTCTCGGCGGCGCTGCTGGCGGTCGTGCTGCGTGGCAGCTCGTCCCGCGCCCGGAGCAGGCCCGGGGCCCTGCGATGATGGCGCCCATGAGCACGCTCCGCACCGTCACCCTGCTCGGCTCGACCGGGTCCATCGGCACCCAGGCGATCGACGTCGTCGAGGCCCATCCGGGCCGGTTCGTCGTCGAGGCATTGAGCGCCGGCGGCTCCGACGTCGCGCTCCTCGCCGACCAGGCCGCCGCCCTCGGTGTGCGGACCGTCGCGGTGGCCGACGCCGCGCGGGCGGAGGACCTGCGCGCCGCGCTGTCCGCACGTCTGGGTCGGGGCGCCGCCGACGTCGAGGTCCTGGCCGGACCTGACGCCGCCACCCAGGTGGCCGGCCGGGGGAGCGACGTGGTGCTCAACGGCATCACCGGGTCGGTGGGTCTGCGTCCCACGCTGGCGGCCCTGCAGGCCGGTTCCACGCTGGCGCTGGCGAACAAGGAGTCGCTCGTCGTCGGCGGGCCGTTGGTCAAGGCACTGGCGGCGCCGGGCCAGATCGTCCCGGTGGACTCCGAGCACTCGGCCATCGCGCAGGCGCTGCGCGGGGGGAACGCCGAGGAAGTGCGTCGCCTGATCCTCACGGCGTCCGGCGGGCCGTTCCGCGGCCGGACCCGCGACGAGATCGGGACCGTCACCGCCGAGCAGGCCCTCGCCCACCCGACGTGGGCGATGGGACCGGTCGTCACGGTGAACTCGGCGTCCCTGATGAACAAGGGCCTCGAGCTCATCGAGGCGCACCTGCTCTTCGACGTGCCCACCGACGACATCACCGTGGTGGTGCACCCGCAGTCGGTGGTGCACTCCATGGTCGAGTTTCGCGACGGATCGACGATCGCCCAGGCGTCCCCGCCGGACATGCGGCTGCCGATCGCGCTGGGGCTCTCGTGGCCGGAACGTCTGGACGCCGTCTCCCCGCCCTGCGACTGGACGCAGGCGGTGGGCTGGACCTTCGAACCGCTGGACGACGCCACGTTCCCCGCGGTCGGCCTGGCACGGGCGGCGGCCGCGGCCTCCGGGACCCACCCGGCCGTGTACAACGCGGCGAACGAGCAGGGCGTCGCGGCCTTCCTGCGCGGTCGGATCGCCTTCACCGACATCGTCGACACGGTCGAGCGGGTGCTGGGCGAGCACGACGGCGTCGCGCCGGCCGCGGTGACGCTGGACGTCGTCGAGGAGGTCGAGCGCTGGGCGCGGGCCCGCGCCGACGAGCTGCTCGCGCGCAGCTGAGCCGCGGGCCGGGCGGCGGCCGTCCCCGGCGTCCAGGAACGTCGCCTACCCTCGAGGCGTGGACATCCTTCCGGTCGTCGTCGGCATCGTCGTCATCGTGCTCGGCATCCTCGTCTCGATCGCCCTGCACGAGGTCGGCCACATGGTGCCGGCCAAGAGGTTCGGCGTGCGTGTCAGCGAGTACATGGTCGGGTTCGGACCCACGCTGTGGTCGCGCCGCAAGGGCGAGACCGAGTACGGCATCAAGGCCATCCCACTGGGTGGCTACGTCCGTCTGGTGGGCATGATGCCCCCGGCCCGTCCGGGCGTGCGCGGGGGCGGCGGGTTCTTCGGCCGGGTGATCGCCGACGCCCGGGATGCCAGCGTCAGCGAGATCCGGCCGGGGGAGGAGCATCGCGCCTTCTACCGCCTGTCGACCCCGAAGAAGCTGGTGGTCATGCTGGGTGGCCCGGTGATGAACCTCGTCATCGCGGTCGTGCTCCTCGCGGTGGTGTTCCTCGGTATCGGCATGCCCACGGCGACGACGACGGTGGCGGACGTCGGTGAGGACTCCGCCGCGGCCGCCGCCGGCGTGGAGCCGGGCGACGAGGTCGTCGCCTTCGACGGTGCCCCCGTCGAGGAGTGGTCCCAGCTCGTCGGCCTGATCAACGACAGCGCCGGGCAGGAGGTGCCTCTGACCGTGCTGCGCGACGGCGAGGAGGTCACCCTGGCGGTCACGCCGACGCCCGCCGAGCGGCCCCTGACGGACGACGACGGCTATCCCGTCACCGACGACGACGGTGAGCCGGTCATGGTCGACGGCGCCCTGCTGGGGGTGTCGTCCAGCGTGGAGCGGCAGGCGCTCCCCGTGTCCTCGGTGCCGGAGGCGGTGTGGTTGCAGGTCTCGGGCACGGCCGACGCGATCGTGACCCTGCCGGTGCGGGTCTACGACGCGGCGTACCAGGCCTTCACCGACGAGCCGCGCTCCCAGGACTCGGTGATGTCGGTCGTCGGGGTCGGCCGCGCCGCCGTCGACACCGCCGGGGCCGAGGACTACTCGGTGCTCGCCAGGGTCCAGCTGATGCTCATGCTGCTGGCCTCGCTGAACATCGCGCTGTTCATGTTCAACCTCATCCCGCTGCTCCCGCTGGACGGCGGGCACGTGGCCAACGCCCTCTACGAGGGCGCCCGGCGCTCGGCGGCCCGGGTGCGGGGCCACGCGCTGCCGGGGCCGGCCGACGTCGCGAGGATGATGCCGGTGGCCTATGTCGTCTTCGTGGTCCTGATCGGCGTCGGCGCCGTCCTCATGGTGGCCGACCTGGTCGATCCCGTCCGGCTCTTCTGAGGTGTGAAGGCGCGGTGAGCGTCACGGTCCCGATCAGGTGACGATGCCGCGCCAGGTGTGTCGCACGGGCTCGGAGGCGCGATACTGACCCTGTGACTGCAGTGAATCTCGGCATGCCGGCCCCGCCCGCGCCCACCCTGGCCCCGCGCCGCAAGACCCGCAAGATCCGGGTCGGCGACGTGTACGTGGGTGGCGACGCCCCGGTCAGCGTCCAGTCCATGACCACGACCAAGACCACGGACATCAACGGAACCCTCCAGCAGATCGCGGAGCTGACGGCCGCCGGCTGCGACATCGTGCGGGTGGCGTGTCCCACCCAGGACGACGCCGACGCGTTGCCGATCATCGCCAAGAAGTCGCAGATCCCCGTGATCGCGGACATCCACTTCCAGCCGAAGTACGTGTTCGCGGCCATCGAGGCGGGCTGCGCGGCCGTGCGCGTCAACCCGGGCAACATCAAGAAGTTCGACGACCAGGTCCGCGAGATCGCCCAGGCGGCCAAGGACCACGGCACCTCGCTGCGCATCGGCGTCAACGCGGGCTCGCTCGACAAGCGCCTCCTCGAGAAGTACGGCAAGCCCACGCCGGAGGCCCTGGTGGAGTCGGCCGTGTGGGAGGCGAGCCTCTTCGAGGAGCACGACTTCCACGACTTCAAGATCTCGGTCAAGCACAACGACCCCGTGGTCATGGTGCGCGCCTACGAGCTGCTGTCCCAGCGCGGCGACTGGCCGCTGCACCTCGGCGTCACCGAGGCCGGTCCGGCGTTCCAGGGGACCATCAAGTCCGCCACCGCGTTCGGTGCGCTGCTGAGCCAGGGCATCGGTGACACGATCCGGGTGTCGCTGTCCGCACCGCCGGTCGAGGAGGTCAAGGTGGGCCTGCAGATCCTGCAGTCGCTCAACCTGCGCGAGCGCAAGCTCGAGATCGTCTCGTGCCCGTCCTGCGGTCGTGCCCAGGTCGACGTCTACGAGCTGGCCGACAAGGTCACCGCCGGGCTGGAGGGCATGGAGGTCCCGCTGCGCGTCGCCGTGATGGGTTGCGTCGTCAACGGGCCCGGCGAGGCGCGTGAGGCGGATCTCGGGGTGGCCTCCGGCAACGGCAAGGGGCAGATCTTCGTCAAGGGTGAGGTGATCAAGACCGTCCCCGAGGCGATGATCGTCGAGACGCTCATCGAGGAGGCCCTGCGCATCGCGGAGTCGATGCCGGCCCCGGAGAACGACTCGCAGGCCGGCGCGCCGGTCGTCTCGGTGTCCTGAGGCGCCCACCGGGCGCGGGCGGGAGGAACACATGGGGTGGCGACCGGCGGTCCGCGGCCCACGTCCCGCCGCGTCCGACGGCGGCCGCCGTGGCCCGTCCGCGCGGGTGCTCGGCCCGTCGGCGCTCGCCGAGGCGCGGCACGTGTGCGCCCTCGACCCCGTGGCCTCCGTGCTCGCGGCCGCCCGCCTCGACGTCGCCGACCGGGCGGGCCTGGCCGCGGCCGGGGGGCAGCTGTGGGGGTACCCCGACTCCGGGTCCCTGCGCGCCGTGTGCTGGGCCGGCGCGAACCTCGTGCCGGTGGTGCCGGGGTCGGTCCCGCGCGACGACGCCGACGACGCCGTGGCGGCGTTCGCCGGTCTCGCCCGCGAGCAGGGGCGCCGGTCGAGCTCGATCGTCGGCGAGCAGCGGGCGGTCCTGCGGATGTGGGAGATCCTCTCCCGCGTGTGGCCGCCGCCGCGCGAGGTCCGTACCGAGCAGCCGTCGCTGGTCATCGACCGGGATCCGGACGTGGAGCCGGACCCGGCGGTGCGGCCGTCGACGCTCGCCGAGCTCGACCTGGTGCTGCCGGCGTGCGTGCGGATGTTCACCGAGGAGGTCGGGTACTCGCCCGTCGCGGGCGGAGGCAGCGCGTACGCGGCCCGGGTGCGCTCGCTCATCGCCGACCGGCGCTCGTTCGTCCGGATCGACACGGACGCGGCCGGGGAGTCCCGGGTGGTGTTCAAGGCCGAGCTGGGTGCCGTCTCCCAGGGCGTCGCCCAGGTGCAGGGCGTCTGGGTCGAGCCCGGCCTGCGCGGCCAGGGCCTCGCCGCCCCGGGCATGGCGGCCGTCGTCGCCCTGACGCGGCGGCACGTCGCGCCGGTGGTGTCGCTCTACGTCAACTCGTTCAACTCCCCGGCGCTGGCGGCCTACCGGCGCGTGGGGTTCGAGCAGGCCGGGACCTTCGCCACGGTGCTCTTCTGAGCGCTCCTCTCAGCGCAGGAACTTCGACGTCCGGCGGTCGGCGAGCACGGTGCCGCCGGTCTGACAGGTGGCGCAGTACTGCAGGGAGCTGTCGGCGAAGCTGACCTCGCGCACCGTGTCCCCGCACACCGGGCAGGCGGCCCCGGTCCTTCCGTGCACGCGCATCCCGGCCCGCTTGGCGTCCTTCAGCTCGGCGGCCGGGCGTCCCGAGGCCGCGGCCACCGCCGCGCGCAGCGTCGCGACGACGGTCGCGTGCAGGTGGGCCACGCCGTCGTCGTCGAAGGACCGGGTCAGGGCGAACGGCGAGACGCCGGCGGCGTGCAGGATCTCGTCGGAGTAGGCGTTGCCGATGCCGGCGACGGCGTGCTGGTCGCGCAGCAGACCCTTGACCTGCTGGTTGCGGGCGTGCAGCAGGTCGCCCAGCCGCTCCGCGGTGAAGTCGGCCGACAGCGGCTCGACGCCGAGGGTACGGATCGCCTCGACGTCCTCGGGTGCGGTCACGACGTGCACGGCCAGGCGCTTGCGCGTCCCGGCCTCGGTGAGGTCGACGCCCGAGCCGTCGTCGAGCCGCAGCCGCAGCGCCAGGCTCGCACCGCGGGACGAGCCGCCCAGGCGTGGCCGCACCGGCGTCGTCGGCGCTGTCTCGTGGCGGCGGACCCATCCGCCCCGGGCCAGGTGCGCGGCGAGGTGCAGCGGACCCGCGGCGTCGGGGTCGGCGTCGACGGCGGCACGGGCGTCGGCGTCGACGGTGAGGACCAGCCACTTGCCCCGGCGGGACCAGCCCTGCACCCGACGGCCCACGAGCGCCGAGACCGGTGGGCGGTGGGTCTTGAGCGCGGCGATCGCGGCGACGTCGGCCGCCACCACGGTGCGGCCGGCGGTGGCGCCGTCGAGGAACCGGACCAGGGCCTCGACCTCGGGCAGCTCGGGCATGGGACCAGTGTCGCCGAACCACCGCCACGGCGCCGCTAGGCTGGGGCGCATGTCGATCGCGTCCCCTCGCAGCGCCTCCCGCGGTGACCTGCTGAGGCTCTCCCACCTGTTCGTCCGTACCCTGCGCGAGGACCCGGCCGACGCCGAGGTCGCCAGCCACCGCCTGCTGGTGCGGGCCGGCTACATCCGCCGCGCCGCCCCCGGGGTCTACTCGTGGCTGCCGCTGGGCCTGCGGGTGCTCGCCAAGGTCGAGGCCGTCGTCCGCGAGGAGATGGACGCGATCGGCGCCCAGGAGGTGCACTTCCCGGCGCTGCTGCCGCGCGAGCCCTACGAGGCCACCGGCCGGTGGTCGGAGTACGGGCCGAACCTGTTCCGGCTCAAGGACCGCAAGGACGCGGACTACCTGCTGGCGCCCACTCACGAGGAGATGTTCACCCTCCTGGTCAAGGACCTGTACTCCTCGTACAAGGACCTGCCGCTGGCGCTGTACCAGATCCAGACCAAGTACCGCGACGAGGCCAGGCCCCGTGCGGGCCTGATCCGGGGCCGCGAGTTCATCATGAAGGACGCCTACTCCTTCGACCTCGACGACGACGGCCTGGCGGAGGCCTACGAGAAGCAGCGCGGCGCCTACCAGCGGGTCTTCGAGCGCCTGGGGCTCGACTACGTCATCGTCTCGGCGACGTCCGGCGCCATGGGCGGCTCCCGCTCCGAGGAGTTCCTCTCCCCGTCACCGATCGGGGAGGACACCTTCGTCCGTTCCGCCGGCGGCTACGCGGCGAACGTCGAGGCCGTCGTCACCACGGTGCCCGAGCCGCTCGCGTACGACGACGCCCCGGCCGCGCACGTCGAGGACACCCCCGACACCCCGACCATCGCCACGCTCGTCGACGTGGCGAACGCCCGGCACCCGCACCCGGACCGGCCCTGGACGGCCGCCGACACCCTGAAGAACGTGGTGCTGGCCGTCACCCAGCCCGACGGGACCCGCGACCTGGTCGTCGTGGGGGTGCCGGGCGACCGCGAGGTCGACGTCAAGCGCCTCGAGGCCGCCCTCGCCCCGGCCGAGGCCGAACCGGCCACCGAGGCGGACTTCGCCGCGCACCCCGAGCTCGTCAAGGGCTACATCGGGCCGGGCGTGCTCGGGCCCCAGGGCGCCCAGGTGGTCGACGACGCGACGGGGGAGTCCCGGTCGGCCGTGCGGTACCTCCTCGACCCGCGGGTGGTCGACGGCACCCGGTGGATCACCGGCGCCGACGCGCCCGGCCGGCACGTCTTCGACCTCGTCGCCGGACGGGACTTCACCGCGGACGGCACGATCGAGGCGGCCGAGGTGCGCGCCGGTGACCCCGCGCCGGACGGCTCCGGCCCGCTCGAGCTGGCCCGCGGCATCGAGATCGGTCATATCTTCCAGCTCGGCCGCAAGTACGCCGAGGCGCTGGACCTCAAGGTCCTCGACCCGAACGGCAAGCAGGCCGTGGTGACCATGGGGTCCTACGGCATCGGGGTCACACGGGTGCTCGCGGCGCTCGCGGAGGCGCACCACGACGACAAGGGCCTCGCCTGGCCCGCCCACGTGGCCCCGGCGCACGTGCACGTGGTGGCCACCGGCAAGGGGGAGGAGGTCTTCGCCCGGGCCGAGCAGATCGCGACCGCCCTGGTGGCCGACGGGGTCGAGGTCGTCTACGACGACCGCCCCAAGGTCTCCCCGGGGGTCAAGTTCGCCGACGCGGAGCTGTTCGGGGTGCCGCTGCTGGTCGTGGTCGGCCGTGGCCTGGCCGACGGGGTCGTCGAGGTCCGACCGCGTGCCGGTGAGGCCGTGCAGGTGCCGGTGGACGACGCCGTGGCGACGGTGACCGAACGGGTCGCGGAGCTGTTGGCCCGCTGACGACTCTCGGGTCAGTCCTGCTGCTCGGGCAGCCCCGGGAACGGCGTCGGCTCGGCGCCCCACGCGTCCAGCGTGAGCGCGGTGTCGAACAGCAGGTCGACCAGGGCCGTCCGGCTGTCCGCAGCGGTGGTGCCGACCAGCGTGGCGTAGGTCGTGGCGAGGTCGTTCTCGACCGAACGCACCAGGGCGGCGTCGCCGGGCCGGCGCGGGACCGCGTACGCGGTCCGACGCGGGTCCTGGTCGGTCCCGGCGGTGCCGGCGAGGCCGGACCAGGCCCGCGACCGGTCGGTGTGCACGTCGGCGCGGTCCGCGAGGCGGGTGCGGCGGCCGTCGGTCCGCAGGGCGGCACGCAGCCGCAGCGCGTAGCCCGCCGAGTCCTCGGACTCCACCAGCGTGCTCAGCTCGCCGGCGGTCAGCCCTCGTGGGACGGGCACCGGCTCGTCGGAGCCGGGTCCGGTGCTGGTGACGGTGTCGGCGGCCCCGTCGGCGCTCTGCTCACCCGGGTCCTCGGAGGCGGTCGCAGCAGCCGGTGGGCTCTCCCGGTCCGTCCCGTCGGTGCCGTCCACGTCCTCGGCGGGCGGGTCCTCCGGGCCGGGGGAGGGCACGGTGGGCACGACGGTGGGCGGCGGGCCGGCCCGGGTGTAGTCGCCCACGCGGCTCGCGGACACGGTCTGCGCCGCACCGATCGAGGCGATCAGCCGGGCGAGGTCGCCGTCGGCCGTCGTGCTCGCCGCGGTGCGGCTCCGTCCGGCCGCCTCGACGAGCGCCACCACGACGTCGGACGGGCGCACCGGGCCTTCGCTGGGCGCCACCTGCGGCGACCCGCTGGGGGAGGCCGTGGGCTCCAGGCCCGAGTCGTAGACCCCGCCGAGCTGGTCGGCCTGCTCGCGCGAGTCCGCGGCGACCCGTTCCAGCTCCTCGGCCAGCCCGGGACGGGTGCCGCCGAGGACGTCGACGGCGGCGTCGGCCTGCTCGGCGACGTAGAGCGCGTCGGAGACGGCCGTCCGGCGCACGATCTCCAACGCGTCGGGAACCGGCTCGGCAGGTGGCGGCGTCTCGAGCCGGAGTCCGCACCCGGACACCAGCAGCGCGACCGCCAGCAGCCCGGCGGCCGTCCGGCGGCGCCGTCGCAGCGGTGGGGCAGCGGTGTGCGGTTCCATCGGGGACGATCTTGCCACGTCACGATGTGACGTTCGTCCACCTCGTGGGGCGGGTCGTTCGGCACGCGGGGCACGAGGGGTTCGTTACGCTGGGACGACGCACAACGACACACCGGCCGCGGGACGTCCCGGCGCGGAACGACCCACGGGAGGCATCGATGGCAGCAGAGCGTGGCCATGCGCTGGACGAGCGCGTCCGGTCGGTGGTCTCTCCGGTGGTCGAGGAGGCCGGGCTGTCGCTCGAGGAGGTGCGCACGACCCGCGCGGGCGACCGGTCGGTCGTACGCGTCACGCTCGATCTTCCCGACGACGCCGTGGGCAGCCTCGACTCGGACACGCTCGGTGAGGTCTCCCGCGCGGTCTCGGCGGCCCTCGACGACTCGGACGTGGTCCGGGGCCGGTACACGCTCGAGGTGTCGACCCCGGGTACCTCCCGCCCGCTGACCGAGGTACGGCACTTCCGCCGGGCCCGGACCCGGCTGGTCCGCCTGCAGCTCGACGACGGCGAGGAGGTGCGTGGCCGTCTGGCCGACGTGACCGGGGACGGCGACGACGCCGAGCTGGTGCTCGACGACGGCCGGAGGGTGGCGGCGTCGGGCGTGCGTCGGGGCAGTGTGGAGGTCGAGCTGAGACGGCTCGAGGACGACGAGGCGGGCACCGACCGCGAGGGTGAGGAGAGCTGACGATGGACATCGACATGAGCACGCTGAGGCTGTTGGAGCGCGAGAGGGAGATCAGCCTGGACGTCCTGGTCGAGGCCATCGAGCAGGCGCTGCTCTCCGCGTACCACCGCACCCCGGAGGCCTACCAGCAGGCGCGGGTCGAGCTCGACCGCCGCTCGGGCCACGTGACCGTGTGGGCCCGCGAGCAGATCCGGACGCCGGACCCCGAGGACCCGGACGGGCGCGAGCTCGTCGAGGCCGGCCCGGAGTTCGACGACACCCCGGCGGACTTCGGGCGGATCGCCACCGCCACCGCACGCCAGGTGATCGTGCAGCGGCTGCGGGACGCCGAGGACGACCAGGTCCTGGGCATGTTCCGCGGCAAGGAGGGCGAGGTCCTGGCCGGTGTCATCCAGCAGGGTCGCGACCCTCGGGTCGTCCTGGTGGACGTGGGCGGCACGGAGGCGGTGCTGCCCCCGCACGAGCAGGTTCCGGGCGAGGTCTACACGCACGGCGAGCGGCTGCGCGGTTACGTCGTCGAGGTCGCGCGCGGCATGAAGGGCGCCCAGGTCACGCTGAGCCGCACCCACCCGGGCCTGGTGCGCAAGCTGTTCGAGCTCGAGGTGCCCGAGATCGCGGACGGGTCGGTGGAGATCACCGCGGTGGCGCGTGAGGCGGGGCACCGGACCAAGATGGCGGTGCGGTCGAAGGTCTCCGGACTGAACGCCAAGGGCGCGTGCATCGGGCCGATGGGGTCCCGGGTGCGCGCGGTGATGGCCGAGCTGCACGGCGAGAAGATCGACATCGTCGACCACAGCGACGACCCGGCGCGCCTGGTGGCCAACGCGTTGTCGCCGGCTCGTGTGAGCTCGGTCACGGTCGTGGACCCCGACGCGAAGGCGGCCCGCGCGGTCGTCCCGGACTACCAGCTCTCGCTCGCGATCGGCAAGGAGGGGCAGAACGCCCGCCTCGCCGCCAAGCTCACCGGGTGGCGGATCGACATCCGTTCCGACGAGGGCGGGGACGCCCCCGTGGTGGCTGCCGACCCGGACGAGAGTGCCTGAGCTGTCGGGCACGATGCGCAGGCGCGGTAGACTGGACACGACCGGGTCGCGAACCCAGGCCGAGGCCTGCCCACCGGAACCCCCGCCACGAGTGCTGGGTGCGGTGCGCACGTGCGTCGGCTGCCGGGGGCGCGACCTGCGGTCGGACCTCCTGCGGCTGGTGCTGGCGCCGTCGGGTGATCGTGCCGGGGATCAACCCCGGGTCGTCGCCGACGTGCGAGGGTGCCTGCCGGGGCGAGGGGCCTGGCTCCACCGGGACCTCGCCTGTCTGGACCTCGCCGTTCGACGGCGGGCCGTGCCTCGCGCGCTGCGCGCCGCCGGTCCGCTCGACCTGGCCGAGGTCCGGGCATATCTGGAGCAGCAGGACCGTTGAGCCCTCGGGCGGGTGCCGCCGGCACCCCCCCGACGACGCGACCGGACGTCACCGTCCGGCCGCACCACGCGTACGTCGACAAGGAAGCGGGTCAGAAGCCGATGGGCACCCGATGAGTCCCCAGCGATGAGTACTCGGTACTAACGACGGTCCTACCTGTCTCGGTGGGGCCGAGACAGGAGAGATGTGGCGAAGATCCGCGTCCACGAGCTGGCCAAGCAGCTCGGGGTGGAGAGCAAGACCTTGCTGGCCGAGCTGAAGGCCTCAGGGGAATTCGTCCGTTCGGCGTCCTCGACCCTCGAGGCGCCGGTCGAGCGCACCATGCGCACCAAGTTCGCGTCCCCGGGCGGCGGTGACCAGGCGAGCCCGAAGGCTTCCCGGCCCGCGTCCGGCAGGCCCGCGCCCAAGCCGGGCGCCCAGAAGTCCCCGGCCGACGCTGCCCCGAAGCCGGGCGCTGCGCCGACGCCGACCGAGGCGCCGAAGGCGGCCGCACCGGCACCGAAGGCGTCCGCCGAGGCGTCGCAGCCGGCCGCCACCGAGGCGGGTTCCGGCACGTCGACCCCGGCCGCCAAGCCGGGTGCCGCGCCGAAGCCGGGTGCCGCGCCCAAGCCGGGTGCCGCGCCCAAGCCGGGTGCCGCGCCGAAGCCCGGTGCCGCGCCGAAGCCCGGTGCTCCGGCGCCGGCTGCCAAGGGTGGTCAGCAGCGGGGCGGAGGCCGCGGAGGTCGGCCGCCGCGTCCGGGCAACAACCCGTACGCGTCGCAGCAGGGCATGCAGCGGTCCGGCGGGCCGCGTCCGGGCAACAACCCGTACGCGTCGCAGCAGGGTATGCAGCAGCGCCCCCAGCGCGGCGAGGGCGGAACCGGCCAGGGCGAGCGCAGCGGTGGCCCCCGTCCGGGCGGCCCGCGTCCCGCGCCCGCCGGTTCCGGCGGCCCGCGCCCGAACCCGGGCATGATGCCGGGCAAGACCAGCATGCCGCGTCCGGGCGAGCGCCCGGCGGCCGGTGGCAGGGGCGGCGGCCGTGGCCGCGGCGGTCCCGGAGGCGCCGGCGGTCCCGGTGGCGCTCCCGGCGGCGGCCGCGCCGGCGGCGGGTTCCGCCCCGGTGGTGGCGGCGGGTTCCGCGGCCGCGGCGGTGCGGGTCGCGGCAGCACCCAGGGTGCGTTCGGTCGCGCTGGCGGCCGGCCGGTCCGCGGACGCAAGTCGAAGCGGGCGAAGCGCCAGGAGTTCGAGCGGATGCAGGCTCCGTCGCCGGGCGGCGTCACCGTCCCGCGCGGCAACGGCAGCACGGTCGTGCGCCTGCGTCACGGATCCTCGCTGAACGACTTCGCCGACAAGATCGACGCGAACCCGGCCTCGCTCGTCACGGTGCTCCTGCACCTGGGCGAGATGGCCACGGCCACGCAGTCCCTCGACGAGGACACGTTCGCGACGCTGGGCTCCGAGCTCGGCTACGTGATCGAGATGGTCTCGGCCGAGGAGGAGGACCGTGAGCTGCTGGAGTCCTTCGACATCGACCTCGCGGCCGAGGAGGCCGGCGAGGACGACGACGACCTGGCACCCCGTCCGCCGGTCGTGACCGTGATGGGTCACGTCGACCACGGTAAGACGAAGCTCCTGGACGCGATCCGGTCCACGGACGTCGTCGCCGGGGAGGCCGGCGGGATCACGCAGCACATCGGTGCCTACCAGGTGCGTGCCGAGCACGAGGGCGTCGACCGTGCGGTCACGTTCATCGACACCCCGGGTCACGAGGCGTTCACCGCCATGCGTGCCCGTGGTGCCAAGGCGACGGACATCGCGATCCTCGTGGTGGCCGCCGACGACGGCGTGATGCCGCAGACGATCGAGGCACTGAACCACGCCCAGGCGGCGGACGTGCCGATCGTCGTCGCGGTCAACAAGGTGGACAAGGAGGGTGCGAACCCGGCCAAGATCCGCCAGCAGCTGACCGAGTACAACCTGGTGGCCGAGGAGTACGGCGGCGAGACGCTGTTCGTCGACGTCTCCGCGCTCCGTCGCAAGGGCATCGACGACCTCCTCGAGGCCGTCCTGCTCACGGCGGACGCGGCGCTGGACCTGCGTGCGAACGCGGAGAAGGACGCTCGCGGCGTGGCGATCGAGGCTCACCTCGACAAGGGTCGCGGTTCGGTCGCCACGGTGCTGGTCCAGTCCGGCACCCTGCGGGTCGGGGACGCGATCGTCGCCGGCACCGCCCACGGCCGGGTCCGTGCCATGTTCGACGAGCACGGCGAGGCCGTGAAGGAGGCCGGGCCGGCCCGTCCGGTCCAGGTGCTCGGTCTCGCGTCGGTGCCGAGCGCCGGCGACACGTTCCTGGCGGCTCCGGACGAGCGCACCGCTCGCCAGATCGCCGAGAAGCGTGAGGCCGCCGAGCGTGCGGCTCTCCTGGCCAAGCGCCGCAAGCGCATCAGCCTGGAGGACTTCACCAAGGCGCTCGAGCAGGGCAAGGTCGAGACCCTCAACCTGGTCCTCAAGGGCGACGTGTCCGGTGCCGTCGAGGCGCTCGAGGACGCGCTGCTCAAGATCGACGTCGGCGACGAGGTGGACCTGCGCGTCATCCACCGCGGCGTCGGCGACATCACGCAGAACGACGTGAACCTGGCCACGGTGGACAACGCCGTGATCATCGGCTTCAACGTCCGGTACGGCGAGCGGGTCGAGGACCTGGCGGACCGCGAGGGCGTCGAGGTCAAGTTCTACTCGGTCATCTACCAGGCGATCGACGACATCGAGGCGGCCCTCAAGGGCATGCTCAAGCCGGAGTACGAGGAGGCGACGCTCGGCAGCGCCGAGATCCGCCAGGTCTTCCGGTCCTCGAAGTTCGGCAACATCGCCGGTTCGATCGTCCGGTCGGGCACGATCCGACGGAACACCAAGGCGCGTGTGCTGCGTGACGGCAAGGTCATCGGCGACGACCTCACGGTGGAGTCGCTGCGGCGCGAGAAGGATGACGTCACCGAGGTCCGCGAGGGCTTCGAGTGCGGCATCGGGCTCGGGTCGTACAACGACGTGACCGAGGGTGACATCATCGAGACCTTCGAGATGCGCGAGATCCCGCGCAGCTGAGGTCCGGACCGTCGACGGCGCCCCGTGCGTCCCGCTGGCACAGCGAGGACGGCGGGGCGCCGTCGACGTCATGAGAGGGAGCAGGAATGAGCGAGAACCCACGGGCCCGCAAGCTGGCGGACCGCATCAAGGAGATCGTCGCGCGGATGCTCGACACGCGGATCAAGGACCCGCGCCTCGGCTTCGTGACGATCACCGACGTCCGGGTCACGGGTGACCTCCAGCAGGCCTCGGTGTTCTACACCGTGTACGGGAACGAGGAGGAGCACGCGGGCACGGCGGCGGCGCTGGAGAGCGCCAAGGGCATGATCCGGTCCGAGGTCGGCAAGCAGACCGGCATCCGGCTCACCCCGACCGTCGAGTTCCACCTCGACTCGGTGCCGGAGACGGCGGCGCACCTGGACGCCGCGCTGCTCGAGGCGCAGCGGCGCGACGCCGAGCTCGCCGCGCTGCGCGAGGGCAAGCAGCCCGCGGGCGAGGCGGACCCGTACCGCACCACCGCCGACGACGAGGCCGCCGAGGACGCCTGAGACCCCCCGTCGCTGTGGGTATGAAATCTGCAGCGCCGGGGCGCCAGGGCCTGCAGAATTCATACCCACAGCAGCGTGAGGGAGGCGCCGTGCCTGAGCGCGTCAAGGAACGCCCACCCCGCCGGCCGACGGCGCCGGACGGGTTCGTCGTCGTCGACAAGCCGGCGGGTTCGACGAGCCACGACGTCGTCGCCCGGTGCCGGCGTCTGGCCGGCACCCGCAAGGTCGGGCACGCGGGCACGCTGGACCCGATGGCGACGGGCGTGCTGGTGATCGGCATCGGGAGGGCCACCCGGCTGCTGACCTACGTGGTCGGGGCGGACAAGGCCTACGAGGCCACGATCCGGCTCGGCGTGGGGACCAGCACGGACGACGCCGAGGGCGAGGTCGTCGCGACCCCGGGTGTCGGTGCCGACCTCGGGCGCGACGCGCTGGACCGTGAGGTCGCGGCGCTGACCGGCGCCATCCAGCAGGTACCCACCACCGTGAGCGCGATCAAGGTGGACGGCAAGCGGGCCTACGCCCGGGCACGAGCGGGCGAGGACGTCGAGCTGGCCGCCAGGCCGGTCACGGTCTCCCGGTTCGAGGTGCTGGCGACGAGGCCGGCGACGGCCGAGGACGGCACGCCCGTGCTCGACGTCGACGCCACGGTGGTCGTGTCCTCCGGGACCTACGTGCGGGCGCTCGCCCGCGACCTGGGCGCGGCGCTCGGCACGGCCGGGCACCTCACGGCGCTGCGCCGGACGCGGGTGGGCGGCTACGACCTGACCTCGGCGCGCACCCTGGAGCGGATGGAGGCGCAGGCGGACGCCGACGGCGTGCTCGCCACGCTGCCGCTGGCCGACGCCGCGCGGGCCACGTTCCCGGTGCGGGACCTTACCGCGGACGAGGCCCGCGCGCTCGGGTACGGGCAGTGGGTGGCGCCGTCGGGCGACGCCACGACCGTGGCGGGCATCGGCCCTGACGGGAACCTGGTGGCTCTGCTGGAGGACACGACCCGCCGCGGCGAGCGGCTGGCGAAGCCGGTGCTGGTGCTGGCGCCGGCGTCCTGATCAGTCCTCCAGGGCGGCCTGGGCGTCCGGCTCGGCGCCGCCGGCGGTCCGGAAGTGGCCGATCAGCGAGAGCACGACGCCGAGGGCGGTCCAGCCACCGAGCGCGATCCAGGCCGGCGCGACGTCGGCCGCGGGGAAGTACGAGAGGTCGCGCAGCAGCGTGCCGCTGGCGCCGGGCGGGAACCACTGCCCGATCGTCCCCCAGTGCCACGGCAGGAACTCCGGCGGCACGGTCGCCCCGGAGATCGGGTTGGCGACGAGCATCATGGTCACGGCGCCGACGGCGATGCCCGCGGTGCCCAGGACGGCGACGCATCCGGTGATCAGCGCGGCGACGGCGGCGAGAGCCAGCGCGATCGCGCCGGCGTCCACCCACCAGTCGCCCTGGAGCGAGCCGAACCAGGACTGCAGGACGGCGGTGAGGACGAGCCCGCCGGCGACGGCGTGGACGGCGACGGCGAGCACCCGGCGCCCCGCACCGACGACGGCCAGGGAGATGGCGATCCCTCCGGCCATACCACCGAGCAGCAGCGGGAAGAGCGCCGCCGTCAGTCCGGTGCCACGGGGGTCGTCGGGGGACAGCGGGACGACCTCGGTGACGGTGACGGTCGGCAGCGCGTCCTCGGTCGGGGGCGTGCCCTGTGCCGCGGACTCCTGCAGGGCGGCCACGGCCTGGGCGCTGAGCCGGCTCTGCAGCTGTGCGGCGATGCCGCCCAGGAGCTGGGCGGGGGCGGCGCCCGCCGCGGGTGCGGTGAGAACCTCCGGCGACTCGCCGAGCACGACGGCGCCGTAGACGTCGCGCCGCTCGATCGCCTCCACGGCGGCGTCGCGGTCGTCGAGCTCGACGAGGTCGACGGCGCCGGGCTGCTGGTCCTCGAGAGCCGTCGCGAGCTGCTCGAGGGCCGGGTCGGGGCCGACGGCCCCGACGGGCAGGTCCCGGGGCTCGGCGGTGACGGCCGGCCAGGAGAAGGCGAGCACGATCAGCGTGACGACGGCCGCGATGGCCACCCCGACGGCGACGACGCGGGACCAGGGGGTGTGCGGCGTGCGGGGATGCTCCGGCGCCGGGGTGGTGGACGACATGAGGCGCTCCTGGTGCTCATAAAAAACGAATGTTCATTCTTTATAGTAGCCTGAGGCGTCGAGGCCGTGTCAACCGCTCGCTCGGCCGGGGAGGGGAGCATCGATGCCACGCGTCAGCGCCGCGCACCGCGAGGAGCGGCGGCGGCAGATCCGGGCCGCCGCGCTGCGGGCCTTTGCCACGAAGGGCTACCAGTACGCCTCGATCGCCGACGTGGTCGCCGAGTCGGGCCTGTCCGCCGGGGCCATCTACACCCACTACTCCGGCAAGCAGGAGCTGTTCGCGGCCGTCGCGGAGGAGGTGCTCTCCCGGCGGGGTGCCGAGCTCGGCGCGGCCGCGCGGGGCGACCAGCCGCCGTCGCCCACCGAGGTGCTGATGATCCTGGCGCGTGGCATGGCACGTGACCTCGTCGACGGCCGCGTGCTGCTGCAGCTCTGGGCGGAGTCGACCGTGGACCCCGAGATCCACCAGGTCGTCCAACGGGTCGGCGCGTCGTTCCGCGGGGTCCTCAGCGAGGCGCTGACGGCCTGGTACCGCACCCGACCCGACCTGGCGCCCGACGGTCCCGAGGCGGCCACCGCCGCGCTGCTGCCCGTCATGATGGCCCTCGGACAGGGTTTCCAGACGCAGCGCGCGATGTTCGACGACTTCGACGCCGAGGCGTACTTCACCGCGGCGCGTGCCGTGCTGCCGTCCTGAGCGGGACTATCCTGGTCCGTCGGCGCCGGACGTGGCGTCTGCCCGGAGGCGAGCGAGGAGCGCGATCGGCGTGCAGGTGTTCACGGACCTCGACGAGGTTCCCGCAGGCTACGGCCCGTCCGTGGTGACGATCGGCAACTTCGACGGCGTCCACCGCGGTCATCAGGCGGTCCTGGGGCGCCTCGTGCGGTTGGCGCGTGGTGACGGCCGCGCCGCCGTCGCCGTCACGTTCGACCCCCACCCGGCCACCGTCCACCGGCCGGACTCTGCTCCGGAACAGCTCACCGGCCTGGCCGAGCGGCTGGACCTGCTCGCCGCCACCGGCCTCGACGCGGTCCTGGTCATCCCGTACACGCTCGAGTTCGCGGCGCAGAGCCCCGAGGAGTTCGTCACGCGGTACCTGACCGGCGCGCTCGGCGCCCGCAGCGTCGTCGTCGGCCACGACGTGCGCTTCGGGTCCGGCAACGCCGGCACGTTGGCGACGATGGTCGAGCTCGGTGGCGAGCACGGGTTCGAGGTGGTGGCCGTCGACGACGTGGGGGACTGCCTGCCGGCGGCCTCGGGGCCCCGGCAGCGCTGGTCGAGCTCGGCGGCCCGCGCCCTGCTCGCCGAGGGCGACGTCGCCCAGGCCGCGGACACGCTCGGCCGGCACCACCGCGTGCGCGGGACCGTCGTGCACGGTGACGCCCGGGGCCGCGAGCTCGGGTTCCCGACGGCCAACCTCGGGGACGTCGTCGGGATGGTCCCCGCGGACGGCGTCTACGCCGGCCGGCTGCTGCGACCCGGTCTGGCCGGTCGGGAGCCCGGGAACCCGGACGTCCGGCTGCCCGCCGCGATCTCGATCGGCACCAACCCGACCTTCGACGGCGTGGAGCGCCGCGTGGAGGCCTACGTCCTGGACCGCACCGACCTGGACCTGTACGACGAGGACGTCGTGCTCGAGCTCGTCGCCCGGCTGCGGCCCACGCTGCGGTTCGACGGCGTCGAGCCGCTGGTGGCCCAGATGCGAGCCGACGTCGCGGCCGCCCGGGAGATCCTCGCCCGGCCTGACGGTGACGGTCCCCGCGACGCCCCCCTCCGGGCGTCCGGGGACGCCTGAGTCGCGGTCCGACGTGGCGAGCAGCACATGCGGGGACCGCGTGCTGCGCTGGTACGATGGTCGGTGCCGTAGAACGGCCGCGGATCCAGAGCGCCCCGGTGAACGAGTCCCGGAGCACCGCGCAACGACACCAGAAGGAGAGCCATGCCGCTCGACGCTGCCACCAAGCAGAAGATCATGTCCGAGTACGCCACTCACGAGGGCGACACCGGCTCGCCGGAGGTGCAGATCGCGATGCTCACGCAGCGCATCACCGACCTCACCGAGCACCTCAAGGGTCACAAGCACGACCACCACTCCCGTCGTGGTCTGCTGCTCCTCGTCGGCCAGCGCCGTCGTCTGCTGAGCTACCTGCAGCGGGTCGACATCGAGCGCTACCGCGCGCTGATCCAGCGCCTCGGTCTGCGCCGCTGACACCGCCGACCAGCCCGGTCCCTCTCGCAGGGGCCGGGCTGGTCTGGTGTGATGTCCTAGTCACCACCACACACCGCGCCACCGGGCCGTCGTCCGGTCCTCGGTAGTGGCTCCCCGAACCCGTCCGGTACGCCCGGGCCGTGGCTCCGTGGGCCTCGATCGAAGACCGTCGCTCGGGCGGTGGCGCACCTGAGAGACAGGAGGGCACCCGTGGAGGGTCCCGAGATCCAGTTCGCCGAGGCCGTCATCGACAACGGCCGCTTCGGCACCCGTACCGTCCGCTTCGAGACGGGCCGCCTGGCCCGCCAGGCCGCCGGCTCCGTCGCGGCCTACCTCGACGGCGAGACCATGCTGCTGTCGACCACCACGGCCGGCAAGCACCCCAAGGAGCAGTTCGACTTCTTCCCGCTGACGGTGGACGTCGAGGAGCGCATGTACGCCGCGGGCCGTATCCCCGGCTCGTTCTTCCGCCGCGAGGGCCGCCCGTCCACGGAGGCGATCCTCACCTGCCGCCTCACCGACCGCCCCCTGCGCCCCCTGTTCGTCAAGGGCCTGCGCAACGAGGTGCAGATCGTCATCACGGTGATGGCCCAGCACCCCGACGACGCGTACGACGTGCTCGCGATGAACGCCGCCTCGGCGTCGACGCAGATCTCCGGCCTGCCGTTCTCCGGCCCGGCCGGTGCCGTGCGGATCGCGCTCATCGACGACCAGTGGGTCGCGTTCCCGAAGTACTCCGACAAGGAGCGCGCCGTCTTCGAGATGGTCGTCGCCGGCCGGTCCGTGACCAACGCCGCCGGTGAGACCGACGTCGCCATCGCGATGATCGAGGCCGAGGCCACGGACGACGCCTGGAACCTCGTCAAGAACGAGGGCGCCACCGCGCCGACCGAGACCGTCGTCGCCGAGGGCATCGAGGCGGCCAAGCCGTTCATCAGCGCCCTGTGCGACGCGCAGTCCTCGCTGGCCGCGCAGTCGGCCAAGGAGGTCAAGGAGTTCCCGCTCTTCCCGGACTACGCCGACGACGCCTACGCGGCCGTCGAGTCCGCGGTGTCGGGCACCGCCGGCGAGGCCCTGGCCATCGCCGACAAGCAGGAGCGCGAGAACCGTCTCGACGCCGTCAAGGCCGAGATGCTCGAGCAGCTCGGCGGCCGGTTCGAGGGTCGCGAGAAGGAGCTGTCGGCCGCCTACCGCTCGCTGCAGAAGCAGCTCGTGCGCCAGCGCGTGCTGACCGAGGGCGTGCGCATCGACGGCCGTGGGCTCGCGGACATCCGCACCCTGTCGGCCGAGGTCGAGGTGCTGCCCCGCGTGCACGGGTCGGCGCTGTTCGAGCGGGGCGAGACCCAGATCCTGGGTGTCACCACGCTGAACATGCTGCGCATGGAGCAGCAGATCGACTCGCTCGGTCCGGTCACCCGCAAGCGCTACATGCACAACTACAACTTCCCGCCGTACTCGACCGGTGAGACCGGTCGCGTGGGCTCCCCGAAGCGTCGCGAGATCGGTCACGGTGCGCTCGCCGAGCGTGCCCTGGTCCCGGTGCTGCCGAGCCGCGAGGAGTTCCCCTACGCGATCCGCCAGGTCTCCGAGGCGCTGGGCTCCAACGGCTCGACGTCGATGGGTTCGGTCTGCGCCTCGACGCTGTCGATGCTCAACGCCGGTGTGCCGCTCAAGGCGCCGGTCGCGGGCATCGCGATGGGCCTCGTCTCCGACACGGTCGACGGCGACACCCGCTACGCCGCGATGACCGACATCCTCGGGGCCGAGGACGCCTTCGGCGACATGGACTTCAAGGTCGCCGGTACCCGCGAGTTCGTCACGGCCATCCAGCTCGACACGAAGCTGGACGGCATCCCGGCGTCCGTCCTGGGCGCCGCCCTGGACCAGGCCCGCGACGCGCGCCTGACGATCCTCGACGTCCTGGCCGAGGCCATCGACGTCCCGGACGAGATGTCCCCGAACGCACCGCGCGTCATCGCGGTCAAGGTCCCGGTGGACAAGATCGGTGAGGTCATCGGGCCCAAGGGCAAGATGATCAACCAGATCCAGGAGGAGACCGGCGCCGACATCTCGATCGAGGACGACGGCACGGTCTACATCGGCGCGACCGACGGGCCGTCGGCCGAGGCCGCTCGGGCGGCGATCAACGCGATCGCCAACCCGCACGTGCCCGAGGTCGGCGAGCGCTTCGTCGGCACGGTCGTCAAGACGACGTCGTTCGGCGCGTTCATCTCGCTCTCCCCGGGCAAGGACGGGCTGCTGCACATCAGCCAGCTCCGCAAGCTCGTGGGCGGCAAGCGCGTGGAGAACGTCGACGACGTGCTGTCCATCGGCCAGAAGATCCAGGTCGAGATCGGTGAGATCGACCCGCGCGGCAAGCTCTCGCTCGTCGCGGTCACCGAGGAGGACGACAAGCCGGCCGAGGGCGACGCCGCGGCCGAGCAGCCGAGCGAGGCCTGATCGCCCGCATGGGTCAGCACCTCCCGCTCGTCGGAGCGGGTCGACCCGGTGCCGAGCTCACCGTCGGGCAGGACGGAGCGACGATCCGTCGTTCCGTCCTGCCCGGCGGCGTCCGGGTGCTCACCGAGCAGATGCCGGGCCTGCGCTCGGCCACGGTGGGCGCCTGGGTCGGTGTCGGCTCCCGCGACGAGACCGACGGCCACCACGGCTCCACGCACTTCCTGGAGCACCTGCTGTTCAAGGGCACCTCCCGGCGCACCGCGCTGGACATCGCCGAGGCGTTCGACGCCGTCGGTGGCGAGGCGAACGCAGCCACGGGCAAGGAGCACACCTGCTACTACGCCCGGGTGCTGGACGAGGACCTGCCGATGGCGGTCGACGTCATCGGTGACATGGTCACCTCGGCCCGCCTGGACGCGGACGAGCTCGAGACCGAGCGCGGCGTCATCCTCGAGGAGATCGCGATGACGGAGGACGACCCGGGCGAGGTCGTCCACGAGCAGATCGCGGCCGCCGTGCTGGGTACGCATCCGTTGGGGCGCCCCATCGGGGGCACCCCCGACACGATCCGCGCCGTGCCGCGTGACGCCGTCGTGGAGCACTACCGCTGGCACTACCGCCCGTCCACGCTCGTGGTGGCGGCGGCCGGTGGGGTCGACCACGACCGCCTGGTCGCGCAGGTCGGCGACGCCCTGGTCGCCGGCGGCTGGGACCTCGACCCGGACGGCGTGCCGCGCGACCGCCGGCCGGGCGTCCCGGAGTCCGACGGCGTGCCCACCGAGGGCGTCGAGCTCACGGTGCACCGCCACGTCGAGCAGGCCAACGTGGTGGTCGGGACCACCGGGCTGAGCGCCACGGACGACCGCCGGTTCGCCATGACGGTGCTCAACGCCGTGCTGGGCGGCGGCATGTCCTCCCGCATGTTCCAGGAGATCCGCGAGAAGCGCGGGCTCGCGTACGCCACCTACTCGTTCTCCCAGGGCCACGGCGGTCTCGGGCTGTTCGGGCTGTACGCGGGCTGCACGCCGGCGCGCGTGGACGAGGTGACCGCACTGATGGTCGCGGAGCTGGAGCAGCTCGCCGACGGCGGCATCACGGACGCCGAGCTGGAGCGCTCCGTCGGACAGCTCTCCGGTGGCCTGGTGCTGGGGCTGGAGGACTCCGGTTCCCGCATGAGCCGGCTCGGCCGCTCCGAGCTGGTGCTGGGCGAGCTGATGACGCTCGACGAGTCCCTGGCGCGCATCCGCGCCGTCACCGCCGACGACGTCCGCGAGCTGGCGGCAGACCTCGCGTCGCGCCCGCGTTCCGTGGTGCGCGTCGGCCCGTTCGGAGAGTGAGGCAGCAGTGAGCATCAACGGTGCCCTCAAGGTGGCCGTCGTCGGCGCGGCCGGGCGCATGGGAGCCCAGACGTGCGCGGCCGTCGAGGCGGCCGAGGACCTGGAGCTCGTGGCGCGGCTCGACGCGTCCGACGACGTCGGTGCCGGCGTGCGCGCGTCCGGAGCCCACGTCGCCGTGGACTTCACGGTCCCGTCGGTGACCGAGGACAACGTCCACGCGGTGCTCGACGCCGGTGCGCACGCCGTCGTCGGCACGACCGGGTGGGACGCGGCGTCCCGCGGCCGTGTCGCCCAGCACCTCGACCGGCTGAACGACCGGCACGAGGGCGGCCTCGGCGTGCTCATCGCACCGAACTTCGGGCTGTCCGCCGTGCTGGCGATGACCTTCGCCGCGAAGGCGGCCCGGTACTTCGAGTCGGCCGAGGTCGTCGAGCTGCACCACCCGGACAAGGTCGACGCGCCGTCGGGCACCGCCCGCCACACCGCGGCCGCCATCGCTGCCGCGCGGGCGGAGGCCGGTCTGGGGTCCGCGCCGGACGCGACGCAGGCCGGCTGGGAGGCGCGAGGCGCCGACGTCGACGGCGTCCGGGTGCACGCCGTCCGCCTGCGGGGGCTGGTCGCGCACGAGGAGATCCTCTTCGGCAACGTCGGCGAGCAGCTGACGATCCGTCAGGACTCGTTCGACCGCGCCAGCTTCATGCCGGGTGTGCTGCTGGCCGTCCGCGAGGTCGTCGGGCGCCCCGGCCTGACGGTCGGCCTCGAGAACGTCCTGGACCTGTCGTGACCGACGGGCCCGCGCCCGACGCCGCCCCGCGGCGTCGTCTGCCCCGGGGACTCGTGGGGGCCGTCACCGTGACGGTCCTGCTCGGGATCTACGTGTGGGCGATCGGCGGCCGGGGCCTGGCGATGCTGCGCAGCGGAGAACCGGTGCTGGTCGCCATCGGCGCGGCGGTGCTGGTCATACCGTTGCTCGTCCTGGGCCTCGTCGCTCGTGAGTTCTGGCTGGCCGCGCGGGTGCAGCGCATGGCGGACATCCTGGCCGCCGGCGGCCGGCTGCCCGTCGACGAGCTGCCGCGCTCACCCGGCGGCCGGATCGACCGGGACGCGGCGGACGCCGCGTTCGCCGACGCCCGCGCCGCCGTCGAGAGCGATCCGGACAGCTGGGAGGCCTGGTACCACCTGGCCTTCGCCTACGACGCCGCCCGGGACCGTCGCCGGGCCCGCGCGGCGCTGCGTCGGGCGTCGGCGCTCTTCACCGGCGAGCGCTGACCGGCACCTCCGGGAGCCGCGTCCAGCAGTACAGCGCGTGCCGCACCTCGGCGGCGCGCCACGCGAGCTCACCCAGTGCGACGACGGCCGGGACGACCAGCGCGGGATCCGCACCGGGAGTCCGTCCGGCCCAGTCCAGCGCCGCCTCGGACAGCCGCACGGCCGAGGTCGTGGCGAGGCGGTCGGTCAGCTCGGTCGACACGGTGACCACCCAGGGGCCCTCGTCCGCGCCGACGACGAGGATGCCGTGCCGCGGGTCCGCCGTGACCTCGCCGTACGGACGCCCGCAGACGTGCTCCGCGAGGGTGCCCAGCATCACGAACGGCTCGACGCCCGGCATGCGGACCGTGTCGAAGAGCGGCTCGCCCGACCCGCGGGCCGACGTCGAGGGTCCGTCCTCGGCGTGCACCACGGTGGCCGCCAGGGCGTCCCCGGGCGCCGCGAAGTAGTCGGTCACGACCTGCGCGCCTCGTGCCGTCCTGGAATGCCGCACCTCGGTGCTCCGTCCCATCCGGCCAGCGTGCCACCCGGGTGCTACGCCGTGGTCACGACGGGGTTTCGGTCGGCGAACACCATCACCCGACGTCGCGTGGGAAGGCGGTGCGGGCCACCAGGACGCACGCGAGCGCGGCCGCGACGAGGCCCGCGCCGACCAGCGCCAGCGACGAGGGGCTCGTGGCTGCCAGGACGGCGGACCCGACGGCCGCCCCCAGTCCGATGCCGAGGTTGGAGGTGCCGTTGACGAACGCGCCGGCCAGGTCGGGGTCGGTGCCTCGTGCGCGCAGCGCCGCCGCCTGGAAGGTGGCGGGGATCGCACCGAAGGCGGCGAGCCAGATCCCGGCACACACCAGGACCGGCGCGATGGCCGGGAGGGTGGCCGACACCGCGACCAGCGCGCCGGCGATCACCGCCGTGGCGGCGACCGTGAGCGCGCGGGGCCGGCGGTCCAGGAACCGCGCCGCGGCCCAGAGGCCGACCAGGCCGACGGCGCCGAACACGAGCAGCACCGGCCCGACCGATCCCTCCGGCAGGCCGGTCGAGAGCAGCAGCGGCGAGACGTAGGTGTAGACCGTGTAGTGCCCGCAGAACAGCACGGTGTTCGTCGCGACGACGATCCCCAGCCGGACACGTCCACGGCGCGCACCGGCCCGACCGGTGGTGGTCGCGGGCTCCACGACGACGGCCGGCAGGAGGCGCGCCACCAGCACGGCGGTGAGCCCGCAGACCGCCGCCAGCACGCCGAACGACCACCGCCAGCCGACCGCGTCCCCGAGGGAGGTGCCCAGCGGCACCCCGAGCACGAAGCCCAGCGTGCCACCGGCGGTGACCAGCGTCAGTGCACGTCCGGTGTGCAGCGGTCCCACCAGCCGCGACGCATAGGCGATCGACACCGAGAAGAACACCGCGTGCCCGATCCCGCCGAGCGTCCGCGCGGCAGCGACCGTCAGGAAGGTCGGAGCGACGGCCACCAGCAGGTTGCTCACGGCGTAGGTCGTGACGGTGACCAGCAGCAAGGGCTTGCGGGGGTAGGAGCGGGTGGCGACCGTCAGCGGCACGGCGAGCGCGGCGACGACGAACGCGTACACGGTCACCAGCAGGCCGGCGCGTGCCTCGGTGACGTCGACCCCCCGCGCGAGCTGGGGGAGCAGTCCGACGGGCAGGACCTCGGTGGTGATGGCGACGAAGTTCGCGACGGCGAGGACCGTGATCCCCGCCGCCGCGTCCCGGACCGTACGGTGCTGCGGCGGGGGAGCGCCGGGCTCGGAGGACATCGCCTCATCGTCCCATCCCGCGCCGTCGTGCTCAGGCCGTCAGACCGTGCCCGCAGCGGAACAACGGGTCGATCGTGTCGAAGGGCACGTCCTCGCGGGAGGCCTCGACGGCCGCCGTCGATCGGGGCAGGTCGAACGGCAGCCTGCCGCGGGGCGGCGCGCAACGGGCCGACATGGCCGCGATGCTCCGCGCGTACCTCGACCAGCTGCTCGCGGACTGACCGCCCGGCGCCGTCGGGCGCTGTGGACACCGTGCGCCTACCATGGCCGCAGGTCAGCAGGCCGGGACGAGGGGATCACATGGCGCGCGACGATGCAGGCACGACGCCCGGAGCGGAGCTCGAGGCACCGGCACCGAACCCCTTCCGGAGGGTCTGGTGGCTGCCGGTGGTCCGCGGGATCGCGTTCGTGGTGCTCGGGCTGCTGCTGATGATCGAACCGCTCGGCGAGCTGGCCGTGCTGCGCCTGGTGATCGGGGCGTTCCTCGTCCTGGACGCCGTGCTGGTGCTGGTCCAGTGGCTGGCCCACCGCCGTCAGGTCGGGTCGGCCTGGTGGCTGGCGCAGGCGGCCGTCAACGTGCTCTTCGGCGCCGCCGTGGCGTTCTGGCCCGACCTGTCCGAGACGCCGCTCTACTACGTGCTGGCGAGCTGGACCATCGTGCTGGGCATCGTGGCCGTGGTGGGCGGGGTCGCCCTCGCACGCAACCGTGACCTCGGCTGGCCCTGGATGGTCACGTTCGGCATCGTCGCGGCGCTGTTCGGGGTGCTGCTGGTGACCCGCCCCCTCGACTCGCTCGACGTGCTGCGACTCGTGGCGATCGTGTTCGCCCTGTTCGCGTTCGTCGCGGGGTCGATCCACCTGGTCTCCGGCTTCGCCGTGCGGTCGGTGGCCCGAGAGCTGGCCGACCTGCGCGAGCAGGCCGAGAAGGTCGGCGTCGTCGTCACCGGGGGGTCCGTGCTGGGGGCGGCCAACCCGCAGGCGGCCCCGGCCCGCGCGTCCGCGGCCGACGCCGTCGGGCCCCGGACCGGCGTCGAGGGCATCGCGCACCCGCCCGCCGTCGCCCCGCCCGCTTCGACGACGACCCCGGTGGCGCCGGACGATCACCCGGACGAGGCGAGGCCGGGCCCGAGCACCGAGGCGGGGCCGGAGCCGAGCACCGACGCGGGGACCGGGTCACGGCCCGGCCGTCCGTCCGGGCCCGACGAGCCGTAGGCGGGGGGACGCCCGGCGCTTCCGGGTCAGATCGTGGCCGACCAGCGGCGTTCGACGACGTCGCGCACGCCGGTCGCGAGCGCCCGCTCCGAGCCGTCGGGGCCGAGCCCGGACGAGGCGAGGAACCGTTCGCGACCCTCGTCACCGTCGAGGACCCAGGTGACCACGTCCGTCGCGCCGTCGGTGCGCAGCCGGTCCACGCTGGCCGCCAGGAGGCGGGAGCCGTGCCCGGCGAGCCGATGGTCCGGGTCGACCTCGAGGGCGAGGAGCTGCCCGGGGGCGACCGCGGCGAAACCGACGACCCGCGCCCCGTCGAGCGCGACCAGGACCGCGAACCCCCGGCCCGGCGGCCGGGCGATCGCGTCGGCCCAGCGCTGGTGCATCGTGGCCTCGTCGAGCGCGTCGACCGCCCCGCCCAGGGTGTCGGCGTGGGTGGCGCGCCAGGCACCGACCTGGACGCGGGTCACCGCCTCCTCGTCACCGGGGACGGCGGGCCGGACCGAGACGTCGGCGGTCTCGCGGAACAGTGCCATGTCCACCACCCTAGGGGGTGCGGATCATCGTCCGGGCGCCCGCTCGCGGCCGGTGCCGAGGGGCCGGACCTGTCCGGCGACGGAGAGGCTGAGCACGACCGCCCCGCAGATCGCCAGCAGGGCCGAGCGCACGCCGACCTCGTCGGCGAGCAGCCCGAGCAGGGGTGGGGCGGCGAGCATCGCCACGGTGGAGAACGACGTCGCCACGGCGACGCGGGGGGCGGCGTGCACCGGCTCGTCGGAGGCCGCGGAGATGGCGATCGGGTTGGCGAGCGCCGCGCCGCAGCCCCACAGCACGATCCCGGCCCACGCCACCGGCAGTGCCGGCGCGAGACCGAACAGCAGCAGTCCCAGCAGGGCGGCCGCCCCCGAGGCACGCAGCACCGCCACCCGTCCGTAGCGGTCGATGAGGCCCGTGCCGGCGAACCGGACGACGGTCATCGAACCGACGAACGTGCCGTAGGCCACCGCGCCCACCGCCTCGCGGGAACCGAACCCGTCCACCACCGCCAGCGACAGCCAGGTGTTCGCCGACCCCTCCGACAACGACGCGGCCAGCAGCACGAGGCCGACGAGCAGCGTGCGGGGCTCGCGCCAGGCGCCCAGGGCGGCGTGCAGGCCCGCGCCGCGGCGAACCGCCGGGGCGTCCGGACCCGGCGTCCCCGTGCGTTCGGGCGAGAACGCCGTCGACGGCACGATCAGGAGGGCACGGGCGACCGTCACGACGCCGGTCACGGCGACGAGCTGCACCGCCACGGGTGCGCCGGACCACGCGAACGCCGCGGCGACCAGGGCCCCCAGCGCCGCTCCGACGGAGAAGGCGGCGTGGAAGTGCGGCAGGATCGCCCGCCCGACGACACGCTCGACGGCAGCCGCGTTGATGTTGATCGGGATGTTGGTCAACGCGCCGCACATGCCGTTGATCAGCGCCCCGGCGGCGAACAGGACGGCGCTGCCGGTCGTCGTGCCGAGGGCGAGCAGGCCGAACCCGGCTATGTTGCCCACGGTGGCTGATGCGAGCGTCGCCCTGCTGCCGAACCGCGCCACGACCGCGCCGGTGCCGAGCACGGCGATCAGCGTGCCCGCCCCGCCGACGACGAGGAGGGCGCCGAGCTGGCCCGCCGTCAGCCCCAGGTCGGCGCGGATCGAGGGCAGGCGGCTCATCCAGGACGTGCCCAGCACGCCGAACAGGGCGAACTGTGCCATCAGCGACCAGCGGGTGGCGCCGACGCCGGTGCGACCCGTCGTGGCGGGAGGCCCGGAGGGGAGCGGGGTGGGCATCGGCTCAGCCCCACCCGAGGGCGCGCAGCGCTGCCGCCGAGGCCGCGGCGAGGATGACGACCACGATGAAGGGCGCGCGCAGCGCGAGGGCGACCGCCGCCACCGCCAGGGCGGGCACACGCGCGTCGACGACGACGTGCTGGCCGTCGGCGACGGTCTGCACGACGACCAGGGCGGCCAGCAGCGCGACCGTGACCAGCGTGGAGGTGCGCTGCACCCGGTCGGTGGCCAGCCAGTGCTCGGGGATCAGGTGCCCGCCCAGCTTGAGGGCGAACGAGGCGAGGGAGGCCACCAGCACGGTCACCCACAGGACGGTGGTGGTCATCGGCCGCCCTCCGCGCCGGACCCGGTGTCCGCCGTCGGGCGCGGGGGACGGGTGACGAACCCGGCGACGATCGCGGCCGCAGCGGCTCCGAGCACCGGGACGCCTGCCGGGGTCAGCGGGATCAGCGCGAGGGACACGGCCACGGCCAGCGCGGCAACGAGCTGGGCCTGCCGGGCTGCCAGGCGTGGCCAGACCAGCGCCAGGAACGCGGCCCCGGCGGCGGCGTCCAGGCCCCAGGCCCGAGGGTCGCCGAGCGCGTCCCCGGCGAGGGCGCCCACCAGAGTGAAGGCGTTCCACAGGACGAACACACCGAGACCGGTGACCCAGAACCCGACCCGGGTGGCCGCGGGCTCGCGCTGCCCCACGGCCACCGCCGTCGACTCGTCGATCGTGATCTGGGCGGCCACGGCCCGGCGCCAACCCCGGACCTCCAGCAGCGGGGCGACGACCGCGCCGTAGAGGGAGTTGCGGACCCCGAGCAGCGTCGAGGTCGCCACCGCCGCCACCGGGGAGCCACCGGCGGCGACGACGCCGATGAGGGCGAACTGGGAGCCTCCGGAGAACAGCAGCAGGCTGAGCACAGCGGTCTGCACCACGGAGAGCCCCGCCACGACGGCGAGCGCACCGAACGAGATCCCGTAGAGCCCCGTCGCCAGGGAGACGCTCAGCCCCTGGCGCAGGGCAGCCGAGACCGCAGGAGATCGGGGAGGGAGCACGGCGCTAGGAAATCATGCCCGGCGCCGCCGGATCACATCGCGACGTACACCGTCTCCAGGTACTCCTCGAGCCCGGCCTCGCCACCCTCGCGGCCCAGGCCCGACTGCTTCACCCCGCCGAACGGGGCGCTCGCGTCGGAGACCATCCCACGGTTGATCCCGATCATGCCGGAGTCGATCTCGTGGGCGGCCCGCATCGCCAGGTCGACGTCACGGGTGTACGCGTAGGCGGCCAGCCCGTACTCCGTGTCGTTGGCCAGGGCGATGCCTGCGTCGGCGCCGTCGAACACCACCACCGGGGCCACCGGACCGAAGATCTCCTCGGCCACGCAGCGGGCGTCGGCCGGGACGTCGGCGAGCACCGTCGGCGGGTAGAAGTACCCGGGCCCGTCGGGCAGCTCGCCACCGGTGAGCGCCCGGGCACCCCGGCCGGTGGCGTCGTCGACCAGCTCGTGGACCTTGGCCACCGCGTCGGCCCCGATGAGCGGCCCCACGTCGTGGCCCTCGGCGCCGGGCCCCACCGTGAGCCGCTCGAAGCGCGCGGCGAGGCGGTCGGCGAACTCTCCGGCGACGGCGGAGTCCACGAGGAACCGGTTGGCGCCCACGCAGGACTGGCCGCCGTTGCGCAGCTTGGCGACCATGGCACCCTCGACGGCGGCATCGAGGTCCGCGTCGGCGAACACGACGAACGGCGCGTTGCCGCCGAGCTCCATCGAGCAGTTCAGCACCTGCTCGGCGGCCTGGCCGAGCAGCACCCGCCCGACGCCGGTGGAGCCGGTGAAGGAGAGCTTGCGCAGGCGGGGGTCGGCGATCACCGGTGCGGTGACGGTGCGTGCCGAGGAGGTCGGCACCACGTTGATCACACCGGCGGGCAGGTCCCGTGCCGCGAGCTCGCCGCGCACGATCTCGGCCACGGCCATCGTGGTCAGGGGGGTGAGCTGGGCGGGCTTGATGACCACGGGGCAGCCGGCCGCCAGGGCCGGGCCGATCTTGCGGGTCGCCATCGCGATGGGGAAGTTCCACGGCGTGATGAGCAACGCGGGACCGACCGGACGGCGGTGCACGAGCTGACGGTTCGCGCCGGCGGGCGCGGTGCGCAGCAGGCCCGGGGCGCGGACCGCCTCCTCGGCGAACCAGCGGAAGAACTCGGCGCCGTAGGCCACCTCGGCCCGCGACTCGGCGAGCGGCTTGCCGCCCTCGGCCGTGATGAGCGCCGCCAGCTCCTCGGTGCGGTCCACGATCGCCTCGAAGCAGGCGCGCAGCAGCTCGGCACGGTCGCGCGGGGCGACGGCGGCCCAGGCGGGCGCCGCCTCGTGCGCGGCGGCCAGGGCAGCCAGGCCGTCCTCGCCGGTGCCGTCCGCCACGCTGGTGAGCACCTCCTCGGTCGCCGGGTCGGAGACCTCGAAGGTGGCGCCGCCCGAGGCGGGGCGCCACTCGCCACCGACCAGGACCTGGGTGGGGACGTCGCGGACGGGGGAGGGGAGCGTCGTCGCAGTCATACCGTCCAGTATGTGACCGCCCGACGTCTGCGCACCACCGCGCCGCGGCACGTGGGCGTGCGTGGCACGTCGTCTCACGCCGCGGGTGCCGGACCACGGCGTCGCGGGGCGCCACACCTGGTCGTCGGCGCCCCGGGAGCCCGGTGAACGGTACGGTGTCCCCATGACGCTTCCCGGTACGCCTGCGCGCCCTTTCGGGGCCGTCCTGACGGCCATGGTGACGCCCATGACGGCGTCGGGCGAGGTCGACCTCGACGCCGCGGTGCAGCTCGCCGTACGACTGGTCGACCAGGGCAACGACGGGCTCGTCCTGTCGGGGACCACCGGCGAGGCGCCGGTAACCCACACGCCGGAGAAGTCCGACCTCGTGCGCGCCGTCGTCGGGGCCGTCGGGGACCGTGCCGTGGTCCTGTCGGGTGCCGGCTCCAACGACACGGCACACGCCGTGCGCATGGCCGAGCAGGCCGCCGACGCCGGGGCGCACGGGCTGCTCGTCGTCTCGCCGTACTACTCGCGGCCCACGCAGGAGGGCCTCTACCAGCACTTCGCGACCGTCGCCGACGCGACGGACCTGCCGGTGATGCTCTACGACATCCCCGGCCGCGCCGGGGTGCGCATCTCCCCGGCCACCTACGCGCGGATCGCCGCGCACCCCCGCGTCCTGGCGGCCAAGGACGCCACGGGTGACGTCGCCTCCGTCCCGTTCCTGCGCCAGGCCACCGGGCTGGCGTGGTACTCCGGTGACGACGGGCTGCTGCTGCCGTTCCTCGCCCACGGCGCGGCCGGCATCGTGTCGGTGTCCGCGCACCTCGTCGGTGGCGCGTTCGCCGAGGTCGTGCGGCGGTTCGACGCGGGCGACCACGTCGGAGCGCTCGACGTCTTCACCTCGACCCTCCCGGTCGTCTCGGCCATGAACGGCGCCGGTGCGCAGGCGGTCATGGTCAAGGCCGCGCTGCAGATCCTCGGCGTCCACCCGAACCGCGAGCTGCGCCTGCCGAACGTCGCCGCCACGGACGACGACGTCGCCGCGGTGCGCGCCGCCCTCATCGCCGGCGGCGTCCTGGACGCCGCCACCGTCCCCCAGTAACGAACCAGGCCTTGGAGGCCCCGTGAGCCACCCTCACCCCGAACTTCCCCTTCCCCCCGAGCTGCCCGCAGGCGGACTGCGCATCGTGGCTCTCGGCGGGCTGGGCGAGGTCGGCCGCAACATGGCCGTCCTCGAGTACGACGGCCGGCTGCTCGTCATCGACTGCGGCGTCCTGTTCCCCGAGGACCACCAGCCCGGCGTCGACCTGATCCTGCCGGACTTCGACTACATCGCCGACCGCATGGACGACATCGAGGCGATCGTCCTGACCCACGGTCACGAGGACCACATCGGCGCCGTGCCGTATCTGCTGCGCCGCCGCCGCGACATCCCGATCTACGGCTCGCAGCTGACCCTCGCGTTCATCGAGGCCAAGCTCAAGGAGCACCGGATCAAGCCCGTCACGCGCGTCGTGGCGGAGAACGACACCGTCACCCTGGGCGTGTTCGACCTCGAGTTCGTCGCGGTCAACCACTCCATCCCCGACGCGCTCGCCGTGGCCGTCACCACCGGGGCCGGCACCGTCCTGCACACGGGTGACTTCAAGATGGACCAGCTCCCGCTGGACGGCCGGGTCACCGACCTGCGTGCCTTCGCGCGCCTGGGCGAGCGGGGCGTCGACCTGTTCATGGTCGACTCCACCAACGCCGAGGTCCCCGGGTTCGTCACCAACGAGGTCGAGATCGGGCCGGTCCTGGACAGCGTGTTCGCGCAGGCGGAGAAGCGGATCGTCGTCGCGTCGTTCTCCTCCCACGTGCACCGCGTCCAGCAGGTCCTCAACGCCGCCTACGCCCACGGCCGCAAGGTCGCGCTCGCCGGCCGGTCGATGATCCGCAACATGGGCATCGCTGCCGAGCTCGGCTACCTGGACGTGCCGCCCGGCGTGCTGGTCGACCTCAAGCGCACCGGGGACATCCCGGACGACCAGCTCGTGTACATGTGCACCGGCTCGCAGGGCGAGCCGATGGCGGCGCTGAGCCGGATGGCCAACGGCGACCACCGGGTGGCGATCGGGCACGGCGACACCGTGATCCTGGCCAGCTCCCTGATCCCCGGCAACGAGAACTCGGTGTTCCGGGTGATCAACGGCCTGACGCGCCTGGGCGCGCGCGTCGTGCACTCCGGCAACGCCAAGGTGCACGTCTCCGGTCACGCCAGCGCCGGCGAGCTGCTGTACTGCTACAACATCCTGCAGCCCAAGAACGTCATGCCGGTGCACGGCGAGGTGCGACACCTCGTGGCGAACGCGGCGCTCGCGGTCCGGACGGGTGTCCCGGCCGACCGGGTGGTGCTGGCCGAGGACGGCGTCGTCGTCGACCTCGTGGACGGCAAGGCGTCCGTCGTCGGCGCGGTGCCCTGCGGCTACGTGTTCGTCGACGGGTCGTCCGTGGGCGAGGTCACCGAGAACGAGCTGAAGGACCGCCGGGTCCTCAGCGAGGAGGGATTCGTCTCGGTGTTCGCCGTCGTGGACTCCGCGACCGGCAAGGTGCTCGCCGGGCCGCAGATCCTGGCGCGCGGCATGGCCGAGGACGCCGCGGTCTTCGACGACATCCAGCCGGACGTCGTCAAGGCTCTCGAGGACGCGATCGCCGGCGGTGCCACGGACACCCACCAGCTCCAGCAGGTGATGCGCCGCGTGATCGGTCAGTGGGTCAACCGTCGGCTCCGGCGTCGTCCGATGATCGTCCCCGTGGTCGTGGAGGCCTGAGCCGGAGCGAGCGTGCGAGTGCAGGCTCGGGCCTCCCGTCGCCCCGAGACGGACCGGGCGACTGGGCCCGGGGGATGTCGCTTGACGCTACTATGACGCGACTTGTCCCGCTCATGGAGAATTCGATGTCGCATCCGGACCCGTTTGTTCCGCCGCTTCCAGCGTCCGCGTCCGAAAGTGGTGTGCCACGGACGGGACATGAGCCCCGTCCGGCGTACGGTGCCCGTGCTCCGCTTCCCCCGTCGGGTGCCGCGCCGCACCACGGCACGGGGCGCGACGTCGGGAACGGGCCGTGGTCGTGGGTCTCGGGGCCGTCCGTGCCCTCCGTGCTGGCGGGCTGGACGATCGGACTGGCGGTGGCGTGGGCGGCCGTCCAGGTTCTGACCTTCGTGACGTCGTTCGAGGCGGCCGAGGTGTACTCGCGGGGGATCGACGCCGGCGGCGCCACGGCCGTCCTGACGGCCTACGACGGTATCGGGTTCGTCTTCTTCCCGATCCAGGTCGCGACGTTCGTCGTGGCCTGCCAGTGGTTGTTCCGGTCTCGCGAGCTGACCGCGGTGCTCCAGCCGCGCGAGCGCCACAAGCGCCGCCCGGTCTGGGTCTGGCTCGGCTGGGTCGTGCCCGTGGTGGCGCTGTGGTTCCCGTTCCAGGTCGTCCGTGACATCCGGAGCGGAACGACGGGGCTGCGGCGGACCACGGGGCTGGGGTCGTGGTGGGCCTCGTGGCTGGTGATGGTTTGGGCCTCGACCCAGGCGGCGCGGTCTTCCATCGGCATCAGGCCGCTGGATCCGGCGCTCATGCCCGTCCTGGAAGGGGTGGCCGCGGTCGCTGCCGTCATCGGTGTCGTGCTCTGGATCCGGATCGTGCGTGAGATCACTGCCGCGCAGCGAGCCCGTCTGGAGATGCCTCCCGGCGTGTGAGCCCGGCCGCGATCCCGCTGAACGGCGGCGTGACACGCGTCCACGACCTGCGCCGTCGTGACGCGGCGGACGGGTACGGTGGTCGCATCATGGCGACCCGCAGCCCTGCCCGGAGAACGGCCGGCGGACCGAGCCGGTCCGGCCGGTCGGCCGGGGCCTCGACGGCGCGCACCCGAGCGGTGTCCGCGCCGTCGAAGCGTGCCTCGGGGTCGCGCAGCGGGGGCCGGTCGGCGGGCGCCAAGCAGCGGTCCGGCACCACGCGCCGGCCGGCCCGCAGCGGACCGCCGTGGCCGGTCAGGATGGTTCGCGGCGCCTACCTCGGCGTCGCCCACGGGCTGGGGGCACTGACCCGCACGATCACCAAGGGAGCGAGAGACCTGGAACCCGAGCACCGCCGAGACGGCGTGGCCTTCTTCCTCGTGGCCGTCGCGATCGTCGTGGCCGCCCGCGAGTGGTGGGGCATCCCCGGCACCTTCGGCGACGGCGTCCATGCCGTCGTGGCCGGAACGGTCGGCCTGGCGGGGGTCGCTGTCCCCGTGCTCCTGCTGTGGCTCGCGGTGCGCCTGATGCGCCATCCGGAACGTGGTCATGCGAACTCGCGGGTCGCGATCGGCCTGAGCCTGATCGTCATCTCGGTGTGCGCGCTCGTCGCCGTCGCCGAGGACACGCCGTCCCCGCGGGACGGGTTCGCCCCGGTGCAGGACGCCGGCGGCATCATCGGGTACCTGACGGCCACGCCGGTGGTGATCGGGGTGACGGAGTGGGTGGCGGTACCGCTGTTCCTCCTGCTCGGGTTCTTCGGCCTGCTGGTGGTCACGGCGACGCCGGTGCACCGCATCCCCGAGCGGGTGCAGGGGCTCTACGACCGGCTGACGGGCAACCGCCACGCCGAGGAGGAGCCCGCCGACGGCTTGCGGCTGGCCGAGGGGGTCTCCGCGCACGACGGCTCCGACGAGCGGGCGCCCACGAAGCGTCGTCGGCGGCGCACCAAGGCCGAGCGGGCGGCGGAGGCGGCAGCGGCCGAGCTCGACGAGTACGCCGGTGACGAGGCCTTCGAGAAAGCGGCGACACTGGCGGCGGGCGACGACTCGCCGGCGGGCGCGCCGGCAGACCGGTCCGCGGCCACCCAGCTCGTCCCGGCGGGCTCGACCCGTCCGGCACCGGGTCCGGCCGCGGCGACGCCGGGACCGCCCGAGCCGCGTCCGGCCCCGCAGGGTCGTGCCGAGCAGCCGATGCTCTCGGGGGACACCGTGTACCTGCTGCCGAGCGAGGACGCGCTCGGCAAGGGCGCGCCGCACAAGACGCGCTCGGCGGTCAACGACCGGGTGGTCGCCTCCCTGGAGGAGGTCTTCGACCAGTTCGGCGTGGATGCCAAGGTCAGCAACTTCACGCGGGGCCCGACGGTCACCCGCTACGAGGTCGAGGTCGGGCCGAAGACGAAGGTCGAACGCATCACCTCGCTGTCGAACAACATCGCCTACGCCGTGGCCAGCGCGGACGTGCGGATCCTGTCGCCGATCCCGGGCAAGTCCGCGATCGGCATCGAGATCCCGAACACGGACCGCGAGACGGTGGTCCTCGGCGACGTGCTGCGCTCCTCGGCCGCCCGCCGCACGGAGCACCCGATGGTCATGGGCGTGGGCAAGGACGTCGAGGGCGGGTTCGTGGTGGCGAACCTCGCCAAGATGCCGCACATCCTCGTCGCCGGTGCCACCGGTGCGGGCAAGTCGAGCTTCATCAACTCGATGATCACCTCGATCCTCATGCGTTCGACGCCGGAGCAGGTGCGACTGATCCTGGTCGACCCCAAGCGGGTCGAGCTGACGATCTACGAGGGCATCCCGCACCTGATCACGCCGATCATCACGAACCCGAAGAAGGCCGCCGAGGCGCTCGACTGGGTGGTCCGGGAGATGGACGCCCGGTACGACGACCTGGCCACCTACGGGTACAAGCACATCGACGACTTCAACGCCGCGGTGCGGGCGGGCAAGGTCACGCCGCCCCCCGGCTCGGAGCGCAAGGTGGCCGCGTACCCGTACCTCCTGGTGGTGGTGGACGAGCTGGCGGACCTGATGATGGTGGCACCCCGGGACGTGGAGGCCGCGATCCAGCGGATCACCCAGCTCGCGCGTGCCGCCGGCATCCACCTGGTGCTGGCCACGCAGCGACCGTCGGTCGATGTCGTGACCGGTCTGATCAAGGCGAACGTCCCCTCCCGGCTGGCCTTCGCGACGTCGTCCCTGGCGGACTCGCGGGTGGTGCTGGACCAGCCCGGGGCCGAGAAGCTCGTCGGACAGGGTGACGCGCTGTTCCTGCCGATGGGTGCGGCCAAGCCGATGCGTGTGCAGGGGGCGTGGGTCACCGAGTCCGAGGTCCATGCCGTCGTCGACCACGTCAAGTCCCAGCTCAAGCCCGTCTACCGGCCGGACGTGACGGCTCCGGCCGCCGCGAAGAAGCAGATCGACGAGGACATCGGCGACGACCTCGACCTGCTGCTGCAGGCGGCCGAGCTGGTCGTCTCGACCCAGTTCGGCTCCACCTCGATGCTGCAGCGCAAGCTCCGGGTCGGGTTCGCCAAGGCCGGGCGCCTCATGGACCTGCTCGAGTCCCGCGAGATCGTGGGCCCCTCGGAGGGGTCCAAGGCCCGCGACGTGATGGTGCAGCCGGAGAACCTGCCTGCGGCGCTGGCTCTCCTGCGGGGCGAGACGACGCCCGCCTACGACCAGGACGCGGACGGCACGCCGGCGGCAGACCAGTACGCTGACGGTACGGACGGGCACCGTCCACCCGTGGCGACCGACTACCACGACGGCGCCGACACCGATGCCGAGGACCCGGTGCGCTGACGGCACGGCACAGATCGGGCGCTGTCGGTGCCCGGCGTGGGCCGTCGCCCCCGTCAGCCCTTGCCCTGGCCGGCTCCGCGCGGCACGACCGTGGGTGGTGGGCCCGACGGCTCCGGGGGCTCGGTCCGCTCGGCGGCCTGCTCGCCGACGGCGTCGGCCACGCGCTGCTCCCGCGCCGCCAGGTCCGCCGCCGAGAGCGTGGAGCCGTCCCGGTCGTCCAGGAGGTCCCTGATCACGAACGCGCGGTGGCCTGCCGGGATGTCGACGGTGGTGCCCGTCCATCGGACCCGGGTCACCCGCAGCGGGTCGGAGGCGCGCTCCTGGGCGAAGGTGGCGGACAGCAGCACGCCGTTGCTCGTCCGCGCGTCGCAGCACGCCGCGCTCTGGTTGGACAGCAGGTTGCCGAGGCCGTAGGCCACCCACATCCCCGTGCCTCCCGGCCCGCCGTCGAGTCGGTCGATGCGCTGCGGGACGTGCGCGTGGTGCCCGATCACGAGGTCGACGACGTGCGACGCGGCCAGCTCGGCGACGACGTCGACCTGCTGGTCGGTGAGGGTCTCGGTGTACTCGACACCGGCGTGCAGGCTGACCAGCACGACGTCGGCGCCGTCGCGCCGGGCCTGCTTCGCCTCGGCGACCAGCGCGTCGGCGTCGATGAGGTCCACCGCCCACGGGGCGTCGGCGGGTACGGGCAGCCCGTTGAGCCCGTAGGTCGCCGACAGGTGCGCCACGGTGATCTCCTGGCCGGCGCGGGCGAGCCGGTAGAGCTGCGGCCGGGACTGCTCGGCGGCGGAGCGCGCTGTGCCGGCGTGTCCCATGCCGGCGGCGTCGAAGGCGTCCAGGGTGGTGACCACCCCGGGGTAGCCGCGGTCCACCGAGTGGTTGGACGCCGTGGAGCAGCCGTCCCAGCCCTGCTCGGCCAGCGCCGGGACGAGACCCTCCGGGGCCCCGAAGAGGGGATACCCGCTGGGTGCCGTGCCCTCCGGCGCGACGGGGACCTCCATGTGGCACAGGGCGAGGTCCGCCCCGGCGACCCAGTCGTCGAGGCCGTCCAGCAGCGACGCGAAGTCGCTGCCGCCGTCGGCGGACGTCACGACCGGGCCGTGCGGCAGCAGGTCACCGGCGGCCACCAGGGTGAACGACGCCGGCGGGGCGGGCGGAGGCGGCGCGACCTTCGCGCGTGCCACGTCCGCGGCGGTGGTGAGCGTGGGCGCGGGCTCCGGCGCGTGCGGGGCCAGGAGGCCGCAGGCGGTCAGGACCAGGAGCAGGGCGGCGGCCGTGACGGCTGCGGCGCGGTGGGGCGCCGGATGCGCCCGAGCGTGCGCGGGACCGGGTCTGGGGACGTCGGAGGCCACCGCGCGAGCCTACCGCCGTCGCCGCACCGCGGGCCGCGCTGCGCGGACCGCACCGGGTGAAGTGGGGCCCGGCACGCCAGTACGCTGGGCGGATGAGCGACACCGCCCCTTCGCCGTGGAACATCGCGAACCTCGTGACCATGGTGCGTATCGCCCTCATCCCCGTGTTCGCGGTGGCGTTGCTCGTCGACGACGGCACGTCGTTCGTCTGGCGGCTCGTGGCGGCCGGGATCTTCATGCTCGCCGCCCTCAGCGACAAGGTCGACGGTCACCTCGCACGATCCCGGGGGCTGGTGACGGACCTCGGCAAGCTGTTGGACCCCATCGCCGACAAGGCCCTGACCGGCACCGCCCTGATCCTGCTGTGGTGGCCGCTGGGAGAGCTGCCCTGGTGGGTGCCCGCGGTGATCCTGGTGCGCGAGCTGGGGATCACGGCGATGCGCCTCGGGATGCTGCGGTACGCCGTGATGCCGGCGTCCCGGGGCGGCAAGATCAAGACGGTGCTCCAGGTGGCGGCCATCGGTCTGTTCCTCCTGCCGCACGACCAGCTGCCCGCGGCCTTCGGCGTCATCGCCTGGACGGTGATGGGGGCCGCGATCGTCGTCACCGTGGTCACCGGTGCGGACTACGTCGTGCAGGCGTTGCGGATCCGCCGCCAGGGCCGGACCGGGGGCGCCGGACCCACGGATCCCGGGTCCACGCGTCCGGGCCCATGAGCGCGGAGGTCGTGCTCGAGTCCGCGCGTCGGCGGGCGTGGACCCTCGGGGTCGCCGAGTCCCTGACCGGAGGCCTGGTGGCGGCCGCGCTCGTGGAGGTGCCCGGAGCCTCCCGGGTGCTGCGCGGTGCGGTGGTCGCCTATGCGACCGATCTCAAGGCCACCCTGCTCGGGGTGGACCAGGAGCTGCTCGCGGAGCGGGGCGCGGTGGACCCGGACGTGGCCCTGGCGATGGCCGACGGCGTCCGGCGTGCCACCGGCGCCCAGGTGGGGCTCGCGACGACGGGCGTGGCAGGCCCCGACCCGCAGGACGGCAAGGAGCCGGGACTCGCCTTCGTCGCGGTGGTGACGCCCCGGGGCGGACGCGTGCGGCGGTGCGAGCTGTCCGGGGACCGGGCGGCGGTGCGGGCCGGTGCGTGCGCGGCGGTGCTCGACCTCGCCGCCGAGATGTGCGGCGATCAGGACGCACGGTGAACGAACCGTGCGCCCGGTGCGGGGATCCGCCGGTGGTGCGGGCGCCGGGAACAGACCGGGTCGGTCGGGCGTTGGGCAGGTGTGATCGCAGACAGGCCACGAACTCGTATCGATGCGCGACCCACGGGGCGCGCCCACCGGTCGTCGCGGTACGGTAGTGCCACCCCAAGCCCTGGGGTACCGGAGGAGAGGGGGCGCGAGATGATCGTCCTACGACGGGAGATCGGCGACGTGCTGCGCGGTGCGCGGCAACGTCAGGGGCGCACCCTGCGTGAGGTGTCCTCGGCGGCACGGGTCTCGCTGGGCTACCTCAGCGAGGTGGAGCGGGGTCAGAAGGAGGCCTCCTCCGAGCTGCTCGCCTCCATCTGCGAGGCGCTCGACGTCCCGCTGTCACTGGTCCTGCGCGAGGTGAGCGACCGGATCGCGGTGGCCGAGGGGCTGCACATCCCGGACACCATCCCGGCCGACGTCTACGTCGGGCTGTACCGGGGGACCGCACCGAGCGAGGACCTCGCCCCCGTCGGCTGAGGTCACGCCGACCGGGTCGACGTCGCCTGGCAACCCGGGCACCAGAACACCGGTCGCTCGTACGGTGGCTCGTTGGCCGTGCCGACGGCGATCGGGGTGCCGCACCGTCGGCACGGCCTGCCGAGCCGGCCGTGCACGGCGACCGGAACCTCCCCCAGCCCGCGCAGGCGCCCGATCTCGACGCTGCGTGCGAGCAGCCTGCGGGCCGTCCTGAGCAGGACGACCCGGGCATCGTCGTCGAGGGTGTCCTGCGGCGTCCACGGATGGAGCTGCAGGGCGTGCAGGGTCTCCGCCATCCAGATGGTGCCGAGGCCGGCGACCACCCCCTGGTCGAGCAGCAGGTCGCACAGCGGCCGAGGTCCCTGGCGCGCGAGGTTGTCGACCCCCAGATCGATGCCGGCGTCGGGGAAGTCCGCGGCGAGCACGTCCGGCCCCAGGTGCCCGAGCAACCGCGGCTCGTCGTGGGTGCGCAGCAGGTCGAGCATCCCGAGCCGCCAGCCGACGCAGGTCCACCGGGCGGTGGCCAGCACCGCGCGCACCTGCGGGTGCCGCGCGGCGGCGGCCGGGCTGCCGGTGCGCTCGACCCGCCAGGCCCCCTCCATCCGCAGGTGCGTGTGCAGGGTGCGGCCGTCGTCGAACCTCGTCAGCAGGTGCTTGCCGTAGGAGACGCATCCGAGGGTCCGCCGTCCGGTGAGGTCGACTGCCGCCGCACCCGGCCACCGCAGGTCGGCCCGCACCAGGGTCTCCCCGCTCAGGGCCTGGTCCAGCCGTTCGGCGGTGAGCCGGAGCACGTCACCCTCGGGCACGTCGTTCCTCCTTCCCCCGGCCGCGGTGCGTTCGCGCACCGCGGCTCATCGCGGTGCCACCCGCAGGCCGTGCGGGGTGATCCCGAAGCCGGCGTCGAGCAGCGCTGCGGCGACCGGCCCGCGGTCCCGTGCCGCCGCCAGGGCGGCGACGCCGTCGACCCGTTGGACGGTGACCCGGCCGAGCCGGCCCGCCCTCGCCCGGTCGGCGAGCGCGCCGGCCGCGGGCGCGAGCTCGGCGGCGTCGTCCGTGAACGACAGCAGCGAGCGGCCGCCGCGCTCGACGAACAACGTCAGCGCACCGTCGACCAGCACGACGACGGCCCCGGCCTTGCGACCGGGACGGTGCGACGTCGTGGCGTCGCCCGGCTCCTCGAGGCGGCGGGGCCACGGCAGCGCCGCGCCGTACGGGTTGGCAGGATCGGTGGCCGCCAGCAGGACGGCGGTCCGGCGCGCGTCGGGGTCGGCGCGGACGCGGTCCCGCTCGCCGGCGTCGAGCCGGAGCTGGTCGACGGCGCCCGGCACCGCGAACTGCGAGCCCCCGAGCCGCTCGACGAAGTAGCCGCGCCGCACCGCTCCGCGCTCCTCCAGGCCGCCGAGCACCTTGTACACCTCCCGGAACCGGGCAGTGACACCCTCCGACGGCGCCACGGCGCGGGTCAGGACACCGTGCCGGTCCAGGAGCACCTGGGTCAGGGCGTGCGCCGCCAGGGTGGGGTCGTGCTCCCGCACCGGGAGCGCGGACCACCGCCCGCCGCCGCCGCGCGGGACGGCCGGACGTGCTGTCGCGAACCGGGACCGGCGCACGGGCCGGGCGCGCGCAGGGCTCCGCGGGGCGCGGTGCGCTCCGCCGCCGGTCCCCAGCCGCTCGCGCAGCACAGCGAGCCCGTCGTTGGTGACGTGGCCCGCCCACACCAGGTCCCACAGCGCCTCGAGGACGCGAGCCGGGTCGGTCGCGGTCTGCTCGGCCAGCCGCCCCAGGAAGTACCCGCCCGACCCGGTGAGCAGGTCGAGGACGGCGCGGTGCAGGTCGGAGTCGAGCGGTCCGTCAGGTTCCGCGTCCGACGGCGCGGCCAGCGTCAGCGGGGCGTCGTCGGCCAGGTGCAGACTGACCAGACCGTCCCCGCCGCCCGAACCGGGCAGCGGGCCGTGCCCGGCCCAGAGCACCTCGCCGGTGGTGGTGAGCTCGTCCAGCAGCGCGGGGGAGTAGTCGCGCACGCGGGCGGGCAGCACCAGCGTCTCCAGCGCCGAGGCCGGCACGGCCGCTCCGGCGAGCTGCTCGACCACGCGCAGGACCCCGTCGGTGCCGCGGTGCCCGGTCCCCGTCACGCCCTGCCAGCGTGGCAGGAAGACACCCAGGGTCTCGGGCTCGACCGGTTCGACCTCCGCGCGCAGGGCGGCCAGGGAGCGACGCCGCAGGGTGCGCAGCACCTGGGGGTCGCACACCTCGTCACCGGTCGCCCCGAGCTCGGCCGGCAGCAGGGCACCGCGCACGAGCAGCCCGCGGGACTCCAGCCGCTCGACGACGTCGGCCACCACCGCGCCGCCCAGCGCGAACCGGTGGGCGACGTCGCGGGGTGCGAACGGGCCGTGGGTGCGGGCGTGGCGCCGGACCAGGTCGCCCAACGGGTCGGGCACGGGCGCGGTGTCCGCCTCGGGCAGCCCGTCGGGCAGGGCGACCCCGAGCGCGTCGCGCAGCCGTCCGGCGTCGCCCGTCACCGCCCACTGCTCCACGCCCCCGAGACGGACGCGGATGACCCGTCGAGCGCGCTCCAGCTCGCTCAGCCAGGTCGCGACCTCTCCGCGTGCCGGTTCGCGGGTCCGCTCGCGCAGGGCCGGCACGGTGTGCGGTCCGGTGCGCCGCAGCACGTCCCAGAGTGCCTCGGCGTCCTTCGCGCGCCGATCGGTGGCGAGGCACTGCAGCTCGTCCTCCGTGCGCCGGACTGCGTCGGGGTCCAGGAGATCGGCCAGGTCCGTCGCCCCCTGCTCGCCCAGCAGCTCGGCCAGCAGGGCCGGGTCCAGGGACAGCGCGGCCGCCCGGCGTTCGGCGAGCGGGGCGTCGCCGTCGTACAGGAACTGGGCGGTGTAGCCGAACAGCAGCGAGCGGGCGAACGGCGAGGGTTGGGAGGTGCTGATCTCCACGAGCCGTACGCGACCTGCGGCGAGGTCGGCCATCAGGTCTCGCAGGGCCGAGACGTCGAAGTCGTCGGTCAGGCACTCGCGCGCGGCCTCGAGCATGATCGGGAACTCGGGATGCACCGAGGCGACCTGCAGCAGCTGGGCGGCGCGTTGCCGCTGCTGCCACAGGGGTGCCCGCCGGTCGGGACGACGGCGGGGGAGCAGCAGCGCGCGGGCGGCCGCCTCGCGGAACCGGGAGGCGAACAGCACCGAGGACCCGAGCTCTCCGCGGACGGTCGCGGCGACGTCGTCGGGATCGAGCAGGAGATCCTCGGCCGTGACCGACGGCGCCTCGCCCGTGCTCGCCTCGAGGTCCCACGGCGAGTCGCCGGGCAGTCGCAGGACGATGCCGTCGTCGGCGGGCATCACGGCGACGTCCGCGCCGAGCCGTTCGCGCAGCCGCGCCGCGACGGTCAGGGCCCACGGTGCGTGCACGCGGGCGCCCAGCGGGCTGTGGATCACCACCCGCCAGTCGCCGAGCTCGTCGCGGAACGTCTCCACCAGCACGGTCCGGTCGTCCGGCAGCCGGCCCGTGGCAGCGCGCTGCTCGGTGAGGTAGGCCGCCAGGTTGTCGGCCGCCCAGGCGTCCAGCCCCGCGTCGCGTAGGTGGGCGCGGCCCTGCTCGGCGCCGGTGGCCAGCGCCGCGTCGGCCTCCCGCACGAACGCCCCCACGGCGCGTCCCAGGGACGGCGGGCGTCCCGGGGCGTCGCCCTTCCAGAACGGGAGCCGCCCGGGCAGGCCGGGCGCGGGCGTCACCACGACGCGGTCCGGGGTGATGTCCTCGATGCGCCACGTCGAGGAGCCGAGGGTGAACGTGTCCCCGGCCCGGGACTCGTAGACCATCTCCTCGTCGAGCTCCCCGACACGCTTGCCGCCCCGGCCGCCGTCGTCGGAGGCGAGGAACACGCCGTACAGGCCGCGATCGGGGATGGTGCCCCCGCTGGTCACCGCCAGGCGCTGGGCGCCCGGCCGGCTCGAGAGCCGGCCGGTGGCGCGGTCCCAGACGATCCGGGCGCGCAGCTCGGCGAAGTCCTCGCTGGGGTAGCGCCCGGCGAGCATGTCGAGCACGGCGTGCCAGGTGGCGTCGCCGAGGGCGGTGTACGGCGCGGACCGTCGCACGAGGGCCAGCAGGTCGTCGGCCTGCCAGTCCTCCAGCGCCAGCGCCGCGACGACCTGCTGGGCGAGGACGTCGAGAGGGTTGCGCACCATCGCCAGCGGCTCGATCTCCCCGGCCTGCATGCGCTGGGTGACGACCGTCGCCGGGACCAGGTCGCCGCGGAACGTCGGCAGCACCACGCCTCGCGAGACCGCGCCGACCTGGTGGCCGGCCCGGCCGATGCGCTGCAGGCCGCTCGCCACCGACGGCGGCGCCCCCACCTGCACCACCAGGTCGACGGCTCCCATGTCGATGCCGAGCTCCAGCGACGACGTCGCCACCACCGCGGGCAGCACGCCGGCCTTGAGGTCCGACTCGGTGCGGGTGCGCTCCGCACGGCTCATCGAGCCGTGGTGGGCCCGGGCCAGCACGGGGGCATCGGACGGCAGGCTCGCCGCCGTCCCGGACTGGCCGGGAGCGTCGGCGGCCTGGGCGGCCCCGGGGTCGGGTGCGGCGAGCCCCTGACGCTGCGCCCAGACCTCGTTGATCCGCGCCGTGAGCCGTTCGGCACCGCGGCGGGAGTTGGTGAAGACCAGGGTCGAGCGATGGGCGGCCACCAGGTCGACGACGCGTTCGGTCACGTGCGGCCACACCGACGCCTGCCGCTGCGGCCCGGCGGCGGCGCCGCTCAGGTCGGGTTCGTCGTCGCCCCCCAGGTCGGTGAGGTCCGGCACGGGGACCGCGACGTCGAGGTCCCATCGTTTCGTGACCTCGGGCTGCACGACGGCGACCTCGCGCCCGCCGTCGTCCGCCGGCCGTCCGCCGGAGAGGAAGTCGGCGACCTCCTGCACCGGCCGGACCGTGGCCGACAGCCCGATCCGCTGCGCGGGTCGCGGCAGCATCGCGTCCAGCCGCTCCAGGGTGACGGCCAGGTGCGCGCCGCGCTTGGTGCCCGCGACCGCGTGGATCTCGTCGACGATGACGGTCTCCACACCCGTCAGTCCGGTCCGCGCGGCCGACGTCAGCACCAGGAACAGCGACTCGGGCGTCGTCACCAGCACGTCGGGCGGGCGGGTCGCGAACGAACGCCGCTCGGCCGCCGGGGTGTCGCCCGTGCGCATCGCGACCTCGACGTCGGACGTCGCCGTGCCCGCGCGGGCGGCGGCCTGCCGGATCCCGGTGAGCGGCGCACGCAGGTTGCGCTGGACGTCCGCGGCCAGCGCCTTGAGCGGCGAGACGTACAGCACCCGGCACCGTCGGACGGGATCCTGCGGCGGCGGGGTCGACATGAGGCGGTCGATCGCCCACAGGAACGCGGCCAGCGTCTTTCCGGAGCCCGTGGGGGCGACGACCAGCGCGTGCCGGTCGGCCCCGATCGCCTCCCAGGCCCCGGACTGCGCCGCCGTCGGCCCGGCGAACGCGTCGGCGAACCAGGTGCGCGTGGCGGGCGCGAACCGGTCGAGGACGTCGTCGGGCGCGGCGTGCTCGTCGACGTCCCGGGATGCGCTGGCCACCGCCCCATCGTGCACCAGGGCACCCACACCCGGCCGGTCGTGGCACGCTGGACGGGTGCGCTACTCCGACTTCTCCCTGCTCGTCGACGAGGTGTTCGGCTCCGCCTACGGGCGTGTGCTCGTGCGCGAGCAGGTGCTGCCCGCGCTCGGCGACCGCTCGCCCGAGGAGGCGCTCGCGGCCGGCGTCGAGCCGCGTGACGTCTGGCACGCGCTCTGCGACGCCCTCGACGTGCCGGAGGAACGACGCTGGGGGACGGACCGCCACCGCCAGGCGCCGCCGGCGCGGTAGCCGACGCACGGTCGCGGGCCCGCACCGACGGGGTGCGACACGCCCGACGGCGAGACTCCCGTCTCGAACAGATGTTCGGTTAGAGTGTGTCCACAGGAGGGCGCCGGTGGGCGGCCGTCCACCGCGGGGCCGGCACGGACCGGTCGTTGTCGGTGGTGGCACGTACGGTCGTCCACGACATGAGCAGCAGACCGAAGCGCGGCCGCGCGCAGAACACGAAGGTGACCGACATGCCTGCACCGGAAGACCGTGAGAAGGCCCTCGAGGCCGCGCTCGCCCAGATCGACCGCAACTTCGGCAAGGGCTCGGTCATGCGTCTCGGACAGGAGGGGCGCGCGCCGGTCGACGTGATCCCCACCGGTTCGATCGCGCTCGACGTCGCCCTCGGTATCGGTGGGCTGCCCCGCGGCCGCGTCATCGAGGTCTACGGCCCGGAGTCCTCCGGCAAGACGACGATCGCGCTGCACGCCGTGGCGAACGCCCAGAAGAACGGCGGGATCGCCGGCTTCATCGACGCCGAGCACGCCCTGGACCCCGAGTACGCCAAGAAGCTCGGCGTCGACACCGACGCGCTGCTCGTCTCCCAGCCGGACACGGGCGAGCAGGCGCTCGAGATCGCCGACATGCTCATCCGTTCGGGTGCCCTGGACGTCATCGTCATCGACTCCGTCGCGGCCCTGGTGCCCAAGGCGGAGATCGAGGGCGAGATGGGTGACAGCCACGTCGGCCTCCAGGCGCGCCTCATGTCGCAGGCGCTGCGCAAGATCGCCGGCGCCCTGAGCACCTCGGGCACCACGGCGATCTTCATCAACCAGCTCCGTGAGAAGATCGGCGTTTTTTTTGGCTCGCCCGAGACCACCACGGGTGGCAAGGCGCTGAAGTTCTACGCCTCGGTGCGCATGGACATCCGCCGGATCGAGACTCTCAAGGAGGGCACCGACTCGGTCGGCAACCGGACGCGGGTCAAGGTCGTCAAGAACAAGATGGCCCCGCCGTTCAAGCAGGCCGAGTTCGACATCCTCTACGGCGTGGGCATCTCCCGCGAGGGCGGCCTGATCGACATGGGCGTCGAGCACGGGTTCGTGCGCAAGTCCGGATCGTGGTTCACGTACGGCGGGGACCAGCTCGGCCAGGGCAAGGAGAACGCGCGAGCATTCCTGCGCGACAACCCCGACCTGGCGAACGAGCTGGAGAAGAAGATCAAGGAGAAGCTCGGCGTGGGTGCCAAGGTCGACACGCCCGCGGACGGCGCCGGCACCGAGCCCTCCGCTGCTCCGGCAGCGGAGGAGGAGGACCCGGCCGTGGCCAAGCCTCGTTCGGCCGCCAAGAGCGGGGGTCGGTCGGCCGCGGCGAAGAGCAAGAAGGAGCCCTTCTGAGCACGAAGGGTACGAGCAGGGCCGAGGCGGACGGTCGCGGCGTGGGGAAGCGTCGCGGCCGTCCGACCGTCGTGGAGCGCTGGGAAGCCGGTGAGATCTCCGAGGCCGAGGCGACCGAGCTCGCGCGGGAAGCGGTGCTGCGCACCCTCACCGCGGCACCCAAGAGCCGCGCGGAGCTGGCCCGTTCCCTGTCGCGCAAGGGCTACCCGGAACACGTGATCGGTGCCGTCCTCGACCGCCTCACGGAGGTCGGGCTGATCGACGACGCGTCCTATGCCGAGATGATCGTCCGGACCCGGCACACCGAGCGAGGGCAGGCCCGTCGCGCCATCTCGGCGGAGCTCCACCGGCGGGGTGTCGACGCCGAGACCGCTGCGGAGGCGCTGGAGCAGATCGACGGTGACGACGAGCGTCAGGCCGCGGACGAGCTGGCGCGCAAGCATGTCGCCCGCTCCCGGGGACTGGACCGCGACAAGCGGGTTCGCCGCGCCGTCGGAGCTCTGAGCCGCAAGGGACACCACCCGTCGGTCGCCTTCGCCGCCGTCAAGGACGCGCTGGCCGCCGAGGGTGACGACGGCGACGACGTGCCGTTCGCCGAGGACGAGCCGTGACCTGCCGCGCGCCGGACCGTCCGCGGGGCACGTCCTGCGCGCCGGCCGCTCGTCGCAGCCGTCTGCCACGATAGGTGCATCAACCTCCCGCGAGGAGACACCATGCGCGCAGCCGTGCACGATCGCTACGGACCGCCGGAGGTGGTGTCGGTGCGCGACGTGGCCGAGCCGGAACCTCGCGAGAGTGAGGTGCTCGTGCGCGTGGTGGCGAGCACCGTGAACCGCACCGACACCGCCTACCGGGCCGGGCGCCCGTGGTTCGCCCGGCCGCTGTACGGCGGGTGGCGCCGACCTCGGGCGACGGTGCTGGGCTGCGAGTTCGCCGGCGTCGTGGAGGCAGTCGGGGAGGCGGTAGGCGACCGTGCGCCCGGGGACCGGGTCTACGGCTACGTCGAGGGTCGGTTCGGTGCGCACGCCGAGCTCCTGGTCGTGCCGGCGGGCGGATGGATCGATCCGGTTCCCGACGGCCTGGACCTCACCGATGCCGCGGTGCTTACCGAGGGGCCCCACTACGCCTGGGCGTTCTGCGAACGACTCCACGTCGGCACCGGCCAGGCTGTGCTGGTCCACGGGGCGACCGGGGCGATCGGGAGCGCGGCGGTCCAGCTCGCCGCGGCGCGGGGCGCGGTCGTCACCGCGGTGTGCGATGCCGAGCATGCCGATCTGGTGCGACGGCTTGGCGCCCACCGCGTCATCGCCCGCGACAGGACCGACTTCACCCAGGACCCGGAGCGCTTCGACGTCGTCCTGGACGCGGTCGGCAAGAGCTCGTTCGCCGCCTGCCGCCGCCTCCTCAGGCCGGCCGGGGCGTACGCGTCGTCCGAGCTCGGTCGTGGCGGCGTCAACGTCCTGCTCGCGGCTGCGCCGGGCGTGCGGGTGCGGTTCCCGGCGCCGCTGCCCGAGGGGCCGACACGGCGGGGGATCCACGACCTGATCACGTCAGGGCGGCTCGTGCCGGTCGTGGACCGCCACTATCCGCTCGAGGAGATCGTCGCCGCCCACCACTACGTCGAGTCAGGCCGGAAGGTCGGCAGTGTCGTCGTCGACGTGGGATGACGCCGGGCCCACCGCAACGTTGGTGGTCAGGCCCAGCGTCCGGGCTGGTCCGGATCGCCCGGCCCCGCCCCCGGACCGTCGTCGACGCCGTGCGGGTGGTCAGCCGCCTGGGCGGTGGCCCCGACCCCGACGCCCGCGTCCAGGCCGGCCGCCATCGTGCCGGTGCGCCCGGACGTGCGGCGCACCGTCCGTCCTAGTCGTTGCGCCAGCCGCGACAGGCTCCAGTTGATGATGATGAACAGCACGGCCGCCACCGTCAGCGTCTGCAGGATGTTGCTCTCGCCCGAGCCGAGGCGACGGGCCTCCTGCAACAGTTCGCGATACGTGATGATCGCACCGAGTGCCGAGTCCTTGACGACCACGACGAGCTGGGAGACCAGGGCCGGCAGCATGGCGACCAGCGCCTGCGGGACCTCGACCGACCGCAACGACTGCCCGCGGGTCAGCCCCACGGAGAGGGCTGCCTCGCGCTGCCCGCCGGGGAGCCCGTGCACGCCGGAGCGGACGAGCTCGGCCACCACCGAGCCGTTGTAGAGGATCAGGGCGATGACGACGCCCCAGTACGAGGAGGAGTTCACGCCCGCGTTGGCGAGCAACAGCCAGAAGAACACCATCATCAGCAGCACGGGCACCGCGCGGAAGAACTCGACGACGGCGCCGCACACGATGCGGACCGGCAGGGACGACGCGAGGCGGCCGACGCCGAAGAGCAGGCCGAAGATCATGGCGCCCACGATGGCGACCGCCGCGGCCTGCAGAGTCTTCAGGAATCCCGGCCAGTAGTAGTAGGCCCAGGCGTCGGCGTCCACCGCGTGCAGCCACAGCGTCGGGTCGAGCTGGCCCTTGTCGGCGAGCCGCACCAGCACGATCGCGGCGACGCCGGCGACGACGACCGCGCCGACGACGTTGCCGAGCAGGATGCGTCGACGGGCCCGAGGACCCGGCGCGTCGAAGAGGACGGACTGTGCGCTCATCGGGCCACCGCCAGGCTTCGCGAGAGGGACGTGGTGAGCAGGCCGACCGGCGTGACGATGATGACGTAGCCGATCGCGAAGGTGAAGAAGATCGCGTAGATGTAGTCGGACCGGAACTCGATCATCGTCTTCATCACCGACGAGGTCTCGGTCGCGACCGACGCCGCGGCGGCGACGGTCGTGTTCTTGATCAGGGCGATGAGGACGTTGCCCAGCGGGGCGACCGCACCGCGGAACGCCTGGGGCAGGATGATCAGCCGCGCGGCGGGCAGGAACGACAACCCGATGGAGCGGGCCGCCTCGGCCTGGCCGACGGGAACGGTGTTCACGCCGGACCTGATCGCCTCGCAGACGAATGCTGCGTGATAGATCGACAGGCCGACCACGGCGAGCCAGAAGAAGTTCGTGTCGAAGTCCGTGGCGAGGGAGAACTCGAGCTGCCCCCAGGCGCCGAGCACCATGAACACCATGATGATCGTCAGCGGCATGTTCCGGAACACGGTCACGTAGGCGGAGCCGGCCCACTGCAGGCTGCTGATCGGCGAGATGCGGAACAGCGCCAGCACCGAGCCGAGCACCAGGGAGAGCAGGGCGGCCCAGAACGCGAGCTGGATGTTCACCCAGAAGGCGCCCAGCACGTCGTACTGGCGGACGATGTCGAGGTACTCCTGCACGCGGCAGACGCTCCTTCGGTCGTTCGGACGGGGGCGGGCGGTCGGAGGACCACCTGCCGGGCGGTACCGGGCCCACCGCGGTCGAGGCGGTGGGCCCGGTACCGGTCAGCGGCGACTCACATGTCGCAGGGCTCGTACTCCGGCGGGTTCAGCTCGTCGTTGGGGACGTAGCCGGTGCCCTCGGTGGCAGCGTCCAGGGCCTCCTGCCAGGAGCCGTCGTCGACCATCTTGGTGATGGCCTCGTTGATCGCCTCGCACTGGTCGGAATCCTGCGGGATCCCGACCCCGTAGAGCTCCTCGGAGAACGTGTTGCCGACGACCTTGACCTGGCCCGCGTTGGACGGCTGGGCGCCCAGGCCCGCCAGGATGATGTCGTCGGTGGTCACGGCGTCGACCTGGCCGGAGATGAGGGCCGTCACGCACTCGGCGTATCCCGGCTGCTCGAGCAGGTTCACGCCCTCGGAGTACTCGTCCTTGATGCGCTGGGCGGACGTCGAGCCGGTCACCGAGCACAGGTTCTTGCCGTCCAGGGTGTCCGGGCCGGTGATGTCGGTGTTGTCGGCCGCGACGAGCAGGTCCTGGCCGGCCACGAAGTAGGGACCGGCGAACGAGACCTGCTCGCGCCGCTCGTCCGTGATCGAGTAGGTCGCGAAGATCATGTCGACCTGCCCCGTGGAGAGCAGGGTCTCGCGCTGGGCGGACGGCGCCTCCTCCCACGTGATCTGGTCCTCGGAGTAGCCGAGCTCGCCGGCCACGTACTTCGCGACGTCGACGTCGAACCCGGACGGGGTGTCGCCGTCCATGAACCCGAGGCCGGGCTGGTCGAACTTGATACCGATGGTGACGCCGTCGCCGCCGCTGTCCCCGCTGTCGCCGGTGTCACCACCGTCGCCTCCGTCGTCGGAACATGCGGCGAGCGTGAGCGCCGCCGTGGCAGCCAGGGCGATCGCCCCGGTGAGACGTGAACGCATGATCTTTCCCTTCGTCGGTCGTGCAGGTGGCGGGAGTGCTCAGTGGGCGAGGATCTTCGACAGGAAGTCCTTCGCACGGTCGCTGCGGGGACGGGTGAAGAACTCCTCGGGCGTGTTCTCCTCGACGATCTGCCCGTCGGCCATGAAAACCACCCGGTCGGCGGCCTTGCGGGCGAACCCCATCTCGTGGGTGACGACGATCATGGTCATGCCCTCCTTGGCGAGCTGGACCATGACGTCGAGGACCTCGTTGATCATCTCCGGGTCCAGCGCCGACGTCGGCTCGTCGAACAGCATCACCTTGGGCTGCATCGCGAGCGACCGGGCGATGGCCACGCGCTGCTGCTGGCCGCCGGAGAGCTGGGCCGGGAACTTGTCGGCCTGGTTCTTCACCCCGACGCGGTCCAGCCTCGCGAGACCGTCCTCGCGGGCCTTGCTCGCGGAGACCTTGCGGACCTTGCGAGGGCCGAGGGTGACGTTGTCCAGGACCGACTTGTGCGCGAAGAGGTTGAAGGACTGGAAGACCATCCCGACGTCCGAGCGCAGCCGCGCCAGGTCGCGACCCTCGGCAGGCAGGGGCTCGCCGTCGATCCGGATCTCGCCGTCGTCGATGGTCTCCAGCCGGTTGATGGCGCGGCAGAGCGTGGACTTGCCGGACCCCGAGGGCCCGATCACCACCAGCACCTCGCCCCGCCGCACGGTCAGGTTGATGTCCTGCAGCACGTGCAGCTCGCCGAAGTGCTTGTTGACGTGCTCGAGCTCGACGAGCGGTGCACCCAGGTGGGAGCGCGCCGCCGGATCCGATCCGCTGTCATCCATGATTCGAACCTAACCAGTCGTCGGTGACGCGCACGGCACCTGGGCCGTCGGGTCGGCAACAAATCGATAACAACTGTCCGGAAAGCCCGGAACTCCCTGTTCGACCCGGGTGAGATCGGCCGGGCAGGAGCCGTACCCTGGAGGGCGATGTCCACCACCATGACCCCGCCGGCCGGCGACCTCACCTCCGCGCACGGCGCGTCGCCCCGACGCACCTACCTGGTGCGGACCCTCGGGTGCCAGATGAACGTCCACGACTCCGAGCACATGGCCGGCATGCTCGAGCAGGCGGGCTACACGCCCGCCTCGCCCGCCGACGAGGCCGCGAACGCCGCCGACGTCGTCGTCATCAACACCTGCGCGGTCCGGGAGAACGCGGCCACCCGGCTGTACGGCAACCTCGGCCAGCTGGCGAGCATCAAGTCGCAGCGGCCGGGGATGCAGATCGCCGTCGGTGGCTGCCTGGCGCAGAAGGACCGCGGCGAGATCGTCGACCGCGCGCCGTGGGTCGACGTGGTCTTCGGCACGCACAACCTCGACGCCCTGCCGGTGCTGCTGGAGCGTGCGCGGCACAACGAGGCGGCCCAGGTCGAGATCGCCGAGTCGCTCCAGGTCTTCCCCTCCACGTTGCCGACCCGGCGCGAGTCGGTCTACGCCGGCTGGGTCTCCATCTCCGTGGGGTGCAACAACACCTGCACGTTCTGCATCGTGCCGCACCTGCGCGGCAAGGAGCGCGACCGGCGTCCGGGAGAGGTGCTGGCCGAGGTGCGTGCCCTGGTCGACGCCGGAGCCGTCGAGGTCACGCTGCTGGGCCAGAACGTCAACAGCTACGGCGTCGAGTTCGGTGACCGGGGAGCGTTCGCCAAGCTCCTGCGGGCCTGCGGCGAGATCGAGGGTCTGGAGCGGGTCCGCTTCACCTCCCCGCACCCGGCGGCCTTCACCGACGACGTCGTCGAGGCGATGGCCGAGACCCCCACCGTCATGCCGCAGCTGCACATGCCGCTGCAGTCCGGGTCGGACCGGGTGCTGCGGGCGATGCGTCGTTCCTACCGCTCGGCGAGGTTCCTGGGGATCCTGGACCGGGTGCGCGCCGCGATGCCCGACGCCGCGATCACCACGGACATCATCGTCGGGTTCCCCGGGGAGACGGAGGAGGACTTCGCCGAGACGTTGCGGGTGGTGGAGGCCTCGCGTTTCAGCTCGGCGTTCATGTTCCAGTACTCGCCGCGGCCCGGCACCCCCGCGGCGACGATGGGCGACCAGCTGCCCAAGGAGATCGTCCAGGAGCGGTTCGAGCGGCTCCTGGCCCTCCAGGAGCGCATCAGCGGCGAGGAGTCGGCGCGTCAGGTCGGCCGGGAGCTCGAGGTGCTCGTCTCCGAGGGCTCCGGCAAGAAGGACGGCGCGACCCACCGCCTGTCGGGACGCGCACCCGACAACCGGCTGGTGCACCTCGCGCTGCCGGCCGGCGTCCTGCCCGACGGCGCCACGCTCGCCGACCGGCCCGTCGGGCTGGACGACCCCCGGCTGCGCGACGTCGTCGACCTGGACCCGCGCCTGCCGCGGCCCGGCGACCTCGTGACCGTCCGGGTGACCCGCTCGGCGCCGCACCACCTCATCGCGGACTCGGGGGCCGACGGCGGGACGTACGCCGTGCGGCGTACCCGCTCCGGTGACGCCTGGACGCGCCGGGAGACGGCGCGGCTGGGAGGCGGGTCGGACGACCACTCCCACGGGTCCCCGGCGCCGGACGGCCCGGTCGCCCTCGGGATGCCGAGCCTGCGCCCGGCCCGATAGCCGGGGGCGGGGCGCCGCCACGGTCGACCCAAGCGCCGGCGTCCGGCGGGGACGGCTCCGCTACGGCGTGTCCGTCGGGTCGGACAGCGACCCGACGCTGCCGAAGAACTGCGAGGCCGTGACGAGTCCGCACGAGACCGTCTCGGCCAGCTGCTCGTCCGTGGCGCCGTGCTCCAGGTCGACCGACACCTCGGTGTACAGGGCCAGCCCGTCGCCCTCCGCCCGGGTGTAGACCTTCGGCCAGATGCGCTCGCGGTTCCAGTCGTTGCACGCCTGGAGGACGGCCGGGCGCGCGGACTCCGGCACGGTGCCGGACCAGCGGCCGCGCACCTGCAGGATCTCGGACTCCGCGCCGAGCAGCAGGAACCAGAAGCGGTTCCCGTCCCAGGTGCCGGTGATGTCGCCGTCGTCGTCCGTGCGGAAGCGGTACCCGCGCCGCGCCAGGTCGTGCCCGACCCGCGCGGTGGTCACGGGGCCCGGAAGCGTCGGACGCGTCGGGGCGGGGCGGCCACGACGCCGGGCGGCCTGCAGGACGGCGGCCGTCGCGCGCCGCAGCGAGCCGGTCACGGGGCTTCCCCCAGGGGGTCCGGGAAGGCCGCGTCCAGGTGCTCGAAGAACGTCGCGCCGGTCGACAGACCGCACTCCAGCATCTGGGCGAGCTGGTCGTCGGCCGCACCGTGCTCGACGCTGACCGTGACCTCGGCGCAGACCACCACCACGCCGTCGTCGCGCACCCGCGCGTAGGTCTTGGGCCAGATGCGCTCGGCGTTCCACTCGTTGCAGATCTCGAGGACCTCGCCGAGGCGTTCGATGGTGGCCTCGCGGTGCCACTGCCCGCGGACCTGCAGGACCTGACCGTCGTCGCCGAGGACGAGGAAGTGGAACATCCGACCGTGCCAGATGCCGCCCAGGTCGCCGTCGGAGTCGACGAAGTAGGTGAACCCGCCGGCGTCCAGCCAGGCACCGACCCGTTCCCGCGAGACCGGGACGGGCACCGCGCCCACCGCGTCCCCGACCGGACCGGAGAGCAGAACGTTCTGGACGTCCGTCCGCAGCCGTTCGTCGTCGGCCTCGACCTGAGGCGTGGAGGTCGGCCTGGCCGGCCGACGTGACCCGAAGAACCTCACCGGACCCACGCTACACGCCCCGGTAGGTTGTCAGCGTGCCCGTCCGTGCCGTCGTCCTGCCCGCCGCCCCTCTGCTCGTGACCGGTGCCGCCGGCGACGCCCGGCCGCTGGCGGCCACCCGGGCCGCGGTGCACCGCGCCCTGCGGGCGTCGCACGACGCCGGAGCGCGCCGGTGGGGTGTGCTGGCGCCGGCCACGGGCGCGTCCGCCCGGGCGCGCCGTCCCTCCCTGGCAGCGGCCGGGATCGCGGACCGCTGGGTCCCGGCGCTGGCGGGCCTGCACGCTCGGGACGCGGCGCTCGCGGATCTCCCGGCGTCCGTCGCCCTGCTCGTCCTGGTCGAGGCGGTCGGCCCGGGGGTCGCGGACAGCGCACCGGTCGTCGAGCTCGCCGACGACGACGGCGCCGCCGCGCAACGCGCCGTGGCCGACCTGGGGACCTGCGACGTGCTCGTCGTGGCCGGCGGCGTGCCGGGCGACGCCGCCGTAGGTCCGACGGCGCTGACCCGCGCCGTCCACGACGTGCTGGACCGCCTGGCCGGCCTCGGGGGGTGGCGGTCCGAGGTTCGCACCGTCGCCGAGGACGGTCCCCATCTGGCCGGCGGCTACGACGTGGTGACCTGGACGTCCTGAGCCCGGCCCGGTCGATCGCGCCGCGCGACCGCACCCGGCATGCCGCCGCGTCGTCGTACCGTGGGACCGTGATCGTCGCCGTCGTAGGACCCACCGCCACCGGCAAGTCGGACCTCGCCCTGGACCTGGCCCAGGCCCTGTCCGACGGCGCACCGGCGGAGGTCGTCAACGCCGACGCGTTCCAGCTCTACCGGGGCATGGACGTCGGCACGGCCAAGGTGCCACCCGCCGAGCGCCGCGGCGTCGTCCACCACCAGCTCGACGTGCTCGACCCCGACCAGGACGCCTCGGTGGCGCGGTACCAGGAGGCCGCCCGGGCCGACCTCGACGCGATCGCGGCGCGCGGGGCGCGGGCCGTCGTCGTCGGCGGGTCCGGGCTCTATGTCCGTGCGCTGCTGGACCACCTGGACTTCCCCGGCACCGACCCGGACGTGCGCGCGCGGCTCGAGCAGCGCGCGCAGGACGAGGGCAGGCGCGCGCTGCACGCCGAGCTCGCCGAGCTCGACCCGGCCGCCGCAGCCTCGATCGGCCCGCTCAACACCCGACGCATCGTGCGGGCGCTGGAGGTCATCGAGATCACCGGCGCCCCCTACACGGCCAACCTGCCGCGCCAGGAGTACGTGCGGCCCGCCGTCCAGATCGGGCTGGACTGCGACCGGGCCACCCTCGACGCCCGGGTCGCGGGTCGGGTGGACCGGATGTGGGACGCCGGGCTCGTCGACGAGGTCCGCCGCCTCGCCTCGCCGGCGCAGGGCGGCACCGGTCCCGGTCTCGGCGTGACGGCGGCGCGCGCCGTCGGCTACGCCGAGGTGCTGCGGTGGTTCGCGGGCGAGCTGACCGAGACCGAGGCGCGGGACGCGGTGGTGGCCAACACCCGCCGGCTCGCCCGCAAGCAGATGGGCTGGTTCGGCCGTGACCCACGCGTGCGGTGGCTCGACGCCGGGTCGGCCACCCTGCGCGAGGACGCCCTCGCCGTCGTCCGCGCGGCCGACGCCGGGGACCTGGCCGCGCCGGACGACGCCCCCGTACGCCGTAGTCTGGGCTCATGACCTTGCGCTTCACCAAGGGGCACGGCACCCGCAACGACTTCGTGCTGCTCGCCGACACCCGGGGGGACCTCGACCTGGCCCCCCAGCAGGTGCGGCGCCTGGCCGACCGGCGGGCGGGCGTGGGGGCCGACGGTGTCATCCGCCTCGCGCCGACCGCCGCCGTGGCACGCGCCGGCGAGGAGGTGGCGGACGCCGTGCTCGCCGCCGAACCGCGCGCGATCTGGTTCATGGACTACCGCAACGGCGACGGCACCGTGGCCGAGATGTGCGGCAACGGGGTCCGGGTCTTCGCCGCCTTCGCCGAGAGCCTCGGGCTGGCTGACCTGTCCGACGGCGACGAGCTGGCGCTGGGCACCCGCGGCGGCGTCAAGCGTGTGCGCCGGGAGCCGGGCGGCTGGTACGCGGTGGACATGGGCCCGTGGTCGTTCCCCGGGGGTCCCGACGCCGTGGCGTCCGGCTCCGACGCCGCGGTCATGGCCGCCGGCTGGGACGCGCCGCGCCCCGCCCTGAGCGTGGACCTGGGCAACCCGCACACCGTCGTCGCCCTCTCGCGGCCCGCCGAGCTCGACGCCCTCGACCTCACCCGCGCTCCCGCCGTCGACCCCGCTCCGCCGCACGGCACGAACGTCGAGCTCGTCGTCCCCCTCGGCGAGGAGACCGCGTCCGACGGCGTCACGGTCGGCCGGGTGCGCATGCGCGTCCACGAGCGGGGCGTGGGGGAGACGTTGTCCTGCGGGACCGGCGCCTGCGCGGCGGCGCTCGCGGTCCGTGCCTGGGCGTCGGCCGGCGCGGCCGACCCCGACCGGGTCCCGACCACCTGGTTCGTCGAGGTGCCGGGCGGGGAGGTCCGTGTCCGCCTCCTGGAGGGCGGGCACGTCGAGCTCGCCGGTCCTGCCGAGCTGGCCTTCAGCGGCGAGCTCGACCTGGGGTGACCGCAGCCCGGCAGATCGCGCGGGCGGCCTCGGACCTCCTCGGCCAGGACCTGGTGGACCCGACCGATCTCGGCGGGTTCCTCAGCGCGTCGTGTGCAGGATCCGGAACCCCTTCGACGACGTCACGCGCTCGGTCGGCAGCCCGAGCTCGGAGGAGATCCAGCGGGCCAACGAGTCGGAGCCGAGGTTCTTCTGGACCACCATCCACGCCCCGCCCGGTGCGCCACCGGGTGCCACCCGTGGCAGCCAGCGGCTCAGCATGCCGTGCAGGACGGTCTTGCCCACCCGGATCGGCGGGTTGGACCACAGGGCGGCGAACTGGAGATCGTCGGGCACCGCGTCCGGGGTGACGGCCCGGACCCGGTCGGCCAGTCCGAGCCGGTCGGCGTTGCGGCGGACCAGGTCGAGCGCGCGGGCGTTGACGTCCACGGCCCAGACCGTCGCGTCGGGGGATCGCAGCGCCATCGTCAGGGCGACGGGGCCCCACCCGCACCCGAGGTCGAGCAGGTCACCCGGCGGCGGCGTGGGCGCCTCGTCGAGCAGGATCCGCGTGCCCTTGTCGACGCCGCCGGGGGAGAAGACGCCGCCCGCCACCTCCACCTCGAGCTCGCGTCCGGCCAGGTGGACCCGCATCGTGCGGCGTTCGGCGTCGGACGCCGGCTCGGCCGTGAAGTAGTGGTCGCTCACGCAGGCATCGTAGAGGCCGCCGAAATTGGTTGCCGTCGGGACGAATCCGCGTGGGATCCTTGTTGTACAGCACGTCACCCATCGAGAGGACCACCTTGACCCACACCCCGACCGATCCCGAGCAGACCCCCGCCGTCGGCCCCGAGCCGAGCGCGTCGCGAGACGCCCAGGCGATCGCGGACGACGTCGTCGCGCGGGTGCTCGCCCGGGCCGGGACCGCACGGTCCGAGGGTGCCACGGTCCACACCGCGCACGACGGCGAGCAGCTCGACCTCGCCGAGCGCGCCGCGCTGCGCCGCGTCGCCAACCTGTCGACCGAGCTCGACGACGTCACCGAGGTCGAGTACCGCCAGCTGCGGCTGGAGAAGGTCGTCCTCGTCGGCCTGTACCCGGGTGGGGAGGCGGCCGCGCGCGAGGCCGAGGTCTCGCTGCGCGAGCTCGCCGCCCTGGCCGAGACGGCCGGCTCCCAGGTGCTCGACGGGCTGCTGCAGAAGCGTGCCAAGCCGGACCCGGGGACGTTCCTCGGCTCCGGCAAGGCGGCCCAGCTCGCCGAGGTCGTCGCCGCCTCCGGGGCGGACACCGTCGTGGTGGACACCGAGCTCGCCCCGTCCCAGCGACGCGGGCTGGAGGACATCGTCAAGGTCAAGGTGGTCGACCGGACCGCGCTGATCCTCGACATCTTCGCCCAGCACGCCAAGTCGCGGGAGGGCAAGGCGCAGGTGGAGCTCGCCCAGCTCGAGTACCTGCTGCCGCGCCTGCGCGGCTGGGGCGAGTCCATGTCCCGCCAGGCCGGTGGTCAGGTGGGCGGCGCCGGAGCCGGCATGGGGTCGCGCGGGCCCGGTGAGACCAAGATCGAGCTCGACCGGCGTCGCATCCGCAACCGCATGGCCAAGCTGCGCCGCGAGATCGCCGCGATGGCGCCGTCGCGCGAGACCAAGCGGCACGACCGCAAGCGGCACGCCATCCCCAACGTGGCGATCGCCGGCTACACCAACGCCGGCAAGTCGTCGCTGCTCAACGCCCTGACCGGCGCCGGGGTGCTGGTCGAGAACGCGCTGTTCGCCACGCTCGACCCCACGGTGCGCCGCGCCCGGACCGACGACGGCCGCGTGTTCACCTACGCCGACACCGTCGGGTTCGTGCGGCACCTGCCCCACCAGCTGGTCGAGGCCTTCCGCTCCACGCTCGAGGAGGTGGGCGACGCCGCGCTGCTGCTGCACGTCGTGGACGCCTCGCACCCGGACCCCGAGGGCCAGATCGACGCCGTCCGCGAGGTGCTGGCCGAGATCCCCGGCATGGACGACGTGCTCGAGGTCGTCGTGCTCAACAAGGCCGACGTCGCCGACCCCACCGTCGTCGGGCGGGTGCAGCGCCGCGAGCGACGCACCGCCGTCGTCTCCGCGCACTCCGGGGAGGGCGTCGCCGAGCTGCGGGCCCTGATCGCCGACGAGCTCCCGCGGCCCGCCGTCGAGATCGACGTGGTCGTGCCGTACTCGCGCGGAGACCTCGTGCACCGGGTCCACGAGAACGGTGAGCTCGCCCACGAGGAGCACCTCGCCCAGGGCACCCGCCTGCGCGGACGGGTCGACGCCGCGCTCGCGGCCGAGCTGGACAGCGCCGCCGTCTGACGCCTGTGGACCGCAGGTCCGGCGTCGGCGGGCCACCGTAGGATCGTCCGGTGAACTCGCCCGACCCTGCCGACAGCCCCGCCGAGCCCGCGCCGACGTCCCAGGACGACGTGGCCACCCTGCTGGGCCTGGCCGTCGGGGCGCTGGGCGGCACGCCGCGCGCGGGCCAGCAGCAGATGGCCGCCGAGGTCGCCGCCGCGGTGGACTCAGGCCGCCACCTGCTGGTGCAGGCGGGCACCGGCACGGGCAAGTCCCTCGGCTACCTGGTGCCGGCCGTGCATCACGCCGTGACGGCCGGGGAGCGGGTCGTGGTCTCCACCGCGACGCTCGCCCTGCAGCGGCAGGTGATCACCCGCGACCTCCCGCTGGTGGCGGACGCCGTCGCCCCCCGCCTGCCCCGGCCCGCCAAGGTGGCGCTCCTCAAGGGGTGGCACAACTACCTGTGCCGCCACAAGGTGGCCGGGGGCTATCCCACCGAGGGGTCCACCCTCTTCGACCTCCCGGCCGACCCCGGACCGGGCGAGGGCGCCGCCGCGGAGCAGCACCCGGCATCGTCGGGCGGGCGCGTCGACGACGGTGCGCGGCTGGCGGACCACGTGCGGCGGCTGCACGCCTGGGCCGAGGAGAGCGACACCGGCGACCGCGACGACCTGGTGCCCGGCGTGCCGGACCGCGCCTGGCGGCAGGTGTCGGTGACGTCGTTGGAATGTCTCGGGCAGCGCTGCCCGCTCATCGAGGAGTGCTTCGGGGAGCGGGCCCGGCTGGCCGCGCGGGAGGCCGACGTCGTCGTCACGAACCACGCGATGCTCGGGATCGCGGCCTCGGGGAACCCGAACGTGCTGCCGGAGCACGGTGTGCTCGTGGTCGACGAGGCGCACGAGCTGGCCGACCGCATCACGGCCGCCGCCACCGTCGACCTCGCGGCCGGGACGGTGGAGCACGCCGCCCGGCTCGCGCGCCGGCACGGGGGAGTGCGCACCGACGACCTCGACGCCACCGCCACCACCCTGGCCCGGATGCTCCTCGAGGTTCCCGCCGAACGGTACCCGCAGGGTCTGCCGGACGAGCTGCGTGCCGTCGTCGCCTCGGTGCGGGACGCAGCTCGCGGCCTGCTCACCGAGCTGCGCCCGGACAAGAACGCGGAGGCGGACTCCGGGGTCAAGATGGCTCAGTCCGCCGTCCAGCAGCTCTTCGACGTCACCGAGCGCATGGCCGCCGAGGACACCTCCGGAGACGTCCTGTGGTGCTCGCGCCCGCCGGCGGACGCCCCCTGGGGCGACGGCGTCGCCCGGTTGCACGCCGCCCCGCTGGCCGTGGCCGGGCTGATCGGCAGCCAGCTGCTCGGCGAGCGGACCGCCGTCCTGACGTCCGCCACCCTCGAGCTGGGCGGCACGTTCGACCCGGTCGCACGGTCGCTGGGCCTGGAGGTGTCCACCGGGGGCGACGACGCTTCCTGGCGGGGGGTCGACGTCGGCAGCCCGTTCGACTACGCCACCCAGGGCATCTGCTACGTGGCCCGGCACCTGCCGGCCCCCGGGCGTGAGCCGACCACCGAGGCGCAGCTCGACGAGATCGCCGACCTGGTCGAGGCGGCGGGCGGCCGCACCCTCGGGTTGTTCTCCTCGCGACGCGCTGCCACCGCGGCCGCCGAGGCCATGCGCGAGCGCCTCGACGTCCCGGTGCTGTGCCAGGGCGACGACCAGCTGCCCACCCTGGTGCGCCGGTTCAGCGAGGACCCCGCCACCTGTCTGTTCGGCACGCTGTCCCTCTGGCAGGGCGTCGACGTCCCCGGAGACGCCTGCCGACTGGTGATCATCGACCGCATCCCCTTCCCGCGACCGGACGACCCGGTCAAGGCGGCGCGGGCGCGCGCCGTGGAGGAAGCGGGCGGGAACGGCTTCATGCAGGTCGCCGCGACGCATGCGGCCCTGTTGCTGGCCCAGGGTTCCGGACGGCTCATCCGCTCGGTCACCGACCGGGGGGTGGTCGCGGTGCTGGACCCGCGGCTCGCCACGGCCCGGTACGGCACCTTCCTGGCCCGCTCGTTGCCGCCGTTCTGGAAGACGACGGACCCGCAGCTGGTTCGGGCTGCGCTCCGCCGCCTCGACGCCTAGCGTTGCTGCCGTGACCGAGACCCGCAGCACCACGAAGCTGGCCGTCGTCGGAGCAGGCGCCGTCGGTGCCACGCTCGCCTACGCCTCGCTCGCTCGGGGCACCGCCCGGAACGTCGCGTTGCTCGACGTCAACAAGGCCAAGGTCGAGGCCGAGGTCCTCGACCTGCGGCACGGCGGGATGTTCGTCCCGCAGGCGGAGGTGCACGGGTCCGACGACGTCGAGGTCTGCCGTGGTGCGGACGTCGTCGTCGTGACGGCGGGGGCCAAGCAGAAGCCGGGCCAGTCGCGGCTCGACCTGGCGGAGGCCACGATCGGACTGACGCGGGCGATCCTGCCGGGGCTGGTGGAGGTGGCGCCGGACGCGATCTACATCATGGTGACCAACCCCGTCGACGTCGTGACCTATGCGGCCCAGCAGATCTCGGGGCTGCCGCACGAGCGGGTGTTCGGTTCGGGCACGGTGCTCGACTCGTCGCGGCTGCGTGCGGCCCTGGCGGAGCACTGCGGTGTGGCGACGGGCAACGTGCACGCCTACATCGCCGGGGAGCACGGGGACTCGGAGATCGCCCTGTGGGACTCGGCGCGGATCGCCGGGGTGCCCCTGCTCGAGTGGACCGCGCTGCCGGGACGCCCGCCGCTCGACGACGTGGCGCGCGAGACCATCGCCCGCGACGTCGTCGAGTCGGCGTACCGGGTCATCGCCGGCAAGGGCGCCACGAACTACGCCGTCGGCCTGGCCGTGACGCGCATCGTCGAGGCGGTGCTCAACGACGAGCACCGCGTCATGCCCGTCTCCACGCGGCTCGAGGGCTTCCGGGGCATCAGCGACGTCTGCCTGTCGGTCCCGACCCTGGTGGACGCGCGCGGTGCGACCACGACGGTCGCGACGCCGTTGTCCGACGTCGAGCTGGCCGGCCTGCGGGCGTCTGCCGACCACGTGCGGGCCGTGCAGCGCCGGTTCGGATTCTGAACCGGCGGCGTCGCGGAGCCCGGTTCAGAGGCTCCGCAGCACCGCGACCACCCTGCCGAGGACCTGGGCCTCGTCGCCGGCGATGGGGCTGTAGGCAGGGTTCTGCGGCAGCAGCCAGGTGTGTCCCCCGGTCTGCTTGAAGGTCTTGACCGTCGCCTCACCATCGATCATCGCGGCCACGATCTCGCCCTGCTCGGCGACGTTCTGCCGCCGGACGACGACCCAGTCGCCGTCGCAGATGGCGGCCTCGACCATCGAGTCGCCCGTCACCTTGAGCAGGAACAGCTCGCCGTCGCCGACGAGCTGACGGGGCAGCGGAAAGACGTCCTCGACGACCTGCTCGGCGAGGATCGGGCCGCCGGCGGCGATGCGGCCGACGACCGGGACGTAGGAAGGGCGGGGAGTCTCGTCGCTCTCCCCGTCGGGCGTGGGCGCGGCGGGGACGACGGGCTCGTCCGTGCCGGACGTGCGGCCGGTGACGGGGTCGACGACCTCCATGGCGCGCGGACGGTTCGGGTCGCGCCGCAGGAACCCCTTGCGTTCGAGCGTGGTGAGCTGGTGCTTGACCGACGACGGGCTCGCCAGCCCGACGGCCTCCCCGATCTCCCGCATGGTGGGCGGGTAGCCACGGGACTCGACGGACTCGCGGATCGTCTCCAGGACGCGCCGCTGTCGCGTCGTCAGGCGGTCAGGACCCGGTGCGAGCTGGGAGACGGACGCGAGCGCGCCGTCGTGCGTGCCGGCCGCCCCGGCGTCCGTCTCGCGTGGCGTCGTCATCCGTCTCTCCTGTCGTCGAACCTGTGGTGCTCCGGTGCCGGACAGCCCTTGGACCTGGGCAAACCCGTCGTCGCGCTGTGGTCAGCCTAGGGCAGATCGGCATCGACTTCAAACATCTGTTCGAGATCTCTCGACGCGTGTCGGGGCGCCGTGCTATGAATGGTACAGATGTTCGACGAACATACGTATGACGCACACGCGTTCGATTCCGAGAGGCGGGGACCGATCATGGCTGCAGTTGTCGCAGGTCCGGTGAGCGACCCGGGGTTCGCGGGCCTGGCAGGGCTGAGGCTCACGAGGCGCGGTCGGCTGGTCGTGGCCGTCCTGACCGTGCTGGTCGCCCTGACGCTCGGAGGGTGGGGCGTCGGCGCCGTCGCGGGCGACGGTGGAGAGCCGCTGGAGGTCCGCCTGCACACGGTGGTCCCGGGTGAGACGTTGTGGCGTCATGCGAGCCAGGTCGCGGGGCCGGGGCAGGACGTCCGTGAGGTGGTGGCCCAGATCAAGGAGATCAACGGGATGCGTTCGTCCGACCTGCGGGTCGGGCAGGTGATCGTGCTGCCCCGCGACTAGCGGCACGTCTTCTTGCACCGGGCGGGCTCGGCCGCATACTTTCGTCGGGCAGTCGGGCAGAAGCCCGGCACCGACCGCAGGAGAACCGATGCACTGCCCGTTCTGCCGCCACCCCGACTCCCGTGTCGTCGACTCCAGGACGTCGGACGACGGCGCCGCCATCCGGCGTCGTCGGCAGTGCCCGTCGTGCCAGCGGCGGTTCACGACGATCGAGACAGCGAGCCTGTCCGTCGTGAAGCGCTCGGGCGTGACGGAGCCGTTCAGCCGGGACAAGGTGGTCTCCGGGGTGCGCAAGGCCTGTCAGGGCCGACCCGTCAGCGGGGACGACCTCGCCCTCCTGGCCCAGAGGGTCGAGGAAGCGTTGCGGAGCGCGGGCAGCGCGGAGATCGACGCCTACGAGATCGGGTTGGCGATCCTCGGGCCCCTGCGCGAGCTCGACGAGGTCGCCTATCTCCGGTTCGCCTCGGTCTACCAGGCCTTCGAGTCGCTGGACGACTTCGAGTCCGCCATCACGTCGTTGCGCGCCGAGCACGCCGAGCGGGCCGCGGCCGCGGCGGACGAGGCGCCGACGGACCGATAAGCCCTGGCGCTCGGTACGCCGGGGGCGCATGCTGGACGCCATGACCGCCGACAAGAAGTCGCAGGGGCCCGACGACGCCACCAAGGAACGCTTCAAGGAGGCCTTGGCGAAGAAGCACGCCGCGAGCCACCCGAGCGCCGACGGGGGACGCAACACCGGTCCCGTGCACGGTTCGGAGACCGCCGGCCAGGTCCAGCCGATCTTCCGGCGCAAGTCCGGCTGACCCGGCCGGTCCCGCTCAGCGGGCGGCGGGACCCGGGGGGAACTCGGGTCGCTCGAACGCGTCGCGGATGCGCAGACGGACGGTGGTGGCCATCTCCATGAGCTTGGACGACGCTCCCCGGTGCGTGACGTCGGAGATGTCGGTGACCACGTAGCCGAGATCGCCGCGGGTGGCGAGCATCTGCGCCTCGATGTTCGCCCCGTGGTCGGCGAAGACCTGGTTGACGGCCGCGAGCACCCCGGGCACGTTGCGGTGCAGCAGGGCGATGCGACCCACGCCGGTGTGCTCGAGCTGCAGGTTGGGCAGGTTGACCGAGAGCGTCGTCGACCCCGTGAAGAGGTAGTCGCGCAGCTTCTTGGCCACGAAGTGGCCGATCGACTGCTGCGCCTCCTCCGTCGAACCGCCCACGTGGGGGGTGAGGACGACGTTGTCGAGCCCGCGCAGCGGCGACTCGAAGTGATCGCCCCGCTTCTTGGGCTCGGCGGGGAACACGTCCACCGCGGCACCGGAGAGATGTCCGGACAGGATGTGCTCGCGGAGCGCCTCGACGTCCACGACGAAACCGCGCGACAGGTTGAGGAAGATCGCCCCGGGCTTCATGCGCGCGAACAGGTCCTCGCCGAACAGCCCGGCGTTGCCTGGCCGGCCGTCGACGTGGATGGTGACCGCGTCGGCGATCTCGAGCAGCTGGTCGAGCGTCTCGACGCGCCGTGCGTTGCCCAGGGCCAGCTTCTCGTCGGTGTCGAAGAACACGACGCGCATGCCCAGGTTCTCCGCGAGCACGGACAGCTGCGAACCGATGTTGCCGTAGCCGATGATGCCCAGCGTGCGTCCGCGCACCTCGTGCGAGCCGTCCGCGGTCTTGTCCCACACGCCGTCGTGCAGCGCCTTGTCCCGCACGGTGAGGCGGCGGGTCAGGGCGATGATCTCGGAGACCGCGAGCTCGACCACGGAGCGCGTGTTGGAGAACGGCGCGTTGAACACGGCCACGCCCTGGGCGGCGGCGGCCTCGAGGTCGATCTGGTTGGTCCCGATCGAGAAGGTCCCCACCGCGAGCAGGCCCGGCAGGGACTCCAGGACGCGGCGGGTGACCTGGGTCTTGGACCGGATACCGAGGATCTGGAAGTCGGTGAGGGTCTCGATGAGCTCGTCCTCGTCGAGGGCGCCGGGGCGCACCTCGACCTCGATCTCTGCGTCACGCAGGATCTGGACGGCGTCGGGGTGGATGTTCTCGAGGAGGAGGGCGCGCAGCACGACCCTATGATGCGCCGGGATGACCCCGGCTCACAAACGCGTCTCACCCATCGTGCACGAGTCCGGGCGGCAGCTCGCCCTCGTGGACGACGACGAGGCGTTGCGTCGGCCGCGTCATGGCCACGTAGAGATCGCCCCAACCGCCCGGACCTGCCGCGACGTCGGTGGGCTCGACGACGACGACCGCGTCGAACTCCAGGCCCTTCGCCTCGCGCGGGGTCAGGACCAGGACCTGGGCGTCCTCGGGCCGCTGGTCGGCGAGCCGGGCTGCCTCGGTGCCCCCGAGCGCCGTCGTCAGGGCCTCGGCGAGCCCCGTGCGCAGCGCGTCCACCGCGTCCTCGCGGGCGATGACGGCCACGCGACCGGCGCCGTCGGCCGCGACGTGCTCGACCGCGAGCCCGGCGGCGTGCCGGGCCGCGTCCGCGACGGGTTCCGCGGACTTCACGAGCACGAGCGCGTCCTCGACGTCGCGGGCCGCGGTGAGGGGTGAGACGGGCAGCCCGGCCGTGGCGGCGACCCGCTGGGCCGCGTCGGCCACCGTGGCCGGCGTGCGGTAGCTGACGGTCAGCTCGGCGAGGCGCCAGCCGTCGCGCAGCACGGGGTCGAGGGCGTCCTGCCAGGAACGGGTCCCGGCGGCCGACGACGTCTGGGCCACGTCGCCGACGATGGTCAGGGAACGCGTGGGGACGCGTCGCACGAGGGCGTGCCACGCCATCGGGCTGAGCTCCTGTGCCTCGTCGACCACGACGTGGCCGTAGGTCCAGCTGCGGTCGCTCGCGGCGCGCTCGGCCGTCGTCAGCACGGGGCCGGAATCGGCGAACCGGGCCGCCAGCGTCTCGGCGTCGACCAGCCCGCCCCCGGCGCCGGAGGACTCCAGCACGTCCTTGGCGTAGGCGAGGTCCGCGGCGCGCTGCGCCTCGGCGGCGCGCGCCTCGGCCCGGGCGACCGAGTCGTCCTCGCCCAGCAGCTCGGCGGCCTCGTCGAGGATCGGGACGTCGGACTCCGTCCAGGCGGCCTCGGGGGAGCGGCGCAGCAGCCGGCGTTCGGCGGCGGTCAGCTCGGGCGCCGCCTCGGCGAGCCGGTGCGGCTTGGACCACAGGTCGGCGACGAGCTTCTCCGGCGAGATGGGGAACCAGGCGAGGTTCAGGGCCACGCGGACGTCCCGGTCGGAGCGCAGGTCGTCGGTGAGCACGGCGACGTCGTGCTCGGAGAGCTCGGAGTCGGTGCGGGTGCGGTACTGGTCGACGAGCCGGGAGAGCATCTCGCGCACGAACGTGGCCCGCGCCTCGTTGTGGGGCTTGTGGGTGCGTCGCGCCCGGGAGATCGCCTCGCGCACGTCCCGCCGGAGCACCGTCAGGTCGACGCCGTCGATCCGCACCGCGACGTCGTGCTGCGGCACGCGCTCGCGTGCGCGCACCGCGCGCCGGACCGCCGATCGCCACAGCAGGCGGCCCTTGACCTCGGCGACCGCGCCGTCGTCGACGCCGTCGGCGCGGACTCCGGGGAGCAGCTCGGCGATCGTGGTCGCGACCACGCCGGTCTCGCCCAGCGAGGGCAGCACCTGGTCGATGTACCGCAGGAACGCCCGGCTCGGCCCGACCAGCAGCACCCCCGAGCGCTCGAGCACCTTGCGGTGGGCGTACAGCAGGTAGGCGGCGCGGTGCAGGGCCACCGCCGTCTTGCCCGTCCCGGGACCGCCCTGGACCACCAGCGCCCCACCGAGGTCGTCGCGCACGATCCGGTCCTGCTCGCCCTGGATGGTCGCCACGATGTCGGACATCCGCCCGGTGCGCCGCGCGGCGAGCGAGGCGAGCAGCGCCCCCTCGCCGGACAGCGTCGAGGCGTCCAGGCCGTCGTGGACGGCGTCGAGGTCGAGCACCTCGTCCTCGAGCCCGCTGACCGTCCGGCCGGTCGTGACCAGGTGCCGACGACGGCGGACGCCGTCGGGGTGCAGGGCCGTGGCCCGGTAGAACGCCTGGGCGGCGGGCGCCCGCCAGTCGGTGAGCAGCGACCGGTGCTCGTCGTCCGTCAGGCCCAGCCGGCCGACGTAGCGCACCTCGTCGTCGTCCAGGTCGAGGCGGCCGAAGACGAGCCGGTCCTCCACGGCGTCGAGCCGGGCGGTCCGGTCGGCGTACATGGTCGCGAAGGCGTCCCGTTCGCTGCGGTTCTGCGGGGAGCCGGAGGGCCCCTCCCGGCGGACGCCGGCCAGACGTTCGCGCGCCACGGCACGCAGCTCGTCGAGCCGGGCGTACAGGCGTGAGACGACCACCTGCTCACGTGCGACCTCGTCCTGCCTGCCGGCCACGCGTCCTCCCGTGCTCGTCGGTGTGCGGCCGACCATCTTTCCACGTTCGGCCGTGGTGGTGTGAACCTGCAGGTGGCACGGGGCGACGCGCCGACCGTCGACCCGATGACGGGACCGCCGCAGCGGCATAGGATCTGCCGGTATGAGCAGCGGTGACGAACGCGACGCGCGGCCCGCGGCGGCACCGAGGCCGCTCGTGCTCCTCGTCGAGGACGACGACGGCGACGCCCTGCTCGTGACCGAGCTCCTGTCCGACGCCGGGGTGGAGATCGACCTGCGCCGCGCGACGACGGTGGCGCGGGCGGTGACCGAGCTCGACGGCGGGGCGGTCGACTGCCTGGTGGTCGACCTCGGCCTGCCCGACGCCGAGGGGCTGGACGCCGTCGAACGGTTGCGGCACGCGGGTCGCCGCCATCCCGTCCCTCCGGCCCTGGTGGTGCTGACCGGACATGCGGGTATCGACCTGGGCGTCGAGGCGGTGGCGGCCGGTGCCGACGACTACCTGGTCAAGGGGGAGACGGGCCCCGACCTGCTGGGGCGGTCCCTGCGCTACGCGCTGCAGCGCCGCTCCTCGGCGGCGCAGCAGCGGGCGCTCTACCGCTCCGAGGTCCGTGCCGCGGAGACGGCCCGCCTCGAGCGGGCCCTGCTGCCCAAGCACCTCGTCGAGGACCCGACGGTCTCCGTGATGGTGGGTTACCTGCCCGGCGGCGGGGGGCTGCTCGGCGGCGACTTCTTCGACACGGTGGAGACACCGGACGGCACGGTGCTGTCGGTCGTCGGCGACGTGGCGGGGCACGGCCCGGACGAGGCGGCGCTGGGCGCCACGCTGCGCACCGCCTGGCGGACGCTGGTGCTCACGGGCACGCCGCCGCAGGAGGTGCTGGGCCATCTGGAGCGGGTGCTCCTCACCGAACGGGCGAGCCCGGAGATCTTCGTGACCCTCTGTCAGGTGGCCGTCGGTGCCGACCGTGCCGGGCTGGACGTCTACCTGGCCGGCCATCTGGCGCCCATGCTGCTGACGGGACCCGTCGGTGCGGTGCGCTGCACGGAGATCGTTCCGCAGGACCGGGGGCGTGCCCTGGGGATCCCCGTGCCCGGCGGGTGGTCGGCGCAGCACGTGGACCTGTCCGGTCCGTTCGCGGTGTTGACGTACACCGACGGGCTCGTCGAGGCCGCGCTGGGTGCCGGCGGGGAGCCGACGGTCCGTGGCCGCGGCCGGGCCACCCCCCGGCTCGGGACCGCGGGGTTGCGCACGCTCGTGCAGGACGAGCTCGACGCGGGTGGGATCGTCGGGGTGGTCGAGCGGGTGCTGCGGCGGGTGCGTTCCCTGCACGGGGGGCCGTTGGTGGACGACGCCGCCCTGCTCGTGGTCGGCTGGACCGGCGCCGACGAGGTGCCCGGTGAACGGTCCTCGACCCTGGCGGACTCGGCCGAGTGGGCACGGTCGTGACCGCCGAGCGCTCCGTCCTGGACGACGTACGACGTCTGCTGCGCTGGGCGGTCGCGGTCCTGGTGGTGACGCTCGTCGTCGCGCTCGTGGCCGTGGTGGGATCGCTCCGGTTGCTCACCGCCGGCGCCGACGCCGAGACCATCGCGGACGCCCGCCGGTGGAACGAGGTGCTCTTCCTCGCCGTCGGCCTGCTGGTGCTGGTCGCCGCCGGGCTGGGCTGGTACGCCTGGCGCGTGGTGCAGCGGCAGGTCACGGTGCCGCTGGCACGTCTCGCGGCCGAGGTCCGTGCGGCCTCGACGGGAGAGCACGCCCACGAGATCCCCCGGGTGGGGGCCGGCGAGGTGGCCGCGCTGTCCGACGACGTCGAGACCATGCGTCGAGAGCTCGTCGCGCAGGTCGCCGACGCCCGCGAGGCGCACGCCGAGGTCGAGCACGCCCACGAACAGCTGCGTGAGCAGGCCGCCGAGCTCGAGCGGTCGAACCGCGACCTGGAGCAGTTCGCCTACGTCGCCTCGCACGACCTGCAGGAACCGCTGCGCAAGGTCGCGAGCTTCACCCAGCTCCTCCAGAAGCGGTACGGCGACCGTCTCGACGACCGCGCCGACCAGTACATCGCGTTCGCCGTCGACGGCGCGCACCGCATGCAGCGGCTGATCCAGGACCTGCTGAGCTTCTCCCGGGTCGGGCGGTCGGGAGCACCCCCGCAGGACGTGCCGCTCGAGGAGGTGCTCGCGCACGTGCTCGGTGATCTCGCGGACCGCATCGCCGAGCAGCAGGCCGAGGTGACCCACGACCCGCTGCCCGTGGTCCGCGGTGAGCCCGGTCTGCTGACCATGCTCCTGCGCAACGTGGTGGGCAACGCGCTGAAGTTCGCGCGCCCCGGCGAGGTGCCCCGCGTCCACCTCACCGCCGCACGGACCGCGGGCCAGTCCGGCCCCGAGTGGGAGCTCGCCTGCGCGGACAACGGCATCGGCATCGACCCCCAGTACGCCGAGCGGGTGTTCGTGATCTTCCAGAGACTCCATCCCAAGGAGGTCTACACCGGGACCGGCATCGGACTGGCCCTGGTGAAGCGGGTGGTCGAGCACCACGGCGGCCGGGTGTGGATCGACCCGGAGGCCACGGTGGGCACCACCGTCCGGTGGACGTTGCCGGCGGGCGCATAGGGTGTGGCCATGACGGAGCAGCAGCAGGCCGGGATCGACGTCCTCCTGGTGGAGGACGACCCCGGTGACGTCCTCATGACGCGGGAGGCGTTCGCCGAGCACAAGGTGGCCAACGGCCTGTGGGTGGTCTCCGACGGGGTGACGGCGATGGAGTTCCTGCGCAAGGAGGGCGCCCACGCCGACGCGCCGACGCCGGACCTCATCCTGCTGGACCTGAACCTGCCGCGCATGGACGGTCGTGAGGTGCTGGCGTCCGTCAAGCAGGACCCGGCGCTCAAGCACATCCCGGTGGTGGTGCTGACGACATCGGAGGCCGAGGAGGACGTGCTGCGCTCCTACGCGCTGCACGCGAACGCCTACGTGACCAAGCCGGTCGACTTCGAGCGGTTCATCGAGGTCGTCCGGCAGATCGACGACTTCTTCGTCTCCGTGGTGCGCCTGCCGGCTCGCTGACGGGAAGAAGTCGGGCCCGTGCGCCGTTGAGGGACGCACGGGTGCGCACGCACCCGGACCGGCGAGACGAGGAGGAACGGTGCTGGACCCGCAGGGCATCTACGAGGTGGACACCGAGGCCGTGGAGCGGACGTTGGGCGCTGCAGGGGCCGACGTGGCGCCGTCGGGTCCGGTCCTCGTGCACGCGCTGAGCGGGTTCGTCGACGCCGGCTCGGCGGGCGAGCTGGCCGTCGAGCACCTGCTCGGTCGTTTCACGACCACCCGGCTGGTGACGTTCGACGTGGACCAGGTGGTGGACTACCGGTCGCGACGCCCGGTGATGACGTTCGACGCGGACCGCTGGACCGACTACGAGGCGCCGTTCCTGGTGGTGGACCACCTCGCGGACGGTGACGGCACGGGCTTCCTGCTCCTGCACGGCGTGGAGCCGGACCTGCAGTGGGAGCTCGTGGTGGCTGCGGTGCGCGACGTCGTCGAGCGGTTCGGGGTGTCGCTGACGATCGGCCTGCACGGCATCCCGATGGGCGTGCCGCACACCCGGCCGATGTCGCTGACGGCGCACGGGACGCGCGAGGGCCTGGTCGAGGACTACACCTCGTTCCTCGGCCGCGTGCAGGTGCCGGGCTCGCTCGGCGCGCTGCTGGAGCACCGGTTGGGTCAGACGGAGCACGACGCGATGGGAGTGACGGTGCACGTGCCGCACTACCTCGCGCAGTCCCGCTACGCGCCGGCCGCGGTGGTCGCCCTGCAGCACCTGGAGAAGGCGACCGGCCTGACGCTCGACGTCGACGCCCTGGCGGAGGCGGCGGCGCAGGCCCGGGTCGAGGTGGCCGAGCTCGTCGCCGAGAACGACGAGGTGGCGGCAGTGGTGCGGCGCCTCGAGGAGCAGTACGACGCGTTCAGCCGATCGATCGGGCGGCCGAACCTCCTCGCCGAGGACGACCCGCTGCCGACGGCCGAGGAGCTGGGGGCGGAGTTCGAACGTTTCCTCGCGCAGCGCGACGACGACTGACCGTCTTGTCGATGAGTCCGGATGTTTCCGCAGGTGGCACCGGACATCCGACGTGCAGCGACCCGTGGCGGGCCGACGTGTTCCATGCCACACTGACGCACGTTGCAGCGCAGGACGACGCACGAACCGGCGGCGGCAGCGCGTTGCGACGGCGGGGCGCCGTCCGGCGTGCCCGTGCTCCGGAGGGAAGGTCGAAGGATCAGCATGGCGCAGGGTTCCGTGAAGTGGTTCAACGCTGAGAAGGGCTACGGGTTCATCGCCCAGGACGGCGGCGGCGCCGACGTCTTCGTCCACTACTCGGCGATCCAGTCGCAGGGATATCGCACGCTCGACGAGGCGCAGCGCGTCGAGTTCGAGATCACCCAGGGCCCCAAGGGCCCGCAGGCGGAGCAGGTCGTCCCGCTCTAGCAGGCCGGCTCTCCCGGCCACCGTCGCAGGCCGCCCACCGGGGATGGTGGGCGGCCTGTGGCGTCCCGGGGCCCGCGGACGGTCACCGGTGCGCAGCGCGTGGTGGCGGTTCCGCGTCGCGGCCGAGGTGCCCGGCGGCGCGGCCTACGGCAGCGCGACCCCCGAGGACGCGAACCGTTCCAGCTCGGCGCCGGTGAGCACTTGGGCCGGGACGGCCAGGGAACGCAGGGCGCGGCCGAGCGCGGCGTCGCCCAGGTCGAGGCCGGCGTCGTCGTCGCCCGGCGCGACCGCGGCGACGACGACGTTGCCGTAGCGCCGCCCCTTGAGGACCGCGGGTTCGGCGATCAGGGCGAGGCGGTGCTCGGCGACCGCCGTCGGTCCGAAGGCGGCGGCGAACGAGGCGACCTCGGCCCGGGCGAGGTTCAGGGGCGGCCGGTCGGCGCAGTTGGCCAGGGCGAGCCCGCCGGGACGCAGCGCTCGGCGGCAGGCGCGGGCGAACTCGGTGCCCACCAGGTGCTCGGGTGTGGTGTCGCCGTCGAACGCGTCGCGCACGACGACGTCGGCGAGCCCGGGGGTCAGGCCGGCGAGCGCACGTCCGCCGTCCTCGGCCCGCAGGCGGAGGGCGGGGGACCGGGGCAGGTCGAACCACTCGCGCACGAGCGTCAGGAGCCGGGCGTCCACGTCGACGCCGATCTGCCGGGACCCCGGTCGGGCGTGCTCGATCTGCCGGGGCAGCGCGCAGCCGGCGGCGCCGAGGTGGACGGCACGCACCGGTCCCGGGGGGAGGCGGTCGACGACGGCCGCCATCTGCTGCAGGTACTCGAAGGCGAGGAACCCGGGGTCGGTGAGGTCCAGGCACGAGCTCGGCACGCCGTTGACGTAGAGGGTCACCCGTGCGGGGTGGTCCGGGTCCTGCTCGATCCGCGCCGAACCGGTGTCGATGGCCACCTCTCCCGCGGGCAGTGTCGGTGCCTCGCGGGAGGATCGGGAAGGTCGCGAGGGGCGGGAACGTCGGGCCATGCGGCCAGTCTCTCGTGACGAGAGCGGTCCGACGACGATCTTGACAGGATCGAACACCTGTTCGACGATGGGAACGGGCGGAGACTTCCGCCCCGATGCAGGAGGTGCGCCATGGAGGTACCAGGTCACGTCCCGACGCCGGAGCGCGTGGTGCGCCTGCTGGCTCGGGCCGATTCCGAGCTCGCGGCCGCGGCCGGAGCGTCGGCTCCCGCCGAGCGGTTCGCGCACGCCCACCTGGCGGCGCTGCGCTCGGCGGCCGCCGTGGTGGCCCTGCACGGCGGCACCCCGGCGCGGGGTCGAGCACGGCCCGTGTGGGAGCTCCTGACGCGGGTCGAGCCCGAGCTGGCGGCGTGGAGCGTCTACTTCGCCTCGGGGGCCCGGCTGCGGGCCAGGGTGGACGCGGGCCGGGACGAGGACGTGTCGGCCGCCCGTGCCGACGAGCTGCTCGCGTGCGCGGAGGACTTCCGCGACGAGGTGGGCCTGCGCATCGACCCGGCAGCCGGGTTCTCGCTGCCCGCCGCCCGCGGGGTCGCGACGGCGGCGTCATGAGCCGCGGTCCCCGTGCGGCCGCCGTGCGCCGGGACTGGGGGACCGACGAGTCCGGAGCGACGGTCCTGCACGTCGACATGGACGCCTTCTTCGCCTCCGTCGAGCTGGCCCGTCGCCCCGAGCTGCGCGGCCGCCCCGTCGTCGTCGGGGGGCGTGAGCGGGGCGTGGTGCTCGCGGCGACGTACGAGGCGCGGGCGTACGGGGTCCGCTCGGCCATGTCGATGGCCCAGGCGCTCGCGCGGTGCCCGCAGGCCGTCGTCGTCCGCCCGGACCACGCCCGGTACCGGGAGGTCTCGCGCTCGGTGATGGAGATGCTCGGCGAGATCACGGCCGTCGTGGAGCAGGTGTCGGTGGACGAGGCCTTCCTCGACGTCGCCGGGGCCCGCCGCCGGCTCGGTCCTCCGACGCGGATCGGTGCCGCCCTGCGCGAGCGCGTCCGGGCCGCGCACGGGATCACCTGCTCGGTAGGAGTGGGGCGGAACAAGCTGGTGGCCAAGCTCGCCTCGACGCACGCGAAGCCCGACGGCATGCTCCTGGTCCCCGCGGACGCGACGGTGGACTTCCTGCGCGCCCTGCCCGTGGGTGCTCTGTGGGGGGTGGGCGACAAGACCGAGCAGGTCCTCGCCCGCTGGGGGATCACCACGGTCGCCGAGCTCGCCGACACCGACGTCGACGTCCTGCGTGCCGCGGTCGGTCGCGTCGCCGGAGCGCACCTGCACGACCTCGCGTGGGGCCGTGACCCGCGCCCGGTCGTGGCCGGGCGCTCCGAGCGCAGCGTCGGTGCGGAGTCGACGTTCGCCCAGGACGTGCGCGACCAGGAGGTGGTGGCCCGGCGGCTCCGGGAGCTGTCCGACCGTGTGGCGGCGCGGTTGCGCCACGGGGAGATGGTGGCCCGCACGGTCTCGCTCAAGGTGCGCACGGGGGACTTCCGGACGTTGACGCGCTCGCGCACGCTGGAGACCCCGACGGACGTCGCGCAGGTCCTGTTCGACGTCGCACGGGAGATGCTGGTCGGCGTCGACCTGCGGGGCCTGCCCGTACGGCTGGTCGGGGTGCGTGGCGAGGGGCTCCGGCCGCGGTCGGGGACCACCACCCAGCCGTCCCTCTTCGACGCCGACAATCCTCACGACGGCGCACGTCGGGAGGCGGAGGTGGCCGTCGACGCGGTGCGTGAACGGTTCGGCACGGCGGCGATCACCCTGGGCGCCTCGACCGGGAGGACGCCGGGGCCGACCTCGACTACCGCCAGCGCCTCAGCGGGCCTATCCTAGAGGGAAGACAGCCGTCCACAGCGAGATCGGGGGGCCCGATGCCTCTGTCGGAGTACGAGCAGCGTGTGCTGGAGCAGATGGAGCGCGCGCTCGAGAGCGACGACCCCCGCCTGGCCACGACGCTCCAGCAGTCCCGTCGGCGCTCGCCCCTGCGCTTCGTGCTGGCTGCCGTCGGCGTCGTGCTCGGCCTGCTGCTGCTCGTGGTCGGAGCCGCCTCGGACATGACCTGGCTCGGAGTCGTCGGCTTCGCGCTGATGTTCGCCGGCGTCGCGTTCGTCTTCGCCGCTCCGCGCCGCAAGGGCCCGCAGGGAGTGGTCAACGCCAAGGGTGGCGTGGACAAGCCGGGTCCGACGGCGGGGCAGGCGACGAAGCCCAAGGGCCAGGGCTTCCTCGACCGGCTCGAGGAGCGCTGGGACCGTCGGCGCGAGCAGGGTCGCTGAGGCCCGCCCGCTCCAGCGCCCGGGCTCGCGCCGTCCGGCACCCGATCTGCGCTGATCGGCGCCGCGTCCGATCGGCCGTCCGTTCAGCGGTTCTCGGCCAGCCCCCGGGTGACCACGTCGGCCACCTCGGCCAGGTCCACCTCGTCCCCGGCCGGCTCGTCCGGCGCGGCGTAGCGCGCGTGCTCGAGAGCATCGGCCAAGGTCCGCAGCCCGGCACGCACCTCGGGTGAGGGCGCGCTGCCCCGGGCGGCGGTCACGGCCTCGGTCACGATCTCGGGCGCCGTGTGCGGGGTCGTCCGCGGTGGCAGTCGGACACCGTCGCGTTCCAACGCCGAGACGACCTGCTGCCAGGCGCGCTCGGGGTCGAGCGGGCCGTCGTCCCGGCGTCGCCGCAGGACGAGCACGACGGCGGTCGCGACCAGCACGAGGAGGACAGCGCCTCCGACGGCCCAGGGCCACAGCGGGTCGTCGTCCGAGGACGTGCTCACCGCCACGGCGGGTTCCGACTCGTCCGCACCGGGTGCGCCCGCGTCCTCGGGAACCGGCGCGGCCGCCGTCGGGACCTCCTGGGGCTGGGGGGCGGAGGTGGCGGAGCCCGACGACTGCTCGGTGGTGTACTCGGGGGCTGCGCCGGTCTGCACGGCCGGCGTCGGTTCGAACCGGACCCACCCGAGCCCCTCGAAGTACAGCTCCGGCCAGGCGTGCGAGTCCTGACCCGTGACACGCCAGATCGGCGAACCGTCGGAGGCCTCGACGGTGTCACCCGGCAGGAATCCGACGCCCAGGCGCGACGGGATCCCCAGCGTGCGCGCCATGACCGCCATCGTCGTCGCGAACTGGACGCAGTACCCGGTGCGGTGCTGCAGGAAGTCCCACACCGGGTCCCCGGTCCCGCCGCGTGGCAGCTGGGTGGAGTAGGTGAAGGTCGACGGATCGCGCAGCCAGTCCTGCAGGGCCACGGCCTGGTCGTAGGCGGTCGGGGCGTCCGCGGCGACCTCCGCGGCGAGCGCGGCGACGTCGTCCGCGTGATCGGTGCCCGGCACGTCCAGGTAGGCGTCGACGGCGGTGCCCGGCCCCGCGGCCCGCAGCACCTCGACGTCGAGGGAGCGTTCGCGGACGCCGACGACGTACCGGTCGCCCTCGTCGGTGCGGTCGCCGACGACCTCGTCGCGCACGGCGTCGTACCCCCAGGTCCCCTCGACCTGCACCCGGCGCGGCTCGACGGGGACGGGAAGCTGGTCGTCCCGCAGCGAGCCGATGGTGAAGCTCACGTCCTGGCGGTCGCCGAGCGAGGTCCGGCCGGTGTCGTCCGGCCAGAGCAGGTCCTCCTCGGAGAAGGGCTCGCCCGAGCGTTCGTCGCCGCGCTGCCAGCGCCGTCCGTCGAACGCCGACGCCGTGTAGGTGCGCAGGGGGCCGACGTCCTCCTCGGGCCCGACGTAGGTCAGGACCACCTCGTCCGACCGTTCCGTGAGGCTGTTCAGCACGTCGAGGTCCTCGGCGAGCTGGATCGAGTCCCCGGACGTCGTGAACGCCTGGTACCAGGCTCCGGCGTAGCCGGGCAGCGCGCCGGACGCGGAGGCGACGAGCCCGGCGCCCAGGGCGACCACGACGGCGATCGACGTCGTGGCGAGCGTGCGGACCTGCTCGGCGCGGCGCACCGTCGGCGGGGGGCGTTCCGCCCCGGGTGCCCGGGGGGCGTCGGGCATCGTCAGCAGCAGCAGCAGTGCGGCGACCACGACCACGAACACGCCACGCGGCACCTCACCGACGAGCACCAGGGGCGGGGCCCACAGGGCGAGCAGCGGCAGGCCGACGGTCGCCGGCCAGCGCAGTCCGCCCGCCAGGGCGTCCGCGAGGAGCAGGACCGCCAGGGTCCCGCCGACGGCCAGGAGCGTGATGGGCAGCGTGCCGGGCACCGGTGCGACCTCGGACCGGATGATCTCCCCGGCGTCGCCCAGCCGTTCGACGACGCGTGCGACGTGGGCCGGCCCGACGAGCAGGGTGGGCTCGGAGGTCGGTGCGCCGTACCGGGAGAGCACGAACCAGGCCGCCGCCAGGCCGCCGGCGACCGTCGGCAGCGCGGAGCCACCGGTCGCGCCGTCGCCCCGCCGACGTCGGCGGGACTCGACGAGCCCGCGGGTCACGGCGGTCGCGACGGTCACCAGGGCGATCCCGGCCAGCCCGGTCCGCACCCAGGGTCCGGGGAGGACCAGCGCCGTCAGGGCGAGCATGGAGGCCCCGACGGCCACGGCGACGAGCGTGCTCGTGGCGACGAGCCGGGCGGTGGGACCGGCGTGCAGGGGGATCATGCGGCCCGCTCCGTCGCGGCCGACCAGGCGCGGTCGGGCGAGGTGCCCGGGAAGCAGGAGGCGACTCGCCAGCCGGCGGCCCGCAGGTCGTCGGCCGTCGAGTTCAGGCCGGGGCGCCTGCTCTCCTGGCGGGGGATCACGAGCAGCGCCGAGCAGTGCCCCTCGGTGCCGAGCGCGGCCACGGTCTCGCGGCTGGTCGGGCCCAGGGGGCCGAGCACCGCGATGGTGATCTCCGAGCGGTAGCGCACCGCCCGCAGCGTCCGCACGGTGGTGCTCAGCGCGGCGTCGGCCTCGGCCCCGCGCACACCGGTCAGGTCCACCGTGGCGTCCAGGACGGCCTCGCGCCGGGTGCGTGATCCCACGACCTGGTAGGTGCGCCCCGGGTCGGCGTCGGTGGCCACGAGCCGGGTCGGGTGCCCCGCGTCGAGGAACGAGGTCGCGACCGACGCCGCGAGCTCGACCGCCCACTCGCCGTCGTCGATCTCCCGCGCCGTCGGCTGCCGAGCGCCGAGGCGGTCCTCCGGACGGGGGGCGAGCAGGGAGCGGTCGAGCAGGACGGTGACCGGCCGCAGCCCGGCGCTCTCGTCGGCCCGCACCATGATGCGGTCCTGGCGTGCGGACCGGGGCCAGTGCACGCGGCGGGGGTCGTCGCCGGGGACGTACTCGCGCAGCACCGAGTCGTCCGGCGAGGACAGCCGGGCACCGGTGGCGGCGCGGTCGACGTCGCCGAGCACGGCGGCGCGGGCGTCGACGGCCGTCGTGCGAGGCCAGACCGCGACCCGGGTGGCCTCGCCGAGCGGCTGGGTGGTGCGCACCAACCCGAACACGTCGGTCCGCGTCGTGAGCACGGGGCCCAGCGGCCACCGGCCACGGCGGACGGGGGTGATCGAGTACCGCACCGCGATGTGGTCCGGGTGGGCGCGCACCCGCGCCCGGATCCCCGTCGATCCGGCGAGCTCGTGCGCGGCCTGCTCGGACAGCCGCAGGCGCCCGAGCCGTTCGTAGGCGGCCCCGGTGCGTGCTCGCGCGCGCACCTCGAGCCGGGTGGTGGCGGCCCGGCCGGCCACCACCGGGTTGGGGTCGATCCGGCGCACCACGTCGAGCGCGCCCCGACCGGAGTCGAGGCGCTGGACGCCGAGAAGGACCCAGGCGGCGGCCACGGCGAGCAGTGCGGCGGCACCGAGCCCGACGACGTCGGGCAGGTCGAGGACGACGCCGACGGCGGCCAGCGCCGCACCCGCGCCGACGAGTGCGCCGCCGCGGGTCGTCACCCGGACCCGGAGGAGCCGCTGCAGCGCGGCAGGGAGTCGCAGGCGGGCCATCCGGTTCAGCTGCCCTCCGCCGGCCGGGCCTCGACCCCGCGGCGTCGGACGCCGGCGGGCACCGTGGCCGCGGCCGGGACGGGGACCTGGCCGAGGATCTCCTCGACGACCTGCTCGCCACCGACGCCGGCGAGGCGGGACTCGGTGGACAGGATCAGCCGGTGGGCCAGCACGGGCACGGCCAGCGCCTGGACGTCGTCCGGGAGCACGTGCTGGCGGCCGGCCATGGCGGCGTGGCTCTTGGCGACCCGCAGCAGCTGGAGCGACGCGCGCGGGGAGGCCCCCAGGCGCAGACCGGTGTGGCCGCGGGTGCGGCCCACGAGGTCCAGCACGTACTGCTTGACGGCGGGGGCCGCGTGCACGGCTCGGGCCCACGCGGCGAACCGGACCATCTCCGCGCCGGTGGTGACGGGCACGAGGTGGGCCAGCGGGTCGGGCGACTCCTGGGCGTCGAGCATCCGCATCTCCGCGGCGTTGTCCGGGTAGCCGACCGAGAGACGGGCCGTGAACCGGTCCCGCTGGGCCTCCGGCAGGGGATACGTGCCCTCCATCTCCACGGGGTTCTGCGTGGCGACGACGAGGAACGGCTGCGGCAGGAGGTGCGTCGCGCCGTCCACGGTGACCTGTCCCTCCTCCATGCACTCCAGGAGGGCCGACTGCGTCTTCGGCGAGGCGCGGTTGATCTCGTCGCCGATGACGACGTTGTTGAAGACCGGCCCGGGGCGGAACTCGAACTCCCCGGTCGCCGACCGGTAGATGTTGACCCCGGTCAGGTCGCTCGGCAGCAGGTCGGGGGTGAACTGCACCCGGCCCGCCCGGCAGTCGATGGTCCGCGCGAGCGCCTTGGCGAGCGTGGTCTTGCCCACCCCGGGGACGTCCTCGACCAGCAGGTGGCCACCGGCCAGGAGGACCGCGACCGTGAGCCGGGCGATGTCGGGGCGTCCGGTGACCACCGACTCGAGGTTCTCCCGCACCCGGCGGGTGGCGGCCACCAGCTCCGCCAGCCCGGCCCGCAACGCCTCGCGGCCGCCGTCGTCCGTGCCGCTCACGGCCGCGCCGGCGTCGTTCATCGTGCTGGTGGCGTGGTCGGTCACGAAGGCCTCCGGGTCGCAGGACGGTACGCGCAGCAGCCTAGTCGTTCCGCCGCCTCCGAGTGACCGGGATCACGCGACTTCGCCCGGCCCCGGTCGGCAGCGAGGCGACGCCGGGGACGGGCGGTGTTCGAGGGCATGGATGGCCGGCGCGCGGCTCCGACGCGCTGCGCTCCACCGCGCTCCACCCGCAGCGCGGCGCCATGAACTGCGGTGACGCTGCTGACACCGGGCGAAGTGGAGCGCTCGGGGCGGTTTTCCCGCGCCCGGTGGAGGAAAGTGGAGTAGCGTGGAGGAAGCGGGAGCCCGAGGGGAGGTGCGGACCGTGGCAGGAGCTCTGGGGGACCAGTTCCCGGGTACCGGACTGCTGCTGGGCACGTACACCCCTCGGCTCGACGAGAAGGGCCGGCTGATCCTCCCGGCGAAGTTCCGCGCCCGGCTCGCCGCAGGGCTCGTCATGACCAGGGGGCAGGAGCGTTGTCTCTTCCTGCTGCCGATGGACGAGTTCTCCCGCATGTACGAGCAGGTCCGGCAGGCGCCGGTCACCAGCCGGCAGGCACGCGACTACCTGCGCGTGTTCCTGTCGGGTGCGTCCGACGAGGTGCCGGACAAGCAGGGTCGCGTGGTCATCCCGGCGGCGCTGCGCGAGTACGCCGGCCTCGACCGGGACGTCGCGGTGATCGGCGCGGGCACCCGCGTGGAGATCTGGGACGCCCGGGCGTGGGAGACCTACCTGGCCGAGCAGGAGTCCTCGTACTCCGACGTGGCCGAGGAGATCTTCCCCGACCTGCAGTTCTGAGGCACCACCACAACAGCATCGACGATCAGCACCACCTCGGGCCCCGTACGGCGAGGCCTCCTCCCGCGAGGTTCTGACGCACTTCCCCGGCGCCAGAACGAGCGGTGGGAGACCTGACCGGACGGGGCTCACCAGCCGCACCAGACCGCACGCACCGCACCCGGAAGGAGGAGCCATGAGCACCGACGACGACGCCGCCCGCCCCGCCGGCGACCGGCACGTGCCCGTGCTCCTGCAGCGGTGCGTCGACCTCCTGGCCCCGGCGCTGTCCGCACCGGGCTCGGTGCTGGTGGACTGCACGCTCGGGATGGGCGGGCACACCGAGGCGGTGCTCGAGCAGGTCCCGACGGCGCGGGTGCTCGGCATCGACCGCGACACCCAGGCGCTGGAGCTCGCCGGCCGGCGGCTGGCCCGCTTCGGCGACCGTTTCACCCCCGTGCACGCGGTCTACGACGAGATCGCCGACGTCGTCGACGAGCACGCCGGCGGTGCGGTCCAGGGCGTCCTCATGGACCTCGGGGTGTCCTCGCTCCAGCTGGACGAGGCCGAGCGCGGCTTCGCCTACGCCCAGGACGCGCCGCTCGACATGCGCATGGACCAGTCCCAGGGCATCACGGCGGCGGACGTGCTCAACACGTACGACGTGGGGGACCTGATCCGCATCCTGCGGGAGTACGGCGAGGAGCGGTTCGCGCCCCGGGTGGCGCGGGCGCTGGTGCGACGCCGGGAGGAACGCCCGTGGGAGCGCACGGGGGAGCTCGCGGAGCTCGTCCGCGCCTCGATCCCGGCGGCGACCCGCCGCACCGGCGGCAACCCGGCCAAGCGCACGTTCCAGGCGCTGCGGATCGAGGTCAACGGCGAGCTCGAGGTGCTCGAGCGGGCCGTCCCGGCGGCGATCGAGGTGCTCGCCGTGGACGGGCGCATCGTCGTGGAGTCCTACCACTCCCTGGAGGACCGGCTCGTCAAGCGGGCGATCGCCCGCGGCACGACGTCGAGCGCCCCGCCCGGCCTGCCGGTCGAGCCCGAGACCCACCGTCCCTACCTGGAGGCCCTGACGAGGGGGGCCGAGGACGCCGACGCCGCCGAGCTGGAGCGCAACCCGCGGTCGGCCTCGGTCCGTCTCCGCGCGGCCCGCCGGCTGCGGCCCACCCCCGACCACCTGGCCACCACCACGTCCCGCAAGGAGTCACGATGAGCGCGCTGCGAGCACCCGCCGCCGTCCCCCGTCGGGGTGCGCCCACGCCACGCCGGGCACCGCTGCGTGCCCTCGACGGTGGCGCGGGGCGCCGGTTCGACTCCGTCCGGGCACCGCTGCAGGCCACCTCGGGCGTCCCCTTCCTGATGCTGTGCGGGCTGTTGCTGGTCGGCGCGCTGCTGGCGGCGCTGCTCCTCAACACCTCGATGGCTCGCGGCTCCTACGAGATGGCCCGGCTGCAGCGGGAGGCGGGTCTGGTCGCGCAGGACGTCCAGGAGGTGCAGGCGAACCTGCGGTCCGCCGAGGCGACGCTGCCCGACCGTGCGGAGGACCTCGGGATGGTGCCCGCGCAGGAGATCACCCTGCTGTCCGTCGCCGACGGCGCCGTCGTGACGGGGCCCACGGACAGCCCGTGAGCACGACACGCCCGGGCCGGGAGCGCCGTCCGGGCGCCACCAGGGCGCAGGATCGCAGGGTGAGCAAGCAGCCCGGGTCCGCGCGGCGCCGCGGGCCGGCCCGTCCGTCCACGTCACGTGCGGTGACCCGTGGACGGGTGGCGCCGCCGGCCAAGCCCCCGAAGCAGGTCCGACGGCGCGAGCCGGGCGATCCCGTGCGCCGTCAGCGCTGGCTGATCGTGCTGGCCACCCTGCTGGTGGCGGTGTTCGTCGGCCGGCTGGTGTGGGTGCAGGTGATCCAGGGGCCCGCACTGGCCTCGACGGCCCAGCAGGCCCGGCTGGCCACCCAGGTCACGGTCGCGCACCGGGGCGACGTCCTGGACGCGTCCGGGACGGTGCTGGCCACGTCGGTGGACCGGTACACCGTGGTCGCCGACCAGCTCTCGATCCAGAACTTCCGGGGCAACTCGCGCAGCGACGCCGACGGCGAGCCGGTGCAGGACGGCGCCCTGGGCATCGCGCAGCTCCTGGCGCCCGTGCTGGGGGAGACGAAGGCCACGCTGGCCGCCCGCCTCAACGGCGAGGACCGTTACGTGCCGCTCGCCCGCGACGTCGTGCCGGAGGTCCAGCGTGCCGTGACGGCGCTCGGGCTGCAGGCCTACGTGCGCACCGACCTCACCTCCGAACGCACCTACCCGGCCGGCACCGTGGCCGGCCCGCTGCTCGGGTACGTGAACTCCGAGCAGGAGGGCATGGGCGGCATCGAGGCCGCGTACGACGACCTGCTGTCCGGCACGGACGGCACCCACACCTTCGAACGCGGCCGCGACGGGGTGCAGATCCCGGACTCGGAGGTCGAGTCCGTCCCGGCGGTGCCGGGCGAGGACATCCTGCTGACGGTGGACGCCGACGTGCAGTGGAAGGCCGAGGAGCTCCTGGACGACGCGGTGTCCGGCACCGGGGCCGCCTACGCGATGGCGATCGTCCAGGACGTGCGCACCGGGCAGGTCGTGGCCATGGCCGACTCCGGCGACGTCGACCCGAACGACCGCTCGACGGCCGCCGTCGCCGACGGCTCGCGGGCGGTCAGCGTGGTCTTCGAGCCGGGGTCGACGGGCAAGGTGATCTCGATGGCTGCCGCCCTCGAGGGCGGCTACTGGGAGCCCACCGACCAGTTCGAGGTCCCCGACACCTTCACCGTCGACGGCGAGACGTTCTCCGACTCGCACCCGCACCCGGTCGAGCGATGGACGCTGGCCGGCATCCTCGCCCAGTCGTCCAACACCGGCACGGTGATGATGGGCCAGGAGATCCCCTTCGCGGTGCGGTACGACTACCTGCGCAAGTTCGGGTTCGGCCAGCGCACGGGGCTCGGGTTCCCCGGCGAGAGCGCGGGTCTGCTGCCGGACGAGCACATCGACGAGGTCGAGAACCGGACGCCGAACACGATCCTGTTCGGCCAGGGCGTCGCCGTCAGCGCGATGCAGGCCACCCAGGTGTTCTCCACGGTGGCCAACGGTGGCGTGCGGATGCCGCCCACGCTCCTGGCCGGCACCCGCGGGGCCGACGGCGTGACGCACCCCACGGAGCCCGCGGAGGGCACGCGCGTGGTCTCGGACGAGACGGCGGACGCCCTGCTCTCCATGATGGAGTCGGCCGCGAGCGAGGAGGGCACGGGGTCGGCGTCGGCCGTGCCGGGCTACCGCGTGGCGGGCAAGACCGGGACGGCGCAGATGTTCGAGAACGGCGGGACCACGTACGTGGCGTCGTTCATCGGCGTGGCACCGGCCGACGACCCGCGCTACACGGTGTCCGTCTTCCTCAAGAGCCCGCGGTCGTCGATCTACGGCGGCGTCGTGGCCGCGCCGGTGTTCAGCGAGCTCATGGGATACACCCTGCGCAAGGAGGGTGTGGCGCCGTCCTCGGAGCCCGCCGACCCCTTCCCGCTGACCTGGTGACCGGACCGCACCAGGTAGGTTCTACCCGTGACATCCCCGAGCGAACGCATCCGTCCCGCGCGGCCCGCGCCACGGCGGCTGACCGACCTCGCCGCCGCCCTCGGGCTGGCCCCGACGGCCCCGCTGCCGGCCGACGCGACGGTGTCCGGCGTCGCCGGCGACAACCGGGCCGTGGCCGACGGCGACCTCTTCGTGGCGCTTCCGGGCGCCCGCCGCCACGGGGCGGACTTCGCGGCCGACGCCGTCGCCCGGGGCGCGCGCGCCGTGCTCACGGACGCCGACGGCGCGGCCCGGCTGACCGCGCTGGACGTGCCGTTGCTCACGGCGGACGACCCGCGCCGCGTGCTGGGCCCGGTCGCGGCGTGGGTCCACGGGTCCCCGGCCGAGGGGCTGCGGACCTTCGCGGTGACCGGCACCAACGGCAAGACCACCACGACCTACCAGGTGGACCACCTGCTGCGGGCTCTGGGCCACCGCGGCGGCCTCGTCGGGACCGTGGAGACCCGCGCGGGGGACCGGGTGCTGCCGAGCCGCCTGACCACGCCGGAGGCCGACGACCTGCAGGCGCTGCTCGCCATCATGCGCGAGGAGGGCGTGGACGCGCTGAGCATGGAGGTGTCCTCGCACGCGATCGCGATGCGGCGCGTGGACGGGGTGGTGTACGACGTGGCCGGGTTCACCAACCTCAGCCAGGACCACCTGGACTTCCACGGTGACCTGCCGACCTACTTCGCCGCCAAGGCCGAGCTGTTCACCCCGCAGCGTGCGCGCCGCGGGGTGGTCGTGGTGGACGACGCCTGGGGCGAGCAGCTCGCCCGGACCGCGGGCGTGCCGGTCGAGACGGTCCGCACGGCGCCGGGCACGTCCCCGGCGGGGGCGGCCGACTGGACGGTCACGGACGTGGCGGCCCACGGCACGGGCTCGGCCTTCACCCTGCGCCACACCGACGGTCGCTCGCTGCGGACCTCGACCTCCCTGCCCGGGGCGTTCAACGTCGCCAACGCGGCGCTCGCCCTCGTCATGGTGCTCGCCTCGGGCGTGCCCCTGGACGACGTCGTCCAGGCCCTGGAGCGCTGCGACGGGCTGTCGGCGCGGGTGCCCGGACGCATGGAGGTCGTCGACGCCGGGGGAGCGGACCACCCGCGGGTCGTCGTCGACTTCGCGCACAACACCGACGCGCTCGAGCTCGCCCTGGCGGCGCTGCGCCCGACGACGCCGGGTCGGCTCGTCGTGGTGTTCGGTGCCACCGGGGACCGCGACCCGGGCAAGCGCCCGGCGATGGGTGCCGCGGCCGTCGCGGGCGCCGACGTCGTGGTGCTGACCGACGACGACCCGCACGACGAGGACCCCGCGACGGTCCGTGCCGAGGTCCGCGCCGGGGTCGAGGCGGCCCGCGCCACGGCACGCGCCGAGGGACGCGACGTCGAGGTCGCCGAGGTCGCCCCGCGCGGGGACGCGGTCCGCCGCGCCGTGCTAGGCGCCGCTCCGGCCGACACCGTGCTGATCGCCGGGCGGGGACACGAGACCATCCAGGAGGTCCGTGGGGCGGACCTGGAGCTGGACGACCGCGTGGAGGCGCGCGCCGCGCTGCGCGCCCGCGCAGAGAGGACCGAGACCGCATGATCGAGCTCACCGCCGCCGAGGTCGCCGAGGCGACCGGCGGGACGTTGCAGGGTGTGGCGCCGGGGACGGCCGTGACCGGCGCCGTCGTCGTCGACTCCCGGCAGGTCGTGCCGGGCGCCCTCTTCGTGGCGCTGGCCGGAGAGCACGCCGACGGCCACGACTTCGCGGCGGGCGCGGTGCGGGACGGGGCCGCGCTCGTGCTGGCGGCCCGCCCGCTCGACGGCGTCCCGTGCGTCGTGGTGGACGACGTCCAGACGGCGCTGGGCGAGCTGGCCCGCGCCGTGCTGGCGCGCCTGCGCTCCCGTGCCGAGGTGCGGGTCGTCGCGGTGACCGGCTCGGTCGGCAAGACCACGACCAAGGATCTGCTCGGCCGGCTCCTGGCGCCCACCGTGGGCGAGGACGCCGTCGTGGTGCCCACGGGCTCGTTCAACAACGAGGTCGGGCTGCCGCTGACCGTGCTGCGCGCCACGGACGCCACCCGCCTGCTGGTGCTGGAGATGGGTGCGGACTCACCGGGGAACATCGCCGACCTGACACGCATCGCCCCGCCCGACGTCGGCATCGTGCTCGCCGTCGGCACCGCCCATCTGGGTGTCTTCGGGGACGTGGAGACCATCGCGCGCACCAAGGCCGAGATGGTCGCGGGCGTGCGGCCCGGCGGCGTCGTGGTGCTCAACGCCGACGACTCGCGGGTCGCCGCGATGGCGTCCGGCGCGGCGGCCGGCACCGAGGTGGTGACGTTCGGCACGATCTCCTCGGCCACGGTCCGCGCCGTGCAGGTCGCCGTCGACGGCGGCCGCGCCCGATTCACGCTCACCGCGGGCGGGGGCACGGCCGAGGTCGCGCTGCGTCTGGTCGGCGCCCACCACGTCACCAACGCCCTGGCGGCCGCGACGGCCGCGCTGCGTCTGGGCGTGCCGTTCGACGCCGTGGTGGAGCGGCTCAGCGCCGCCACGGCCTCGAGCCCGCACCGGATGGCGGTCACGGAGCGATCCGACGGCGTGACGGTCCTGGACGACTCCTACAACGCCAACCCCGACTCGATGCGGGCCGCGCTGCGGACCCTGGCGGTCATGGCGGGCCGCACCCGGCGGTCGGTCGCCGTCCTCGGGGAGATGCGCGAGCTCGGCGACGTCGCCCGGACCGAGCACGACGCCATCGGCCGGCTGGCCGTGCGGCTCAACGTCAAGCGGCTCGTCGTCGTCGGCGAGGGCGCCTACCACATCCACGAGGGCGCCCAGCAGGAAGGGTCCTGGGGCGACGAGTCGGTGTTCGTGCCGGACCTGGACACCGCCCGCGAGGTGCTCGCGGGCGAGCTGACCGACGGTGACGTCGTGCTGGTCAAGGCGTCCAACGGCTCGGGGCTGTGGCGCCTGGCCGACGAGCTGGTGGAGGCTGCCGGATGATCGCCGTCCTCGTCGCCGCCGGCGTCTCCCTGCTGGTGGCTCTGCTCGGCACACCGCTGTTCATCCGCTTCCTGGTGCGCCGCAACTACGGCCAGTTCGTCCGGCAGGACGGGCCGACGGCGCACTTCACCAAGCGCGGTACCCCCACGATGGGCGGGGTGGTCATCATCGGCGCCACCCTGCTGGGGGTCGCCGCCTCGATGGTCCTGGCGGGTCGGCCGCCCAGCGCGTCGGCGCTGCTGGCGCTCTACCTCATGACCGGGCTCGGCCTGGTGGGCTTCCTCGACGACTTCACCAAGATCCGCAAGCAGCGCTCCCTGGGGCTGACGGCGAAGGCCAAGATCGTCGGCCAGGGGTTCGTGGGGATCTCGTTCGCGGTGCTGGCCCTGCAGTTCCCGAACGCCAACTCCCGCACCCCCGCCTCGACGAAGATCTCGTTCCTGCGTGACACCAACCTCGACCTGGCGTTCGCCGGGGCCACGGTCGGCCTGATCCTGTTCGTGGTCTGGGCGAACTTCCTCATCACCGCGTGGTCGAACGCCGTGAACCTCACCGACGGGCTCGACGGCCTGGCCACCGGGTCCTCGCTCATCGTCTTCGGCGCCTACGTGCTGGTCGGCATCTGGCAGCTCAACCAGTCCTGCCAGCGGATCGCCGCCGCCGGCCCGGGCTGCTACGAGGTGCGTGACCCGCAGGACATCGCGATCGTCGCCGCGGCGATCATGGGCGCCTGCGTCGGCTTCCTGTGGTGGAACGCCAGCCCGGCGAAGATCTTCATGGGGGACACGGGCTCGCTCGCGCTCGGCGGAGCGCTGGCGGGTCTGTCCATCCTGTCGCGCACCGAGATCCTGGCCGCCGTGATCGGTGGGCTGTTCGTCATCATCGTGCTGTCGGACATCATCCAGATCGGCTCGTTCAAGCTCACCCGCAGACGGGTGTTCAAGATGGCGCCGCTGCACCACCACTTCGAGCTCTCCGGCTGGGGCGAGGTCACCATCGTCATCCGGTTCTGGCTCATCGCCGGGTTCTTCGCCGCGCTCGGCATGGGCATCTTCTACGCCGAGTGGGTCGTCAGTTGACCGAGCCCGTGCTCGACGGCGCCCGGGTCGTCGTCGCCGGTCTGGGCGTGACCGGCCGTGCTGTCGTGTCGGCGCTCGCGGGCCGGGCGGCCGCCGTCGTCACCGTCGACGCGCGGTCGGCCGATGCCGACGTCACCGGCACGGACGCCGCGGACCCTGCCGTCCTGGACCGGGTGGTGGCCGACGCCGACCTGCTGGTCGCCTCCCCGGGGTGGCCGCCGTCGTCGGCCCTGCTGGTCGCGGCCCGCGCCGCCGGCACCCCCGTGTGGAGCGAGGTCGAGCTCGCGTGGCGGCTGCGTGCCGGTGCGCCGTGGCTGGCGGTGACGGGGACGAACGGCAAGACGACCACGGTGCAGATGCTCGCCTCCATCCTGACGGCCGCCGGGCTGCGTACCGCGGCGGTGGGGAACGTCGGCACACCGGTGCTGGCCGCGGCCCAGGACCCGGACCTCGACGTGCTCGCCGTGGAGCTGTCCAGCTTCCAGCTCCACCACACCCGCACGATGGCCGTCGAGGCCGGTGCCGTGCTCAACGTGGCGGCCGACCACCTCGACTGGCACGGGTCGGCCGACGCCTACGCGCAGGCCAAGGGGCGCATCTACCGCGGGGCGCAGGTCGCGTGCGTCTACAACGTCGCCGACCCGACCACCGAGGCGCTCGTGCGGTCCGCCGACGTGGCCGAGGGCGCGCTCGCCGTCGGCTTCACGCTCGGCGCCCCGGGTCCGGGACAGGTGGGCCTCGTCGCGGACGTGCTGGTCGACCGCGCGTTCCACGCGCCGCCGGACGCCCCGGACCGCCACCGCAGCGCCGCGGAGCTGGCCACCCTGGACGACCTGGCGCACCTGGGTCCGGACGGTGCACCCGGCCACGTGGTCGCCGACGCCCTGGCCGCCGCCGCCCTCGCGCGGGCGCACGGGGTCGAGGCACGGGCGGTGCGGGACGGCCTGCGCGCCTTCCGTGCGGACGCCCACCGTGCCGCCGTCGTGCGCCGGCTCGACGGCGTGGCGTACGTCGACGACTCCAAGGCCACCAACGCCCACGCCGCCGCCGCCTCGCTGGCGTCCTGCGCGCCGGGGACGGCCGTGTGGGTCGCCGGGGGACTGGCCAAGGGGGCGTCGTTCGACGAGCTCGTCGCGAGTCGGGCCGACCGGCTGCGTGCCGCCGTCGTCATCGGGACCGACCCCGCCCCCTGGACCGACGCGCTGGCCCGACACGCGCCCGAGATCCCGGTCGTGGTGGTCGATCCCGGCGACACTGGCACCGTGATGCGCCGGGCGGTGGCGGCCGCGCGGGAGCTCGCCGGGAGCGGCGACACCGTGCTGCTGGCCCCGGCGGGCGCGTCCATGGACCAGTTCACGTCCTACGCGGCCCGGGGCGACGCCTTCGTCGCCGCCGTGGAGGACCTGCGATAGGAGCACCATGGCCGTCTCGACGGGCAGTCGGCGGGCCACCGGGCGAGCCGACCGGTCGGAACGGCCCTGGCTCGGTCAGTGGAACTCGACGGTGACGAGCTACTACCTGCTCGTGGGTGCCACCGGCCTGCTGCTGGTCATCGGGCTCGTCATGGTGCTCTCGAGCAGCACCGTGACGTCCATCGCCGCCGGCGAGTCGCCGTACGCCGAGGGCGTCACGCAGGCGCGGTTCGCCCTGATCGGGCTGCCGGTGATGCTGCTCGCCGCCCGCACCCCGGTGCACTGGTACAAGCGGATGGCCTGGCCCGTGCTGCTGCTCGCGGTCGGCCTGCTCGTCGCGGTGCTCCTGGTCGGCGAGGCGACCAACGGCAACCAGAACTGGCTCCCGCTGGGGCCGGTGCGGTTCCAGCCGTCGGAGCTCGCCAAGCTGGCGCTGGCCGTCTGGCTCGGCGCGGTGCTGGGCCGCAAGCAGCACCTGCTCGGGTCCGTCCCGCACGCGCTGGTGCCTGCCGTCCCCGGTGCGCTGGTGGTGCTGGGGCTGGTGATGGCCGGCAACGACCTCGGGACGGCGCTGATCATCGCCGCCCTCGTCGCGGGCGCCCTCTGGATCGCGGGCGCCCCGACGCGCCTGCTGCTGCCGATGGGGGTGCTCGGCGCCGTGCTCGTGGTCGTCTACGCCGTCCTCGGCAACTCCGACCGGATGGGCCGCATCCTGGCCACCTACGGCGGCTGCGCCGACCAGGCCAGCGAGTGCTACCAGTCGCTGCACGGGCTGTACGGGCTCGGCACGGGCGGGCTGTTCGGCGTCGGGCTCGGGGCGAGCCGCGAGAAGTGGCGCTACCTGCCCGAGGCGCACAACGACTTCATCTTCGCGATCATCGGCGAGGAGCTCGGCCTGCTCGGCACCCTGTGCGTGCTCGCCCTGTTCGCCGTGCTCGGGGTCGCGATGGCGCGGGTCGTGCGGCGGCACCCGGACCCGTTCGTCAAGATCGCCACCGCCGCCGTGGCGTGCTGGATCGTCGGCCAGGCCTTCGTCAACATCGGGGTCGTCGTCGGCCTGCTGCCCGTGATCGGCGTGCCGCTGCCGCTCGTGTCCGCCGGTGGGTCGGCGCTCGTGGCCACGATGGCGGCCCTGGGCATGGTGATCAGCTTCGCGCGGTCCGAACCGGGCGCGAGCGAGGCCCTCGCCACCCGGGGCGGGGTCGTGCGGCGGTCCCTGACCGTCCTCGGCCGGGGGCGTCGCGCGGCCCGGTAGGGTCCGGCGTGTGAACACCACCCCTGTGCACTCCGTCGTGCTCGCCGGCGGCGGGACCGCCGGCCACGTCAACCCCCTGCTGGCCGTCGCCGACGAGCTCCGGTCCCGGGAGCCCGAGGCGTCCTTCCTGGTCCTCGGCACCGCGTCCGGCCTGGAGGCGGACCTCGTGCCCGCACGCGGTTACCGGCTGCGCGAGATCCCTCGCGTCCCGCTGCCGCGTCGGCCCAGCACCGACCTGCTGCGGCTGCCGGGGCGGCTGACCGCCGCCGTGCGCGCCGCGGAGGCCGCGATCGACGAGATCGACGCCCGCGCGGTGGTCGGGTTCGGCGGCTACGTCTCCACACCGGCCTACCTCGCCGCCCGACGCCGGGGCGTGCCCGTGGTCATCCACGAGCAGAACGCCCGGCCCGGCCTGGCCAACCGCCTCGGGTCGCGCTGGGCGGCCGCGGTGGGCACCACCTTCCCCGGGACGTCGCTGCCGGACGCCGTCTGCGTGGGTCTCCCGCTGCGCAGCGAGATCGCCGACCTCGTGGCCGCACGCGCGGCGGACCCCGCGGGCGTGCGCGAGCGTGCGGCCGCGGCCCTCGGTCTGGACCCGCACCTGCCGACGGTGCTTGTCACCGGGGGCTCCTCGGGTGCGCTCAACGTCAACCGCGCCGTGGCCGGTGCCGCCGTCGAGCTGCTGGACGCCGGGCTGCAGGTCCTGCACCTGACCGGGCGTGGCAAGGCCGACGAGGTGCGCGGCGTCGTGGCCGGGCTGGCCGGCACCCACGACGTCGGCCGGTACCAGGTGCTGGAGTACCTGGCCGAGATGCACCAGGCGCTGGCCGCCTGCGACCTCGTGGTGGCCCGGTCGGGCGCCGGGACGGTCTGCGAGCTGGCCGCCCTCGGGCTGCCCGCGGTCTACGTGCCGCTGCCGATCGGCAACGGGGAGCAGCGGCTCAACGCGAGCGGCGTCGTCGAGGCCGGCGGGGGTCTGCTGGTCGACGACGCCGACCTCACCGCGGGCTGGGTGGCCCGCCAGGTGCCCGCCCTCGTCGCCGACGGTCCCCGGCTGGCGCAGATGGGTGCCGCGGCGGCGAGCGTCGGGGTGCGGGACGCGGCGGCCCGGGTCGCCGACCTCGTCGCGGACGCCGTGGGTGCGGCGGGAGCGCCCTCGTGACCGCCCTGGCGCCGGCCGACCTGGGCCGGGTGCACCTCGTCGGCGTCGGCGGTGCCGGGGTCTCCGTGGTCGCGCGGCTGCTCGCCGCCCGGGGCGTCGAGGTGCAGGGTTCGGACGCCGTGGCCTCCGCGGCGCTGCGGGCGTTGCAGGACGACGGCGTGCGGGTCTGGGTGGGCCACGACGCCGCGCACGTCGTGGCCGACGACGGCACCCCGGTCGTCGACACCGTGGTGGTCTCCTCGGCCGTGCGGGAGTCCAACCCGGAGCTGGCCGCCGCCCGGGCTGCGGGGGTGCGCGTGCTGCACCGGTCCGAGGCGCTGGCCGCCCTCATGCTCGGCCGCCGCGCCGTCGCCGTGGCGGGGGCCCACGGCAAGACGACGACGTCCGCGATGGTCGCCTGCGTGCTCGGCGCGGCGGGGACCGACCCGTCCTACGCGATCGGCGGCACGGTCCGGGTGCGCGACGGCGCCGGGGAGCGCAGCCTGCCCGGCGGGCACGCCGGGACCTCCGACGTGCTGGTCGCCGAGGCCGACGAGTCCGACGGGTCGTTCCTCAACTACGCCCCCACGGTGGCCGTCGTGACGAACGTCGAGGCGGACCACCTCGACCACTACGGCTCCCAGGAGGCGTTCGAGCAGGCGTTCGTCGACTTCGCCGGGCAGATCCGACCCGGGGGGTGGCTCGTGGCGTGCGCCGACGACCCCGGCTCGGCCCGGCTGGCCGCGCGGCACCGGGCCGCCGGGGGGCAGGCGGTCACCTACGGCGTCGCCGCGGGGGCGGACGTCGTGGTGAGCGGCGTCGAGGTCGGGGCCGGCACCGTCCGGGGCGTCGTCGCGGGCGCTCCGCTCGGCGCCGGTGAGCACGCGCTGCGGCTGGACGTCCCCGGTGCCCACAACCTGCTCAACGCGACCGCCGCCGTCGTCACCGCGGTGCTGCTCGGCGTCCCGGCCGACGTCGCCGTCGCCGGGGCCGGGACCTTCGTCGGCACCGGACGCCGGTTCGAGCCCCGGGGGGAGGCGGCCGGGGTGCGGGTCTTCGACAGCTACGACCACCACCCGACGGAGGTGGAGGCCCTGCTCCACGCCGCCCGTCCGGTCGCCGGTCCGGGGCGCGTCCTGGTCCTGTTCCAGCCGCACCTGTACTCCCGCACGCGGGCGTTCGCCGACCGGTTCGCGGCCGCGCTGGCGCTCGCGGACGAGGCGGTCGTCACCGGGGTCTACCGTGCCCGTGAGGACCCGGACCCGACGGTGACGGCCGCCACCATCACCGACCTCGCCGGACCGACCGTCTCCGGCGGTGCGGTGCGTGCGGTGGAGGACCGGCTCGAGGCGGCGCACGCGGTGGCGGCGGCCGCCCGGCCCGGGGACGTGGTCATCACCGTCGGCGCGGGCGACGTCACGGAGCTGGCACCCGTCGTCCTGGCCGACCTCACCCGACGGGCCGGCGGTACCGGCGTGGCGAGCGCCGACGAGGGTCGCGGGGACGCGACGATGGGGTGATGCGCCCACCACCTCGTCCCCGTGCCCCGTCCCGGCCGTCCTCGGCGTCGGACGGCGGACGGTCGGCCCGCGGTGGTCGGTCCGCCGGGTCGAGCGCGACGTCGGCCCGGAGCGCGGCCTCGGCCCGCAGTGCGGGGTCGGCGCGTAGTGCGGGGTCGGCGCGTAGTGCGGGGTCCGCCCGGAGTGCCGGGTCGGCCCGCAGTGCGGCGTCGGCGCGCAGCGCCGCCTCACCGGGCGGTGCGGGCCGGGGGGGCGCCGCGACCGCCCGCAACCCGCAGGTCTCGACGGCGATGGCCGACCGGCTGGCCGAACGGTCCGCGATGCGTCGGCACCGGACCTGGCGCACGGCCCTGGTGGTCGTGCTGGTCCTCGCCCTGGCCGGTGGCGCCGGCTGGGTCGTGGGCTGGTCCGACCTGCTGGCGCTGGACGCCGCCGAGGTGTCGGTCTCGGGGGAGGGGACCACCGTGGACGCCGATGAGGTGCGCGAGGTGGTCGTCGCCGGTGCCGGGACACCGCTGGCCCGTGTGGACACCGGGGCGATGGCGGCCCGGATCGGTGCGCTGAACGGCGTCAAGGACGTCCGGGTGGTGCGGTCCTGGCCCCACGGGATCGACGTCGTGCTCACCGCCCGGGTGCCGGTCGCCGCGGTGCCCGACGGGGACGCCTACGTCGTGGTCGACGACGAGGGCGTCGTGGTCGGCTCACGGACGTCGCCGCCGCGCAAGCTGCCCGTGGTCTCCGTCCCGCTGGAGGACTCCTCCGCCGGTCCTCTCCGCGCGGCGCTCGCGGTCGTCGGGGTGCTCCCGCCCGGGCTCTCCCGGCAGGTCGAGACGGTGACGGCCCGGACGCAGGACGACGTCGAGACGGTGCTGCGCGACGGCGTGACCGTCCGGTGGGGCGGCGAGGAACGCCTGGACCTCAAGGTGGATGTCGTCCGGACCCTGCGTTCCGTGGCGGACGGGGCGACGGTGATCGACGTCTCCTCGCCCGAGCTGCCGGTGACCCGGTGACCCGGCGGCAGGGGTGGAGTCGGCCCGATCGCTCGCGACACGCCGGGCCACGTCCGGGCGGCGTCCCCGTGGGCGACCTACCGTCGGTCACAGCAGCAACCTGACATAACGCTAACCCTCAACTATAACCTGAGAGTCTCGGCTCGAAGGTTCGAGGCGTCAGGACCGGATCGACCCGAGAGGCAACGACGTGGCAACTCCGCAGAACTACCTGGCAGTGATCAAGGTGGTCGGCATCGGCGGTGGCGGCGTGAACGCCGTGAACCGCATGATCGAGGTCGGCCTCAAGGGCGTCGAGTTCATCGCCATCAACACCGACGCGCAGGCGCTGCTGATGTCGGACGCCGACGTCAAGCTCGACGTCGGCCGCGAGCTCACCCGCGGCCTGGGCGCCGGCGCCGACCCCGAGGTGGGCCGCAAGGCCGCCGAGGACCACGCCGAGGAGATCGAGGACGTCCTGCGGGGCGCCGACATGGTCTTCGTCACGGCGGGCGAGGGCGGTGGTACCGGGACCGGCGGTGCGCCCGTCGTGGCACGCATGGCCCGGGCGCTCGGTGCGCTGACCGTGGGCGTGGTCACGCGGCCGTTCACCTTCGAGGGGCGGCGCCGCTCGGTGCAGGCCGAGCAGGGGATCGAGGCGCTCCGCGAGGAGGTCGACACCCTCATCGTCATCCCCAACGACCGGCTGCTGTCGATGTCGGACCGCAACGTCTCGGCGATCGCCGCGTTCCACTCGGCGGACCAGGTGCTCCACTCCGGTGTGCAGGGCATCACCGACCTCATCACCACCCCCGGCCTGATCAACCTCGACTTCGCCGACGTCAAGTCCGTCATGCAGGGTGCGGGATCGGCGCTCATGGGGATCGGATCGGCCCGCGGCGAGGACAGGGCGGTGCAGGCGGCCGAGCTGGCGATCTCGTCGCCCCTGCTCGAGGCGTCCATCGACGGGGCGCACGGCGTGCTGCTGTCCATCCAGGGCGGCAGCGACCTCGGCCTGTTCGAGGTCCACGAGGCCGCGCGGCTCGTGCAGGAGGCGGCGCACCCGGAGGCGAACATCATCTTCGGCACGGTCATCGACGACGCGCTCGGCGACGAGGTGCGGGTGACCGTCATCGCGGCCGGGTTCGACGGCGGGCTGCCCAAGCAGCGTGAGGACTCCCGAGCGCTGGGGCAGGTCTCGGGCAAGTCCGTCACGCAGGGCGACGCCGCCCGGTCGTCCGGCGACGGCACCGTCCCGCGGCCGCCGTCGCCGCCGAGCACGGGTGCGCCGGGCGGCTCGCCCGCCACGGCTCCGGTGCCGGCCGCGGAGCCCGCCCACGCCCGCCCGCGGCCCATCCCGGCGGACCCCGACGACGTCCCGGCCAGCCTCGAACCGGTCGGCGCGCGCCAGTCGCGGCCGGCGTTCACGGTCGTGGAGGACGGCGCCGGAGAAGGCGTGACGGTCGAACGGCCCGTGGAGGTGCCGCGCGTGGTGAACCAGGCCCAGCCGCCGGAGGACCTCGACGTCCCCGACTTCCTCAAGTGACGTCGTCGACCCCCTGGGCGCAGGAGGCACTGTTGCCGGACGACCTCGGTGCCGGGCTGCTGCGCGTCGACCTCGGTGCCGGCGTCGTGGCGGGGTTCACCACGCGTCGGGGCGGCGTCTCGCCCGCGCCCTGGTCGTCCCTCGACCTGGCCACGTCGACGGGCGACGACCCGGCGCGCGTGCGGCGCAACCGTGACGTGCTGGCCGGGTGGGTCGGTGCCCCGGTCGCCTTCGCGACCCAGGTGCACGGTGCGACGGTCCTCGAGCTCGGCCCGCCCGAGCTGCAGGAGTGGGCCGGTGACCCGCCGGCCAGCGCGGGCGAGGCCGACGGGCTGGTCAGCACCGTGGACGGGCTCGGGCTCGGCGTGCTGGTGGCCGACTGCGTCCCGGTGCTCCTGGCCGACCCGGTCGCCCGCGTCGTCGGCGTGGCGCACGCCGGTCGCCGGGGCCTGGTCGCCGGGGTCGTCGACCGCGTCGTCGACACGATGCTCGCCCGCGGGGCGCGGGTCGGCGACCTGCGGGCCGCCGTCGGGCCCGCCGTCTGCGGGGCGTGCTACGAGGTCCCCGAGCAGATGCGGGACGAGGTCACCGCCGTCGTGCCGCAGACCTGGGCCACCACCGGTGCGGGCACGCCCGGTCTCGACCTGCCCGCCGGCGTCGTGGCGCGGCTCGCCGCCCGCGACGTGCCGGCCCAGCGGGTCGATCGCTGCACCGTGACCGACCCGGACCTGTACTCCCACCGGGAGGCGACGGCGGCGGGGGACGTGACCGGACGTCAGGCCGGCGTGGTCGTGCTCGCCTGAACGACACCTGCGGAGTGCGGACGACGTCGGCGTGTCGCGTCTCGCCTAGCGTGCGCGGGTCGCTACCGTCAAGTCACTGACGTACCGACGAACGGAGCAGGGCGATGGGCGGAGCGCTTCGCAAGACGATGCTGTACCTGGGACTGGCCGACGACCAGCGCCCGGACGGGGAGTACCTCGACGAGTACGACGAGGAGCTGGAGCCGGTGCGCGACGACGACTACCAGGCCGAGGTCACGCCGCTGCACCGTGACGGTGTGCCGGCCGGCGCGTTCGCCGCGGGCGACCTGCGGCGGATCACCACGATCCACCCGCGGTCCTACAACGACGCCCGCCTCATCGGCGAGGCGTTCCGCGGGGGCACCCCCGTGATCATGAACCTGTCCGACATGGACGACGCCGACGCCAAGCGGCTCGTCGACTTCTCCGCCGGCCTGATCTTCGGGCTGCACGGATCCATCGAGCGCGTCACCAACAAGGTGTTCCTGCTCTCGCCCGAGCACGTCGAGATCACGGGCGAGGAGCAGGTCGAGAAGCGGCCCGACCCGCGTACCGGGGCGTTCTACAACCAGAGCTGAGTCACACCCGACGCCCGGCCCCGGCCTCGCCCCCGGGGCCGGGCGTCGTGCGTCCGGTAAGTTGCAGGCGTGAGTGTGATCTTCAGCCTCGTCGGCTTCCTCCTGCTGCTGTTCCTGATCTGCCTGATCGTGCGTCTCGTCTTCGACTGGGTGCAGTTCTTCGCCCGGGACTGGCGGCCGAGCGGTGTGCTCCTGGTGGTCGCCGAGGCCGTCTACACCGTCACGGACCCCCCGCTACGTGCGCTGCGCCGCATCATCCCGCCGCTGACCCTGGGCAGCGTGCGCCTCGACCTCGCCTTCCTCGTGCTCTTCCTGGGCACCTCGATCCTCATGCAGGTGGTCAACGGCCTCGCGCTGCGGTTCTGACCTCGGCGTCGACCCCGGCGCGTCGTCGTGCGCCTGCGACCGGCCTGTGAAGACGTGGTGTGCGCGCCCGGCCCGGAGGGCTCGTCCGGCACGCGTCCGCTACCGTGGGCATCCACGGACGCTCCGGGTCCGTGCCCAGACCCGCGCTACGGCAACGAGGTGACACGATGGCACTGCTGACGGCAGAGGACATCCTCAGCAAGAAGTTCTCGGCGACGAAGTTCCGCGAGGGCTACGACGTCGAAGAGGTCGACGACTTCCTCGACGAGGTCGTCCGGACGCTGACGTCCGTCCAGGAGGAGAACGAGGATCTGCGGTCCAAGCTCGCCGCCGCCGAGCAGCGGGTGAGCGAGCTCAGCCGCAACGAGGCCGCGCAGCAGTCCGCCCCGGAGCCCGACGTCGCGGCCCAGGTGCAGGCGGCCGTCGCCGCCGCTCCGGCCCCCGCGGCCGGCGAGAAGCCCGCCGAGCCCGAGTCGGCCACCGGCATGCTGCAGCTCGCCCAGAAGCTCCACGACGACTACGTGCGCTCCGGCCAGGAGGAGGGCGACCGCCTGGTCTCCGAGGCGAAGGCGGAGGGCACCCGGATCGTGCGCGAGGCCGAGGAGACCAGCCACCGCACGCTCTCGCAGCTGGAGCAGGAGCGGTCGCTGCTGGAGCGCAAGATCGACGAGCTCCGGCTCTTCGAGCGCGACTACCGCACCCGGCTCAAGAGCTTCCTGCAGAACCTGCTCGGGGACCTGGACGCCCGGGGGTCGGCCCTGCCGCCCCAGCGCCAGAACGCCGGCGCGGGGCGCTCGCAGGACAACGTCTGAGCCGAACCCGGAGCGCCACCGACGCGGACCGGCCCCACCCAGCACGCCCCGTGCGGCGCGTGCTGTTGTGCGGGCCGGTCCGCGCACTTACGCTTCGGTGACTTCGACGAACGGAAGGTCACGATGGCCAAGCTCTCCACCCCTCAGCGCACGACGATCCGCGAGGCGTTCCCGAACCTCGCGCGGGACGTCAAGCAGTTCCCGGTGCGCGACGGCGAGGACCCCTGGACGCTCCAGGAGGTCTCCGAGCTCGCGCTGCTGCTCCTCGAGGACAAGGAGCGGTACTCCAGCGAGCTGGCCGCGGCGGACGCCGAGCTCAGCGACCTGCTGCGGAACTCGGGGGACGGGGCCGGGGACGACCAGGCGGACTACGGGTCGAGCGCGCTGGAGCGCGAGCAGGAGCTCACGCTCGTCAACAACCTGCGCGACCTCCTGGCGCAGACGACGCACGCCCTGGGTCGCATCGCCAAGGGCACCTACGCGACGTGCGAGGTGACGGGCGCGCCCATCGGCAAGGCCCGGCTGCAGGCCTTCCCCCGTGCCACCCTGTCCGTCGAGGCGAAGGCACGCGAGGAGCGCCGGTAGCCCCGTAGAATCGGGCGCGATGTCCACCACGCCCGCCGGGGCCGACCCGGTTCCCGAGACCCCCGACGAGCCCGAGGCCACGACCTCGACGCGCCGCACCGAGACCACCGGCACGCGACCCGCCGGCGGCCCGCCCGCCGACCCGACGTCCTCCGACCCGACGTCCACCGGCGGGGCGACCGCGGCCGCCGGCGAGACGTCCCCGGCCGTGACGGAGCGGCGCGGCCGGCTGGGACCGTGGGCCCTCGTCCTCGCCGCGCTCGTCCTCGCCGTGGACCAGCTGACCAAGTGGTGGGCGCTGTCCGCTCTCACCGAGGGTGAACGGGTCCCGCTGCTCGGCGACCTGCTGGGGCTGAGCCTCGTCTTCAACCCGGGGGCCGCCCTGTCGTTCATGGCCGACGGCTACACCTGGATCCTGACGATCGTCGTCGTGGCGGTGATCGTGGTGATCCTGCGGGCCGTGCGCCGGCTGGGATCGGTCGGCTGGGCCGTCGCGCTGGGCCTCCTGCTCGGCGGTGCGCTGGGCAACCTGGTCGACCGGCTGCTGCGGGAGCCGGGGTTCGCCCGCGGTGAGGTGGTCGACATGATCGCCTATGCCGACTTCTTCGTCGGCAACGTGGCCGACATCGCGATCGTCGTGGCGGCGGGCCTCATCGTCGTGCTCTCCTTCCGGGGCATCCGCATCGACGGCACCCGCGAGTCCGCCGAGGCCGCCTGATGGCCCTGCGTTCGCTGCCCGTCCCGGACGGGCTCGCCGGGGAGCGGGTCGACGTCGCCCTGGCGCGCATGCTCGGGTTCTCCCGGACGCAGGCCGCCGACCTCGCCGCCTCCGGCGCGGTCCGGGTCGACGGCGCACCGGTCGGCAAGTCGGACCGCCTCCTGCCCGAGGCCTGGCTGGAGGTCGAGGTCCCCGACGCGCCGAGCGCCGACGTCGAGGTCGTGGCGGAGCCGGTCGAGGGCATGACCATCGCCTACGAGGACGACGACGTCGTGGTGGTCGACAAGCCGGTCGGCGTCGCCGCCCACCCCTCGCCCGGCTGGACGGGGCCGACGGTCGTCGGCGCGCTGGCGGCGGCGGGCTACCGGATCTCCACGTCCGGGGCCGCCGAGCGGCAGGGGATCGTGCACCGGCTCGACGTCGGCACCTCGGGGCTGATGGCGGTGGCCAAGAGCGAGGCGGCCTACACGGGGCTGAAGCGGGCGTTCAAGGAACGCACGGTCGACAAGGTCTACCACGCGCTCGCGCAGGGCCATCCGGAGCCCACGACGGGCACCATCGACGCCCCCATCGGGCGCCACCCCCGGCACGACCACCGGTTCGCGGTCACGGCCGAGGGCAAGCCGTCGGTCACCCACTACGAGGTCCTCGAGATGCTCCCGGCGGCGTCGTTGCTCGAGGTGCACCTCGAGACCGGACGGACCCACCAGATCCGGGTCCACCTCTCGGCCCTGCGGCACCCGCTGGTCGGGGACCTGACGTACGGGGCCGACCCGGTCCTCGCGTCACGGACCGGGCTGGGGCGGCAGTGGCTGCACGCGATGCGGCTGGGCTTCACGCATCCCGTCACGGGCCGCGAGGTCGTCGTCTCCTCCGAGTACCCGCAGGACCTCTCGGCGGCGCTGGAGATCCTGCGCGACGCCTACTGATCGGGCGGTGAGACTCCCCACGGCGGGGGACGCCGGGAGGGTCGGTGGGTCGGCCTAGACTCGCTGCCATGCCGGACGCCGCTGCCCCCTCCACGAAGGATTCCACCACGAAGGACGACGACTTCGTCCACCTGCACGTCCACACCGAGTACTCGATGCTCGACGGCGCGGCGCGGATGGGGGACCTGTTCGCCGAGGTGCAGCGGCAGGGCCAGAAGGCCATCGCGATCACGGACCACGGCTACCTGTTCGGCGCCTTCGACTTCTGGAGCACGGCGCGCAAGTTCGACATCAAGCCGATCATCGGCGTCGAGGCGTACGTCACGCCGGGCACCAGCCGCCACGACCGCACCAAGGTCCGCTGGGGCGAGGAGCACCAGCGGCGCGACGACGTCTCCGCCGGCGGTGCCTACACCCACATGACCCTGTGGTCCCGGGACAACCGCGGCATGCACAACCTGTTCCGCGCGGCGTCCCTGGCCTCGCTCGACGGGCAGATGGGCAAGTGGCCGCGGATGGACCGTGAGCTCCTCGAGACCTACTCCGACGGGCTCATGGGCACCACGGGGTGCCCGTCCGGGGAGATCCAGACGCGCCTGCGCCTGGGGCAGTGGGACGAGGCCGTGCGCGCGGCGGGCGAGCTGCAGGACATCTTCGGCAAGGAGAACTACTTCGTCGAGCTGATGGACCACGGGATCGAGATCGAGTCCCGCACGTCCAAGGACCTGCTGCGGCTCGCCCAGGCGATCGACGCGCCGCTGGTCGCGACGAACGACCTGCACTACACCCGGCAGGCCGACTCCCACGCTCACGAGGTCCTGCTCGCGGTCAACTCGGGCTCCACGCTGGACGAGCCCACCTACGACCAGGGCGGCAGCCGTTTCGCCTTCTCGAGCGACACGTTCTACGTGCGCTCCGGGGCCGAGATGCGGCGGCTCTTCGCCGAGATGCCCGAGGCGTGCGACAACACGCTGCTCATCGCCGAGCGGTGCGACGTCTCGTTCGACACCGGCGCCAACTACATGCCCAACTTCCCGGTCCCGGCCGGCGAGGACGAGGTCTCCTGGTTCGTCAAAGAGGTCGAGACGGGGCTGCGCCGCCGCTACCCGTCCGGGATCCCCGACGCCGTGCGCAAGCAGGCCGAGCACGAGGTCGAGACCATCATCCAGATGGGCTTCCCCGGGTACTTCCTGGTGGTCGCCGACTTCATCAACTGGGCCAAGGAGCAGGGGATCCGGGTGGGCCCCGGCCGGGGCTCCGCGGCGGGCTCGATGGTCTCCTACGTCATGGGGATCACCGAGCTCGACCCGATCGAGCACGGCCTGATCTTCGAACGCTTCCTCAACCCCGAGCGCGTCACCATGCCGGACGTCGACGTCGACTTCGACGAGCGCCGCCGCTCCGAGGTCATCCGCTACGTCACGGAGAAGTACGGCGACGACCGGGTGGCGATGATCGTCACCTACGGCTCGATCAAGGCCAAGCAGGCGCTCAAGGACGCCTCACGGGTGCTCGGCTTCCCCTTCGCGATGGGCGAGAAGCTCAGCAAGGCCATGCCGCCGCCCGTCATGGGCAAGGACATCCCGCTGTCCGGGATCTTCGACCCGGAGCACGAGCGCTACTCCGAGGCCGCGGAGTTCCGCAGCGTGCACGACACCGACCCGGAGGCCCAGCGCGTCGTCGAGACGGCCCGCGGCATCGAGGGGCTCAAACGGCAGTGGGGCGTGCACGCCGCGGGCGTCATCATGTCGAGCGACCCGATCATCGACGTCATCCCGATCATGCGCCGTCCCCAGGACGGGGCCGTGATCACGCAGTTCGACTACCCGACGGCCGAGGGCCTCGGCCTGATCAAGATGGACTTCCTCGGGCTGCGCAACCTGACCATCCTGGACGACGCGCTCGAGAACATCACGATGAACGGCAAGGACGCTGTCGAGATCGAGCACGTCCCGCTCGACGACGACGCCACGTACGCGCTGCTGGCCCGCGGCGAGACGTTGGGCGTCTTCCAGCTCGACGGCGGCCCCATGCGTTCGCTGCTGCGGCAGATGCGTCCCGACAAGTTCGACGACCTGTCGGCCGTCATCGCGCTGTACCGGCCGGGCCCGATGGGCATGAACTCGCACGTGAACTACGCGCTGCGCAAGAACGGCATGCAGAAGATCGAGCCGATCCATCCCGAGCTCGCCGAGCCCCTCGCGGAGGTCCTCGACGAGACCTACGGACTGATCGTCTACCAGGAGCAGGTGCAGCGCGCCGCGCAGGTGCTCGCCGGCTACTCGTTGGGCCAGGCCGACCTCCTGCGCCGCGCCATGGGCAAGAAGAAGCCCGAGGTGCTGGCCAAGGAGTTCGTGAGCTTCGAGGCCGGGTGCCAGGAGCGGGGCTACTCGGCGGGCGCGATCAAGGCGGTGTGGGACACCCTGGTGCCGTTCGCCGGGTACGCGTTCAACAAGGCGCACTCGGCCGGGTACGGCCTGGTCGCCTACTGGACCGCGTACCTCAAGGCGAAGTACCCCACCGAGTACATGGCGGGCCTGCTGCAGTCGGTGCGGGACGACAAGGACAAGATGGCGCTCTACCTCGGTGAGTGCCGCCGGATGCGCATCACGGTGCTCCCGCCGGACGTCAACGAGTCCGCCGCGAAGTTCACGGCCGTGGGAGACGACATCCGCTTCGGCCTGACGGCGATCCGCAACGTCGGGGCGAACGTCGTCACGGCGATCATCGCGGCGCGCGAGGAGCACGGCGACTTCACCTCGTTCACGGACTTCCTCGACAAGGTCCCGGCGGTGGTGTGCAACAAGCGCACGATCGAGTCGCTGATCAAGGCCGGCGCCTTCGACTCCCTCGGGCACCCGCGCCGCGCGCTCCTGGTCGTGCACGAGCAGGCGGTGGACTCGGTCATCTCGGTCAAGCGCAAGGAGGCCGAGGGTCAGTTCGACCTGTTCGCCGACCTCGGTGGCGGGGACGACGACGTCGTCACCTTCGCCGTCGACGTCCCGGACCTGCCGGACTGGGACAAGAAGCAGCTGCTGGCCTTCGAGCGCGAGATGCTCGGCCTGTACGTCTCGGACCACCCGCTGTCCGGGATGGAGCACGTCCTCGCCCGGGCGGCCGACACCTCGATCGCCACGCTGGTGGCCGACGAGCACCGCGCCGACGGTTCCTCGGTGACGGTGGCCGGCCTGCTGACCTCCGTCCAGCGCAAGATGAGCAAGAACGGCAACCCGTGGGCCGCGGTCACGATCGAGGACCTGGAGGGCTCGGTCGAGGTGATGTTCTTCGGCGAGACCTACCTGGCCTACTCCACGGTGCTCGCCGAGGACCAGGTGGTGACGCTCAAGGGGCGGGTGCGCCGTCGCGACGAGCAGATGCAGCTCCAGGCGCAGGAGGTCTCCCTGCCGGACACCTCCGCCGTCGCCGACTCGCCGGTGCACGTCACCGTGCCGCACACGCGGTGCGTCGAGCCCGTCATGATGCGGCTGCGCGAGGTGCTGACCTCCCATCCCGGACCGGCCGAGGTGCACGTCCACGTCGCCGAGCCGGGGAAGACGACGGTGGTCCGGGCCGCCGACAGGCTGCGGGTGGAGAAGTCACCCGCGCTGTTCGGCGACCTCAAGGCGCTGCTCGGCCCGAGCTGTCTGTCATGAGCGTCCCTGGCCCCGGGCCGGCCGACGGCGGGGGCGGCGTCGAGAGCGGTCCGTCGTCGACCTGGGACGACGGTTCCGCCGACCACCGGTTCCGGGTGGTGCCGGCCGCGTACGTGTTCCTGCGCCGCGAGGGGCAGGTGCTGCTCGGGCTGCGCCGGGGGACCGGGTACCGCGACGGGTACTGGGCCGCGGGCGCCGCCGGCCACGTGGAGCCGGGCGAGTCGGTGCTCGACGCCGCGGTGCGCGAGGCGCGCGAGGAGCTCGGCATCACGATCGACAGGTCGGACCTGGAGCCGCTGACGACGATGCACCGCGGTGAGCCCGGGGGACCGGCCCTGGAGCAGCGGATCGACGTCTTCTTCACGGCGTCACGGTGGTCCGGCACGCCGACGGTCCGGGAGCCGGACAAGTCGGCCGACCTGCGGTGGTTCCCGCTGGTGGCGCTGCCCGACCCGGTGGTGCCGCACGAGCTCCTCGTCCTGCGCGCGCTGCACGACGCCGGCCGGCACGGGGCCGAGGTGCCGACGGTCATGACGGTCGGGTTCTGAGCGCCCGTAGGCTGGCGCCGTGATGCGACTCAACCCCGAGCAGCTCGTGTTCGTCACCGAGCGCCACCTGGCCACTCTGACGACCCTGCGCGCGGACGGGACCCCGCACGTGGTGCCGGTCGCGTTCACCTGGGACGCCGACCGGGGGATCGCCCGGATCACCGCGAGGCGCACGTCGACGAAGGTCCGCAACGCGCGCCGTCGGGGCCCCGACGGCGAACCGTCACGCGCCGCGCTGTGCCAGGTCGACGGCGGTCGGTGGCTGACGCTGGAGGGTGCGATCGAGGTGTCCGAGGACGCCGAGGACGTCGCCGAGGCCGTCCGGCGCTACGCGCGCCGCTACCGGCAGGTCGAGCACGACCCGAACCGCCTGGTGCTGCACCTGCACGTCGACCGCACGATGGCCTCGGCCTACATGTCGTCCTGAGCTATCCGGCGTCGTGGACCACGACGGCGGTCTCGTCGCCCTCGGGCCCGGCGACGGTCACGCGGGCACCGGCGCGCAGCTGGCGTCCCCGCCGGGTCTCGACCTCGCCGTCGACGCGCACGTCGCCGTCGGCCACCAGGTCACGGGCGTGGTTGCCGGACTCGGCGAGGCCGGCCAGCTTGAGGAACTGTCCGAGCCGGATGACGTCGTCGCGGATGGGGACCTCGATCGGGGTGTCCATCGGCCCATTGTCCCCGCGACCAGGGTCCGGGACGAACTGCCGGGCCTCCGCCGTGCCGACCTAGACTGACGGGATGATCCGACGCATCGACCTGCGAGGGCAGGTCCTGTCCCGTACCGAGCTGCTGGGCGTGCTGCCGCGTCCCGAGGTGGGCGTCGAGCAGGCCGTCGACGTCGTCACCCCGGTCATCGCCGCTGTGCGGTCCCGCGGGGCCGCAGCGCTGCGGGACCTGGCCGAACGGTTCGACGGGGTGCGCCCCGAACGGCTCCGTGTCCCGGTCACCGCTCTCGACTCGGCGCTCGCGGACCTCGACCCGCAGGTGCGCGCCGGGCTGGAGGAGTCCATCAGGCGGGTGCGAGCCGTGCACGCCGACCAGGTGCCCGGCGAGCACACCACCGTGCTGGCCGACGGCGCCGAGGTGCGCCAGCGGTGGATCCCGGTGCGGAGGGTGGGCCTCTACGCCCCGGGCGGCCTGGCCGTGTACCCCTCCTCGGTGATCATGAACGTGATCGCCGCCCAGGAGGCGGGTGTGCCGGCGCTCGCCGTGGCCTCGCCGCCGCAGAAGGACGCCGGCGGTCTGCCGCACCCGACGATCCTGGCGGCGTGCGCGCTGCTCGGCGTGGACGAGGTCTACGCCGTCGGCGGCGCCCAGGCGGTGGCGATGTTCGCCTACGGCGCCGCCGGCTCCGAGCCGGTCGACGGCGAGGTCCTGTGCGAGCCGGTCGACGTCGTCACCGGGCCGGGCAACGTCTACGTGGCCGCGGCGAAGCGGCTGGTCCGCGGCGTCGTCGGGATCGACGCGGAGGCGGGCCCGACGGAGATCGCGGTGCTCGCGGACGGCACGGCCGACGCCGACCACGTGGCGCTCGACCTGATCAGCCAGGCCGAGCACGACCCGATGGCCGCGTCCGTACTGGTCACCCCCTCGGTCGAGCTGGCCGGTGCGGTCGAGGCGAAGCTCGCGGACATGGCGGGCGCGACCAAGCACTCGACGCGGGTCACGACGGCGCTCGGCGGCCCGCAGTCCGCCGTGGTCCTGGTGGACGACCTGGACCAAGGGCTGGCCGTCGTGAACGCCTACGGTGCCGAGCACCTGGAGATCCAGACCGCCGGCGCGGCGGCGCTGGCCGAGCGCGTCACCTCGGCGGGGGCGATCTTCGTCGGGGCCCACTCGCCGGTGTCCCTGGGGGACTATCTGGCGGGGTCGAACCACGTGCTGCCCACGGGTGGCACGTCGCGGTTCACCAGCGGTCTGGGTGTGCACGCGTTCCTGCGGTCGGTGCAGGTGATCGAGTACTCGCGCGAGGCGCTCGCCGAGGTCGCCGACCGGATCGTCGCCGTCGCGAACGACGAGGACCTGCCGGCCCACGGCGAGGCGGTGCGCGGTCGGTTCTGAGGTGCGGCTGCCGCTGACGACACCGCGGTGCGTGCTGCGCACGGGCCGCCCCGAGGACGGTCCGGTCCTGCGGGAGTGGTTGCGTCCGCACCACGACTGGCACCGCTGGGACGGGCCCTACTTCGCGCGACCCACCGCGCCGGAGGCGGAGTCGTTCGCGGCCCGCGTGGCGGCGCAGGGAGCCGACGACGGCGCCGGGCTCCCGCCGCACCGGGCGGTCGTCGCCGATCCGGGCACCGACCGGCTGCTCGGCACGGTGAGCTGGTACTGGGAGTCGGAGGCGACGCAGTGGGCGCGCCTCGGCATCGTGCTCTACGACCCGGCCGTCCGTGGCAGGGGAGCAGGACGTGCGGCGCTGTCCGCGTGGACCTCGCTGCTCTTCGCCCGCAGCGACTGGGTACGGCTGGACCTGGCGACTTGGTCCGGCAACGCGCCGATGGTCGCTCTGGCCCGGTCTCTGGGGTTCGTCGAGGAGGCCCGGTTCCGGCGGGCCCGGGTGGTGGACGGGGTGCGCCACGACGCGCTGGTCTACGGCGTCCTGCGCGAGGAGTGGGCGGCCGAGAAGGAATAGTGTGCCAAGCGCGACGCTGTCCGGCGGCGGACGTGTCGGAGCACCGTGGCAGCATGGCCCCATGCCCGCGACGTCCCCGCCACCTCGGCTCGACCCGCTCGTCGTGGGCGGGATCGTCGGGGCGACGACGTTCCGACGTGCGCAGGGCTACCAGCGATCGGGGATGGTCGCCTCCTGGCGGTGGGACGCCGAGGCGCTGGTCCTGACCGCGCGCGTCACGGGGAGCGGCCCGCGGCCGTACGCGTGCCGCATCTGGTTCACGGTCGACGACTCCGGGCGCTTCGCCTTCGAGGACTCGTCCTGCTCGTGCCCGGTGGCGATCGACTGCAAGCACGTCGCGGCCACGCTGCTGCACGTCGGCCCGCACGGTGCGGAGGGTCCGGGGGCGGGCGGCGGGGTCGACTCCGGGTGGCGAGGCCGCCTCGCTGCCGTGACGGGCACGACCGGCCCGACGGCGGCGCCGGCGTCGGGCGGCGTGCTTCCCGTCGCGCTGCGCTTCCGCCTCGACGGGGCGTTCGGCGGCGAGACGCCGGGCCTGTCCGTCCGGCCGGTGGTGCCGGCACGCAACGGGGGCTGGAAGACGGCTCCGGAAGCGAGCTGGGACGCCCTGACGCGCGGTCTGTACGCCTTCGCCGGGGTTCGCGCCACGCCCGCACCGGAGGTGCGGCGCTGGTTCGCCGAGCTCGGTGCGCTCCTGAGCGACGGCCTCGTCCGCACCCGCGACGCGTGGCGCGACCTCTCCGCCGGGGGTCGCGGGCTCTGGCCGCTCCTGGCCGAGGCGTCCGACCTGCAGATCCCGCTCGTCGGGCACGGCGCGCGCGACGAGGTCCACCTGGCGCGCGCCGCCGCGGCGCGCCTCGAGGTCGGGACCGGCGACGGCGGTGTGCGGCTGATGCCGGTCGTCACGTTCGACGACGTCGACGCCGGTACCCAGGACCAGGTCGGTACGGTCGGGGACACGGGGTTGTACGCCGTCGGGTCGGCCGGGGGGCGCACCGTGCTGCGCCTGGGCCCTGCCTCGCGGCGGCTCGGGGACGGTGTGCGCGAGCTCCTCGCGCTCGGGGCCACCGACGTCCCGGACGCCGAGGTCGACGAGCTCTACACCGAGCACCTGCCTGCCCTGCGCCGGATCGCCCGCGTCGTCTCGGACGGGAGCGTCGAGCTGCCTCAGAACCCGCGACCGGTGCTGGTCGGCACCACGCGGTTCGCCTCCCCCGAGCACGCCGAGCTCTCCTGGGAGTGGCGGTACCCGCGCGGTGACGGCGCGTCGCGCACGGTGCCGCTGGACGGCGCCGCCGTCGACCCGTCCCGGGACGTCGAGGTCGAGGCCGAGATCCGGGACAAGGCGGCCGCGGCGATCCGTGGCGTCCCGGGCTTCGAACGCCTCGAGCTCGCGGAACGGCACACGTTCACGGGCCTCGACGCCCTCGACCTGGCTCACGAGGTGCTGCCCGCGCTCGCCGGCACGGAGGTCGTGCTCGCCGGTGACCCCGTCCCGGACTACCACCACCTCGAGGCCCCGGCGCGCGTGGTGGTCGACGGTGCGCCGTCCGGGGACTCCGACTGGCTCGACCTCGGCGTGACGGTCACCGTCGGCGGCAAGGACATCCCGTTCGCCAAGCTCTTCACCGCGCTGGCGAACGGGCGCAAGCGTCTGCTGCTGGTCGACGGCTCCTGGATGCGGTTGAACCAGCCGGTCCTGGGACGCCTGCGCGCGCTCATCGAGGAGGCGGGAGCGCTGGCCGACAAGCCCGGCACGCTTCGGATCAGCCGCTACGACGCCGACCTGTGGAGTGATCTGGAGGACGTCGCGGACGACGTGCAGGTGCCCGATCGGTGGCGCCGCGCCATGGCCGAGCTGCGGAACCTGGCCACGGGGGCGACGACCCCGGAACCGTTGGTGGCCCCGTCGGGCCTGCGGGCCCGGCTGCGGCCGTACCAGCACCAGGCGTTCGAGTGGCTGACCTTCCTGTGGCGGCACGGGCTCGGCGGGATCCTCGCCGACGACATGGGGCTGGGCAAGACGGTCGAGACGCTCGCGTTCGTGGCACACGCGCGCGCCGCGTCGTCGCCGGACGGCGGCCGTCATCCCTTCGTCGTGGTGGCCCCGGCCTCCGTGGTCGGCAACTGGGTGGACGAGGCGGCGCGCTTCACCCCCGACCTGCGCGTGGTCGCGCTGCCCGCCACGACCAGGAAGCTCGGCCGCGAGCTGGCCGAGATCGTCGCCGGCGCCGACGTCGTCGTGGTCTCCTACGCCGTGTTCCGCCTCGACTTCGCGGCGTTCGACGCCCTGGAGTGGACCGGCCTGATCCTCGACGAGGCGCAGTTCGCCAAGAACCCCCGCACCCGGGCCAACCAGACCGCGCGACGGCTCGACGCCCCGTTCAAGCTGGCGATCACCGGGACGCCGATGGAGAACAACCTCACCGAGCTCTGGGCGATGCTGGCGGTCGTGGCACCCGGCCTCTACCCGTCGCTGCACCGCTTCCGTGCCGAGACCGTCCGGCCGGTCGACGCCGCGGCCCACGACGACGACCCGCACGTGGTCGCGGCGGGCAACCGTGCGCTGGCTCGGCTCAAGCGACGCATCCGCACCCTCATGCTGCGCCGCACCAAGGAGCAGGTCGCCCCGGAGCTGCCCGAACGGCAGGAACAGGTGCTGCGCGTCCCGCTCGCCCCGGACCACCGCAAGGTCTACGACACCCACCTGCAGCGGGAGCGGCAGCGGCTGCTCGGGCTGCTGACCGACTTCGAGGCCAACAAGGCCGCCATCTTCCGGTCGCTGACGACGCTGCGGCGCCTCGCCCTGGACGCGTCGCTGGTCGACGACGCCTACGCCGGCGTGACGTCGGCCAAGCTGGACGTCGTGCTCGACCAGCTCACCGAGGTCGCCGCCGAGGGACACCGCACCCTCGTGTTCTCCCAGTTCACCTCGTTCCTGCGCCGGGTCGAGCAGCGGTGCGCCGCCGCGGGCCTGCCCACCGCCTACCTGGACGGCAGCACCCGCGACCGGGCCGGCGTGATCCGCGGCTTCAAGCAGGGTGAGGCCCCGGTCTTCCTCATCAGCCTCAAGGCGGGTGGCGTGGGTCTCAACCTCACCGAGGCCGACTACGTCTACCTGCTCGACCCCTGGTGGAACCCCGCGGCGGAGTCCCAGGCCATCGACCGCACCCACCGGATCGGCCAGACGCGCAACGTCGTGGTCACCCGTCTGGTGGCCGCCGACACCATCGAGGAGAAGGTCATGGCGCTCGCGCGCCGCAAGGCGGCCCTGTTCGACGCGGTGCTGGACGACGACGCCGGGGCCTTCGCGGGCGCGCTCGTCGCCGAGGACGTCCGTGGGCTCCTCGACGGTTAGCGCACCCCGAGCACGAAGGGATGGACGGCGGCCGCGCCGGCCTGGCGCAGCAGCCGGGCGGCGACGGTGAGCGTCCACCCGGACTCGGTCCAGTCGTCCACCAGCAGGACGGTGCGCCCCGGCAGTCCGGCCAGGGCCGCCTCGCCGAGCTCCAGGCGCAGCCGCCGGGCCACCCCCGCGAGCCGCATGGCCGAATTGACGTCGTGGCGGCCGGGCTCGTCGGCTCCGGGCACCGGTCCCACGGCGCCGATCAGCGGCACCCCGAGGTAGGAGGCCAACCCGTTCGCCAGATGGAAGGTGAGCTGCGGGCGGGCCACCGACCGCACGGCGACCACGCCCTCGACGAGCAGGGGCCGTCCCGCGGCGTCCGCCTCGGCGACGTCGACCGCCTCCGCGTCGGTCGCGCCCGGGCCGTGGATCGCGTCCCAGTCGTCGAGCACCCGGGCGGCCGCGCTGCGCAGGGCGGGCGGGGTCTCGCCGTCGGGGGCTCCCGGACCGAACAGCTCGCGCACGGGCCCGGACCAGCCGAGCCCGTCGAAGCGGGCCACGGCTCGGCCCGGCTCGGCCCGCTCGGCCTCGGGGATCTTGCCCTTGACGTCCACCCCGAGGGTGGCGAGCCCCGACGGCCACATCTTGCGCGGCTCGACCTCGACCCCCGGCCGGTCCATCTCCTCGCGTGCCGACGCCACGGTCGCGGCGTCGGGCGGCGGGGGTAGTGCGACGCCGCCGCACCGGTCGCAGCGACCGCACGTCCACCCGTCGGGCAGCGCCGGGTCGTCGAGCTGGGCGCGCAGGTACCGCATGCGGCAGCCGTCGGTGGCGATGTAGTCCAGCATCGCGCGCTGCTCGACGTGGCGGGTCTCGGCGACCCGCTGGTACCGCGCGGCGTCGTAGACCCACTCGGCCCCGGTGGCGACCCAGCCGCCCTTGACCCGGCGGACCGCGCCGTCGACGTCGAGGACCTTGAGCATCGACTCGAGGCGGGACCGCTTCAGGTCGACGTACGTCTCCAGCGCCGCCGTGGACATCGTCTCCCCGGTCTCGGCCAGCGCCGCGAGCGTGGCCCGCACCTGGGGCTCGGCGGGGAAGGCCTGCGAGCCGAACCAGTCCCAGATGGCCCGGTCCTCGTGGCCCGGGAGCAGGACGACCACGGCGTCGTCGACGCCGCGGCCGGCGCGACCGACCTGCTGGTAGTAGGCGATGGGCGACGACGGCGCGCCGAGATGCATGACGAACGCCAGGTCGGGCTTGTCGAACCCCATGCCGAGCGCCGACGTCGCGACCAGGGCCTTGACCCTGTTCTCCTTGAGGTCCTCCTCGAGCTGGGCACGCTGGGTGGGGTCGGTGCGGCCGGTGTAGGCGGCCACGGCGAGCCCGGCACCGCGCAGCTGGGCGGCGACCTCCTCGGCTGCCGAGACCGTCAGGCAGTACACGATCCCGGAGCCGTCGATCTCCTGCAGGGCCTCCACGAGCCAGGCCACGCGCGTGGGCTGGTCCCCGAGCTCCAGCACGGCCAGGTGCAGGGACTCGCGGTCCAGGGCTCCGCGCAGCACGAGCACGCCGTCGGCGGCGAGCACCCGGTCGTCGGTGGTGGCGCCCTCGCCGTGCACGGCCATCTGCTCGGCGACGTCGCCGGTCACGCGTTCGTTGGCCGTCGCGGTCGTCGCCAGCACGGGGATGCCCGGTGGGAGGTCGGCCAGCAGGGTACGGATGCGGCGGTAGTCGGGGCGGAAGTCGTGGCCCCAGTCGGAGATGCAGTGCGCCTCGTCGACGACGACGAGGCCGGCGTCGGCGGCCAGCCGCGGCAGCACCTCGTCGCGGAACGCCGGGTTGTTGAGCCGCTCGGGGGAGCACAGCAGTACGTCCACCTCGCCGGCGGCGATCTGGGCGTGGATCTGCTCCCACTCCGTCACGTTGGACGAGTTGATCGTCACGGCGTGGATCCCGGCGCGGGCGGCCGCCGCGACCTGGTCGCGCATGAGGGCCAGCAACGGCGAGACGATGACGGTGGGTCCGGCGCCGCGGGCGCGCAGGAGGCTCGTCGCGACGAAGTAGACGGCCGACTTGCCCCAGCCGGTGCGCTGCACCACGAGCGCGCGGCGGTGGAACGCCACCAACGCCTCGATGGCGCTCCACTGGTCCTCGCGCAGCTCGGCGTCCTCGCGCCCGACGAGGGCACGCAGCGCCTCGGTGGCCTGCTCGCGCAGGGTGCCACCACCCTCGCCCGCCGTGTCCATCAGCCCGCGCAGCATCGCCAGCTTCGCGCGGCGCGCCGCCTCCGCGCGCTCCGTCCCGCCGGTCCCGCCCGGGCCCGCCGTCGTCGCCGGTGCGGCCGCCGGGCGGGCCTCCGCGGCGTCGTGCGGCGCACCGGCCTCCTCCGGAGGCGGAGGGACGTCGTCGTCCGGAGGGACGTCGTCGTCGGTCCAGGCGGGCACGAGGTCGGCGTACGGGTCGTCCGAGGAGGTCACCCTGCGATCGTAGGGGGAGCGGGGGACACCGCGGGAGGACGGTCCACAGGGCTCAGCGCGCCTGCTCGCGCAGGAGCGCCCAGGTCGAGGCGACGACGGCGACCACCTCCGAGACCGCGGCGACGATCTCGTCCGGGCCGAACATCAGGTGCCCCGACACCTCGAAGAACCCGATCGTCCCGGAGGCGACGAACGCCAGGAGGGTGGCGGCCCCGAAGGCGATCCCGCCCACCAGGGGCAGCCAGTGCCGCCAGGTGACGAGCAGCACGCCCAGCACCGCACCCCCGACGGCGTTGAGCAGGAAGAGCGCGCCGGTCACCTCGAGGTCCCGGTAGCCGTCGGCCCACAGCACCAGGTGCACGACGGCGGAGACCAGCACCCCCAGCGCGGCGACGACGCGCAACGACCAGGACGTGCGGGAGGACGGTCTGCCGCGCGTCGCTGGCACCGATCCGGTGGGGGCGTCCATGATGGACATGCTGCCACCGCCCGTGACCCGCGTCACCCCCGAGGAGCTCTCCGATGAACGCACCCACCGGTCCCGTCACCTGTTCCCGTCGTCAGATTCTGCGCGGTGCGGGACTCGCCACCGGCGTGGTGGTCGGCGGCGGGGTGCTCGTCGCGTGCTCCGACCCGGTCGATCCCTCCGGTGCGGTCGACGACGTGACCACCTCGGGCGCCGGGGAGACCGTCGTCGCGCTCGCGGACGTGCCCGTCGGTGGGGCGGTCAGCGCCGAGGTGGCCGGCACGCCGGTCCTGGTGACCCAGCCCACCGAGGGGGAGGTGCACGTCTTCAGCGCGATCTGCACCCACCAGGGGTGCACGGTCGCACCGGCGGGTGACCTGCTCGAGTGCCCGTGCCACCAGTCGGTGTTCTCCCTGACGGACGCGTCGGTCCAGGCGGGCCCGGCGCCGGAACCCCTGGGCGAGATCGCCGTCGAGGTGGTCGACGGCGACGTCGTCGTCGCCTGAGGCGGTGCCGACGGCCGCCGCACCACCGTCGGGGCGCTCGTAGACTGGTGCGGTGACCACCCCCGACGCTCCGGCGCTGCCGCTGCGCCCCGAGCTCGCCGACGAGGTGCCCTACGGCGCCCCCCAGCTCGACGTGCCCGTGCTGCTCAACGTCAACGAGAACCCGTACGCCCCGTCACCGGACGTCGTCGCGACGATCGCCGAGCGGGTCGCGACCGCCGCGGGCACGCTGAACCGCTACCCCGACCGCGACTTCCCGGCCCTCCGCGCCGACCTGGCCGACTACCTGTCGGTCGAGTCGGGCGTGCGACTGGCCGCCGAGCAGATCTGGGCCGCCAACGGCTCGAACGAGGTCATGCTGCACCTGCTGCAGGCCTTCGGCGGGCCGGGCAGGACGGCGGTCTCGTTCGCGCCGACCTACTCGATGTACCCCGAGTACGCCCGTGACACGCACACGCGGTGGGTGACGGGACGGCGGGCGCAGGACTTCACGGTCGACCCGGAGTCGGCCGTCGCGCTGATCGAGGCCGAACGGCCGTCGGTGATCCTGCTCGCCAGCCCGAACAACCCCACCGGCACGGCCCTGCCGCAGGCCACGATCCGGGCGGTGCTGGACGCCGTGGCCCGGGTGCCCGCCGTCGTCGTCGTCGACGAGGCCTACGCCGAGTTCCGCCGGGCCGGGACGCCGTCGGCGCTCGAGCTGCTCGACCGGTACCCCCTGCTGGCCGTGACCCGCACGATGTCCAAGGCGTTCGCCGCGGCCGGCCTGCGCCTCGGCTATCTCGCGGCATCCACCGCCCTGGTCGACGCGCTGCGCGTCGTGCGCCTGCCGTACCACCTGTCCGCCGTCACCCAGGCGACGGCCCGTGCTGCCCTGGAGCATCGGGACTCGCTGCTCGCCCAGGTGGCGGACCTGCGTGCGGAGCGCGACGGGCTCGTGGCATGGTTGCAGCGGCAGCACGTCTCGGGCCGACCGTTCCAGGTGGCCGAGACCGACGCGAACTTCGTGCTCTTCGGCACGTTCCCGGACCGGCACGCCGTCTGGCGGGGACTGCTGGAGCGCGGGGTCCTGATCCGGGAGACCGGACCCGACGGCTGGCTGCGGGTCTCGGTGGGAACGCCTGAGGAGACCCGCGCGTTCAAGGACGCGTTGCTCGACGTGATCGACCAGGAGGAGCAGTGATGGCGGATCGCACCGCGCGCGTGGAGCGCACGACCAGCGAGTCGAGCGTGGTCGTCGAGGTCGACCTCGACGGCACCGGACGCACCGACGTCTCCACGACCGTGCCGTTCTACGACCACATGCTCACCGCGCTGGGCAAGCACTCCCTGATCGACCTCACGGTGCGCGCCACCGGCGACACCGAGATCGACGCCCACCACACCGTGGAGGACACCGCGATCGTCCTCGGTCAGGCCCTGAAGCAGGCGCTCGGCGACAAGCGGGGCATCTCGCGGTTCGGCGACGCCCTCGTGCCGCTGGACGAGGCGCTCGCCCAGGCGGTCGTCGACGTCTCCGGCCGTCCCTACCTGGTGCACACCGGCGAGCCCGCCGGTCAGGAGTACCACCTCATCGGCGGGCACTTCACCGGCTCCCTGACCCGGCACGTGCTGGAGTCGATCGCGCACCACGCCGACATCTGCCTGCACGTGCGCGTGCTGGCGGGGCGCGATCCCCACCACGTCGTCGAGGCCCAGTTCAAGGCTCTCGCCCGCGCTCTGCGGGCCGCCATCGCCCCCGACCCGCGCGTCGAGGGTGTCCCGTCCACGAAGGGTGCGCTGTAACCGCATGACCGCCGCATCGCCCGAGCAGCCCGAGCAGCACGACCCGACCGTCCGGGACGACGAACCGGGCCTGCCGGAGATCCCCGACGGGTTCGAGATCCCGGACGACCTGTCCGGGCTGGACGGGTCCTCCGACCCCGAGATCGCCGTGCTGATCACCCAGGTCGCCGACGCCGAGCCCCTGGCCGCCGCCTGTGCGCTGGCCGACCTCGACGTCGACGCGGTACCGACCCCCGTGGGGGCGCTCGCCGTGCTGCGGGACCGCAGCGGTGACGCACCCGGCCAGGCAGCAGCCACCGTCTCCCGGCTCGTCCAGGGTGTGCCCCTGATCCTCGTCACACGGCAGGGTGAACAGCTCACCTGCCGCCGGTTCGCCGACGGCGTGGAGGACGGCGAGCTTCCCGCCGGGCTCGTGCTGGGCGGGGCGCCCGACGCGCTGGAGGACCTGCTGACCGGCCACCTGGCGGTCACCGACCTGCCCGGCGTCGTGCCGTCGTCGGGCATCGGCCGACTCAAGGCCGTGCGCATGCTCTCGTCGATCTCCCGTCGGTCGCGGAAGAAGAAGTGATGAGCGAGGTTCCCGAGCTGCTGCCCGAGGGCGGCGCCGCGGCCGAGCTCAACCCCCGTCCCGCTGCTCGCGCCGGCGCCGGAGGGCGGCCGCGGGTCGTGGTGCTCGACTACGGCTTCGGCAACGTCCGCTCGGCGGTGCGTGCGCTGGAGCGGGTGGGTGCCGACGTCGAGCTGACCGCCGACCGGCGCACCGCGGAGCACGCCGACGGCCTGGTGGTCCCCGGCGTGGGGGCCTTCGCCGCCTGCATGGCCGGGCTGCGTGAGGTGCGCGGCGACCAGATCGTGGACCGCCGGCTGGCCGGCGGCCGCCCGGTGCTCGGCATCTGCGTGGGCATGCAGATCATGTTCGACGCCGGGGTGGAGCACGGCGTGCGCGCCGACGGGCTGGGCGAGTGGCGCGGCGTCGTCGACCGGCTCGAGGCGCCGGTCGTCCCGCACATGGGCTGGTCGGGCGTGGAGGCCGCGGACGGCTCGACGCTGTTCGCCGGGATCGCCGACGAGCGCTTCTACTTCGTGCACTCGTACGCCGCCCAGGCGTTCACCCAGGGCCACGACGACGCCGCCGACCCGCGCTACACCCCACCGCGCGTCACCTGGGCGTCGCACGGTCCGGCCGGTGCCGCGGCGCGGTTCGTCGCCGCCGTCGAGGACGGCCCGCTGTCTGCCACGCAGTTCCACCCCGAGAAGTCCGGCGACGCCGGCGCCACCCTGCTCGAGAACTGGGTGCGGTCCCTGTGAGGGCGACCGCCCACCCGCACGTCCACCACGTCTGGAGAGACCCCGCATGACCGAACGCCTCGTGCTGCTGCCCGCCGTCGACGTCGCCGACGGTCAGGCCGTCCGCCTCGTCCAGGGCGAGGCCGGCTCCGAGACCTCCTACGGGGACCCGCTCGCCGCCGCCCTGGACTGGCAGTCCGGCGGTGCGGAGTGGATCCACCTGGTCGACCTCGACGCGGCGTTCGGCCGCGGCTCCAACGCCGACCTGCTCGCCCGGGTCGTGTCCGAGGTCGACGTGCAGGTCGAGCTCTCCGGCGGGATCCGCGACGACGCGTCGCTCGAACGTGCCCTGGGCACGGGGGCGCGCCGGGTCAACATCGGGACGGCCGCGCTGGAGGACCCGGAGTGGACCGCACGCGTGATCGCCGAGCACGGCGACCAGGTGGCCGTGGGCCTGGACGTCCGTGGCACCACGCTGGCCGCACGGGGCTGGACGAAGGAGGGTGGGGACCTGTGGGAGGTGCTCGCCCGCCTGGACGAGGCCGGCTGTTCCCGCTACGTGGTCACCGACGTGACCAAGGACGGCACCCTGCGCGGACCCAACGTCGAGCTGCTGCGCGAGGTCGCCTCCCGCACGCCGGCCCACGTGGTGGCGTCCGGGGGGATCTCGTCGCTCGACGACCTGCGGGCCCTGCGCGCGCTCACCGGTGACGGTGTCGACGCGGCCGTCGTCGGCAAGGCGCTCTACGCCGGGGCGTTCACGCTCCCCGAGGCGCTCGACGTGGCGGGGCGCCCATGAGGTCCATCCAGCCCACCAGCAGGTTCGCCGGTGACGACGGCACCGCCGACGCAGAGCTCGTCCGGCTCGTCGCCGGTCTGAGCACCGGGACGAGTTCGCTGCGCGAGGTCGTGGCGCGGCTGTCGCAGACCAGGGTGCTCGTGCCGGTGCTCGCCGAGGCCGAGGCGACCTCCACCGTCGCTCGTGACGGCGTCGAGCACCAGGTCGACTCCGAGGCGTCCTCGGGTGTCGTCGCCCTCGAGTCCCCGGACGGGCGGCGCGCGTTGCCGGTCTTCTCCTCGGTCGAGGCGATGCGCGCCTGGCGGACCGACGCCCGCCCCGTCCCGGTGGAGGCGCGCCGGGCAGCGTTGTCCGCCGTGGACGAGCGGTGGTCGCTGCTGGTCCTGGACCCGGCCGGGCCGGCCACCGTGCTGGTGCCCCGACCGGCCGTCTGGGCGCTGGCCCAGGGCGTCGAGTGGGTTCCCGCGCTCGTCCCGGGCCCGGACGGCCCGACGGTCGACGCCGACGTGGCCCGGGCGGTCGCGGATGCCGCCGCGCCCGTGCAGCACGTGGTGCGGGCCCATGCCGAGCCGGGCCGCAAGGCCGAGGTGGCCGTCGTCCTGGCCCTGGACCCCGGCCTGGATCGCGCCGGACTGGACACGGTCCTGGGTCAGGTCAACGCTCGCCTCGCCGCGGCGAAGGTGGTTGCGGACCGCGTCGACTCGCTCGAGCTGCGGATCGCCGCGGCGCGCTGAGGGCGGCTGACCGCCCGGCTCTCGCGGCCGGACTCAGCACGGCGGGACGTCGGTGAACGCCGCCTCGTCGGCGAGGAGGTCCTCCAGGGTCGACCGCGGGACGAGCAGCGACCGGCCGTCACCCGTCTTGGCGTAGACGACGCCGATGACCTCGCCGGCGTCGTTGAGCGCTGCCGATCCCGACGACCCCGGCTCGACCGCGGCGTCGGTGACCAGCACCTCACCCAGGTTCTCGTTGAGCGGGTCGGTCGTGGTGCCGATGACGGTGCCCGCGGTGGCCGTGAGCTCGCCGCCTTCCGGGTAGCCGACCACCGTGACGTCGTCTCCCCGTTGCGGGTCCTCCTCCGCGAGGGCGGGGTAGGACGGCAGCTCGTCCTCGGTGCGGACCAGCGCCAGGTCGGCGAGCGCGGCGGTCCCGGCGGCCGAGACGTCGAGGTCGCGGCCGTCATAGGTGCTGACCTGCAACGACTGCGAGTCGACGACCACGTGCCGGTTGGTGACCAGGGTGTGGGAGCCCACCGCGAACCCGGAACCGGTGGACAGCCCGGCGCACCCCACGTTGCGGATGCGGACCGCCATGCGTTGCACGGCGTCGAACCCGTCGGGGGAGAGCCGTTCCTCGCCGGCGGACGCGAGGGTCGGTGCCGCGGCGCTCGGCACGATGTCGGTGGGGACCGGAGGCGGCATCGGCGGCAGCGTCTCCGATACCACCGAGCAGCCCGTCAACGCGCCGGCGACGACGAGCCCGAGCGCGCCGGCCAGGGCGCGCCTCACTGCGCGAGCTCCCGCTGGAGCTGCTCGTTCGCCTCGTTCGCCTCGTCGCACAGGTCCTGGACGTCGGTCGCGAACCGGTCGAGGTCCTGCGGGTCGTAGGCGTCCCGGTCGCCGAGGTAGCCGATGAGCTGGAACTGCGCCTGGGTGCACTGGCCGAGCGCCGTGGCCACGACGCCGGCCGCCTCGCTGACCCGGCGCTGGTAGTCGAGGTACTGCTGGCTGGCCACGTTCTCGTCCCCGAGCTGTGCCTTCTCGTCGGCGAGCTCGGTGATGCGGCCGGTGGCGGTCTCGAGCTGCTCGCGCGCGGCGACCAGCTCGGCGTTGACCCCGTCGAGCTCGGACTGCAGCGCGGCGACCTCGTCGGCGTAGCGGTGCGCCTCGTCCTCCCAGTCGGCGGAGTGCTCCTGCCACGCGTCCGTGGTCTGCCAGAGATAGCCGGCGGTCGCGGTCACGGCGACGAGCAGCACGGCCAGCACGACAGCGGCCACCGTCGCGCCGCGGCCGCGGCGTCGTGCGCGTCGGCGGGGCGGGGCGTCGCTCGGTGCGTCCGGGGGTGGTGGCGCGCCGGGGCGGATCGACGCCGGCGAGGGCGCGGCGGGGCCGGCCGACGTCGTCGTCGGCGGCTCCCAGGACGGGCCGTCGTGGCTCATGTCAGACGACGGAACCCGTGTACTTCTCGCCGGGACCCTCGCCCGGTGCGTCGGGCACCACGGAGGCCTCGCGGAAGGCGAGCTGCAACGAGCGCAGCCCGTCGCGCAGTGAGCGGGCGTGCTGGTTGCCGATGTCCGGGGCCGACGCCGTCACGAGGGCCGCGAGCGCCGTGATGAGCTTGCGGGCCTCGTCCAGGTCCTGCTGGTCGGCGGCCTCGGGGCCCTCGGCCAGGCCGCACTTGACCGCGGCGGCACTCATGAGGTGGACGGCCGCGGTGGTGATCACCTCGACGGCGGCCACGTCGGCGATGTCTCGCGTCGCCGTCGCGGCGTCGATCGGGCCGTCGGACGGTGCGGTGGGAAGGCTCATGGGACCATCTTGGCATCTTCGCCGACCGACGGACGCCGAGGCCGGGCCCACGCGTGGTGGGCCCGGCCTCGGCGGGTCCGCGGCGCCGTCGGCCGGTACCGCGTGCCTCGGTGGCGCTCGCTCAGGCGGCCACCTCGGAGCGGAGCTTGGCGCCCAGCTCGGCGTCGACGTTCGTCCAGTACTGGAAGAACCGCTCGCGGATCTCGTCGATCGTGATGGCCTTGCCCTGGCCGGTCAGCGTCGCCAGGAAGCGCGCCTTGGCGGCGTCGTCGAAGACGTCGCGGTACAGGGTGCCCGCCTGGCCGAAGTCGTCGTCCTCGGAGTGCAGGGTGTAGGCCGACCGCAGCAGCTCGCCGTCGTTCTCCCAGCTCCCCTCGGAGGCGCGGGTCGGGTCGGCCGCCGGGCCGCCGAACGAGTTCGGGGTGTAGACGGGGTGCTCGGGGCCGTTGAAGTGGTAGGCCATCGGACCCTGGTGCATGTAGTTGCTGACCGGGGCGGCGTGGGCCTGGTTGACGGGCAACTGGTTGAAGTTGGCGCCGATGCGGTGGCGGTGGGCGTCGTTGTAGGCGAAGACGCGGGCCATGAGCATCTTGTCGGGGGAGATGTCCGTGCCCGGCACCTGGTTGCCGGGGGAGAACGCCGCCTGCTCGATCTCGGCGAAGAAGTTGCGCGGGTTGCGGTTCAGCGTGAACGTGCCGACCTTGATCAGCGGGTAGTCGCTGTGGGGCCAGACCTTGGTCATGTCGAACGGGTTGAACCGGTACGTCTTGGCGTCCTCGTACGGCATGACCTGGACCTTGACGTCCCAGGAGGGGTGCTCGCCGCGCTCGATGGCCTCGTACAGGTCGCGACGGTAGTGGTCGGCGTCCTCGCCGGCGATGCGCTCGGCGTCCTCGTTGCTGATGTTCTCGACGCCCTGCTTCGAGATGAAGTGGTACTGCACCCAGAACCGCTCGCCGGCGGCGTTGATCCACTGGTAGGTGTGCGAGCCGTAGCCGTTGAGGTGGCGCCAGGACTTCGACAGGCCGCGGTCGCCCATGAGGTAGGTGACCTGGTGGGCGGACTCGGGGGAGAGGGTCCAGAAGTCCCACTGCATGTCGGCGTCGCGCAGGCCGGAGGCCCCGAGGCGCTTCTGGGAGTGGATGAAGTCGGGGAACTTCATGGCGTCGCGCAGGAAGAACACGGGGGTGTTGTTGCCGACGATGTCGAGGTTGCCCTCGGTCGTGTAGAAGCGCAGCGCGAACCCGCGCACGTCGCGCCAGGTGTCGGGGGAGCCCTGCTCGCCGGCCACGGAGGAGAACCGCAGGACGGTCTCGGCCTTGGCGCCCGGCTGGAAGACGGCCGCGCTGGTGTACTGCGAGACGTCCTCGGTGACCTCGAACTCGCCGAAGGCGCCACCGCCCTTGGCGTGCGGGTTGCGCTCCGGGACGCGCTCGCGGTTGAACGAGGCGAGCTTCTCGACGAGGTAGCGGTCGTGCAGGACGGTCGGGCCGTCGGAGCCGACGGTCAGGGAGTACTGGTCGCTGGAGACCGGGGTACCGGTCTGAGTCGTCGTGAACGGGGTCGTCATCGTGACGTCCTTTCTCGGGGGGTTGACAGGCGGGTGGTGGCGCAGTCGGGGCACTCGCCCCAGAAGGTGACCTCGGCCAGGTCCACGGAGAACCCGTGGGTGTCGCCGGGGAGCAGGCACGGGGCGGCGCCGACGGCGCAGTCGATGTCGGCCACGGTGCCGCAGCCCCGGCACACCACGTGGTGGTGGTTGTCGCCGACCCGTCGCTCGTAGCGTGCCGGATGCCCGGCGGGCTCCATCCGGCGCAGGAGGCCGGCGCCGGTCAGCGTGTGCAGGGAGTCGTAGACGGCCTGGACGGAGGCCGAGCCCAGCTCGGCGCGCACCGCCCGGACGACGTCGTCGGCGGTCGAGTGCTGACGGACGTCCAGCGCCCGCAGCACGGCCAGCCGGAGCCCGGTGACCCGCAGGCCGCCGGCGCGCAGGAGCTGCTCGTCGCTCGCGGCAGCAGGGGCGGTGGTCATGGACCCAGCCTAGAGTGTTCTCTGGAACGATTCCAGTTTGGGTCGCCGGCCGGACGTGACCGACGCGACACCTGTTCCGGCATCCCGGGGCGTCCGAGGTCTGGCGGGCGACCGGGGGCGTCGTGCTAAAGTTGTCGCCGGACCGACCCGGCAGATTTCGATGCCGGGTGCAGCAAGCGGAGAACATCCCACCCGAGCTCCGACGGACGCCACCGCGTGTGCGTGTCGACAGGGGCCGGGTCCGGTCGGACGGCTCACGCCGTCCTGCCCCGGTTCGGCGGAGTCACGGCTCTGTCGACGCCGGTCATGATGGCCTCCACCTGTCGCCCAGGTCGGGGGCCTTTCCCGTTCCTGGCAGTCCTACACGACGAGTTCTAGGAGCACCAACATCAGCGAGCCTCGCATCAACGACCGGATCCGCGTCCCCGAGGTCCGGCTCATCGGCCCGGGCGGGGAACAGGTCGGCGTGGTCGCCACGGGAGTCGCCCTGAAGCTTGCCCAGGACGCCGACCTCGACCTGGTCGAGGTCGCCCCGGACGCCCGTCCGCCCGTCGCCAAGCTCATGGACTTCGGCAAGTTCAAGTACGAGTCGGACATGAAGGCGCGCGAGGCGCGCCGCAAGCAGGCGAACACCCTGCTCAAGGAGATCCGGTTCCGCCTCAAGATCGACCCGCACGACTACGCCACCAAGAAGGGCCACGTCGAGCGATTCCTGTCGGCCGGCGACAAGGTCAAGGTCATGATCATGTTCCGCGGTCGCGAGCAGTCCCGCCCCGAGATGGGCGTGCGGCTGCTGCAGCGCCTCGCGGACGACGTCGCGGACCTCGGCTTCGTGGAGTCCATGCCCAAGCAGGACGGGCGCAACATGACCATGGTCCTCGGGCCGGTCAAGAAGAAGGCTGACGCCAAGAACGAGCAGCGCAAGCGCTCGGCCGAGGTCAACGCCCAGCGCAAGACGAAGTCCGAGGTCAAGGCGGAGGCTCGTGCCCGCGCCGGTGCCGACGAGGCACCGGAGCAGCCCGAGGCGCCGGAGCAGTCCGCCACCCCGGAGCAGTCCGAGGCGCCGGCACCGGCGGAGCCGCAGCAGTCGGCGGAGCCGACGCCGGCACCCCGGCCGCGTCCCCGGCCCGCGCCGCGCGTCGGCTGAGGACCGCACAGACCACCTGACACCGGGCCGGCGCACCGGCCACGGTCAGCATCACGTCCCCGCCCTCGGGCGGGAGACCGACACGAGGAGAGACGGCAGTCATGCCGAAGAACAAGACGCACTCCGGCGCCAAGAAGCGCTTCCGGGTCACCGGCAAGGGCAAGCTCATGCGTGAGCAGACCAACGCTCGCCACTACCTCGAGCACAAGTCGAGCCGTCGTACGCGTCGGCTGGCCGTGGACCAGGACGTCGCCCCGGCCGACGTCAAGCGAATCAAGAAGATGCTCGGTAAGTGAGTCCTTCCGGCGGTCGATCCCGCCGGGGCCCACTTCCGACCCGAACTGCAAGGAGCATCACGTGGCACGCGTGAAGCGGGCGGTCAACGCCCACAAGAAGCGCCGTACGACCCTCGAGCGCGCCAGCGGTTACCGCGGCCAGCGCTCGCGCCTGTACCGCAAGGCCAAGGAGCAGGTCACCCACTCCTTCGTCTACTCCTACCGCGACCGGAAGGCCAAGAAGGGCGACTTCCGCAAGCTGTGGATCCAGCGCATCAACGCTGCGTCCCGCGCGCAGGGGCTGACCTACAACCGCTTCGTCCAGGGCCTCAAGGCCGCGGGCGTCGAGGTGGACCGTCGCATGCTCGCCGAGCTCGCGGTCAACGACACCGTCGCGTTCAACGCGCTGGTCCAGGTCGCGAAGGACGCCCTCCCGCAGGACGTCAACGCGCCGAAGGCCGCCTGAGCCACCGCTCAGCACCCCCGGACGCCCGGACAGCCCGCCTGCCGATGCCCCGCATCCCCGACGTGACGCTCGCCAACCCGCGAGCGGAGCGCGTCAAGCAGGTCAGGGCGCTGTCCGGGCGTCCTGCGCGTTCCCGGCACGGGCAGTACCTCGTGGAGGGGCCCCAGGGCGTGCGCGAGGCCGTGCGCCACGCCGCGGACCGCGTCCGTGACGTCTACCTCACCGAGGCTGCCGCCCGGCGGTACGTCGAGATCCTCGTCGGCGCCCGCGACGCCGGTGTGCGCACGCACGTCGGCACGCCCGAGGTGCTGGCAGCGATGAGCCCCGACGCCCAGGGCGTGCTCGCCGTCGTGCGGTCCGCCGCGTCCCGGCTCGACGCCACGCTCGCGGACCTCGCCGAGGGCCGCCGTCGTCCTCTGCTGGTGGCGGTGCTCGCCGCCGTCCGCGATCCGGGGAACGCCGGCACCGTGATCCGCGCGGCCGACGCCGCCGGGGCCGACCTCGTGGTGCTCTCCGGCGAGAGCGTCGACGTGCACAACCCGAAGGTCGTGCGCTCCACGGCGGGCTCGCTGTTCCACCTGCCCGTGGTGACCGACGTCGCGCTGACCGAGGCCCTCGACGCCGTCCGTGCCGCGGGCTGCACGGTGCTCGCCGCGGACGGTGCGGGCGACCGCGACCTGGACGACCTCCTGGACGTCGCGGGTCCCGCCGGCTCGACCAGACCCGCGGGCACCCCCGATCTGGCGGACTCCACCGCGTGGGTCTTCGGTAACGAGGCCTGGGGGCTGCCGGAGGCCGACCGCGCGCTCGCCGACGCCGTCGTGCGGGTGCCGATCCGGGGCCGTGCCGAGTCGCTCAACCTCGCCACGGCCGCCACCGTGTGCCTGTACGCCTCGGGGCGCGCGCAGCGCTGACCGCGGCGTCCCCCGACCGGACCGCCGTCGTCGTCGCTAGCATCGCCGGGTGCGACTGTTCACCGCGGTGTACCCGTCCCCGCAGGCCCTGCACCACCTCGACCTCGCGCTCACGGGCGTGGGCGGCCCGGCGGTCGACGATCCCGGTGCCGGTCTGCGCTGGGTCCCGGCCGGGCAGCGGCACGTGACGCTGAGCTTCCACGGCGAGGTGCCCGACGGCGCGGTGGAGGGCTATGTCGAGTCGCTCCGGCGCGAGGTGGGCGGCCTGGCGCCGTTCGACCTGTCCCTGGCCGGCAGCGGCTCGTTCGGAGGCCGCACCCTGTGGGTGGGGCTCGGCGGCGCCGTGGAGCGCCTGCGCTCCCTCGCGGCCGCCGTGGATGCCGCAGCGCAGGAGACCGGCCTCGGTGGTGCCGACCGGGCGGGCGGCCGCGCACACCTGACCGTCGCGCGTGCGTCGTCGTCGGCGGCGCGGGCCGAGCGGGGCCGGGCACGACGCTCCCGACGTCGCGACCCGGGTGCCCCGCCGGTCCCGTCGCGACTGGAGGACTGGGCACGCGCCCTGGCGGTGTACCGCGGGCCGGTCTGGACCGTGGGGGCCGTGCGGGTCGTCGCCTCGGAGCTCGGCGCCGGGAGGTCCGGAGGTCCGGCGCACTCCGAGGTCGCCGCCGTACCGCTCGACGGGCACATAGACTGACCCCCGCCGCCACGCACCTGATCAGGAAGGCCCGCATGTCTGCGCCCGAACCCCTGCCCGACCCGCTGGACACCGCCGCCCTCGACGCCGCCGTCGACGCCGCGCTGAGCCAGATCGCGGACGCGTCCGACCTCGAGGACCTCAGGGCGGTGCGGGTGCGGCACACCGGTGACCGCAGCCCGCTGGCGCTGGCCAACCGCGCCATCGGTGCCCTGCCCGGCCCGGACAAGGCGGCGGCCGGCAAGAACGTCGGACCGCGCCGGGGCCGCATCAACCAGGCGCTGGCGGCCCGGCAGGTCGAGCTGGAGACCGAGCGGGACGCCCGCGTGCTCGTCGAGGAGACCGTCGACGTCACGCTGCCGACGAACCGCGCCGCCCGCGGTGCCCGGCACCCGATCGAGCTGATCCAGGAGCGCGTGGCCGATTTCTTCGTCGGGCTCGGCTGGGAGATCGCCGACGGTCCCGAGGTCGAGGCCGAGTGGTTCAACTTCGACGCCCTGAACTTCGGGCCGGACCACCCGGCGCGCCAGATGCAGGACACCTTCTACGTCGACGGCGGCAAGAACCTCGTCCTGCGCACGCACACGTCACCGGTGCAGGCCCACTCGCTGCTCGAGCGGGGCGCCCCGCTCTACATCGCATGCCCGGGCAAGGTGTTCCGGACCGACGCCCTCGACGCCACCCACACGCCGGTCTTCCACCAGGTCGAGGGCCTCGCCGTCGACAGGGGCCTGACGATGGCGAACCTCGTCGGCACCCTGGACGCGTTCGCCCGGGCCATGTTCGGCCCGGAGGCGCGCACGCGCCTGCGCCCGAGCTTCTTCCCGTTCACCGAGCCGAGCGCCGAGATGGACCTGTGGTTCCCGCAGAAGAAGGGCGGCGCGGGCTGGATCGAGTGGGGCGGCTGCGGCATGGTCCACCCGAACGTGCTGCGCGCCGCCGGCGTGGACCCCGACGAGTACTCCGGGTTCGCGTTCGGCATGGGCATCGAGCGCACGCTCATGCTGCGCCACTCGATCGCTGACATGCACGACATGGTGGAGGGCGACGTGCGCTTCTCCACGCAGTTCGGGACGGAGATCTGATGCCCCGCATCGTTGCTGACTGGCTGGCCGACCACGTCGAGCTGCCCGCGGACCTCACCACTTCCCAGCTCGCCGCGGACCTGGTCCGTGTCGGGCTGGAGGAGGAGGAGATCCACCCCGCGGCCGTCACCGGCCCGCTCGTGGTGGGCCGGGTCCTGGCGATGGCGCCGGAGCCGCAGAAGAACGGCAAGACGATCAACTGGTGCCTGGTCGACGTCGGCCCGGAGCACAACGCGACGCAGATCAAGGGCGTCGACGACGCGGACGTCCCCGCCGGTGGTGCACGGGGCATCGTCTGCGGCGCGCACAACTTCGCGGTCGGTGACCTCGTCGTGGTCTCCCTGCCCGGCACGGTGCTGCCCGGCGGCTTCGCCATCGCGTCGCGCAAGACGTACGGGCACGTCTCCGACGGCATGATCTGCTCCACCAAGGAGCTGGGGCTCGGCGAGGACCACGCCGGCATCCTCGTGCTCACGGAGGCCGGCTTCGACGCCGCGGACCTCACGCCCGGTCAGGACGCGGTCGCGCTGCTGGGCCTCGGTGACGAGGTGCTCGAGATCAACGTCACCCCGGACCGCGGGTACGCGTTCAGCTACCGCGGGGTGGCGCGTGAGTACGCGCACTCCACCGGTGCCACCTTCACCGACCGCGGTCTGCCCGACGCGCTGCCCACGCCGCCCCCCGCGCCGACCGCGGACGGGTTCGCCGTCGAGGTGGACGACGCCGCGCCGCTCGACGGGCGGATCGGCTGCGACCGGTTCGTGACGCGGGTCGTGCGCGGCATCGACCCCGCGGCACCGACGCCGTCGTGGATGAAGCGCCGCCTCGAGGGATCGGGCATGCGGTCGATCTCGCTGGCCGTGGACGTCACCAACTACGTGATGCTGGACCTCGGCCAACCCCTGCACGCCTACGACCTCGACCAGGTGGCCGCACCGGTCGTGGTGCGCCGCGCCGCGCCCGGGGAGCGCCTGACCACGCTGGACGACGTCGAGCGACCCTTGGACACCGAGGACCTGCTCATCACCGACTCGCCCGACGGCGAGCGCGGCTCCCGGGTGCTCGGCCTGGCCGGGGTCATGGGCGGTGCCTCCTCCGAGGTCTCGCCGACCACGGACGCCGTCCTGATCGAGGCCGCACACTTCGACCAGGTCTCCGTGGCTCGCACCGCCCGCCGCCACAAGCTGCCCTCGGAGGCGGCCAAGCGGTTCGAGCGGGGCGTGGACCCGCGCCTGCCGGCCGTCGCGGCCCAGCGGGTCGTGGACCTGCTCGTCGAGCTCGCCGGCGGCACGGCCGACGCCGCCGTGAGCGACCTGGACACCACGGCCGACCCCACACCGATCCTGTTCGACGTCGCCCTGCCCTCACGCACCTCCGGTGTCGCGTACACCCGCGAGCAGGTGGTCGGTGTCCTGGCCCGGATCGGCTGTGCCGTGGACGGCGACGGCGGCACGGTCACCGTGACCCCGCCGACGTGGCGTCCCGACCTGACCGAGCCGGCCACCCTGGTCGAGGAGGTTGTGCGCATCCTGGGCTACGACCAGATCCCCTCGGTGCTGCCCGCGGCACCCGGGGGCCGCGGTCTGACCGGTGAGCAGCGCACCCGGCGCTCGGTCGCCCGGGCGCTCGCGGACGCCGGCCTCGTCGAGGTCCTGTCCTACCCGTTCATCGGCACGCAGGACCTGGACGCCCTGGCCCTGCCCGACGACGACCCGCGGCGCGTGGCGCTGCGGCTGGCGAACCCGCTGGCCGACGACAGGCCGCTGCTGCGCACCCACCTCCTCGTCACGCTCCTGGAGACCGCCCGGCGGAACGTCTCGCGCGGCATCGAGGACGTGGCCGTCTTCGAGATCGGTCTGGTGACCCGGCCGGCGGCCGACGCCCCGGCGGCACCCTCGCTGCCGGTGGGTGCCCGCCCGGTCCAGGACGAGCTGGACGCCCTGGCGGCGGCCACCCCGGACCAGCCGCGCCGCGTGGCCGGGGTGCTGGCCGGTCGTCGGCTGCCCGCCGGCTGGTGGGGCGCGGGCCGTCCCGTGGACTGGGCCGACGCGCTGGAGATCGCCCGCCTGGTGGCCGACGTCGCCGGTGCCGACGTCACCGTGACCATCGACCCGGACCACCTGCCGTGGCACCCCGGTCGGTGTGCACGGCTCGAGGTCGTGGACGGTGACGGGAGCACCCGCACGGCCGGCCACGCCGGCGAGCTGCACCCGAAGGTGCTCGAGGCCCTCGGTCTGCCGCCGCGCACGGCCGCGTTCGAGCTCGACCTGTCGGTGCTGGTCGACGCCGCGGGCGACGAACCGCTCGCGGCGGTGCCGGTCTCTGCGTTCCCGGCCGCCAAGGAGGACTTCGCGTTCGTCGTGGACGCCGAGGTGCCTGCGGCCGACGTCGAGGCGGCCGTCGTGGCCGGCGCGGGACCGCTCCTGGACGCGGTGACGCTGTTCGACGTCTACACCGGGGAGCAGGTCGGCACGGGCAGGAAGTCCCTCGCCTACTCGCTCAGGTTGCGCGCCGAGGACCGCACCCTGACCGCCGACGACGTGCGTGCGGTCAGGGACGGCGTCGTGGCGGCGGCCGCCGAACGGGTGGGGGCGGTCCTGCGTGGTTGATCAGGACGTGCCCGCCGCACGGACCGCGCTGGTCACGGGAGCGACCCGCGGCATCGGCCGGGCGGTCGCGCTCGGCCTGGCCGCGGCCGGGATCGACGTGGCGCTGCTGGCCCGCGACGCCGACCGTCTCGCGCAGGTCGCCGACGAGGTCCGCGCCGCCGGTCGCACGGCCGTCGTCCTGCCGTGCGACGTGACGGACCCCGGTGCGGTCGCCGCGGCGGTGCGGCAGGCCGAGGACGAGCTCGGCTCCGTGGACCTGCTGGTGAACAACGCGGGACGGATCGACGCCGAGGTGCCCGCCTGGGAGGCGGACGTCGACGAGTGGTGGCAGGTGATGGAGACCAATGTGCGGGGACCGTTCCTGCTGGTGCGCGCGGCGGTCCCCGGCATGCTCGCCCGCGGCGGCGGACGCGTGGTCGACCTGAACAGCGGTTCGGGCTCGCACGACATGACCTACTCCAGCGCCTACAACCTGTCCAAGACCGCACTGATGCGCCTGGGGCACCACCTGCACGCCACCGGGTACGGGCAGGGGCTGCGCACGCTCGAGCTGGCGCCCGGCGTCGTCTCCACGGACATGACGGCCTCGATGGACGTCCACGCCGGGCGCACGGAGTGGACCCCGGTCGACCGGACGGTCGACGTCACGGTCGCGTTCGCCCGCGGCGAGCTCGACGCGTGCTCGGGCTGGTTCGTGCGGGTCTCGGACGACACCCCGGACTCGTTGCGGGCGACGGCGGACCGTGCGACGTCGGCGGCGCCGCGGCACCTGCGGGTCCTGCCCGCGGGTGACGACGACGCGCTGCGGCAGGCGCTCACCGGCCGCTGAGACCGACGGCGGCGGGCGTCCGTCCGCCGCCGTCGGGGTGCTGCTCAGCCCTGGGCGTCGCGCCAGGCGACCCACTGCGCGGCCGTCGACAGGTCGTAGTCGGGGCCGTTGACGCCGATGGTCAGGAGGGTTGCTCCCGCCGCGACCAGGCCGGGACCGGTCGCCTCCGGCGGCCCCTGGACCCCGACGGACCGCTCGACCAGGGTGGCGGTGTCGCGCCCGACGGCCTCGCCGTGCTCGTCGAGGATCGCGGACTTGCGGCGCAGCGTGTCGACGTCGCCGAAGGAGTGCCAGACGTCGGCGTGCTCGGCGACGATCCGCAACGTCTTCTTCTCCCCGCCGCCACCGATGAGGATCGGGATGTCGCGGGTGGGCGCGGGGTTGCCGACGGCGAGCCGGCGCCGGATGCGGGGCATCGCCTCGGACAGCTCCGCGATGCGCGAGCCGGCGGTGCCGAACTCGTAGCCGAACTGGTCGTAGTCCTTCTCGAACCATCCCGCGCCGAGGCCGAGGACGAGCCGGCCGCCGGAGATGTGGTCGACGGTGCGGGCCATGTCGGCCAGCAGGTCGGGGTTGCGGTAGCCGTTGCCGGTGACCAGGGCGCCGATCTCGACGCGCTCGGTCTGCTCGGCCCAGGCGCCGAGCATCGTCCAGCACTCGAAGTGCTTGCCGTCCGGATCGCCGGACAACGGGTAGAAGTGGTCCCAGTTGAAGACGACGTCGACGCCGAGGTCCTCGGCGCGCAGCACGGCGTCGCGGATCTGGCCGTAGTCGGCGTGCTGGGGCTGGAGCTGGACGGCGACGCGCAGCGGCCGGTCCGTGAGGGGGTTGTCCATGCCCCCACGCTACGACGTGCGGGTGGCCACCACGAAGACACGCCGGAAGGGCAGCGGGGTCCCGAAGGACGCTGTCGGGTAGGCCTCGCGCAGCGCTGCGCCGTACTCGGCGTCGAACTGGGCGCGGACGGCGGTGCCGTGCGCGGCGTCGTGCGCGTCCAGGGCGTGCAGCACGGGCTGGGCGCCGGTGGCGGAGATCCAGCGGAGCACGGGGTGGCGTCCGTCGTCCGTGTCCGACAGGACGTGCATGTAGGTCGTCTCCCAGGCGTCGACCTCCCACCCGGGTGCGGCGAGATCGTCCAGGTAGTCGGCAGGATCGCCCACCGCCCGTCGTGCGACGGGCCCGACGACGGCCGCGTACGGCGCGCGTGCCGCCACCTCGCGCAGGAGCCGGTGGCTGGGGGCGTCGTGGTTGCCCGGCACGGAGAACGCGAACGTCTGCCGGGTGCGCCGGGCGAGGTCGGGCAGGAGGGCCCGGTGACCGGCCACCCACTGGAACGTCGCGTTGCTGATGATCAGGTCGGGCCGTGCGGGGGCCGCCTCCACGGGGTCACCGGCCGCGACGTCCCGGACGTCACCCAGTACGTAGCGGCCGGCGGGATCGGCCGCGCGGGCTCGATCGAGCATCGCGGGAGAGCTGTCGAGCCCGACGACGGCGGCGCGCGGCCAGCGTCGGCGCAGGTGTTCGGTGAGGTGGCCGGGTCCGCAGCCGAGGTCGAGCACGGTGGCCGGCTCGCGCCGGACGAGAGCGAGAAGGTCGGCGAACGGTCGGGAACGCTCCGCGGTGAAGCGGAGGTACTCGGTGGGGGACCAGTCGGCCACGGCATTTCCTCTCGACGTCAACTATCTTGATGTCAAGATACATGCGCTGGGCCGGTCACGGCACCAGCAGCACCTTGCCCGTGGTGGCCCGACCCTCCAGCGCGCGGTGCGCCGCAGCCGCCTCCGCGAGCGGGTACGTCGCCCCGACGCGGACGTCCAGATCGCCGGTGGCGGCGAGCCCGAGCACCTCACCCGCTCGCCACTCCAGCTCGCCGCGGGTGGCCGTGTAGTGCGCGAGGGTGGGCCGGGTCAGGAACAACGAGCCCCCGGAGTTGAGCCGTTGCGGGTCGAACGGCGGCACCTGGCCGGACGCGCCGCCGAACAGCACGAGCATCCCGCGCGGACGCAACGACGCCAGGGAGGCCTCGAAGGTGGCCGCTCCGACGCCGTCGTAGGCGACGTGCACGCCGTCACCGCCGGTGAGCTCGCGGACCACGGCAGGAAGCTCCGTGGCGAGGTCGTCCATCGCGGCGTAGTCGATCGTGTGCGCGGCGCCGGCGTCGCGCGAGAGCGCGGCCTTCTCCGCCGACGACACCGTGGTGATCACGCGTCCGCCGCGGGAGGCCGCGAGCTGGGTGGCCAGCAGGCCGACACCACCGGCGCCCGCGGTGAGCAGCACGTCGTGGCCGGGGCCCACCTCGAACGTCGAGGCCACCAGGTAGTGCGCCGTCATCCCCTGCAGCGGCAGGGCGGCGGCCGCGGCCAGGTCGAGGCCCTCGGGCACCCGCACGGCGCGCTCGGCGACGACGGTGGTCAGCTCGGCGTAGGAGCCGGGGGAGTCGTGCCACGCGACGTGGTCGCCGACCCGGAACCGGGACACGTCGGCGCCGACGGCGGTGACGACGCCGGCGCCCTCGACGCCCACGACGTCCGGGTACGCCATGGGGTAGACGCCCGAGCGCCGGTAGGTGTCGATGAAGTTGACCCCGGCGGCGGCGACCTGCACCAGCAGCTCGTCCGGCCCGGGTTCGGGATCGGGCAGCTCGACACGCTCCAGGACCTCGGGACCGCCCGCCTCGCGAGCCACGACTGCATGCATGCCAGCAGCCTACGGCCGGCAGTAGTCTCCGGGCATGGAGATCCGTGCGGCCGGCGCCGCTGACTGGCCGGCCCTGTGGGCGATCGTCGAGCCGGTGGTCCGCGAGGGGGAGACGTACGTCTACCCGACGGACCTGACCTCGGAGCAGGGCCGTGCCCTCTGGTTCGCCGATCCGCCGGGCGCCACGGTGCTGGCCGAGGAGGGCGGCGAGGTGCTGGGCACCGCTCGGATGGGCCCGAACAAGCTGGGCCACGGCGATCACGTGGGCACGGCGTCGTTCATGGTCTCGCCGTCCGCCCGCGGGCGGGGCGTGGCGCGCGCGCTGGCCGAGCACGTCATCGCCTGGCACCGCGCCGAGGGCTACCGCGGCATCCAGTTCAACGCCGTCGTGGCCACGAATGCCGCGGCGGTGCACCTGTGGTGTGCGCTGGGTTGGGAGATCGTGGGTACGGTGCCGGGCGCCTTCCGCAGCCCGGCGCACGGCCGCGTGGGCCTGCACGTGATGTACCTGGACCTGGCTGCCGGGGACCAGTCGGCGGAATAGGTTCCGTCACGGGCGAATATCTATGTATAGTGCGAGCATGCCCAGCACACCTCCGGACCGCCTGCGCGTCGCCGTCGCCGGAGCCTCCGGCTACGCCGGCGGTGAGTTCCTCCGTCTCGCTGCGCGCCACCCGCGCCTCGAGGTCGGGGCCCTCACGGCGCACTCCAACGCCGGCAGCCGCCTCGGCGAGCTCCAGCCGCACCTGCGCTCGCTGGCCGACCGCGTCCTGGAGCCCACCACGCCCGAGGTGCTGGCCGGGCACGACGTCGTGGTCCTGGGGCTGCCGCACGGAGCGTCCGGCGAGATCGCCGCCCAGCTGCCCGACGACGTCCTCGTGCTGGACCTGGGCGCCGACCACCGGTTGGCCTCGGCCGCCGACTGGGAGGCGTTCTACGGATCCGCCCACGCGGGCACCTGGCCCTACGGGCTGCCGGAGCTGGTCCGTGCCGACGGTTCGCACCAGCGCGCCGACCTCGCCGGGGCGCGACGGATCGCCGTGCCCGGCTGCAACGTCACCGCCGTCACGCTCGGGCTGCAGCCCGGGGTCGCCGCCGGGCTGATCGAGCCCACGGACCTGGTAGCCGTCCTGGCCAACGGGTACTCGGGCGCCGGCAAGTCGCTCAAGCCGCATCTGCTCGCCGCCGAAGGTCTCGGGGCGGCGTCCCCGTACGCCGTCGGCGGCACCCACCGCCACATCCCGGAGATCACGCAGAACCTGCGGACCGCGGGCGCCGCGGACGTGACCATCAGCTTCACCCCGACGCTCGTGCCGATGTCGCGGGGCATCCTCGCCACCGCGACCGCCCGGCTCGCGCCAGGTCGGCGGGACGCCGACGAGGCCGCGGTGCGCGCGGTGTGGGAGGACGCCTACGGCGCCGAGCCGTTCGTCGAGCTGCTGCCCGCCGGGCAGTGGCCCTCGACGGCGGCGACGCTCGGCAGCAACACCGCGCTCGTCCAGGTCGCCCTCGACGCCGCCGCCGGCCGCGTCGTCACCGTCACCGCGATCGACAACCTGGTCAAGGGCACCGCCGGGCAGGCCGTGCAGGCCATGAACATCGCCCTGGGCCTGCCCGAGACCGCAGGCCTCGTCACCGAAGGAGTCGCACCATGAGCGTCACGGCCGCCCAGGGTTTCCGGGCAGCCGGCGTCGCCGCCGGGCTGAAGTCCACCGGCGCCCCCGACGTCGCCCTGCTGGTCAACGACGGCCCGTCGCGCACCGCCGCCGCCGTGCTGACCTCCAACCGGGTCCAGGCCGCGCCGGTGCTCTGGACCCGGCAGGCCGTCTCCGACGGAGCCGCCCGCGCCGTCGTGCTCAACTCCGGTGGCGCCAACGCGTGCACCGGGCCCGACGGCTTCGCCGACACCCACCGCACCGCGGAGCACGTCGCGGGTGTGCTGTCGGCGGCGGGCACCCCCGACGAGGAGGTCGGTGCCGCCGACGTCCTGGTCTGCTCGACGGGCCTCATCGGTGTCCGGCTGGACCTGGACGCGCTCCTGGCCGGGGTGGACTCGGCCGCCGCCGCCCTGCGGTACGACGGCGGCACGGACGCCGCGCACGCGATCATGACCACCGACACGGTCACCAAGACCGCCGTCGCCGCGCAGGACGGCTGGAGCGTCGGCGGCATGGCCAAGGGCGCCGGCATGCTGGCGCCCGGCCTGGCGACGATGCTCTCGGTGGTCACCACCGACGCGGTGGTCGACGCCGCCACGGCCGACGCCGCGTTGCGTGCCGCCACCCGGACCACGTTCGACCGTGTCGACTCCGACGGCTGCATGTCCACCAACGACACGGTGATCCTGATGGCCTCCGGCGCCTCCGGCGTCGAGGTGGGCCTCGACGAGCTCACCGCCGCCGTCACCGACGTGTGCGCCTCCCTGGCGCGCCAGCTCGTGGGTGACGCCGAGGGCGCGAGCCACGACGTCGCCGTCACCGTGCGCGGTGCCACGACCGAGGACGCCGCCGTCGCCGTCGCCCGGGCCGTGACCCGGTCCAACTTGTTCAAGGCGGCGATCTTCGGCAACGACCCCAACTGGGGGCGCATCGTGTCGGCCGTCGGGACGGTCCCGGCCGAGGTCGCCCCGTACGACCCGCTCGCGCTGGACGTCGCGGTCAACGGTGTGCAGGTCTGCCGCGCCCAGGGCGTCGGCGAGCCCCGTGAGCTGGTCGACCTGGCCGCGGACCGTGAGGTGCACGTCGAGATCGACCTGCACGCCGGTGACGCCGCCGCCACCGTGTGGACCAACGACCTCACGCACGACTACGTGCACGAGAACAGCGCGTACTCCTCATGAGCGACGCACCCGACCCCGAGTTCACGTTCGACACCCGCACCGACCTGCGTCCCGACCAGAAGGCCGAGGTGCTCGTCGAGGCGCTGCCCTGGCTGCAGGAGTTCGCCGGGGCGCTCGTCGTCGTCAAGTACGGCGGCAACGCCATGGTCGACGCCCGGCTCAAGGCGGCCTTCGCCCAGGACATGGTCTTCCTGCGCCAGGTCGGGCTGCGCCCCGTCGTCGTGCACGGTGGGGGACCGCAGATCTCGACGATGCTCGACCGCGTCGGCATCGCCTCGGAGTTCCGCGGCGGCCTGCGCGTCACCACACCCGAGGCGATGGACGTGGTGCGGATGGTCCTGGTCGGCCAGGTCCAGCGCGAGCTCGTGGGGCTGCTCAACGCGCACGCGCCCCGCGCCGTCGGGCTGTCGGGCGAGGACGCCGGCCTCTTCGGTGCCTCGCGCCGGACGGCCACCGTCGACGGCGAGGCGGTGGACGTGGGGCTCGTCGGCGACGTGGTCCGGGTCAACCCGTCGGCGGTGCAGGACCTGCTCGACGCCGGACGGATCCCGGTGGTCTCCACCGTGGCGCCCGACGTCGACGACCCCACCCAGGTGCTCAACGTCAACGCCGACACGGCCGCGTCGGCGCTCGCGGTGGCGCTCGGGGCCAAGAAGCTCATCATGCTCACCGACGTCGAGGGCCTCTACACGAGCTGGCCCGACCGGGACTCCCTGGTCGAGGAGATCGCCGCCGCCGACCTGGCGGCGCTGCTGCCCGGCCTCACCGCCGGGATGGTGCCGAAGATGGAGGCGTGCCTGCGGGCCGTGCAGGGGGGCGTGCCCCGCGCCTCGGTGATCGACGGACGCCAGCCCCACTCGGTGCTGCTCGAGGTCTTCACCACCCGGGGCAACGGCACGATGGTGGTGCCCGACACGACGCAGGAGGACTCATGGACGACGTGACCGCGACGCGCCGGGACCTCAGCGCGCAGGGGTGGACCGAGGCGTACGAACGGTCGGTGATGGACACCTTCGGCCCGCCGCAGCGCATCCTGGTGCGGGGCGACGGCGCCTACGTCTGGGACGCGGAGGGCAACCGCTACCTCGACCTGCTCGCGGGCATCGCCGTCAACGCCCTCGGCCACGCGCACCCGACGCTCACCGCCGCGGTGAGCGCCCAGCTGGGCACCCTGGGCCACGTGTCGAACTTCTTCGGCACCCCGGCGCAGATCACCCTCGCCGAGCGTCTGCTCCGGCTCGCGCAGGCGCCCGAGGGGTCGCGCGTGTTCTTCACGAACTCCGGGACGGAGGCCAACGAGGCCGCGTTCAAGATGACGCGGCGGACCGGCCGCACCCGGGTGCTCGCGCTCGAGGGCGGCTTCCACGGGCGGACCGTCGGCGCGCTCGCGCTGACGCACAAGCCGGCCTACCGCGAGCCGTTCGAACCGCTGCCCGGTGGCGTCGAGCACCTGCCGTTCGGGGACTCCGCCGCTCTGGAGGAGGCGTTCTCGCCCGCGTCGGTGGCGGCACGGGGTGAGGTCGCGGCGTTCGTCGTCGAGCCGATCCAGGGTGAGGCCGGGGTGCGCGAGCTCCCGGCCGGCTACCTCGCGCTCGCCCGGCGGCTGACCGCCGACGCCGGCGCGCTACTGGTCCTCGACGAGGTCCAGACGGGCGTGGGGCGCACCGGGTCCTGGTTCGCCTATCAGCAGCCCGAGGTTGGCGGCGGCATCGTGCCGGACGCCGTCACCCTGGCCAAGGGGCTCGGTGGCGGCTTCCCCGTCGGCGCCGTGATCGCCTACGGCGAGCGGGCGGCGACCCTGCTCGGACGAGGTCAGCACGGCACCACGTTCGGCGGCAACCCGGTGGCCGCGGCGGCGGCCCTGGCGACCCTCGGCGTCATCGAGCGCGACGGGCTGCTGGCCCACGTGCGCGACGTCGGCGAGACGCTGCGCCGGGCGATCGAGGTGGCCGGCAACCCGCTGGTGGCGGACGTCCGCGGCCGTGGCCTGCTGCTGGCCGTGCGGCTGACCCGCCCCGTCGCCGCGCAGGTGGCGACCGAGGCGCTCGCGCAGGGCTTCATCGTCAACCCCGTGGCCCCGGACGCCGTCCGGCTGGCCCCGCCGCTCGTCCTGACCACCGACCAGGCCCTGGACGCCGCCCGCTTCTTCGCCGGCGTGTCCGTGCCCGGGTCCACCGCTTCTTCGAAGGAGGGCTGAGATGCCCCGCCACTTCCTGCGCGACGACGACCTGGCGCCCCACGAGCAGCGCGACGTGCTCGAGCTCGCCGTGGCGTTCCGCGAGGACCGGTTCGTGCGCACCCCGCTGTCGGGTCCGCAGGGTGTCGCCGTGCTGTTCGACAAGCCGACGCTGCGGACCCAGGTGTCGTTCGCCACCGGTATCGCCGAGCTCGGCGGGTTCCCCCTGACCGTCGACGGCCGCCTGGCGCAGGTCGGGGTGCGCGAGTCCGTGGCGGACGTGACCCGGGTGCTGGACCGGCAGGTCGCGGCCATCGTGTGGCGCACCTTCGGCCAGGAGCGCCTCGAGGAGATGGCGGCGGTCTCGCGCGTGCCGGTGGTCAACGCGCTCACCGACCAGTTCCACCCGTGCCAGATCCTGGCGGACCTCGCCACGATCGCCCAGCACCGGGGCGGCCTGGGCGCGTTGGCCGGGCAGCGCCTCGCCTACGTGGGCGACGCCGCCAACAACATGGCGGCCTCCTACCTGCTGGGCGGCACGACGGCGGGACTGCACGTCGCCGTCTGCGGCCCCGCGGGGTACCTGCCCGCCGACGACGTCGTGGCGAGGGCTCGTGAGATCGCGGCGGCCACCGGCGGTTCGGTCGAGGTCACCACCGACGTCGACGCCGCGGTCGGCGGGGCCGACGCCGTCGTCACGGACACCTGGGTCTCCATGGGGGACGAGGACACCGCCGCGCAGCGGGTGGCCGACCTGCTGCCGTACCAGATCACGGCCGAGGTGATGGCCGGGGCGAAGGGCGACGCCGTCTTCCTGCACTGCCTGCCCGCCTACCGGGGCAAGGAGGTCGCCGCCGACGTCATCGACGGGCCGCGGTCGGTGGTCTGGGACGAGGCCGAGAACCGCCTGCACGCCCAGAAGGCGGTCCTGACGTTCCTGCTGGAGCACCGGTGAGCGCCCCGTCCGGGAACGCCCCCGCCACCAAGGCCGCGCGTCACGCCCGCATCGTCGAGATCCTGCGGCGGACCGCCGTGCACTCGCAGGCGGAGCTCGCCCGCCTCCTCGCCGACTCCGGGCTGTCCGTCACCCAGGGCACCCTCTCGCGCGACCTCATCGAGCTGCGCGCCGAGAAGGTCCGCGACGACTCGGGCGCGCTCGTGTACGCCGTGCCCGGAGAGGGCGGCGACCGCACGGTGCGGGCGGCCGGGGCGGGCGGGCACGACGACGGCTACCTCGCCGCCCGCCTGGCCCGGCTCTGTGCCGACCTGCTCGTCTCGGCCGACGCGTCGGGCAACCAGGTCGTGCTCCGTACCCCGCCGGGGGCGGCGAACTACCTCGCCTCGGCGATCGACCACTCCGTCTTCCCCGGCGTCCTGGGCTGCATCGCCGGTGACGACACGATCCTCGTGATCGCCCGGGACCCCGCCGGCGGCGACGAGCTCGCCCGCCGGTTCCTCGAGCTCACGGCGTCACCCGACGCCTGAAGCCTGTCAGACTCGACCACAACAGCAACGCAAGGAAGAGAACCCTCATGACTGAACGCGTCGTGCTCGCCTACTCGGGCGGCCTGGACACCTCCGTCGCGATCGGCTGGATCGCCGAGGCCACCGGGGCCGAGGTCGTCGCCGTCGCCGTCGACGTCGGCCAGGGCGGCGAGGACATGGACATGATCCGCCAGCGCGCCCTCGACTGCGGCGCGGTGGAGGCGTACGTGGCGGACGCCCGCGACGAGTTCGCCGCCGAGTACTGCATGCCCGCCCTCCAGGCGAACGGCCTCTACCTCGACCGGTACCCGCTGGTGTCGGCCATCTCGCGCCCGGTGATCGTCAAGCACATGGTGCGCGCGGCCCGGCAGTTCGGTGCGCAGACCGTGGCCCACGGCTGCACCGGCAAGGGGAACGACCAGGTCCGCTTCGAGGTGGCGACCACCTCGCTCGCGCCGGACCTGAAGACCATCGCCCCGGTGCGCGACCTGGCGCTGACCCGCGAGAAGGCGATCGACTACGCCGAACGCAACGACCTGCCGATCGCGACGACGAAGAAGAACCCGTTCTCGATCGACCAGAACGTCTGGGGACGTGCCGTCGAGACGGGCTTCCTCGAGGACATCTGGAACGAGCCCACCAAGGACGTCTACTCCTACACCGACGACCCGACCTTCCCGCCGGTGGCGGACGAGGTCGTCATCACCTTCGACCAGGGGGTGCCCGTCGCCCTCGACGGCGTCGCCGTCACGCCGCTGCAGGCGATCATGGAGATGAACCGCCGTGCCGGTGCCCAGGGCGTGGGCCGCATCGACATCGTCGAGGACCGCCTGGTCGGTATCAAGTCCCGCGAGGTCTACGAGGCGCCGGGCGCCATGGCGCTGATCGCCGCCCACCAGGAGCTCGAGAACGTCACGCTGGAGCGCGAGCAGGCCCGCTTCAAGAAGAACGTCGAGCAGCGCTGGACCGAGCTCGTCTACGACGGCATGTGGTTCAGCCCGCTGAAGAAGAACCTCGACACCTTCGTGGCCGACACCCAGAAGTACGTCTCCGGCGAGATCCGGCTGGTGCTGCACGGCGGTCGCGCCACGGTCACCGGCCGTCGGTCCGAGGCGGCCCTGTACGACTTCAACCTCGCGACCTACGACGAGGGCGACTCGTTCGACCAGTCCCACGCCAAGGGCTTCATCGAGATCTACGGCCTGGCCGCCAAGCAGGCCGCGGCGCGTGACGCGCGCTTCGGCAACGGCCCGGACTTCGGCGTCGGGGACCTGTGACCATGGCGCACGACGACCTGTCCGACGGCGGCACGCCGGCCGAGCCCTCCGCCGCGCTCTGGGGTGGTCGGTTCGCCGGCGGCCCCGCTCCCGAGCTGGCACAGCTGAGCCGGTCCACGGACTTCGACTGGGCGCTGGCGCGCTACGACATCCGTGGCTCGAAGGCGCACGCCAAGGTGCTGCACCGTGCCGAGCTGCTCACCGACGACGAGCTGACCGCGATGCACGAGGCCCTGGACCGCCTGGGCGAGGACGTCGCGTCGGGCGCGTTCGCGGCCGCACCGCAGGACGAGGACGTGCACACCGCCCTCGAGCGGGGGCTGATCGAGCGCGCCGGCGCCGAGCTCGGCGGCAAGCTGCGCGCCGGACGCTCCCGCAACGACCAGATCGCCACCCAGGTGCGGATGTACCTGCGGGAGAACGCCCGGCTGATCGCCCGCCAGGTCGTGACCGTCGTGGACGAGCTCATCACGCAGGCCGAGGCCGCCGGCCAGGCCGTGATGCCCGGCCGGACCCACCTGCAGCACGCCCAACCGGTGCTGCTCGCGCACCACCTGCTGGCACACGTCTGGCCGCTGCTGCGCGACGTCGACCGGCTGATCGACTGGGACGTCCGCGCCGCCCGGTCGCCGTACGGGTCGGGTGCTCTCGCGGGGTCCTCGCTCGGGCTCGACCCGGCCGCGGTCGCCGTGGACCTGGGGTTCGACGGGCCGGTCGAGAACTCGATCGACGGCACGGCGGCACGTGACGTCGTGGCCGAGTTCGCCTTCGTGGCAGCGATGATCGGGGTGGACCTGTCGCGGATCTCGGAGGAGATCATCACCTGGAACACCAAGGAGTTCGGGTTCGTCCGGCTCGACGACGCGTGGTCCACCGGGTCGAGCATCATGCCGCAGAAGAAGAACCCGGACATCGCCGAGCTGGCCCGCGGCAAGTCCGGGCGGCTGATCGGTGACCTGACAGGTCTGCTGACCACGCTGAAGGGTCTGCCGCTCGCCTACAACCGCGACCTGCAGGAGGACAAGGAGCCGGTCTTCGACCAGGTCGCCACCCTCACGGTCCTGCTGCCGGCGTTCGCCGGCATGGTGCGCACGCTGACCTTCGACACCGCGCGGATGGCCGAGCTCGCCCCGCAGGGGTTCTCCCTGGCCACCGACGTGGCCGAGTGGCTGGTGCGTTCCGGCGTGCCGTTCCGGGTGGCCCACGAGGTGGCCGGTGCGTGCGTGAAGGTCTGCGAGGAGCGCGACATCGAGCTGTGGGACCTGAGCGACGCCGACCTCGCCGGGATCTCGGAGCACCTGACGCCGTCGGTGCGCGAGGTGCTCTCCGTCGAGGGCTCGGTGGCGTCCCGGGACGGTGTCGGGGGCACGGCGCCGAACCGCGTGGTCGAGCAGCTCGAGGCGGCCAAGGAGCGCGCCACCGAGTTCCGGTTCTGGGCCGAGGGCTGACCGGATGAGCGTCGGACCCGACGCCCTCGCCACCCTCGTGCGGCGGGTGCAGGACGCACCGGCGCGCCTGCCCGACCCGGGTGCGTCGCCCGCGTGGCGACGCACCCGGCTCGTGTGCGTCGACGGCCCGGCCGGGTCGGGCAAGACCACCCTGGCCACCCAGGTCGCCGTCGAGCTGTGCTGCCAGGTGGTCCACATGGACGACCTCTACGAGGGCTGGGCGGCCGGGCCCGGGGGAGGCGCGGCCCGCCTGCGCCAGTGGGTCCTGGAGCCCTTGGCGCGCGGCGGTGCGGGGACCTACCTGCGCTATGACTGGCCGTCCGGGAGCTGGGCCGAGCCGCACGCCGTCGAACCTGCCCCGTTCCTCGTGGTCGAGGGCTGCGGCGCCGCCGCCCGGCAGGTCGACCCCTGGGTGGCGCTGCGGGTCTGGGTCGAGGCCGACGACGCCGAGCGGCTGCGCCGCGGTCTCGCGCGCGACGGCGAGGGCGCGCGGGCGCAGTGGCTGCAGTGGATGGACGACGAGTCCGCCCACTACGCTGCCGAGCAGACGCGTGCGCGGGCCGACGTCCATCTCGACGGTGTCGGTCGCCTGCGCACGCCGACGACCGACCGAGGGAGCGCGCGATGAGTCGTTCGACGACCCCGAGCGGGGCGGGGACGGTGCCGTGGCAGGTGCCAGGTCCCTCCTGGTACGCGCGCAGCGTGCATCTCGTCGCCCGCGACCTGCTCGGTGCGCACCTGGTCCGGCGGCACCCCGACGGCGACGTCGTCCTGCGGATCACCGAGGTGGAGGCGTACGGCAGCGACGACGACCCGGCCTCGCACGCCTTCCGCGGCCCCACGGCGCGCAACCGCTCGATGTTCGGCCGCCCGGGCCGTCTCTACGTGTACCGGCATCTCGGGCTGCACCACTGCGTCAACGTCGTGTGCGGTGCGGTCGGCGACGCCGGGGCGGTCCTGCTGCGCGCCGGGGAGGTCGTCGACGGCGTCGAGCTCGCCCGGGCTCGCCGCGAGGCCGCCGGGCGGTGCGACTCGGACCGGCAGATCGCGCGGGGGCCGGCACGGCTGGCCGTGGCGCTCGCGATGGACCTCGACGACGACACCACCGACCTCACGGACCCCGGCGGTGCCGTCTTCGTCGACCTGCCCGTGGACCCGCTGCCGCGCACGATCGCGACGGGCCCGCGCGTGGGCGTCGGGGGCGAGGGGGCCGACGCCGAGCGTTTCGCGTGGCGGTCCTGGCTGGTGGACGAGCCGTCCGTGTCGGCCTATCGGCCCGTGGCCGGTCGGTTGCGCTGACGGGTCGTGCACCGCGTTCGCACGCGGACCTGCCGACGGTGCGCCACCCGGCTCCCGCCGTCGGGCACACTAGGGGTGCGGCCCGCCCGGGACCGCGACCAGCCATCCCAAGGAGTACACGGTGACCGACGTTCTCGACGAGCTGCACTGGCGTGGCCTGGTGGCGCAGTCCACCGACGAGGCCGCGTTGCGCGACGCGCTCTCGCAGGGGCCGGTCACGTACTACTGCGGGTTCGACCCCACCGCGCCGAGCCTGCACCACGGCCACCTCGTGCAGCTGATCCTGCTGCGCCACCTCCAGCTGGCGGGACACCGGGCGATCGCCCTCGTGGGCGGGGCGACGGGGATGATCGGCGATCCGCGCGACTCCGGCGAGCGGGTGCTCAACACCAAGGAAGTGGTCGCGGAGTGGACCGAGCGGCTGGCCGCCCAGGTGGGGCGCTTCCTGGACTTCGACGGAGAGAACCCGGCGCGGCTCGTGAACAACCTCGACTGGACGGCGGGGCTGTCGGCGATCGACTTCCTGCGCGACGTCGGCAAGCACTACCGGCTGGGCACCATGCTGGCGAAGGACACGGTCGCCCGCCGCCTGCGCTCGGAGGAGGGCATCAGCTTCACCGAGTTCAGCTACCAGATCCTGCAGGGCATCGACTTCCGCGAGCTGTACCGGCGCCACGGCGTGACGTTGCAGACCGGAGGCAACGACCAGTGGGGCAACCTGCTCTCCGGGGTCGAGCTGATCCGCAAGGCCGAGGGCGCCTCGGTGCACGTGATGACCACCCCGCTGATCACGAAGGCGGACGGGACCAAGTTCGGCAAGAGCGAGGGGGGTGCGATCTGGCTCGACGCCGACCTCATGAGCCCGTACGCCTTCTACCAGTTCTGGCTGAACCAGGCCGACGCCGACGTGGTGCGGTACCTCAAGGTGTTCACGTTCCGATCCCGCGAGGAGATCGCCTCGCTGGCCGAGGAGGTCGCGGAGCGTCCGTTCGCACGTGCCGCGCAGAAGGCGCTCGCGCAGGACGTGACGACCCTCGTGCACGGCCAGGAGGCGACCGACGCCGTCGTGGCGGCGAGCCAGGCGCTGTTCGGGCGAGGTGACCTCTCCGCCCTGGACGAGCGCACGCTCGAGGGCGCGACCGACGAGCTGCCGCGCGCCGCCGTCGGCCCGGGCACCTCGGTGCTGGACGCCCTGGTCGACAGTGGTCTGGTGCCCTCCCGGGCGGCAGGACGGCGGGCCATCGCGGACGGCGGTGCCTACGTCAACAACGTCAAGGTGGGCAGCGAGGACGCCGAGCTGGCTCGCGAGGACCTGCTGCACGGTCGTTTCGCCGTGCTCCGCCGAGGGAAGAAGACCCTCGCGGTGGCTGTCGCCGAATGACGGAAAGCGGGGCTGACCTGCGAACTTGTCCAGCAGCCCCGAGGGTGTGTAATGTTCTGGTCGTTCGCCCGGCAGGGAGCAACGGACACCGGGAACTCAGGCCGACGGCCGGAGGCGGTGGACGGTCTCGCGGGTGAGTTACCCCTTCCTCCTGGATCAGGTACAGTTGTGTGCCCGGTTCCTGTGAGGCTGGCCCCCGGTCGCTCAGAACTCCTCGGAGTTCGGGTAGACACGGAGGTCGGAAGCAGGTAAGGTTGAAGGGTTGCCCCGGAGGGGCCGAGGCGGTGAGTTTCGGTCGTTGATGGTGTGCGTCGGTTGTTTGAG
>NZ_JBJBAE010000005.1:0-295785 GCF_044769875.1 Isoptericola aurantiacus
TCCCCGCGTTGTGGGTATGAAATCGACGGCCCCGAACCGGTTCGGGGCCGTCGATTTCATACCCACAACGCGGGGACGGGCGGACAAGCAGGCGGCGGGCACGTCAGGACAGGGGCTCCGAGGGCTCCGCCCGCCGATCGCCGGGCAGGTCCGCCGTGCGCTGCGCCACCGAGATGCCCACCAGCGCCCCCACGAGGAACAGCGCCCCGAGCACGAGCGCGACCCACGCGAACCCCGTGAGCACCACCACGAGGACGGCGAGCGCCACCACCGCGACGCGCAGTGCGTCGGCGTGGACGGCGACCCATCGCGGCATCCTGCCGTCCTCGCCGGTCGCGGTGCGCACCCAGGGCCAACGGGAGGCGGCGCGCTCGATCCAGGCGCCCCGCCCGAGCAGCAGCCCGACGAGGACGGCGACGGCCGCCACCACGCCCACGAGCCAGAAGATCTCGTGGACGCCTCCGGCGACGGCGTCGTACAGGGCGACGGTGGCGCGCTCGCCGTCGGGGGTGCGGGCGACCTCGACCACCAGGCCGCGCAGCTTCGCCACGAGCGCCGCCGCGATCACCATCCCGGCGACGACGCCGAGCCCGAGCTGGATGGCACCACGCCGGCGGTCCGGGGCGACCATCACGGTGGCGACGATCAGCAGCAGGGTGACCACGACCAGCAGCCACACGGCACGGTCCACGGTCACCACCGTGTCCTGGACCGTCTCGAACGTGGCCCGGTCCATGAGCACGACCTGACCGAAGTCCTCGCCGAGCTGCGTGCCGAGCGCCTCGCCGAGCTGCGCGCGGGCCTGGGGCGCGTTCTCGGCGACGACGTCGGGCAGGGTCACGTCGGGCAGCATGTCCCCGACGCTGCCGAGGGCCTCCCGCAGCGCCTCGGCCATGAGCGGCACGGTGTTGAGCACGACGGCGTCGTCGGTCAGGTAGACGTTCGGGTAGTCGTCCAGGTCGGAGCGGGCGATCCCGACGGCCGCGGCGTGGGCGCGCTCGACGATCTGCGGCAGCCGTTCGTGGAACGCGTCGGAGGTGATGAGCCGGTCGATCACCTTCTCGACCCGGGCCTCGAGGCGGTCCACGACGACCGGGGTGAGCGAGGCGAGCGTCGGCCGGTCCACCCGGTCCGTCAGGGCCTCGACGAGCGGTCCCGGTTCGACGTCCAGCCGTTCCACCAGCGCGGCGGCGAGGACCGTGTCGAGCTCGGAGAGCCGCTCGGACACCCGCGTGTCGAGGTCCAGTGCGACCAGCGCCTGCTCGGTCACGTTGTCCGCGAGCGCGTCGTAGAACGCCGGGTCGTCCAGGGCGGGGCCGACGGCGTCCATGAACTCGTCGGTGTCGAGCACGGTGCGGTGCGCCCACACGGCCACGGAGGAGGCCACGACCAGCAGCGTCGTGACCACGACCAGCACGATGCTCACCCAGCGGCGCACCAGGTGCCCCCGTGATCGGACGGGTGCGGGGGCGCTCTGGGCTGCGGTCACACCCCGCATCCTGGTGGTTCGTCCCACCGCGCGCGACTCGTACGCTGCCTGCGTCCAGGAAACATCCAGCCTTCCGGCGCACACTGGATCCATGGCCACCACCGACTCCCCCGAGGCACGCCTCGTCGTCGTCGACGACGAGCCGAACATCCGCGAGCTGCTGTCCACCTCCCTGCGCTTCGCCGGGTTCGAGGTCCACGCCGCGGGCGACGGCGCCGGGGCGCTGCAGCTCGTGCGCGACACCGAGCCGGACCTGGTGGTCCTGGACGTGATGCTGCCCGACATGGACGGTTTCACGGTGACCCGGCGGATGCGTGCCACGGGCCGGCACACCCCGGTGCTGTTCCTGACGGCCCGCGACGACACGCAGGACAAGATCCAGGGCCTGACCGTGGGGGGCGACGACTACGTCACCAAGCCGTTCAGCCTGGAGGAGGTCGTGGCCCGCATCCGCGCCGTGCTGCGGCGCACCGCCGGTGGTGAGCCCGACGACGACGCCGTGCTGCGCGTCGGCGACCTCGAGCTGGACGAGGACTCGCACGAGGTGCACCGTGCCGGGGTCGAGATCGAGCTCTCCCCCACCGAGTTCAAGCTGCTGCGCTACCTCATGCTCAACGCGGGCCGGGTGCTGTCCAAGGCGCAGATCCTCGACCACGTCTGGCAGTACGACTGGGGCGGGGACGCCAACATCGTCGAGTCCTACATCTCCTACCTGCGCCGCAAGGTCGACCACGTGACCGTCGCCGGTCCGGACGGTGCGGACGTCGAGCTCCCACCGCTCATCCACACCAAGCGCGGTGTCGGCTACCTCCTGCGCGCCCAGCAGCGATGACGGCGCCGGACCCGGAGCGCGGCGAACCCGCGTTCGCGGCCCCCGCTCCGCCGTCGGCCCCCGCCCCGCACGCCACCGGTGACGCGGACGACGCCGCGGCACCGGCGTCGGGCACGACGGCGGTACCCGCCGCGGGTGACGACGGCGAGCGCCGCTGGGGATGGTTCGCGCGGGTCCCGCTGCGCGCACGCCTCGTGGCGATCATCGTGCTGCTGCTGGGGGCCGGCCTCGTCGCCGCCGGCATCTCGACCCGTACCGTGGTGTCCGGCTACCTGGTGGACCAGCTCGACACCCAGCTCACGCAGTCCGCGCGCGGGGTCGAGAGCTTCTTCGAGCCCGACGCGACCGGGTCCCGCGTCCCGACCGACTATGTCGTCGTCCTGCGCGACGCCGACGGGCAGACCTACCCGGCCCGGTCCTGGCCGCAGACGGAGCAGAAGTACGGCAGCCCCACCATCCCGGACGAGACCGTGGACCAGGCGGTCGCGCGCGGCGCCGACCCCTTCACCACCGACGCGACCGGCGGTGCGACCCCGACGCAGTGGCGGGTGGTCTCCGTCCCGGTCCCGATCAACGCCGGCGACGGGCCCGAGCAGGGTGTCGCGTACGTGGCGCTGCCGATGGCGGGCGTCCAGGAGACCAGCCAGTACCTCGGCAACGCCCTGCTGTGGATCGGGCTGGTCATCGTGGTCCTCGGGGGCGCGGTGTCGTTCTGGCTCGTGCAGCGGTCGCTGCAGCCCCTGCGCCGGATCGAGGCCACCGCGGCCTCCATCGCCGAAGGCGATCTGTCGCAACGCGTCCCGGAGCAGCCGCGCTCGACGGAGGTGGGGTCCTTGTCGCACTCCCTCAACGCGATGCTGACCCAGATCGAGGCGGCGTTCGCCGCCCAGGAGGCCTCGGAGCAGCGGATGCGGCGGTTCGTCTCCGACGCCAGCCACGAGCTGCGTACCCCGCTGGCCACCGTCAAGGGGTACGGCGAGCTGTACCGCATGGGCGCCCTGGACTCCGAGGACAAGGTCGAGGACACCATGGTGCGCATCGAGGACTCCGCGCGCCGCATGGGGGCCCTGGTCAACGACCTGCTCGTCCTCGCCCGGCTGGACGAGGGCCGCCCGATCCGCCGGGACCACGTCGACCTGGTCGCGATGGCCCGGGACACGGCGCAGGACCTGCACGCCCTCGACCCGGCCCGGCAGGTGGCGGTGACGGGGCTGCACGGCGAAGCGCCGCCGCCGGCCCTGACCGTGACCGGCGACGCCGACCGGCTGCGCCAGGTCCTGACGAACCTGGTGGGCAACGTCGCCCGGCACACCCCCTCCGGCTCACCGGCCGAGCTGGCCCTGGGCACCGCCCCCGACGGTGCGGCGGTCGTCGAGGTGCGCGACCACGGTCCGGGGGTGTCGACCGAGCAGGCCGACAAGATCTTCGAGCGCTTCTACCGGGCGGACTCGTCGCGCAACCGGACCTCCGGGGGCTCGGGTCTGGGGCTGGCGATCGTCGCGGCGATCCTCGGCGCGCACGGCGGCCGTGCGTCGGTGCACGAGACGCCGGGCGGCGGCCTGACGGTGCGAGTTCTCCTACCGCGCTCCGACCGCTACGATGCGTGACGGTCCTGCCCGGTCCCGAGCGGTTCGCGGTCACGCTGTCGGTGACCGGACGTAGTCTGGGAGCAGGTCGGTCCGACACGTAGTTCCGAACTCGACGAAGGTCTTGATAGCGATGGGCGTGGTCAACGCCGACGCACCGCAGTGGTTCCTCTCCGCGTTCGTGCGCACCTGCCACGGCGCGGGGGCCACCGCCTCGGAGGAGGCGATCCGTGCGGTCGGCCAGGAGCTCATCGAGCGGTGGTCCGAGACGAGCCGCCACTTCCACAACCTGCGCCACCTCGCCGCGGTGCTGCACCGGGTGGACGAGCTCGCGCACGAGACGCACGAACCCGATCTCGTGCGCCTCGCCGCCTGGTACCACGGCGCCGTGTTCGACGCCGACCGCAAGGTGGCCTACGCCACGCGGGGCGGTGAGCAGACCACGTTGAGCGGCGAGCTGGCACGGACCCAGCTCACCGAGCTCGGGATGTCGGCCGAGGCGTCCGACCGGGTCGCCATGCTGGTCGACACCCTGGCACGGCACAAGCCCCAGGCGGGCGACTTCGACTCCGCGGTGCTGAACGACGCCGACCTGGGGATGCTGGCCGCGGAACCTCAGCGGTACAAGGAGTACGTCCGGGAGATCCGCGCCGAGTACGCCCACATCCCGCTGGGCGACTACCTGGACGCCCGCATCAAGGTGCTGACGAAGCTGCTGGGACGGTCCCGCCTCTACACGAGCCCGCTCGGCGCGACGTGGGAGGAGCCCGCTCGGCAGAACCTCGACGCCGAGCTGCACCGCCTCGTCAAGGAGCGCAAGAAGCTCTCCACGCAGGCGACCGCGGGCCCGGCGCGGCAGTAGCACCCCCGACGTCGTCGTCGACCACCGTCGGCGGTTGTCCACAGCGCTGTGGACGGCGCTCACGGGCCCCGGCGCGCTGCGCCTACTGTCGTGCCCAGCCCGGTCCACCGGGAACCACGACGAAGGAGACGAACGTGCGGTACGAGGTCGACAGCGAGCGGGTGGCACAGGCGAGCACGGCGGTCCACGGGTCCGTGGGGGCCATCCGCACCGAGGTGGCGGCGATGATGCGGCACCTGCAGGACCTGCAGGCGAGCTGGCACGGCAGCGCCGCGACGTCCTTCGCGGGGGTGATGTCGCAGTGGCAGTCCGCGCAGACGCAGGTCGAGACGGCGCTCGACTCCGTGACGACGGCTCTGCAGTCCGCGTCCCAGACCTACGCGGACGCCGAGAACCAGGCGGCGCGCCTCTTCGCGACCCGCTGAGCCCCCACCCGCTGCGGGCACGACGGCGGCCGGCCACCTCGCGAGAGGTGACCGGCCGCCGTCGTGCGTCGCGCGCGGTTCACCGCGCCGGACGGGTCAGGGGATCAGAAGCCCATGCCGCCCATGTCGCCCATGCCGCCGTCGCCGGCCGGGGCCGCGGCGGGCTCCGGCTTGTCGGCCACAACCGCCTCGGTGGTGAGGAACAGCGCGGCGATCGACGCGGCGTTCTGCAGCGCGGAACGCGTGACCTTGACCGGGTCGTTGACGCCGGCGGCCAGCAGGTCCTCGTACTCGCCGGTCGCGGCGTTGAGGCCGTGACCCGGGGTGAGGTTGCGGACCTTCTCCGCCACGACGCCGCCCTCGAGGCCGGCGTTGATCGCGATCTGCTTCAGCGGGGCCGAGATCGCGGCGTTGACGATCTGCGAACCGGTCGCCTCGTCACCCTCGAGCTCGAGCTTGGCGAACGCCGCGGCGCCGGCCTGGATGAGGGCCACGCCACCACCGGCGACGATGCCCTCCTCGACGGCCGCCTTCGCGTTGCGCACGGCGTCCTCGATGCGGTGCTTGCGCTCCTTGAGCTCCACCTCGGTGGCCGCACCGGCCTTGATGACGGCCACGCCGCCGGCCAGCTTGGCGAGGCGCTCCTGCAGCTTCTCGCGGTCGTAGTCGGAGTCCGACTTCTCGATCTCGGAGCGGATCTGCTGGACGCGACCCTCGATAAGGTCGGCCTCGCCGGAGCCCTCGACGATCGTGGTCTCGTCCTTGGTGACGACGACCTTGCGCGCCTGGCCGAGCTCCTCGAGCGTGGCGTTCTCCAGCTTGAGGCCGACGGTCTCGGTGATGACCTGGCCACCGGTCAGGATCGCGATGTCCTGCAGCATGGCCTTGCGGCGGTCGCCGAAGCCCGGGGCCTTGACGGCGACGGACTTGAAGGTGCCGCGGATCTTGTTCAGCACCAGGGTGGCCAGGGCCTCGCCCTCGACGTCCTCGGCGATGATGAGCAGCGAGCGGTTCGCCTTCATCACCTGGTCGAGCAGGGGCAGCAGGTCCTTGACGTTCGAGATCTTCGACTCGACGATCAGGACGTACGGGTCCTCGAGGACGGCCTCCTGGCGCTCCGGGTCCGTCTCGAAGTAGCGCGCGAGGAAGCCCTTGTCGAAGCGCATGCCCTCGGTCAGCTCGAGCTCGAGACCGAAGGAGTTGGACTCCTCGACGGTGACGACGCCCTCCTTGCCGACCTTGTCGAGCGCCTCGGCGATGAGCTCGCCGATCGCGGGGTCACCGGCGGAGATGCCGGCGGTCGCAGCGATCTGCTCCTTGGTCTCGACGTCGACGGACGCGTTGAGCAGCTGCTCGGTGACGGCGTCGACGGCCTTCTCGATGCCGCGCTTGACGGCGATCGGGTTGGCGCCGGCGGCGACGACGCGCAGGCCCTCGCGCACGAGCGCCTGGGCGAGCACGGTGGCGGTGGTGGTGCCGTCACCCGCGACGTCGTCCGTCTTCTTGGCGACCTCCTTGACGAGCTCCGCACCGATCTTCTCGTACGGGTCCTCGAGCTCGATCTCCTTGGCGATGGAGACACCGTCGTTCGTGATCGTGGGGGCGCCCCACTTCTTGTCGAGGACGACGTTGCGGCCCTTGGGGCCGAGCGTGACCTTGACGGTGTCGGCGAGCTGGTTGAGCCCGCGCTCCATGCTCCGACGAGCTTCCTCGTCGAACGCGATGATCTTGGCCATGGGGACTGATCCTCCGCTGTGGCGTGTCGGTGGTCGGCCGGTGCCCGCGACGGACGACCCTCCCGCGTGCGTTCACATCACGCGCGTGACAGAGCCTCACCGTACGACCGAGTGGATCACCCTGCGACTGTCACTCGACGGTCGAGAGTGCTAACCCATTATTGGCACTCTCCCCCCGAGAGTGCAAGACGTTCGCCGACGGCGCACCCCGCCCCCGCTCGCCATCGACGTGCCGGTGGGTTCGCACGACGACGTCAGCCCGGACGCGACGAAGGCCGGTGTCCGCGACGCGTCGTTGCGCCGTCGGACACCGGCCTCCCGGTCGAGCGATCAGAGCGGACGCACCTGCTCCGCCTGCGGACCCTTCTGGCCCTGGCCGACCTCGAACTCCACGGACTGCCCCTCGTCCAGGGTGCGGTACCCGTCGGACTGGATCGAGCTGAAGTGGACGAACAGGTCCTGCCCGCCCGTCTCGGGGGTGATGAAGCCGTACCCCTTCTCGGCGTTGAACCACTTGACGGTGCCCTGGGCCATGTCTTCTCCTCGTCGTCCTGGCGCGCGGGGCCGGCGCCCCGCGATGAGCAGGAGACTAGTGGCGTGCGTCACGTCAGGGAAGCGCCCGTGCCCGGGATGTCGTCATCGTCCCGGACACGGATCAGCCGACGGGCTCCTTGAGCACCACCCAGACGGCGTCGGTCGGGCTGTTCGTGAGGTCGTCGGACAGCTGCACGTCCGCGGGGTCGACGCCCAGCGCCTCCGCGGCCGCGGAGGCCGTGTCCGCGCGCCCGTCGGCGTACAGGACCGTGGTCTCGTCGTAGACGTCGACGAGCGACACCGGGGCGTTCGGCGCGTCGTCGGCGCCGACGTCCGTGAACCCGGCACCGGCCACGACGTCGGACGCCGCGCCGGCCTGACCGGTCCCGGCGCCGTCGTTGTACACCACGACCCGCGCCGTCAGGTCCGCGGCGGCCGGATCGCCCGGCATCGTCGCGGACTCGCTCGGCTCCTCCGACGGCTCGTCGCTCGCCTCGTCGGTGGGCTCCTCCGACTCGCCGCCGCCCCCGTCGCCCTTGCCGGAGCCGTCGGAGGCCTCCTCGCTCGCGGACGCCTCGGGCTCGGCGGACTGCTCGGCCGCGGTCGGGGGGTTCCCGGAGTCACCGCCATCGTCGGAGAGGTAGGAGACGACGCCGACCGCCAGGCCGGCGAACACCACGGCGACCAGCAGGAACGGCCAGGCAGAGCTCCACCCGCTGCGGGGCTCGCGGTGGACCCCCACCGGCGCGCCCTCAGGGCCGCGGACGTCGAACTCGTCGGGCGGGTACGGGTACTGGCTCTTGCTCACGCCCGAAAGGGTAGCGGTTCAGGGCGTCGCGGCATACAAACCTTGTTCAGAACCGCTCCAGCGCAGGTCAGGAGCGCGCGCCGTCGAGCCGGCGAGCCGTGCGCGCCCGCTGGCGGGTCGACCGCATCCGCCGCAGGCGCTTGACCAGCATCGGGTCGTGCTCCAGCGCGGCGGGCGTGTCGATCAGCGCGTTGAGCACCTGGTAGTACCGCGTGGCCGACAGGTCGAACAGCTCGCGCACGGCCTGCTCCTTCGAACCGGCGTACTTCCACCACTGCTTCTCGAAGGCGAGGATCTCGCGGTCGCGGTCGCTCAGCGTGCTCCCGTCGGCGTCCGACGGCGAGACCTCCGCCGCGACGTCGACCTCCTGGACCAGCATCTCGCTCATGCGGCCCAGTATGGGGCACTTCGGACGCCGTCCGGCGGACCCTGCGCCGCGCGTCGCGAGTGCGCTAGCGTCGCCGCCGTGGATCCCTCGACGCGCCCGGCACTGGACACGGTCATGGCCCCCGACTGGGCCGAGGCGCTGGGGGACGTCGCGCCGCAGATCCATGCGATGGGCGACTTCCTGCGCGCGGAGGTCGCAGCCGGCAGGACGTACCTGCCCGCGCCGGGCGACGTCTTCGCCGCGTTCCGGCGGCCGCTGGCGGACGTCCGGGTCCTCGTCGTCGGTCAGGACCCCTACCCCACCCCGGGCCACCCGATGGGCCTGTCGTTCTCGGTCCAGCCGCAGGTGCGTCCGGTCCCGAAGTCGTTGGCGAACATCTTCACCGAGCTCGCCGACGACGTCGGCGCCCCACCGCCGTCGTCCGGCGACCTCAGCCCCTGGGCGGACCAGGGCGTCATGCTGCTCAACCGGGTGCTGACCGTGCGGCCCGGAGAGCCGGCGTCGCACCGCGGCAAGGGCTGGGAGCAGGTGACCGAGGCCGCGATCAAGGCGCTGGTGGCCCGTGGCGGCCCGCTGGTGGCGATCCTGTGGGGTCGCGACGCCGCGTCGCTGAAGCCGTGGCTCGGCGCCACCCCGACCGTGGAGTCGGCGCACCCCAGCCCCCTGGCCGCGTACCGCGGGTTCTTCGGGTCGCGGCCGTTCTCCCGCGTGAGCTCGCTCCTGGAGCAGCAGGGCGCCGCACCCGTGGACTGGCGGCTGCCCTGAGCAACGGGTGCACAATGAGAGCCGTGACGACGTCCGACTCCGCACCCACCGCTCAGCCCCGCTGGTCCCGCTACGTCGCGATCGGCGACTCCTTCTCCGAGGGCCTGTGGGACCCGTATCCCTACGCGGACGGCACGCGGGCCCCGGCAGGGACGCAGACGACGGCGGTGCAGCGCGGTTGGGCGGACCGGCTCGCGGACGCGCTGGCCGAGCGCCGCGGCGACGCCGGTCTGGAGTACGCCAACCTGGCGATCCGCGGCAAGAAGCTGCGGCAGATCATCGCCGAGCAGGTGCCCGCAGCCCTGGCGATGCAGCCCGACCTGGTCTCGCTGATCGGCGGCGGGAACGACATCCTGCGCCCGCAGGCGGACGTGCACGGGCTCTCCGCCGACCTCGAGCGGGCCGTCGCCGAGATCCGCGCCACCGGCGCCGACGTGCTGATGTCCACCGGGTTCCGCACCGCGGGCGCCCTCAGCCTCACCCAGGGCCGGGTGGGCGTGTACAACGCGAACATCTGGTCGATCGCCCGGCGCCACGGGGCGTTCGTCCTGGACACGTGGGGTCTGCGCGGGCTCCACGACTGGCGCCTGTGGTCGGACGACCGCATCCACCTCACCGACGAGGGGCACCGGCGCATCGCGCAGGCCGCGCTGCAGGCGCTGGGGCAGGAGCCCGACGACGCGGAGTTCGACACGCCCCTCGAGGCCGCCCCGGTGCCACCGTTCCGTGACCGGGCGCGGGCGGACGCCCAGTGGGCGCGGGTGCACGTGGTGCCGTGGGTGCAGCGCCGGCTGCGGGGGACGTCGTCCGGAGACGGGCTGACGCCGAAGTGGCCGGACACCCGGCCCTGGCCGCCGTCGGAACGCTGACGAGAGAGCCGCCTGTCGGGTTCGAACCGACGACCTTCCGTTTACAAGACGGGAGCTCTACCAGCTGAGCTAAGGCGGCGGGCGGGGACCATCGTACCGAGCACGACACCCCCGGCAGTCGTTGTGGGTATGAAATCTGCAGCCCCGACGGGCTCGAGGCTGCAGATTTCATACCCACAACGGGGTGGGGCGAGGTCAGCCGTCGGAGGCCTCGTCGGAGGGCTCGGCCGTGGCGTCGCCGCCCTGCACGGCCGTGAGCAGCGCACCGGGCTCGTTCCACGTCTCGAACCGCTCACCGTCGACGAGGATGGTCGGCGTACCGAAGGTGCCCTGGGAGTTGACGAGGTCCGGATCCGAGGTGGCCTCGTTGGTCAGCGAGTAGGCGTACTGCCCGAAGGTGCCGCGGGCGGTGCCGTCGGCGATCCCGTCGGCGACGTCCGCGGGGACCCCGGCCTCCTGGGCGATGGCCGCGATCTCGTCGTCGTCCAGGCCCGGGGAGTTCTCCTCGGGCTGGTTGGTGAACATCGCCGCGTTGAAGTCGAAGAACGCGTCGGGCGCCTGGTCGGCGACCCAGTAGGCGGCCGAGGCCGCGCGCGTCGAGTACTCGGTGCCGCTCGAGACGCGGTCGAGGATCGCCACGGGGTGGAACACCACGGTGGCGTCACCCTCGGTCGCCATCGTCTCGACGTCGGCGGCGTTGAGCTCCTCGAACTGGCCGCACACGGGGCACATGTAGTCGACGTACTGGTCGACCACGGGGGCGCCGTCGTTCTGGGTGCCGGCCACCAGGTCGGACCCGACCGGGATGCCGCCGCTGTCCGTGACGCCCGCGGGCACGTCGGCGACCTCGGCCAGCGGGATGTCCTCGACGTCCTTCTTGCCGGCCTCGTTCATCAGGATGAATCCGGCGACGACGACGAGCGCGGCGATGGCCACACCCAGCGCTCCGAAGACGATGAACCGGTTGCGGCGGTCGCGGGACGCCTGCTTCTGCTGCAGCGCGAGCGCCTCGGCACGCGCCTCCTCGCGACGCTGCGCCTTGTTCTTGTTCGACATCTGGTTGCGGGTCCTTCGGTGGGGCGGACGGGATCCGCGGGTCAGCCTACCGCCGCGGTCAGCGCGCGCACCGAGCCACCGGAGCCCCGGGGTCGGCGGCACGCGCGCTGCGCGCGCACCGTAGCGACGAAGCCTGGGCAGAACCTGGGAGTCAGAAGATCGACGGTGGCCGGTCCATCGGCCACCACTCGATCTCGAGGGGACCCTCGAGCAGCTGCGAGGCCAGCACCCCGGACCCGATCAGACAGATGGCCACCACGATGGCCGCGCCCACCAGCCCCGGGGCCAGGTTGTTCAGGATGCGCCGGGCGCCGTCGCGCGCGGTCCGCCCGGCCGGGCCGAACCATGTGGCCAGCACCGCGAGCACCATCGCGGCGGCCAGGACCCCCGCGAACACGATGGGCTCGTTGCGCCCGCCCACCGAGCGCGACTCGACGTCGCCCATCGGCAGCACGATCCAGTTGCCGTCGCCGAACAACCAGTAGCCGCCCATGACGGCGAGCAGTCCCACGCAGCCGCCGACGACGGCCGCCGGGATGATGCCGAGCGCGCCGACCACGGCGTGGTACGGGAAGAGCAGCGCCGCCACCGCACCGTCCGAGCGGCGCACGCCCCGGCGCTCCCGACGCTCGTGGAAGCGCTGGCCGGAGGTGCCCACGATGCGGCACAGCACGGTCACGCCGCAGAGCACCCCGAAGGCGACGAGCGGGTACACGGCGGCCAGGACGACGAGCGGGACACCGAGCGCCAGGACCGTCCCCCACCGACGTCGGTGGGACGGCGCCACGTAGGGCTCGGGCGGCGCCTCGGGCTCCAGGTCGGTGTCCGGGGTCTCCTCGGCGATCTGCTCGTAGGTGCGGTAGCGGGCGTCGACGGGGATCGCCCGGGTCGCGCCGTCCTGCGCCGTGGCGCGCTCCCGCTCGGCGGCCGTCATCGTGGCGGTCTCGTCCACCGGCACGGACGGAGGCACGACGGCGGTCTCGTCCGGCGCGGGGACGGTCGCCACCGTCCGGGGTGCGTCGAGCGGCGCGGTGTCGTCGTCGGCCGAGGCGTCGGCGCTCACCACGTCGTCCGGCGTCGTCGCACCGCGGCCCGCGGCAGCGGCGGCGCCCGCGACCGCCGCGGTCGCGGCCCCGGCGGCCACCACGATGCGCTGGGTCGCCTGCGGGTCCTCGGGGACGCCGACGACCGCCGCGTCGTCGTCCTCCATGTCCCGGCGGATGGCGCGCACGACGTCGGTGGGCCCCCACCGCTGCGCCGGGTCGGCGTGCAGCGCACCCGCCAGCGCCGTCGCCGTGCGGGCGGGCACCCCGACCAGGTCGGCGCGGCCCTGGCGCGACCGGCGCAGCACCAGGTCGGTGGGCCGCACCCCGAACGGCGACCGGCCGGTGGCGGCGAACGCCAGCAGCGCCGCCCAGCTCCACCAGTCGGTCTCGGGGACGGGGTCGCCGCCGTCCAGGAGCTCGGGCGCGATGTAGCCCGGGGTTCCCATGACGAATCCCGTCATCGTGGTGCGGGCGTCCTCCGGGCCCTGCGCGATGCCGAAGTCGATGAGGGACGGTCCGTGGCCCGTGACCATGACGTTGGACGGCTTGAGGTCGCGGTGCACCACCCCGGCGCTGTGCACCGACTCCAGGGCGTCGGCCAGCTGGTCGGCCAGCGAGAACAGGTCGGCGAGATCCAGCGGGCCGCGGGCGTCGACCTCCTCCTCGAGGGTGAGGCCGTCCACGAGCTCGGTGACGACGAAGGCGTGCGGACCCTCGAACTCGGCGTCGAGCACCTGTGCGACCGCCGGGTGGCGCAGGCGCTGCAGGGCGGCGACCTCCCGGCGCAGGCGCTGCCGGCCGGCGGGGTTCGCGTCGACGTGCGCGTGCAGGAGCTTCAGGGCGACCCGCTGCCCGCCGCCGTCGCGCGCCTCGTAGACGGCGCCCATCGCGCCGCGGCCCAGCACCGAGACGATCGTGTACCCGCCGATGTCGGTCCCCGGCGCCAGGGCACCGTCCGCGGCGCCCGCACCGGCGCCGCCCGGGGCGCCGTCGCCCCCGCCGTCGGCAGCCGGGATCTTCGCCGTCAGCACCCGTGCGTCGTCACCTGCACCCATGGCCCACACCGTAGCGCCGCGCCCGGCGGCACGCGCCCCGGCCGCCGCGCGACCGCACCCGGCGGAACCCGTCGCCCCCCGCGCGGCGGGGCCGACCGGGCGACGACGGGACGCGCTCGGTAAGGTCGGCCCCGGGGCGCCCGACTATCCTGAGCGGGCAGAAGGCGTCCACCAACCTGGGGAGAGAACACCTTTGACCGGTCAGGGAACGTCCAGCAGCACTAGCACCTCAGGCTACGACCTGGTCGTGGTCGCCAACCGCCTCCCGGTGGACTTCGCCGTCGACGACGAGGGCAACCTGGACTGGCAACGATCCCCCGGAGGGCTGGTCACGGCGCTCGAGCCGGTGATGCAGCAGGCCGACGGCGCCTGGGTGGGCTGGTCCGGCGCCCCCGACCTGGCCCACGAACCGTTCGAGGCCGACGGCATGCTGCTCGTGCCGGTGACGCTCTCGGCGGACGAGATCGAGGGTTACTACGAGGGGTTCGCCAACGACACCCTGTGGCCCCTGTACCACGACGTCATCGCCCCGCCGACGTACCACCGGCAGTGGTGGGACGCCTACAAGCGGGTCAACCAGCGCTTCGCCGAGGCGGCGGCGGCGCAGGCCGCCCGCGGCGCGGTCGTGTGGGTGCACGACTACCAGCTCCAGCTCGTGCCGAAGATGCTGCGCGAGCTCCGCCCCGACCTGCGGATCGGGTTCTTCGACCACATCCCCTTCCCGCCGGTGGAGCTGTTCCAGCAGCTGCCGTGGCGCAAGCGGATCGTCGAGGGCCTGCTCGGCGCCGACCTCATCGGGTTCCAGCGCGGCGGCGACGCCTCCAACTTCGTGCGCGCGGTGCGCCGGCTCACCGATCACCCCACGCGCGGCTCGGTGATCTCCATGGGGTCCGACGACGCCACGCCCGGCCGCCGGGTCCGCGCGGCGGCGTTCCCCATCTCGATCGACACCCAGCACTTCGACGAGCTGGCGCGCAAGCCGGAGGTCCAGGCCCGCGCGAAGGAGATCCGGGCCGACCTGGGCGACCCCGACGTCGTGATGCTGGGTGTGGACCGGCTCGACTACACCAAGGGCATCCGGCACCGCATCAAGGCGTACGGCGAGCTCCTGCAGGACGGCCGCATCGAGGCCGCCACCACCACCCTCGTCCAGGTCGCGAGCCCGTCGCGGGAGAACGTGGGCGCGTACCAGGAGCTGCGCGAGCACGTCGAGGTCCTCGTGGGACGCGTCAACGGTGAGTTCGGGGAGATCGGCCACTCGGCGATCCACTACCTGCACCACTCCTACCCGCCGGTGGAGATGGCGGCCCTCTACCTCGCCGCCGACGTCATGCTCGTGACCTCGCTGCGCGACGGCATGAACCTGGTGGCCAAGGAGTACATCGCCGCACGCTCGGACCTGGGCGGCGTGCTCGTCCTCAGCGAGTTCACCGGGGCCGCCGACCAGCTCGCACCGGGCCCGCTGCTGGTCAACCCGCACGACATCGACGGGATGAAGGACATCATCGTGGCCGCGGCCCACATGGACCCCAAGGAGAAGCGGCGGCGCATGCGCAACCTGCGCCGCAAGGTCATGGGCGACGACGTGGCCAAGTGGTCGCAGTCCTTCCTGGGCGTCCTGACCGCGGTGCCCGCCCGGGACTCGTATGTCTGACCGGCTCGACGGCTCGCTGGTCGGGGCGCTGGAGGCCTTCGGCACCCCGGACGGTGCGGCGCTGCTCGTGGCGCTCGACTTCGACGGCACGCTCGCGCCGCTCGTGGACGACCCGACGGCCGCGCGGATGACGCCCGGCGCCCGCGCCGCCGTCGACCGGCTGGGGGCCCTGGTGTCCGACGGCGGCGGGGCCGCCCGGGTCCGCCTGGCGTTCGTCTCGGGGCGCGACCTGGACGACCTGGCCGCACGCGCCGATCCGCCGCCCGGGTCCTACCTCGTGGGCAGCCACGGGGCGCAGACCGGGCACGCGACGGCGCAGGGCCTGGAGTCGGTGCCGCTGGAGCTGAGCATCGCCCAGCGCGGCACGCTCGCGGCCCTGAACGACGCCCTCGCCGCCGCGGTGGCCGGCCGTGAGGGCGCCTGGGTGCAGCACAAGCCCAGTGCCGCCGTCCTGCACACCCGGCAGGCCGGCCCCGAGGACACCGCGGCGGCCGTCGAGGCGGCCGAGGCCGCCGCGTCCCGGCTGGGTCTGACGGCCATGCACGGCAAGGACGTGGTGGAGATCGCCGTCCTGGAGACCTCCAAGGGGGAGGCGCTGGAACGGCTGCGCGGCGTCGTGGCCGACGACGTCGGGTCCGACGTCTCCCGCGTGCTCTACGCGGGTGACGACACCACGGACGAGAAGGCGTTCGCCGTGCTCGGTGACGGCGACCTCACGCTCAAGGTGGGCGACGGCGAGACCCTCGCCGCGCACCGCGTGCCGGGGGCCGACGACGTCGCCGCCGTGCTCGACACCCTGAGCGAGGCGATCGCTGCCGGACCGTGACCTGCGGCATGGCGTGATCCGCCTCACGTCCATGTACTATCGATCCGCGCGCCGCCCCGGAACGGTCCGGGCCTGCGCGGACAACTCAATGTGTCGCCGCTGACACGCCTGTCGTGAACGCAGCACACCCGACCACAACGGATCGTCCGGCACGTACCTGCCGGTGGAGGGAATCATCATGGCTACGGTCACCTATGACCACGCGACGCGGATCTACCCGGGCACGGAGCGCCCGGCGGTGGACCAGCTCAACCTGCACGTCGAGGACGGCGAGTTCCTCGTCCTCGTCGGCCCCTCGGGCTGCGGCAAGTCCACCTCGCTGCGCATGCTGGCGGGCCTCGAGGACGTCAACGGTGGGCACATCTACATCGGCGACCGCGACGTCACCGACGTGCAGCCCAAGGACCGCGACATCGCGATGGTCTTCCAGAACTACGCGCTGTACCCACACATGTCCGTCGCGGACAACATGGGCTTCGCGCTGAAGATCGCCGGCACGCCCAAGGCGGAGATCCGCCAGCGCGTCGAGGAGGCCGCGAAGATCCTCGACCTCACCGAGTACCTCGACCGCAAGCCGAAGGCGCTCTCCGGTGGTCAGCGCCAGCGTGTCGCCATGGGCCGTGCCATCGTGCGCCAGCCGCAGGTGTTCCTCATGGACGAGCCGCTGTCGAACCTCGACGCCAAGCTGCGTGTGCAGACGCGTACGCAGATCGCGTCGCTGCAGCGCCGCCTCGGCGTCACCACGGTCTACGTGACCCACGACCAGACCGAGGCCCTGACGATGGGTGACCGCATCGCGGTCCTCAAGGACGGTCTGCTGCAGCAGGTCGGCACCCCGCGCGAGATGTACGACACCCCGCAGAACGTGTTCGTCGCGGGCTTCATCGGCTCGCCGGCCATGAACGTCGGCACCTTCGACGTCCGCGACGGCAACGCCGTGGTGGGTCACGCGACCCTGCCGCTGCGTCGCGAGGTCATCAGCCAGCTCACCGACGCCGACGGCGGCAAGGTCACCATCGGGTTCCGCCCCGAGGCCATGGACATCGTCACCGACGGCTCGCCCGACGCCCTCCAGGTGAAGGTGAACCTCGTCGAGGAGCTGGGTTCCGACGCCTTCGTCTACGGCGAGCTGCAGGCCAGCGACGCCGACCTGCACTCCGGTTCCTCGGACCAGGTCATCGTGCGCATCGACCCGCGCGACGTCCCGATGAAGGGCGACACGATCCACGTCTCGATCAAGCAGGGCCAGGAGCACGTCTTCTCCCCCGCCACGGGTGCTCGCCTCTGAGCCTGCCGGTCGGCACGACGGGGCGGGTCCGGCAGCAGCCGGGCCCGCCCCGTCGTCGTCTAGGCTGGCACCAGCCCGCTCCTGCCCTGGTGGGCGCGGACGTCGACCTGCCTCGACGCACGGTCGCCACCGTGCCGGCAGCATCACCTGGAGGTGACGTGGACCAGCTGCAGATCACCTCGGCGACGCCGAACTCGGCCCTGTTGGACCTGCCCTGGCGTCAGCCGCTGGCCTCGTGGCCGGCCGAGGTGCTCGCCGCGCTGCCGCGCGGCATCTCCCGGCACGTCGTGCGCTTCGTCCGGCTGGACGGCCGGGTGCTCGCCATCAAGGAGATCAGCGAGAACATCGCCTTCGGCGAGTACGAGCTGCTGCGGCAGCTGCGCAAGCTCGAGATCCCCTCGGTGCGCCCGCTGGGCGTCGTCACGGGACGGCGGGCCGACGACGGCACCCCCCTGGAGGCCGCGCTCGTCACCGAGCACCTCGCCTTCTCGCTGCCGTACCGCTCGGTGTTCAGCCAGGCGCTGCGGGACGAGACCGCGAACCGCCTCATCGACGCGCTGGCGGTGCTGCTGGTGCGCCTGCACCTGTCGGGCTTCTTCTGGGGTGACGTCTCGCTGTCCAACACCCTGTTCCGCCGCGACGCCGAGCAGTTCGCGGCCTACCTGGTCGACGCCGAGACCGGCGCCCTGCACCGCGAGCTCACGCGCGGGCAGCGCGAGTACGACGTCGACCTCGCCCGCACCAACATCATCGGCGAGCTCATGGACCTCGCGGCGGGCGAGCTGCTCGACTCCGACGTCGACGAGATCGGCATCGGCGACTCCCTCGTGGCCCGCTACGGCGAGCTGTGGGAGGCGCTGACCGGCGTCGAGGCGTTCCACACCGAGGAGCGGTGGCGGGTGGCCGCCCGCATCGAACGGCTCAACGAGCTGGGTTTCGACGTCGGCGAGCTGTCCATCACCACCGACATCGACGGCACCACCGTGCGTATCCGGCCGCAGGTGGTCGACGCCGGGCACCACTCGCGGCGGCTGCTCAAGCTCACCGGGCTCGACGTCCAGGACAACCAGGCGCGGCGTCTGCTCAACGACCTCGACTCCTACCAGGCCGCCACGGAGCGCCAGGAGGACGACGAGCAGCTCGTGGCCCACGACTGGCTGCAGAACGTCTTCCACCCGACGATCCGGGCGGTCCCCCGGGAGCTGCGCCGCAAGCTCGAGCCGGCGCAGCTCTACCACGAGATCCTCGACCACCGGTGGTTCATCTCCGAGCAGGCCGGTCACGACGTGCCGATGCCCGAGACGGTCACGTCCTACGTCGAGAACGTGCTGCAGCACCGCCCCGACGAGAAGGCGATCCTGGGCATCGCTCCCGGCGAGGAGCCGCAGGAGGGACCGGAGGCGGACTACTTCCACTACGCCGCCGCCGACCCCGAGCCCTGAGCAACCCGGCCTGCCGAGGTAGGCCTGAATCTCGCGAGAAGGTGGCCTACCCCGGCCGGAGGTTGCCTACCTGGGCGGGGGATTGCCTACCCCGGCCGGAGGTTGCCTACCTCGGCAGGGGTTGCCTACCTCGGCAGGGGTTGCCTATCTGGGCGGGGGTGCCGCGGGGCGGCCGTCAGCGGGCGGCGCGCGCCTGCGCGATCTCGTAGAGCGTGATCCCGGCGGCCACCCCGGCGTTGAGGGACTCGACCGCCGAGGCGATCGGGATGGACGCGACCGCGTCGCACGTCTCGCGGACCAGCCGCGAGAGCCCCTTGCCCTCGGACCCGACCACGATCACCAGCGGGTCCGTCGCGAACGCGAGGTCCCGTACGGTGCTGTCCCCGCCGGCGTCGAGCCCGACGACGAACACCCCGGACTTCTTCAGCTCGGTCAGCGTGCGGGCCAGGTTGGTCTCCTTGGCCACCGGAACGCGTGCGGCCGCACCCGCCGAGACCTTCCACGCCGACGCCGTCACCGACGCCGAGCGACGCGACGGGATGAGGACCCCGTGCGCTCCGAAGGCTCCCGCGGACCGGAGCACCGCACCGAGGTTGCGCGGGTCGGTGACGGAGTCGAGGGCGACGATGAGCGGCGGCTCGTCGGCCTCGGCGGCGGCATCCAGCAGGTCCTCCACCGAGGCGTACTCGTAGGGCGGCACCTCCAGGGCCACGCCCTGGTGCACGGCCCCCTCGGTGAGCTGGTCGAGCGCGCCCCGGCTGGACTCCAGGAGCCGGGCGCCCCGCACGGAGGCGAGCTCGAGGATCTCCCGGGTGCGGTCGTCGTGGTCGATCCGCTCCGCGAGGTGCACCGCGGTGACGGGTGCCTGCGTGCGCAGCGCCTCCAGCACCGCGTTGCGCCCGGCCACGACCTCCGCGCCACCGGTCGCCTTGCGGGTGCCGCGGCTGACCCCCTTGCGGGCGCCCTGGGCGTCCTGCGACGCCTGGCGCTTCTCCGCGGCGACCTTCTTCTTGTGCGCCGGGTGGTACGTGCGGTCCTCGGCCTTCGGCGTCGGGCCCTTGCCCTGCAACGCCTTGCGGCTGTGACCGCCCGTGCCGACCTGGGCGCCCTTCTTCGTGGAGCCCTTGCGCTTCGCGCCCGGACGCTGCGAGTTCCCCGCCATGGTCAGTCCTCCTTCGAGTCGGCCAGCGTCCAGCGGGCGCCGTCCGGTGAGTCCTGCACGACGACGCCGGCCGCGGCCAGGCGGTCCCGGATCGCGTCGCTCGTGGCCCAGTCCTTGGACGCCCGCGCCGCGGCACGGGCGTCCAGCTCGGCGCGCACGACGGCGTCGAGAGCGTCGGCGGCGCGGCTGTCCGTCGCACCGACCCAGTGCGGGTCGACAGGGTCGAGCCCGAGCACGTCCAGCATCCCCCGCAGCGCCACGAGCGCCACCCGGGCGCCGTCGTCGTCCTTCGCGGCGAGCGCCGAGTTCCCCGTGCGCAGGGTCTCGTGCACCGCGGCCAGCGCGGCGGGCACGTTGAGGTCGTCGTCCATCGCCGCCACGAACGCCGCGGGCAGCTCGGCCGCGGTGACCTCGGCGCGGGAGACCTCGCCGACCCGGTCGGCGGCGCGCGCGACGAACCCGCTGAGGCGGTCCCAGGTGGCTCCGGCCTCGGCGAGGGTGTCCGGGCCCCACTCGAGCATCGAGCGGTACTGGACCGCGGCCAGCGCGTACCGCACCACCGGGGCCGGCGCCCTGGCGAGCAGCTCGTCCACCTGCAGACCGTTGCCCAGCGACTTGCTCATCTTCACGCCCTGCTGCGTCACCCACGCGGAGTGCATCCAGCGGTCCGCGAACCCGTACCCGGCGGCGCGCGACTGCGCCTGCTCGTTCTCGTGGTGCGGGAACCGCAGGTCCAGACCACCGCCGTGGATGTCGAACTCCGCGCCCAGGTAGCGGTGCGCCATCGTCGAGCACTCCAGGTGCCAGCCCGGCCGGCCTCGGCCGAACGGCGTGTCCCAGGCGGCGGTCTCGGGCTCACCGGGGCGTGCGGCCTTCCACAGCGCGAAGTCGTGCGGGTCACGCTTCTGCGCCGCGGCGTCGTCGTCGGACGCCTCCGGGTTGAGGTCCTCGAGACGCTGGGTGGTCAGGTCGCCGTAGTGCGGCCACGAGCGGACGTCGAACCAGACGTTGCCGGGACCGGTGGAGTAGGCGTGGCCCCGCTCGACGAGCCGCTGCATGAGCTCGATCATCTGCGGCACGTGCTGGGTGGCGCGCGGCTCGTACGTGGGCGGCAGCACGCCGAGCGCGTCGTAGGCGGCGGTGAAGGCGCGCTCGTAGACGGCGGCGTGCGCCCACCACTCGACGCCCGCGTCCGCGGCCTTGCGCAGGATCTTGTCGTCGATGTCGGTGATGTTGCGGATGAGGGTGACGTCCAGCCCCTTGCGCTCCAGCCAGCGCCGCAGCACGTCGAACGCGACGGCGGGGCGCAGGTGGCCCACGTGCGGGGCGGACTGCACGGTGGCGCCGCACAGGTAGATGCCGACCTTGCCGGGAGTCCGGGGGACGAGCTCGCGCACCGTGCGCGTGGCGGTGTCATAGAGGTGCAAGGTCACCGGTCCAGCCTACCGGTCGGGTGCCGGGCGGCCGGTGCCCCGTGTCAGCCGAAGGTGCGCCCCTCGCCCCGGTACGTGGGCGCCGTCCCGACGACCTCGTCGCCCCGCACGAGGAGCACGGTGTCGAACCGCTCCATCAGCTCGCCGGCCTTGGCGTGCCGGAACCACACCCGGTCCCCCACCCGCAGGGGCCGCCCCCCGCGCCGGTGCATCGGCGTCTGCACCTCGCCCGCCCCCTCGCGGCGCGTCAGCGCCCACCCCGGCGTCGTGAGGCGGGGCAGCCGCGACCGGCCGGCGGGACCGGAAGCCACGTAGCCGCCGCCGAACGCCGTGGCCCAGCCGTCCCCCGGGACGCGCACCACGTCCAGGCCGAAGAACGCCGCGGGACGGGGCGCGAACGCCCGGTACCCGTCGAACGTCCCGGGCACGAACAGCCCCGACCCTGCCGTCACCTCGGTCACCCCGGTCCCGGCCGACGAGCTCTCCAGCGATCCGGTGCCCCCGGCGTTGACGAGCTCCACCTGGCGCCCGACAGCGGTCCGGACCGCGGCGAGGATGCCGCGACGGCGCTCCTCGACGTCGGGGACCGACAGCCGCTTGACCATGCGGACGGCAGGGCTCGTGTCGGGCAAGCCGGCGACCTGCGCCTCGTAGAACATCAGGCCGCGCAACCGTGTGCCGTCCGTCCCGTCGACCTGGGCGGCGAGCACGGCGACCTGCTCGGGGGTGCGCAGCGGCGAGCGCCGCGTGCCCAGGTGCGCCCGGACGCGCCCGATCCCGACCCGCAGGGAGCAGTCGACGTCGAGGCAGACCGAGACGTCCGGTCCCCCGGGCGCCGCGGCGAGGGCCGAGCGGACGATCGCGAGCTGCGCGACGTCGTCGACCATCACGGTGATCGCGCGCCGGGCGTCGGCATCCGCGGCGAGCCGGGCCAGGGCGTCGGTGTCGGTGGTGGGGTAACCGACGAGGACGTCACGCACCCCGGTGCTCACGAGCCAGAGCGCCTCCGCCAGCGAGTAGGCCATGACGCCGTCGAACCCGGCCTCCAGCGCGCGCCCCACCAGCGACCGCACCCGGACGGACTTGGCGGCGACGCGCACGGGGGTCCCGCCCGCACGGCGCAGCAGGTCGGCCGCGTTGGCGTCGAAGACGTCGAGGTCGACGACGGCGATCGGACCGGGCCGGCCCTGCGTCGCCCGGGTCAGCCGGTCGGTCAGCGTCATGGCGGCACGGTACACCGGGTGCGAGTCGTGGCAGAGTACGGGCCGTGACGTTCACCACCTGGGGCCGCACCTACCGCGCCGACCCGGCCCGCCGCGCGACACCCCGCGACGAGGCCGACCTGCGTGCCGCCGTCGCACGGGCCTCCGCCGACGGGCTGCGGGTGCGGGCCGTCGGTGCCGGGCACTCGTTCACCGACGCGGCCGTGACCGACGGTCTGCTGCTCTCGCTGGACCGGCTGCGCGGCATCCAGGCCCTGCGCCCCCTGCCGGACGGCGGGGCGCTGGTGACCGTCGCCGCCGGCACGCGGCTGCGCGAGCTCAACCGTCTGCTGGCGGCCCGTGGGCTGGCGATGCGCAACCTCGGTGACATCGACCGGCAGTCGGTGGCGGGGGCGATCTCGACCGGGACGCACGGCACCGGCGCGTCGCTCGGTGGGTTGGCCACGCAGGTGCGGGGCGTGCGGGTGGTCCTGCCGGACGGATCGGTGCGCTCGGTGTCCGACGACGACCCGCCAGGCTCCCCGGACCGCGAGCTGTTCGAGGTCGCCCGCCTGGGCCTCGGCTCCGTCGGGGTGCTGGCCGCGGTCACGCTCGAGGTGGTGCCCGCCTACCTGCTGCGCTCCACGGAGCAGGTGCGCCCGTGGCGCGAGGTGGTCGGCGCGCTCGACACCCTGTTCGCCGCGCATCACCGCGTCGACGCCTACTGGTTCCCCGGCACGGACCGGATGCTCACCTGGACCCACGACCTGCTGTCCGCGCAGGAGGCCGCGGCGTACGACGCCGCCCGGCAGGGCCCGACCGGCGCGATGCGGCGGGCCGGAGCCGGCGCGCGGACGTTCGTGGACGAGGAGGTGCTCGCCAACGGCGTGCTCGGCGCCGCGATGCAGGTCGCGGCGGCCGCGCCGCGCACGGTGCCGCGCATCAACGCGCTCTGCGCGGCCGCGCTGGGCGAGCGGACGCACGTCGCGCCGTCGGACCGGGTGATGGTGACCCAGCGGCGGGTGCGGTTCGTCGAGATGGAGTACGCGCTGCCCCGGGAGGTGCTGGGCGAGGTCCTCGCCGAGCTGGACGGCTGGTTGCGGGCCTCCGGCGAGCCGGTCGCGTTCCCCGTGGAGGTGCGGTGCGCGGCGCAGGACGACGTGTGGCTCTCGACGGCTCGCGGGCGGGAGTCGGCGTACGTGGCGGTGCACCAGTTCCACCGGATGCCGTACCGGCGCTACTTCGAGGCCGCCGAGGCGATCTTCGTCGCGGCCGGCGGGCGTCCGCACTGGGGCAAGATGCACACGCGGAGCGCCGCCGACCTGGCCGCGCACTACCCGCTGGACGACGTCGCCCGCGTGCGTGCCGCCGTCGACCCCGACGGGGTGTTCCGCAACGACTACACCGACCGGGTGCTCGGCCCCCACTGACCCGATCTCGTTGTGGGTATGAAATTGACGGCCGCGCACGGTTGCACGGCCGTCGATTTCATACCCACAACGGTCAGCGGGGGGCGACCAGAGCGGTGGCGATCGCGGCGACGCCCTCGCCGCGACCCGTGAGGCCGAGGCCGTCGGTGGTCGTCGCGCTCAGCGACACCGGCGCGCCGGCCGCCTCGGACAGCGCCGCCTCGGCCTCGGCCCGGCGAGGCTCGATCTTGGGCCGGTTGCCGATCACCTGCACCGCGACGTTCCCGATCTCGAAGCCGGCCGCACGCACCCGGCGCGCGGCCTCGGCGAGCAGCGTCGCACCGCTCGCCCCCGCCCACTCGGGCTCGCTCGTGCCGAAGTGGGTGCCCAGCCCGCCGATCCCCGCCGCGGAGAACAGCGCGTCGGCGGCGGCGTGCGCCGCGACGTCCGCGTCGGAGTGACCTGCCAGGCCCCGCTCCCCCGGCCAGCGCAGACCGGCGAGCCACAGCTCCCGGTCCGCCCCCTCGGGGGCGAACGCGTGCACGTCCACGCCGACGCCGGTACGGGGCAGGCTGGTCATCGGTCCTCCAGCAGCAGGATCGCCAGCGCCAGGTCGCGCTCGGTCGTGATCTTCAGGGCCTCGGGGTCACCCACGACGACGTGCACCGGCTCGTCCAGCGCCTCGACCAGGGCTGCGTCGTCGGTGGCGGCCAGGTGCTCCGCGGCGGCCCGGGACGCCCCCTCGGTGTGCGCCCGCACGAGCAGCTCGCGATCGAACCCCTGCGGGGTCTGCACGGCCCGCAGCACCGTGCGGTCCGGGGTGTCCACGACCCGCTCGGCCACCGGGCCGGGCCGGCCGTGCGCCCCGGAAGGCGCGCCGTCGTCGGGCACCACGCGCTTGATCGTGTCCGTGACAGGCAGGCCGGGGACGACGGCGCGGTGGCCGTCCCGCACGGCGGCCACGACGCGCCGGACCGTCTCCGGAGACGTCAGGGGCCGGGCGGCGTCGTGCACGAGGACGACGTCGACGTCCGGTCCGGCGAGTCCGAGACCCGCGGCGACGGAGGCCTGCCGGGTGCCACCGCCGTCCACCACGCGGACGTCCACCTCGAGCGAGCCGACCGCGGTGCGGATCTCGGCGGACCGGCCCGCGGGGGACGTGACGACGAGCGCGTCGACGACGCCGGAATCGGCCAGGCCCCGGGCTGCGAGGGCGACCATCGGGACGCCGCCCAGCTCGACCAGCGCCTTGGGGACGTCGCGGCCGAGCCGCGTGCCGGAACCGGCAGCGGTGAGGATCGCGAGCGTCGTCAGGAGGCGAGCACCTCGTCGATGATGGCGCCGGCCTTCTCCTCGTCGACACCCTCGGCCAGGGCGACCTCGGACTCGAGGATCTGGCGGGCCTTGGCGAGCATGCGCTTCTCACCCGCGCTGAGACCTCGGTCCGCGTCGCGGCGCGAGAGGTCGCGGACGACCTCGCCGACCTTGATCACGTCGCCGGAGGCCAGCTTCTCGAGGTTGGCCTTGTACCGGCGGGACCAGTTGGTGGGCTCCTCCGTGTAGGGCGCGCGGAGCACGTCGAACACGCGGTCGAGCCCCGCCTGGTCGACGACGTCGCGCACGCCGACGAGGTCCACGTTCTCTGCCGGGACCTCGATCGTCAGATCACCCTGAGCGACCTTGAGCTTGAGGTACATCTTCTCTTCGCCACGGATCTTGCGCGTCTTGACCTCTTCGATCAGCGCGGCCCCGTGGTGCGGGTAGACAACCGTCTCGCCTACTGTGAACGTCATCTGTAGATGTCCCCTTTCCCAGTGGACGAGTCTATCACGGTGCGATCCGCTCTCCCCCGCCCCGACCGCCGTCACTCCCGCTGTCGGGACCGCGTCGTCGCAGGTCAGAGGCATAGCGGACCGGAGGATAGGAAGACGCCTCCCGCCCCCACTAGGATGGGCGGGGGCGCGCTGCGCCCTCCACATCAGTGACACATCGCGTGCTCGGACCCTGCCGTCGGCACGCACAGCTCCAGCCGAAGGAGAGCACGTGGCTCGCACCGCCCGTCCCGCACGTCCCACCCTCGTCGCCGCCGGGCTCGCCGTCAGCGCGCTGCTGCTCGGCGCCTGCGCGCCCGTGACGACCCAGGGCGCGTACGCGCCGTCCGACGGCACGCTGGTCGAGTTCGACGACGTCGCCGTGCGTGGCCTCAACCTGATGGTCGTCGCCGCCGAGGAGGGCGCCGAGGGCAACCTGCTGGGCGCGCTGGCGAACGAGACCGACGAGGAGGTCGAGTTCGTGCTCACCGCCTCGGGGGCCGCGCCCGTCGCCGTGACCGTGCCCGCCCAGGGCACCGTGTACCTCGGCACCGACGGCGAGGAGACGCTCCTCGACCCGGTCACCACCGCTCCGGGCGGCAACATCGAGGCCACGCTCGAGGCCTCCGGCGCCGCCGAGAACTTCTACCTGCCGGTCTTCGACGGCACCCTGCCGGAGTACGCCGACTACCTGCCCTGAGCCTCCTGAGGCCGGCCCTCGCGCCGAGGGAGGCCACCTCGCGCCGAGGAAGCACCAAGGCCCCCTCCCGCCGGCCGGCGGGAGGGGGCCTTGGTGCTGTGTCGCGCGGTCCGGCCCTCGGCCGGGCCGGACGTCCCCCGAGGGGCGGACCGATCAGCCGAAGCGGCCGGAGACGTAGTCCTCGGTGGACTTCTCGGCCGGCGAGGAGAAGATCGTCGCCGTGTCGTCCATCTCGATGAGCCTGCCCGGCTTGCCGGTGCCGGCGATGTTGAAGAACCCGGTCCGGTCGCTCACGCGGGCGGCCTGCTGCATGTTGTGCGTGACGATGACGATCGTGTAGTCGTTCTTGAGCTCGCCGATGAGGTCCTCGATCGCGATCGTCGAGATCGGGTCCAGGGCCGAGCAGGGCTCGTCCATGAGCAGGACCTGCGGCTTGACGGCGATCGCGCGGGCGATGCACAGGCGCTGCTGCTGACCGCCGGACAGCCCGGATCCCGGCCGTTCGAGCCGGTCCTTGACCTCGTTCCACAGGTTCGCCCCGTGCAGCGAGGACTCGACCAGGTCGTCGGCGTCGGACTTCGAGATGCGCTTGTTGTTGAGCTTCACCCCGGCCAGCACGTTGTCCCGGATGGACATCGTCGGGAACGGGTTCGGCCGCTGGAACACCATCCCGACGTTGCGACGCACGGCCACGGGATCGACGCCCGGGCCGTACAGGTCGACGCCCTCCATCTCGACCTTGCCCTCGACGCGAGCGCCGGGGATCACCTCGTGCATGCGGTTGAGGGTGCGCAGGAACGTCGACTTGCCACAGCCGGACGGCCCGATGAGGGCTGTCACCGACTTGGGCTCGATCGTCATGGTGACGTCCTGGACGGCGAGGAAGTCGCCGTAGTAGATGTTCAGGTCCTTCACGTCGATGCGCTGAGCCATCGTGGTTTCCTTCGTTGAGAGCTGCGGGTGCAGAGGTGGTTCTGCGCGTCAGCGCAGCTTCGGGGCGAACCAGCGGTTCACCAGCCGGCCGATGATGTTGAGCAGCAGGACCAGCACGATGAGCACGAGCGCCGCGCCCCACGCGTTCTGGATCGCGATGTCGGGGACGCAGGTGGCGGACTCGCCGCCGGGGCACGTCGCCAGCCCCTGGCTGTACTGCCGGTAGGCGTACACCGGCAGAGTCATCATGCGGCCGTCGACCGGGTTCGTGTTGATCGAGTCGGTCACACCGACGGCCACGAGCAACGGGGCCGTCTCGCCGATCACGCGGGCGACGGCGAGCAGGACACCCGTGGTCAGGCCGGCCACGGAGGTGCGCAGGACGACCTTGACGACCGTCAGCCACTTGGGCACGCCCAGGGCGTACGAGGCCTCGCGGAGCTCGTTAGGCACGAGCTTGAGCATCTCCTCGCAGGACCGCACGACCACGGGGATCATCAGCACCGACAGGGCGACGGCGCCGATCAGGCCGAAGCGTGCCGCCGGACCGAGGATGAGCGTGAACAACGCGACCGCGAACAGACCGGCGACGATGGACGGGATGCCCGTCATCACGTCGACGAAGAACGTCACCGATCTCGCCAGCGCCCCGCGCCCGTACTCGACCAGGTAGACCGCGGCGAGGACCCCGATCGGCACCGAGATGACCGTCGCGAGCGCCGTGATGATCAGCGTCCCCATGATGGCGTGGTAGATGCCGCCGCTCGGGTCGCCGCCGAAGATGTTCCGTGCCGACAGCGTCAGGAAGTCCATGCTGATCCGGCCGATGCCGTTGGACGTCACGGTCCACAGCAGCGACACGAGCGGCACCATGGCCAGGACGAAGGCGCCCCAGATCAGCACCGTCATCGTCGTGTCGACGCGCTTGCGGCCCGCGTGGGCCCCGGCCAGCATGCTCCTGACCTGGGCGGTCCCCTCGGCGGTGGGGGTGTGTCCGGTCGTCGCGCTCATCAGTTGGCCCCCGAGAATTCCTTGCGCCGCGCCACGATCGCGCGCGCGCCCATGTTGACGGCCAGCGTGATGACGAACAGCACGAGGCCGGTGGCGATCAGCGTGTTCACCGCGAGCCCGCTCGCCTCGGGGAAGTCCAGGGCGATGTAGGCGGCGATGGTCTGGTGCTGGGCACTGTCGAGGATGTGCAGGGAGTACAGGAACCCGGGCGACAGGATCATCAGCACGGCCATCGTCTCGCCCAGCGCCCGGCCGAGACCGAGCATCGCCGCCGAGATGACTCCCGAGCGTCCGAACGGCAGGACGGCCGTGCGCACCAGCTCCCACCGGGTCGCCCCGAGGGCGAGCGCCGCCTCCTCGTGCAGCTTCGGCGTCTGGAGGAAGACCTCGCGGGAGACGGCGGTGATGATCGGCAGGATCATCACCGCGAGCACGATCGCGACCGTGGCCAGGACGCGACCCGTCGGTGACGCCGCGCCCGCGAAGAGCGGGAACCAACCGAAGTACTCGTTGAGCCAGAGCCAGAGCGGTGTCACGGCGGGGGCGAGCACGAAGATGCCCCACAGGCCGTAGATCACCGACGGCACGGCCGCCAGGAGGTCCACGAGGTAGCCCAGGAGCTGGGCCAGCCGCCGGGGCGCGTAGTGCGAGATGAACAGCGCGACGCCCATCGCGACCGGCACGGCCAGGAGCAGGGCCAGCACGGCGGCCAGGATCGTGCCGAAGACGAGCGGTCCGACGTACGCGATGAAGGAGGTGTCCTCCGGGTACCGGGGGACGGCGTCGGCGAGCTCGTCGCTCCCGGCGGTCAGGGCCGGCCACGCCTGCCACAGCAGGAACAGCGCGACGGCGGCGAGGACGGCCAGGATCAGGACACCTGAGCCCACGGCGATCCAGCGGAAGACGCGGTTGAAACCGCGGTCGGAGGACCGCTGGCGTCGCGGTCGGGAGCTCGCCCGGGGCGGGCTGTCGGTGATGCTCACGTTGATCCCTCGTTCGTGCTTGGGCACTGTCTCGACTCCGGTCAGCCGGTCCGACGGCGGTACCGGCGGCCGGGTGCCGCACCCTGCGTGGGTGGGGCGCCCGGCCACCGGCCGACGTCACCTGCTAGTGGTCGATCAGCCCGCGGAGATCGACTCGATGCCCGGCACGACCGCGTCGCGGATCGTGTCGGACAGCGGGGCGGACCCGGCGGCGTCCGAGGCGGCCTGCTGGCCCTCCTCGCTCGCGACGTAGGTCATGTAGCCCTTGACCAGCTCGGCGGTGGCCTCGTCCGAGTAGGTGGTGCAGGCCAGCATGTAGGACACGAGGACGATCGGGTAGGTGCCCTCGATGTCGCGCTGCAGCTCGATCGTGTAGATGTGCTCCGAGGTGCCCTCGGTGCGCGGCGACTGGGCCACGACCTCGGCGGCGGCCTCGGACGAGTACTCGACGAAGTCGCCGCCCACGCCCACCGCGACGGTGCCGAGGTCGGCGATCTGGGAGGCGTCGGCGTAGGTGATGGTGCCGTCACCGGCCTGCGCGGCGCTCACCACGCCGGAGGTGCCCTGGGCCGACTCCTGGCCGTCGACGGGCCAGACGCCGGACGGCTCCTCGGTCCAGATGTCGGGGGCGACCGCGTAGAGGTAGTCCTCGAAGTTCTCGGTCGTGCCCGACTCGTCGGAGCGGTGCACCACCGTGATGGCCGTGTCGGGGAGCTCGGCGTCGGGGTTGTCCGCGGCGATCGCCTCGTCGTCCCACGTGGTGATCTCACCGAGGAACACGTTGGCGATGGTCTCCGGGGACATGTTCAGCGTGTCGACGCCCTCGAGGTTGAAGGCGATCGCGACCGGGCTGACGTAGCCGGGGAACTCGATGACGCCGTCCGCGCCGCACTGCTCCTCGGCGGCGGCCAGCTCCTCGTCCTCGAGCGCGGCGTCCGAGCCGGCGAAGGCGTAGGAGCCGTCACCGAAACCGGTCCGGCCACCGCCGGAACCCACCGGGTCGTAGTTGACGGTCGCGTCAGGGTTCGCCGTCTGGAACCCGGCGCGCCAGGCGTTCTGGGCCGCCTCCTGCGACGAGGCGCCGCCGCCGGAGAGCGTGCCGGACAGGCCGCCCTCCATGTCGCCGGAGTCCGACGCCTCCGTGCTCTCGTCGCCCGTGGAGCCGGCAGGCTCGGGGTCCGAACCGCACGCGGTGAGGCTGAGGGCGAGCAGGCCGACAGCGACGGCAGATCCGGCACGGGTGAATCGGCTGAGGTTCACGAGTCGTTCCATCCTGTTCACACGTTGGTGGCACCGGCGGGTGCCGGCGTTCGATGGGAACGCTAGGGACCGCAGGTGGACCGCTTGCCAGGAGCAGGTGAACGACGGATGAACAGCCAGCGGCGAGAAGCGAGCAGGTGACCCGGGCGACGCCGGCAGCCCGCTCCCGGCGCCGTCGTCGCGCCTAGGACTCGTCGTCGGCGAGCTTGTAGCCCAGACCCCGCACCGTCAGCAGCAGGGTCGGCGAGCCGGGGTCCGGTTCGATCTTGGACCGGATGCGCTTGACGTGGACGTCGAGGGTCTTGGTGTCCCCCACGTAGTCCGCACCCCAGACCCGGTCGATGAGCTGCCCCCGGGTGAGCACGCGGCCCGCGTTGCGCAGCAGCAGCTCCAGCAGGTCGAACTCCTTGAGCGGCAAGGAGACCGGTGCGTCGCCGACGGCCACCGTGTGGCGCTCGACGTCCATCCGGACGGGGCCGACCTCGAGGACGGACTCGCCGTCGTCCTCGTGGCCGTTGGAGCCGTTCTCGCCGCCGGCGGTCCCGCGCCGGCGCATCACGGCACGCATGCGTGCCAGGAGCTCGCGGAAGGAGTACGGCTTGGTGACGTAGTCGTCGGCGCCCAGCTCGAGGCCCACGACCTTGTCGATCTCGGAGTCCTTGGCCGTGAGCATGATGATGGGGACGTCGCCGCGTTGACGCAGCTCGCGGCAGACCTCGGTGCCGCTCAGACCGGGGAGCATGAGGTCGAGCAGCACGAGGTCGGCGCCGCCGTCGTCGTACTGCGCGAGGGCGTCGTTGCCGTTCGACGCCGCCACCACGTCGTAGCCCTCGCGCGTGAGCTGATACGTCAGAGGGTCGCGGTACGACTCCTCGTCCTCGACCACCAGGATGCGCGTCACGCGCCTACCTCCTCGTTCGTGGGACCGTTGCCGGGTCCGTGACCGCCGGCGCGTCCTGCTCTCCAGGACGCGTCCGGTTCGTGCTCGTCCGCCTCGCGGGCGGAGTCGTCGGCGCTGTCCGCCGTCGCCTCCCGGACCGTCCCGCCGTCGGGCAGGTCGGCCGCGGGGATACGCAGGGTGAAGGTCGATCCCTTGCCGGGCTCCGACCACACGCGCACGTCGCCGCCGTGGTCGGCCGCGACGTGCTTGACGATGCTCAGGCCCAGGCCCGTGCCGCCGGTGTCCCGGGAGCGTGCCGGGTCGACGCGGTAGAACCGCTCGAAGACCCGTTGCTGCTCCTCCGTGGAGATCCCGATCCCCTGGTCGACGACGTCGAGCTCGACCAGGCCGCCGCGCTCGTGCACGCCGACGCCGACGCGGGTGTTCTCCCCCGAGTAGGAGACGGCGTTGTCCAGCAGGTTGCGCACCGCCGTCACGAGCAGGTTGTGGTCGCCGAAGACGACGCTGTCCAGCGAGCCGCCCACGGTGATGGTGATGTTCTTGCCCTGGGCCGTCGTCCGGGCCCGGTCCACGGCCTCCTCGACGACCTCCCGCACGCCGATGGGGTGGATCTCCTGGAGGGCGCCGGCGACCTGCAGGCGGGAGAGCTCGATGATCTCGTGCACGAGGGCGGACAGCCGGGTCGCCTCGGACTGCATCCGCTCGGCGAACCGCCGCACCGCGACCGGGTCGTCCGCGGCGTCCTGCACGGTCTCCGCCAGCAGCGCCAACGCTCCGACGGGGGTCTTGAGCTCGTGGGACACGTTCACCACGAAGTCGCGGCGGATCGCCTCCACGCGCCGCGCCTCGGTGCGGTCCTCGGCGAGGACCAGCAGCTTGTCCATGCCGAGGGCGGCGACGCGCACCTGCAGCAGCACGGTGCCGGAGCCGACGGGCCCGCGCGGGACCTCGAGCTCCTTCTCCCGGATGACGCCGTCGCGGCGCACGTCCCGCACCAGCTCGGTGATCGCGGGGTGCACCAGGGCGTCGTTGCGGACGACGCCGAGGGCGTACGCGGGCGGCGAGGCGCGCACCACCTCGTCCTCCTCGTCGAGGACGACGGCGGCGGACCGCAGCACCGACAGGACGCGCACGAGGCCTTCGTCGAGCTCGGACGCGCCCGCCTCGGACGTGTCATGCTGGGCACGGTCGGAGAAGCGGAAGGCGAGGGTCGCGACGACACCCACGACGACGCCGAGGACACCGGCGACGACGGCCGTGACTCCCGGGATGATTCCTTCCACACCCTCAGCCTAGGTCGCCCCGGGGTCCCCGCCGTGCCACGGTGGCTCCTGCTTCCTGACGTGTCGCCCAGTGTTCACCTGGCCACACCGTGCCGTTCACCTGGTGGTCCGGCCCCCCTGCGAACCTTGACCGGCACCAGAATTCGAGAGGACAACCATGCGAGAGATCTTCGAGGCCGAGCTCCAGCAGATCGGCGACGGGCTGGTCGAGATGAGCCGGCTGGTCGAGTCCGCCATCACCCGGGCCGGCACGGCCCTGCTCGACGGCGAGCACCAGCTCGCCCAGGACGTCATCGCCTCCGACCACGAGATCGACCGGCTCGAGAACGAGCTGGACGAGCGCTGCGTCCACGTGCTGGCGCAGCAGGCTCCGGTGGCCACCGACCTGCGGATCGTCATCAGCGCCCTGCGCATCAGCGCCTCGCTGGAGCGGATGGGTGACCTGGCCCGGCACGTGGCCGAGGTCGCCCGGGGCCGCTACCCGTCCCTGGCCGTCCCCGAGCCGGCACGGGAGACGTTCCTGACGATGAACGAGGCCGCGGCCCTGGTGGCCCGCCGGACCACGGAGCTGCTCGCGACCCGTGACGTGGCGCTGGCCGAGGAGATCGAGCAGGGCGACGACGAGCTCGACCACCTGCACCAGGCCACGTTCGCCGCGACGCTGTCGCCCGACTGGCCGGGCACCGCACAGGAGACGGTCGACGTCACCCTGCTCGGGCGGTACTACGAGCGGTTCGGCGACCACGGCGTGGCCGTCGCCCGCCGCATCACGTTCCTCGTGACCGGCGACTTCGCCTCGGACCGCGCTGCCGCCGACGCCTGAGCGACGGCCGGACGCGACGACGGCCCCGCACCCTGAGGGTGCGGGGCCGTCGCGCTGTCCGGCCGGAGCGGCGGGAGCTACTTGCCCTGGTTGGCCACGGCCGCGATGGCGTCCTTCGCGGCCTCCGGGTCGAGGTAGGTGCCGCCCGGGTTGGTGGGCTTCAGCGTCTCCTCGTCCAGCTCGTAGACGAGCGGGATGCCGGTGGGGATGTTGAGCCCGGCGATGGTCTCGTCGTCGACGCCGTCGAGGTGCTTGACGAGCGCGCGCAGGGAGTTGCCGTGCGCGGCCACGAGGACGGTCTTGCCCGCCTTCAGGTCCGGGACGATCTCCGACTCCCAGTACGGCAGCGCCCGGTCGAGCACCTGCTTGAGCGCCTCGGAACGCGGGATCGGCTCGCCGGCGTACCGCGGGTCGGCGTCCTGCGAGTACTCCGAGCCGAGCTCGATCTCCGGCGGCGGCACGTCGTAGGAACGGCGCCAGAGCATGAACTGCTCCTCGCCGTACTGGTCGCGGACCTGCTTCTTGTCCTTGCCCTGCAGGTCGCCGTAGTGACGCTCGTTGAGGCGCCAGCTGCGCTTGACGGGGATCCAGTGCAGGTCGGCCGCGTCGAGGGCGAGGTTCGCCGTCGTGATGGCGCGCCGCAGCAGCGACGTGTGCAGGACGTCGGGCGACACGCCGGCCTCGGTCAGGAGGGCGCCACCGCGCTTGGCCTCCTCGGTGCCCTTCTCGGACAGCGGGACGTCGACCCAGCCGGTGAAGAGGTTCTTCGCGTTCCACTCGCTCTCGCCGTGGCGGAGCAGCACGAGGGTGTAGGTCATGGGTCCATCCTGCCCTGCCGGGACCGCCGGATGCACGAGGGGCCGGATGCCGGACGTGTGACGTTCACGCGGCCCGGCCCCTCGCGTCGTCAGGCGCGCTCGAGGACGAAGACCGGGATCTCCCGGTCCGTCTTCTTCTGGTACTCGGCGTAGTCGGGCCACGCGGCGACGGACCGCTCCCACCAGTCGGCCTTCTCGTCGCCGGTCACCTCGCGCGCGACGTAGTCGTGCTTCTCGGTGCCGTCCTGCAGCTCGACCTGCGGGTGCGCGACGATGTTGTGGTACCAGACGGGATGCGTCGGCGCGCCGCCCATGGAGGCCACGACGGCGTACGCGCCGTCGTGCTCGACCCGCATCAGCGGGATCTTGCGCACCTTGCCGCTCCGGGCGCCCAGGGTCGTGAGGATCACGACGGGCTTGCCGGCCATGGTGGTGCCCTCCGTCCCTCCGGAGGACTCGTACTGCTCCACCTGGTTCGCGGCGCGGTCGGACGGGCTGGGGACGTACTCTCCGGTGATCGGCATGCCCAGGGCAACGTCGGTGCCCGACGGCGGCATTCCCGACGGTGCACCGGAGCCGCCTCGTCACGACCTACGGCGCCGACCGCCGGGACGGGCGCAGCTTCGCCGCGTGGGCGTAGACGTCGAGCATCGCCACCGCGGCCCGGTCCCAGGAGAACCGTTCGCTCGCCCGCCGTGCCCCGGCCGCGAGCCGTGCCCGCCGCTCGTCGTCGCCCAGCAGGGCCCCGAGCTCGGCCGCCCACGTCCACGGGCTGTGGTCGTCCACCAGGACCCCGGAGACGTCGTCGACCACGACGGTGCGCAGCCCGCCCACCGCCGCGGCCACGACGGGCGTGCCGCATGCCTGCGCCTCGGCGGCCACGAGCCCGAAGGACTCGCTGTGCGACGGCACCGCGACGACGTCGGCGGCCCGGAACCAGTCCGCGAGCTCGGACGGCGCCACCGGTGGGCGCACGTCCACGTGGTCGGCCACCCCCACCTGGTGGGCCAGGGCCTCCAGCTCGCGCACCGCCGTCGGCCGCCCGCTCGCGCCCCCGAGCACCACCAGCCGCGGGACCGCCGCGCCGCCGCCGTCGCGCAGCGCGTCCGGGTTCCCGCTCGAGGCGGCGTGGTCCGCCAGCACGCCGAGCGCACGCACCAGCACGTCCGGCCCCTTGAGCAGCTGCACCCGCCCGGCGAACAGCACCACCGGGGTGTCGGCGGGCAGCCCCAGCCGCTCGCGCAGCGCACGACGCGCCGGCGCCGTCGTCCCGGCCGGGGCGTCCGCCAGGGGCGAGAAGACCTCCAGGTCCACGCCGGGCGCGACGACGTGGACGCGGTCGGGGTCGGCCGCGCACCAGCGGACCAGGTCGTCGGCCTCCTCACGGGTGGAGGCGACCAGCGCGTCCGCCTCCGCCACCACCTGCTCCTCGCCGATGACGCGCCCCTGAGGCTCGGGGGTGTCACCCGGCGCGAGGGCGGCGTTCTTGACCCGCGCCATCGTGTGCATCGTGTGGACCAGCGGGACGTCCCAGCGGTCGGCCGCGAGCCAGCCCACCTCGCCGGACAACCAGTAGTGCGAGTGCACGACGTCGTACCACCCGGGAGGGCGGTGGGCCTCGGCCCGCAGCACCCCGGCGGTGAAGGCGCAGAGCTGGCCCGGCAGGTCGTTCTTGTCCAGTCCCTCGAACGGCCCGGCGGGCACGTGCACCACCCGCACGCCCGGCTCGGCGTCCACCACCTTCGGCTGGGCCGAGGACGTCGCCCGCGTGTAGATCTCCACCTCGGCGCCCCGGCGGGCCAGCGCCCGCGAGAGCTCCAGGACGTACACGTTCATCCCGCCGGCGTCACCGGTGCCCGGCTGGTCCAGCGGTGAGGTGTGCACCGACAGCATCGCCACCCGCGGCCCGGGGCGTCCCGTGGTCACCGTGCCACCAGCACGCACGACGGCGGCGTGGCCCAGGACGCGCGGTCCAGGACCTCACCGGTGCCCGACCGTGCGACCCGGACCGTGACGACCTCCTGCGTGCCCTGGAGGGCGACGACGGCGAGCTCCGCGCCGTCGGACGCGGCGACGATCTCGTGGTGGCGCGGCCAGGCGCCCTCGCCGAGCGGGACGTCGGCGAGGTGCTGCAGCCGCGGGGCCTCGCCGTCGGAGACCTCGTGCACCGCGAGGAGGTCGGGACCGCGGACGCCCACGTGCACGCGCCGTCCGTCCGCGCTCAGGGTGACGTGGCCGGGGAAGGCCTCCCCGGGGGCGCACCCGGGGGAGACCGGCACGCTGCCGGCGTGCTCCCACCCGCCGTCCGAGGGGACGAGGACGTGCAGCCGGGCGTCCAGCTCGCCGGCGACGACCAGAGCCCCGCCGGGCAGCACCACGAGGTGCCGCGGTCCCGTGCCGGCCGGCAGCCGCGCGGCCACGTCCCCGCCGTCCGACGGCGCGGGGTCCGCGGGATAGCGGCGCACGGCGTCTGCGCCGAGGTCGGTGACCAGCACCTGGTCGTCGACGACCGTCACCTGGTGCGCGTGCGGGCCCTCCTGCCGGTCGCCGACCGGTCCGGACCCCGACCCGGCGTGCAGGGCGCGGTGCTCCGCCTCCGGTGCGCCGTCGTCGGACAGCGCGACCGCCGCGGCGACACCGTCGCCGTAGTTGGCGACCCAGACGGTGCGTGCGGTCGCCACGACGTGGCAGGGGTCGTCGCCGCCCGAGGCGAGGGACGACGACGGCGCCGGCGACCCGTCGGCGGAGACCGTCAGCGCGGTGAGGCCGCCCGGCGACGTCTCGGTGACGGCGTAGAGCACCGGCGCCGTGGGGTGCGCGGCGAGGAACGACGGCGCAGCGACCTCGGCGGCGAGCACCGGGGCGGACAGCGCTCCGGTGAGCGGGTCGACGTCGACCCGCCAGACGCCCTCCCCGCCGCCCGGCGACGAGCCGGCGGCCGGGTACGTGCCGATCCACAGGGACAGCGAGGTGCGCTCCGAGGTCATGGCTCCAGCGTAGGCGGCCGCGGCGACGGCACCCGGCCGGGGCCGGACAGCACCGCGCCCCGGTCGAGGCTGATCCGACCGGGGCGCAGGCTGATCTGGTGCTCGCTCAGTGCGCGGCCTCGAAGGCCTCCAGCACACGGGTCGGGATGCGGCCGCGGTCGTTGACCTTGTGACCGTTGTCCCGGGCCCACTCCCGGATCTTCTGCAGCTGCTCACGGTCGGTCCGGCCCCGCCGGGCGCCGCTGGTGCGGGCCGGGACCCGCGCCGCCGACTTGCGTCCGTGACCGATCCAGGTGGCGAGGGACTCCCGCAGCTCGGAGGCGTGCGCCGAGGTGAGGTCGATCTCGTAGGAGACGCCGTCCAGCCCGAACGAGACCGTCTCGTCGCCGTCGGAACCGTCGATGTCGTCGATCAGCACTACTTTGGTCTTCTGGACCACGATGCCACCCTTCGCGCGAATCTCTATATCCTGACGCTGGAAGGATGCCCCGTTCGACAAAGAAATGTCAACTCACCATGCCCGGGAGAACATTCTTGCCGGCGTCAATCCGAGGCGCTATTTGCGAGGTCGTCCTGCGCCTCGGCGTCGTGGCGCTCGATGGCGGCCCTCTCGTTGCGGTCCGCGCGGACGATCTTTCGCATCGCCAGCCAGAACAGCAGACCGACGCCGATCGACGGGATCAGACCGGCGATCACGGCCCAGAACGTGCCCATGCTCACACCCCTGCAGAAGACGGCTTGACGAGCGGAAAAAGAATGGTCTCCCGGATTCCGGAGCCGGTGAGCGCCATGAGGAGGCGGTCGATGCCCATCCCCATGCCGCCGGCCGGAGGCATCGCGAACTCCATCGCCGTGAGGAAGTCCTCGTCCAGCGCCATCGCCTCGTCGTCGCCGGCCGCGGCCAGCCGCGCCTGGGCCTCGAACCGCTGCCGCTGGATCACGGGGTCCACCAGCTCGGAGTAGGCCGTCGCGAGCTCGAAGCCGCGCACGTAGAGGTCCCACTTCTCGACCTGCCCCGCCACCGAACGGTGGTCCCGTGTGAGCGGTGAGGTCTCGACAGGGAAGTCACGCACGAAGGTCGGCGCGTACAGGCCGTTCCCCACGTGGTGCTCCCAGAGCTCTTCGACGAGCTTTCCGTGGTTGGCCTTCTTCGGGTCCACGGAGATCTCGGCCTTCTCCGCGAGCGCCAGGAGGTGCTCGACAGAAGTCTGCGGGGTGATCTCCTCACCCAGCGCACCGGAGAGCGAGCCGTACATCGTGATATCAGCCCATTCGCCGCCGAGCTCGTACTCCTCACCGTCGGCAAGCGTCACGGTCGTGGTGCCGAGCACATCCAGGGCTGCGGTCTGCACAAGATTCTTGGTCAGCTCGGCCATCGTGTCGTAGTCGCCATAGGACTCGTACGCCTCGACCATCGCAAACTCCGGGGAGTGCGACGAGTCCGCGCCTTCGTTGCGGAAGTTCCGGTTGATCTCGAAGACGCGTTCCACGCCGCCCACGACGGCCTTCTTGAGGAAGAGCTCCGGCGCGATCCGCAGGAAGAGCTCCAGGTCGTACGCATTCATGTGCGTGGCGAAAGGCCGCGCCGAGGCGCCCGAGGCGACCGTCTGGAGCATCGGCGTCTCGACCTCGAGGTAGTCCCTGCGGTGGAAGTTCTCCCGCAGGGAACGCACGACGCCGGCACGCACCCGGACCATGTCGCGAGCGGCCGGGCGGGCGATGAGGTCGACGTAGCGCTGCCGGACGCGCGCCTCCTCCGAGAGCTCCTTGTGCAGCACCGGCAGGGGACGCAGGGCCTTGGCGGCCATCTGCCACGAGTCGGCGAAGACGCTCAGCTCGCCGCGGCGGGACGCCCCGACCCGCCCGTGCACGAACACGTGGTCACCGAGATCGACGTCACCCTTGAACGCCGTCAGCGACTCCGTGCCGACGGCCTTCTGGCTGAGCATCGCCTGCAACCGGCGGCCCTCGCCGTCCTGCAGCGCGACGAAGCACAGCTTGCCGGTGTTGCGCAGGAACACGACCCGTCCGGCGACACCCACGACGTCGTCGGTCTCCTCGCCCGCCTCCAGGTGCGCGTACCCCTCGCGGACCTGCGCGATCGTGCTGGTGATCGGCAGACCGACGGGGTAGGCCTCACCCCCCTCGGCGATGATGCGGTCACGCTTCTCACGACGGACGCGCAGCTGCTCGGGCAGGTCGTCGGGCACGGCGGAGTCGGTGTTCTCGGGGGAGGTCACCCCTTGATTCTAGAGGCGCCGCGAACCCGGCCACGCTGTGGGTGCACGACGCGCCGCCGGACGAATCCGTCCGGCGGCGCGTCGTGCACCCACAGCGTCCTCAGTGCAGGGCCGGGCGGACGGGTACGGTGACGGGCGTGAGCACGCCCGCGAGCCCCCTCCCCGTCCCCGTCCACGCGTCCCCGTCCGCGGTGCACCCCGGACTCGACGCGGCCTGGATCACTTCCCTCGTGGCGGTCGCCCTCGACGAGGACCTCGGGCCGGCGCCGGGCCGTGACGTCACCACCCAGGCGACGGTGCCGCCGTCGGACGCCCGCAGCGCCGCGCTCGTGGCTCGTGCCGCCGGGACCGTGGCCGGGCTCGTCGTCGTCGAGCCGACCCTGCGGCTCACGGCCGAGCGGCTGGGCCTGCCCGCGCCCGAGGTGATCTTCCACGCCGTCGACGGGGACGCCGTCGTGCCCGGACAGGTGCTGGCGACCCTCACCGGACGCACCCAGGTGCTGCTGGTGGCCGAGCGCACGCTGCTGAACCTCGCCTCGCGTGCCTCCGGCGTCGCGACGGCGGCGGCCGCGTTCACGCGTGAGCTCGACGGCACGGGGGCGCAGGTCCTGGACACCCGCAAGACCACGCCGGGGCTCCGGGCGCTCGAGAAGTACGCGGTCCGCGCCGGCGGCGGGACCAACAAGCGGATGGGCCTGTACGACGTCGCCATGGTCAAGGACAACCACGTGGTCGCGGCCGGGTCGGTCCGCGGGGCGATCGAGGCCGTCCGCACAGCGTTCCCCGACGTCCTCGTCCAGGTCGAGGCGGACACCACCGACCAGGCGATGGAGGCGCTCGACGCCGGGGCCGACTTCCTGCTCCTGGACAACATGGCCACGCCGGTGCTCGCCGTCACGGTGCGGGCCGTGCGGGACCGCGAGGGCCACGACGGCGTGCCGGAGCACGTCGAGCTCGAGGCGACCGGCACGCTCACCCTGGCGCGGGCCCGCGAGGTGGCGCTCACCGGGGTGGACTTCCTCTCGGTCGGTGCACTCACGCACTCCGCACCGATCCTCGACCTGGCGCTCGACCTGCGCTGACCTCCCGCCGGACGGTCGCCTACTTGGCGGGGAGAATGCCTACCTCGCCAGCAGGGTCCCGTCGTCGTCCACCGACACGGTGACGCGTCGTTCCCACGCCGGGTCCCGCTCGGGGAAGTCCACCCGGAAGTGCCCGCCGCGGCTCTCCGTCCGCACGGCCGCCGCACGGACCAGGGCGCGCGCGACCTGGTGCACGTTGGTGGTCTCCCACTCGGCGACCTGAGGGTCCGCGACGACGGCCCCGGCGCGGTGCGCCTCGGTCCTCACCCGCTCCAGCGCGGCGTCGGCACGGGCCAAGGACTCCGCCGAGCGCAGCGGGCCCGCGCCGTCCGAGGTGACCCGCTGCACGCGCGACCGCGCGGCCGCCGCTACCAGCCCCGCACCACCGGGCCGCTCCACCGGCTCCGGGCCGGACCGCAACGACCCGGAACCGTGGCGGGCGGCGACGTCGTGCGCCGTCCGGTGGGCGAACACGAGTCCCTCGAGCAGCGAGTTGGAGGCCAGCCGGTTCGCGCCGTGCACACCGGTGCAGGCGACCTCGCCGACGGCGTAGAGGCCCGGCACGGACGTGCGTCCCTGCAGATCGGTGACGACGCCGCCCGAGTGGTAGTGCTGGGCCGGGGCGACGGGGACCGGCTCCTCGGTCCAGTCGATGCCCTGCTCCCGCAGCCGGGCCGTGATCCCGGGGAACCGGCGGCGCAGGAAGTCCGCTCCGAGGGCGCGGGCGTCCAGCAGCACGTGGTCGGCGGACGTGGCCTCCATCTGCCGCACGATCGCGTGCGCCACGACGTCACGCGGGGCGAGCTCGGCCAGCTCGTGGACGTCGGGCATGAACCGGTAGCCGTCGACGTCGAGCAGCAGCGCACCCTCGCCACGCACGGCCTCGCTGATCAGGGGCAGCTGGCCCCGGGCGCCCGCACCGAGCCACAGCACCGTGGGGTGGAACTGCACGAACTCGAGGTCACCGAGCACCGCGCCGGCGCGCAGCGCCGCCGCGATGCCGTCCGCCGTCGCCCCGGGCGGGTTCGTCGAGGACCGGAACACCTGCCCCACTCCCCCGGTGGCCAGCACCACCGCGGGCGCGAGCACCGCCCCGACGCCGTCGCGCGAACCCTCGCCGCGCACGTGCAGGGTCACCCCGGCCACGGGCCGTGCCCCGTCCGACGACGGCGCCCCGGTCAGGACGTCGAGGACCAGCGCGTTCTCGATCACCTCGATGCCCGGGTCGTCCTGGACCGCCTCGATCTGCGCCACGAGCGCGCGGGAGATCTCGGCTCCCGTCGCGTCGCCACCGGCGTGCGCGATGCGGTCCGCCCGGTGCCCGCCCTCCCGGGTCAGCGCCATGCCGCCGTCCGCGCCGACGTCGAACGTGGCACCCCGCCCGACGAGCTCACGGACCCGGTCCGGACCCTCGGTGACCAGCACGTCGACGGCGGCCGGGTCGCTGAGCCCGCCGCCGGCGACGAGCGTGTCGTGCAGGTGAGCGGCCGGGGTGTCGTCCGGGTGCAGCGCCGCGGCGATCCCGCCCTGGGCCCACACCGTCGAGCCGGAGGACAGCGCGGCCTTGGTCACCAGCAGCACGTGCGGCACGCGGGTGCGCAGCTCCAGCGCGGCGGTGAGCCCGGCGATCCCGGAACCGACGACGACGGCGTCGGCGCGCGTCGTCCAGCCCGGTGCGGGCGCGACGAGGGAACGTGCCAGCCGGGCCGGCGTCACCGGGCCGTGGTCTCGGCAGGTTCCGGGACGCGCAGCGCATCGCCGACCTGCGCCGCGAGCCCGTCCCCGGACGCGGCGGCCCGGCCGGCCGCGGTGCGCACCAGCCCGGCCGACTGGAACGGCTCGATCGGCACGCCCGAGTCGTACAGCCCGTAGCCGTCGGGGGCGTGGCCGGGGTCGTCGTCCAGCTCCACGATGCGGTTGTCGGGGTCGACGAAGACGACGTTCGGCAGGAACGTGCGCGCGTCACGGTCGGACATCATCCCGTAGGCGATGATGATGACGACGTCGCCCGGGCTGACCAGGTGGGCCGCGGCCCCGTTGATGCTGATCTCCCCGGCACCCGGTTCGCCCGGGATCACGTACGTGGTCAGCCGCGCCCCGTTGGTGACGTCCACGACGTCGACCTGCTGCCCCGGCACCAGGTCGGCGGCGTCGAGCAGGTCGGTGTCGACCGTGATGGATCCCACATAGTGCAGGTCGGCCTGGGTGACGGTCGCGCGATGGATCTTGCCGATCATCATCGGGCGCTGCAGCGACGCCGGGCGCCCCGCGGGAGCGGTGCCGGCCGGGCGGGGAGCGGCGGCCGACGATGCGGTCTGGTCAGTCACGAGATGCCTCCTGGCCTGCGGTTCCGCCCTCGGTGGAGGGCGCGGCGACGTCCACGGCCTGGTTGTCGATCAGTCGGGTGGTCCCCACGCGTGCCGCGACGAGCAGCAGGGCGGGGCCGGTGTGCCCGGTGGGCACCTCCTCCACGGTATCCGGGTCGACGAGCGCCAGGTAGTCACGGTCAACGCCCGGAGCCCCGTCCAGGATTCCCGACGCCGCCGCCAGGACGGCCGATACGCCGTCTCCCGCTGCCGCCGCGGCGTCACCGGCCCGCAGCGCGGACGACAGCGCCAGGGCGGAGGCACGGTCCGCCGCCGACAGGTAGGCGTTGCGCGAGGACAGCGCCAGGCCGTCGGCGTCCCGCTCGGTCGGCACCCCGAGGACCTCCACCTCCAGGTCGAGGTCGCGCACCATCCGTCGCACGGCCAGGAGCTGCTGGGCGTCCTTCGCGCCGAACAGCGCGACGTCGGGTCGGGTCAGGTGCATCAGCTTGAGCACCACGGTCAGCACCCCGTCCAGGTGGCCGGGGCGGGAGGCGCCCTCGAGCACCTCGCCGATGCGACCCGCGGAGACGCGCACCACCGGGTCACCGTCCGGGTAGACCACGTCCGGCTCCGGGGCGAAGACGACGTCCGCGCCGACGTCCGCGAGCCGGGCCAGGTCCCCCTCCAGGTCGCGCGGATAGGCGTCGAGGTCCTCTCCCTGCCCGAACTGCAGCGGGTTGACGAAGATCGTCACCAGGACCTGCCCGCCGGGACCCGCCTCGGCGCGCGCCCGGCGCACCAGCGCCAGGTGGCCGGCGTGCAGCGCGCCCATGGTCATGACCACGGCACGGCGGTCGGTCGGCGCGGGGCCCCCGAGCGTCCAGTCGGTCATCGCGTCGCGCAGCTCGGCGCGGGTGCGGACGACGACGGGCGGCCGCGTCGACGTGGGTGCGGTCGGGTCGTGCTCGGTCACGGGTGCTCCTGTGCGGTGTCGTCCAGGACGTCGAGGAGCGCGCGGGCCGCGACGTCGTCGATCCGGTGGCTCGCCAGCGCACGCCGCGTCGCCCCGCGCGCCAGCTCGGTGTACGTGGCCGGGACGTCGGTCGCCCCGGTGCGGGCGGCCAGGTCGCCGAGCGCCGCCAGGTGGGTGCTCACGGTGCCGGTGTCCCCGCGCGAGACCGGTCCGGTCAGGGCCGCGATCGCCCCCGGTCCGACGCCCTCCCGGGCGTCCGCGGACCGGGTGGCGCCGTCGAGGGCCGCGCCCAGCAACGGGGCGAGCACCCGTCCGGGCCGGTCGACGCCTGCCGCCTCCAGCGCCTGCGCCGCCTGCGCCACCAGCACCACCAGATGGTTCGAGCCGTGGGCGAGGGCCGCGTGGTAGAGCCCGCGGGCCGCCTCGTCCACGACGACGGGCTCGGCGCCCACCTCCACCACGAGCGCCTGGCCGATGGGCAGCACGGCGGCCGGGGCCGTCACCGCGAAGGTGCAGCCCTCCAGGCGGGACAGGTCCAGGGACGTGCCGGTGAACGTCATCGCGGGGTGCACGGCGAGCGGGATGGCCCCGGCACGCTGCGCCGGGGCCAGGACGTCCGCGCCGTAGCGGCCCGAGGTGTGCACCACGAGCTGCCCGGGCTGCCAGGCCCCGACCTCGGCCAGGCCGGCGACCAGCTCCGCCAGGGAGTCGTCGGGCACCGCCAGCAGCACGAGCTCGGCGCGCTCCACGACCTCGTCGATCGTCAGGTTCGGTACCCCCGGCAGCAGCGTGGCGATCCGTTCGCGCGAGTCCTCCGAGACGCCGCTGGCTCCCACGACGGCGTGCCCGGCGGCCCGCAGGGCGCTGCCCAGCACGGCCCCGACGCGGCCCGCGCCGACCACCCCCACGCCCAGCCGGCCGGGACGGGTGGACGGGTCGCCGGGCACCGCGGCGCCCGACGACGGCACGGCGGTCATGCGTCCTGCTCCGGCCGGTCCTGGACCGGCGGGGCCGTCGGCGGCACGGGAGCCGGCCCGGTGAACGGCACCGCGTCAGCCACGGCCGGGAGCGAGGCGACCTGCTCCATCCAACGCTCGGGCGGCTGGTGGGAGCGCGCGGCCCGGGCCCGCACCGACTGCTCGGCGAGCAGGCGCGCCGCGTCGTCGGCATCCAGGTGCTGCACGCTCGGGGAGACCGGGCCGGGGGTGCTGTGCACGGCGAACGAGGCCAGGCCGCGGCGTCGCTGCCAGGGCCCCTGCTCCAGGCCGAGCGACTGCGTGCGCTCGTGCGGCACCACGACCAGCCGGCGGACCAGCCGTCCCCCGCGCAGCAGCAGCACCCGGTCGGCCACGCAGAAACCGTTGCGCCGCCACCCGATCGGGTCGAACAGCCGGGCCCGGCGCGGGCTGGCGACGTAGGCGCGGTCGGATCGCGCGTCCCCCGTCAGCCCCTCGTCCAGCAGGGGACCCACCTGTGCGGCGTCGAGGTCCGGCAGCACGAGCCACAGGGCCGTCAGGGCCTCGTCGCGCGGACCCACCGGGAGCAGCACGTGCTGCGTCTCGTTCTGCCCCTGGGTGCCGTACCCGGCGACGTTGACCTTGACCCGCCACCAGCCCCGGCGGCGCCACCACCAGCCCTGGGTGAGCTCCAGGGCCTGCACGCGCCCCGGCGGGATGGTCTGCGCCCGGGTCTCGAGGAGGCCGTGACGCAGGCGGATCCCGTCCGGTGAGATGGCGGCGCGGAACCCGAACTCCCCCGCGAACCGGCCGAACAGGTACGCGCCCACGCCGAACAGGCCCGGCAGGACGGAGGCCAGGAGGCCGAAGCTGCGCGTCGTGGCCACCACGACGCCGAGCGCGACGACCGCGAGCACCACGACCCACAGTCCCGGCAGGAGCAGCAGGGAGACCACCAGGCGACCGGGCGGGACGTCGTAGACCGCGTTCTCCGGCGCCTCGACGGCGGGAGCCACCGTCCCGCCGTCGGGGCCGGCGCCCGGCCCCGACGTCGGTCGGGCACGCTCGGCCACGTCGGGCGCCGCGGGGACGTCGGGCGCCGCGGCACCGGCCACCCCACCGGGGCCGGCAGCCGCGGGAACGTCGGCACGGGCGACGTCGGCCGCGCTCCCGGCGCCGGCACCCGTCGCCGGCCCGTCGACCTCCCGGGCGCGGCGAGCCTTGACCCCCGCGGCCCGCGCGAGGATCTCCGCGCGCAGCTGCTCGGCGTCCGACAGACGCAGGAAGCCGATCTTGACGGCCGAGTCCGCGCCGCCGGCGACCTCGAGGGTCAGCTCGGCCAGCCCGAAGAGCCGTGCCACGAGCGGCTGGCGCACGTCCACCGCCTGCAGCCGGTCGAGCCGGGCGTGACGCTGCTGGCGGAAGAGGATGCCCTTGCGCAGGTGCGCCGCGGAGTCGTCCACCGCGTACGTCGTCATGCGCCAGGCCAGCCAGGCGAACCCGACGACCGCGGCGAGGAACAGCAGCAGCCCGAGCGCCGCGACCCACCAGAGACGCACCACCTGACCGGCCACCTCGTCGATCGAGTCGAGGGCGTCCAGGGCCTGGTTGCCGAGGATGAACAGCAGGGCGACCAGTGCCGCCCAGGCGCGCACGAGCGGCGTGACGGGATGGACCCGCCGCCACTGCGGCTCCGGACCGGGAGAGGGCGCGACCGACGCGTCCGGCACCGGTCCGCCCGACGTCGGGGTCCCCGGGGAGGAGTGCTCGCTCACAGACCCGCCAACCTCGCCTCGCCTCGCGCGGTGAGACGGTCACGCAGCCGCTCCGCCTCCTGCGGTGGCAGCCCCGGGATGGTCGCGTCGGTGCCGGCCGACGCCGTGTGGAGCTGGACCTTGGCGATGTCGAGACGCCGGTCCAGCGGACCGGCGGTGACGTCCACGAACTGCATGCGGCCGTACGGCACGACGACGAGCTCACGGAACAGGATGCCGCGGCGCACGAGCAGGTCGTCGTCGCGCTCGGCGTAACCCATGGCACGCACCTGGCGCGGCACGAGCAGCAGCGCCCACGCCAGCGCCGCGGCGAGCACGCCCGCACCGATCCAGACCCACGGCGTGAGCAGCACGGCCAGCAGGGCGCACACCACGAGGGGCACACCCAGCCAGCAGCACAGGACGACGACCCGCGCCGTCGTCAGCCGGGTCGATACCGGCGACCAGACGACCCCGCTCGGGTCGAACGGGCCACCGGGGGCGGGGGCGGGCTGATCTGCGGTCATGGGCCCATCCTTCCACCAATACCGGGGCGCGGGCCCACCGGGCCGGACCCGTCAGGGGGCGACGGCCTCGGTCGAGTCCGGCTCGTCCTCGGGCGGCGGGATCTCGCAGAACTTCTCGACCACGAGGCCCACGACGGTCAGCCCGATCGCGGCCAGCGCCGCCACTCCCGAGGTGATCGCCTGGTCCCGTCGCGCCTCGACGTCGAGCTGCGGCAGCACGACCAGCACGTGCGCGACGTACCGCCCGGTCAGCAGCGCACCGGTGTAGGCCGCGGCCTTGGCCATCGCGAACGTGCGGGCGGCACGCAACGGGTCCAGGCCCGGCTTGTCACCGCGCAGATAGCTCCGCACCCCCCAGCCGGCCCGGAGGACGAGCGCGGCGAGCAGGGCGAGCGCCACGACCTCGACCCAGGCGCCGCCGGGGACGAACACGCCCCGGCTCTCGAGCAGGCGCAGGAGCACGAACCCGAGGGCGGCGACGGCCACCGCCAGGACCGCCAGGGTACGGACCCGGGTCCGTCGCACGTCAGGGGCGGCCCGGCGGCTCGGCGTCCGGCGCGGGCGGGATCGGCGGGTGCGGGTGCGGCGCGGGCACGGTCGCGTGCTCGGCGGAGGACGGTGGCGCGGCGTAGGCCGAGGGGATCATCGGCTCGGCCCACGCCGGCGGCTCGGGTGCGACCGACGGGCGCTGCGCGAGCGGCGGTGTCGCGGCGGTGGCGGGTTGCCGTGCCTCCGGGACGTAGGGCGGCGGCTCCTGGCGTTCCTGGGCGGACGCCGGGACGGCCCCCGAGGCCGGTGCCTCGGGCTCGGGGAACGCCGTCTGCTCCGGCTGATACGCGCCCGCCTCCGGCGGCGACGAGTACGCCGTCTGCTCCGGACGGTAAGCAGGCGCCTCGGGCTCGGCGAACGCCGTCTGCTCCGGCTGGTACGCACTCGCCTCCGGCGGCGACGAGTATGCCGTCTGCTCCGGACGGTAGGCCGGTACCTCGGGCTCGGCGAACGCCGTCTGCTCCGGCTGGTACGTCGGCGCAGCCTGAGGAACGTGCCCGGCCGTGCCCTCGGGGCGGGCCGGATCCTGCTGCGGAACCGGGATCGAGGGCGGCGCGGCGGGGGCGGGGGGCTCGCCGCCCGTCGGCGGGACCGACGGCGGCGCCGGTGCCGCGGCGTCGGGCGCGGACGGTACCTGCTGCGGCGCGAGTGGCTGCTGCGGCGCGGGCGGCTGCTGGGGCGCCGCCGGGGCCTCGGGCACGGGCGCCGACGGCGGTGCCTCCGCCTGGGCCGGCACGGCACCCGTCGTGGCGGGCTCGGTCAGCCAGTCCAGCGCGAGCCAGCGGATGCCCGAGCGGTCCGGGGCCGTCGCCGCGAGCTGCCCGACCGGACCGCCGCCGAGACCGACGAGCACGGCACCCGGGTCGACCTCGGCCCACGGCACCAGCACGAACGCGCGCTCCCCCGCCCGGGGGTGGGGCAGGTCGAGATCGTCGGAGGAGGCGACCAGGTCGCCGTACTGGACGAGGTCGACGTCCAGCGTGCGGGGTCCCCACCGCTCCTCCCGGACACGCCCGTGCAGCAGCTCGACCTCCTGGCAGGCTCCGAGCAGGTCTCGGGGCGGCAGCGTGGTGCGCACCAGCAGCACGGCGTTGAGGTAGTCCGGCTGGTCGGGCCCCACCGCGGCGGTCCGCGCGAGCGGCGAGACCTCCATGACCTGCAGGCCGGGGATCCGGTCGATGTCGGTGACCGCGGCGCGCAACGTGCCCTGCGGGTCGCCGATGTTGGCACCCAGCGCCAGGACGGCGTCCACGGGGTGCTGCGGCGACACGTCCAGCGGGTCGGCCGCAGCCTCGGGCGCCCCGGGCGCGTCATCGTCCGCGGCACCCGCGTACGCCTCGGCGACCTGCGCCGTCGGGTCGCTCGGTGCCGACGGGGTGGGCTCGACGGCCGCGGCCGACGGCGTCGCGGGGGCGGCGGCGGCCTCGTCCGGCGCCGGGGGCGGCGGCACGGCGGCCGCGACGGGTCCGGTCGCCGCGGGGACGGCGGGCACGACCGGCATCCGCTCGCGGTCGCGGCGCACGACGACCTCGACGTCGTCGAACGGGACCCCGATCGGCGCCTGCGGCTTGTGCACCCGCACGTCGACGGCCTGCACCGCCGGGCGCTCCAGCACCACGGCGGCGATACGTTCGGCGACCCTCTCCACGAGGTCGGCGGGAGGACCCGCGAGCACCGCGTGCACGTCGTCGGCGATCTCGGCGTAGCTCACCGTCGCCGTGAGGTCGTCGGAGGCGGCGGCTGCCTGCGTGTCCAGGTGCAGCACGACGTCCGCGCGGAAGGTCTGCCCCTCGGCGCGCTCCTGCGGGAGCACCCCGTGAAAGCCCGTGGCGGTCACCCCCGACAGGCGGATCTGGTCGAGCGCACGCCCGTCCGGGCCGGGTACGGCATCGGCATACGTCACGGGGTGGCCTCCGTCTCGGTGTCCGGCGGCACGACGGCGTCGCGCCCCGGTTCTCTCGGGTCCTGCGGGGTGCGGGCGGCGTCCCAGGCGGATGCCACGCGCACGGCGTCAACGCTCGCACGCGCGGCGTGCACGCGCACGCACCACGCACCGGCGTGTGCGGCCAGGGCGGAGACCGCGGCGGTGGCGTCGTCCCGCGCGAGCGGAGGTGCTGGCTCCCGCACGTCCGGTCCTCGGGTCGCGCCGGTGCCGGCGAGGAGGTGACCGAGGAAGCGTTTGCGGGAGGCGCCGACGAGCAGCGGGCGGCCGAGGGCGTGCAGGGCGTCCAGGTGGGCCAGCAGGGGCCAGTTCAGCGACCCCGCCTTGGCGAACCCCAGCCCCGGGTCGAGGACGACCTGCTCGGGGGCGACCCCGGCGTCGGCCAGGGCGGCGAGCCGCCCGGCGAGCTCGTCGCGCACGTCCGCCACGACGTCGTCGTAGCGCTCGAGGTCGTCCATGACGTCCGCGTGGCCGCGCCAGTGCATCGCGACGTACGCGACGCCGGTCCGCGCGACGACGCCGGCCATGTCCGGGTCGGCCAGGCCCCCGGAGACGTCGTTGACGATCCGCGCCCCGGCGGCCACGGCCTGGTCGGCGACGGCCGCCCGGGTGGTGTCGACCGAGACCACGGCGCCCGCGGCAGCGAGCCGGCCGACGACGGGGACCACGCGACGCAGCTCCTCGGCCTCGTCCACGCGGGCCGACCCCGGCCGGGTCGACTCGCCGCCCACGTCCAGGATGTCCGCACCCTCGGCCAGGAGGTCGAGCCCGTGCTGCACCCCGGCGTCGGGGGCGAACCACTCGCCCCCGTCGGAGAACGAGTCCGGCGTGACGTTCACCACGCCCATGACCAGGCAGCGGCCGACGGCGGTGAGCTCCGGGAGACCGGCGACGGCGGCGTCGCGAGCAGACATCGGCTACCGCCCCAGGATCAGGCTCATCGCCTCGGCCCGGGTGGCGACGTGCTGCATGCCGCCCCGCACCGCGGAGGTGACGGTGCGCGCGCCCGGCTTGCGCACCCCGCGCATCGACATGCACAGGTGCTCGCACTCGACGACGACGATGACGCCGCGGGGGTCGAGGAGCTGCACCAGGGCGTCGGCGACCTGCGTGGTCAACCGCTCCTGGACCTGCGGGCGCTTGGCGAAGACGTCGACCAGCCGGGCCAGCTTGGACAGCCCCGTGATCCTGCCGTCGGTGCTGGGGATGTACCCGATGTGCGCGACGCCGTGGAACGGCACCAGGTGGTGCTCGCAGGTCGAGTACACCTCGATGTCCTTGACCAGCACCATCTCCTCGTGGCCGATGTCGAAGGTGGTGGTCAGCACCTCGGCCGGCTCCTGGCGCAGGCCGGCGAACATCTCGCGGTAGGCGCGCGCGACGCGGGCCGGCGTGTCCCGCAGCCCGTCGCGGTCCGGGTCCTCACCGACGGCCAGCAGCAGCTCGCGCACCGCCGCCTCGGCCCGCTCGGCGTCGTAGGGCGGCACCTCGGCCGCCGGCCGGACGCCGATCGAGACGGGGGTCAGCGGCAGGGAGCGCTCGGACACTCAGGCCCCCTCGCCGTCCGCCGTGGTCCCGTTCTCCTCCTCGCCGCCCGCGCGGGCGATGCGCGTCGACACGTCGTGCGAGGCGGCCTCCTCGGCCTCGACGTTGCCGACGACGGCGGCCTCGTCCTGCGGCAGCCCGCCGCGCTCGCCGTTGGTCGAGTAGGCGGCCTTCTCCCCGGCGGTCATCACCGGGCCACGGGTGTGCACGGTGCGCTCCTCGCTGGAGAGCCAGACGTCGCGCGCGGGGCGCTTGGTCACCGGCGCGAAGATCTCGGCCAGCTCCGCCTGGTTGAGCGTCTCCGCCTCGAGCAGGCGCAGCACCAGGTGGTCCAGGACGTCCCGGTGCTCGGTGAGCACCTCCCACGCCTCGTCGTGCGCGGCCTCGACGAGCTGGCGGACCTCGTGGTCCACGGTGCCGGCGACGGCCTCGGAGTAGTCGCGCTGGTGGCCCATGTCCTTGCCGAGGAACGGCTCGGAGGACGCGGAGCCGAGCTTGATCGCGCCGACGCGCTCGCTCATGCCGTACTCCATGACCATCTTGCGGGCGATGGAGCTGGCCTTCTCGATGTCGTTGCTGGCGCCGGTGGTGGGGTCGTGGAACACGATCTCCTCGGCGACGCGGCCCCCCATCGCGTAGGCGAGCTGGTCCAGGAGCTCGTTGCGCGTCGTGGAGTACTTGTCCTCGGTGGGCATGACCATCGTGTAGCCGAGCGCCCGCCCACGGGGCAGGATCGTCACCTTGGTGACCGGGTCGGTGTAGCGCATCGCCGCCGCCACCAGGGCGTGGCCGCCCTCGTGGTACGCGGTGATCTTCTGCTCCTTGATCTTCATCACGCGGGTGCGCTTCTGCGGACCGGCGATCACGCGGTCGATCGCCTCGTCCAGGGCGCGGTCGTCGATGAGCTGCGCACCGGAGCGCGCGGTCAGCAGCGCCGCCTCGTTGAGCACGTTGGCCAGGTCGGCACCCGTGAACCCCGGGGTACGGCGTGCGACGCCGACCAGGTCGACCTCCTCGACCATCGGCTTGCCCTGGGCGTGCACCTTGAGGATGTGCTCGCGACCCTTGAGATCGGGCGCCTCGACGGCCACCTGGCGGTCGAACCGGCCCGGGCGCAGCAGCGCCGGGTCGAGGATGTCGGGGCGGTTCGTCGCGGCGATGAGGATGACGTTCGTCTTGACGTCGAACCCGTCCATCTCGACGAGCATCTGGTTGAGCGTCTGCTCGCGCTCGTCGTGACCGCCGCCCATGCCGGCGCCGCGGTGGCGTCCGACGGCGTCGATCTCGTCGACGAAGATGATCGCCGGGGCGTTGTTCTTGGCCTGCTCGAACAGGTCCCGCACGCGCGAGGCGCCGACGCCGACGAACATCTCCACGAAGTCCGAGCCGGAGATCGTGTAGAACGGCACGCCGGCCTCACCCGCGACGGCGCGGGCCAGCAGGGTCTTGCCGGTGCCGGGCGGGCCGTACAGCAGCACGCCCTTGGGGATCTTCGCGCCGACGGCCTGGAACTTCTCCGGCTCGGCGAGGAACTCCTTGATCTCGTGCAGCTCCTCGACCGCCTCGTCCACGCCCGCCACGTCGGCGAACGTGACCTGCGGCATGTCCTTGCTGAGCAGCTTGGCCTTGGACTTGCCGAAGCCCATCACCCGGCTGTTGCCGCCCTGCATCCGGGACATCACGAACCAGAAGATGACCAGGATGATGAGGAACGGCACGAGGAAGGACAGCATCGAGCCCAGGAACGACGGCTGGGGCACGTCGGTGTCGTAGCCGTCGGGCAGGTCGGCGGACTCGACCGCGGCGACGACGTCCTCACCCTGGGGCGCGACCCAGAAGAAGTCGACCTTCTCGCCGTAGTCCCGCTCGTCGTCGGTGTCCGGGTCCGTGACGTAGGGCTCGCTGAGCTCGAGCTCCACCCGCTGGTCGCCGTCGACGATGAGCGCGTGGTCGACCGTGTCACCGTCCAGGAGCTCCAGCCCCTGCGAGGTCTCGACCCGCTCGATGCGCTCACCGGAGAACGCCGAGAAGGCGAGCGCGACGAGCACGAGGCCGATCGCGATCCAGACGAGCGGTCCGCTGAAGATCTTCTTGAGGTTCATCCGTGACGGGGCGGTGCCCCGCTTCCCTTCGGTCGGGCGATGGTTCGACACACGAAACTACACCGTGCCGCGGGAAGTTCCCTCGGTGCTGACGGATGTTCGCCCAGGGCGTCAGCGGGTCACGAGTAGACGTGCGGCGCGAGGGTCCCGATGAAGGGCAGGTTGCGGTACTTCTCGGCGTAGTCGAGGCCGTAGCCGACGACGAACTCGTTCGGGATGTCGAAGCCGACGTACTTGACGTCCACGTCCACCTTGGCAGCCTCCGGCTTGCGCAGCATGGTCGCGATCTCCACCGTCTCCGGCCCGCGGGAGCGCAGGTTCTGCACCAGCCAGGACAGCGTGAGGCCGGAGTCGATGATGTCCTCGGCGATGAGGACGTTGCGGCCGGACAGGTCCGAGTCGAGGTCCTTGAGGATGCGGACGACGCCGGAGGACTTGGTGCCGGACCCGTAGGACGAGACCGCCATCCAGTCCATCTCGATTCGGTGGTGCAGGCGGCGCGAGAGGTCGGCCATCACCATCACGGCGCCCTTGAGGACACCGACCAGCAGCAGGTCCTTGCCCGCGTAGTCCGCGTCGATCTGGGCGGCCATCTCGTCGAGGCGCCCTCCGAGCTCGGCCTCGGTGTGCAGGATGTGGGCGATGTCGCCGGAGACGTCCGACTGGTCCACGAGGTCACTCCTCCTCAGACGTGGCAAGGGGGTGCGTGCCGGGCGGGGCCGGTCGCAGGGACAGCCTGCCACACGCTCGCCCGGCGCGTGCGTCACCCGGCAGGTGCACCTGCCCCTGCCCCCGCCACCGGACCACGAGGGCGTCGAGCGCCGCGACGTGACGCGCCGTCGTCGTCCCCGCCGGGCACCCGACCTCCAGCGCCGCGGAGCGCAGGGCACGACGGCGCAGCGCGGGTGGGGCGGCGCCCAGCACCTCCACGTCGAGCAGCACCTCTCCCGAGCCTCCGGCACCGGCCGCCCCGGCGGGGGCGTCGAGGGGCGGACGGGTGCGACGCGCACGCTCCAGCAGCTCCGCGGCCAGCGCGTCGAGCAGGTCCGCGTCGTCCCGCAGCAGATCGGCGCTGCGCGCCAACGCCTCGCCGACCCCCGGGCCCAGCACCTCCACCAGCGCGGGCAGCAGCCGTCCGCGCACCTGCGAGCGCAACGGCGACGGGGCGCCGCCGTCGGGGCCGTCGGTGGCCTCGTTGGTGGGGTCGTGCCACGGCTCGAGACCGACGGCGGCGCACACCGCCGCCGTCTGCACCCGTCCCAGACCGAGCAGGGGGCGTCGCCACGGCCCCCGGCGTCGCGGCATGCCGGCGAGCGACCGGGCACCGCTGCCCCGCGCCAGCCCCAGCAGCACCTGCTCGGCCTGGTCGTCCCGGGTGTGGCCCAGCAGCACGGCCCGCGCTCCCGTCTCCCGCGCCACGGCCTCCAGCGCCGCGTAGCGCGCCGTCCGCGCGGCGGCCTCGGGACCGTCGCCCGACGCCGTCACGTCGACCGACCGCACCAGCACCGGGTCGAGGCCCAGGTCGCGGCACTGCCGCGCGGCCCGTGCCGCGACGTCGTCGGACCCGGCCTGCATCCCGTGGTCGACGACGACGGCACCCGCCCGCACGGCATGTCCGCGGGAGCGCACGGAACGGCCGACCCGCCGCGACTCCGTGGCCACGGCCGCCGCGAGCGCCAGCGAGTCGGGTCCGCCGGAGCACGCGACGAGCACCAGGTCCTGCGGGCCGAGGTCGGCGATCTCGCCGCGGACCGCCAGCCGGGCGGCGGCCAGCGCCGGGTCGATCCGCGCCACGTGCGCCTCCGTCTCAGACTGCTGTCGCGGCCCCGCCCGGTGGCGGGGTCACGGTCCGGCACCCGGTCAGCCGTGGACCCGGCGGACCCAGGCTCTGGCGTCGGCGATCTCCCGGGCGGTGGGCAGGTTCTCCGGTGCGGCCCACACGGCGTTCAGTCCGTCGCGCCCGACCTCCCCCTCGACGGCACGCACGAACGCCGCGCCGTCCCGGTACTGCGCGAGCTTGGCGTCCATGCCGAGCAGACGCCGCAGCACGACGTCCGCCCGCGGGGCGCCCTCGCCGTCGCGTCGCGCCTCGAACCGTGCCCGGATCGTGCGCACGGACGGCACCACGCGGCGGCCGACGGCGTCCATCATGACGTCGGCGTGCCCTTCCAGCAGGGCCATCACCGCGGTGATCTCGGCGAGCTCCCGCTTCTGCTCGGGCCCGACGACCTGGTCGAGCGGGGTGGTGAGGTCGCCCCGGACGGCGTCGAGGAGCGTGCGGCCCACCAGCGCCACCTTCTCCCGCAGGGGGGCGCGGGCCATGCCGAGCGAGGTGCTGGTGACGGCGCCGAGCAGGGCGGACAGCCGGCCGGCGAGGTGGTCGGCCAGCCACGGCGCCGCCGCGAACTGCATCGCGTGGGTCTGCTCGTGCAGGCAGACCCACAGCCGGAAGTCGCGGGGGTCGAGCCGCAGCGCACGCTCGGCGGCGAGCACGTTGGGGGCGACCAGGAGCAGGACCGGCCGCCCGGGTCCGTACGGGTCGAACTGGCCGAGGACCTTGCCGGACAGCAGCGCGAGCAGCCCGCCGATCTCCGCGGCGCCCGCGAGCCGGGCGGCGGCCGACTCGGCCGGCCGCGCCGGCGGGTCGAGCCCGGCCAGCACGGGGTCCACGAGGGCGGACATGGACCGCGTGTTGGCGTGCGCCCAGGTGGCGCGGTCGACGACGCGCACGTCGCCCAGGTCGGGGCGGCCGACCCGGACCCGGCGCGTGAAACGACCGGTGGCGTCCCGCTGGCGCACCACGGATCCCGCAGGACGCATCCGGGTGACCCGCTGGACGTGCGGGACGGCGTCGTCGGCGGCGGCGCGCAGCCCTCCCACGAGGTCGTCGAGCTCGGTGCGCGAAGCCACCGGCCCGGGCCGGGCCACGCGGCGGGCGATCTGGGCGGCGGTCGGCCAGTCGACGAGGTCGGCGCTCGAGGTGGTCACGGAACCACCGTAGCGGCGTCCGTCGGCCCCGCGGGTCGGCGACGTCCGGGGCCGGCGGCGGGAGACGCCCTCAGGGACCGTCGGCGGTGCAGCCGCACTCCGCGAGCTCCCCGACGAAGTCGTCGAAGATGAAGTTCGCGCCGTACGACTGCCCTTCGGGGATGCGGTCGGCGACCACGGTGAACAGCAGCAGTCGGTCGTCGGCGGTGACGACGGTGCCGGCCAGCCCGCGGGTGTCCGGCAGGGATCCCGTCTTGGCACCGGCGTAGCCGCGGGCCGGGTTGTCCTGCGGGTAGCGATCGGCCAACGTGCCTTCCATCCCGGCGATCGGCAGGCCGGTCAGGACCTCGCGCAGGGCGGGTTCGCGGGAGGCGACCTCCAGGGTGCCCACGAGCTGGCGCGCCGACAGCAGCGAGCCGACGCCGAGCCCGGAGAGGTCCGTGAGCTGCGCGCGTGCCAGGTCGACGCCCTGGTCCTCGACGACGGCCGTCACCTCGCTGATCGCCGCCGCGGCCGAGCCGGGCAGCCCGGCGTCGATCGCGACCAGCCGGCCGACGACCTCGGTCAGCGTGTTGTCGGACTCCTCGAGCAGGTAACTGACGATCTCGCCCAGCGGTGCGGAGTCCACCCGCCCGATCTCCCGCGCCGACGACGGCGCCTCCTGGCGCACGATGCTCCCGGAGACCTCGATGCCGCGGTCCTCCAGCGCGTCGGCGAACTCCCGGGCGGCGGCCATCGCCGGGTCCGCCTCGCGGTGGGCGTACTTGTCGTCGGTGAGGCGTGCGACGTCGACGGCCAGCGCGGCCACGGGGGCGACGTACCCGTCGGCGACATCGGCGTCGCGGACCGACGGCGCGACGTCGGGCCCCGTGAACAACGTGTCGTCCAGCGCCAGGGAGACGGTGTCCGTGGTGAGGCCGATCTCGGCCACGACCTGGTCCGCCAGCTCGCCCAGGCCCGCGCGACCGTTGACCGAGCCCGGGTCGCCGTCCCCGGCGGCGAGCATCATGTCGCCCCCGCCGACCAGGACGACCTGCGAGTCGCCCTGCAACATCGCACGGGTGGGCAGGGTGACCTCGCCGCCCGGTCCGGCGTACGCGGCGACGGCGGTGAGGATCTTCTGCGTGGAGGCCGGGGTCAGGAGGCGGTTCGGTGCGGCGCCACCCAGCTCCTCGCCCGTGTCGGCGTCGGTGACCAGCGCGCCGACGCGCTTGCCGAGACGCTTGTCGGCGGCCAGCTCGTCGACGAGGTCCGTGACCGCGGCCGCGTCGGGTACCGCAGCCTTCGGGCTGAGGGCGGGGACGGCGACCTCGGGGCTGGGCCCGGGCGTCGCCCCGACGGGGGTGGGGAAGGGTGCCGGGGACTCGTGCGGCGGAGCGAACGTGACCATGCCGGGTACGACGTCGTACGCGTCGGCCACGAGATAGCCGCCGAAGAGCGCGATCGCCGTCGTGACGGTGGCGCCGACACCGAGCCGCCACCCCATCCGGTCCTCCCCGATCTCGTGAACCTGGTCACAAGCAGGCTCTCCTGGCCGTATTCTCGCACGTCCGCCCGGATCGGCCCGACCGCCGCACCGGGTTCGAACCCGCCCCGCATGGCACACTTGGGGTGCGCTTACGCACCACGAGTGGAGGAACAGTGGAGTTCGACGTCACCATCGAGATCCCGAAGGGTCAGCGGAACAAGTACGAGGTGGACCACGAGACCGGTCGCATCCGTCTGGACCGCATGCTCTTCACCTCGACGCGGTACCCGGACGACTACGGGTTCATCGAGGGCACCCTCGGCGAGGACGGCGACCCGCTGGACGCGATGGTGCTGCTCGAGGAGCCCACGTTCCCCGGCTGCCTCATCAAGTGCCGCGCGCTGGGCATGTTCCGCATGCGCGACGAGGCCGGCGGTGACGACAAGGTGCTGTGCGTGCCCACGGGCGACCAGCGCGCCGCGTGGCGCCAGGACATCGACGACGTCTCGGACTTCCACCGCCTGGAGATCCAGCACTTCTTCGAGGTCTACAAGGATCTGGAACCCGGCAAGTCGGTCGAGGGTGCGCACTGGGTCGGCCGCGAGGAGGCCCAGCAGGAGATCGAGCGGTCCTTCCAGCGCGCCAAGGACACGGGCTACAACACCCACTGAGCCAGGACGCCGTCGACGGCCCGCACCCTGGACGGGGTGCGGGCCGCGCGCGTCTCAGGGCGTGGATCACCCCTTCCGCATCCCGGGAATCCGCTCGTACGGTCGACCCATGACCGACACGCCCCGCTGGTCCTTCTCGACCCGCCAGATCCACGCCGGGCAGTCGCCCGACCCCACCACGGGCGCTCGCGCCCTGCCGATCTTCCAGACCACGTCCTACGTGTTCCCCGATGCCGACACCGCCGCGAAGCGGTTCGCTCTGGCCGAGCTCGGCCCCATCTACACGCGGATCAACAACCCGACCCAGGAGGTCGTGGAGAACCGCATCGCGGACCTGGAGGGTGGCGTCGGCGCGCTGCTGGTCGCCTCCGGCCAGGCCGCCGAGACGTTCGCGATCCTCAACGTCGCCGACGCCGGGGACCACGTCGTGGCCAGCTCCAGCCTCTACGGCGGCACGTACAACCTCCTGAAGCACACCCTGCCGCGGCTCGGCATCACCACCACGTTCGTCGACGACGCCCACGACGCCGACGCGTGGCGCGCGGCGGTCCAGGACAACACCAAGGCGTTCTTCGCCGAGACGATCCCCAACCCGAAGGGCGACTTCCTCGACATCGCACTGGTCGCCGACGCCGCCCACGCCGCCGGGGTCCCGCTGATCGTGGACAACACGGTGGCCACCCCCTACCTGGTGCGCCCGATCGAGCACGGCGCCGACGTCGTCGTCCACTCGGCGACGAAGTACCTGGGCGGGCACGGCACGTCCGTGGCCGGCGTGATCGTCGACTCGGGGAACTTCGACTACGCCCGGTACCCGGAGCGCTTCGTGGGGTTCAACACCCCGGACCCCACCTACAACGGGATCGTCTACGCCCGCGACCTGGGCGTCGACGGGATCCTCGGGGCCAACCTGGCCTACGTGCTCAAGGCCCGGGTGCAGCTCCTGCGCGACCTGGGCTCCGCGCTGTCCCCGTTCAACGCGTTCCAGATCTCCCAGGGCATCGAGACGCTGTCCCTGCGCGTCGAGCGGCACGTGGACAACGCCCAGCGGGTGGCCGAGTGGCTGGAGGCCCGCGACGACGTCCGCACGGTGCACTACGCCGGCCTGGAGTCCAGCCCCTGGCACGCCGTCCAGCAGCGGTACGCGCCCCGCGGTGCGGGTGCGGTGCTGGCGTTCGAGCTCGACGGCGGGGCGGCCGCGGGGCAGGCGTTCGTCTCGGCGCTGCGGCTCCACTCGAACGTGGCGAACATCGGGGACGTCCGGTCCCTGGTGATCCACCCGGCCTCGACGACGCACAGCCAGCTCACGCCGGCCGAGCAGGCGAAGTCCGGCGTCACGCCCGGGCTGGTGCGCCTCGCCGTCGGCATCGAGGACGTCGAGGACCTCCTGGCCGACCTCGAGCTGGGCTTCACCGCGGCCAAGGCCACGCTCGAGGGGTGAGACCACCCGGGCGAGACGTCGTCTCCCCGGCGCCGACGACGGCGGGTGGCCCCGCCGTCGTCGGCCTACGGTGGGTCCATGCTCACCACCGTGATCCACGACGCCCGTGACGTCCGCGCCGAGGAGCGCCCCGACCCCGTCCTGCTGACCGAGCACGACGCCGTGCTGCGGGTGGTCGCCTCCTGCGTGTGCGGGTCGGACCTGTGGCCGTACCGGGGCGTGACGCCGACGAAGCGCGCCCACCCGATCGGGCACGAGCTGGTCGGGGTCGTCGAGGAGGTCGGGTCCGCCGTCACCTCGGTCGCGCCCGGGGACTTCGTGGTCGCGCCCTTCACGCTGAGTTGCGGGGAGTGCCAGTCCTGCCGGGCCGGGTTCACCTCGGCGTGCGACCTCGTCACGGGGTTCGGCTCCACCGACCGCGACGGCCACCCGGTGGACGGGGCGCAGAGCTCACGCGTGCGCGTCCCGCTGGCGCAGCACTCCCTGCTGCCGGTGGGCCGGGACGAGGCCGACCTCGAGGCGGCGGGGCTCGTACCGCACCTGCTGACCCTGGCGGACGTCATGTCCACCGGGCACCACGCCGCCGTCTCGGCGAGCGTGGGGCCGGGCGACACGGTGGCCGTCGTGGGCGACGGCGCCGTCGGGCTGTGCGGCGTGATCGCGGCGCGCCGGCTCGGTGCCGACCGGGTCGTGGCGTTCTCGCGCCACCCGGACCGCTCCGCCCTGGCCCGCGAGCTCGGCGCGACCGACGTCGTCGCCGAGCGCGGCGACGACGGGGTGGCCGCGCTGCGCGAGCTCCTGGGTGGCGACCTGGCTGACGCCGCGCTGGAGTGCGTCGGCACCGAGGAGTCCATGGCCCAGGCGCTCGGATCGGTGCGCGGCGGCGGGCGCGTCGGGTTCGTGGGGGTGCCGCACGGCGGTTCGCAGCTGCCGATCCGCCAGCTCTTCGGCCGCAACATCACCGTGGGCGGCGGGATGGCTCCGGCCCGGGACCACATGGCCGAGCTCCTCGACGACGTGCTCTCGGGCACCATCGAGCCCGGCAGGGTGTTCGACGTCGAGATGCCGCTGGCCGACGTCGCCGAGGCGTACGCCGCGATGGACGAGCGCCGGGCCACGAAGGTGCTGCTGCGTCCCTGAGGCCCGGACCGCGGCCTCAGGCCGCAGGGGCACGACGATGGATCGCCAGGTCGTCGCGGCCCGGTGCGTGCTCGTCGAGCAGCTGCCGGTCCGCGTCGTAGTCCTCGAGCAGACGCCGGTACGGCAGCGGCTCGTCGGTGTCCAGGGTCTCGAACCGGCGGCGCACGCGCTCCCGGGCGTCCTCGATCCCCGGCCACACCGGGGTGTCGACGCCGAGCAGCGTCAGGGGGGCCAGCGGTGCGATACCCGTGTACCAGAAGACTCCGTGGTTGATCGGGAACAGCAGGTCCTCGATGTGGCCGTTCACGCCCCGTGGGCCGAACGCCTCCGGCCGGTCCCCCGCGGTCGTGACGACCAGCCCCCGCTTCCCGACGAAGGCGCCGTCGCCGTACTTGCGGGGGTTGCCGCGGGCGTCGCGCAGCCCGTAGGCGAACCCCTCAGTGAAGACGCGGTCGACCCAGCCCTTGAGGATCGCCGGCATCCCCGCCCACCACAACGGGAAGGCGAGGACCACGACGTCCGCCTTCCGGAGCAGGTCCTGGTGCCGACGCACCTCCGGCGCGAGCACGCCGGACGTCGCGGCCGCGCGGGCGTGGGTGCCGACCGGTGCGGACAGGACGTCCACCCCGTAGTCGGAGGGCCGGACGGCGGGCTGCCAGGCGAGCCGGGCGAGGTCGAGAAGGTCGACCTCGTGGCCCCGGGCCCGGAGCGTCACCTCGGCGGTGTGCGCGAGGTCTGCGGTCAGCGAGGTGGCCGAGGGAGCGGCGGAGACGAGGAGTGTGCGCATGCTGCCACGGTAGGGTCAACATCCCGCGACCGGTAGTACGGTCATTTGTGTCACCAAGCGACAGCAAGGAAAGCGAGGAGCCGGTGCGCGACAAGGTGCGGCACGCCGTCGAGGTGTGCCCGATCGAGGTGGGCGTCGCCGTGGCCGGCGGGGACTGGAAGCTCACCGCCGTGTCGAAGCTCGAACCGGGCCCCTTGCGCTTCGGCGAGCTGCAGCGGGCTGTCGGACCCGTCTCGGCCAAGACGCTGACCCGGCAGCTGCGCGCGCTGGAGGTCGACGGGATCGTCGTGCGGACGGTGTACCCCGAGGTTCCGCCCCGGGTGACCTACGAGCTCACCGAGGCCGGCCGCGAGCTCGCGACCGTCGCCGCCCAGCTCGGCCGCTGGGGCGAGAGGTACCTGGCGTCGCGCTGAACCGCCGTCGGCAGCGCGACACGGTCTCACAATGTGGTCCCGCATGATGAGATCCGGTGTGCGCCACGCGCCGGCCGGGTTACCGTCGATCCATGACCCGTCGAATGCGCAGCTGACCACCGCGCACCTTCGCCTGCCTGCGGCCCTCCGCACGGCACAGACGCCGCGTGCGCGCCCACCGACCGCACCCGCAGGAGTCCCGCAGCCAGGAGAGACGATGACCTCGACGCCGATCAGCACCCCGAGGACCGGCACCGCGCTACCGCCGCCCCGCGGCGCGCGCCGGACACCGACCACCCCGGTACCGGCGTCGGGTGCCTGGCGTGAGGGCGACCCCGTGGCGGACCGTCGGTTCCACGACGTCGGCACGTTCGACCTCGAGGGCGGCGGCCGCATCCCGGACGTCCGCGTCGCCTACGAGACCTACGGCGAGCTCGCGCCGGACGGCTCGAACGCCGTCCTCGTGCTGCACGCGCTGACGGGGGACGCCCACGTGCGCGGCCCGGCCGGACCCGGGCAGAGCACGGCGGGCTGGTGGGAACCGATGATCGGACCGGGCGCCCCTCTCGACACCGACCGCTACCACGTCGTCGTGCCCAACGTGCTGGGCGGGTGCCAGGGCACCACCGGCCCCGCCTCCACCGCGCCCGACGGCCACCCGTGGGGCGGCCGGTTCCCCCGCATCACCACCCGCGACCAGGTCGCCGTCGAGATCGAGCTCGCCCGCCTGCTCGGGATCACCTCGTGGGCGTGCGTCGTCGGGGCGTCGATGGGCGGGATGCGCGTGCTGGAGTGGGCCGTGCTGGGCCCCGAGGCCGGCATCGAGGTGCGCTCCCTCGCCGCGATCGCCACGACCGTGCAGTCCTCCGGCGACCAGATCGCGTGGGCCCACCCCCAGGTCAGCGCGATCCGCGCCGACCCGCGCTGGAACGGCGGCGACTACTACGACGCCCCCGACGGCGAGGGACCCCACGCCGGCCTGGCCATCGCCCGGCAGATCGCGCACACCACGTACCGCACCGCCGTCGAGCTCGACGAACGGTTCGGCCGGCTGCCCCAGGGCGGGGAGGACCCGCTGACCGACGGCCGGTTCGCCGTGCAGTCCTACCTCGACCACCACGGGGACAAGCTGGCACGACGGTTCGACGCCAACTCCTACCTGCGCCTCACCGAGACCATGATGAGCCACGACCTCGGCCGGGACCGCGGCGGCGCGGAGGCGGCGCTGGCGCAGATCACCGCCCGCGCGCTCGTGGTGGCGGTCGACTCGGACCGGCTGTTCCCGCCCGCGCAGTCCGCACGGATCGCGGCCGGCCTGCCGCACGCCGACGCGCTGCAGATGATCACGTCGGACTTCGGGCACGACGGGTTCCTGCTCGAGTTCGACCAGATCGGCCCGATGCTGCGGGACTTCCTCGCCGACGCCGACCGGCTCTCGCCCCGGTAGCGCGCGCGGGTCCCCGCGCCTCTGTCTACCGTGGATCCGGACGCCGGCACCGGCGCCCTCGGATCCCGCGCAGGAGGTCACGATGGCCCGGCTCAACCCCTACCTCAGCTTCCGGACCGGGGCCCGCGAGGCCCTGGAGCACTACCGGACCGTGCTCGGTGGTGAGCTCGACATCAGCACGTTCGGCTCGATGCCCGGCATGAGCAACGACCCTGCCGAGCAGGAGCTCGTCATGCACGGCCAGCTCACCACGCCCGGTGGGCTCACCCTCATGGCCTCCGACACGCCGTCGTCCATGCCGTACGTGGCGCCGACCGCGGGCGTCACCGTGGCCCTGACCGGCGGTCCCGAGGACCTGGAGTACGTGCGCGGCGTCGTCGAGCAGCTCGCCGACGGCGCCACGGACGTGCTGCCGTTCGAGCTCGCCCCGTGGGGCGACCACTACGGTCAGCTCACCGACCGGTTCGGCATCACCTGGATGTTCGACGTCGGCACGGAGCAGCCGTAGCGCAGGCCACCCCGTACGTTGGGACCATGCTCGCTGCCACCGTCGCCCGCTTCTCCCCCGACTCCCCGCTCGACGGCCTGGAGGTCACCGACCGCCCGGCGCCCGAGGAACGCGAGCACTGGACGGTCGTGGACGTCCGCGCCGCCGCGCTCAACCACCACGACCTGTGGTCGCTGCGCGGGGTGGGCCTGAGCGCCGAACAGCTCCCGATGATCCTGGGCACCGACGCGGCCGGGGTGGCACCGGACGGCACCGAGGTGGTGCTGCACGGCGTGATCGGCGCGGACGGCCACGGCGTCGGGCCCCACGAACGCCGTACGCTGCTGAGCGAGAAGTACCCGGGCACGCTCGCGGAGCAGGTCGCGGTGCCGACGGCCAACCTCGTGCCCAAGCCCGCCGAGCTGTCCTTCACCGAGGCGGCCTGCCTGCCGACGGCCTGGCTGACGGCCTACCGCATGCTCTTCGGCGCGGCCGCGCTGCGTCCGGGCGACCGGGTGCTGGTGCAGGGCGTGGGGGGCGGGGTCGCCTCGGCCGCGATCACGCTCGGCGCGGCCGCAGGCCTGGAGGTCACGGCGACGTCGCGCGACGCCGCCAAGCGGGACCGGGCGATCGAGCTCGGCGCGGCCCACGCCGTCGAGCCCGGCGACCGGCTGCCGGGCCGGGTGGACGCCGTCGTGGAGTCGGTCGGCCGGGCGACGTGGGGGCACTCGGTCCGGTCGGTGCGCCCGGGCGGCACGATCGTGGTGTGCGGGGCCACCAGCGGGGACGCGCCGTCCGCCGAGCTGACGCGGGTCTTCTTCCACGAGATCCGGATCCAGGGCGTCACGATGGGCTCGCGCGAGGACCTGACGGCGCTGCTGCGGTTCTGCGCCCGCACCGGCGTGCGGCCGGTGGTGGACTCCGAGGTGTCGCTGTCCGACGTCGGCACCGGGCTCGCGCGACTGGCGGCCGGCGAGCAGACGGGCAAGATCGTCGCCCTGCCCTGACCCCTTTCGTTGTGGGCATGAAAATGACGGCTCGACACCGGTGTCGAGCCGTCATTCTCATGCCCACAACGAAGGGGTGGTCAGGAGAAGCGGGAGCGGTACGCCTCAAGCAGCGTGATGCCGTCCGGCAGGATGCGCCAGACGTTCCAGCCGTCGTCCGTGGGCGTGCCGCTGGCCGCGGTCGCCGCACGGTCCGGGTGCTGGAACCGGGAGCCGTCGGCCAGCTCGATGAACCCCTCGGGATGCAGCACCGCCTCGAACCGCTGCCCGCGCCGTGGCCGCACCCACTCCAACCGGGCGGGCTGCGGGAGCATGCTGGCCAGGGCGATGAGATCGCCGTCCACCTCCTCCTCGGTGTCGACGGGGTACGCCGGCCCGTCGTAGAGGCCGCGCTCCGGCGGCGGGGTGTACGACGGCGCCTCGAGCGGCGGCACCTCGAGGCGCGGCAGGTCGTCGGAGGCGCTCGTCCATCGGCCCGGCGTGTCCCACTGCCGGTCGCTCCCGAGGGACGACCGCCCCCGCTCGCCGAGCGGGTCGTCGTGGAGGTGCGCCGGCGGCTCCCAGGGCTCCGGGTCACGCCGTGCGGACCGGCGCGACCCCAGCGCGGGCGCCGCCACCTGGGCGAAGTCCTCTCCGAGCCCCGGCGTGTCGGTGCTCGCGGCCGACGTGGTGCGTCGCGCGAGCTCGGCCAGGTCGAGGTCCTCGGCCGACGACGCCGAGGCGAAGGCGGCCAGCCCCGGGGACATCGGTGGCGCCTCCTGCGCGGACGTGGCGCGGAACCGGTCGGCGCGGGAGCGGCGGCGCGGGGCCGGCGGCGGCTCGGCGGCGGGACGGGCCGACCCCGCAGCGCTCCCGGTCGACGACGCCGGTCGTTCGGCGGCGGGGGGCGGCGGGACCGGGGCGTGCCGCGTCCGCTCGGCCGGTCGCGCCACCGGCGGGTGCTGCGGGGCCGGCACCGGTGCGCCCGCACGGGAGCCGCCGCCGTCGGACCGCACGGACGGGACCGCCAGGCTGGGCGGCCCGGCCGCGGCGCGTCGCTGTGCCCGGGTGCGGCCCACCGGCGGCTGCTCGGCGGTGTCGCCCGCGCCGCGCGGCACGGGCCGGGCCGCGGGCGCACCCTCCGCCGGGACGGACACCACCGCAGGGTTCTTGCCGGTCAGGGCCATCCCGACCTTCACACCCTCGGCGAAGGACTCCGGCTGCTCGCCGGGGCTCCGCGGGCGCTCCGGCGCCGGCGCCGGCGTGGACGACGGCGTCGCGGCGGCGGCCGGGGCCGAGGTGACCTGCGGGGACGCGGCCCCCGAGGCCGGGTGGATCACCAGCGGCGAGACGTCGACGAAGCGCCGGCCGTCCTGGGTGTGCATCACCCCCATCTTGAGGACCTCGACGGGCATCGTGGGCTGGCGCAGGAAGTCGACGGCGTTGAGGATCTCCTCGCCCGCCTCCTGGCAGATGACGATGAGCCGGGCGCTGGAACGACCCGGCTGGGACCGGGTGATCGGGACCGAGTCGTAGAAGTCGGCGATGTCCCGCTGGAACGCGTTCGCGCCGCCGTGGTACCGCCCGGCCAGGTCCCCACGGGTGAGCCGGCCCGCCCAGCCGGCGTGGTCCAGGGCCTTGGTCAGGGCCGCCTTGTCCAGCTCGGCCACGAGCTCGACGACGACCGGCGAGCCGGTGGCGTCGAGGGCCAGCAGGTGGGGCTCGTCCGGACCGGCGCCCTGCGCCACCGGGAAGATCTGCTCACCCAGGAGCCCGTCGATGTGGGAGTCCACGACGCGGTGCGCCGTGGTGCCGAGCCCGGGCTCGACGGCGCCGGCGGAACGACCGGACTGGACGAGGAGCGGCCTGCTGGCGTCGACCTCGAACAGTGGCATCGCGCTGACTCTCCCCGGCTCCGCACGCGGCCCGTATGGCCACGATCCGCCATAGCCTACGGCGGGGGGCTCAGTGTCGTACAACACCCCAGGTGGGTGACCACTCTCACGTCACAGAACCGGCACACCGGCGAAAGCCGACCGGGGGGAATTCTCCGTCAGGTCAGGCGTGCCCGGTCTGCGACTCGTCCTCGGCCAGCGCCTCCTCGACCCGGCGCACCTTGGCGTCGAGCTGGCCCGTCCGCCCCGGCCGGATGTCCGCCTTGAGGACCAGGGAGACCCGGTGCCCGCCCGTGCCCACGGCCTCGGTGGCGCGCTGGACCACGGGCATGACCTCGTCCCACTCCCCCTCGATCTCGGTGAACATCGAGGTGGTGCGGTTCGGCAGCCCGGACTCCCGCACGATGCGGACCGCCTCGGCGACGGCGGCGGTGACGGACTCGCCCGCGCCGAGCGGGGCGACGGAGAACGCGAAGACGGCCATGGGTCCACTATGCCGCGTCTAGGCTCACGGTGTGAGTACCTCGGTGACGGTCCTGGCCGGTGGCGTCGGTGGCGCCCGTCTGGCGCACGGCTTCGCGCTCGCGCTGCCCGACGGCGGCGCCCCGGCGGGCGGCGGCGGCCTGACCTGCGTGGTCAACGTGGGCGACGACACCGAACGGCACGGGCTGCACGTCTCCCCCGACCTGGACACCGTCATGTACACCCTCGCGCAGCTCAACGACGAGGACCGGGGCTGGGGGCTGACGGGCGAGTCGTACGCCGTGCTGGACCAGCTCGGCCGGCTGGGCGAGGACACGTGGTTCACGCTCGGCGACAAGGACCTGGCCACCCACGTGGTGCGGACCGCCCGGCTGCGCGCCGGCGTCCCCCTGAGCGCGGTGACCGCGTCGCTGGCCGCTTCCCTCGGCGTGCGCGCCCGCCTGCTGCCCGTCACCGACGACGCCGTGCGCACGGCCGTGTCCACGCCGTCGGGCACGCTGGAGTTCCAGGAGTACTTCGTGCGGCACCAGCACGCGGACGAGGTGCTGGACGTGTCGTTCACCGGTGTCGACGCCGCCCGCCCGGCGCCCGGCGTGCTCGACGCCGTCACCGGGGCCGACCTGCTGGTGGTGGCGCCGTCGAACCCGTTCCTGTCGGTGGAGCCGGTGCTCGCGGTGCCCGGCGTGCGCGCGGCCGTCGCGGCCTCGACCGCCCGGCGGGTCGCGGTGAGCCCGATCGTGGGCGGACGCGCGATCAAGGGACCGGCGGCCCAGATCCTGGAGTCGCTGGGCCACGACGTGTCGGCGCTCGGGGTGGCGCGGCTCTACGTCGGTCTGGTCGACGTGCTGGTGATCGACGCGGCCGACGCCGCCCTGGCCGACCCGATCGCCGCGCTGGGGTTCGACGTGGTCGTCACCGACACGATCATGGGCGGCGCCGCCGGGCGGGCGCGGCTCGCGGACGAGCTGCTCGGGCTCGCCGGGCAGCGGTGACGGGCCCGGAGCGCCCGGTCGGCGGGGGGCCGGCCGCGTCCGAGCCGTCGCGGACCCGCCCGGTCACCGCCGTCGTCCCGCTGCGGAACGGGACCTCGGGCAAGTCGCGCCTGGCGGCGGCGCTCGACCCGGAGGCCCGACGGCGGCTCGTCGTCACGCTCGCCCGGCACGTGCTGGGGGAGCTCGCCGCGAGCCCGCACGTGGCGGGGTTGTGCGTGGTGACGGCGGACGTGCCGTTCGTGCACGAGGTGCTGGACGGCGTGCCTGATCTGCGCGGCAGTTCGTCCGCTGCGCGGCAGTCCGGACTGCCGCGCAGCGGACGAACTGCCGCGGTGATCCCCGAACCGCCCGGACGGCCCGGGCTGAACGCCGCGCTCGACCACGCCCGCGAGCACGTCCGGACCGTGGACCCGCCCGTCGACCGGCTGCTCGTGGTGCACGCCGACCTGCCGGCGCTGGCCGGCGCGGATGTCGCGGCGGTGCTCACCGAGCCCGCCGACGTCGTGGTCGCCACCGACCGCCACGGCGCGGGCACCAACCTGCTGGCACTCCCCCTCGAGCCCCCGGGCGGACGGCGCGCGCGCACGAGGGACGACGTGTCCGGCCTGCCGACGCGAGCGGGCTACCGGTTCCGGTTCGGGGCCGGCTCCCGTGCCGCCCACCTCGCCGAGGCCGCCGAGCGCGGCCTGAGCGCCGCCGTCGTGCGGCGACCCGGGACCGCCGCCGACCTCGACACGATCGAGGACTGGGACGAGCTGCCCGCCGAGGTGCGTGCCCGCGTCCGCGACGCCGTCGGCGCGGACCTGCCCTGACCGGCGGGCCGCTGCCGTGCCTGCTGCCCGAGCACGACCCCGCCCAGCACCAGAGCGGTGCCGAGAGCCTGCTGCAGCCCGAACCGCTCCCCGGCGAGCAGGGTGCCGAGCAGCACGCCCGTGACCGGGTTGAGCAGTCCCACGAGACCGACCGACCCGGCCGGCAGGTGCCGCAGGCCGGCGAACCAGGCGACGAAGGCCACCGCGGTGGCGACGAGGGTGACGTAGGCGAACCCGGCCAGGGCCGGCGCGTCGAGCGGCGGTGGGCCGCCGTCGACGAGGAGCGCGACGGGCACCAGCAGCAGCCCGCCGGCGGCGAGCTGCCAGGCCGTCACCGCGACGAGCGGTTCCGCCGACGCCCACCGCGCGGTCAGGACGTACCCCGTCGAGGACATCAGCATCGCCGCAGCCGAGGCTGCGATCCCCCACGGGTCGACGCCGCCGCCGGCGCCCACGAGCAGGACGACGCCGAGCAGCCCGACGCCGGCCCCGAGGAGTCCCCGGCGCGCCGGGCGCTGGCCGAGCAGCGGCCACGCGAGGAGCAGGAGCGCGAGCGCGGAGGTGGCCATCACCGTGGCCGCGACGCTCGACGGCAGCGCCGTCGAGGCGAGGTAGACCAGGACGAAGAAGGCACCGACGTTGAGCGTGCCGAGCACCAGCGAGCGCCACCACCACGAACCGCGGGGCAACCTGCGGGCCACGAGCAGCAGCAGGAGTCCCGCGGGCAGCGCGCGCAGTGCCGCTCCCCACAGCGGGTCGTCCGGGGGCAGGAACTGCCGCGTGACGTAGTAGGTCGATCCCCAGGCCACCGGCGCCGCCGCCGTGACCAGCATCCATCGCCAATTCGCTTCCATGGAAGCAATAATGCCTTCCGTGGAAGATAATATTCCCGCATGAGCCTCCCCGACGATCGCGTGGCGCAGATCCAGGCCGAGTGGCGGCGGGAACGCCCGGACCTCGACGTCTCCCCCCAGGGCGTCGTCGGGCGCCTGCACCGCCTGGCCGGGTACCTCACCGAGGAGCTGGTCACGGTCTACGAGCGGCACGGCCTCGGCGAGGGCGAGTTCGACGTCCTGGCCACGCTGCGCCGCACCGGTGCACCGTACGAACGCGCCCCGGGTGAGCTGGCCGCGCACACGATGGTGACCACCGGGGCCATGACCAAGCGGATCGACCGCCTGGTCGCCGCCGGGCTCGTCGAGCGACGTGCCGCCCAGGGCGACGGCCGCCGCCGGATCGTCGCGCTCACCCCCGCCGGCCTCTCGGCGATCGACGCCGCCTTCACCGACCACATGGCCAACGAGCACCGACTGGTCGGCCAGATCCCGGCGCAGGACCGGGCCGCCCTGGAACGCATCCTGGCCCGGTGGCTGCAGGCCTACGAACGCTGACTCACCACGACCCGCGGTGCACGACGTCGTCCATCGGCCTGCGCCGCCGCCGCGCTGGGGACCCCTGCGGCCCGCCCGGTTCCGGGTGCCCGACGGCGACCACCCCGGTGGGCGCCCACTCGGCCGGCACGCCGAACGCCTCGCCGAACGCCTCGACCTGGCCGGCGCCGATACCGAAGAAGCAGGCACCGAGCCCCTCGTCCACGGCCGTCTGCAGGATGAGCAACGAGGCCATCCCGACGTCGACGTGCCAGTACGGCACCGGCCAGCGAGCCTCGTCGCGATCCGTCCAGCCCTTGTCCGGCTCGGCGTAGCGGCCCACGTAGGCCGCCTTCGAGGCCAGCGCGACGATCAGCACCGGCGCCGTGCGCATCCCCGCCAGCCAGGCGGACATGTCGCGCTCGGAGTCCTCCGGCGTCGTGGCGGACCAGAAGCGCTCCCGCTCCTCGGCCGAGGTCAGCACGAGGAACGCCCAGCCCTGGGTGAACCCGGCGCTCGGCGCCCGCACGGCGTGGTCGAGCATCCGGTCGACGGCCGCCGGGTCGACCGGGTCCGGTCCGAACCGCCGGACCATGCGCCGCCGTCGGACCACCTCTGTGAACTCCATGGGCCCAGCCTGCCAGGTGGTGGAGTGCGCCGAAGGTTCTCCCGGGCGACATTCCGACGCCATCTGCGCGACACCCTGGCGCGATGGTCTCGACGCGGCGGCACCCGCCGCCGCCCACGACCAACGAAGGAGTTCTCCGTGCGGAAGAACGCGCGACGTCTCACCGTGGCCTCGGCCCTCGTCGGCACCCTCGTCCTCGGTGGCGCCACGAGCTACGCGGTGTCCACCGAGCTCACCGGCCACGGCGACGCCCGCCGGCTCGACGGCGACCAGACCCGCGAGCTGCGCCGGCAGATCGACGGCGGCGACGCCCAGAACGTCATCCTGCTCATCGGCGACGGGATGGGCGACTCCGAGATCACCCTCGCCCGCAACTACGCCTACGGCGCCGCCGGCGAGCTGCCCGGCATCGACGCCCTGCCCCTGACGGGCCAGTACACGACCTACGCGCTGGACCCGAGCAACGGCAAGCCGGACTACGTCACCGACTCCGCGGCATCGGGCTCCGGCTGGGCCACCGGCACCAAGACCTACAACGGCGCCATCAGCGTGGACGTGGACGGCGCCTCGCAGGAGACCCTCCTGGAGCTCGCCCAGGCCAAGGGCCTGCGGACCGGCAACGTCACGACGGCCGAGATCCAGGACGCCACGCCCGCCGTGCAGATGTCGCACGTGGCGCAGCGTGGCTGCAAGTCGCCATCGCGCATGGGCGCCTGCCCCGACGAGGCGCTCGAGAACGGTGGCGCCGGGTCGATCACCGAGCAGGCGCTCGCCACCCGCCCCGACGTCGTCCTCGGGGGCGGCGCCTCGTACTTCGGCGACACGGCCACCGCGGGCGAGTACGCGGGGCAGACGCTGATGGCGCAGGCGCAGGACCAGGGCTTCGAGATCGTCACCGACGCGGCGGCCCTCGACGCCGTCCGCTCCGCCGACCAGGACGCCCCGGTGCTCGGGCTGTTCGCCGACGGCAACCTGCCCACCGTCTGGGACGGCCCGGCGGCCACTCACGCCGGCGGCGCGGAGGAGCCGGTCACCTGCACGGACAACCCCGCGCACACCGACGACGTGCCGACCCTCGAGGCGATGACGACGAAGGCGATCGACCTCCTCGACGCCGGATCCGACCGCCGCTCGAAGCACGGCAGGGGCTGGGGCTGGGGCTGGGGTCACTCGACGAAGGACGACGGGTTCTTCCTGCAGGTCGAGGGCGCCAGCATCGACAAGCAGGACCACGCCGCCAACCCCTGCGCGCAGATCGGTGAGACCGTCGACTTCGACGCCGCCGTCGAGGCCGCGCTCGACTTCGCGGCGAAGGACGGCAACACGCTGGTCATCGTCTCCGCCGACCACGCGCACTCCAGCCAGATCGTCTACCCCGGCTCCACGACGCCGGGCCTGACGCGGACCCTGATGACCGCGGACGGCCAGCCGATGACCGTGGCCTACGGCACGGCCGAGGAGGGTGGCTCCCAGGCGCACACCGGTTCCCAGGTGCGGGTCGCCGGGTACGGACCGGGCGCGGCGAACGTCGTCGGCCTCACCGACCAGACGGACGTGTTCTTCACCGTCCGGGACGCGCTGAACCTCTGACCACCAGGTCACGACGGCCCGCCGGGAGCTCCCGGCGGGCCGTCGCGCTCACAGCCGTTCGGCCAGCACCTCCACGAGCGCCTTGCCCTCGACGCCCTCGAGCTGCACGGCCTGGGTGCGGCAGGAGAAGCCGTCGGCGATGAACTCCTCACCCTCGCCCTGCGCGCGCAGCGCCGGCAGCAGGGCGTTCTCGGCCACCGCGACCGACACGTCGTAGTGGCCCTTCTGCATGCCGAAGTTCCCGGCCAGCCCGCAGCAGCCCGCGAGCTCGGTGACGGTGGCGCCGGCCTCCGCGAGCAGCGCGCGGTCGGCGGCGAACCCCATCACGGAGTGCTGATGGCAGTGGGGCTGCACGACGGCGGTGACGTCGCTGAGGTCCGGCAGCTCCCAGCCGGAGTCCGGGCCGGGCGCCGTGGCCGGGTCGGTGAGCAGCTCCGCCAGCGTCACCGTCGCCCCCGCCACGGCCTGGGCCCGCGGGTCGTCCGGGAAGAGGTCCAGCAGGTCCGAGCGCAGCACCGCCGTGCACGACGGCTCCAGGCCCAGGATCGGGTAGCCGTTGACGGCGTACGGGCCGAGCACCTTCAGCAGGCCGTCGAGCCGCCGTCGGGCGCCGTCGAGCTGACCGGTCGAGATCCACGTCAGGCCGCAGCAGGCCTGCTGGTCGGGGACGACGACGTCGTAGCCGGCGGCCTCGAGGACCCGCACCGCGGCCCGGGGCACGGACGGCGCGAGCGTGTCGCTGAACGAGTCCGTCCACAGCACCACCTTGGGCCGGGCGGCGTCCGCGGGCTTGCCCGGGTCCTGCCGGTGGGCGAGCCCGGGCACACCCTGGGTGGCGTAGCCGAGGCTCCACCAGCGCCGGAAGGGCATCTCGGCGAAGGTCGGCACCTCCCGGCGGGTGTCCATGCCGCCGGCCCACAGGACCGCCTTGCGGATCCAGCCGACCGACAGCACCCGGTTGATCGTCCGGGGCGCGATCCCGGCCAGCCGGGCCCAGCGCGGCAGCCAGCCCAGCGCGTAGTGGTCCACCGGCCGCAGCCTGCCGCGATACGTACGGTGCAGCACCTCCGACTTGTACTGCGCCATGTCGACGCCCGCGGGGCAGTCCGAGGAGCAGGCCTTGCAGCTCAGGCACAGGTCGAGGGACTCGCGCACCTCCGGCGCCGTCAGCCCCCCGACCAGCGACCCGTTGACCGCCTCCTGCAGCACCCGCGCCCGGCCGCGGGTCACGTCCTTCTCGTCCTTCGTGGCCAGGTAGGAGGGGCACATGAACCCGCCCGCCGGTCCGGTGTCCGCGCGGCACTTGCCGACCCCCACGCACCGGTGCACCGCCGTCGTCAGGTCGTGGTGGTCGTGCGTGAAGGCGAACCCCGCGTACCCCGTCTTCTTCGACACCCCCCGCAACGTGCCGGAGCCGAGCAGGCCGCGCTCCCCCACGGGCGCCGTCGACGGGACCGGCTGCGCCGCAGGACGCCGCAGGTCGGCGTCCACCGCGGACGGCCGGACCACCACGCCCGGGTTCAGCACGTCGTGCGGGTCGAACAGCGCCTTGACCCGCTCCATGAGGGCGATCGCCTCGGGCGAGTACATCAGCGGCAGCAGCTCGGAGCGTGCCCGGCCGTCCCCGTGCTCGCCGGACAGCGACCCGCCGTACTTCGCGACGAGCTCGGCCGCCTCGGTCATGAAGGTGCGCAGCACCGAGCCCGACGACTCCAGCGGCAGGTCGATGCGCAGGTGCACGCACCCGTCGCCGAAGTGCCCGTACGGCAGGCCGTCGACGCCGTAGCGCGCCATGAGCGCGTCCAGGTCGCGCAGGTAGTCGCCCAGCTTCCCCGGCGGGACGGCGGAGTCCTCCCAGCCGGGCCACGCCTGCTCGCCCGACGGCGTCCGCCCGGCCAGCCCCGCGCCGTCGGCCCGGATCTGCCACATCTTCGTGGCGTCCGGCCCGGCCGGGTAGATGGCCGAACCGGTGGCGGACGACGCCGCCACGATGAGCTCGGCGACCTCCTGCGCCTCCCCGGGGGACGTGCCGCCGACCTCGATCATCAGCCAGCCCGCGCCCGCGGGCAGGTCCGGCACCGCGTCGGCACCCTTCGCGCGCCGCACGACGTCGACCAGGCGGGCGTCCAGGCCCTCGATCGCCAGCGGGTCGTGCGCCAGCAGCACCGGGACGTCGTCGGCGGCGGCCGGCATGTCCGGGTAGCCGAGCACCACGAGCGTGGGCGCCTGCGGCACGGGCACCAGCTCGAGGGTCGCGCCGAGCACCGTCACCAGGGTGCCCTCGGTGCCCACCAGGAACTTGGCCAGGTCCGAGCCGTTCTCCGGCAGCAGGTGCTCCAGCGAGTACCCCGAGACCTGCCGGCCGAACCGGCCCAGCTCGGTGCGGATCAGCGCCAGGTTCTCCCGCACCAGGTCCGCCAGGCCCGGCACCGCGGCGAACGTCGGATCACCCTTGCCGGCGGTGAACCGGCGGCCGCGCCCGTCGACGACGTCCAGCTCGACGACGTTGTCCGCCGTGCGCCCGTAGGCCACCGCGTGCGGACCGCACGCGTTGTTGCCGATCATCCCACCGAGCGTCGCCCGGTTCTGCGTCGAGGGGTCCGGTCCGAACCGCAGCCCGTACGGCGCCGCCACCCGCTGCAGGGAGGACATGACCACCCCCGGGTCGACCACGGCGGTCCGCGCCTCGGCGTCGACGGCGTGCACCGTGCTCAGGTGCTGGGAGAGGTCGAGCACGACGCCCGGCCCGACGGCGTTGCCCGCCACGGACGTCCCGGCCCCGCGCGCGGTGACCGGCACGCCGAGCTCCCGCAGCACCTCGAGCGCGGCCACGACGTCGTCGGTGCTGCTCGGGTAGGCGACGACGTCCGGGACGACCCGGTAGTTCGAGGCGTCCGTGGAGTACTCGGCGCGCCGCCGCGTCGTGGTGTCCACGACGCCGGTCATCACCGTGCGCAGGGCCGTGGCGACGGCCTCTCGGGCCTCGGCGGCGGCGAGCTGCGCCTCGCGCTCGGCCTCTCGTTGCGCCGCGACCGCCGCGGCCTGCGTCTCGTCAGCGGTGGGCGCGGCGTCGGGGGACGCGTTCGAGGGCGTGGTCGTCGGCTGGGCAGACACGGGCCGATTGTGCCACCGGTCGCTCCCGGCGCACGGGACGGTCCGCCGCGTGGGCCGCATCGGACGGGCGATCCGGTACGCCCGGACCCTCCCCGCGCACGGCGGCACACCCACCGATAGCGTCGGGGCATGCGCGTCGTCGTCATCGGAGCCACCGGGAACGTCGGGACCGCCGTCCTGCGAGCCCTCGTCGCCGCACCTGTCGTGACCTCGGTCGTCGGGGTGGCGCGTCGCGTCCCCCGCACGGACGGCAGCAGCACCGTCGGCCCGCCGCACGACGCCGCCACCTGGGTCCGCGTCGACCTCGCGGACGAGACGACGGTCGCCGACCGGCTCGACGAGGCCCTGGCGGGTGCCGACGTGGTCATCCACCTGGTCTGGGCCATCCAGCCGGCCCGCAAGCCGGACGTGCTGCACCGGATCAACGTCGGCGGCACCACCGCCGTCGTCGACGCCGTGGTGCGCAACCGTGTCTCGCACCTGCTCTTCATGTCCGCGTCGGGCGTGTACTCCCCCGGCCCGGCCGACGGGCACGCGATCGACGAGGACTGGCCCACCGGTGGGGTCCCCGGCTCGTCGTACGCCCTGGACAAGGCCGAGGTCGAACGGCTGCTGGACGACGTGGAGGCCGACGAGCCGTGGCTCACCGTGACCCGGATGCGCGCGGCGATCATGCTGCAGCGCGAGGCGGGGGCCGAGATCGCCCGGTACTTCCTCGGGCCGGTGGGCAAGGTCGGGCTCAAGGTCGCCGCCGGGCCGCTCGGCCAGGCCGTGGGCGGTCTGGTGCGCGGGTGGCAGGAACAGCCCGAGCCGGAGCAGCCTCCGCTCTTCCCCCTGGTGCCGTTCCCGGCGGGCGTCCGCCTGCAGGTGCTGCACCCGGACGACACCGCCGCGGCGGTCCGGGCCGCCGTCGTCGGGCGGCACGGCGGAGCCTTCAACCTGGCGCCGGACGGCGCGCTGACCGGTCAGGACCTGGCCGACCTGCTGGCCGAGGGCCAGCTCGTGGAGGTGCCCGTCGGGCTGCTGCGGCGGGGACTGGCCGCCGCGTCGGCGGCGCGGCTGGTGCCGATCGACGCCGGCTGGCTCGACATGGCGGCGGCGAACATCGTCATGGACGCCTCGCGGGCGCGCGACCTGCTGCACTGGCGACCGACCCGCTCGCAGGGCGAGGTGCTGCTGGAGGTCCTGGGCGGGGTGCTCGACGGGGCCCACGCCGACACCCCCCCGCTCGCGAGGTAGGCCCGCTCCCGCCGAGATAGGCAACCCCCACGCGAGGTAGGCACGCTCCCGCCGGGGTAGGCCCGCTCCCGCCGAGGTAGGCCACCTCCCCGCGGGAAGGTCGCCTACCCCTCGGGAAGGTCGCCTACCCCTCGGGAAGGTCGCCTACCCCTCGGGGAGGTGGCCTACCTCGTGGGGAGATGGCCTACCTCGCGGTCAGCCCTCGAAGGACACGTCGAGCGTGATCTCGTCGACCCCCGCGAGCGCCTGCGAGACCGGGCAGCCCGCCTTCGCCGCCTCGGCGGCGGACCGGAAGCCGGCCTCGTCGGTACCGGCGGCGTACCCGCGCACGGTGAGCGCGATCGTGGTGATCCTGCCCTCTCCCAGGGTCACGTCGGCGGTCACCTCGACCTGCTCCGGCGTCGCGTCGATCTTGCCCAGCTCGCCGGAGAAGGCCATCGCGAAGCAGGACGAGTGCGCCGCCGCGATGAGCTCCTCGGGGCTCGTGGTGCCCTCCGCGGACTCGGCGGTGCGCTTCGGGAACGAGACGTCGAAGGTGCCGACGCCGGAGCTGGTGAGCTCGGTCTGGCCCGAGCCCTCGTTCAGGGTGCCGTTCCAGGCGGTGCGTGCGGTACGGGTGGGCATGCGGACTCCTTCGTGGTGTACGGCAGGGACACCTCGACCGTACCCGCAGGACCCGGTCAGGGTGCGGTCAGGTCGAGAGCATCCTCGGCGACGGCGAGCACCGACCAGGTGTTGCCGGCGGCGTCGCTCAGCTCGTAGGCGGGCAGCAGCAGCACGCTGCCGTCCTGCTGGTACTGCTGCGCGGGGCCCAGCCGCGCCGCGGTGATCGTCACGTCCCGCACCGGCCAGGACACGGCGTCGCCCGACGACGGCGGTGCGGGCGGCGCCGTCGGCTCACCCTGGTCCGCCGGGAGGTCCGGGGCGGGCAGCGTGTCCTGCTCCGGCACGCCCGCCGGGTCCGTGGCGGCGTACGCGATCGGCCAGGTCCGCTGCCCGAACCGTGGGTCGGACAGCCGGTCGACGGCCTCGGCCGGGCTCACCACGGGATAGTCGCCCAGCGGGACCGTCGCCGCGAGGAAGCCGTCCAGCCACGCCAGGTCCTGGCCGCCGAACGTGGCGCGCCACGCGGCACCGGTCCGTGCGCCGTCGAGCACCTGGTGAGCGGTCACCGAACGCGGCACCTCGCCGTCGTCGGACGCCTCGAGCTCGAAACCGTCGGGGTCCACCCCGAGGCGCTCCATGACGTCCCGCAGCCTGCCGGCCGCCTCGTCCGCGGCGATCGTCGACTCCGGCAGGGCACAGACCGGCTGCTCCACGGCCGGTGCCGCGGAGCCGTCGTCAGCCGCACCGCCGCCCGGTGCCGCACCCTCCGGCTCGACGACGCCCACGTCGTCGCAGGCCCACGGGTCCGCGGCCGGGTCGTGGTAGCTGAACGACGCCGTCCCGTCCGCGGCCACGCGGACGGTCGGCCGCGTGCCGTCGTCCGGGCCCACCACCCAGGCGCCGTACTCCCAGCGCGGCTCGCCGGTCACGCCGAGGGCGTCCGCGGCCCGGACCGCACCGTCCTGCGTGCCGGTGGCCGTGGCGTCGTAGGCGTACGCGGCCGCGGGCCCTGCGGTCGTGGACAGCCCCTGCGCGGTGAAGGTGGTCCGACCGTCGGACCATCCCGGGGCCACCACCGAGAGCGACGCGGCGTCGCCCGCGCCGCCGGCGGACTCCTCGGCGCCGAGCTCCGCCGCGGCGAGCGGGCCCTCGGCCGCGTCGCCCGATCCGCTCTCGGCCGCGTCCAGCGAGATCGGCGGCAGCGCCTGCCCGTCCTGCGCCGACGGCGTCACGTCCGCCGACCCGGAAGCGGCGGCCCCGAGCGCGTACCCGCCGCCGCCCACCGCCACCACGACCACCGCCGCAGCGGCCACCAGCCACGGCGTCCGACGGCGGTCCCGGCCGGTGCCGTGCTCGCCGGCCGCAGCACCCGTGCCCGGCACGTCCGCCGCGCCGTCGTACCCGCCGGTTCCCTGTCCCTCGGCCAGCGCGTCGGTCTTGGCCCGCAGCACCCCGTGCCGCGTCTCGACCCCGTCCGCCGGGTCGGCGGCCGCGAGCCGGTCGAAGGCCTCGTCCTGTCCACTCATGTCGACCTCCTCCTCAGTCCTCGTCGCCCGCGGCGCGTCCCGCGTCGGCCCGGTCCTCCGCGGTCCACGCGGTCCGCAGCCGCGCCCGGGCGCGCGACAGCGCGGCGTCGGCCCCACCGCGGGACACTCCCAGGACGGCCGCCAGGTCGTCCCCGCGCACCCCGTCCCAGGCGACGAGGAGCAGGATGCGGCGGTCGCGGGCCGAGAGCCGGCCCAGCACGCGCCGCACGCCGTCGTCGTCCACCGCGAGGGACTCCGGGTCGACGTCGTCGGGTTCCTCGGGGACGGCGGCGACCGGCAGCGCCCGGGCCTTGCGCCGGTGGTTGGCCAGCACGAAGCCGGCGGTCCGGTACAGCCAGGGCAGCTCGCCGCCCACCGGCACGTCGTCCCGACGGCGCCAGGCGGTGGCCAGCACCTCGGCGGCCAGGTCCTCCGCCTCGTCGCGGGAGCCGGGGACCAGGCGGCGCACGAAGTAGCGGTGCACGGCGTCCGCGTGCGCCGCGAACACCGCGTCGAACCATGCGCCGTCGTGCGCGCGCACCTGCGTGGTGGTCCTCACCGGTTCCTCCTCGGTCCTCGAGCGCCGTCGGTCGCGGTCACGTCCTCTGACCTCTCCTGTGTCGTGGACGTGCCCAGCCTTGCAGTCGCACCCGCACCGCGGAGCCGTCCGAGCCGGACCCACGGCCGGGCGCGGCGACGTTTCACCCGTGCGACACCCTGAACACGACCCCTGCCGAGGGACTAGTGTTCGGTCATGGCCCACAGGACCGAGGGCGCCGCGACCTCGGCACCGGCGGGCGGTCGACGACCCGCAGCCCGTCGCACGCGTTCCCACCGGGTCCTGCGCCGGGTGCTCGTCGGCACCCTCCTCGTGGCCCTGGCGGTGGGGATCTGCGCCGCTCTGATGGTGCGCGACGCCCTCAGCGCCCGGGACGCGCTCGACGAGGCCGCGGCGACAGTCCCCGAGGTCGAGCAGTCGCTGCGCGACAGCCTTCTCGACCCCGCTGCCGAACGCCCGCTGGCCGACGACGCCACGCTCGCACAGCTGCAGCAGCACACCCAGGACGCCCGGGACGCCACCGACGGGCCCCTGTGGTCCGTGGCCGCCCACCTGCCCGTCGTCGGACCCTCCGTGCACGCCGCCACCACGGTGTCCTCGGTCCTCGACGACGTCAGCGACGTGGTGCTGCCGGCGCTCGCCGTCACGGGCGACGCGGCGACCAGCACCCGCCGCGACGACAGCGGCGGGATCGATCTGGCGCCCCTGGCGGACGCGGCGGACGACGTCACCGCCGCGCGCGACGTCCTGGCGCAGGCCCGGGTGGAGCTCGACGACGTCGACCCCGCCGCGATCCAGCCCGAGTTCGTCGAACCCGTGGTCACCCTCTCGGAGCGGCTCGACGACCTCGACGGCCTCCTCGCAGCCGCCGAACGGGCCACCGCGCTGCTGCCGCCGATGCTCGGCGCGGACGAGCCCCGCCGCTACGTGCTCGCGGGTCTGTCGAACGCGGAGCTGCGCACCTCCGGAGGGATACCCGGAGCCCTGATGCTGCTGGAGGTCGACGACGGGAAGGTCTCGGTCACGCGGCAGGTGTCCAGCGGCGACGTCGGTCCGTTCCGCGAGCCCGTGGTGCCCCTCGACCCGGACGACGAGGCCGCATACTCCGACCGGCTGGCCCGGTGGGTGCAGGACGTGACGTTGACCCCGGACTTCGCGACCACGGCCCCGATCCTCGCCGCGATGTGGCAGCGGGCGCAGGGTGACGAGGTCGACGGCGTCGTGGCCACCGATCCCGTCGCGCTGTCGTACCTGCTGGAGGCCACCGGGCCCGTCGAGGTGCCGTTGCCGGACGACATCGCCGAGGCCGTCGGGAGCGACTCCGTCGAGGTCAGGGCGGAGACGGTCGTGGACCTCCTGCTGCGCCGGGCCTACGACGTGCTGGACCAGGACCGGACGGACGAGTTCTTCGCGGTGGTCGCGGCGGCCGTCTTCGAGCAGCTGACGACCTCCGACCTGGCACCGACGCAGGTGCTGCCCGCTCTGGAACGCGCCGCCGAGAGCCATCGGCTCGCGGTCTGGTCGGCGGACCCGGGTGAGCAGAGCCTGCTCGACGGCACGCTGATGGCGGGGACGTTCGCCGCGGACCGGGCCGCCGACGCGATCGGCATCTTCATCGACGACACCCGGTCGGGCAAGAGCACGGCCTACCTCGACACCCGGCTGCGGCTCGCCGGCTCGGTGTGCACCGGCAACGGCCGCGCCGACACCGTGCGGCTGCGGCTGACGAACACCATGACCGAGTCCGACGCGGCGTCGTTGCCCTTCTACGTCGCCGGGCCGGAGGACGATCCGGACCGCGGAACCCTCCGCATGCTCGTCACGGCCTACGGGGCCCGGGACGGCGACGTGCCGGAGCTCCGCCAGGACGGCACCGTGGTGGGCGGGTCGCGGCTGGACGTGCACGACCGCCCGACGGTCGGCGTCACCATCTCCCTCGAACCCGGGGAGTCGACCACCGTGACGGTGGCCACGACGGCGTCGGCGCGGGCCGCCCACGGACTGGGCACGGCCGAGCCCGGCACGCTCGAGGTCTGGTCCACACCGACGGCCGGGACGAACGGGCTGCACGTGCTCGACGTGCCGATCTGCGGCTGATCGGGCGCCCCGCGCAACGTTTCACCCGCGTACGGCGGTCTTTCACCCTCGTTCGAGTCGCTTTCACCCTCGGGAGATGGTCCGCTGCGCCCCCGTCCTCGCTAGCGTGATCCTGACATGGGGGACCACGCACGGAAGATCCTGAGGGGACGACTCGGATGAGGACAGCACGGCGCGCGGAGTCGCGCGCACTGGCGGCGCTTGCGGTGGCCGCTGCCCTGACGCTCGGCGGCACGGTGTCCGCAGCGGCGGACGAGCAGCCGGCCCCCGACCCGTCGGCGTCCCCGTCGGCCCCCGACCCGTCGGCGTCCCCGTCGGCGTCCGAGGACGCGAACTACCCGCCCGACGAGGAGCCGACGCTCGACGTGGAGGTCCTCCAGCCGGTCTGCGACGGGGACGTCCCGTACCTGCAGTACCAGGTCGACGTCGAGAATCCCGTGACACCCCCCGAGGACGTCACGATCACCTGGCTCAACCCGGACGGCGACGACGTCGTCATGGCCGACCAGCCGCTGTCCGGTCGCGTGCTGTGGCCCGGGGCCGAGGTCGACGGCGCGGGCAACGCCCTCGACTGGCCGGGCTGGCGGCTCGTGGACGGCGAGTGGGTCGTCGGCGACGAGTGGGACTGGGTCCGCCCGTCGGTGCGGGTCCTCTTCGAGGTGAACCCCGAGGCCGAGGTGACGGTCAGCTACCCCGAGTCGACCCCCGAGTGCGCGGGCCCGCAGGAACCCACGATCGACGTCGACGTCCTGACGCCCCTGTGCATCACCGGGGTCGCCTACCTCGACTACGCGGTGAGCGTGACCGGCACCCCGAACGACAGGGTCACGATCCGGTTCAACAACCCGGACGGCAAGGACTTCGTCTACGAGGACCAGCCGCTGGCCGGGCGTCTGCTCTGGCCGGGCGCCTACCCCGAGCGGTTCGTCGAGCTCTCGGCCGACGACGGGTGGGAGCTCGTCAACAACATGTGGCAGAACACCCGTGACTTCGGCTGGGCCGTCGGCACCGTCCAGACGACCTTCACCGTGAACCCGGAGGTCACCGTTCCGGTGACGTTCCCGCAGGACACGGACAACTGCTACGAGACGACGCCGCCCCCGCCGACCGACCCGGGCACGCCCCCGCCGGACAGCCCGCCGGAGCTCCCCCGCACGGGCGCGCAGATCGGCGGCGTGGTCGCGCTCGCGGTCGGGCTCTTCCTGGCCGGCCTGCTGACCATCATGGCGGTCCGCCGACGCCACACCAGCGAGTGACCGCGTGACGACGGCCCCCTCCCGGAGCTCCGGGAGGGGGCCGTCGTCACGTGCGGCGAGGTCGGTGCTCAGCAGGCGCCGAGCTCCTCCCAGACACCCCACTGGCCGGTGGTCCCGGGCTCTTCACCGAGCGTCCACCACTTGGCCCGCCAGGTGCTGCCGCCGTGCGCGACGACGGCACCACCGGTGTAGACCTGGTCGCTCGCCCAGGCAGGGTCCGAGCAGCCGGGGTCGGTGGTCGGGTCCGGCGTCGGGTCCGTGGTGGGGTCCGGCGTCGGGTCCGTGGTCGGGTCCGTGGTCGGGTCCGGCGTCGGGTCGGTCGGCGTGCCCGGGTCCACCGGACCGGCCCCGCCGCTGAACAGGCCGGCGGCGACGGCGTCGAGCAGCTCGGCGTCCTCGTCACCGGACAGGTCCCACCACATGGCTCCGCCGAGGCCCTCGTCGCGGATGTACTGCGACTTCTGCGCCACGGTCTGCGGGGTGTCGAGGGACCACCACTGGTTGCCGTCGTAGCGCCAGGCGGCACCGACCTCGGCGTCGTAGTAGCCGGTGCCGAGGTTCTTCAGGACGTCGTAGTCCTCGTTGCCGGCCTCCCACGTGCCGGGTCCGGCGCCGGTGGCCGGGCCCCACGGCTCGGCCGAGGTCGCGCCCTTCCAGCCGCGACCGTACATGGCCATGCCGAGACCGAGCTGGGCCGGGTCGACGCCGGCCGAGACGTACTCCTGGACAGCCGTGTCGGCCGAGAACTGCCGGCTCGGTTCCCGCGGGTCGGCGGGGTCGTCGTACAGGTTGATCTGGTGCCCGGTCAGCTCCGGGTCCCAGGCGCCGTGCAGGTCGTAGCCCTGGACGTTGCCGTAGTCGAGCGAGTCGAAGATCCGCGGGTCGTTCCAGCCACCGGCGGCGATGTCGGCCGGGTTGGCGGGCAGGAACGCGCTGAGCAGGTAGTCCTGGCCGGTCTGCGCCCCGTAGGCGTCGAGCTGGGAGCGGAACTCGGCCAGCAGCAGCCGGAAGTTCTCGGCGTCGTTCTCCTCGTCGACGCCGTTGCCCTCGAGCCCGTTGTTCGACCCGGGCCACTCCCAGTCGATGTCGATGCCGTCGAACACGCCCGCCGCGGCACCCGGGCCGCCCCGACCGTCGATCACGGGCAGGTCGCCCTTGAGGTACAGGTCGATGCAGGACGAGACGAAGTTCTCCCGCGAGGCCTGGGTCGCCGCGGCACGGGAGAAGTTCTTCGACCAGGTCCAGCCGCCGATGGACAGCATGACCTTCAGGTCGGGGTACTCCTCCTTGAGCTGCTTGAGCTGGTTGAACGACCCGGCCAGCGGCTGGTCCCAGGTGTCGGCGACGCCCGCCACCGAGTTCGCGGCCGTGTAGCCCATGCCGTAGTCGGCCCAGGCGTCACCCGCGCCGTCGGACCCGTTCGGCCCGGTCCCCTGGGCCTTGTTGGCCACGAAGCACTCGAGGTCCTGGTGGTGGATGTTGCCGAACGAGTAGTTGATGTGCGTGAGGTTCTCGGCGGCGCCGGAGGTCACGAGGTCCTTGACCTGGAAGTCGCGGCCGTAGACGCCCCACTGGGTGAAGTAGCCGACGTTGCGGAACCCGTTGATCTCGCTGTCACCGGACGACGCCGTCGCGGCGGCAGCGCTGGTCGCCGCGACGCCTCCGACGGCACCGGCGAGCACCACGGCTGCGCTGGTGAGGGCCGCCAGGAGGCGGCGTCTGCTGCGAACCGGTCTGGTCATGATGCTTCCTCTCTGCAGGGCCCGACGACGTCGCCGGGCCGGGAGTCACCGGCCACGCCCCGAGGGGTGGGGCGTGGCCGGAGGTCGGGGACGGTCAGCAGGCGCCGCCGTCGGTCCAGGGGTTCGCGGCGCTCGCCGCCGGCTCGTCCCCCTGCGTCCACCACTTCGCCGTCCACGCGTGCCCGGCGTGGGTCACGGTGTCGCCGCCGGTGTAGACGGCCGCGGCGTCCCAGGCGGTGCCGGTGCAGTCGCCGGTGGTGCCGCCGTCGTCCCCGCCGCCGGACCCGCCGGGGGCGTCGACGACGGTGACGCCGCGCGGGTGGTCGTAGGTGGTGGCGTGGTCGACGCCGTCGACGGTGATCACGACGTTGGAGAACTGCGCCACGGGCAGGGCCCACGTGAGCTGGTTCGTGATCGACCCGCCCGCGGGGATGCCCCCGGTGGGCACCGTGAACGTCGCCGTGTGGAAGCTCGCTCCCAGCCCGCCGACGTTGTTCCCGCTGCGCCCCGGCGTCGTCGTGGTGCCGAAGCCGCTCCAGTCGCTCATCTCGCCGGTGTCCGTGGTGCCGTACTGGAAGGTGACCGTGGCACCGGCCGGGATGTCCGCCGCGCCGTCGTTGCGGAGGACGACCTTCGGCGCGATCGGGTAGTTGTTGTCGCCGAGCGCGAACTCGGTGTACTCCAGGTCCACGTCCAGCGCCACGGTGGGCATCGGGGTCTCCGCCTTGGTGGCCCCGTACGGTCCGGCGGACGACAACCTGTCGTGCATGAGGTCCACGAGCGTGCTGCCCATCTCGTACTGACCGGCGGCCTCGTCGTAGCCGTAGTCGCCCGCCAGCTCCCAGATCATCAGGCCGCCCAGGCCGGTGTCGGCGACGTAGTCGGCCTTCGCGGACACCGCGGCGTCGGAGTCCCCGGACAGGAACGTCCTCGTCTGCTCGTTCCACCACCACTCGTTCTTGGTGACGTCGTCGAAGTAGCGGGTGTAGGTGCCCTCGATGGTGGTGGGGACGCCGTAGGACGCGGCGTAGTCGCCCACGACGCCGTCCTGCAGGTTGAGCACGTGCCAGATGGGGTTCACCCCGGCCGGGACGGCGTTGCCCTGCGGGTCGGTGTCGTACCAGAGGTTGTCGATCCCGTCCGCGCCGTTGCCGCACTTGCCGTTCGTCCCCGCCGGGCAGGCGAAGCCGGACGGCGCCGGGGCGCGCCCGCCCATGCCGTGCTCACCACCGGTCACGTCCTGGAAGCCGCGGGTGTAGAAGGGCACGCCGAGGTTGATGCGACCGGCCTGCATCGCCCCGCGGAAGTAGTGCGCGGCCCAGTCGCCGTTGAGGTAGCCGATGCCGTCGTAGGCGCCGTAGACGTTGCCCGCCGCGAGCTCGGGGTCCTGGCCGTCGTCGAACAGGGCGGCGTTGCCGCCCACGTACTCGTTCCAGGCGCCGTGCAGGTCGTAGGTCATCATGTTGACGTAGTCGACGTACTCGGTGATCTGGAAGACCTCCATGCCCCGCAGCAGCCAGCCGGACGACGGCGTAGCTGTGGTCAGCAGGTAGTACTCGCCGTCCTGCGCCCCCGCGGCGTCCAGGTGCTCGCGCAGGGTCTTCATGAGGGCCACGTAGCCGTCGAACAGCTCGCCGCGGCGGGCGTTGGAGATCGCGAAGTCGTCGGGGTTGCCGGCGTCGTTGTTCGACGTCGGGTACTCGTAGTCGATGTCGATGCCGTCGAACCCGTACTCGCGCACGAAGTCGACGACGGACGCGGCGAAGGTGTCCATCCGCTCCTGGGACTCGGTGAGCGTGTAGAAGCCGCCGTCGGCGACCCGCTCGCCGTCGCCGTCGAAGTGACCGCCCGTCTCGGCCCAGCCGCCGACGGCGGGGATCACCTTGACCCCCGGGTGCTCGGCCTTGTACTTCGCCAGCAGGTTGAAGTGCCCCGTGTATCCGAGCGTCGGGTCCATCTCGGCACCGGGGACGCCCGGCCAGGTCATGTCCGTGGCCGGGTTGCCGGGCACGTCGGCGTTGACCGAGACCGTGTCGTCGGCGCCGACGTGGGCGAACGCGTAGTTGACGTGGCTCAACGAGTCCCACGGGATGTCGCTCGCGAGGTAGGCCGGCTGGTCGTTCGCACCGGTGCGCCAGCTCGAGAAGTAGCCGATGACGCGCCGGTCGAGGCCGTTGGGCAGGATCTCCCGGCCGTCGGTGTCGTAGACGTCGCAGTACGGGGTGTCGACGCCTGCGGTGGGCGCCATGCCGTCGGGGCGGCACACGTCGTCGGGGTTGGTCGAGATCGGCTCGCCCGGATCCGTGGGCTCCCCCGTCGGCTCGCTCGTGGGGTCGGGACTCGGCTCCGCGGTGGGGTCGGGACTCGGCTCCGGTCCGCCCTCCCCGCAGGCGCCCTGGCTGCTCCAGGGGCCCCACGCGGCGGCGCCGGGCTCGTCGCCCTGCGTCCACCAGGCGGTGGTCCAGTTCTGCCCGTCGTAGGAGGCGACGGCACCCCCCGTGTAGGCGGACGCGGGGGACCACGCCTCCGCGCACGGTTCTGCTGCGGCGGCGGTCTGCGTGGTCGCGACGGCGGTGAGCCCGCCGACGGCGAGGACGAGGGCTGCGGTGACGGCGGCGACCGGACGGCGGCCGCCTCGTGCTGGTGATCGCATCGGTGCTCCTGCTCTCGTGGTGACGTTCACCTAAAAGTAAGGAGTCCTTCGGTTTTCGGACATCGGGGATTCCCACACGGTCACCGCGCGGGACCGCGTCCACGGTGTACGGGAAACCCCGTAGGCGACGGCTACTGCGCGGGCCGCAGGGCCCGCACCACGAGCTCCGACCGGGTGCGCACCCCGAGCTTGCGGAACACGCGACCGAGGTGGACCTCGACGGTGCGCACCGAGACGCACAGCTCGTCGGCCACCTCGCGGTTCGCCCGCCCGGAGGCGACCAGGACCGCCACCTCCAGCTCGCGCGAGGTGAGCTCGTCCGACCAGCCCGGCGGGGGGAGCGCGCCCCCGGGCGTCGCGAGGTCGTGGCGCGCGTCGTCGATCCCTCGGGCGGCGGGCGTCCCGACAGCCGGCACGTCCAGCGGCAGGGCGTCGCGGAGCACCGCCGTCACGGCGGCCGCCGTCGCGCCGCACGGCCTCGTGACGCGCAGCATCGCGGCGCGGACCGTCGAGGAACGATGCACACCCTCGAGATGGCGCGCCACCTCGACGGCCAGACCCCCGGCCACGCAGGTCAACGGCAGCCGCCCGGCCGCTTCCTCCAGGACCTCGGCGGCCCGGTCCACCTCTCCGGCCCCCAGGAGCAGCAACGCCTGCGCCGTCCGCAGGTGCGCCTCCGCGAGCGGTGACACCGCACCGGACTCCGTCGCCCACGGCGCCGGGCCGCCCGGCGCGGGGCGGGCACCGGCAGCGGCACGGGCCAGCACGGCGTCGGCGGCGCGCAGGTCGCCGTCGACCCGGGTCAGCGACGCGACGACGGCCTGCAGGACGTGGCGGTCCTCGGACGTCGCGGCGGTACGGGCCAGGGGTTCCACGAGTCCCGCCAGCGCGGCTCCCGGTCCATGGCCCGCGCCGACGGCCGTGGGCTCGGCGCGACCGCGCTCGACCGCGCCCAGCACGGCCATCATGGTCGCGGCCGGCTGCGCCACCGACGGCACCCCGCTGCCGCGAGCGCGACGCAGCCACCGGCCCGCGTCACCGAGATGTCCGCCCCACAGCGCAGCACGTCCCGCCACGAGGAAGGCCCGGGCCCGGCGCTCCCCCGCCGCGTGGGTGGTGGCCTCGCGGGCGACGGCGTAGGCCGCCTCGACGTCACCGCGCGCGATGAGCAGCTCCGCGAGCTCCGTGAGCCCGTCGGCGAGCAGCTCGTCACCGGCGAGCGTGCTCAGGGCGGTGTGCCAGAGGGCGATCCCGTGCTCGCCGGCCGCACGCGCGGCCGTGGCCAGGGCCGTGTGCGCCCGGGTGCGCTCGGCCAGGTCGGCCGCTGCGTGCACCGCGGGCCGGACGCGGGGGTCGCGCAGGCGGAACCGCCCCGCGCGCAGCTCGAGGGCGGGGGCCACCGCCGGGCCGGCGAGGGTCGCGAGGTCGGCGTCCGCGGCCGCGAGCAGCACGTCGGCACGTACCGTGACGGCCACGGCGGCGCAGAGCAGGAGGTGCCGGTCGCGGCGGGCGGACGGCGGCGCGACCGCGGCGAGCACCGCCGGGGCGCCCGGCAGCGGGTCGGGCAGGGTCGCACGACCGGCCAGGTGCTCCGGGGTGAGGACCGACCCGACCTGGAGCAGAGCGGCGACGTCCGAGCACAGGAGCCGGTCGAGGCGGGCCGCGACGTGCGGCGCGACGGGGGCCCCGGTGGCCTCGACCAGCAGGGTCGACGGATCGGCGGACCGGGCAGAGGTCATCGTCAACCTCCAGAGGACCGGCACGAGTCGGTGCAGGTCAGGAGTTTGTCAGGTCTCCAACATAATAGTCACAGGTCCGTCGTTCACCAGCTCGACCGCCATGTCGGCACCGAAGACCCCCGTCGACACCTCCAGCCCGCGCCCGCGCAGGTCCGCCACGACGGCGTCGACCAGCGGTTCCGCCACCGGACCCGGGGCGGCCGCCTGCCACGTCGGACGGCGGCCCTTGCGGGCGTCGCCGTAGAGCGTGAACTGGCTGACCACGAGCACCGGCGCACCGTCGTCCGCCACGGAGCGCTCCCCGCGCAGGATGCGCAGGTCGGCGATCTTGCGGGCGATCGTCGCCGCGTCCGCGGGGCCGTCGTCGTGGGTGACGCCGACCAGGGCCACCACGCCCGGACGGTCGAACGCCCCGACGACCTCCCCGGCCACGGTGACGCTGGCCCGCGTCGCCCGCTGGACCACCGCTCTCATGCCGCGCCCTCCGCGCACCGGTCGTCGGCGGCGAACGTCGCGCGGACCGCACCGACCGGTCGGCCGCCACCCAGGACCGGGGAGTCCGCCAGGGCCGCGAGCGCAGCGCCGTCCGCACCCGCCACCCCGGACGCCCCGGCGGCGGCCAGTGCGGCGGCGAGCACCGCGGGCCGCGGCCGCGAGGCGCCGTCGAGCACCTTGAACGCGAGCGCCGCCCCACCGGGCAGCGCAGCGGCGTAGACGCCGTCGGCACCGTCCTTGGCCACCAGGCCCGGCACGGCACGCATCGCCCGCGTCGCGTCGCGTCGCTCCCCCGCGACCAGCTCCGGGTGGGCGGTCATCGCCGCCACCACCCGGGCACCGGCAGAACCGTCGGGTGCGGCGACCAGCCGGGAGAAGGCGCGCGCCAGCCCCACCACCGACGTCGAGAACAGCGGGGCGCCGCACCCGTCCACGGTGGCGTGCTCCGCGCCGTCCGGCCCCGCCAGGTCGGCCACCGCGGCTCGCACCGCCCGCTGCAGGGGGTGCCCGGGGTCGAGGTAGCCGTCCGTCGGCCAGCCGGCCACCACGCAGGTGGCGAGCATGGCGGCGTGCTTGCCGGAGCAGTTCTGGGTCAGGCGGTCGGGCCCGTGTCCCGCGGCCTGCCACGCCAGCGCGGCGGCGGGGTCCAGGGGCAGGTCCGGGGTGTTGGCCAGCGCCTGCGGCCCCAGCCCGGCACCGGCGAGGATCTCGCGTGCGACGTCGACGTGCCGCGGCGTGCCGTCGTGGCTCGCCGCCGCGAGCGCGAGCTGCTCGGAGGGCAGGTCGAGCCCGGCACCGAGCATCGCGACGGCCTGCACCGGCTTGAGGGACGAGCGGGGCCAGATCACCGTCGTCGGCTCGCCCCGGGCGAGCACGACCTCACCGGCGGCGTCGAGGACGACCAGGTGGCCCAGGTGCACCGACTCCACGAGGTCGCCGCGCACGACCTCCGCGAGCGGGACGGCACCCTCGGCGACGGGCGCGCTCACCATCCGCCCGAGCCCTGCGAGCGCCCCTTGCCGGTGCCGTACGCCAGCAGCCGCGGGCGCACGTCGACCAGGTACACCAGCGCCGCCACGACGGCGATGACGTTGAGGAACCCGCGCGACGTCAGCGCAATCGGCGACGGCAGCCCGAGGAACCCGAGCGCGGCGGCCACGCCCAGGATGAGCAGCCAGATCGGCTTGCTCAGCTTGCCCTCGGCGGTGTAGCCGCGGGCAGGACGCCGCGCGGCGTCGAACAGGGCGTAGACCTGCACGGCGAAGACGACGATCGCCAGGGCGATGAGGACGTACAGCTGGAGGTTGCCGATCACGGGCCCAGGCTACGGCAGGACGTGCAGCCCGCGGTCCCGGCCGGCCGCGGCGACCCGCTCGTCCCACGCCGCCAGGATCGCGTCCCCCTGCCCGACGGCGAGGGCTCCGGCCAGGTGCACCGCGTCGGCGCCGCGCAGCGGGTGCGGGCCGGCGGCGAGGGCGGCGGCCTCCGCCGCGAGCGACTCGGTGAGCTCCACGCGGTGCAGCGCGGGCCACAGCTCGGCCCACCGGTCGGCAGCCCGCCGGTGACGGTCGCCGTCGAGCACGCCGGCCCGTTCACCGGCGGCCAGCGCGGCCCGCAGCTCGACGTCGGCCAGGCGCGAGGTGACGACCAGGTCGGCCCGGTTCCACAGGGCGCACGCCAGGTCGGAACCGGGCTCGGGCACGCAGAGCTTCACCAGCGCGCTGGCGTCGAAGTAGACCAGGGCCATCGTGTCCTCCGGCGGTCAGCGGCGGATGCGGCGGACGAGGCTCGACAGACCGCCGGGCGACCGGGCCGCACCGTTGCTCCCGACCGGTTGTCCCGCCGTCGACGGCGGAGCCTCCTGGGTGGGACGGGACGCCTGGGCGGGGGTGATGAGCCCCTCGCGGACCAGGTCGGTGACCAGGTCCGCGCTCTGGACGCCCGTCAGCCGGGCGACCGGGATCCCCCGATCCGTGATGACGACCTCCTCGCCGGCGCGGGCCTTCTCGATCCACGACTTCAGCTCGGCGCGCAAGGCACTGACGGGGACGTCCATGACCGCTGACGCTACCGCGCCCGAGGTCGCGGCAACAGTCCCGTCCGCAGGCCACCGCCTCGAGCGGACACTCGCCGGGCACGCGCGGACGCCCCGTGGCAGGCTTCCCACCAGGCGAGGCACGGCCGACGCACCGGGAGGACGCGTGAGCGCGCAGACCGCACCACCGCAGACCCTGACGCAGGGAAAGATCTGGGCGATCTTCGCCGGGCTCATGCTCGGCATGCTGCTCGCCGCCCTCGACCAGACCATCGTCGCCACGGCGCTGCCCACCATCGTCAGCGACCTCGGGGGCGCCGAGCACCTGTCGTGGGTCGTGACCGCCTACATGCTCGCCTCCACCGCCACCACCGTGCTGTGGGGCAAGCTCGGCGACCTGCTCGGCCGCAAGATGCTCTTCATCGCCTGCATCCTGATCTTCCTCGGCGGCTCGATGCTCTGCGGGACGTCCGGCACGATGGCCGAGCTGATCACGTGGCGTGCCGTGCAGGGCATCGGCGGCGGCGGGCTCATGGTGCTCAGCCAGGCGATCGTCGGCGACGTCGTCTCCCCCCGCGAGCGGGGCAGGTACCAGGGCATCTTCGGCGCGGTCTTCGGGGTGTCGTCGGTCGCCGGACCGCTGCTCGGCGGCTGGTTCGTGGACAACCTGTCCTGGCAGTGGGTCTTCTACATCAACGTCCCCCTCGGCGTCGTCGCCCTGATCGTCGTCGCCGCCGTGCTGCCGTCGATCACCAACGACAGCAGACCGCGGATCGACTACGCGGGCATCCTGCTGCTGGCCCTGATCTCCACCGCGATCGTCCTGGTCACCAGCCTCGGCGGGTCCACCTGGGGCTGGGACTCGGTCCAGGTGTACTCGATGATCACGGCCGCGGTGCTCGGCGTCGTCGCGCTCGTGCTCGTCGAGCGCCGGGTCTCCGAGCCGGTGCTGCCCCTGCACCTCTTCCGCAACCGGGTCTTCTCCGTGGCGGCCGTGGTCGGGTTCGTCGTCGGGTTCGCGATGTTCGGCGCCATCACCTTCCTGCCGCTGTACCTGCAGACGGTCAAGGGGTCCTCCCCGACGATGTCCGGCCTCGAGATGACCCCGATGATGCTCGGGATGCTCATCACCTCGATCGGCTCCGGACAGCTCATCACCCGCACCGGCCGGTACAAGATCTTCCCGATCCTCGGCACCGCGGTCACCGCGTGCGGGCTGTACCTGCTGTCCCTCATGGACCGCGACACCACCACGCTGCAGTCCGGCCTGAGCATGTTCGTGCTCGGCATGGGCCTGGGCATGGTCACGCAGGTCCTCGTGATCGCCGTGCAGAACGCCGTCGCCTACCGCGACCTGGGCACCGCGACGTCGGGGGCGACGTACTTCCGCACCATCGGCTCGTCGGTCGGCGTCGCCGTCTTCGGCACGATCTTCGCCAACCAGCTCGTCACGAACCTCACGGCCGGCGTCCCGGGCCAAGCGCAAGGACCGTGCGGCCCGGAGGCCCTCGGCGCCTCGGTGGACGGGCTCGGCCAGTGCCCGCCCGAGGTCCAGGACTGGTTCCTCGACGGGTACGCCGACACCCTGCAGACGGTCTTCCTGTGGGCCGTCCCGGTCGCCCTGGTGGCCTTCGCGCTGACGTGGCTGCTGCCCCAGGTGGAGCTGCGCACGGCGACCCGTGACGCCGAGCCCACCGTCGCTGCCGGGCAGGCCGCAGGCGAGACGTTCGCGCTGCCGTCGTCGCGCACCTCGCTGGAGGAGCTGCGGATGATCCTGTGGCGCCGGGTCGGTGCCCAGGACCCGCTGCAGGTCTACGAGCTCACCGCGCCGGACGCCGACCTCTCCCCGGAGGAGGCGTGGATGGTCACCCGCGTCTCGCTGAAGCGGGAGCGGGAGATCCCGGTCATGGCCGAGCGCAGCCACGCCACGGAGTCCACCGTGCGCCATGTCGCGGCCGGTCTGGCCGACCGCGGGCTCGTGGCGATCGACGGCGACACGGTGCGCGCCACCGACCAGACCGACGTCGCCGCGGAGATCCTGCGCGAGACCGAGCGGCGGCGCATCCAGCAGATCGTGGCCGAGTGGCCGGGCGACGAGCCCGAGATCGACGACCTGGTGCACGAGGTCTCGACCCTCGTCTTCCACGACGCCGCCGACACCGCCACGACCTAGCCCGGCCCGGGCCGGTGGAGCGGGAGTCAGAGCTCCGGCAGCGACTCCCTGGCCTGCGCCGGTTCCGCCCCGGCGGCCTCGAGGGTGTCCACGAGCGGGGAACGCAGCAGCACCACCAGCGAGGCCACGCGCAGGTCGCCACCACCGAGCGCGTGCGGGTCCGCGGTGCCCGCGACCTCGAGCAGCAACGCCCGCGCGTCCGCCTCGGCACCACCCCCGCCGACGGCGGAGGCCAGCAGCCGCACGCCCGCGGCGAACCGCTCGACCTCGTCGGCCAGCACCTCCACCTCCGGCCAGGTGCCGTCCGGGGCGACGACGGTGGGTGCGCGGCGTGCCAGGAGCCGCACGCTGCGCATGGCCCGGTCGACCAGCACCGCCTGCTCCGCCAGCCGGTGGATGTCGCTGCGCTGCCCCCGGTTGACCCCGACCCGCGCGACCTCCTCGGCCTTGCGGGCCGTGTCCCGCCAATCGGCCAGCGAGGTCTCCGAGGCCCGACCCCGGACCAGCGCCGCCCCCAGCTCGTCGAGGTCCCGGTCACGCAGACCGCGGCCGATCGTCTCCAGCGTCTCGGCGAGCTCGGTGGTGGCCTCGTCGGCCAGCGACCGCAGCCGCCGCAGCGGGTCGCTCGGCAGGAGCAGCGTGACGGCGAGCGCCACGAGCCCGCCGACGGCGGCGTCCGTCCAGCGCCCGAACGCGCCGTCGTGCGCGACGGCGGCCGGCAGCCCGACGACGACGATCGCCTGGACCCCGGCCTGCGTGACCAGCAACGGACCCCGGTCGATGAACCGGGCGAGCAGCGCGGAGGTCAGCAGGACGACGGTGAGCTGCCACCAGCCGGTGCCGATGAGCTCCACGATGAGCTCGCCGATGCCCACCCCGACGGCCACGCCCACCGCGACCTCGGCGACCCGGCGCAGCTCCCGGTCGAAGGAGAACCCCAGGCAGACCCAGGCCGCCACGGCCGCGAAGAACGGCTGCGCGTGCCCGAGGACCAGCTGGGCCAGCAGGTAGGCCACCCCCGCGGCCAGCGACGCCTGCACGATCGGCCAGAATCCCGACCGCAGGCGACCGACCCCCTGCCGGATGCGGACCCGCCGCACGAGCGTGCGCACCGCGGCACCCGCGGCGGCTCCCGCCTCACGAGGGTCCGGGGCTCTCACCTGACGATCACAGCAGGCTCTGCGTGCCGTCGCCACCCCGTCGCGTCAGTCCTCGGAGCGTCTCGCCCCGCGCCTCGGGCCGGTCGGCCGAGAGGCCCTCGCCGGGCACCACGACCTCCTGCGACGCGGCCACGGCGATCTCCTGGGCGTCCGCGCCGGATCCCACAGGTCCGACGACGGCGAGCAGCGCGTCCGTGGGGACGTTGCGCTTGATCACGGCGAGCGCCACGGGACCGAGCTCGTGGTGGCGGGCGACGCTCGTCACCGTCCCGACCACCTTGCCGTCCGGGCCGTCGCGACGGACCTCGGCCCCGGCGTCGGGCACGACGTGCTGCGACCCGTCGAGGTGCAGCATGACGAGCCGGCGCGGCGGACGGCCGAGGTTGTGCACCCGCGCGACGGTCTCCTGCCCGCGGTAGCAGCCCTTGTGCAGGTGGACGGCGGTGCGCAACCAGTCGAGCTCGTGCGGGACGGTGCGGTCGTCGACCTCGTGGCTGAGGCGCGGCCGCCAGGCCTCGACGCGCAGGGCCTCGGTGGCCCAGGTCCCGGCGAGGCGCCAGCCGGCGGCCTCGCGCTCGGCGACGGCGTCGGCCAGCTCGGCGCGCGGGACGAGCACGAGCCGCCAGTCACGGTCGCTGCCGGGGTGCTCCGCGGCGGGCGGCCCGTAGCGGGTGCCGCCGCCGACGACCTCCGGCCAGGCGTCCCGCCAGGTGACGGGCTCGGTGTCGGTGCCCTCGGCGTCCACGGGTTCGCCGAGCGCGGCCCAGGAGTCGGTGACGTCGTCGATCTCGACGCGCATCATGAAGCGCATCCGCGTCAGCCAGGCGACGAGCGGCTCGACGTGGTCGGGCTCGGTGATCAACCAGGTGGACGTGCCGTCGTCCACGAGGGCCAGGGCGTGCTCGAGCCGACCCTGCGGGGAGAGCACGAACAGCTCGGTCGAGGCGCGGGGTGCCAGGTGCTCGACGTCCTGGGAGGTGATGGAGTGCAGCCACGTCAGACGGTCCGGCCCGGTGAGGCGCACGACGCCCAGGTGGGACTGGTCGACGACGGCGCCGCCGCGGGCCAGGGCGCGCTGCTCGGCCACGGGGTCCCCGTAGTGCCAGGCGACCCCGGCGTCCGGTCCGGTACCGGCGACGGCACCCGGGCGGTCCAGCAGCGGGCTGCGGTACGTCATGACGGGCTCTCGGCGCGGTCGAGCTCGCCGGAGGCGTACGACCCCATGGGGTGGCCGAAGGCGGCGAGCTCCTCGACCCAGAGCAGGCGGCCCTCGACGTTGCCGTACAGGCGCTTGGCCGCGGTGACCTCGGCGGCCGTGGAGGTGCGCGCCACGAAGTCGGTGGCGAGGTCGACCCGGCCGTCCCCCACGACGCCCAGGAAGAGCGAGACGCGCCCGGAGGCGTCGGTGACGAGCACCTCGAGGGGGTGCTGGGAGTCCGTCAGGCCCTCGGGGCGCTCGGAGGCGACACGCCAGTAGCCGGTCTCGGTGGACCACACGGTGTCGAAGGCGGCGCCGTCGCCGCTCTCGCCGTCCTGGTCACCGAGCGCCTCGCCGTCGGCGGCCGCGGCGGACCGCACGCGCAGCGTCGAGACGAAGCGCAGGTAGGGCCCGCCGTCGTGGTCGAAGACCAGCTCCTGGCGGAACGGCGTCTCGTCGATGCCCTCGTAGGCGATGACGCCCGCGCCCTCCCAGCGGCCCACGAGCCAGGCGAGCGGGTAGACCTCGGGCGCGAGGCCCTCGGGGAACGCGAAGGGCATCAGCGCTGGCCTTGGAACAGCTTGTAGACGACGTAGCCGGCGAACCAGGTGATCACGCCCACGGTGACCACGAGCAGGCTGGTGAAGAAGATCTCGAGCGCTTCGGTCGACATGCCTCGATCGTACCCACCGGGGCACGGTTAGGGTCTGGCCTATGACCGAGACCACATCGCAGCGTTCCCTCGTCGTCAAGACCACGGCGGGCACCGAGCGGCCGGAGGCGACGAACCAGGCGCTCACGGTGGCGGCCGCGGCGGTCGCCGCCGGGGTCGAGGTCTCCCTGTGGCTGACCGGGGAGTCCGCATGGTTCGCGGTGCCGGGTCGCGCGGCCGAGCTCGAGCTGGAGCACGCGGCGCCCGCGCCCGACCTGCTGGCGGCCGTCCTGGCGGCGGGCACGGTCACGCTGTGCACCCAGTGCGCGGCACGGCGCGACCTCGGGCCCGACGACGTCCTGCCCGGCGTGCGGATCGCCGGGGCGCCCGTGTTCGTCGAGGAGTCGCTGCGTCCGGGGGCGCAGGCGCTCGTCTACTGACGGCTCAGGCGCGCCGCAGGCGGCGGCCCAGCAGGTACAGCTCGCAGCCGAGGCACAGCCCGACGGCGGCGTTCAGCGCAGCGGCTACGAAGGCGACGGCCGCGGCCCACGGGACGACCACCAGGGCGCCGGCGAGTCCCGCGACGACGCCGACGCCGGTGACGACCAGTCCGACGAGCTGGGCGAACCGCGGCGGACGCGGGTCCTCGAGGTGCTCGGGCGGTCCCAGGCGCGGACGCACCAGCGTGCGGAAGAGCCAGCCCTGCCAGGTCGCGTGCGTCCCGCGCAGCGCGCCGGGCAGGAACGAGCACGCCACGACGGCGAGCAGCACGAGCGCACCGGTGCTGGGGCCGAGCAGCACGACGACGGCGAGCAGCACCGCGGTGAGGCCCGCACCGACGCGCGGTCCGCGCGGGTCGATCCCCGAGGTGGCGGCGTCCGGGGTTGCGGAGGTCGCGGCGTCGGTGCCGGTGTACGGGTCGGTCATGAGGTCCTCCCGGGAACGGGGACGGCGGGTGCGGCGGCGTCGAGCGCCGCGCGCGCCTGCACGGGGGTCATGGCGCCGGAGGCGCGGGCGATCTCGCTCCCGGCGCCGTCCAGCACGAGCACGGTGGGCGTCCTGAGCACCCCGGCCCGGCGGACCAGGTCGAGGTGCTCGGCGACATCCACCTCCACGTGCGCGACGTCGTCCTCGTCGGCCGCGAGCGCACCGAGCGTGCGGGCGGTGGCCCGGCAGGGTGCGCAGACCTCGGCCGAGAACTGCAGGAACGTCGCGCGGGCGCCCGGCGCCGCGCCGAGCGCGACGACGTCGGCGGCCCACCCCCCGGTCACGGTGCCCGCCGCGCCGGGGCGTGCCCCGCCGTCGTGCACCCGGACGCGGCCCTGGCGGGCGCGCCACACGAGGCCGACGACGGCGGTGAGCACGACGAGTGCGGCGAGGGCGGGCCACTGCGGGGTCATGGGGGTCCTTCCTGCGGCGACAGGCTGTCGGGACGGGGTGTCACCGGCGTGGAACACATCCGTTTGCATGAATGTTCCCGGTAGCGTGTGGTCCGCGACGCGACCGAGAGCCCGCGGAAGCACCCCGTACCGGCACTGCCGCCCACTGCCGAACAGACGTGTGCCCCGACGGTTGCCGAGGGCATCGACAGGAGGACCGATGACCGACGCGACCACCCGCACCTGGAACGACCTCGTCATCCCGACCGCCGGGACGTACCGGCTCGACGAGGGCCACCGGCGCATCGGGTTCCTCGCCATGCACATGATGGTGAGCCCCGTCCGCGGCCAGTTCGCCGACGGGTCCGCCACCATCCACGTCGCCGAGGACCCGCTCGCGTCCAGCGTGACCGCCACCATCGACGCCGCCTCGATCGAGACCGCCAACCAGGACCGGGACGCCCACCTGCGCAGCCCCGACTTCCTCGACGTCGAGCGGTTCCCCACCCTCGAGTTCCGCTCCACCGGGATCGAGTGGAGCCCCGCACCCGACCCGATCTTCTCCTGGGCCGCGCTCAAGGGGCGCACCCCGGGGCGCAGCTCCGGAACCCACGCAGCCGCGACCAGCACCAAGTTCGTGCTGCACGGCGACCTGACGATCCGCGGCGTCACCCACCCGATCGCGCTCGACGCGGAGTTCGGCGGGGCGGGCGCCGACCCGTTCGGGCAGCACATCTTCGGGTTCAGCGCCACGGCGGACTTCGAGCGGGAGAAGTTCGGCCTGCTGTGGAACGTGGCCCTGGAGGCCGGCGGGGTGCTGGTGGCCAGGACCGTGCGGATCGAGCTCGCCGGGGAGGCCATCCGCGTCGCGTGACGAGCCGTCCCGCTACAGCAGGACGCGCCCGACGACGAAGACGAGGATGCCCGTCACCGCCACGGGGACGGCGACGGCGGACACCGCTGCCCGGCGGCCCGCGAGCGCGGGCTGCCTGTCGAACAGGAACCGCAGCGCCGCGGCGACCAGACCCGCGACCAGGCCGACGGTGAGCCCCTGGACCGGTTCGACGTCGGGCACCACGGACGCCGCGCCCGCGCCCGCCGCTCCGCCGAGGACGACGGCCAGCAACGACCCCGTCCAGCCGCCGGCCACCGGCAGCGCGGAGACGGCCGACGCCACGGCCAGCCCGACGGCGCTGGTCACCACGAGCCCGGCACCGGCGTCGGACCGTCCGGTGGCCACCCACCCGGACGCCGCCACGGCCACGACGATGCCCGCCGTCGTGCCGCTCACGGACTCCACCAGCCGGGGGCGCCCCCCGCGGCGCAGCATCTGCGCCACGAACGCCAGGACCAGGGAGAACGCGATCACCAGCGGCAGGTTCCGCAGCACGGGCTCACCCTCGGTGAACCAGGTGACCGCCACGCCGCCCAGACCGGCCACCAGCACCACCAGCGTGGTGGCGCCGTCGGCCGGCAGCCGCAGCAGCGGTGCCCAGCCGACCGCCACGAGCAGGACCAGCACCGCGGACGCGCCGACGCTCCACAGGGGCCCCAGGTACGCCGCCCCGGCCACGAGGGTGGCGAGCACGGCGGTCGTCACGGCACGGGAGGTCACGGTCACGCCGACGAGTCTCCCATGCCGGCGCATTGTGAACCCGGGCGTGCGGCACGGTACCTTTGCCAGCACCGGTAGACGGAGGAGTACACGTGGCCGAGCTGTTGATCCTGACGCCTGCGACCGGCGGTTCGGTCGAGGTGTTGCCCGCGCTCGGGCTGCTCACGCACAAGGTCCGCGTCCTGCCGATGGAGCCCTCGGCACTGGTGGACGCCCCCGACTCCGACGTCGTGCTGCTCGACGCCCGCCGCGACCTCGTCGCCGCCCGCACCACCTGCCGCCTGCTGCACGCCACCGGCCTGACCGTCCCCCTCGTGCTCGTCCTGACCGAGGGCGGGCTGACGGTCGTCAACCACGAGTGGGGCGCCGACGACCTGCTGCTGGAGACCGCCTCCCCCGCCGAGGTCGAGGCGCGCCTGCGGCTCGTGATCGAACGGTCCGCCCACGGCCCGGCCGAGGACTCGCCGCAGGAGATCTCCGCCGGCGAGCTCGCCATCGACGCCGGCGGCTACACCGCCCGGCTCCGGGGCCGCCCCATCGACCTGACGTACAAGGAGTTCGAGCTCCTCAAGTACCTCGTGCAGCACCCCGGCCGCGTCTTCACCCGCGCCCAGCTCCTGCAGGAGGTCTGGGGCTACGACTACTACGGCGGCACACGCACGGTCGACGTGCACGTGCGCCGGCTCCGCGCCAAGCTCGGGCCCGAGCACGAGCAGCTCATCGGCACCGTGCGCAACGTCGGCTACCGGTTCGACCCGCCGAAGGAGCCGCGCCCCGAGGAGTCCGACGGCGGGTCCGGCCGCGACACGGGCTCGCCCCAGGTGTCCTCCGGATCCTGAGACGGTAGGTTGCGGCGCGTGACCGCGATGTCCGACGCGACCGACTACACCTCAGCCCTCGTCGAGGGCCCCTGGCGGCACGAGTTCGTGCCCGCCAACGGTTCGCGCTTCCACGTCGCCTCCGCCGGCCCCGCCCGGACCCACGGCGACCAGCCACCGCTCGTGCTGCTCCTGCACGGGTTCCCCGAGATGTGGTGGGCCTGGCGGCACCAGCTCACCGCCCTGTCCGACGCCGGGCTGTGCGTGGCCGCGATGGACGTGCGCGGGGTCGGCGCCTCCGACAAGCCGCCGTCCGGGTACGACGTCCCGACCCGGACCCGCGACGTCGCCGGCGTGGTGCGGTCCCTCGGCCACGACCGGGCCGTCGTCGTCGGCTCCGGCACCGGCGGCGTGCTCGCCTGGGCGATGGCGGCCATGCAGCCGGCCGTCACCGCCGGCGTCGCCGCCCTCGCCGCACCGCACCCCCTGCGGCTGCACGTGCCCGGACGGCGGCTCGTCACCCCGGCCGCCAAGCGCCTGCTCGCGCTGTACCAGGTGCCCTCCCTGCCGGAGCGCCGCCTGACCCAGGGCACCGGCGTCGCCGACGTCCTCGCCGCCGGGGCGCACCGCACCCTGGCGGCCGAGGTCGTGGAGCGCTACCGGGACGTCATGCGCATCCCCTTCGTCGCGCACAGCGGCGCCGAGTCGCTGCGCTGGCTCACCCGGTGCGCGGTCCGCACCGACGGACGCCGCTACCTCCATGCCCTGCGCAACCCGATCGGCGTCCCCGTCCTGCAGGTGCACGGCGCCCACGACGGGTTCCTGCGCCAGCAGGACGCCGACGTCGACGGCTCCGCCCTGGCACGCGACTTCCGGTTCGAGGTGGTGCAGGACGCCGGTCACTACCTGCCCGAGGAAGCGCCCGACGCCGTCAACGAGCTGTTGCTCGACTGGCTCGGCGCCACCCTCGGGATCGGCGCGGCGTAGGCGGAGGACCTCCGGCGAGGCTCCGGGGCCTCAGCCGCGCGGGCCCGGCTTGAGCAGCTTCGCCGCCGCGACGGGATCGGTCTCCCCGATGCCGTTCGACGGGCACCAGCGCGCCACCGGGCACGCCCCGCAGGCGGGCCGCCGCGCGTGACAGACCCGGCGGCCGTGCCAGACCAGGTGGTGGCTGAGCATCGTCCAGTCCCGCTTCTCGAACAGCTCGCCCACGGCATGCTCGACCTTGACGGGATCCTCCTGGTCGGTGAGGCCCAGCCGGCGCGCCAGGCGCCCGAAGTGGGTGTCCACGGTGATGCCGGGGGTGCCGAACGCGTTGCCCAGCACCACGTTCGCCGTCTTGCGGCCCACGCCGGGCAGCTTCACCAGGTCGGCCAGCCGGGGCGGCACCTCACCGCCGTGCCGCTCCACCAGCGCCTGGGCAAGCCCGATCACCGCCCGGGTCTTGGCCCGGTAGAAGCCGAGCGGACGCAGGATCTCCTCCATCTGCGCGGGATCCGCCGCCGCGAGCGCCGGTGCGTCCGGGTAGCGGGCGAACAACGTCGGGGTGGTCGCGTTGACCCGGACGTCGGTGGTCTGCGCGGACAGCACGGTGGCGACGAGCAGCTCCAGCGGTGTGGTGAAGTCGAGCTCGGCGCGGGCGTCGGGATAGGTCAGGCCCAGCTCACGGTCGATGCGGCGCGCGCGGCGCACCAGGGCGAGGCGGGACTCCCCCGTGGGGGTAGGCTGCACCGGCGTCTGCGACATGCGGGCAGCGTATCGACCGCCTCCGACGCCGGCGGCCCGGGTCGCGCCCGGAACCGGTGCCGTGCGCCGTTCGTTACCCCGGGAGCCACCTGAGACGTCACTTCCAGGCATGAAGCCCCAGCGTGAGGCAGACTGAGACCTGGAACACACCTGTACGCACGGAGCCGCGGCCTGGCCGGCAGCGCTCCTGAAGAGAACGTGAGGATTGCTGTGGACGACACCGTCGTGCTCTCCGCCCCCCTGTTCACGGACATGGACAGCGAAGAGTCCAAGGCGCTCTTCGAGTCCATGATCCCCGTGGAGCTGACCCGCGGGGACGTGCTCTTCCGCGAGGGTGAGCCGGGCGACCGCCTCTACGTGATCGCGCAGGGCAAGATCAAGCTCGGGCGCCGGTCCAGCGACGGGCGCGAGAACCTGCTGTCGATCCTGGGGCCCGGCGAGATGTTCGGCGAGCTGTCCCTGTTCGACCCGGGCCCGCGCACGGCCACGGCGTCCTCGGTGTCCGACGCGCTGTGCTACGAGCTGCGGCACCAGGCGCTCGTGCAGTGGATCGCCGCGCACCCCAACGTCGCCACGACCCTGCTCGGCGCGCTGGCCCGCCGCCTGCGCCGCACCAACGAGACGCTGGCCGACCTCGTGTTCTCCGACGTCCCCGGCCGGGTCGCCAAGGCGCTGCTGGACCTGTCCAACCGCTTCGGCGAGCCCAACGACGAGGGTGTCCGCGTCGCCCACGACCTCACCCAGGAGGAGCTGGCCCAGCTCGTCGGCGCGTCGCGGGAGACCGTCAACAAGGCGCTGGCCGACTTCGCCACCCGCGGCTGGGTGCGGCGCGAGGGCCGCGCCGTCGTGCTGCTCGACCTGGACCGGTTGGAGCGGCGCGCGCGCTGATCGGCCTTTCTTCCGCGCTGGAGCACGAAAGCCCTCGCGACGTCGCGTTCACGGTCGCTGCGCGACCTCCACTTCGGGATTGACGACGTCGCGAGGGCTGTCGCGCTCCAGCGCTCGGAGTCCACCTCTCGCCGGCACGCACGACGGGCGCGGCGCTGAGCGGGAGTGGCGGCACGTCGCGCGCGGCCGTCTCTTTCCCGACGTGGCAGGGCGCCCAGCGCCCGTGAACGCGGCCGCGCGCGACGTGGCGCCACTCCCGCACGGCGGGGCGGGGAGGGCTAGTCCGGCAGCTCCGCGATCAGCTCGACCTCGACCGGGGCGTCCAGCGGCAGCACCGCCACGCCGACGGCGGAGCGGGCGTGGGTGCCCGCCTCGCCGAAGATCTCGCCCAGGACGTTGCTCGCTCCGTTGAGCACGGCGGGCTGCCCGGTGAAGGACGGGTCGCTGGCCACGAAGCCCGTCACCTTGACGATCCGGACGCCGTCGAGCGTGCCCGACACGCTGCGCACGGCCGCCAGCGCGTTCAGCGCGCAGGTCCGGGCCAGGTCCGCGGCCGCGGCCGGGTCCACCAGACCGTCACCGTCGCCGACCTTGCCGGTGGCGGGCAGCTCGCCCGCCACGAACGGCAGCTGCCCGGCGGTGTACACGTACCTTCCGGAGCGCACGGCAGGCTGGTACGCCGCGACGGGGGCCGCGACGTCGGGCAGGGCGATGCCGAGCTCGGTCAGGCGGCTCTCCACGCTCACGGGAGCGCTCACTCGCCGGAGGGGCGCTTGAGGTAGGCGACCAGGTTGGTGCTGTCGGGGCCCGGCACGACCTGGACGAGCTCCCAGCCGTCCGCACCCCACTGGTCGAGGATCGCCTTGGTGTTGTGGATCAGGAGGGGGATCGTCGCGTATTCCCACGTGGTAGCCATGCGGCGATCGTAGCCCGACCACGTGCCGCAGGGCGTCCGGCACCACGCGCCGACCACCGCTCCACAGGACCTGCACACGCCGTGCGCGACTTCGCGGTGCCGCGCAGGACCGACCCTCTAGGCTGGGAACATGGCGCCCTCCGACTCTCGCCGCATCACGCGCACCATCCCCGCCACGCAGATGGTGGCGCTGCTGCTCGCCTTCGTCCTGGCCGCCACGGCGGGGGGCGTGCTGGCCGCCGGGTTCGTGATCCCGGCCGTGGCCGGCGCCAACGCCGCCGCCGACAGCACCGTGGAGATCTACGACGAGGTGCCGGCCGAGCTCGAGCCGAGGCCGCTGTCCCAGCAGTCCCGCATCTACGCCGCCAACGGCAAGGTGCTCGCGACGTTCTACTACCAGAACCGCATCGTCGTGCCGCTGGACAAGATCTCCGAGAACATGCAGAACGCGGCGATCGCGATCGAGGACGAGCGCTTCTACGACCACAACGGCGTCGACCCGCAGGGCATCACGCGCGCGGCCCTGAACAACCTCAGCGGCGACGCCACCCAGGGTGCCTCCACGATCACCCAGCAGTACGTGAAGAACATGCTCATCGAGGCGGCCGAGCAGGACAACGACCCGTTCGCCGTCATCGACGCCTACGAGGACTCCCTGGACCGCAAGCTGCGCGAGGCCAAGATGGCGATCGCCATCGAGAAGAAGATGTCCAAGGACGAGATCCTCCAGGGCTACCTCAACGTCGCCCAGTACGGGTACAACAGCGTCTACGGCGTCGAGGCGGCCGCGCGGTACTTCTTCGACAAGCCGGCCGCCAAGCTCAACGTGGTCCAGGCGGCCACCATCGCCGGCATCACGAAGTCGCCGAGCCAGTTCGACCCGACCCGCCACCCGAAGCAGGCCCGCGAGCGCCGCGACCTCGTGCTGCAGAACATGTGGAAGCTCGGGTACATCACCACCGACCAGCGCGACAAGGCGCAGAAGAAGTCGATCAAGAAGACGCTCCACATCACGCCGTCGCCCGCCGGATGCCAGTCGGCCGAGGGCTCGGCGTTCTTCTGCGACTACGTCATCAAGGAGATCCTGCTCGATCCGGCCTACGGCGAGACCAAGTCGGACCGCCTGAAGCTCCTGTACCGGGGCGGGCTGGAGATCCACACGACGCTGGACATGACGAAGCAGAAGGCGGCGATCCAGAGCATCCAGAACGCCGTGCCGGAGGACGACAGCAGCAACCTCGAGGCCTCGGTGGTCACGGTGGAGCCCGGCACCGGCAAGGTCCTCTCGATGGCGCAGAACGTCCCCTACAGCGGGACCAAGGCTGCCGAGAACGCCAGCCGTGACACGACCGTCAACTACAACGCCGACTTCATCCACGGGGCCTCGGGCGGGTTCCAGCCCGGGTCCAACTTCAAGCCCGTGGTGCTGTCCGAGTGGTTGCGCAGCGGGCACACGCTCAACGACACGGTCAGCGCGAACCACAACTCCTACGTGGTGGGGAACTTCAACACGCCCTGCGTCGGCAGCCTCGGCACGGACACCTGGGACCCCCGCAACGCCGAGGGCAACGAGGGCGGCATGATGAGCGTCCTCAAGGCGACGTACCTCTCGGTGAACACGGCGTACGCCTCGATGGGGTCCCAGCTCAACCTGTGCGACCTGCGCAGCACCGCGTGGAACATGGGCTTCCGCCCCACGAGCAAGGCCAACTTCGGCCCGCTGCGCAGCGGCACGGTCAAGCAGAGCGACATCGACATCGCCGCCCCCATGGTCCTCGGCACCCAGGAGTCCTCGCCGCTGAACATGGCGGCCATGTACGCCACCCTCGCCTCGGGCGGCACGTACTGCACGCCGGTCGCCGTCACGGCCGTGACGGGACCGAACGGCAAGGAGTACGACGTCCCGAAGTCCGACTGCGACCCGAACGCGCTGCCGAGCAACATCGCCAACACCGTGATCTACGCGATGGAGAACGTGTTCACGAGGGGTACGGCTTACGCTCTCGGCGGCCTGTCCGACGGACGCCCCGTGGCCGGCAAGACGGGCACGTCGCAGGTGGCGGCGCAGACCTGGTTCTCGGGCTTCGTCCCGCAGCTCGCCACCACGGTCTGGGTCGGTTCGGTGGAGAACCCCAACGAGAACCACATCAACGGCATGTACGTCAAGGGCGTGTACATCGACCCGCTGTACGGGTCGACGGTCGCGGCACCCGCCTGGAAGGACTACATGGACCAGGCCGTCCAGGGCATGCCCGTGCAGGACTTCGGGGCTCCCGACCAGGACCTCATCGGTACTCCGCCCGCACCGCCGGCTCCGCCCGCGACCGAGGACGACGGCGGCGACTCCGGTGACGGCGGTTCCGACAACGGAGGTGGCGGCGACGGTGGCGACTCCGGTGACGGCGGTTCCGACAACGGGGGCGGCGGCGACAGCGGCGGCGGTTCCGGCGGACCTGGCAACGGCGGCGGCAACGGCGGGGGCCCGGGCAACGGCGGAGGCGACGACTGAGCGCGTGGCGGCTCGCCGGCGGCCTGGCCGCCGTCGGCGCGGCCGGCCTCGCCTACGCCCACCTCGAGACCAAGCTCTTCACGCTGCGCCGCGTGACCGTGCCCGTGCTGGAAGCCGGCGAACGCGACCTGCGTGTCCTGCACGTCTCGGACCTGCACCTGGTCCCCACCCAGCGGCGCAAGATCGAGTGGGTGCGGTCCCTGGCCGCGCTCGAGCCCGACCTGGTGATCGACACCGGGGACAACCTCGCCCACCCGGACGCACTCGGCCCGCTGCTGCACGCGCTGGAACCCCTGCTCGACGTGCCCGGCGCGTTCGTCCTCGGGTCGAACGACTACTACTCCCCCACCCCGAAGAACCCCGCGCGCTACCTGCTGCCGGACGCGCGCGGCCCGATCCGCAACGTCCCCGACCTGCCGTGGGAGGCGATGACCGACGCGATGATCGACGCCGGGTGGGTGGACCTCACCAACCGCCGCGACGACCTCGTCGTCCGCGGCCACCGGATCGCCCTGGTGGGGGTGGACGACCCGCATCTGGACCGCGACGAGTTCCCGGCGACGTCGGTCGGCGACCCCGCCGCCCTGCGGCTGGGCGTGACCCATGCGCCGTACACGCGCGTGCTCGACCAGATGCACGACGACGGGGCTGACGCGATCATCGCCGGGCACACGCACGGTGGACAGCTGTGCCTGCCGTTCTACGGGGCGCTCGTGACCAACTGCGACGTCGACCGCCGTCGGGCGCGCGGCCTGCACGGCTGGCCGGGGGCGCGGCCCGACGAGCCGGGCGGCGAGGACTCCACCTGGCTGCACGTGTCGGCCGGGGCGGGGACCTCGCCCTACGCCCCCGTGCGGTTCGCCTGCCGGCCGGAGGCGACGTTGATCACGTTCACTGCCCGGTAGGCCTCCGAGTTTTCGTTCCCGGGCGATCGTCGGCTATTCTGAGCAGGCTTCCGCACACGGGACCTTCCTTCGGGGTGTTCTGCGCTGCGGGTGCAGTCCTTCGGGGTGTGGCGCAGCTTGGTAGCGCGCTTCGTTCGGGACGAAGAGGTCGCAGGTTCAAATCCTGTCACCCCGACCACCAGAGAGGCCCTCTGACCAGCGGAAACGCTGAGCAGGGGGCCTTTCGTCTTGCACGGGAGGGCGAAACCCCGCTGGGGGCTTAACTGGGGACTTACGCCTCTGAACTCGAGTGCATCACGGACTGTGGCTCGGCAAGCCCGGGGTCGTGGAGTCGCACCGCACGCACCGAGGCCGTGAACGCGACCCGGGCCGGGGCATCGGGGTCACGGCTCAGCACGCCCTTGGACGCCGGAACCTCACCCCAACCGCGTGCGAGCCGGTCACGGAATGCCTGCTCGAAAGCCTCACCACGCGCACGCGTGGAGACATCGAGGTCGGCGGTCGCGCGAGTGCCCTGCTCGCCCATGCGCAGCTTGACGCCCATGCCGCCCTTGATCGCGACGGCGTCCGGCAGCATCTGCGAGACGACCAGCGTGCACAGCATCACCCGTGCCCGCGCCACCGGAATCCCCATGCTCCGGGCGACCTCCGCCAATCGGTCGTTCAGCTGCTGGATGTTCAACGGCGGCGTCACTTCAGCCACGGGCGCTCTCCTTCACGTCCGGGATCTCGTCGGGGCGCACGAGCTCGCGCCCCACGAGGGTCGCGACCAGCGCGTCCCAACGGTCGGGGGCGACCCGTGCCCGCAGGTCCTCCAGCGCCCTGGAGATCGTGGTCGCGGGCACGCCCTCGACATCCGTCAGGTCGTCGTCGGTGATGTCGGCGCGGCGTTCCAGCACCATCCAGTCCGGGAGGGTTCGACGCACGCGACGACGGGTTCCCACGCGCACCTGCCGGGGGTTGAACTGGCCGACCCCCAGCAGGTCGAGGACCGACTCACGCTGCAGGAACGCTCCCGGCCCAGCAAGGGCGGCAGCGACTGCCGGCTCGGTCAGACGGGTCGTCGGAACGTCCCGGTGGGTGTAGACGCCCTGACCGTACGAGCGCAGCACGCCTCGCGCTGCCAGCTTGCGCACCTCCACTGCGGGCACGCCAGCGTCCTCTGCCTCGGCGACGGTGACGGCGCCGTGGTTGCTCGCCGCGATCTCCCACAGGTCGTGCCGGCATCACACTACCCACCTCGCCGCCAATGCCGTACCACTAGCAGTACGGTCTTGACCTGCCGAGGCTCGGCCCTCACTTCGGTCTCCCCGAGCACGCCGGACATGTCGCGTTCTACACCCCGCAGGTCGCGTACGACGACGCTCGCCGACACCTGCCGACCGTGTTCACCAAGCGCGGCTGGTCCGATGAGCAGCTCGCCGTGTCGCTCGCCGTCCTGGACGCGCTCGAACCGGTGGTGCACGCTGTTGATGAGGACTTCTAAGCCCCCAAGCGCAGCCCTGGCACGGATCGAGAAGCGCGACACCGACGACTGGCCGTTCCTTGCCGTCGCGCTCCTGCTGGACTGCCCGGTGTGGACCGAGGACAACGACTTCTTCGGCAGCCGGTTCAGGGTGCGCACCGGGCCGGCTCAGATCCAGTTGACCGCCAGTCCCTGACGCTGGGCGAAGCGTTCTAGGTGGCCGCCGACGACGCGCTGCACCGTCGCCAGGCCATCCGCATCGTCGCCAACGGCGCACAGCCGCACCTCTTTATCTGTTACGGCTAGCGTGCACCGACCTACCGTCAAGTGGATGGTCGTCACGTCACCATCTGTCTCCACCGTCGAGCGCCGCCCCAAGTGCGAAGCGAGTTGTTTGACGTAGCGAGCGCCGTTGTCCGTGGCGAACACGCCCTCCGCAATCTGATTCGCGTCATTCATCGCATTCCTCCTTGACGACAGAACGGCTTGCCGTCAGTTCATACGTGGTCTGCAGGTACCTTGGCATCCCCTCGCGGGTCACTCGGCGAGCACTGCCGCTTCGCGCTCCCGGAAATAATGGACACTGTCCACCACGAGCGCGTCCAGTGCCGCGGTGTCCCCGCGGCCGTTGCGCGCCAGATATGGGGAGGCGCCAGCGCCCAGTGGCTCCGGCGTGACGAACCTGCCGGGTACGTTGTGCCCGATGAGGTAGAGCGCCTCGATGATGCCGTCGAGGTCCATGGAGCCGCCGCCCAGGGCGCCGCGGTTGCTGTCGGCCATGTGCAAGTTCACCAGGCGTTCCCCTGCCTCGAGGATCGCGCTGGGCACATGAGCCTCGCCCGCTTGCATGTGGTAGACGTCGCCGTTGATGTGCTGCACGCCCGGGCTGGCGACGGTGTCGATGTAGGCGATGGCGTCCGCCACGGTGTGCACGAGGGTCGTCTCGTCGGCCCGGATGGGCTCAACCGCTGCCTTGACGCCTGCGGCCGTGAACTCGTCCGCGACCAGACGCAGTGCCTGGACGCTGCGGTCCTGCTCGAAGTCGTCGTACGGGACCGGGCGCCCGACCGCGGCAGGCACGACGAGCAGGTACTGGCCGCCCACCGCACGGGTGAAGGCGATCTCGCGGCGCAGGTACGCGACCGCTTCCTGCTGCTGGGTGGGGCGGTTGCTCGACAGGTCGTTGTCGTCCGAGAACATGCCGCACACCCCGGACACGCGCAGCCCGTGCCGCTCTAGCACCTTGAGAGTGGGCTCGGGGCGGTAGCCGAGGTCGTCGCCGTAGTGGTTGCCGTGCAGCTCCACGAACTCCAGGCCCGCGCGTGCCAGACGCTCGGCGGAGACTTCCAGGTCCTCGAGGCCGAAGCCCCAGTTCGACCAGGACAGGTCAAGTCGGCGCTCGAGGCGCTCGGGGTGAGCACGCCGCAGGTCCACGAACGCCTCGTGGATCTCCCCGCGCCAACGGTCGACTTTCTGCATCGGATGCCTTTCTCTCGAGGGTGCACAGGGCTCAGTAAAGTTCGACGACCGCGCCAGTCTGCGGGTCCCGTGCGAACCTGCGGACAAAGTCCCAGGTCAGCGACGGCATCTGGGGCGCGACCATGTGCGGGAAGTGCTCGAGTGCGACAAGTCGCAGCCGGTGGGCGCCGCCAGTGGTGAAGAAGTCGCCGATGTAGCACTCACCACCCATGCGGTACTCGACGGACGATCGGTCGGGCGGCACGCCGAGCCTGCGTGCCACGAGGTCGTCGCTCGACTTCGCGGCAGCGATCGCCTCAGCCCTCAGCGGCGGAAGGCGCGACGCCCGTGCCCGCCGCGACCACGAGTCCACCGCGTCGTCGAAGGCTTGCGTCCCCACCTCGCTGCCGACGAAGTCGCTCTCGGAGTAGCCAGCGATGTCGATCACCGGCAGGTCGAAGGTCTCCATCAGCGCAACCTTCTCGTCCGTCACCGTGACCGCCTCGTGGGAGTACTCCGGGGCGGGCAGTCCGTAGGCGTTGCCGAGCGCTGCTGCGGCGGCGACCTCGCGGTGGTGACGCCGAGCGAACTCCATGCAGAAATGCCCGTTGTGGGAGTGCCCCGTGACGTAGAGGCGCGTGAGGTCGACCGGGTAGTGCTCGGCCGCTTGCCGGACGATCTCCATCCCAAGATCGTTGTCATCGGGCGTTTCGAGAGCGAAGAAAACCACGACGAGCTGGCCCTGCGCGACCAGCTCGCCGTACTGGACGTAGCTGCTCAACGCGCTGACGGGCTGGAACGGGTCCAGGTATGTCACTTCCTGGAAGACGAGCATCACGGGGAGGGGCTCGGCCTGCGGGTCGCGGGACGCGGCCGGCGCAAGAGCGACCCATCGCTGCCCGTCGGTGTCGTGGCAGGCATACCGCACCCCGCGCGCCTCCCAGAACGCGGTCAGGCCCGGGTCTGTCGCGTCGGTGAAGTCCCGCTCGAGCGCCATCCCCTCGGCCATGCGCTTGCCGGCTTCGCTGTGCACGATGTGCTCCAGGTGCACATCGGGGTGGGCATAGCGGCTCGCGGTCGCGTTCTCGAACAGGTGGCTGACCTGGTTCTGCCACCGCCCGGTGATGTCGAGCGCGGGGACACCGGCCACCGCCCGGACATGGTCGTCGGGACGTCCGGCCGGCACACCGTCCAGGGTGCGGTAGACCAGCCCCGGGACGTCCGCCAGCCGGAGTCCCGCAGAGAAGACCGTGCTGACGTCGAGGTGGACCGACCGCAGGGGCAGGTGCTGGCGGACGGACAGCTCCTGGACCATGTTGACGTAGATGTGGCTCGCGTCCGGGCCGTCGGGCGCGACCACGAGAACCACCGTCCCGGACGCCGCGGCCTCCGCGAGGAGGGGCTCGTAGTGGTCGAGCGCCTCCATGGCCCAGTTCGGGTTCGTGTAGTCGCCGTCGTGCAGGACGAGCAGCAGCGGGTGGCCCTCGGGGCCCTCGGTCCGGGCAGCACGAGGGATCATCGCGATCCACGTGACCTGGCCCATCTCGTCGGTCACGTACTCCATCCCGCGCTCGCGCCACGCCTCGACGACATCGGGGTACGTGACGGAGCGTGTCTTGGCCGTCCAGACGCCATCGGTCCTCCCGTCGTAGTGACCGGTGCGCGCCGCGGCGCGGAGGACACCGTAGTTCTCCTCCTCGATCCAGCTCGCGAGCGGGGTGATCCCGCTGTAGCGGTCCTGCCACGTCGCTCGGTCCCACAGCTCGATGCCGGGGTACGAGTAGGCCTCGTTCTCCACGTGATGCCCTTCCGTCAGGTCGGTACGACGGCCTCAGGCCGTCGCGCGGGCCGCGGCCTCGCGCTCGAACTTGGCGGCGTCGTAGACGATCCCGGTGTTCCCTGCCCAGTGGACTCGGTGGTACTTCTGCGGAGTGTTCTTCTGGTACTCGAAGATCGAGTCCGCGGGCATGTCGTTCTCGATCCGGTACGCAGCAACCTCCTCGCACGCTTCGATGATGTTGTGTGCGGTCCGGATGGTCTGGGCAAGGTTGTTGTGGCCGGAGTACAGCGTCACGTCAGAGCCGACCTTGTCCACGAAGCGCCGCACGACGTCCGCGTACTTCGCGTAGCACTCGCCCATCGTCAACTCGGTCCCGTCCGTCGGGAGCTCCATGAAGGCCGGCATGAGCTTCCGGTGCTCCGGCGTGTTGTAGTAGAGGTCGAGGTTGTGGATCTGAATGGCCGGGTGGTTGATCCCGTCCCCGGTGAAGCAGATGTCGGCCTCACGGTCGTAGTACGCGACGGAGCCGGCCGAGTGGCCCGGCAGGGCGATCACCTCGAGCTGGACGCCGCCGAGGTCGAAGACGTCACCGTCCTCGATCCACCGGAACTGCGTGCCCTCGGAATCGAGCATGTGCTTGCGGCCGTACTCGATCATCTCCGGGTTGCCCAGCCCGAAGCCCGCGATGTCGTTCAGCCGCTTCTCGACCTTGAACGCCTGCGTCAGGAGCATCCACTCGTCCCTGATGTTGCAGTACCGTTCGTCGAAGAGCATGGCGCTCCCTGCATGATCGATCGACCCGTGGCTGACACCGCACACGATCGGCTTGCCGGTGCCGAGCACGCTCTCGATGTAGGTGCGCAGGTCACCCGTCATACCCATGCCGGAGTCGACGACGAAGATCTTGTCGTCTCCGACCACGACGCCGATCGTGAATCGGAACTCGTGGGAGTAGCCCTCGGTAAAGATGTAGTGGCGCTCGGACTTCTTCTCGTGGCTGAAGATGTTCAGGGAGGTCATCGGCGTTTCTCCTGTCGTCGGGGTGCCGGCAGGTTGCGGCACGTGTGGTCACGGATGTCGTGCGCCGGGGCCCGGCGCACGAGGAAGCAGACCTGATCAGTCAGTCCTGCGGGGATTGAGGATGTCGTTGAGTCCGTCGCCGACGTAGTTGACCGCGAGCACGGCGAGCATGAGGGCGAGGCCCGGAGCGAGGACGACCCACGGCGCGGTCGCGATGTACTCGCGCCCGTCGGCGATCATCCCGCCCCACGACGCGGCGGGGCTCGGGATCCCGAGGCCCAGGAAGCTCAGACTGGCCTCCGAGAGCAGCATCGCGCCGAACGCCTGCGTCGCGGTGATCACCATGGGCGAGACGATGTTCGGCAGCACGTCGTGGACGATGATCCGCACATCACCGAGCCCGAAGACCTTGGCGGCCTGGACGAACTCGAGGTTGCGCACCGACATCACCGTGCTGCGGACGACCCGCGCCATCATGATCCATCCCGTCAGGGACAGGACGACGATGAGATTCAGGACGCCCCCACCGATGGTGGCCGCGACCGCGATCGCCAGCAGCAGCGCGGGAATGGCCAGCCCGAGGTCGCACAGCCTCATGACGACGAGGTCGAGCACGCCTCCGAAGTACCCTGACGCAAGGCCGAGGACGAGCCCGATCACCGTGGTCACCACCACGATCGTGAGGGCGACGAACAGTGAGGTCCGCCCACCCACCAGCACGCGGGTGAGGACGTCGCGTCCCAGCGCGTCGGTGCCGAGGATGTGCCCGCTGAGCCCGTGCGCGAACCACTCGGGGGCCACGAGCCGCGACGGGATGTCGGTCCCGTTCGGGTGGAAAGGGAGCACGAACGGCCCGAAGGCGCACAGGAGGACGACGACGGCGAAGCCCACGGCGCCGACCATGAAGAACGTGCTACGGCGCATGCGACGGCGGACGTCGCTGCCGCGGGTCGAGCCGGACGTCGGCTCCAGATCGGGGGTGGCGGAGGGTTGGGCGGGCGTCTCGTCTCCGGGAGGCGGGAGGATCGGCCCGAGCTGGGGAAGCTGCGTGGCAGCGTGGCGTTCGCTCATGTCAGTTGAACTTCACTCGCTTGTCGACGACGGTGTTGAGGATGTCGACGACGAGGTTGCACAGGAGCATGACCACTGCTGCCACCACGACGATCGACTGGACGAGCTGCAGGTCACGGGTCGAGATCGCCTGGACGGTCAGCTCACCCACACCCGGGTACTGGAAGATCTCCTCGACCACGACCGAGCCTCCGAGGAGGATGCCGATCTGCGCCCCGGAGATGGTCAGGACGGGCAGCAGCCCGTTCTTCAGCGCGTACATCGCGTAGATGCGTGGGCGGCCGATCCCCCGGGCACGGGCGGCGGTGATGTAGTCCTGCCCGAGGACCTCGATCGTCCCTGCGCGGAGCATGCGGGTGACCAGCGAGCAGAACGTGAACCCGACGCACACCGACGGCATGATCAAGCTCGTCGCGCTCGATGTGGTCACGGGAGGCAGCCACTTGAGCCATACGCTGAAGACCAGGATCATGAGCAGGCACAGCCAGACCGGCGACATCGCCTGGCCGAGCAGGGAGAAGCCCACCGCGGTGGAGTCTCGCAGCGAGCCCGGCCGCATGCCGGCCAGCACGCCCAGGGGGATCGCGACGACCAGGGCGAGTCCGACCCCGATACCGGTGATAACGGCCGTGTTCGCCAGCCGCGGCAGGATGATCGAGGCGTTGGACGCGTTCAGCATGTACGAGTACCCGAGGTCGCCGTGCAGGAGTTGTCCCAGGTAGATGAAGTACTGCAGGAGGATCGGTTGGTCGAGACCCATCCGCTGTTCCTGCGCGGCGACCTCGGCCGGCGTCGCAGTGGTCGGCAAGATGGCGGCGGCAGGGTTCCCCGGCGCCAACCTGACCAGCACGAAGGCGATGACGGTGACTCCCAGGAGTATTCCGGCGGACAGCAGCACCCGGCGGACGATGCGGACCCAGAGCATGGATCTCAGCCCCTCTCTCTCAGGCCGCAGCGGCCGACGCGCGGCGCTGGCGTTGACGGACGGGATCGGCGACGGGGACGGACGCGACCAGACGCTGGGTGTACTCCACGGCAGGGTGGGCCAGCACCTCCTGGACGGGGCCCGACTCGATGAGCCTCCCTCGGCACATGACGGCGACTCGGTCGGCGAAGCCGGAGGCGACCGCGAGATCGTGCGTGATGAACAGGCACGCGAAGCCGAGCTCGCCCTGCAGGTCACTGAGCAGGTCGAGAACCTGCGCCTGGACCGAGACGTCGAGCGCGCTCGTCGGCTCGTCCGCGATCAGCAGCGACGGGCTCCTGATCACGGCGCGAGCGATGCTTACGCGCTGCGACTGCCCGCCCGAGAGCTCGTGGGGATAGCGCGAACGGACGGACCGCGGGAGCCGGACGGCGTCGAGCAGGGTGTCGATCCGGCGGGATATCTCCTGCGCGGGGACGGATCCGTCGTACGCCAGCGGCGCTGCGATCGCGTCGCCGATCGTCCTGCGGGGGTTGAGCGACCAGTTCGGGTCCTGGAAGACGTAGCCGACGCTGCCCCTGAACTTCCGCACGGCGGCGGCACCCGCGTCGTCGAGCCGGGCACCGTGGACGTAGACGGCCCCGGACGTCGGGCTCTCGAGCCCGGCGATCGTCCGCGCCATCGTGGACTTCCCGGAGCCCGACTCGCCGACCACGGCGAGGGTCTCGCCCGTACCGACGGACAGCGAGACACCGTCCACGGCAGTGAATCGTCTTCCCCATCCCTGGAGGAAGCTGACGGTGAGGTCCTCGACCTCGACGACTGGCTCCTCGAGACCTGCCTGCCGCGATCGCGCGGCCGCGGGCGGGTCGCCGGCTTCGAGCGTCGGCACGACCGACAGAAGCTCCTTGGTGTAGTCGGCCTCGGGGGCGGAGAAGAGTTCCTCGACGCCGGCGGACTCGACGATCTCGCCGTGGTACATGACCACCACCCGGTCGGCGAGGTCGGCCACGACACCCATGTTGTGGGTGATCATGAGGATCGCGGTACCCAACCGGTCCCGCAGGTCACGCAGCAGATCGAGGATCTCCGCCTGGACCGTGACGTCGAGGGCAGTGGTGGGTTCGTCGGCGATGATCAGCTCCGGGTCGCAGCTGATCGCGGTCGCGATGACGACCCGCTGTTTCTGCCCGCCGGAGAGCTGGTGGGGGTAGTAGTGGAACCGTCGCTCGGGTTCGGGGATCCCGACGAGCTCGAGCAGCTCGACCGCACGCCGGCGCGCGGAACGCCGCGACAGCCGCGTGTTCGCGCGGATGGTGTCGACGAGCTGTCCGCCGATGGTGAATACCGGGTTGAGCGCGAGCGACGCGTCCTGGAAGACCATCGCGACACGGTTGCCGCGGATGCTCCGGAACTGCGACTCGGACAACCCGACGAGTTCCGAGCCGGACAGCCGGATGGATCCGTTGATCGTCGCGTTCGCGGGGTGCAGGCCGAGCACAGCGCGTGACGTCACCGACTTGCCCGAGCCGGACTCGCCGACGAGGGCCACGATCTCGTGCGTCCGGACGGACAGCGAGACGCCACGTACCGCGTCGACCGAGCCGCGCGGTGTCGCGAACGACACCTCGAGGTCCGTGACGGCGAGCACCGGGTCGTCCACGATGCCCTGGTCGGTCGAGTTCATCACTGAAGCTCCTGCGGTCGAGAGGGAGGAAGAGCGGACCCGACCGGTGCGCCTACGGCGGCACCGGCCGGGGCCCGGTCAGTCGACGCTGGCGAACTTGTACGCCGCCGAGCCGTCGGCATAGATGGTCAGGTTCTTCACGTCCGTGTCCATCACGTACGGCGTGACCGCCGAGTACAGGTAGACGAAGGGCGCGAAGTGGTCGAACTCGATCTGGAACACCTGCTGCAGGACCTCGCCACGCTCGGTCCGGTCGGTGATCGTCTGAGACTCGTTCGCCAGCTGGATCAGCTTCTCGTTGTCGTAGCCGGTCCCGAACACGTCGTGGGCGATGATCACTCCCACTTCCGTCTGCGGGTCGCCGGCGGTCGACGCGAAGGATCCGAGTGTGATGTCGTAGTCGCCCGAGCTGCGGCGCTGCTGGAACGTGGCGTCCTCGGCCTCATCGAGTTTGAGCGTGATGCCGACCTGTGTGGCCATGGACTGGATAGCCTGGGCGATCTCCTTCGCCCGGGCGAACCCCGAAGGGCTGTAGAGCATGTCGAGCGGCTGCCCCTGATATCCCGAGGCCTCGACCAGCTGCTTCGCCTTGTCCGGGTCGTACGCGTACGACGTCCCAGACTTGAAGCCGAGGTTGCCCTCGGTCACGGGCCAGGTTGCGACCTTCCCGGCACCGCCGAGGATGCCGGATACGAGCTGGTCACGGTCGATCGACAGCGACAGCGCCTCGCGGAGGTTCTCGTCTGCGAACGTCTTGCCCGACGAGGTCTGGTACGTGATGTGAAAGTGCGTGTCGTTCTGGACGTCCTTGACCGTGTACTCGGAGCCGAGCCCGCTCGCGACGTCCGCCGGGAGCTGGGCCGCGACGTCGACCGTGCCGGACTGCAGCGCGGAGGCGCGGGTGGAGTCGTCCGAGATGAACTTGTAGTCGATCGTGTCGACGTTGGTCTGGTTGCTCGAGGTCCAGCCCCACCAGTCGTCGTTCTTCGCGAAGACCATCTCACCGGTCTGGTCGTCGAACGACCGGACGGTGAACGCTCCGGTCCCGGACGGCTTGTCGAAGTAGCCGTCGGGGTCGGCCGTGAAGGCCTTCGAGTCGAGGATCATGACGCGCCCGACCTCGTCCAGGAACGTGGGCATGACCGCCTTCAGCTTGATGACGGCCGTGTGGTCGTCGGGCGTCCCGACCGAGTCGAGGCCCTGCCACCCGCCCGCGTCGGTCAAGGTTTCGTCCTTGACGAGCCGCTCGAATGTCGTCTTGACGTCGGCCGAGGTGAGGGGGTTGCCGCTGGAGAAGGTGATGTCCTCGCGCAGCTGGAACGTCCAGGTCAGGCCATCCTTCGACGACTTCCAGGAGGTTGCGATCGCAGGCTCGTAGTGCTGCTGGTGGTCGCTCGTGACGAGGGGGTCCGCCCAGAGGTTGCCGGTGTCGTCCACCGAATAGCTGTAGTTGACGAACCGGTCGAGGTTGGACATCGGGTCGTTGTTTGACGCGATGGTGAGCGTGCGACCGCCGTCCGCGCTCGTCCCGTCGCTCTCCGAGACCGGGGAGCAGGCGGTCAGCGCCAGCGTCAGTACCGCCGCGACTCCCCCGGCGATGTAGGTGCGCGTGTTCATTCAAGTCCCTCCATTGGGATCCGCGACCCCGTCGGGGCCGCCTTGAGTGTGGGTGTTCCGCCGGATGCGAGCTGCACCGGGCGTTCACGTACTAGTTATGGCACCATAATCATTTCGAGGTGTCAAGCACGTCCTCGTTCAGCGCCCCGGTCCGGGGCCACGAAGGAGAAGTCCGTCTCCGTGCCCGCCGCACTCCGGGTGGGCGCGGTCAGGACGTCCGTCACGACGAAAGGCCTGCGCAGGCCCGACACGATCATGGGGAAGTGGCGCACCCCGCGGGGGATCACGATGCAGCGCGGCTCCTCGAAGTGGAACACCTGCATCGCATCGCCCTCGCCCAGGTGGAACTCCACGTGCGCCCCTAGGTCACGGGGGGCGTCAGGGTCGGTCCCCGTGAAGAACATCAGGTTGTCCGCGTCGTGGTGGTACTTCGGGTACGGGCCGCCACGATGGCCGTCGGGCCCCAGGTGCACGATCTTCTCCGCGCCCGCCGCGGTACCGGGCATCATCGTGTGATCACCGGTGACCATCCAGATCTCGACCCAGTGCTCGGCGTCCGGGAAATAGTCGCGCCCGTACATCCACACGGGGCTCTTGCCGGGCTCCGGCGGGCGCGGATCCTTGAGAAACATCTCGACACAGTTCCCGGACAGGTCGTCCGTGCTGCGCCCGCTCACTTGGGGTTCTCCGCGAAGAACTTCTGGTACTCGGACATGTCGTCGCCGATGACCTCATGAATCTTGTCGTCGTCGCCCTCGTAGTCCCAGGCCTGAACGATCTGCGCGGCCTCCTTCGACGGCTTCGTGAACACCGTGAACATCGTGAGGTTGCGCCGGAACTGCGTGATGTACACGGGTCCATGGCGGACGCCCTTCGGGACGAAGACGGCGCGCGGCGAGTCGAAGTGGAACACGGACTCGTCCTCGCCCTCTCCCAGGTGGAACTCGACATGCGCGCCGAGGTCGTCGAGTCGGTCGGGGTCCGAACCGCTGAAGATCATCAGCTTGTCGGCCTGCATGTTGTACTTCGGGTACGGCCCGCCCTGGTGTCCGTCACGCATCGTGTAGATGCGCCTGCGCACCTCGGACGGGAATCCGCTCATCATCATGTAGTTCCCGGTGATGGGCATGATCTCCGTGAGGATCGGCGTCCGCTCGAAGTAGTCCTGGCCCTTGAACTCCTGGCCGAAGATGAATGTGCCCGCTCGTCCAGGGCGGCGCGGGTTGTCCTCGCGGAGCAGCATCTCCACGCAGTGGTCGTCGTACTGGGGCATCGTGTTGGTTCCTTAGCTCTCGAACGTGACGTCGGTCGTGGGGACGTGTCGTGGGTGCGGTCAGGCCGCGAGCACGGCGGCGCCGACGGCGGCGATCTCACCGTCCGCGTGCGCGGCACCGCTCACGGCCACGCCGCCCACGATCCTGTCGTCGGACCGGATTGGCACCCCACCCTGGACGGTCACGAAGTTCTCGGCCCCCGCGGCGAGCGTGATCGCCAGCAGATGGTGGGTGCTTCCCGTGTTCCCGGACCGGCTCACCGGCCCCGTCGGCATGTGGGTGAACGCCGCGCTCCGGGCCTTGCGCTCGGCCACCTTGACGGTCTGCAGCTCGGCCCCGTCGGTCCGCGCGAACGCGACCAGGTGACCACCCGCGTCCACCACGGCGACGCTGAGCTCGAGACCCCGCCTCGCGGTCTCGGCGAGGACCGCGTCGACGACGGCTCGCGCCCCCTCCAACGAGATCTGCGGTGCGTCCCGGACGTAGTCGACCGCATCCCTGCGGATGCCTGGTGCCAATGCCATGGTCACTCCGGGACGAAGTCGAACGAGTCGGGGTCCGGGCCGGTGCGATGTCCTCGGTCGAGAGCGGTGATCGCCGCCATGTCGTCGTCGGACAGGTCGAAGTCGAAGACCTCGAAGTTCTGCTCGACCCGGGCGCGCGTGACCGACTTGGGGAAGACGACGTCACCGCGCTGGAGGTGCCAGCGCAGGACGACCTGTGCCGGGGTACGCCCGGCGGACTCGGCGACCCGCACGATCGTGGCGTCGTCGAGCACGAGCCCTTGCGCGAGCGGGGACCATGCCTCCGTCACCAGCCCGTGATCACGGTCGTAGCGGCGCAGCTCTTCCTGGACCAGGTAGGGGTGGACCTCGATCTGGTTCACCGCCGGCTCGATCTCCGCCTCGCTCAGGAGCCGGTCCAGGTGGGCCGACTGGAAGTTCGACACACCGATGGACCGCACGACGCCCTCCTTCTGGAGCTGCTCCAGCGCTCGCCAGCGGGGGAGGAAGTCGCTGATCGTCGTCAGCGGCCAATGGATGAGGAAGAGGTCGACATAGCCGCCCAGGTCGCGGGCAGACTGACGCCCCGCGACCACCGCGCCGTCGAAGTCGAGGTGCTTGTTGTTCAGCTTGGACGTCACGAAGACGTCCTCCCGGTCCACGCCGGAGGCCGCGACGGCCTCCCCGACCCCGGCCTCGTTGCCGTAGAGCTCCGCGGTGTCGATGTGCCGGTAGCCGACATCGAGCGCGACGGCCGTCGCGTCCTTGGTCTCCTCGAGCGGAATCTGGAAGACCCCGAACCCGAGCTGGGGGATGGACCGTCCGTCGTTCAGGGTGATGGAGGGTACCCGGTCGATGCTGGACATGATGTGCGTTCGATCTCCTTCGATGTCACTGCAACGCCGCCGTCCAGGCGACTCAGTAGTTATAGCACTATTACTATCACAATGCGAGCGGTGTCACCCCTCAACCACCGGACACGGGCCCTCGCGACACGAACCACGCCAGCCCGGCCGCGCCCAGCGCAAGCACGGCGCCACCCAGGGCCACGGCGGTCCCGACGCTGAACGCGCCGCCGACCAGGGCGAGCATCAGCCCGTTCGCGGTACGCATGCCCTGCCCGAACATGTTGAACACCCCGATGACGCGCCCGCGCTCCCGCACCGGGGCGCGCAGCTGCACGATCGCCTGGGCGACTGACCGACTGACCAGGCTCGCGACCCCGCCGACCACGAGCGCGGCGATCGCGGCCACAGAGCTCCCCGTCATCGCCACAGTCACCGTCGTCAGGCCGAAGAGCACGGTCGCCGCCACCGCAGCCCGTGCGCGCGGACGGATGACGCCCGATGCCTCCAGCAGCAGTCCGCCGACGACGCCGCCCACGCCGTTCGCGAAGAGCAGCGCGCCGTACCCGATGCCCGCGGAACCCGCACCGAGCCGGTCGGCGAACGAGGGGATCGCGGCCTGCAGCGAGCCGCCGACGCACAGCCCGACCAGCGACGTCAGCGCAATCATCCCCATCAGCACGCGATCCCCACCGACAGTCCGCACGACTCCGAAGGTGTCGGCGAACGTCATCCGCGCCCGGTGCACGTAGCCGCTCCGGGCATGCCCGTCGAACGGCGTGCGCAGCATCAGAAAGGTCATCGGGACGTAGAACAGGACGTTCACGAACAGGCCCCACGGCACGCCCAGACCGAAGAGAAGCGCCGAGCCCACGACAGGGCCGGCGAGGCTGCCCAGGCTGCGGAATGTCGCGTTCAGCCGCACCGCGCTCGCGAGCTCCTCGGGCGGGGCCAGGTCATGCAGGAGCATCTGCTCGGCCGGGGACCACAGGGCACCTGCGCAGCCGTGCAGGACGAGCAGGACGCACGCCGCCCACATCGTGAGAGTGCCCGTGAGGATGAGTACCGCCCAGCAGGCCGAGACCAGCATGAAGAGCGCCTGCGCGGCCTGGATCAGCCCGCGGCAGTCGTAACGCTCGGCGAGAGCACCGAACGGGACGGAGAGGACGAGGTACGGCAACCAGTGACTGATGACCTCGAACCCCACCAGCCCCGCGGAGTGGAAGGTCTGCCACAACACCCAGTACGTGAGGACGTGCTCGTTGTTGTCGCCGAGCATGGACATGCCCGACGTGAAGAGATACGGGCGGGCGTGCCGGTCACGGAGAGCTCCGAAACGGCGCGGCCGCCCCGTCAGCTCGCACCGAGCCAGGTCCGCGCGCCACACCAGAAGTCCTCGACGAGGTCGTCACGATCGACTCCCGGCAAGTCGCCCGGGACCCGGATCCCGCGGCGTGCGTTGATGTATGTGAGCCACTGATAGGCCACGCGCGATGAAGCAAGGAGCTCGGTATCGACCGCTGGCACGGCGCCCGGCACCACAGGGTCGAGACGATCCTTCACGTAGATGTTGTCGAACCATGCGAGTCGCCAGCGGCCGTTACGGCGCTCGACCCCAGCAACAAACCTGCACCAGCTCGTAAGATCGCACTCGATGCCCTCCACCAGCGGACGGAGCAGGATCTGCCCACGGCTCTCGATGAGCGCGCGATCAGCCCTGACCTCGGACCACACCGGATCGATCGTGTGGAAACCGCCGACACGGCCGGGCCTGACCGATGAGCGGGAGGCCTCGACGAACTCCTCGATCGGGCCGTCGAACCAGGTCACGCGAACGCGCGCGCCTGGCCAGTATGCTGCCTGGAGAGCGGTCCAGTCCTTCGTGTCGCGAGCCATCCTCTCTCGACGGACAAGGGAGAACAGTTCGCACTCGATAGGCACCTCGGTACGGCGCGCTTCCTGGGGACCGATCATGGCATCATCCTCCGACTTCAGTGCCCGGCAAGGCGGCACACGGCACGCAGTGTCCGATATAGTTATCTTGACAGCATTAGCCTAGGCGAGGAGGGCGATCAGTGCCAACCATCGAAGAGTCCGGATCTCCCCAGCGAGCCGCAGATCTCCCGTCGCTGGTCTTCCGTGCGGCACGTGAGCTCCGGACCCTCGACGTCGATCCCGGCGCCGGAGTGGTCTTGAGCACCACCAATGCCCAGGTCATGCGCTATATCGAGACGCACGGCTCCCCGACACCCAGCGAGATTGCAGAAGCCAACGCCCTGCGACGCAGCAACGTCAGTGCGGCGTTGCGCGAGCTGACCGCGCTCGGCTTCATCGTGCGCCAACGCGACGCCGAGGACGGCCGCAGCGTGCGTGTGCTCGCGACACACGCCTCACGCGCCAACCGCGAAGCCCTGCACCAGGCGTGGACCGACTCCTTGGTAGAGGCGCTCGGCAGCATCGAAGACGTCGAGCAGCTCGTCCGGCTGCTCAACCGGATCATCACGGCCGCGTCGGAGCGGAAGTCGGCAGAGAAGCCCATCGACAACTCGCCCGAGTTGGAGTCGGCCTGACCAGGTCACCGGGGTGCCTCCTGACGAGTCTGTTGGAGCCATTCATTCCCTGGGCTTCGATCCGTTCGTCACGTTCGCTGTGACCCCCGAAGCTGACCTTGCCCGACTTTGCCCATTGCCGGTACGCACCGGGTTTCCGTTGCCAGATAGCATGGCCAGACCGACGAGTCCGTCGGCACCACCCGGGAACCACCACCGCACGGAGCAGCCGCTGTGACGACGTCCGACCGCCGCGTCCCCCGCCGCAAGCTCTCCGACACAGCCGCCGACCAGCTCTCCGCGCGCATCGAGGCTGGCGAGTACCCGGTCGGCTCCAAACTCCCCGCGGAGAAGGACCTCGCCCAGTTGTTCGGCGTCGGCCGCAGCTCGATGCGCGAGGCGGTGCGGACGCTCGAAGCTGCCGGGTACCTCGAGAGCACGCACGGTGTCGGCGTGTTCGTGCGCAACGACAAGCCCCAGAACGTCGGCCCGCTCGACCTGACGCTCGGCGGCGGCTACACGATGAGCGACCTGTTCGAGGTGCGGATCGCCCTCGAGGGGATGGCAGCCGAGCTTGCCGCGACTCGGCTCACCGACCATCACCGGGAGCTCCTGGTCACGTTCCTGACCGCCGCCGGTGACCCGGAGGTGACGCACGACGAGTTCGTCCGCCTCGATGGAAAGTTCCACCGCCAGGTGGCCGAAGCAAGCGGCAACCCGCTGCTGCTGGTCATGTGGGAGACCCTCGGGATCCAGTTCGAGGAGTACTCCCTCAAGGTCATCCAGATGCCGGGCCGCCTCGATCGGGCCCACGCCGACCACGTCGGTATCGCTGACGCCCTCACGCAGGGAGACCCGGCGCTGGCGGGCGATCGCGCGCGCGAGCACGTCCGCACCGTCCAGAGCGAGCTGCGTCGCGCCGCCGACGACGCGGCACGGCCCCGCGCAACCGACTAGGTCACGCGGGCCCCGCCCACGGCTCAGACGAAGATGTCGGCAGCGAGCACGAGGAGCAGTGCCACCACCGACAGCATCGACTGTCCGAGTGTGTACGTCTTCAGCGCGCCCCGCGTGGACAGACCGAAGAGGCTCCGCAGCATCCAGAACGCGTTGTCGCTGAACTGCCCGCCAAAGATGCCGCCCGCCCCTGCAGCGAGGACGACGAGCACGGGACTGAGCCCGAGTCCGTCGACCAACGGCGCGATGATGCTGATCGCGGTGATCCCGGCGACGGTCTGCCCGCCGATGGCCATGCGCATGACGGCCGCGATGAACCATACGACCAGGAGCGGCAGAGTCGAGTTGGCCTCGAAGAGGCTCGACAGCACGCTCTGCATCCCGGTGCCCGCGATGATCTGGCCCAGCGAACCCGAGACGGCCGTGACGACCAGGATCGTGCCCACCGTCTCGAGCGCCTTGTTGACGGCGTCCGACTGCCCGGTCAGGCCGGACCTGCGCATGGTGATCACCAGGGCGGTGAGCGCACCAGCGAAGAGCGCGATGACCGGGCTCCCCAGGAAGCCGATCACGCCGTTGTCGATACCGACGAGAGGCGCGACGATCGCCGCGACGATGAGCACGAGCACCACGAGCACGGGCGCGAGGGCGGCACCCATGGACGGCAGGTGGGAGCTATCCGGCTCCGCGTCGGCCTGCTCCTGCTCGAGGTGCTCGTCCACGACCTCCTCGTCGCGCGCTGGGTTCCACCACCGCAGGCGTTCCATGGCGCCCAGGTAGAGGAAGATCGTCAGCATCACGGACGGGATCGCGACGAGGAATCCGGGCACAAGGAGTTCGCTCGGCGAAAGCGACAGCGTGCCCAGGTAGGCGAGCATCGCGGCGCCGGGGATGACGAGGGCGTTGCCGGCCGCCAGGCCCATGGAGACGGGCCCAGCCAGCGAGGCGACAGGGCGGCCCGTGATTCGTGCGACACGACGGGCGATCGGAGCGACCAGCACGAGGAGCACGTCGAAGTAGATCGCGGGCGTCACGGTCGACAGTGTGAGGCCGAAGGCGTACGGAGAGCCGCGCTTGCCGAAGAGCTTGAGGATGCCCTGCACGATCCGCTGGACAGCACCGTAGCTCGACATGAGGAAGCCCATGATCACGCCGAGCGAGATCAGCAGGCCGACCTCTGCCATCAGCGAGCCGAAGCCTTCGTTGATCCCGGCGACCACGTCCTCGTAGGGGATGCCCGTCGTAAGCCCCAGGACGATGGTCCCGAAGAGCAGCGCGAGCGCCGGGTTGAGCTTGAGCCGGACGATCAGCAACGCGATCGCCACGAAGACCAGAACGAAGTCGATGATCAGCCATCCTGCTGACAACATCGTCACCTGCTTCCGTGGTGAGGGCCGCCGAATGCGACCCCGGGTTGAAGGATGCCCTGAGGATCGGGTGACCACGGACGCGTGCGAGCGATCCGCCGTTGGACCTTGGGTACTCCTCAGATGACTAGAACCGTAGACGCGACTCCGCGGAACGGTCAACCCCTCAGATCCCCATGCCGGACAACTGATTCCATGACGAACACAGCCGCGCACGCCGCGGGACAACTCCTCTGATGACCTGGTACCGTCCAGAGGTCGAGGGGCGCACTGCAGCGTCCGCAGCAGGTTGAGGAGGAGCGAGATGAAGGTCGACCGGGTCGAGACGTTCGTGCTGAAGGTGCCTCTGGGTGCCGAGCGCTTCTACTCCTCCCAGGCGGGGTTCCCGGAGCGCAGCAGCCTGCTCGTGCGCGTCACCACCACCGACGGGTTGGTCGGCTGGGGCGAGGGTGGGCAGTACGGCCCCGCCGAGCCGGTCAAGGCGTGCATCGACTCGGTCCTCGCTCCCCGCCTCCTCGCGATGAAGAACGCCGACCCCTCCGTCGTCTGGGAACATCTCTACGCTTCCACTCGAGACTTCGGACAGAAGGGCACATACGTCGAGGCGATCAGCGCGATCGACATCGCCCTGTGGGACGTCGCGGGAAAGACCCTGGGGGTCCCGGTGTCGACCCTCATGGGCGGGCGGTTCCGCGAGCAGGTTCCTGCCTACGGCACCGGGGGCTACTACCGCCACACGGAACTCGACACCGCGCGCGATCTGCCCGCGCTCCAGGACGAGGTGACCGGCTATGCCGAGTCTGGCTTCTCCATGCTCAAGATGAAGGTCGGCCTGCTCCCCGTCCGCGAGGACGCGCGCCGTGTCGCAGCGGTCCGCGAGGCGCTCGGCGACGACTTCGGCCTGCTCGCCGACGCGAATCACGCCTACACATCCAGCATGGCGGTGGCGATGGGACGCGTTCTAGAGGACGCCCAGTTCGAGCTCTTCGAGGAGCCGGTACCGCCGGAGGACCGGGCCGGATACGCCCGCGTCCGCGCCGCGATCGACGTGCCCATCGCCGGCGGCGAGGCCGAGTACACGCGGTACGGATTCCGGGACTTCATCGCCGGAGGCTGCGTCGACATAGTGCAGCCAGACATCTGTGTCGCAGGCGGCATCTCCGAGGTGCAGCGGATCGCCGCGCTCGCGTCGGCGTCAAACCTCCGCATTGTGCCGCACGTCTGGGGTTCGGGCATCGCGCTGAGCGCCGGGCTTCACGTATGCGCAGCACTGCCGCTCGCCCCGTTCGGCTACCGGCCCGTGCCCCTGCAGAACGAGCCCGTCATCGAGTTCGACCGCACCCGCAACCCACTGCGCGACGATCTACTGGTCGAGCCCTTCGCGGTCGAGGACGGATGCGTCGCGGTCCCGACCGGCCCCGGGCTCGGCATCGAGGTGAACCTGGAGGTCATCGAGCGGTACAGGACCTCGTGAGCGGGAAACGTCGAGAACCGTCCGCGTTCATCTGTGCCCCGCCCATCGAAGGTGCCCGACGAAGCAGGGCAACCAGACCGGGGCCAGACCCAAGCGCCCGCCGTCGTCGAGGCTTGGCTCACCTCCCACGACCGCATCACTTCCGGCGGGCGAGCTGAATGACCCCAACGGCGGTCAGCCGCGCTGGCGCGAGGGCCCCAGGGAGGCGCGGACCAGGTCCGCCTTCGCGGTGACCGGCATCGGCGCGAACATCCCCCACATCGCGGCGGCGAGCTCGGCGGCGCCGGCATCCCGGGCGAGGAAGTCGCGCTGGCGGGTCGCGGGCAGGCGCCCGAAGCTCTCGAAGAGCTGGAGCATGCCCTGGGCGCTCAGGCGCAGCAGGGCGCGCAGGCCGACCTCCCGGACGTGCTCGGCCGCGTCCATCGGGTCGGGATCGTCCGGCACCTGCCCCCGCACCAGCGCCCGCGCGAGCTCGTCGGCCTGGCGCAGGGAGTGCGCCACGGAGTAGCCGGTGACCCGGTGCCCGCCGCGTCCCGCGGTCCCGACCGCCAGGACGCCCGGTGGTGGCGGACTCCCCCGGCCACGCAGGGGGATGCGCACGACCTCCCGGGAGAGCGGGTGGTCCACGGCGGCCGGGTCGACGCCGCGGGCCAGCAGACGACGCCGGAGCCGCGTCCGGAGCTCGGGGACGGGCAGCCCCGGCGCGGCGGCCAGGCACGTCTCCTCGAGCAGCATCCGGTCGCCGCCCACGGGGATGGCGTAGAGGAAGGTCGGGGTGGCCGACGGCCGGTCCTGCTGCGTCCAGTCGGTACGCCAGTCCATGAGCAGCGACCCGGCTCCGCCCAGGGCGGGCTCGGCGGCCGCGGTCGGCACGACGACGCCGTAGGCGGTCTGCAGGGGCGCCGGGTCGTCGGGACGCAGGCCCGCGGGTCGCGCGCCCCGCGCGTCGACCACCACCGCGGCCTCACCCCGCAGCGCGCTGACCTGCGCGTCGTCGAGGCGCCCGGTGCGCACCTCGACGCCGTCCAGGGACAGGGCGTCCTGCAGCGCCGCGTTGTCGAGCACGAGGTAGGTACGCTCGAGCGGGTGTACACCGATGGCACGCAGCTCGGGGTTCTCGGCCCGCGCGCGCACGACGGAGGCCGGCAGGTCGCCGAGCTCGTCCGCCCAGATGCCGTAGGTCGGCGTCCACGCCGCGCCGGGGCGCGGGTCGACCGCGAGCACCGACAGCCCGCCCGCCGCGCACCGCGAGGCGAGTGCGCGTCCGGCCGGTCCGAGCCCGACCACCGCCACGTCCACCGTCATGGCCACCTCCTGGCCAGACTGTACGACGACGGGAGGACGTCATGAGCGAGAGCCTCCGGTCCCGGATCCCTGCGATGCCCCACCCGCACCTGATCTGGCTGCGCAGCGCGGCCACCGTGGTCCTGAGCTGCGTCATCGGGCAGGCCGGCTGGGCCTCGGCCGCTCTCGGCGGGCAGACCCGCTATCTCGTCCAGCACCAGGTGGGCGCCTGGGTCACGCTGGCGGCCGCCGTCGGGTCCGCGGTCGTCTACCTGGCGCTGCGACGGTCCGCCGGTCCGGTCAACGTGACCCTTGCCCTCGCGGTGGCGGTGCTCGTCGCGGTGCAGCTGTCGCTCGGCGAGCTCGGCCCGTCCGTCCGCGGGGTGCACATCTTCACCGGGGTGCTGCTGGCGATGCTCGCGACGGCCCTGACGTCCTGGACCTACCGTCACCGGCTGCCCGAGGAGCTGTCCGGCAGCTCCAGCTCCAGCCCCCGCAGCGTGTAGCCCTCGATGAGGTCGTCCCAGCCCACCTCGGGCTCCCGCACGACGCGCGGCGCGCGGCCGAGGAGCCGGGTGAGCAGCACGTCGGACTCGAGGATGGCGAGCGGCTGACCCGGGCACTTGTGGGCGCCGTCGCCGAAGGTGAGCCCCGCGGCGTTGACGCCCCGCGGCAGGCTGCGGCCGGGGCACAGGTCCAGGCCGTCCTCGTCCACCGCGTGCGGGTCGGCGTTGGCGTGGCGGACGGAGACGTCGACGAGGTCGCCGGGCTCGATCGTCCACCTGCTGTCACCGTCGGTGACGTCGATCGGCTCCTGCGCACGCCGGTAGAGGTGCCCGACGACCGGTTCCAGGCGGATGATCTCGTGCAGGATCGCGAAGCGTTCCTCCTGGCCCGCGACGAGGTACCGCTCCCGCAGGACGTCGTCGCGCAGCAGGTGCCACGCCGCCATCGTCACGAACTCGCGCGTCGTGACCATCCCGGCCGTGCCGTAGGTGACGCACTCGACGAGGATGTCGACGTCGGTGTACCCCTCGTCGACGAGGTGGCTGATGACGTCGTCACGCCGCTCCCGGCGGCGCTCCCGGACGGCCGGTCGCACGTCCGCCAGGTAGAACCGGCCGACGGGCACGAGCCCGTTGACGGCGGCCCGCATCCACTGGCGCCGGGTACGGCCCAGGTCGCGGCGGGTGATGTCGAAGGGCGGCTGGCGGAAGAAGCTGACCAGGCGGCGCGACATGCGCGGCACCGACGACTCGGTCAGCCCGACGACCTCGGCGGTCACCTCGACGGTGTAGTGCAGGGCGAGCTCGTCGAGCGTGAGGCGGCCCCCCGGTCGGGTCCGCCCGAGCAGGCGGTCGGCGCACGCCTCCATCTGCCCGGTGTAGCGCTCGGCCACGACCTTGGGCGCGAAGAATCGGGCGACCTTGCTGCGCTGCTCGTCGTGCAGCGGGCCGTCGGAGACGAGGATCGGATGGTGCTTGAGCCGGCCCTGCGGGATGGCCTCCGCGGTGAAGCCGGCCTGCGTCGTGGCGTGCCGGGCACGCAGCACCTGCCGGGCGGCCTCGAGGGACCGGATGCGCCATACCGTGCTCACCCCGCGACGGCCGTCGGCGCCCTGCCGCTCCACGCGGGGTGTGCTCGGCTCACCGGGCCGCACGGCCCGCCGTCGCGCGGTCATCGCCGCCCGACGGGAAGACGGTCTCGGACGGACCGCGCGGCACGCGCCACGGCGGCGCCCGCCTCCGACAGGTCGGGCCGACGCCGGAGCACACCCTGGAGCGGGACGGTCCAGACGTCCTCGCCCTGCACGCCCCAGCCCTGCAGCAGGTGGTTGGCGGCGAGCACGCCGGTGACGGCGGCACGCTCCATGAGCGCGATCGGCCAGTCGACCCGGAGCCCGTCGCCGGCCAGGACCAGGCCCGGGTAGGGGGTGTCGACGGTGAGGCGGTCGCGCCACGGGCCGGTGCCGACCAGCCCGCAGTCGTCCTCGACGAGCAGCTCGTCATGGACCGTCCGCAGCGCGCGCGTCTCGGGGTAGACCGCGTGCAGGGCGTCGAGGAGCCGGGCGCGCAGCCGCTCGGTGTCCAGCCCGCGCGGCCCGTCGCCGGCCAGGTCGGGGTCCCGCTCGGGGTCGACGGCGTAGGCGTGCAGCTCCACGACCGAGCCGCCGTGCTCGTGGGCCCACCCGGCCGCACCCTGCTCGAAGCGCTCCAGGACGGTGACGTTGTCGAGAACGTCGTAGCCGGAGGTGCCCAGGAACGCCTCGCGCTCCGGCGCGACCGTGCCGTCCAGCCACAGCCGCAGGACGGCGAAGGGCGGGGCGTTGCGCCCGGCGGCGACCCGGCGGTGCCACTCCTGCCGTTCCGCGACGTCGGGGCCGTTCCCGAGGTCGTCGGCGAGCGGGGCGAGCAGTCCGCGGGTCGCCCGCGGGTCGGCGGCGACGACGACGGCGTCCGCGGCCAGCTCGCCGGAGCCCGTGCCCACGTGCCACCGTCCGTCGTCGTCCCGCGACAGCGACTCCGCCCGGGTACCGGTGCGCACGTCGACGCCGAGCCCGGCGAGATAGCGGCCCAGGGGCGCCCACAGGGCGGTGTCGTAGTCGTCGTCGGGGACGTCGAAGAGCAGGCCCTCCGACGACCCGGCGAAGTACGTGTGGAACATCCCGACCAGCTCGCCGGCCCCGAACTCGGTGGGGTGGGCGAAGAAGGACCGCGCGAAGACCTCCAGGGCGAGGTGCCGCGCGCCCTCGGGGAAGCGCAGCCGGTCGAGGAAGTCCTGGGCGGACTCGCCGTCGTAGCGCTCGTGGCTCTCGGGGTACGACACCGAGACGAGCTCGACGGCGCTGGGCAGGTGCACCTTCGGCAGCGCGGACAGCGGGAAGGTGGGGCTGCGGACGACGAACGCCGCCAGGTTGACCGGCGGGGTCAGCGGCAGCGTGGCGAAGCTGTCGGTGAGGCCGTCGCCCCGGCGCAGGGGGTAGTCGGCGACGGGCACGAGGTGGTCGAGCGTCGGGTCGGCGCGCCGCAGCAGCGCCCGCAGCGTGTAGTACTGCCGGAAGAAGGCATGGAAGCCACGGCTCATCGTGCGGCCCTCGCCGTCCGGGTCCGCGACCGGCCACGAGCGCACCCGGCCGCCCAGCTCGTCGCAGGCCTCGAGCAGCGTCACGCGCAGGCCGCGCTCCGCCAGGATCGCCGCCGCACCCAGACCGGCGATGCCGCCGCCGACGACGACGACGTGCCGGTCGTCGGCGATGCGTTCGGTACCGGGCGCCGCCGCGTGCAGGACGGCCGCCCGGTCCCGGCCGGGCGGGACCGGGCGGTTCACGCCGGCTCCGTCCCGGGCCGGCGGGCCAGGACGGTGTGCAGGATCCCCCGCTGCCATCCCGTGGCGGTACGCCAGCGGATGTCGGTGAAGCCGGCCCGCTCGAGGCGCGCCCGGAGCTGCGTGGTGCTGTCGTTGTCGACGACGCTGCGCCACAGGTAGCGGTAGATCGACGGGTTGCCGCGCACCACGACGGACAGGGGCATCACGACCCCCCAGCACACGACGGTCCAGACCGCCGTGGCGACGCGGCGGTCCTTGACGTGGTAGTCCTGCAGCGCGACCCAGCCACCGGGCCGCACCTGGTCGCGGATCGCGGCCACGACGTCGTCGCGCTGCTCCGCCGGGACGTTGCGCAGCAGGTACGCCGCGAACGCACCGTCCGCGTCGCGCACCCCGTGCTCGCGGGCGACGTCGGGCAGCGACTGGGCGAAGGCCTGCACGAACCGGACGCCGGCTGGCCAGCTCTTGGCCCGCGCACGGCTGAGCATCCCGGCCGAGGCGTCCAGCCCGAGCACACGGGCATCCGCACCGGCCGCGTCCACCACGGCCCGCGTGGACAGCCCGGAGCCGCACCCCAGGTCCCAGAGCACGAGCGGCTCGTCGGGACGCCGCGGCAGCAGCGAGACCAGCGCGCGCGCCGCCGTGCGCAGCGCGTCGTGGTACCCCGGGTTGAGCCGGGTCAGCAGGTCGTACCGGTCGGCGGCGCGGTCGAACTCGTCGGCGAGCCGCGCACCCCGCGCCTCGACGGAGTCTGCGACGGCGGTGCGTTTGCGGAACACGTGCTCACCCTACGGTGTCACCGGGCCCGGCCTCGCGCCCACGCCACCGGCCCGCCGCGTAGAGTGCGTGCACACCGTCGTGGAGGATCGATGCCCGTCACCAGCGCCGATGTCGCGCGCGCCGCCGGCGTGTCCCGGACCACCGTCAGCTACGTCCTCAACGACACCCCCGGGACCAACATCTCGGAGGGGACCCGCGAGCAGGTGCTGGCCGCGGCCGCCCGGCTGGGGTACGCGCCGTCGGCCGCCGCACGGGCGCTGCGCCGGGGACAGAGCGACCTGGTGGTGTGCGTGCTGCCGGACTGGCCGACCGGACCGGTGGTGGACACGGTCCTGGACCTGCTCACCGACAACCTCGCCGAGCGCGGGCTGTTCCTCCTGGTGCACCACCACCGGTCCTCCCGACCGCTGCGCGAGCTGTGGAAGGCCGTGACGCCGCGCGTCGTCGTCGGGCTGACGCACTTCCCCGCCGACGACCTGCGCGCGCTGCGGCAGGCCGGCATCGAGGTGGTGGGAGCGGGTGACGTCGACGACGACGGGCACGCCGGCATCGACGAGGGCAACCAGCGGGCCCTGGGCGCGCTCCAGGTCGAGCACCTCGGCTCACGAGGGCACCGGCGTCTCGCGGTGGCCACCACGCAGGACGGCCGGTTGCAAGAGTTCGCCGGGCTGCGTGCCGACGGGATCCGCCAGGCGTGCGCCCGGCTGGAACTGCCGGCACCGCCGACGGCCGTCGTCGACCCCGCCCGCCCGGCCGCCGCGGTGGTCCGCCGGTGGGCGGCCGAGGGGATCGAGGCGGTCGCCTGCTACAACGACGAGATCGCGCTGGCCGTGCTCGCGGGCGCACGGGAGGCCGGCCTCGACGTCCCCGGCGATCTTGCGGTGATGGGGCTGGACGACGTCCCTGCGGCCGCGTTGACGAGCCCGCCCCTGACGACGATCACCCAGCCGAGCGCGGCGCAGGCCCACCACCTGGCCGCCTGCGTCGAGGCGGTGCTGGACGGCGAGCCGCAGCCGCCGTGGCCGACCGAGCCGAGCCGCGTCGTCGTGCGCGCCACCACCTGATCCCCCGCACGACAGCTGTGGGTATGAAATCTGCAGGTCTCCCGCCCGGGAGACCTGCAGATTTCATACCCACAGCGTCGGGGGGTCAGGGAGCCGGGTACTGGGGCACGTACTCCGGAGCACCCGACGTCGACGGCGGCACCGCGTCACCGACGCCGTTGACGACGTGCTCGATCGTCCCGGCCGAGAGGTTCACCGTCATGACGTGGTGCAGGTTCACGCCCGGAGCATCGGGCACCTCGAACCCGTTCTCGGTGACGATCTCGGGGTTGTTCTGGTTGAACACGTACACCCCGCCGCCGTGCAGCGTGTGCTCGGTGACGTCGTCGGCCACCTTGTACCCGGCGTACCCGAGGGTGCCGTCCGGGCGGGTCCAGTGGCCTTGAGTCGGCGGGTCGTAGGGCAGCTCGTTCTGGTAGAGCACGGTGGTGCCGCGCTCGCCGTTCCAGACGGTGTTGAACTCCTGGAAGTGCTCCACGAACAGTCCCGTCGCGGTGACGTCGTCGCCGTTGATGCGCACACCGGTGCGGCCGGTGTTGGTGTTCCAGCGCACGGTGTCACCGTTGACGCCGGCCTCGCCGCCGGTGGGGAAGCCCTCGACGCCGTGGTCGCCGCGCCACACCCAGGTGTGGTCGACGAGCACGTGGTCGGAGTTCACCTCGAGCGCCGTGTCGGCCTTGCCGACGTGCGGGCCGCCGACGCGGAAGTACACGTCGGACAGCGTGGTCGGGTTGGCCGGGTTGGCCGGGTTGCCGTGGTGACCGCCGGCCTTGCCGACCTGCAGCAGCACGGGGGACTCGACGGTCCCGGCGTCGACGGTGATGCCGGCGACGACGATGCCCGGCTTGTCGGCGACCGTCACGGGGACGGCGCCGTCGACGGCGGTGAGGGTCGCGTGGCCCATGCCGAGGACGACGGTGCCGGCACGCTTGACCCGGATGCTGTCCGCGACGTCGTAGACGCCGGGCGTGAGCAGCAGGTTCTTGCCGCGGGCCAGGTTGGTGTTGATCTCCCGCACGGAGTCACCGGGCTGCGCGATGTAGAAGTCCTCGATGCCGATCGTGCGGCCCGGCGTCGTGCCGTCGGCCCAGCTCACCCCGCGGGTGTCGGTCTGCGCCGCCGGGACGCGGACGTTCCACCGGCCGTCGTCGTCGACGAACAGGTACGGCTTCTCGCGGCTGACGGGCGTGGTGTCGAGCGTGGTGTACGGCGGGTCGGGGAAGGCGGAGTCGTCCGGTGCGCCCTCGACGCCGGAGAATACCTGGTTCCACACGGCGTTGGACCACGAGGGCATCTCGGAGTTGCGGGTCAGCCACTGCTGCTGGGAGCCGTTCGTGACCGGCGCGTCGAAGCGCGAGTCGGCGATGAACCCGCCCGAGGCGTACTGCGGGCCGGCGGTGCAGTAGTCCATGAGGGACACGGGGCCGGTGACGTCGAGCCGGCGCATCGAGACCGCCTGGGAGACCGCCCAGAAGTTGGCCGAGGCGCGGCAGCCGTCCTGGCCGGCGCTGTCCACGGTGAGGTGGAGGTTGGCGATGGTGCGCCAGAAGTTGACCAGCGCGATGCAGTTCGGGTTGGCGTCGTCGCCGAGGCAGCGGTTGTAGACCTCGAGCGCGCCGTGGACGTCGACGTCACCCGGGTTCGCTCCGAGGCCGGCGACCTCGGTGTAGTAGCCGACGGTGGCCTGCAGCGGGTCCTGCGCGGAACCGTACGCGCCGGGCTTGAAGAGCACGCTGTAGCGGTCCGTGGACATCTCGGCGTCGGTCTGCTGCGTGGCGAGCTCGGTCAGGTACTGCTCGATCTCGTCCTGCGGCGTCGACGGGTCGAAGACGGTGACGTTCGGACCGAGGTCCGGGTCGTACGGGTCGACGCGCTGGGGCGGGGCGGCGTGCACCGCACCCGCCGTGCTCAGCACGGTGGCCACGGCGGCTCCGAGGGCGAGGGCGCGGCGGGTGCCGTGCCGGGTCGTCAGTGACATACGAGGGCCTCTCCATTGAGTTGGTGACTCGTGTCACCGCACCCTAGAGGCCTGGTCAGCCCGGCGCAAGGGCCTCGGCTTCGCAGCGCGGGGTCGTCGCCGTCCTCGTAGCATCGGCAGCAGGAACCGGGCGCGACCAGGAGGCCGACAGATGTCCGACACCAGCACGACCCCGCTCTCCCGGCGGACCGTGGGCACGGCCCGCCGGCTGTGGGGACTCGTCTACGTCCGGGCCGCCGCCTATCTCGTGGTCGGCGTGCTGCTGTTCGCCAACCCCGACGAGGGGCTCGTCTGGCTCCGCTGGCTCATCGGCCTGGTGATCCTCGTCCAGGGCATCCTGCTGACGCTCGAGGGCCGCGCCGCGAAGGGCGCCGACGGCGAGATGAGCTGGCGCTTCGTCGTCGGCATCATCAGCATCGTCGCGGCGGCGCTCGTGGTGCTGCTGCCCGACCTGACCTCGCAGGTCCTCTTCCTGGTGCTCGGCATCTGGGCGTGCGCCGCCGGAGCGCTCGGCATCGTCGGCGGCATGCGGGGGCGCGCCGCACGGACCCTGGCCTGGGACTGGCAGCTCGTCAACGCCGCGATGTGGCTGGTGCTCGGCATCCTCGTCCTGGCCAGCCCCACCGACGAGACCACCACGATCGCCCTGCTCCTCGGGCTCTACCTGGTGCTCTGCGGCGCCGTGCTCGTCGTCGGCGGCCTCTCGACCAGCACGCGGCAGAAGGACGCCGACGCCACGGGCCCCGCCGTCGTCCCCGACGGCACGGACCGGCAGCCCGGCGCCACGCCCGGCGCCACACCCGGCCCGACGGCGGCCGGGGTACCGCCGGAGCGCCCCGGCCCAGCCTGAGCCAGGGAGCCGCCGGGACGGGCTCGAGCCGAAATCCCTGGACCCGCCGGACGCGCCGTCCCTACCGTGGCTCATGACCATCGACGTGGCAGAGCTCGACGCGGCGCTCGAGTCCGCCGTGGCGCGGAACCAGTTCTCCGGCGTCATCACCGTCGACGTGGCGGACCGCCGGATCCTGGAACGCGCCCACGGGTACGCCCACCGCGCCCACGGCGTCCCGAACACGCCGTCGACCCGGTTCGCCGTCGCGAGCGGCAGCAAGTCGGTCACCGCGCTGGCCGTGATGCGCCTCGTGACGGACGGGTCGCTCGGCCTGGACACCACCGCCCGCAGCGTCCTGGGCGACGACCTGCCGCTGATCGACGACGCCGTGACCGTCGAGCACCTCCTGACCCACACCTCGGGCATCGGCGACTACCTCGACGAGGAGGCCGACTGGGAGGTGGACGACCACGTCCTGCGCTCCCCCGTGCACCTGCTGACGAGCGCCGAGGCGTTCCTGCCCGAGCTGGAGGGGTTCGCCCCGTCCTTCCCGCCCGGCGAGAGGTTCGCCTACAACAACGGCGGCTACGTCGTCCTCGCGCTGATCGCCGAACGGGTGAGCGGACGCACCTTCCACGACCTGGTGCACTCCGAGGTCTGCGACCGCGCCGGCCTGGACGCCACCCGCTACCTGCGCTCCGACGACCTGCCCGCTGACGCCGCCCTCGGTTACCTGGACCCGACGGGGAACCGGACGAACGTGCTGCACCTGCCCGTCCTCGGCAACGGCGACGGCGGCCTCTACACCACGGCCGCCGACCTGCACCGGTTCTGGCAGGCCCTGTTCGACGGCCGGGTCGTCGCGGCGGGCACGGTCGCGCAGATGACGCGCCCCCGCCACGACGTGCCCGCCGAGGACCTGCGGTACGGGACGGGGTTCTGGCTCCACCGGACCGGGCCGGCCGTCGTCCTGGAGGGGTACGACGCCGGAGCCTCGTTCCGCTCCACGCACGACCCGCGCACGCGGACGACGGTGAGCGTCCTGGGCAACACCTCGGAGGGCGCCTGGCCCGTCGTCGCCGCGACGGCCGGGCTGTTCGACTGACCGGCCCGGACAGGTCAGCGCTCGGCCCGTCCGCCTGCCGTGTCACGGATCCCGGACGTCGCCAGCCAGTCGTCGAACGTGATCGTCCCGCGCGGCCCCTCGGCCTCGGGCAGCAGCGCCCCGCCCCGCATCGGCCCGCCGGCGCCCGGGAAGGAGATCGGCAGCACCCACCGCCGTCGTCCCTGCGCCCGCAGCAGGCGGCGCGCCATGTCGACCATCTGCTCCTCGCGCGGCCCGGCGAGCTCCGGCACCGCACCGCGGGGCGGACCCGCCGCCAGCTCGGCCAGCTTCTCACCCACCTCCCGGGCCGCCACCGGCCGGCACCGCATCCGCGGCATCATCGCGACCGGCCCGCCGAACGCCGACATGATCTGGCCGGGGAACTCGTGGAACTGGGTGGCCCGCAGGATCGTCCACGGCACGTCGCCGGAGCGGACCACCTGCTCCTGCGCCAGCTTGCCCTGGAAGTAGCCGTACTTCTCCACGCGGTCGATCCCCACGATGGACAGCAGCACGTGGTGCCCGACGCCGGCACGCGCCTCGGCGTCCAGCAGGTGGCGGGACGTGGTGGTGAAGAACTCCGTGGCGGCCCGGGCGCGCACGCTCACCGCGTTGAGCGTGTCGACGACGGCGTCCACCCCGGCGAGCGCCGCGTCCAGCCCCTCCCCCGTGCCGGCGTCGACCCCGCGACCCCTGCTGAGGACGACCACCTCCTGGCCGGCCTCCTCCAGCGCCGCGACGACGTGCTGTCCCACGGTCCCGGTTCCCCCGGCGACTGCGACCTTCATGACGCTCCTCCTCGGTCGATGTTCCCGTCAGCCCTACGACGGCGCAGCGGCAGCGAACGTGACAAGGTGAGTGGCGGACCAGCACGGACGGACGAAGGAGGACCGATGGAGCCGATCGTCGTCGTCGGGGGCGGCCTGGCCGCGGCCCGCGCCACCGAGACCCTGCGGAGCCAGGGCTACGACGGTGACCTCGTCGTCGTCACCGGCGAGCCGGAGACCCCGTACGAGCGACCGCCGCTGTCCAAGGACTACCTGCGCGGCCAGGCCGACCGCGGCGACCTGCGGACCCTGGACCCTCAGTGGTACGTCGACCACGCCGTCGACCTGCGCACGTCGACGACGGCGACCGGCCTGGACGTGGCCGGGCACTCGCTGACCACGGCCCCGGGCGGGTCCCTGCAGTACTCCCGGCTGCTGCTCGCCACCGGGTCGCGGGTGCGCCGCCTCGACGTGCCCGGAGGCGGGCTGGAGGGCGTGCACTCGCTGCGCAGCGTGGCCGACGCCGACCGGCTGGCCGACGCGCTGGCCTCCGACGGGCCGGTCGTGGTGGTGGGCGACGGCTGGATCGGCATGGAGGTCGCGGCGTCCGCGCGGCAGCTGGGCCGGGACGTCACCCTCGTCGGCCGCGGCGCACGGCCCCTGGGCGCGCTCGGGGACGAGGTGGCCGCGATCTTCGCCGCCGAGCACGAGGCCCACGGCGTCCGGCTGCTGGCCGGTCGCACGGTCACCGCGTTCGAGGGCACCGACCGGGTCACCGGGGTCACGCTGGACGACGGCGTCACGCTCGAGGCGAGCACCGTCGTCGTCGGCATCGGGGTCACCCCGGAGGTCGGCCTCGCCCAGGCGGCCGGGATCGACCTGCGCGGTGCGGACGACGGCGGCGGGATCGTCGTCGACGGCACCCTGCGCACGTCCGCGCCCGACGTCTGGGCCGCCGGCGACATCGCGGCGGTCCCCTCGCCGCGGTACGGGCGGCCGCTGCGGATCGAGCACTGGGCCGTGGCCGACGAGACCGGCAAGCACGCCGCGCTCTCGATGCTCGGCTCCGGAGCGGAGTACGACGTCCTGCCGTACTTCTTCTCCGACCAGCTCGAGCTCGGCATGGAGGCCAAGGGGCTGACCGAGGGCGAGGTCGTCCTCAGCGGGGCGGCCGCCGACCGCGAGTGCGTCGCCTTCTGGGTCGACGGCGGTCGCGTCCAGGGTGCGATGGGCATCAACGTGTGGGACCGCATGGACGACGCCGAGGAGCTGATCCGCCGCGAGGGCCCCGTCTCCCGCGACGAGCTCGCCGGATTCGTCGGTTGACCGGCCTCCCGCGACGCACGAGCGTCTCTGTTCGGGTCGAATCAGGGTCCGATCCGACGCGAACAGAGACGCTCGACGGCGGAGGGCGCCCGATCACCCGAAGGTGAACGTGTAGACCGACACACCAGCGGGCACGTCCAGCTCGACGGTGCCGTCGGTCGGCCCGTCGCCGCGCAGCACGTCGTACAGCGTCGGGTTGCCGGCGACGTCGATCTCCCGCTCGGTGCGGACGGAGCCGTCCTGGGCGAGCACCCGCGCCGTCACAGTGCCCTCACCGCCGAGCACGGAGAACACGTCCGTGGCCCGGTAGGCCAGGCGCAACGTCGCGTCGTCGGAGGACGCCGTGGCCCCCTGGAAGTCGACGTCCCATCGACCGTCCAGGGAGAACGTGTCCTGCTGCTGGTCGTCGGCCGCCTCGTACCGCGCCTCGCCGGACCCGTAGTCGGTGGGACCCGCGTAGTTGAAGACCTTGTTCAGCGCCAGGTAGGTCTCCGGCGTCGTCTCGGCGTCCGGCGTCGTGTCCTCGACGTCGGTGGGCTCCGGCAGCTCGACGTCCGGGTCCGCGTCGCGCAGCAGATCGCGGATGTGCTGCTCGGTGGTGGCGTAGTCGCCCTCGCCGAACTTGAGGTAGCGGACGGTGCCGTCGGCGTCGATCAGATATTCGGCCGGCCAGTAGCGGTTCCGGTAGCCGGTCCACGTGGAGTAGGCGTTGTCCTGCGCGATCGGGTGGTCCACCCCGAGCTCCTCCGCGCCGGCGATCACGTTGCGGGTCTCGCGCTCGAACGCGAACTCCGGGGTGTGCACCCCGATCACCTCGAGGCCGGCGTCCGCGTACTCGTCGTACCAGGCGTTGACGTGCGGCAGCGCCCGCTGGCAGTTGATGCAGGAGTACGTCCAGAAGTCGATCAGCACCACCTTGCCCCGCAGGTCCGCCAGCTCGACGGGCTGCTCGTCGGGGGTGTTGAGCCACTGGGTGATGCCGGTCAGGGGCGGGGCGGTGCCGCAGTCGGCGAGCTCGGTGGACCCGCTCGTGCAGTTCGACAGCTCCCGGTTGGCGTCGGTGACCAGTCCGCCCATGTCCAACGCCTCCTGCACGTCCTCGTTGGCGTCCACCTGCTCCTGCAGGGCGCCGGTGTAGTCGGGCAGCGCGCGCTGCAGCTGGGCCGGGACGTCGAACGCGAGCGCGACGGCGAGCAGGATCATCACCGCACCGCCCGTGACCCGGATCCCCCGCTGGTGCCGCTGGAACCCGCGCACCCGCTCGGCCACCCGGCGGCCGGCCAGGGCGAAGACGAGCAGCGGGATCGCGGCGCCGACGGCGAAGCTCACCGTCAGCGCGACCGTGCCCGGCCCGATGTTGCCCGTGGCCCCGGCCACCGTGATCGCCGCCAGCACCGGCCCCGCGCACGGCACGTACAGCACGCCGAGCCCCAGCCCGAGCAGGAACGCGCCGCGGTCCTGGCGGGCCGCGCCCCGGCGGGACCCGAACGCGGCGATGCGCTGGAACGGACGCTCGAGCACCTCCTCGAACCGAGGCACGATCATGCCGACGCCGATGGCGACCAGCAGCACGATGCCCAGCCAGCGCAGCAGGTCCTGCGGCAGGCCGAGCGCCGTCAGCAGGAGGGAACCGAGCAGGGTGAAGACGCTGAAGCTCAGCACCAGGCCGGCGATCACCAGGTAGGGACGCCAGGACCGGCGCCGCCGCGAGGTCCCGGCGGCGGTCGCCTGGCCCGTCGGCGCGTCCTGGCCTGCCGTGTCCCGGCCCGCGGCGGGGTCCGGGGACGGCGCCGAGCCGTCCACCTCCAGCGGGAGGGTCACGCTGCGTGAGCGGCCTCGCGGCGGCTCGCTGGTCACCTGACCCGACCGACCCACCCGGACCGCAGCGGGCGCCCCGGCGAACAGGGACGGGCTGACGCCGGTGCTGCCGCCCGCCGCGACGTCGTCGTCCCCGCCGGTGCCGGTGCTGCCCGGGGCCGCGTCGCGCTGCCGCGCGCCCTCGACGCCGCCGGCGAAGAAGATCACCGGCAGCATCGGCAGGATGCACGGCGAGATACCGGTGATGAGGCCGCCGAGCAGGCCGATGACGATCAGAGTCTCCATACCGGCGGTTCGGAACCGCGGGGCACGCGGATGGGTCCGGCCACCGGCCCGGGCCGGTGGATCAGCCGCGCACCATGGTGACGACCCGGGTCAGACTCGGCCGCCGCGGGGTCGACCCGAACCCGAAGCGCACGGGCGGGTCGACGTCGGCCAGCTCGCCGAGATCGGCACCCTCCCAGGTGGCGTGCACCGCCACGACCCCGTGCACGTCCGTCGCCCCGTACGTCTCCCGGCGGCCGTTCCCGGCGGTCCCCCGCGTGCGCACGCCGTCGAGCAGCAGCCGCGCGACCGGATCGGTCAGGCCGGCGAACGACGGCGCGGTCGCCAGCCGGCGCGGCAGCAGCCGCAGCATCCGGCCCAGGGACGTGCGGTGCCCGACGACGGCACGCAGGCCGAGCGGTCCGGCCTGCGCCACGACCAGTCCGCCCGGCGCCGGGGCGCCGACGTCGTGCCGCACGCGGACCGGAGCCTCCACGACGTCGTCGAAGCCGTAGGTCGAGGCGACGAACTCGGCGACGTGGGCCGGCGCCACCAGCCGTCGGTGTCCCGCGCCGTCCTCCACCATCGCGTCGGCGAACGCCCCGAAGGGCGAGCGGTCCCACACCCCGAGCACCACCCGTGTCCCCGACGCCGTGCCGACGCCGAGGATCCGCCCGTCGAATCGCCACATGTCGACCATCCCCCGATTCTGTCGGCGCCGCAGTCGGCCTGCGAGGTCACGATCGGAAAAAGATCGCCATCCGACCCATCCGGGTGGCCCACCTGCTCCGAATACCTCGTGAAGCGCCCCGGAGAGGTCGGGGCGACGAGGCAAGGAGAGAACGATGAACGCATCCGCTCGCACCCGCACCGCCGCCGCCGGCTTCGCGACCCTGGCCCTGCTGGCCCTCGGCGCGTGCTCCTCCGACGACTCCGACATGTCGGGGTCCTCGGAGGAGACGATGACCGAGGAGTCGCCCATGGCCGAGGACGACATGTCCGAGGACATGGAGGACGAGGACATGGAGTCGGACGACATGGAGTCCGACATGGCCATGGACCCGGCCGCCAACCTCGTGGGCTCCGGTTGTGAGGCCTACGCCGAGGAGGTGCCCGACGGCGCCGGCTCGATCGAGGGCATGTCCACCGACCCGGTGGCCGTGGCCGCGTCCAACAACCCGATGCTCACCACGCTGACCGCCGCCGTGAGCGGCGAGCTCAACCCGGACGTCAACCTGGTCGACACGCTCAACGGTGACGAGTTCACCGTGTTCGCCCCGGTGGACGACGCCTTCGAGGCCGTCGACGCCGACACCATCGACACGCTGTCCACCGACGCCGACCTGCTCACCTCGGTGCTCACCTACCACGTGGTGCCCGGCCAGATCCTGCCCGAGGACATCGCCGGCGAGCACGAGACCGTCCAGGGCGAGACCGTCGAGGTCACCGGTTCCGGCGACGACCTCATGGTCGACGACGCCAACGTCGTCTGCGGCGGTGTCATGACGCAGAACGCCACCGTCTACCTCATCGACTCGGTCCTCATGCCGTCGATGTGATCGCCTCCCGGGTCCCGGACGCGCAGGGGGCGCCCGGGACCCGGGACACGGGCCGACCCGCCTCGTCCTCCGACGAGACGGGTCGGCCCTTTCTGCGTGGCGGATACGGCGACGACGCCGGGACCGACAGATCGGGCCGCATCTGGCGGCGCCGCCGGCCACCGCGGCGGGATGCGGGACACCTCGTACGAGCGCCCCGCCTGCGACACGCTCCGCCGGCGCTTCGAGCTCCTCGAGCGAGCGGAGCCAGCTCCCAGCGGACGAGGGAAACCGCGGCGCGGTGGCATGAAGGCTGATCTCCATGTCGTTCGCGAACAGAAGCTACGTGCAGAGGCACGACACCGGCGCGATCGCTATCCACTGAATCCGCCAAGCACCGGGCCCCGTTGTCACACAGTGGGACCGGGCCTCATACTGCCCGGGATCAACTTCCTTCTCTTTGGTGAAGATCAACGCGCACAACGTGGCTCAGCAGGACGTAACACCGACGGTTGCTCCCGGCCTCACGCATGACGCGGATCTTTCGTCCCGTCGTCGTCTCCACCCAAGAAATCAGACCCAGGTCCAGGACATGCTCCGCTGCCGCCATTCGCTCCATGGTCGGGACGGCCCTGCACTCGCACGCTCGCTCCGGGTCACCCCACGGTGCTCACGGTCGGGACGGCCCTGCACTCGCACGCTCGCTCCGGATCACCCCTCGGGCCTCACGGTCGGGACGCCCCTGCACTCGCACGCTCGCTCCGGGTCATCCCTCCGCGAGCACGACGACCGGGTCCGTCGTCGGCTGCTCCGAACCGCCCTCCGGCTCCACGGACACGGCCAGTCCGACGCCGTCGACGTCCTGCACGAGCTGCTCGACCGACCCGTCCTGCGGGTCCAGCAGGCCGGCCGAGGTGACACCGCCCTCGGCACCGACCAGCCAGAGCTGGTAGGTCGAGTCCGTGCCGACGTCGGGCAGGTCGTTCGCGCTGAAGAGGAAGTCGTCGCCGGCGACCAGCACGGTCGCGCTGCCGCCACCGGTCACGTCGCTGCGCAGGAGCTCGGCCGACGGGTCGGCCATCATCTCGGCCACGGTGTCGACCCGCTGCTGCAGCTCGTTCTGCTGGACGGTGGCCTGGATCGCGACGGTCGTGGGCACCGCGACGGCGACCACGGCGGCAGCCGCCGCGGCGACGAGTCCCCAGCGCCGCCGTCGGGCACGGTCCAGCGGGACGACGTCGGCTCCCGCCGGGGTGCCGCCGTCGTGCGCGACGCCGGGCTCGCCGCCGGCCGGGGTGCCGCCGTCGTGCCACGCCGTTCCCGGCCCTCCCCCGATCCGAGCCATCACAGCGTCACGCACCGCTGCGGGCGGGGCCGTCTCGACGGCGAAGGCCGCCACGACCTCGCGGTACTCGTCCAGGGCGCGACGTGCTTCCGGGTCGGTGTCGAGAAGACGCTCCACGACCCGACGTTCCAGGTCGTCGACGGCGTCGAGCGCGTAGGCGGGCAGGAGGTCCCAGGCGTCAGGCGTGCTGTCAGCCACGGTTCACCCCCAAGCAGTCGCGCAGGCGGATGAGGCCGTCGCGGATACGGGTCTTCACGGTGGGCAGGGCGGCGCCGAGCTTGTCCGCGACCTCGCGGTACGTCCGGCCCCCGTAGTAGGCGTCGACGACGGCCTCGCGCTGGGTCGTGGTGAGCGAGTCCAGGCAGCGGCGGACCGCGGCGCCCTCGAGGCGGCGCTCGACGTCCTCGGCGACGACGTCGTGCTCGGACGCGGCGCGGGTGGCGTCGAGGTCACGCTGGTCGCGGTCGCGGCGCGACTGCTCCGACCGGACGCGATCCACCGCCCGCCGTCGGGCGAGCGTGGCGACCCAGGTGCGCGCCGAGGCGCGCGCGGGGTCGAACCGTGCTGCTGTCTGCCACACCTCGACCATCACCTCCTGGGTCACCTCGGCGGCGTGGTCCGGGTCGCGGAGCACACCGAGCGACGTCCCGTAGGCCACGGGAGCCAGGGCGTCGTAGACCGGGCCGAACGCCGCGGCATCGCCGTCGACGCATGCCACGAGGGCGTCGTCGACGGGCGTCGTCTCGGGTGGTGGCACCCGAACAGTGTGCCGTACCGATCCGGTCGGGTCGATCTCACCCCGTTCCCCGCCGCGTGTCCCGGGCTTTCCGGGACGCAAGGGGTTCGGTGCGGACGGCGTCCCGGATGGGTCCGGAGACTGTCACCCGCGTCACGTCCCGCCACCTGCTCGTCGAGCGTCCCTGATTCGGTGAGATCGGGCGCAGGTGCGACAGGAACAGAGACGCTCGACGACGGCCTGTGGATGACGCCGGCACCCGAGGCCACGATGCTGGTTGGCTCGGCGGATGCCCGGCCGTCCTCGACCTCTCCCGTCGGAGCTGCTCGCGCTGGCCCGGCGGCAGGCAGGCCTGCTGTCGGTGCGCCAGTGCCTCGCCCACGGGATGACCGACGCCCGGTCACCGCACGGGTCCGCGCCACGACGTGGGAGCGACCCGCCCGCGGCGTCGTCGACGTCCGCCGATCCCTCGGCAGCGGGGCGCTCGGTCAGGACCCGTTCGACGTGCAGCGCCGCCGCGCCGCCGTCCTCGGTCTCCTCGCCCACCCGGGATCCGTCGCCACCGGTGTCTGCGCGCTCGTCCTGCACGGGATCCAGGGAGCCCCGGTCGCTGTCACCCCGGAGGTGGCCCTGCCGACGGGCGCCCCCCGGGCACCGCGCCCGCCGGTCCGGCTGCGCCGCACGGCGGTCCCACGGATGGTCGACGTCGACGGGTTCCGATGCGTTCCCGTCGACGGGGCGCTCGCTCAGGCCGTTCCCGAGCTGCCCCGACGGTTCGCCGTCGCCCTGATGGACTCCGCGCTGCAGCGGGGCGATCTCACGACGGCCGGTCTGGAGGCTGCACAGCGGATGGCCGCCCGCCGGCGCGGCGTGGCGCGGACGCGGCGATGGTGGGGACTCGCCGACGGGCGGGCGGAGTCTCCCGCGGAGACCTGGGCGCGGCTCTCCTGCCTGGACGAGGGCTGCCCGCCCGATGCGCTGCAGCTCCTGGTCGCCGGTCGGGACAAGCAGGTGTTCGCTCGCGTGGACCTGGCCTGGCGCCTTCCGGACGGCACCGCGCTGCTGGTCGAGATCGACGGTCGGGACGTGCACTCGACCCCGGAGGCCGTGTTCCGCGACCGGACCCGGCAGAACCGCCTCACCACCCCGGGCACGATCCTGCACCGGTTCACCGGCCGCGACGCCTGGCAGGGCCGGGTCGGTACCGAGGTGGCCGCGATGCTGCGTGGTGCGGGATGGCGGCCGGCGCCCCAGCCCGCCGGCCGGCTCGACACCTGACGTCGAGCGTCTCTGTTCGCGTCAGATCGACTGTTGATCCGACACGAACAGAGACGCTCGACGGACTGTCAGGCCTCCCGGCGCGTGCGGACCGCAGCGGCCAGCACAGCCAGGAGCTCCGCCGTCGTGCCCCAGTCCATGCACTTGTCGGTGACGGACTGCCCGTAGACGAGCTGGTCCAGCGGCGCGGGCTTCTGGGCGCCCGCCTCCAGGAAGCTCTCGAGCATCAGGCCGGTGATGCCCTGCTCGCCCTCGGCGAGGCGCGCCGCGATCTCCCGCACCACCTCGGCCTGCCGCACGTGGTCCTTGCCCGAGTTGCCGTGCGAGGCGTCCACGACCAGACCCGCCTCGACGGGCCCGCCCAGGCCCGAGGTGCGCGCCACGTCGAGCGCCGCCGCGACGTCGGCCGCCCCGTAGTTCGGCCCCCCACGACCGCCGCGCAGGATGACGTGGCAGTCGGGGTTGCCGGCCGTCTCGACGGCCGCCGCGCGCCCCTCGGCATCCGCCCCGAAGAACGTGTGCTCGCTGGCGGCGGTGATGCAGCCGTCCACCGCGATCTGCACGTCCCCGTCGGTGGCGTTCTTGAACCCGACGGGCATCGACAGACCCGACGCGAGCTGGCGGTGCACCTGCGACTCCGCGTTGCGCGCGCCGATCGCACCCCAGGTCACGGCGTCGGCGATGTACTGCGGGGAGGTCGGCTCGAGGAACTCGCACGCGGCCGGGACACCGGCGTCGAGCACGCCCAGCAGGACCTCGCGGGCCAGGTGCAGCCCGTGGTGCACGTCGTGGGAGCCGTCGAGGTGCGGGTCGTTGATGAGTCCCTTCCACCCGACCGTGGTGCGCGGCTTCTCGAAGTAGACCCGCATGACGACGACGAGGTCCTCGGCGAGCTCGCGGGCCAGCGGCGCGAGGCGGCGGGCGTAGTCGAGCGCGGCGGCCGGGTCGTGCACCGAGCAGGGGCCGACGATGACGACGAGGCGGTCGTCCTCGCCCCGCAGGACGTCGCGCACCTCGCGGCGCGACGTCGTCACCAGGTCGGAGCGCGTGGTGCCCAGCGGCAGCCGGGTACGCATCTCCCGCGGTGCCGGCAGCGGGTCGAGCGCGCGGACGCGCAGGTCAGAGGTCTCGGCCATCAGGTCAGTATCACCCGGCTGCGCGGACGGCGCGTCGGGGAGGGTCAGGGGGTGCATCGCGGGGCTCCTGGTCGTGGCGGTCTCGTCGGGCGGTCACCGGGTCCGGCGTCGTCGCCGGAGGTGGTGGTCCGATCCCGACCGGAGGCCCGTCCGACGACGAAGGGCCCGGACGCAGACGCGTCCCGGCCCTGTGCTGGCTCCGGTGGAAGGTGTCGGTCAGGCGCGAGCCCGCCGAGCTCCCAGCGGAGCCGGCGTAAAGCGCCAATACCAACGGATGTTCACGGCGTCGAGGGTACGCACGTTTCGCGGAGCGGTCCACCGTGTCCACGATCCGGGCACGGCGTCCCAGAACGGCGCGGCGTGCGGCCCGCGTCCGACGGCGCGGCCCGCGTCCGACGGCGCGGCGTGCGGCCCGACGGCGCGGCGTGCGGCCCGCGGTCACGGCCGGACGAACAGCGCCCCGTCACCCGGCGCCGCCAGGAACTCCCGTTCGCGCTCGAGCCGCTCCCGCGTGGAGTCGGCCAGGTCGTCCGGGAGGTCGGCGGGCCCGAACCAGCCGACCTCGAGGGACTCGTCGTCGGCCACCCGGGCCGCGCGAGCCGCCTCCGGCGAGACCGGCCGGGCGCGGAACATCGTGTCCAGGTAGGCCGTCCGGTCGCCGTTCGGGTAGGTGACCACGGGTGTGGCGAACACCCCGATGATCTCGGCGACCTCGATCGCCACCGCCGTCTCCTCCAGCACCTCGCGCACGATCCCGGCCGCCGGGTCCTCGCCCGGGTCGAGGATCCCGCTCGGCAGCGCCCACCGCCCCGTGTCGGCCCGACGGCCCAGCAGGAGGCGGTGGTCGCCGTCGCGCACGACGGCGGTGACCCCGGGCAGCCAGAGCAGGTCCGTCCCGACGCGGGCCCGGAGCGACATGACGTGATCGGGGATGGGCATGCGGCGACCCTATCCCCGAGGTGGGTCAGGTCCGCGCGTAGCGGGTCACGAAGTTGCGCAGGATGCGCATCGGCTCGGTCACCCGGCGCGCCGAGGCCCGGGTGACCACCGTGTCGGCCTCGTCCGGCGCGAAGTAGCCGTAGGTGCGGTAGACCTCGACCCGCTGCGTCAGCCCGGCCAGGTCCAGCTCCGGGTGGAACTGGGTGGCGTACAGGTTCTGCCGCAGCCGGAACATCTGCACCGGCGCCCGCGGCGAGAAGGCCAGGCGGACGGCTCCGGGCGGGAGCTCACGCATCGCCTCCTTGTGCCCGACGAACGCCGCGAAGGCGGGCGGCACCCCGGCGAGCAGGGGGTCGACGGCGCCCTCCTGGGTCAGCTCGATCGTCACCACGCCCACGGCCTCGCCGTAGTGGCGGTCCACCACTCCCCCGGCGTACGTCCCCAGGGTCCCGACGCCGTAGCAGGCGCCGAGGAACGGGAAGTCGCGGTCCACGACCTCGTCGAGCAGGTCGGACATCTCGCGCTCGACACGACGTTGGGCGTCCGACTTCTCGTCGTCCGGGTCGGAGGAGTTGAACGGCCCCCCGCCGACGACGATCCCCGAGTAGTCGTCCAGGTCCAACGCGGGCATCGGTCTCGCCTCCAGGCGCACCCGGTGCAGCAGCTCAGGAGTCAGCCCGCCGAACCGGCAGAACGCCGCGTACTCGCCGTCCGCCGCGACGTCCTCCGCCCGCGTCGCCAGCAGCAGGAACGGCTTCATGCCCCGAAGGCTATGCCGGAGCGTCGCGCGGCGCGCGGGCGGGCCCGGACGCTCACGTCCAGCGGAACAGCCGCACCGCCAGCGGCAGCAGGACGGCGGTCCACCCGGCCATCACCACCAGCTGCAGGGTCGGGACGGTCTGCTCGAACCAGCCCTCGGTGAGTGCCTGCGCCGCGGCGCCGAGCGGGGTGAACTGGCCGATCTGACGCAGCAGCTCCGGCATGACAGGACCCGGCGTCCACAGCCCGGCCACCAGCAGCATCGGGAAGTACAGCGACATCGCGACGGCGTTCGCGACCGAGGCGCGCGGCGCGACGGCGGCCACGAGCATCCCCAGCGAGAACATCGCGCAGAGCCCGAGCGCCATGGCGAGCAGCACGACCCCGAGACGGGACGGGACCGGCACCCCGAAGGCGATCGCGGCGACCACGAGCGCCAGCACGATCCCGACGATCGTGGTGGCGACGTTGATGATCAGGTGGCTCATGACGATGCCCTGCGGGCGCATCGGCGTGGTCGACATCCGCCGCAGCACGCCCTTCTCGCGGAACGTCGCGATGCTCACGGGCATCACGGTCAGCGAGGCGGTGCCGACGGCCATCGCCAGCACGGTCGGCAGGAACGTCGCGATGGGGGTGAGCCCGTACCAGACGGAGTCCGGCGGGGCGTCCGTGATGGTCTCCCGCATGCCGGGGATGAAGAACCCCACGCCCAGCAGGACGATCGTCGGGAAGACGATGCCGAAGAACGGTGCGGCGAAGTCGCGCATCCACACCGTGGCCTCGGTGGTCAGCAGGCGGCCGAACCCGCGCCATCCGGACCCGGTCCGGCGGTTCGAGGTGCTTGTCGTCGCGGTCATGACCGGTCCCCTTCGGTGGCACGGGCAGGTTCGGCGTCGTCCGGTGTGAAGGTCCGACCCGTGACGGCGAGGAACACGTCCTCGAGGGTCCGGGTCACCGTGCGGACGTCGTCGGGCACCAGGTCGGCCTCCGCCAGGGCGGGCACGACGGCGAACAGCACGCGGCGGCTGCCCGTGACGGCGACCTCGCCGGCAGCACCCTGGTGGTCCTCGACCCGGGTGACGTCGGGATGGCTCGCCGCCAGCCGGTCGAGGACCTCCCGCGCCGGCCCCGCCGTCCGGTCGCCGAACCGCAGGACGACGGTGCGGTCGTCGTCGAGGTCGGCGATGAGGCCGCCGGGCGTCCCCCGGGCGACGACGCGACCGGCATCGATGACGACGAGGCGGTCGCAGAGGCGTTCGGCCTCGTCCATGAAGTGGGTGACGAGCAGGATCGTCACGCCGGAGTCCCGGACCCGCTCGACGAGGTCCCAGGTGCTCCGCCGCGCCTGCGGGTCCAGGCCCGTGGTGAGCTCGTCGAGGATGGCGACCCGGGGGTTGCCGACGAGAGCCAGCGCGATGGACAGCCGCTGCTTCTGGCCACCCGAGAGGCGGGCGAACTGCTGGTGCTCGTGCTCGGTGAGGTCGAGGAGCTCGAGCAGCGTGTCCGGGTCAGCCGGCCGGGTGTAGAAGCCGGCGAACAGCCGCAGCGCCTCACCGACGGTGATCTTGCCGTGCATCGTCGCCTCCTGGAGCTGGACGCCCAGGAGGTCCTTCACGGAGGCGGGATCGCGCTGGGTGTCGTGTCCCAGCACCGTCACGGTGCCGCCGTCGGCGTGCCGCAGACCGGCGAGGGTCTCGACGGTCGTCGTCTTGCCGGCTCCGTTGGGGCCGAGGATCCCGAAGATCTCGCCCGGCTCGACGGCGAACGACACGTCGTCCACGGCGATCGTGTCGCCGTAGGTCTTGCGGAGGTTGCGGACCTCCACGACGTGCTCGGTCATGAGGTCTCCCTTCCGGTCGATGGGGTCGGTGGGTCGGTGGTTCAGGCGGGCCGGGTGCGGACGTCCCGCAGCAGCCGGTGGGCGACGACGGCGGCCAGTGCGGCGGCGAGCAGGGCACCGGCCAGGGAGCCCGCGGCGTCGAGCACCGACGTGACGGGGGCGTCGCGCAGCCAGATGCCGAAGACGCCGGTCCGGGTGGCGGCGTCGACCAGGGCGCACGGGACCAGCAGCGGCACGATCGCGAGCGTCCCCCGCAGGGCGCCCCACCGGCGGTAGCCGGCCAGGACTCCGGTCCCGACGAGCGCGTAGGTGACGATCAGCAGCGTCCCGGCGACGACGGACGCGACGATCCTGGCCGCGGAGTCGAGCGCGAAGGCGCCGCCAGGCCCTCGCCACGGCAGCCCGACCTCGGCGTAGACCTGCTGCTCGAGCAGCGGCAGGACCACGCCGAGCACGCCGTAGGCCACCCCGCCGACGAGGGCACCGCCGGCCACACCCTCGACCAGCGCACGCCGGGTGCCGCCGGCCGCGAGGTGGATCCGGAGCAGGGCACCGGTGGCGATGATCCCGACGGCGAACGCCGGCCAGCGTGCGGGGCTCCCGGCGGTGTCGTAGCTGAGACCGGTGGCGACGCCTCCCCAGCGGGAGACGACGATCGGCAGGCCGAGCACCAGGAGGAACCAGACCGTCCAGAACCAGAGCCCGGCCAGGAGCAGGACCCGGAGGAACCGGCGGCGAGCGACGCCGACCGCGCGGGCGTGCAGGGTGCGGGTGGGTACCGCCGTCGCGGTGGTCATGGCGGTCACCTCGTGGGCCTCAGGCGCAGCGTGCGCAGGTGCAGGTGGAGCCAGGCCGCCGCGAGGGCGACCGCCGCGAGCCCGCCGACGATCCCGACGACGACCGCCGTGACGCCGTCGAGGTCCAGGAACCGGCCCAGCACGTCCTCGGCGGAACCGCTGCGCGTCACGAGCTCGACGAGGGCGCACAGCGCCAGCCCGGGCAGGAGCAGCAGCGTCCCGCGCCAGATGCCGTGGCTCTGGTAGCCCGCGACGACGGCGCACCCGAACAGCACGTACACCGCCACGACCAGCCCCTCGGACACGGCCGTCAGGGTGAGCCCTCCGCCGTCGGCACCCAGGACGCCGTCGGGCCACCGCCACGTCCAGCCGAGCGCGGCGAACACGCCACGCTCCCCGAGGAACGCGAGGGCCTTGAGGAGACCGAAGACGATCCCGGCGATCGCCGCCGCGCGCAGGGCACCGGCGCGCAGTGCCCGCCGGGTGCCGCCGGCGGCCAGGTGGGTCGGCACGATCGTGGCGAAGACGGCGACGGCGGTGCCGAACGCGATCCAGCGGGCGATGTACTCCGTGATGAACAGCACGCCCGTGTCCATCGAGTTGCCGGCGTTGTGCACGATGAGGGGCACGGCGACGGCGACGGCCAGGAAGACCACCCAGGCCCCGGCACCGATCAGCACGGTCCCGCTCGCGACGGAGCGTTGCACCCGCCGGACGGCGCGAGCGTCCGTCCGGGCGGCGAGAACCCGCCGCTCGTCGGCCGTCGGGGCGGGCGTGCTCATCGGTCGGCCTCCGTCGGGGCGGGGGCGCCGGCGGCGCCGCGGGTGCGGGACGGGTCGGTGAGCCGGACGAACAGGTCCTGCAGCGGGAGCGAGCCCAGCTCGACGCCGGCCGCGCGCGCGGCGGCGGCCTCGCCGTCGTCGGCCGCGCCCTCCAGCGTGACCTGCAGGGTGCCGCCGAGCTGCTGGCGGTGCAGCACCCGGCGGTCCCCGGCGAGGCGTTCGACGGCGGACGCCGGCCCGGTGAGACTGAACCCGCGGCGGCCCATCTGCTCGGCGGTCTCGGCGATGAGCACCCTGCCCTGGTCGAGGACGACGACGTCCTCGAAGAGCCGCTCGACCTCCTCGACCAGGTGGCTGGACAGCAGGACGGTGCGGGGGTGGGCGGCGTAGTCGGCGAGGATCTCGTCGTAGAACGCGTACCGGGTGGGTGCGTCCATGCCGAGGTAGACCTCGTCGAAGATGGTCAGCGGCGCGCGGGCGGCGAGCCCGATGGTGGCCCCCACGGCGGACCTCTTGCCGCGGGACAGCGCGGCGGGCTTCTTGCGGGGGTTCACCTCGAAGAGGTCGAGCAGCCGCGCGGCCAGGTCGGCGTCCCAGTGCGGGCGCAGGTCGGCGTAGTACTTCAGCGACTCGGAGAGCTTCTCGTCGTCCTGCAGGTCGCCGCTCTCCCGCACGAGCTGCACGTTCGAGGTGGCCCAGGCGTTCTCCCAGGGGTCCTCCCACTCCTCGGGCGGGCATCCCTCGGGCCCGACGCGCACCGTCCCACGGGTCGGGCGGTTGAACGCGGCGAGCAGCGAGAGCAGCGTCGACTTGCCGGCGCCGTTGCGACCCAGGATCCCGGTGATCACGCCGGGGCGGATCTGCAGGTCCACGCCGTCCAGGGCGACGGTGGGTCCCTCGGCGAACGTGTTGCCGTCGGTGGTCATCCGGCGCTGCTTGCCGAACCGGACGACGACGTCGTCCAGGCGGGCGCCGAACGGTGCGGGGGTCATGACGTCTCCTGGCTGGTCTCGTGGGTGCCGTTGCTGTCCTGGACGAAGGCGACGATCTCCTCGGGCGGGATCCCCAGGACGGCGGCCTGCGCGAGGGCCGGGGCCAGCACGTCGTCGAAGTACGCCGTGCGGTGCCGCTCCAGCAGGCGTGCGTGCGCGCCGGGGGCGACGAACATGCCCAGGCCGCGCCGCTTGTACAGGACGCCCTCCTCGACCAGGCCGGTGAAGGCCTTGGCCGCGGTGGCGGGGTTGATCCGGAAGGTGGTCGCGAACTGGGTGGTGGACATGACCTGCTCCTCCTCCGCGAGCTCGCCCGCGAGGACCTGTGCCCGGATCATCTGCGCGATCTGGACGTAGATCGGTTCGGGGCCGTCGAACACGCGACCCTCCTCGGGATTCGGTGGTGCTGTGGTTCATTACTTGACTAATGAACCACAGAGCCGGGTGTCCGTCAACCCCCCCGATGTCGGGACCGCCCGCACCGTCCGCACCTCCCGCCGAGGTAGCGCACCTCCCGCCGAGGTGGCGCACCCACCCCCCCGGTAGCGCACCCACCGCCCAGGTAGCGCATCTCCCGCCGGCGTAGGCACACCGCTCACGACGTAGGCCAGGACTCGACGGCTCACCGGAGCCTTGACCGCACCGTCAGACGGAACGCCGCCGCTCGTACCGCCGTCGTGCCGCGCCGTGCGCGTGGTGCAGCAGCTCGATCACGGCCGGGCCCGTGCGCTCGCCCGGGTTGACGACGCACACCCAGCCCAGGCCCCCGTACACCGGGTGCGGCAGGAAGGTGTCCACGGGAACGCCGCGCGACGGCGGCACACCGGCGGCGTGCACCGGGTCGGGCACGAAGCCGCCCTCCAGCTCACGCGCCCGGTCCCGCCCCGCGTGAATGTTGACCCGCCAGCGGTCGGGGCGGTCGAGGTCGCAGGAGCTGTCCTGCGGGTAGTCCTTCGTGACGATGGTGCCGTACGGCTGGACGGTGGTCGGCACCGTGCCGTCGGGGGCGTAGTAGAAGAACACATCACCCCACGCGAGCTCCGGGGTGCCGTCGCCGGGGCGTGGCTGCAGGACGAGGACTCCGGCGAACCCCTGCACGGTCTCGATGATCTGGTCCATACTCATGGTTCAAGCATCACCGTGAAGTGCTTCTGTGGGGTTTGATGGACCAGACGACGGCCGACGTCTCCCGTGCCACGGGCTACTCCGTGCAGCAGGTGCGCGACCTGGAACGGCTCGGCGTCATCCCGCCGGCCGAGCGCAGGGCCAACGGCTACCGGCAGTACCTGCCGATGCATGTCCAGGCCGTGCACGTCTACCGAGGACTCGCAGCCGCCGTCGGACCCGTCGTCGCACGCCGCACGCTCACCGAGATGTGGGGGTCATCGCTGCCCGACGCCGCCGCGGCCGTCACCGCACTCCATGCCGGCCTCGACGCCGAACGCACCGCAACCCTCCAGGCGCTCGACGGGCTGGCGACCATCGCCGGGGAATCGGCCGACGACGGTCCGCACGACCCGCTGACCATCACCGAGCTCGCAGCCGCGCTCGGGGTGCGGTCGTCCACGCTGCGACACTGGGAGGCCGAAGGGCTGATCGCACCGGAACGGGTCGGATCGCTGCGGGCGCGGGTCTACGACGACGGCGCAGTGGCTGCCGCACGGATCGTCGCGGCACTGCGCTCGGCGGGCTATCCCGTCCCCGCGGTCGCCCGGATCATGGCTGTGCTCCGCGGACTCGGCGACGGCGCGGCTGCCCGCGAGGCGCTGCAGTCACGGCTGGACCAGATCGCGACCCGGTCCGTCGCGCTGCTGCGTGCCGGGGCGGACCTGGCCGACGTGCTGGACGCCGTCGGGCGGCGCGAGCGCCCCGCTCACCCCCGGAGCATGGTCATCGGCGGCGCGTCGAGGTAGAGCACCCCGCGACCGTCACGCAGGGCACGCGGAAGGCCCGGGGTGAGCGATGCGCTCACCCCGGGCCCTCGTGCTACCTGGCGGGAAGGTCGCCTACCTCGCGGAAAGTTGGCCTACCTCGCGGGAACGGGTCAGGAGGCCGCGGCGTCCGCCGCCTCGTACGTGGCCAGCTCGGCGATGTCCCCCGCCACGATCTCCGCGATCTGCACGGCGTTGAGCGCCGCACCCTTGCGCAGGTTGTCGTTCGCGACGAACAGCACCAGCCCGCGACCGTCCGGCACCGACTGGTCGACCCGGATGCGGCCCACGAACGAGGGGTCCGCGCCCGCGGCGGCCAGCGGGGTCGGGACGTCCGCCAGCTCGACCCCGGGCGCCGCCGCCAGCAGCTCACGCGCGCGGTCCGGCGTGATGGCCGACCCGAACTCGGCGTGGATCGCCAGCGAGTGCCCGGAGAACACCGGGACGCGCACGCAGGTGCCCGCGACGGCGAGATCCGGCAGGCCGAGGATCTTGCGCGACTCGTTGCGGAGCTTCTGCTCCTCGTCGGTCTCCTCGGAGCCGTCGTCCACGATCGAGCCCGCCAGCGCGATCACGTCGAACGCGATCGGCGCGACGTACTTCTCCGGCTCCGGGAACGTCACCGCACCGCCGTCGTGGGTCAGACCCTCGAGATCGCCGGCGACGGCGGCACGCGCCTGGTCGGCGAGCTCCTTCACGCCGCCGAGCCCGGAACCCGAGACCGCCTGGTACGTGGCGACCCGCAGGCGCTCCAGCCCGGCCTCGGCGGCCAGCGGCCGGAGCACCGGCATCGCGGCCATCGTGGTGCAGTTCGGGTTGGCGATGATGCCCTTGCCCGCCTCGCTGATCGCCTCCGGGTTCACCTCGGAGACCACCAGCGGGACCTCGGGGTCGAGACGCCATGCGGAGGAGTTGTCCACGACGACGGCGCCCGCCTCCGCGAACCGCGGTGCGTGCTCCTTCGAGGTGCCGCCGCCCGCGGAGAACAGGGCGACGTCAATGTCCTCGAGCGCGGAGGTCTCCGTGGCCGCGACGTCCTCGACCGTGACCTCGACACCCTCGTAGGTCAGGGTCGAGCCCGCCGACCGCGCCGAGGCGAAGAGCCGCAGCTCCTTGACCGGGAAGGCTCGCTCCGAGAGCAGCCGGCGGATGACGGCACCGACCTGACCGGTCGCACCGACGACGGCGACGTTGACGCCGGACTCGTTGATCTGCCCCACGCCGCTCACCGCCCCGACCCGGCGTAGACCACGGCCTCGCCCTCGGCGGAGTCCAGGCCGAACGCCGTGTGGATGGCGCGCACGGCGTCGTCCAGGTTGTCGGCGCGGGTGACCACCGAGATGCGGATCTCCGAGGTGGAGATCATCTCGATGTTGATGCCGGCGTCCCGCAGCGCACCGAACAGCCGCGCGGAGATGCCGGGGTGCGACTTCATGCCCGCACCCACCAGCGAGACCTTGCCGATCTCGTCGTCGATCTGCAGCTCGTCGAACTTCAGCTCGGACTTCACCGCGTTGAGCGCCGCCACCGTCGAGCGGACGTCACCGTGCGGCAGCGTGAAGGAGATGTCGGTCAGCCCCGTCGCCGCGGCCGAGACGTTCTGCACGATCATGTCGATGTTCGCACCCGACTCGGCCACGACCTCGAAGATGCGCGCGGCCTGGCCGAGCGTGTCGGGCACGCCGACGATGGTGATCTTGGCCTCGCTGCGGTCGTGCGCGACGCCGGAGATGATCGGGTCTTCCATGGCTGCTTCCTCCTGCTCGCCAGAGTCGGCGTTCGGGTCGATGAGGTCTCCGTGGGTGCCGATCACCAAGGTGCCGGTCTTGCCCGAGAACGAGCTGCGCACGTGCACCGGCACGCCGTAGCGGCGCGCGTACTCCACGGCGCGCAGGGCCAGCACCTTGGCGCCGGACGCCGCGAGCTCGAGCATCTCCTCGTAGGTGACCCGGTCGATCTTGTGCGCGCCCGGGACGATGCGCGGGTCGGCGCTGAAGATGCCGTCGACGTCGGTGTAGATCTCGCAGACGTCCGCGTCGAGGCCGGCGGCCAGCGCGACCGCCGTCGTGTCGGAGCCGCCACGACCGAGCGTGGTGACGTCGTTGCCCTCGCTGACGCCCTGGAATCCCGCCACGATCGCGACCTGACCCTTGTCGAGGGTCTGCTTGATCCGGTGCGGGACGACGTCGACGATGCGGGCCTTGCCGTGGACCGCGTCGGTGAGGAGGCCGGCCTGCTGGCCGGTGAAGGACTTCGCCTTGACCCCGAGCTTGTCGATCGCCATCGCGAGCAGGGACATCGAGATCCGCTCACCCGCGGTGAGCAGGATGTCCATCTCGCGCTGCGGGGGCTTCGGGCTGATCTCGGCGGCAAGATCGAGGAGCTCGTCGGTGGTGTCGCCCATGGCGCTCACCACCACGACCACGTCGTTGCCGGCGCGCCGGGCCTCGGCGATGCGCTTGGCCACGCGCTTGATGGAACGGGCGTCCGAGACGGAGGACCCGCCGTACTTCTGCACGACCAGTGCCATGCATGCAACCTTTCTGTCGCCGGCCTCCGTCTCTCTCAACGGCCCGCCGGTCTCTTGTGTGTGCGCGCACCATGGTAGCGAGGCCGCTCGCGCGGCGGTGTAGCGGGCGTCACACCCGTGCCGGGACCCCGCCGTCGGGCACGGCTCCGTAGCCCCCGCGCGGCCGACCCGGCTACGCGGCGCCGGTGACGACGTCGTACCCGAGCTTGCAGATCAGCGCACCGACGACGACGACGAACACCACGCGCACGAACCCGCTCCCCCGGGCCACCGCCATGCGGGCCCCGACGTACCCGCCGACGAGGTTCGCCGCACCCATCGCCAGACCGAGCCCCCAGATCACGGCGCCGTGCGGGACGAAGAACAGCAGCGCCCCGAGGTTGGTGGCGAAGTTGACGATCTTCGCCAGGGCCGAGGCCGGCAGGAACGCGTAGCCCAGGATGCTCACCAACGAGATCACCAGGAACGTGCCGGTACCCGGACCGAGCAGGCCGTCGTAGGCGCCGATCACCGCACCGATGCCGGCCGCCGTCCACCGGTGCCGGTTGCCCTCCCAGCGCAGGTTGTCGTGCCGGCCGAGCTGCGGTTTCGCCACCGTGAAGACGGCGACGCCGATGAGGACCACCAGGATGATCGGCGTGAACAGGTCCGCGGGGATCCGCGTGGCCAGCGCCGCCCCGCCCGTGGCCCCGACCAGCGCCGCGAGCGCCATCGGTCCCGCCGTCGTCAGGTCCGGGTGCACCCGTCGGTAGTACGTGATCGAGCTGACCGACGTGCCCATGATGGAGCCGAGCTTGTTGGTGGCCAGCGCCTGCACGGGCGAGATGCCGGGGACGAGGAGCAGGGCGGGCAGCTGGATGAGACCCCCGCCGCCGACGACGGCGTCCACCCAGCCGGCGGCGAGTCCCGCCAGGACGAGCAGCAGGACGGTGGTGGGATCGAGTTCGAGCACGACCGGAATCCTCGCACGCCGAGATCGACGTACCCGTCTCGAGATCGACGCACGGTGCGTCGATCTCGAGACGGGTACGTCGATCTCGCGGGACGGGGGGCTACTTCACGCGGACGACGAGGGCCTTCGAGCTCGTGGAGCCGAGGTCGTTCGCGAACACGATCCGGTAGGTGTGCGCACCGGCAGCCCGCCCGGTCAGGGAGACCTCGACGTGCTGGGCAGACGGCGTCGCCGCCGTGAGGTCACCGGCAGCGACCTCGACGCCGTCCTCGAGCAGGCTCCACGACGTGGCGTTGGTGCCCCACCACAGATCGGCGCTGACGGTGTAGGACCCGTCCTTGTCGTGGTTGTCGTGGCTGAGCCGCGGCATGGCCGGCGCCGCGTCGGTGACCCGCACCGTGTGCGCGCCGCAGCCGCTGGCGCCCGCCGCGTTCACCAGCTCGCAGGTGTAGGTGTACCTGCCGTCGGTGCGCCCGGTGAGGTCGAACTCGACGTGCTGGGCCGACGGCGTCGCGTCGACCAGGTTGCGGGTCGCCACGACCTCGCCGTCCTCCAGGAGCCGCACCGAGGTGGCGTTCTGGCCCCACCACAGGTCCACGCTCACCGTGTATGCACCGCCGCGGACGCCGTCGTGCGCGTTGTCGTCGCTGAGGACGCCGCGCGCGGGCACCTCGGTCGCCGCCGGGCCGTCGATCGCGTACAGCGTCGTCGAGCCCGAGACCTCGTTGCCGACCGCGAGCATCGGCTCCCCGGTGGGCGAGTCCTCGCCGGAGATGAACGCCAGGCCCTCCGGTCCCAGGTCGCCGGCCGCGGCCAGCACCTGCGCCGGCGAGGCGCCGTCGTCGATCGCGTCCTCCGCCGAGACCGAGAAGTCGCGGTTGTTGAGGTACTGCACGAACTGGGCCCCGGCCGGGTCCGTCACGTCGTAGACCATCACGCCGCCCACACGCTCCAGCCCGACGAACGCGTACGTGCGCCCGTCGACCTGCCCGATCGCCATGTTCTCCGGCTCGGGCCCCTTGGCGTCGGACCGGGACTCGAAGGACGACTCACCGTGGTCGGAGTTGAAGTTCTCCGGGGCGACCTGGGCCGTGATCTGCTCGAAGTCGTCACCCGAGTCGAAGACCTGCTCGCCGTCGGTGGTCCAGATCGAGAAGGACCGCCCGCCGAACGCGTAGAGCTCGGAGTAGCACGCGCCGTCGGCCCGCAGCCCCGACGCCCTGGTCACCTCCAACCGCCCGAGGTCGGCGTCGTCGGTGCGACCGGCGGCCGGGCTGTCGGCGCAGATCGGCGCGACGCCGTCCTCGCCGAGGTCCTTGATCCGCACCGGCTCCTCGTAGTCCCCCCACTCGCGCGCGTCACCCTCGTTGGCGGTCACGAGGTACGTCTGCCCACCGGCGGTGTAGGCGTTGATCCCGTCCGGCATGTACAGGCCCTGGACCGGGACCGTGCGGATGTCGATCGCGCCCTCGCCGTCGGGGCCGTCCTCGTCCGAGGGATCGATCCCCTGCCCCTCGATCGAGAAGTCCTTGGCGCCGAGCGGCCAGATCTCGGTGACCGCGGCGTCGTCCAGGTCGACGACGGCGACGGCGTTCGCCTCCTGGAGCGCCACGTAGGCCACGCCCGAGTCCCCGGAGACGGCCACGTACTCCGGCTCGAGGTTGCGGGAGACCGGGTGGTCGATCCCGTCGATCCCGGCGAACACGCGCACGCCGTCGGGCAGCGCGCCGTCCTCGAAGGCGTGGAACCCGGCGATCCGCACGGCGTCCTGCGCGGGTGCCGCGACCGCGTCCGGCAGGTCGACGACGGCGACGTCGCCCTCGGGGTCGACGGCGTAGTCGTCGTCGGGCTCACCCTCGTCGGCGACGACGGCGCGGGCGCCGTCCGGGGTGACCGTCACCATGTCCGGCTGGGCCCCCACGCGCACGGCGCCGAGGGCGGACCCGTCACCCGCGGCGTCGAAGAACACCAGCCAGCCGGCGTCCGTCTTCGGGTCCGACTCGACGGCGACGACGCCGAGGCCGTCCGCGCGCACGGCCACAGAGTTGGCGACCGCCCCGGCAGGGACCGAGGACCCGTCGTCGGCCACGAGACCCGTGGTCTCCAGCGCGAAGAGCTTGTGGGGGATCGCAGGGTCCGCGACGTCGAGCACGGTGACCTCACCGGCGTGCGCGTTCACCGAGAACAGGCGCTGCGAGGCGCCGTGGTAGGCGACGATCTCGGCGCCGGACTCGTCGAAGAGACCGGTGGAGTAGCTGCCGAGCGGACGCAGGTCGATCGCGGCGCCGTCGGCGCTCACCCCGACCGGGTCGTCGACGACGGACGCCTGCGCGGGCAGGGTGAGCGCTGCGGCGCCGCACAGGGTGAGGCCGAGCGCGGCGGCGGCGACGCGGGCGACGGACGGGTGGATGCCACGGACGGGCACAGGTGCCTCCGGTGTGAGGAAACAGGATCGCGCTGCACGCTAGGAGGCGCGGGTAGCGCACGTCCGCCCCGCCGGTGAACGGCGGGTGTCCCTCAGATGGCCGTCCGCGGCCGGCCCTCAGGCGTGCAGGGCGTCGTACTCCGCCTCGGCCGCGACGTCGTCGGCGACGTCGAGGCGCAGGTGGGCGAGCACGCCCTGCAGGACGCGCAGGGCGGACGACGCCCGCTCGCCCCAGATCGACAGGTAGCTGTACTGCCACCACCACAGGCCCTCGAGCTCGTGACCCTCGTCGTAGTGCTGCAGCCCCTTGGCGACCTCGGCCACGATGCACGCCAGGTCACCGGAGATCGTGGCCGGCGTGACCTCGTCGCTGAGCACCGGGTCGGAGACCTCGACGTAGTCGTCGAACCCGTCGAACATCTGGGCCAGCGCCGTCCGCAACGGGTCGACGTCGGTCTCCCGACCGGCGTCGGGCTCGAACCGCTCGACCGGCACGACGTCGACGATCGCGGCGAGCCGCGCGCCCGCCGACAGCAGGTCCGACGTCGCCAGGATGAGCAGGGAGAGCTCGGCGCCGGGGAACCCGCCCGAGGCGACCTGCGACGTCGTGGACAGGAACGTGCGGGCCTGCGTGGACACCTGCTCGGCGACCTCGCGGAGCTCGGAGTCGCTCGCGATCTCTGGCACGGTCCTCACCTGTCCTGTCGTGGACGCCGCGGCCGGTCAGGCCCCGACGACGCGTCGGCCCTCGAACGCGCGGCCGAGGGTCACCTCGTCCGCGTACTCCAAGTCTCCCCCGACAGGCAGTCCCGACGCCAGACGGGAGACCGTGACCCCCATCGGGCCGATGAGCCGGGACAGGTAGGTGGCCGTGGCTTCCCCCTCGACGTTGGGGTCGGTGGCGATGATGACCTCGGTGACCGAGCCGTCGGCCAGGCGCGACATGAGCTCGCTGATGCGCAGGTCGTCCGGCCCGACGTTGTCCAACGGATTGATGGCCCCGCCGAGCACGTGGTACTTGCCGCGGAACTCGCGGGTGCGCTCGATGGCGACGACGTCCTTGGGCTCCTCGACGACGCAGATCACCTCGTCGCTGCGCCGCGGGTCCGCGCAGACACGGCAGGTCTCGGACTCCGCCACGTTGCCGCAGATCTCGCAGAACCGCACCCGCGCCTTGACCTCCGTCAGCGCGTCCACGAGCCGCCGCACGTCCGCGGCGTCCGTGGCGAGCAGGTGGAACGCGATGCGCTGCGCGCTCTTGGGCCCGACGCCGGGAAGCCGGCCGAGCTCGTCGATCAGGTCCTGGACCGCACCTTCGTACACCTGCTCAGCCTACGGGTCGCCGGGGACAGCGCCGTGCCAGGGTCTGTGCGGCAGTTCGTCATCGGTGCGGCAGTCCGGACTGCCGCACCGATGACGAACTGCCGTCGTGTCGCTCCGTCCGGCATGATGCCTGGCATGGATCGCGATCCGGGCGACGAACCCGTCGCCCTGTACGACGCCGCGGGTCGACCGTCCGGCGCCGCACCCCGCCGTCGCGTCCGGTCGGAGAACCTGCGCCACGCCGCGACCGCCGTCGTCGTCCGCAACAGCGCGGGCGACGTCTACGTGCACCGGCGCACCACCACCAAGGACGTCTACCCCGGCCGCTACGACTTCTGCGCCGGCGGCGTCCTGCGGCCGGGAGAGTCACCCCAGGACGGCGCCGCACGCGAGGCCGCCGAGGAGCTCGGTGTCGAGGCCGTCCCGCTGGAACCGCTCGGCTGGGCCGACTACGCCGACGCGAGCACCCGCTACCGGGCTTTCCTGTTCACCTGCACCTACGACGGCGCCGTCACCTGGCAGCCGGAGGAGGTCTCCTGGGGAGCCTGGGTCACCCCGCGACGGCTGGCGGCGATGCTCGACGAGGTGGAGTTCGTGCCCGACTCGACCGCACTCCTGGGCCGGTGGCTCGACGCCCTGCGGGCCGGGCGACGCCGCGCGTGACGGTGGCCGCACGCCGGCCGGCCGGGAGACGGGCCGGGCGGCCCACCACGACGCTCAGGCGCCGAGCCCGGTGGCACGCAGCAGCGCCGTCGGGCCGAAGGACACGTTCTGGTCGACCGCCAGCTCGACATGCCGACCCTCCCCGTCGCCGCCGAACGTCAGCACGACGTCCAGCGTGAACGGGGTGCCGCGCCAGACCAGCCGAGCCGTCAGGGTGTCGTGCGCGGTCCAGGCCGCCGCGCCGGCCACCCCGATCTCCCCCACCGCGAGCCGGACGCTCCCGGTGATCCACCGCCCCGTGCCGCACACCACCGTGTGCCACGGCTGGTCGGGACCCGGCGTCCAGCACAGCTCGATCCGGTCGCCCTCCTGCTGCACCGCCACCGCGTGCCAGCGCAGGAGCTCGCGGCCGTGATCGTCCGGGCTGCCGGGTTCCGGTACGCCGTCCTCGGCGGTGGCCGGGTCGACGGCGCCGTCGGCCAGGACGAACGACGAGCCCCGGACGAAGTCCGCGAGCGGGACGTGAGCGCTGCCGCGCGGCCGTGCCACGGCCAGCCCGTCCGGCACGAACGGCCCTGCGCCGTCCTGCGGGACCGCGGTGCCGCCGTCGGACATCCCGCTGGTCACGGCGTCGAGCACGGCCTCGAGCTCGCGGCTGGTCTCCGTCGTGCCGCTGGTGAGCACCACGACGGCGTCGTGGGCCGGTGACACCACGCAGAACTGGCCGAAGGCGCCGTCGGCCCGGTAGGCGTCGTGGCGGCACCGCCAGAACTGGTAGCCGTAGCCCTGCTCCCAGTCCGGGCTCTCGTCGGGGCCGTTGGGTACCTGGAAGGAGGTCATCTCCTCGATCCACCCGGCGGGCACGAGCTGGGTGCCGCCCCAGCGTCCGCGCTGCAGCCAGAGCTGGCCGAGCGTCGCCAGGTCCTCGGTGGTGATCGCCAACCCGTACCCGCCGACGTCGATCCCGGCCGGGCACTGCTCCCACGTGGCGCCGCTGATGCCGAGCGGGGCGAACAGCCGCGGGGTGAGCCAGTCGAGCAGCCGCTCCCCCGTCAGGCGGTGCAGGATCGCGCTGAGCAGGTACGTCGCCCCGGTGTTGTAGACGAAGCGCGTGCCGGGTTCGTGGACCACGGGAGCGGCGAGGATGTCCCGCGCCCAGCGGTCGCCCGGGCGGTGCAGGTTGTCGAACCGGAACTGCATGGTGTCCGCGCCGTGACCGGAGGTCATCGTCAGCAGGTCGCGCACGGTCATCGCGGCCAGGTGCTCGCCCGGGTCCGGCGGCGCGTCGTCCGGCAGCAGGTCCAGCACACGGTCGTGCGTGGTGAGCAGGCCCTCGGCGACGGCGAGGCCCACGGCCGTGGCCGTGACGGACTTCGACACCGAGAACATGCGGTGGGGCTCCTCCGGGACGAACGGGTCCCACCAGGCCTCGGCGACGACGTGCCCGTGGCGCAGCACCATCAGGCTGTGCACGTCGTCGACGCCGTCGAGGGTCTCGACCAGTCTCTCCAGCGCGTCGGGGTCCACCCCCTGGGACTGCGGGGTGGCACGGGGCAGGCGGCGCGTCGTCGTCACGCGTTCAGTGTGCCCGACACCGCGGTCTGCGCGAGGAGGTCCTGCGACAGCGGGGCCACGGGGTACGCCGTCACCGGGTCCGCCGGATCGACCCAGACCAGCTCGGCGAGCTCGGCCCGGGCCTCGGGCGTGAAGTCGGCAGGCAGGTCGACGGCGAAGACGTGGGCGTCGACCAGGTGGTCGGGCTCGTTCGCGGCCACCGCGTGGCGTCGACCCAGCGGTCGTGCCGTCGCGGCGTCGACGGTCAGCCCGATCTCCTCGGCGCACTCGCGTGCCAGTGCCGCGGCCGGATCCTCGCCGGGCTCGATCTTGCCGCCCACCTGCATGAACGCCATCGTGCCGCGTTTGCGCACCAGCAGGAACCGCCCGTCACGCACGATGACGGCCGCGACGATGTGCAGGGTGGTCGTCGAGGTCACGGCTGGGTCGCCACCTCCTCGATCACCTTCCCGTCGAGCACCTTGACCACGAGCGGCACCCCGACCAGACCCGTCGAGGCGAGCTCGGGATCGTCGTCGGACAGGTCCGCGTAGTGATCCACGGCCGCCCGCGCCTGCGCCCCGGGAGGCGTCGTGGGGTCGGACGACGGCGCCGCCCCGGAGCGTGCCGCCTCGGCGGCCGGGTCGCGCCGTCCCTCGGGAACCGGCGCGCCGGCCGCGGGCGTCACGGCGGCTCGCGGGTCGGGACGGGAGGGCGTGGCGACGGAACCCGCCGGCGCGGTGCCGGCAGACGCGGCGGTGCCGGCGGACGCTGCCGAGGCCGCGGACCCTGCGGAGACCGACGACCCGGCCAGCCACGCGGCGTCGGCGTCGTCGGCGGCACCGGGCCCTCCGGCAGGCCCGGCCACGGTGGCGACGCGCTCGGCGAGGGCGACCCCACCACCGGCGGCGGACCGGCCGCCAGCCCCGCCCGGTGCGTCGTCCGCCCCGGGCGGGACGACCGTCGGCCAGGAGGCGTCGGCCGTGGTCGGCCCGGACCCCGTGCCCCTCTGCCCGCCCGGGACGGATCCCGGACCGGCGGTGGACGGCGCACCCGCGTCGGAGGGCGCGCCCGCGGGTGACGACGTTCCGGCGGCCGGGGCGCCGCCCGCCGCCTCGGCGTCGTCGGACGGCGGCTCGGGTCCCAGATCCGGACCCGGGGCCCGGGCAGGGTCGGCCGGTCCCGGTGCCCCGACCGTCGCCTCGACGCGTACCTGGATCCCGAGGGTCTGGTAGACCGCGTCGGCAACCGCCTCGACGTGACGCGACTGGGAGAACGTGCGTGCCATGCCCTCGGCCTGGAACCCCAGCCGGAGCAGGTCGCCGGCCAGGGACGCCACCTGGGCGTTGGGGCCGACCAGAGCTCGGGTCACGGGGCTGGCGACGTTCGCCACCACCTCGTCCCACCGACGGCGGACCTCCTCCGCCGTCAGCCCGGCCGGGGGTGCCGTGGCGGCGGCCGACGTCGGCTCCGCGGCCGGCGTCGGAGGTACCGGGTCGGCCTCGGCCGCTGCGTCGGGCGCCTCGGCCGGAACCGGACCCTCGGCCTCCACGGCGGGGGTCCGAGCGGGAGGAGCCTCGGCCGAGGACTCCGCAGCGCTCTCGGTCGCGCTCCGGGAGGCGGCCTCGGACGCGCTCGGGGGCGCGTCGGGCGCGGGCACGCCGGAGGGCGCTGGTGCGGGGTCATGCTCCGTCGCGGCCCGGTCCGACACCTCCGACGTCGCGACGGTGGCGCCCTCGGTGCCGCCGGTGCCGCCGACGGCGGCGCCACCCGTGGCCGTCGCGCTACCCGTGTCGGTCGCGCCACCCGTAGCGGTGCCACCCGTGGCGGCGCTACCCGTGGCGGTCGGTTCCTCGGCGGCCTCGGCAGCGGCGCCCCTGGGCCCCGTCCCGGCCACCGCGCCCGCTGCTGGATCGGCGCCCTCGGCGGCGGGAGCGGCGACGGTCGCGACGTCCCTCGGCAGCGGGCGACGGCTCTGCTGCAGCGCGGCCCGTGCCGCGGCGGCGCCCGACAGCCCGGGTCCCCCCGGCCGAGCCGGTTCCACGCCGCCGCTGGCCGCGACGTCGGGGGCCGTCGTCGCCGGTGAGACCCCGCCCACGCCACCGGTGGCGACCGCGCCGCGCTCGAGACGGTCGATCCGTGCGGCCAGCCCGTCGGCACCGTCGTCGGCGCCGGGCAGCAGGAGGCGCGCGCAGAGCAGCTCGAGGTGCAGGCGGGGTGAGGTGGCCCCGGTCATCTCGGTGAGCGCCGCGTTGACGAGGTCGGCGGCCCGGGAGAGCTCCGCGACGCCGAGGTTGGCGGCCTGGTGCCGCATGCGCTCGAGCTGGTCGGCGGGCAGGTCGCGCAGCACGGCATCGGCGGCATCCCCGGAGACCGCGATGACGATGAGGTCCCGCAGGCGCTCGAGGACGTCCTCGACGAACCGTCGGGGCTCGTGCCCGGTGGCGATGATCTGGTCGACGACGCGGAAGATCGACGCGCCGTCACGTGCGGCGAGCGCGTCGGTGACGTCGTCGAGGAGGGTGGCGTGGGTGAAGCCGAGCAGCGCCACCGCGCCGTCGTACTCGACGACCCGGTCGGGCGCCCCGGCGATGAGCTGGTCCAGCACGGACAGCGAGTCACGGACGGAGCCGCCGCCGGCGCGCGTCACCAGCGGTGCCACGCCGGCCCCCAGCTCCACCCCCTCGGCGGCGCAGAGCCGCTCCAGGTAGGGGCCGAGCACGTCCGGCGGCACCAGTCGGAACGGGTAGTGGTGGGTACGCGAACGGATCGTGCCGATCACCTTGTCCGGCTCCGTCGTGGCGAAGACGAACTTCACGTGCGGAGGCGGCTCCTCGACGATCTTCAGCAGCGCGTTGAAGCCCTGGGAGGTGACCATGTGCGCCTCGTCGAGCACGAAGATCTTGTAGCGGTCGCGGGCCGGGGCGAAGCTGGCGCGCTCACGCAGGTCACGGGCGTCGTCGACCCCGTTGTGCGACGCCGCGTCGATCTCGACCACGTCCAGGGAGCCGGACCCGCCGCGTGCGAGCTCGACGCAGGAGGGGCACTCGCCGCACGGGGTGTCCAGCGGCTGCTCGGGAGTGTTCCGCGCGCAGTTCAGCGTGCGCGCGAGGATCCGCGCGGACGTCGTCTTGCCGCAACCGCGCGGGCCGGAGAACAGGTAGGCGTGGTTGACCCGGCCGCTGCGCAGCGCCTGCATGAGGGGGGCCGTGACGTGCTCCTGGCCGATCACCTCGGCGAAGGTCTCGGGCCGGTAGCGGCGGTACAGAGCGGTGGTCACGCACGCCACGATAGACGCCGGGGCCGACACGGACATCCCCCGGCCCCGGAGGTGGACCCTCAGAATGTTAGTGACTAACATCAGAGCATGGCCAGCACTCCGACACCCCGCGCGCTGCGGACCCGGGCACGCATCCTGGACGCTGCCCTCGAGCTGTTCGAGCACCACGGGTACGACGCCACGACCGTCGCTCAGGTCGCCGACGCCGCAGGCGTGACGCAGATGACGTTCTTCCGCCACTTCCCCACCAAGGACGCCGTCCTCGTCACCGACCCCTACGACCCGCTGATCGCCGAGGCGGTCGCCGCCCAACCCCGCGACCTCGCTCCCCTCGAGCGGGTCCGGCGCGGGATGCTCGCCGCGCTGGCCACCATCGAGCCCGTCGAGGACGCCACCGCGCTGCGCCGCGTCCGGCTCGTCGCCACGCACCCCGCGCTGCGCGCCGCCGTCGCCGCCGCCACCGCCGACAGCGAACGCGCGATCGCCGACGCCCTGGTCGCCGACGGCACCGACCGCTTCGAGGCCACCGTCGTCGCCGCCGCCTGCCTGGGCGCCTGCACCGCCGCGCTGCTCGCGCTCCCCCGCATGCCCGCGCCCGACGACGGCGGTGGCCCGCACCTCGGCCAGGTCGTCACCCGTGCGCTGGAGTTCCTCGGAGCGACGCCGTGAACGCCCTGTCCCTCACGGCCGTCCGCCACGCGTTCGGCGCCCGCACCGCGCTGGACGGCGTGTCCCTGACCGTCGAAGCCGGGGAGGTCGTGGCGATGATCGGGCTCAACGGTGCCGGCAAGACGACGGCGCTGCGGGTGCTCACCGGGCGGCTGCGGCCGACCTCCGGCACGGCTCGCGTGCTGGGCGCCGACCCGGCACGGTTGCCCACGACGGCGGCACGCCGGTTCGGTCAGGTCGTCGGCGTCGGGCTCGTCTCCCCCGACCTGACCGTCCGCGAGAACGTCCGCACCGCGGCACTCCTGCACGGCGTGCGGCGGGCCGACGTCGCCACCGCGAGCGCCGCCGTCGTGCAGCGCCTGGACCTGGGCGCCTGGGCCGACGCTCGTGCCCGCACGCTGTCCGCCGGCAACGCCCAGCGCCTCGCCGTCGCGTGCGCCGTCGTGCACGCGCCCGATGCGCTGGTGCTCGACGAACCCACCTCCGCGCTGGACCCGCGCGGGGTGGTGCTGGTGCGCGGGGCGGTCCGGGCGCTGGCCGACGCGGGCGCCGCCGTGCTCGTCTCCAGCCATCACCTGGACGAGGTCGCCCGCGTGGCCGACCGCGTCGTCGTCGTGCACGGCGGGCGCTTGGTGGGCGAGCTGCCGCCGGGCCCGGAGATGGAGCAGCGGTTCTTCGCCCGGGTGGTCGCCGCGGACGACGCCGACCGCACGGCGGGATCCGGGAGTGCGGCATGACCGGCCTCGGGGTGGCGCTGGGGACCGAGCTGCTCACGTGGCGGCGGTCGGCGGTGCAGCGGGTCGCGAGCCTGCTGCTGGTGCTGGTGGTGCCGGTGGCGGCGACCGGGCTGGTGACGCTCGCGCGGTCGGGCGCGGTGGTCGGTGCGGGAGCTGCCAAGCTGGCCGACTACGCCACCGGGGACGCTGCGACGACCCAGCTCGTGGCGGCGGGGCAGGTGCTCAGCGTCGCCGTGCTCATGGCGGGCGGGTTCGGCGCGGCGGCGGCGTTCGGCCAGCCGTTGGCGGACGGACGGGCCGGGGCCTTCGTGGGCCTGGCGACGCCGACGGGCTCGGTGGCGCTGGCGCGGTGCCTGGTGCTGCTCGGGTGGGCCGCGGCGTGCACCGCCGCGGCCGTCGCGCTCTGCGTGGCGGCCGCCGGCGCCACCGGTCTGGTCACGGGCTCCGGGATGGACGGTGCGGCATGGTCGGCAGCGGTGCGGGCGCTGGGTGCCGGGCTGCTCGCCGCCTGCCTGGCGGCACCCTTCGGGGCGGTGGCGACGCTGACCCGCAGCCCCCTGGCGACGGTCGGCACGCTGGTGGGGACGGTCGCGGTGACACAGATGGTCGTGCTGGTCGGAGGAGGAGCCTGGTTCCCCTACGCGGTGCCCTCGTTGTGGACGGGCACGGGCGGGGCCGGCGCGGCGGCGGCAGTGGGTCCGGGTGCGTTGCTGCTGACCGCGGCGGTCGGGCCGCTGGGGATCGCCGCCGTCGTGCTGCAGTGGCGGCGGCTCACGAACGTGTGAGGGGCCGAGCCCCCGCGGTAGCATTCAATCGATTCAATCCCCAACCGGAGGACCGATGACGATCCACCTCGCGGGCGACTCCACCGTCGCTCCCACCGACCACGGCGCCACCTCGGGGCATGCCGCCATCCCGCTGCTGGGCTGGGGTGACGAGCTCGCCGCGCTCGTCGTGGACGACGTGTACAACTGCGCCGTCGGCGGCGCCACCACGCAGACCTTCCGCGAGGAGGGTCACTGGGCCCGCGTCACCGACGCGCTGCGCCCCGGCGACACCGTCGTCATCCAGTTCGGGCACAACGACCAGAAGCACCCCGAGGAGCTCGCCGCCGACGGCGGGTACCGGCGACGGCTCGCCGAGCTCGTCGCCGAGGTGCGCGACGGCGGAGGCCGTCCCGTCCTGGCCACCAGCGTCGAGCGGCGCTCGTTCGCCGACGACGGCTCGCTGCGGTGGTCCCACGGCGCCTATCCCGCCACGGTGCGTGCGCTGGCCGCCGAGCAGGACGTGCCGCTCATCGACCTGACGGTGTTCACGCGCTGGCTGTACACCTGGCTGGGCGAGGAGGCGTCGGCGGCGCTGTTCCCCCACGGTGCCGCGGCCGCCGCAGGCCTGCCCGTGGACGAGTCGCTGGCGCAGGACAACACCCACTTCACGACCGCCGGCGCCCGGTACGTCGCGCAGTTCGTGGCGGAGACGCTGGCCTCGATCGACGGCGTGCACGACGCCGAGGTCCCGGCCGGGATCGCGATCGCCGCGCGCACGGGCTGAGCCGCGTCGGGACTCCTCATGCTTCGCGGGCGGGATGCGTGAGGAATCACGACGCGGGCCCGTGGCGACGCCGGAGAACCTCAGCGTTGGCCGGCACGAAGGATGAGGATCCCCGACGCCGGCCCGTCAGTGCGTGGTGATCGGCCGCAGGTAGAGCCCGGGCTCGCAGCCACCCTCTCCCGGTTCCAGCTGGATGCGCCGGAAGTCGGAGAACCGCCACGCCGGTTCCCCGTCGGGCCGCACCCCGACGATGCAGTCGCGCGAGCGCACCACCCCCACGGCAGCCACGAGCCGATCGCCGTCGCGCTCCGTGCGGACGTCCACGAACTCCTGGAAGACCCCGCGCAGGGCGGCCTCGGCGGCGGCGGGACCCGTACCGTCCGGGAGCTCGTCGAGGACCCCCAGCACGAAGGCCTCGGCGTCCGGGCCCAGCGAGGGCAGCGGGGTCGGGTCAGGGAGCGGCGCTGTCGTCAGGTCGTCGGGGCAGCCGATCTGGTCGCGCGACGCCTCGCCGTCGTACTGACGGGCGTGCACGGTGAACCGCCAGCAGGAGAGCGAGTAGCCCTCGGTACGGCTGTCGGAGAACAACCCGCTCCCCGACCAGGCGGCCGTCCTGGCCTGGACCGCGACCTCCACGACGGCACCACCCTCCGCGCCCGAGTCGCCCTCCCAGCCGAGGACGACGACAGCGGCGCCAGGGCTGGCGTCCTGGGCGCGCTGCGCGAGGTTCTCGGCGTCGAGCGGCTCGGCGCCACGGGGTTCCAGGTCGGCCGCGAGCTCCGCGACGGCCTCGCGGACCTGGCCGTCGGCGTACCCGTCGCCGTCGTCCGGCGTCGACTGCTCGAGGAGCATCAGGTAGAGGACCACGGCCAGCACCACGACGATCCCGGCCACGACCAGCACCACGATGCCGACGCCTCGCGCCACGCTCCGACCCGGAGATCTCTCCACCATGGCCGACATCCTGGCGCACGGTGCACCAGGGCCGCATCCGTCGTCGCAGGCCAGTCGTCGCAGGCCACAGGGCCCACCACGCCGGCGGGCACACCCCCCGTGGGACGCGAAGGACCCCTCGCGCACCCACCAGAGCTCACGTACCCTTGCTGCCTTCCGGCCCTGGGGGAGTTCGGCGAGATGGTGCCGCACGAGGGGTCTGATCCCTACCCTAACGGAGACCGGGCCGGACCTCGAAACCGGCCGTGCCGGCGCCGCAGCGGGTCACGCACCTCACATCGGGCCGATTCGGAGACCGGGCACCCCATCCGCTATTCTGCTGGGGTTGCCTGCGCCGGTGTGCACACCGGAGTTCTCAGGCAGCACCACGAGGAGGATTCGCCTAGCGGCCTATGGCGCACGCTTGGAAAGCGTGTTGGGTTCACGCCCTCGGGGGTTCGAATCCCCCATCCTCCGCCGCCAGAAGGGCCCCGCACCGTCGGTGCGGGGCCCTTTCGGGTTTCCACGGCAGGTCGGCCAGGGCGACAGGCAGGTAAAGCAATCGTCATGGCATCGTGACCATCTCGTGGCGCACAGCGCACAGAATCGTCACGACCTGCCTCTACGATGGCGGCCATGATCTTCAAGGCCGTGGGTGACGGGCGCCCCTATCCGGACCACGGACGCGAGAACACCCAGGACTGGTCCGACGTGCCGCCCCGCCAGGTGCGCCTCGACGAGCTCGTCACGACGAAGCGCACGCTCGACCTGGACACGCTGCTGTCCACCGACTCGACCTTCTTCGGCGACCTGTTCGCCCACGTGGTCGAGTACCGGGGCACCCTGTACCTCGAGGACGGCCTGCACCGCGCGGTGCGCGCGGCCCTCCAGCAGCGCCCCATCCTGCACGCCCGCGTCCTCACCGTGGGTTGAACCACCCGGAACCGGAATCTCAGGTAGTTTCGTCGCGTGACCTCACCAGCCCAGGACCCGGCGCGCGTCGCGCGCCGTCGACGCAAGCACGAGCGTCAGGCTGTGGTCTTCGGGCTCATCATCGCGTTCCTGGTGGTCGCAGGCCTCGGTGCCTTGGCCGTCTACACCGGCACGATCAAGTCGCCGATCGACGAACCGATCCACACCCCGAGCGCCGAGGACACCACCATCGCGCCGGCCTGCGTCCCGCAGACCAAGAAGTGGCCCGACGGCGCTCCGCCCGTGGCGTACAACAAGGTGAAGCTGCGGGTGTACAACGCCGCGGACTACAGCTTCGGGATCGCCGGCGCCAACGCCGACGTCCTCGCCGACCGCGGCTTCGACATCGTCGACAACGGGGACTTCACGCGGCTGATCGACGGCAGCTCGGAGATCCGCTACGGCCGCAAGGGCATCCGCCAGGCCTACACCCTGGCCGCCCAGTTCCCCGACGTCCGCCTCGTGCTGGACGATCGGAAGGGCAGCGCCATCGACCTGCTGGTCGGGTCGGACTACTCGGAGCCGCTCCCCGTCGAGGACGTCCCCCTGACCAGTGGTGAGCCGATGCCGAACCTGGACGGCTGCGAACCCGTGAGCGAGATCGACCCGGTGCCTCGGGAGTACGGTCTCGGGCGCGACCCCGACGCGGACGCCGACGCCGACCAGGCGTAGTCGGGTCCCGTCGCGTCAGCCTGACCCGCGGGCACGGCCGAGGCCCGGCGCCGACGGCCGCCTCTCAGTCCCCACGGTCCGACGGCGGCCCGTCCGACGGCGGCACGGCGGCCGGTGAGCCGACCTCCTGCGTCGTGGTGCCCCGCCACCGGCCGATCACCCGCATCCCGTGGTACAGGATCAGCGCGGCGGCCGTCCCGAGGGCGATCCCCTCGAAGGCCAGGTCACCGACCACCCACTGGTAGTTGGCCACCGCGACGACCAGCGGGACCGCCGCCGTCGTGAGGTTGACCGGGTCGGCGAAGTCCACGCGGTTCTGCACCCAGATGCGGAAGCCGAGCACGCCGATCATGCCGTACAGGATCGTGGTCACCCCGCCCAGGACGCCGGCCGGGACCGAGTTGACGACCTCGCCGAACTTCGGGGAGAACGACAGCGCCAGGGCGCCGATCCCGGCCACCCAGTAGGCCGCCGTCGAGTAGACCCGGGTCGCCGCCATGACCCCGATGTTCTCGGCGTAGGTCGTGGTCCCCGAGCCGCCACCGGCCCCGGCCAGGGTCGTGGCCACTCCGTCCGCGAGCAGGGCGCGACCCATCCGGTCGTCCAGGTTCTGACCGGTCATCGCCGCCACGGACTTCACGTGCCCGACGTTCTCCGCGATCAGCACGAACACGACCGGCAGGAACAGACCGAGGACACCGGGCTCGAAGCTCGGGGCGGTGAGCTCCGGCGGCCCGAACCAGCCGGCTTCCTCGACCCGGGAGAAGTCGATCTCGCCGCGGACGGCGGCGAACGCGTACCCGATCAGCACGCCGACCAGGATCGACAGGCGCCCCAGGATCCCCCGGAACAGCACCGAGATCAGCACCACGGCCACGAGCGTGACCATGGCCGTGACCGGCGCCTGGCTGAAGTTGTCCCAGGCGGCGGGCGCGAGGTTGAGCCCGATGAGCGCGACGATCGCACCGGTGACGACCGGCGGCATGACGACGTCGATCCAGCGCGGCCCGGCGTGGTGCACCACGACGCCGACGACGACGAGCAGGAGGCCGGTGACGAGGATCCCGCCGCTCGCGGCGGCCTGCCCCTGCGACGCCGTGGCGGCGCCGATCGGCGCGATGAACGCGAAGCTGGACCCGAGGTAGCTCGGCAGCCGGTTGCCCGTGATGAGCAGGAACCCGATGGTGCCGACCGCGGAGAAGAACAGCGTGGTCGACGGCGGGAACCCGGTGAGGAGCGGGACCAGGAACGTGGCGCCGAACATCGCCACGACGTGCTGCAGCCCGATCCCGATCGTGCGCGGCCAGCTGAGCCGTTCGCCGGGACCGACGACCTCACCGGGTGCGACGTGCGTCCCGTCTCCGTGCCTGGTCCAGCCGCGCTGCATACCCGCCCCGTCCGTGGAGATCTCGTGAAGGCCGCCGCTACCCTAACGCGGCCGCCCGCGTCATCAGCCACGCCTCCGTCCACGCGCGCGTCGACCCGTCGTCGATCCGTTCGTCCGGCAGGTCGCGCGCCACGTCGAGCGCCGCGGCCGCGTCCTGCGGCCCCAGCAGCCCGGCGTACATGAGGAGCTGGTCGCCGAACATCACGTCCCACACCTCGGGCCCGGTCCACAGCTCGTCGGTGCCCAGGGCCTCGGCGAGGTTGGCCCGCACCCGGTCGGGATCGTCGCCGAGGTAGGTCGAGATCCCCGTCACCGGCAGCACGAGGATGCCGAGCGCCGCGCTCTGCTCCGCGGAGAACCAGGTGGCACGCTCCCGCTTGCCGTCCCACACGAGCGAGGTCACGGACGCCTCCAGCCCGTCCGCCGCGGGGTCGGTGGTGTCGAAGTCCGTCCAGTAGGCGCGCGCCGAGTCCGCCTCGAGCGCGAGCATCCAGCGCGCCTGGTCCGCCAGCCCGCCGTCGTCCAGGCCGGCGGCGGCGCGGGCATCGGCCCACAGGGCGAGCCCGTGCCAGGCCGCCACGGCCTCGGAGGCGGACTCCTGGTTGTTGCCGTCGGCGAACGGCGCCTGGCCCGAGGCCCACGAGTGCCCCGTCACGACGTCCAGGACCCGGAGCGCCGGCAGCGGGGCACCGCCGTCGACCGGCACGTCGGCGGCAGCGGCCACGTCGGCGGCGAGCAGGTCCACGACCGGGGCGACCTCTTCGGCCAGCTCCGGGTCGTCGGCCGCCAGGACCCCCGCGGCGTACAGGAAGTAGCCGTAGTGGAAGTGGTGGTCGTTGCCCTCGTCGGTGCCGAACCCGGAGACCTGCCCGACGACGGTCCGCAGGACGGGGTCCCAGGTGAAGCAGCGTTCGGCCCGCTGGGCGCAGCCGTCCGGCTCGGTCCAGGTGCGCAGGTCGGCGACCACGCTCTCGTGCAGCCGGGACGCGACGTCGTCGAGCCCGAGGTCACGCGCGAGCGTCCACAGGTTGGCGTCCCGCGCCAGCGCCTTGCCGCCGAAGTACGTGTCGGCAGGACGCACCTCCTCGAGCGACGTCGCCGCGTCGGCCCGCACCTGGTCGGCGAGCTCGTCACGATCCGCGGGCTCCAGGCCGGAGAGGTCCAGGCCGACCTGCGGCTCGCGTTCCGGGGAGCGCCAGCCCAGGGTCGCGCCCCGGCAGACGTCCACGGTGCCCAGCACCGTCGCGTACGAGCCGAGGCCGCAGGTGGCCTCGTCGGCCGCGTCGGCCTGGTGCGGGAAACGCACGACGACGGCGGGCCCGCCGGACGCCGTGGCGTACGTCAACGACGTGGTCACCTCCTCGGAGCCGACCTCGTAGCCCACCTCGGAGCCGACCACCGGGTCCCCGGCGGCCTCGACGAGCTCCGCGAACGCCCCGTCGGCTCCCGCTCCCGCAGCGCCGTCGGCTCCAGGGCCGTCGGGTGCGACGAGCCACGACACGCCGTCGCCCTCCGCCAGCGCGAGGGTGGTGCCGCCGTCGTCCAGGGCCCCCGCCGCGTCGAACCCGCCGGTGCCGAGCAGCGCGTGGGCGCGCCCGCCGATCTCGGCGGTGGCGACGCCGTCGGGCAGCCCACCGGTGCCCGGCGAGAACGCCTGGCTCAGGTGCAGGTCCTGGCCCCGGGCGGCCGTGTAGTGCAGGACGGGCGAGCCGCGGGTGAGCACCAGCGACCCGTAGACCACGTCGTCACCGGCCACGAGATCGACGGTCACCGTCGCGGCGTCGTACCCGGACACGACGCCTGTGACCGTCTCGCGCAGGTCGATCTGCACCTGCGGGGCGTAGCCACCCGCCACCAGGGTCCCCTCGGCACGCACGTCCGGCAGGCCGTAGGCGAACCCGGACGCCGTCATGCCGACCGCGAGCGGCAGGGGGAACACCGGCTGCGGGGTGTCGCCGAACACCAGGCCCGAGAACCACCGGTTGGTGGGCGGGGCCAGCCCGTCGGCGAGGCGCATCGCGACGTCGGCGGCCTCGGCCTCCGGCAGCGCGGCCGGGTCGACGTCGGGGGCGGCGGCGCCGGTCACGACCGTGCCGACCGCACCCCCTCCGGGCGTCGACGGCGCGGCCGGAGCCTGCGCCGTCGTGCACCCGGCGGCGAGCAGCGCGACCGCGAGGCCGAGGGAGGCCGCGCGGCCGGCCAGGGGGCGCGTCACAGGCCGATCCTGCGCAGGAACCGCTGGAAGGCGAGGTCGACGCCGGACAACGGGCCGTCGTCGTGCAGCTCGACGCTCGCCTCGACGGGGGTGCCCGGCTGGACGAGCCCGGCGCCCGACCGCTGCTCCAACGAGGGACTGCCCACCACCACGGACGCCTCGGCCTGGTTGCGGGTGGAGGTCACGGAGATCGACTCCACCTCGCCGGGGATCTCGGACTGGTCCGGCAGCACGATGCGCACGTACGCGCCCTGCTCGATCCGCGCGTAGTCGGCCGGGTCGAGCAGCATCTTGGCGTCCACCGTGGTGGAGCCGGACCGGTTGAGCGTCGCGACGACCTCACCGGACTGGATGAACGCGCCGGGCGCGGAGGTGACCTCCGCGACCACGCCGTCGACGGGCGCCTCGACGGTCATCTCACCGTCGTCGGACACCTCGAACGTGGCGGCCTTGCGCGAGACGACGCCGGTCGACAGGTCGTGCGCGAGCAGGAGGCTGCGCATCGTGAAGATCGGGTCCCCCGCGGCGACGGTGTCGCCCGGTTCGACGAACGACTCCACGACGGTCCCGGCGTAGTCGGTGCCGACGGCGACCTCCTCGGCCACGATCGTGGCCTGCGCGGAGGTGGCCTGGGTCAGCCGCCGGTTGAGGACCAGGGTGAGGGTGGCGCAGAGCGCCAGGACGACGACGACGCCGACGGTCAGCTTGAGACGGGTGGCCCAGGTCATGCGGCACCTCCGGAGGTCACGGGTGCCCGACGGCGGTCGCCGCGGCGGGTGGTGCGGTCGCGGCGGCGCCCGGAACGGGTCGGCGCAGCAGCGGTGGGAGCGTTCCCGCGCGGAGCGGCGCCCGCGGGGTCGACGTCGTCGGTGCGGGTGCGCTCGCCGCGACGCAGCGCACGGCGGCCGGCCATCGCCTCCCGGTGCTCGCGCACCGCGGTGGCCATGAACCCGGCCAGGATCAGCGTGTTGGTGGCGTTCCACGCCACGGCCAGGCTGGGCAGACCGCCGTCGCCCGCGTGCTTCCACACCCCGACGATCGAGGTGATCAGCAGGAACACGAAGCACAGCACCTGCGGGACGATCACCTCGAACGGCGAGGTGCTCGCGCCGGCGCGCCCGGTGACCGACCACGCCTGCTGCTTGCCCGTCAGCGCGTTCCAGAACGCCTTGACGTAGATCGGCCACGAGACCGCCGCCAGGAGCAGCACCTCCCAGCGGAAGGAGCCGAGCGTGAAGAACGCCAGCGTGATCTGCAGCCCGTAGAAGCCCAGGTAGTACAGCGCCCAGGTGCCCACGGAGACGTCCAGCCGCATCGGTGCCAGGCTCAGGTAGATCTGCATCGGGGGCACCAGCAGGAGCAGCAGCGGCGCGATCCCCGACAGGTAGTGCGTGGAGGTCACGAAGTACTGCAGCCGCTGGTCCACGGTGAGGTTGCGCCGCGGGGACAGCGGGTTGTGCTGCAGCAGGATCTCGAACCCGCCCGTCGCCCACCGCAGCTGCTGCTTGGCGTAGGCGACGATCGTCTCCGGGGTGTCCCCCACCGCGAGGGTCTGCGGGATGTAGACCGTGCGCCAGCCGCGCTCGTGCAGGTGCACCGACGTCCACACGTCCTCCGACTTGGAGTCGGTGTACATGCCGCCCACGTCGTCGATCGCCTCGCGGCGGAACACCACGTTGGTGCCCACGCAGAACGCGGCGTTGAAGCGGTTGCGGCCCGGCTGCACGAACCGGTAGAAGACCGCCTGCATGTACCCGGCGCCCCGGGAGATGAGCGAGGTCATGTTGCCGTACGTCTGCGGCGACTGCACGAACGCGACGTCGTCCCGCACGAAGAACGGCACCGTCTCGACCAGCAGCTCGGGCCGCGCCACGAAGTCGGCGTCCAGGATGACGAAGAGCTCCCCCTTGGCGATGCTCAGCGCGTGGTTGACGTTGCCGGCCTTCTGCCCGCCGCTCGACAGCCGGCGGATGTACCGGGCCCCGAGCGTGGCCGCCACGTCCCGCACCTCGTCGTCGCGACCGTCGTCGAGCACCCACGTGCGGTGCTCGCCGTGCACGGCGACGGCGGCACGGACCGTGCGCGCGATGGTGTCGACGTCCTCGCCGCAGGTGGTGATGAAGATGTCGGCGGTGACGGGGCGGTCGTCCAGGAACATCCGCCACCGCGTCGGGTCGTCCGTGGCGCCGTCCCGCAGGATCTCCGGGGCGTCGAAGAGGCGCTCGCGGGCGTGGTGGTAGGCGAAGTCGCGCGGGTCGTAGCCGGAGGAGAGCACCGTCCACATGGCCAGCAGCGCCAGACCGAGGAGCACGGACTCGGCGGTCACGACCAGCAGGTACGGCAGCCAGTCCCCGCGGTGGTCCGGGTCCAGGAGGAAGACGGCGTAGGCCACGGCGCCGAGCGTGGCCAGCAGCATGATGAGCATCAGCGACGGCGAGTGCGCGGCGGCGTTCGCGTCGCGGCGGCGGGCGGCGGCCTGCGGGTCGCCCTGGATCGTCGTGCCGGGTGCCGGCGGCGGGCCGGCGGAGAAGGGCAGCTCGGGGCTGCGGGTGTCCAGGCTGGTCATGGGGCGTGTCCCTTCACGAGACGCAGTACAGCGTGACGTCGGTACAGCACGGGGCCAGACCCCGGAACGCACGAAGTGGGCCCCCCGCGTCGGGGAACCCACCTCGTCGTCTGGATCACACGCTAGAGCGCGGTGTGGTCCGTGTCACGGCTGAAAACGCTCGCCGCCGAAACCTCCACCGTCCGGCAACGCAGGAGTGCTCGGCGGGCAACCGCCCGTTCACACAACGCTGTGGGCATGAATTCGACGGCCCCGTATCGATATGAGGCCGTCGAATTCATACCCACAGCGGAACGGGGTCAGAGCTGCGGGGCCACCTCCCGGGCGACCAGGTCCAGGTGGTCCAGGTCCTGCAGGTCCAGCACCTGCAGGTAGACCCGTTGCACACCCTGGTCACGCAGCGACGCGAGCCGGTCGACCGCCTCGGAGACCGTGCCGGCCACCCCGTGCTCGCGCAGCTCCGCGGGCTCGCGACCGATCGCCGCCGCCCGGCGCGTGAACTCCGCCTCGTCCGCGCCGACCGCCAGCACCAGCGCGACCGACTGCGTCAGCGACCCCGGTGCGCGACCGGCGTCGGACAACGCCTGCTCGATGACGCCGATGCGGGGGCCGATCTCCTCGATCTGCGGGAACGACTGGTTGTACTCGGTGGCGAACCGGGCGGCCAGCGCCGGGGTCCGCCGCGGACCGCCGCCCCCGACGATGATCGGAACCTGCTCCTGGGCGGGCTTGGGCAGCGCCGGCGAGTCCTGGATCGTGTAGTGCGTGCCGTCGAAGTCGAACGTCTCGCCCACGGGCGTGCCCCACAGCCCCGTGAGGATCTCGAGCTGTTCGGTCAGGATCCCGAACCGCTTCTCCGGGAACGGGATCCCGTAGGCCGCGTGCTCGGCGGCGAACCAGCCGGTGCCCAGCCCGAGCTCGACGCGGCCGCCGGACATCTGGTCCACCTGGGCCACCTGGATGGCGAGCACCCCCGGGTGGCGGAACGTCGCCGAGGACACCAGCGTGCCGAGACGCACCGTGTCGGTGTCCCGGGCCAGGCCGGCCAGCGTGGTCCACGAGTCCGTGGGGCCGGGCAGGCCGTCACCGCCCATCGCCAGGTAGTGGTCGGAGCGGAAGAAGGCGCTGAACCCGAGCTGCTCGGTCGCCTTCGCGACGGCGAGCTGGGTGTCGTACGACGCGCCCTGCTGGGGCTCGGTGAAGATGCGCAGGTCGAGAGCCATCGCGGTCCTCTCAGTCGTGCAGCGGGCGCTCGGTGCGCGTCCGCTTGAGCTCGAAGAAGTGCGGGTTGCCGGCCAGGGCCACCGCGGCGTCGAACACCTGCGTGGCCTCCTCGCCCCGGGGGACCCGGGTCAGCACCGGCCCGAAGAACGCGACGCCGTCGACGTGGATCGTCGGTGTGCCGACCTCCTCGCCCACGGGGTCCATGCCGGCGTGGTGGGAGGCGGCCAGCGCCTCGTCGTACGCGTCCGACGTCGCGGCGTCGGACAGCGCGGCCGGCAGACCGGCCTCGGCGAGCGATGCGGTGATCACCGCGTGGAGGTCCTTGTTCTGCTGGTCGTGCCAGCGGGTGCCGAACGCCGTGTAGTAGGCGGCCAACGCCTCGGGGCCGTGATCCGTCTGCACGGCGGCGGCGACCCGGATCTGACCGCGGGAGGCCTCGATGCGCTCGCGGTAGTCCGCGGGGATGTCCTTGTCCTTGTTCAGCAGGTACAGGCTCATCAGCTTGAAGGTGAGCTCGACGTCGCGGTGCTTCGTGACCTCCAGGGCCCAGCGCGAGGTCACCCAGGCGAAGGGGCAGGTGGGGTCCACGAAGACGTCGACGACGGGTGGTCCGGACGGAGAGGTGGTGTCGGTGGAAGTCATCCCTGGCACAGTACTCCGCCGCCCGAATCGGTTCGAGGCGGCGATGGGTAGGCTCAGGACGTGCTCTCGACCGTGCGTGACATCCGATGGGCGAGCATCCTGACCGTCCTGCTCGCCGGCGCGTTCGCGATCGTCTCGTTGGCGGCGGCGCTGCGCGGCCGGGCCTGGGCCTGGGTGCCGTTCGCGCTGTCCGCGGCGATCCTCGTGCGGGAGGTGCGGTACCTGCAGCGTGCCCGACGGCGGTCCGTCGGCTTCGACGCCCCCGACCGCCGCGACGACTCCTCGAGGTAGGCCGGCCTCACGCGAGGTAGGCACGGCTCTGGCGAGGTAGGCACGGCTCTGGCGAGGTAGGCGACAGCGCCATCTCGGGTTGGCCTACCTCGCGGGAACTCTGCCTACTCCGCGGGAACCTGGCCTACGTCGCGGTAACCATGCCTACCCCACGGTGCTCCGGCCTACCTCGCGGGGGGCGTGCCTACCTCGCGGGAACCTGGCCTACCTCGCGGGGGGCCGGGGCCAGACCGCGCGCGACGCCGGCGCTCGTGAGCCGCCGGGCCAGGGACAGCCCCAGCCAGGTGCACAGCAGGAAGCTGCCCATCATGAGCACCACGAACGTCACCAGCACCACGGGCGCCATCACGCCCATGTCGAACGCGACCCACCCCGAGGCGACGTACGCCGCGCCGAACACGAGAGCGTCGACGTAGAACAGCCACGGCCGCCAGATCCGGTAACGCGTCACCAGGAAGGCCAGCTCGACGGCGACGCCCGCCATGAGGCAGGTGACGATCGAGTACGCACCGACCGGCGAGGCCGCCGACACGACGCCGGCCACGAACGTGGTCAGCACCGCCGCACCGGGCCGCCGGATCAGCGCCAGGGCGAGCACCGGTCCGATCATCCACAGCCCCACCATCGGGGCGTAGACCATCGGGGCGGCGGCCGCCAGGGGTGCGGCGGCGAAGTTCGCGGGGATGAGCAGCACGCCGGCGGCGGCGCCGACGGCGGCGCACGTCATGAGGTAGCGGGTGGTCAGGGACGGCATGGTGACTCCAGGGGTCAGGTGAGCGCGGCGGCCAGGGCGGCGCACGCCGCGCCCCCGGCCCAGAACGAGAGGAGCAGGACGACGTCGCGGGCCCGGAACGGCACGGTGACGCGGTCGGTCCGCCGGGGGTGGGCGCCGAACCCGCGGGCGTCCATGGCCAGCGAGACGCGTTCGGCGTGCCGGATCCCGCCGGCCAGCAGGGGGACCACGAACCCGGCGCGGCGCCGCACGGCCGCGGCGGGCCCCCGCCCGGGGGTCACCCCCCGCACCCGGTGCGCGCCGCGGATGACCTCGAGCTCGTGGGAGAACCGCGGGACGAACCGCAGCGCGGCCAGGGCGGAGTAGCCGATCCGGTAGGGCAGGCGCAGCTGCTGGGTCAGGGCGCGCACGAAGTCCGCCCCCGACGTCGTCAGCCCGCCGAGCAGGACGAGCAGCATCAGCGCGACGGTGCGCACGGCGGTCGCCAGCCCGGTCGCCAGGGCACCCGAGCGGACGTCGAGCGGCCCGACCGACGCCAGCAGGGTCGTGTCCGCGACCTCGGCGGGATCGGTGAGGAGCCCGAAGGAGAACGTCATCACGAGGCACAGCGCCAGGGCAGCGCTGCCGATCACCGCGAGCGCCCGCGCCCCGACGCGTCCCATGACGGCGATCGTCGCGAACGCTGCGAGCGCCACGAGCGCCGGGGTGAGGACGTCCCGCGTCAGGACCACGCCGAGCATGACGGGGACCGGTCCGAGGATCTTGACCAGCGGGTTGTAGGTGTGCAGGTCGGTGAGCCCGCGCGCCCGGGACGGGGCGACGGCGGGCACGGCGACGGCGCTCACGCCCCCACCCCCGCGAGCCGCGCGGGCGCCGGCAGGTCGGCCAGCCGGGTGACCGCCCGCCATGCCGGGTCGCCAAGCCCGCGCGTGGCCCGGGCGAGCGGCGGGGTGCACAGCCCGGCGGCCGCCAGCACGGCGTCGTCGCCGAGGACGACGTCGGGGCGCCCGTCGGCGAGCACGCGTCCGTCCGCGAGCGCCACCACCCGGGTGGCGTGCTCGGCGACGAGCTGCATGTCGTGACTGACGACGATCACGGTGGTGCCGTCGTCGTGCAGGGCGGTGAGCAGGTCGAGGAGCTCGACGGCGTGCTCGCGATCCTGTCCGTAGGTGGGTTCGTCGAGGATCAGCACCTCGGGCCGGCACACGATCGCGGTGCCGACGCTGAGCCGTCGCTTCTGCCCTCCGGAGAGCCAGAAGGGGTGCCGGTCGCGCAGGTGCGTCAGACCCAGACGCGCGAGGACGTCCTCGACCCGGGCGGCGATCTCGGCGTCGGGCACGCCGCGCACGCGCAGCCCGTGGGCGAGCTCGTCGTCGACGCGCCCGGTGACGAACTGGTGCTCGGGGTTCTGGAAGACGAAGCCGACGGCGGAGGTCAGGGAGCGCACGTCCGCGCGCCAGGGGTCGAGGCCCGCGACGCGCACGGAGCCGGCGACGTCGCGACGCCTGGGCCGCAGCACGCCCGCGGCGAGCTGGGCGAGCGTGGTCTTGCCGGCGCCGTTGCCGCCGACGAGCGCGACGAGCTCGCCGCGTGCCACGTCCAGAGCAACGCCGTCGAGCACGGTGCGGCGTCCGCGGCGGTACGTCAGCCCGGTCACGCTGACGACGGGTGCCGTCCCGTCCGGGCCCGACGGCGGGACGCGCGACGGCGCGGCACCCGACGGCGCGGCGGCGGCACCCCCCGCGGCGACACCCCCGGCGACGGCCCGCGGCGCGGGTGCCGGCAGGACCGGTGCGGCGTCGAGAGCGGCGGTGAGCTCGTCGGGCGTGAGCGGCAACGGGTCGATCGCCACGCCGGCGGCGCGCAGCCGCAGGCCGGCCAGCGTGGCGGTGGGCAGCCAGACGCCGAGCGCGGCGAGCCGTTCGGCCTGGCCGGCGAGCACGTCCCGGACGGGGCCGTCGGCGGCGACGTGCCCGGCGGCGTCGAGCACCACGGCACGGTCGGCGATCGGGACGGCGGCGTCCAGGTCGTGCTCGACGAGCAGCACGCCCCGGTCCCCGCCGGCGGCCACGGAGCGCAGCACGGCATAGACCTCCTCGACGCCGGCGGGGTCGAGGTTTGCCGTGGGCTCGTCGAGGACGAGCAGCCGGGCCCCGGTGGCCAGGGCGCAGGCGAGCGCGAGCCGTTGGCGGCCGCCGCCGGACAGCACGGCCGGGTCGTCGGCGCGCCGGTCCCACAGACCCACGTCCTGCAATGCGGCCTCGGCGCGGGCCAGGACCTCGCCCACCGGCAGGCAGAGGTTCTCGGGGGCGAAGCAGACCTCGTCCAGGACGGAGCCGGTGACGACCTGGGCGTCGGGGTCCTGGAAGACCATCGCGACGTCGCCGGCGAGCAGCGGCGGACGGGTCGTGGCGACGTCCCGGCCACCGACGGCCACCGCGCCGGAGACGTCGGCCGGCACGGCGTGCGGGACCAGGCCGTTCGTCGCGAGCGCCAGCGTGGACTTCCCGCAGCCGGACGGCCCGAGCAGCAGCACGACCTCCCCCGGGTGCACGGTGAGGTCCACGCCGTCGGGCGCGGGCGCACCGAGGCGGTGGCCGCCGTCGCCGAGCGGCAGCTGGTGCCGCACGCGCAGGCTGCGCATCTCGAGGAGCGGAGGGGTCACCAGGGCAGGATAGGCAAACCTCACCTCTGGTGGCGAGTGGCGTCTTGGCAGCCGGACGCGTCGGTGGCGGGGCCGGCCGGCCCGCCCGCGATCCGGCGCCGGACCGCCCTGCGCGCGCCGGACGGCCGCCGACACGCCAGAGTGGGTCCATGTCGTGGCTCACCGGAACCCTGCTGCTGGTCGTCACCCTCGCCTCCGGGCTCCTGCTCGCCGCCGCGGCACGGCGCGCCCTCGACGCCCCCGTGGGGTGGGCGCGGTCCGTCGTGACGACCCTGGTCGTGTTCGGGATCGGCACCGCGCTGCTCGACGCCGGCACCGACGTCCTCGCGGTCGAGTCCGCCGGAGAGGCGCTGGGGTTCCTCCTGCTCGTCGTCGTGGCCTGGGCCTGGATGTTCGCCGTCGCCCTCGGGCTGCTCCTCGTGCTCGAGGTGCTGCTGCCCACCGGGCGCCTGCCCTCGCCCCTCGCCACGCTGCGCGGCCTGCGCGAGGGCCGGCAGGAGTCGCAGCGGTACGCGCAGGTGGTCAGCATCCTCGTGCGTCGGGGCCTCGGCGGGTTCCTGCGCCGGGGCGCCGCCGGCGACACGGACCGGACGGCCGGGGCGCTGGAGGCGCACGCCCGCTCGCTGCGCCTCGCCCTCGCCGACGCGGGGGTCACGTTCGTGAAGCTGGGCCAGATGCTCTCCAGCCGCCGCGACCTGGTGCCCGACGTCGTCGCCGACGAGCTCGTCCACCTGCAGTCACGCGTGCCGCCCGAGTCCTGGGCGACGGTCCGCACCGCCGTCGACGCCGCCCTCGGCCGGCCGCTCACGGAGGTGTTCGCGCGGTTCGACGAGGAGCCACTCGCCAGCGCGTCGGTCGGCCAGGTCCACGCCGCGCAGCTGCTGGACGGCCGGGAGGTCGTGGTCAAGGTGCTGCGGCCGCGTGCCCGCGCCCAGGTCGAGGTGGACCTGCGCATCCTGGGACGGCTCGCCCGCCGGCTGGAACGGGACACGCAGTGGGCGCGGTCGTTCGGCGTGGAGAGGATCGTGTCCGGGTTCGCGGCGTCGCTGCGCGAGGAGCTCGACTACACCGTCGAGCTGGAGAACACGCTCAACCTCGACGCCGCGCTGGCCGCGGTGCCCGGCGGCGACGACCCGCGCGTCCGGCTGCCCACCCTGCACCCGGAGCTCTCCGGCCCGACGCTGCTGGTCATGGACCGCATGGCTGGCGTGCCGCTCGGCGAGGGCGCCGACGTCCTGGCGGCGATCGACCCGGCCGAACGCACCCGCATGGCCGAGTCGCTGCTCGGCAGCGCCATGCGACAGCTCGTCGTCACCGGCGTCTTCCACGCCGACCTGCACCCCGGCAACATCCTGGTGCGCCCCGACGCGACGCTCGGCCTGCTGGACCTGGGTGCCGTCGGGCGCATGGACGAGTCCGAGCGCACGGCGCTCGGCGCCTTCCTGCTCGCCGTCCAGGGGGACGACTCGATCGCCGCCCTGGACGCGCTGCGCGAGCTGCTCGTGCCTCCCGACCACCTCGACGCCCGCGACGTCGAGCGGCGGCTGGGCGCGATCATCGTCCGGTACCGCCACGGCACGGGCGCCGGCGGGTCGGGCGAGCTGTTCGGCGCGATGATCGGGCTGTTCGCCGACGCCGGCATGACGGTCCCTGCCGGCCCCGCCTCGGCGCTGCGCACGATGGCGTCGCTGGAGGGTGCGCTGGCCCTGATCGCGCCGGGCTACGACCTCGTCGCGGCCGCCCAGGAGATCGGCGCCCCGCTGCTCAGGTCGTCCGTCGGACCCCGCGCGGTCCGCGACCGGGTGACGCGCCAGCTCGCGGGCATGGCGCCCACCCTGCAGCGGCTGCCCCGACGCCTGACCCAGGTGGTCGAGGACCTGCAGGACGGCCGCCTGACGGTGACCGTGCGCTCGTTCGCGCACCCCGAGGACCGCGCCTTCGTGACGTCGCTGGTGCAGCAGCTCGTCACCGCGCTGATCGCCGCGGCCTCGCTGGTCGGCGCGGTGCTCATGATCGTCTCCCCCACCGGCCCGATGCTCATGCCCGGGATCGACCTGTACTGGGTGCTCGGCGCCGGGCTGGCGTTCATCGGCACCCTGCTGAGCGTCCGCGTGCTCGTCTTCGCGCTGCGTTCCCGGCGCTGACCGGGAACGACGGCGGCCCGCCGTCGGAGAACCGCATCCGTGCCGGTCCCCGACGGCGGGCCGCCGTCCGTGCGCGAGGCGTCAGCCCGTGGCACCGTCCGAGTAGAACGGCACCTTGGCCGGGACCGTCTCCGTGCCCGACGCCTGCGGTCCGACGCCGTTGATCACATGCTCGTACACGCCCGCGCCGCCGAGGGAGACGGTGAGCAGGGAGTGCATCCGCACACCGGGCGTGTCCGGGACCTCGAACCCGTTGTCCACGGTGATCGAGTCGTCGGTGGTGAACACGCAGTAGGAGCCCAGCCCCCACGCCTCGTGCTCGGTCACGTCGTCGGCCACCTTGTAGGCGGCCCAGCCCCGGATCCCGTCGTGGGTCCAGTCCTCGACGCTCGGCGGGTCGTAGGGCAGCTCGTTCTGGTAGAAGATCGTGCGCCCCCGTTCGCCGTTCCACAGGGTGTTGTACTTCTGGTAGTGCTCGACGAAGAGCCCGTAGGCGCTGACGTCGTCGCCGTTGACCACCAGCCCGTGGTCGGCGGTGTTGACGTCCCAGCCGATGCCCTCGCCGTGGTCGCCGCGCCAGGACCAGATGTGGTCGATGATCGTGTCGTCCGCGTCGACGACGATGGCGGACTCGACCTTCCCGGCCACGGCCCCGCCCACACGCACGAACACGTCGTGGATCGAGATCGGGTCGTCGGCGTGGTCGGCGGACGAGCCCGCGGAACCGACCTGCAGCATCGCGGGCGACTCGGTCTCCCCCGCGTCGAACAGGATCGACGCGACCTTCACGCCGTCGACGTCGGCGACCGTCATGGCCGTCCGGCCGGCGGTGGGGATGATCGTGGCGTAGCCGAGGCCGAGCACCACCGTGTCGGGCTGCGTCACCTCGACCGTGTCCGCCAGCCGGTAGACGCCGGGGGTGAACAGGACGTTCAGCCCCTGGTCGAGGGCCGCGTTGATCTTCCACTCCTCGTCGTCCGGCTGGGCCACGTAGAACTCGTCGAGCGGGATCGACTCACCCGGCGTCGAGCCGTTCTCCCACGTGGTGCCCCGGGTGTTCTCCCGCAGCTCCGGGACGAACACCGCCCAGTCGCCCGCCGACTCGTCCCAGTAGAGGTACGGCTTCTCGCGGATGACGCCGGTGTGCTCCAGCGTGGTGACGGCCGGCTCGGGGAACGTCGTGGGCGGTGCGTTCTCCACCCCCGAGTAGGTCATGTTCCACAGCGTGCCGTCCCAGCCGCCCGCGAGGTTCGAGTCGCGGGTGTACCACTGCTGCTGGGTGTAGCCGTTGACCTGGCCCTCGATCTTGGAGTCGGCGATGAAGCCGCCGGACGCCCAGCCGTAGGCCGAGGAGTGGATCGACAGGTTCCCGTCCACGTGCACCCGGCGCATCGGCGCGGCCTGGGACACGGCCCACCGGTCGTCGCCGGTGAACGGCGTGATCTTGAGGTTCTCCACCGAGCGCCAGAAGTTCTGCGTCGCGTTGCCGCCGAACCACTGCGCGTCCGCCCACACGCCGCCGGTGACGTCCACGTCGTCGGGGTCCCGCCCCGCGCCGCTGACCGAGGTGTAGAAGCCCACGTGGGCCTGCACGTCGTAGGTGCCCGGCTTGAAGAGGAACTGGTACCGCCCCTCGCCGAACTGGTCGGACTCCTGCTGGGTGAACGCCGCATCGAGCTCGGCCTGGATGTCCTGCGTGGGCGTCGAGGCGTCGTAGACGTGGACGTTCGGGCCCAGGTCGCCGCCGGTCTCGACGCTGCCCATCGGCGGGTCCGTCGGGTCCGTCGCCTCACCGGTGTGCACAACCAGCTCCCACAGCGAGTAACCGTAACCGGTGGCGCGGTCCACCCCGGCGATGCGGACGTAGCGACCGGAGCCGTCGACGGCGACGGTGTCGTCGCCCCCGTCCCCGTCGGTCACCGTGGCCGCGGTGGTCCAGCTGCTGCCGTCGTCGGACAGCCGCACCTCGTACGCGCTGCCGTAGGCGGCCTCCCAGGACAGGTCCACGCCGCAGACGTCGACGACGGAGCCCAGGTCCACCTGGATCCACTCGTCGTCGCTCGGCTCGCTGGACCAGCGGGTCCCGGTGTCGCCGTCGACGGCGTAGCCGGCCGCCCACGGTCCCTCCGTCGAGGAGGCCGTGGCCGGGCGGTCGAGCGCCGCGTTGCCGTCGTCGCAGGTGCCGGGCTCCCCGGTCGGGTCCGGCGTCGGGTCGGTGGTGGGCTCGTCCGTCGGGTCCGGCGTGGGCTCGGGGTCCGCGCCGAGGGTGCCGAAGACCTGCAGCTCCCACAACGAGTAGCCGTACCCGGTGGCGCGGTCGACGCCCTGCAGCCGCAGGTACCGGCCGCTCGCACCGACGTCGACGACGTCCGTGCCGCCGTCGCCGTCCGTCACGGTGGCGGCGTCGGACCAGGTGGCGCCGTCGTCGGAGACCTGGACGGTGTAGGCGGTGCCGTAGGCCGCCTCCCAGGTGAGCTCGACGCGGTCGATCGTGGCGACCTCGCCGAGGTCGACCTGGATCCACTGGTCGTCGCTCGCGGCGGACGACCAGCGGGTGCCGAGGTCGCCGTCCACGGCGGCCGCGGCCGGGGTGTAGTCGGGGTTCTCCACCGAGGACGCCGTCACCGGCGCCCCCTGGGAGAGCAGGTCGGGTCCTGCCGCGAGCGCGGGCAGCGCGAGGGTGCCGCCCAGCAGGGCGAGCGCCATCGCACCGGCCCCGACGGCGCGGGCGGGGATCGGGGATCTCATCAGTTCTGTCTCCTGGTTCAGGGCAGCTCGAAGTCCGCGGTCAGCGCGGATCCCCGGTGCGGCTTGTACTGGTCGTAGCCCTGCGGGTTGCACTGCAGGCCACCGTTGATGCAGTGGGTGACGAGGGCGTCGAGAATCTCGGGCTCCCAGCCGTTCATGAAGTCGTAGTGCCACGACTGGTCGGACCCGCTGACCAGGTGCACCTGCGACATGTCGCCGCTCACGGGCCAGCCGATCTTGAACTCGAGCATCGGGACGGGCACGGGGTGGGTGAGCGGGCATTCGCCGTTGACCGGGTAGGCCATGTGGCTCTTGTGGTCGGGTGAGTCGAGGTCCACACCGTTCCAGCAGCTCGGCGCCTGGTAACGGATGTTGAGGTCGGTGCCGGGGGCGCAGTGGTCGGGGATGGACCACTGCTTGGTCAGGTCGCCGCACTCCCAGCCCTCGACGGCCCCCGGGGCGTTCTCGAACGACTCGGGGGTGGCCATCATGTCGCCGGCGATGAGCCGCAGCCCCTCGGGGAAGGACTGCACGCTGCGGTAGTCGTCGATCCCGGCCTTGTAGTAGATCGTCTCCAGGAACGGCGCCACGACGGGGTCGTCACCGTTCTGAATGGTGGGGAACCAGTAGGCCGAGTGGTCCTTCGGGTTGGTGCAGCTCGTCTCCGGCTGCGCGAACAGCGAGGCGATCGTGGTGAACGCGTCGATGCTCGTGTTGCCCATGAACGAGTGCAGGTGGGAGCGGCCGGGCTCGCCGGGGAAGACGATCGGGTCGTCGAAGTCCAGGTGGTTGACCGTGCAGTTGGCCTGGAACTCGTGGTGGGTGACCTCGTCGTCGAACTCCGGCAGGTCGTCGCCGTCGTCGGGCGCACCGCCGGTGCCGTAGACCTCCAGCTCCCACAGGGAGTAGCCGTACCCGGTGCCCCGCTGCGAGGCCGCGAGCTGGACGTAGCGGCCGGTGGCGTCGACGTCGAGCACGTCGTCGCCGCCGTCGCCGTCGGTCACGCTCGCCACGGTGGTCCAGCTCTGGCCGTCGTCGGAGACCTGGATCTCGTAGGCGGAGGCGTAGGCGGCCTCCCAGCGCAGGACCACCTCGTCGAGGTCGGCGGGGGCGCCGAGGTCGAGCCGCAGCCAGGCGTCGTCGTCGTCCTGCGCGCTGGCCCAGCGGGTGCCGAGGTCGCCGTCGACGGCGAACCGTGCGCCCGTGAACCCGGCCTCGGTGGTGGAGGCCGCGGCGGTGGCCCCGGCGGAGACCAGCTCCCCGTCGGCCGCGCCCGCGGAGGTCGGGATCGCTGCGGCCGTCAGGGCGAGGGCACCGACGGCGCCGGCCGCCGCCAGGGTGCGCGTCGTGCGGGAGGCGGTGCCGTGGCGGCCTCCGCGGGTGCTGTCGGGGTGGTGGCCCGGGCCGGTGCCCGGGGTCCTGCTCGTGGTGCGGAGCATGGTGTCTCCTTCGACGTCGTCGTCGAGGCGCGCTCGTGCGCGCCGGGTGAAGGGTCGCCGCCCCCTGGCGACGTGCGGGCTGCCGGCCGGCTGCCGGCGCCCGGGTGCGGCCCGTGCCGGGCCGGGCGGGTGGTGGACCCGGGCCGGGTGGAGGTCCGACCCGGGTCCACCGGTCGGGGTCAGGACGCGTACACGCCCATCTCGAACAGGGAGTAGCCCCATTCGGTGCCGCGGTCGTTCAGCGCGAGCCGCACGTAGCGGCCGGTGCCGGAGACGTCGAGGGAGTCCACTCCCCCGTCGCCGTCGGTCACGCTCGCGACCGTGGTCCAGGAGGTGCCGTCGTCGGACACCTGGATCTCGTACCCGGCGGCGAACGCCGTCTCCCAGACCAGCTGGACGTGGTCGAACGACGTGACGGACCCGAGGTCCACGCTGATCCACTCGTCGTCGTTCCAGTCGCTGGACCAGCGGGTGGCCTGGTCGCCGTCGAACGCCTGCTTCGGGGTGAAGTCACCGTTCCACGGGTCGAAGCTGGAGGCCGAGGCCGCCTTGCCGAGCGCCACGTTGGTGCCCGCCACCTCGGGGGCGACGACGCGGAACGACTGCGTCTCCACGCCGACGTTGCCCTGGCCGTCCTCCGCCCAGACGTACACCTTCCACACGCCGAGGCGCTGCGGGGCGGTGAGCTCGAACGTCCCCGGTGACGTCTCGGTCGCCTCGGTCCACTGCAGCCCGCCGGCGCCGTCGATGTACTTGCTGTTGAAGAACGCGACGTAGTCGACCGGGTCGCCGTCGGGGTCGACGACGTCGGTCTCCACGGTGAGCGTGGACCCGGCCTCGACGGACGTGGTGTCGCCCGCGATGTCGAACCCCTGGAACTGCGGCGGGGTGTTCATCGCGTCGATGTCCCGGCCCCAGGTCTTGGCCAGCGCGTAGTACCCGAGGCGCTTGTTGCCGCCGGGGATCACGTTGAACCAGACGCCGCCGAAGTCGCCTTCGGTGCCGTAGTGGAAGAACGTGGCGCCCAGGCCCTTGTCCTGGTGCTCCATGATGCACTTCCACGAGTCCACGTACGCCGCGCCCTTGGCGACGTCGGACGGCTCGTCGGGGATGCCGTTGACGTCGTCGGGCACCTCCCACTCACCGGCCGCGCCACCCTCGGTGACGATGTAGGGGCGGTCGTAGCCGCCGTCCTCCCAGAAGTCGGCGATGCTGCACACGTCGCCGTAGGAGTTGAGCTGCAGCAGGTCCAGGTCCGGGGAGTTGGCCTGGTAGTAGGGCCAGGCGCCGGTCCAGGCGTCCGTGGAGCTGACCGGGTGGTCCGGGTCGATCGCGTGGATGGCGATCGCCATGTCGTTGACGAACTGCGTGTAGGCGGCGCGCTCGGCCTCGAGCTCGGCGCCCGAGTAGCAGTTCTGCAGGCCCAGGATCGACTCGTTGCCCACCGACCACATGAGCACGCCGGGGTGGCTCTTGTAGGCCTCGACCTGTTCGAGGATGTGGGTGCGCGTGTCGGCCTCGTACGTGGTGTCGCCCTGGTAGGAGACGCAGCCGCCGGAGCCGGGGCCGCCGCCGGGCACGAGCCAGAAGCCCATGATCACGCGGATGCCGTTCGCCGCGGCGGAGTCCAGCAGCGTGACCGTGTCGGGTCCGGTGCCCCAGGTCCGGGTGGTGTTGGCGCCCATCTCGGCCAGGCCGGGCATGTACTGGTCGGCGGTGTCGAACGACGGGCCCCAGGTCAGGCCGCGCACGGTGTACGGCTCGTCGTCCACCTCGAGGCGCCAGCCCTCGCCGTGGCGCACGACCTCGACGTGGCTCGCGTCGGTGATCGGTCCGGTGGTGCCCGCCCAGCCCGGGTTCACGTAGTCCGGGTACGGGTCGGTCGGGTCGGGGTCCGTCGGGTCCGTGGGATCCGTGGGATCTGTCGGGTCCGTGGTGCCGCCGTCGCCGGTGTGCACCGCGAGCTCCCACACCGAGTAGCCGTAGCCGGTGCCGCGCCCGGTGCCCTGCAGGCGCACGTACCGGCCGCTGCCGTCGACGTCGAGCGTGTCGGTCCCGCCGTCGCCGTCGGTCACCGTGGCCAGCGTGGTCCAGCTCGAGCCGTCGTCGGAGGCCTGGATCTCGTAGCCCTTGCCGTAGGCGCCCTCCCAGACGATGTCGACGCCGCAGAGCTCCTGGACCGTGCCGAGGTCCACCTGGAGCCACTGGTCGTCGGAGGCCTCGCTGGCCCAGCGGGTGCTGGTGCTGCCGTCGACGGCCGCCGAGGCCGGGTAGTAGTCGGGCGCCTCGGAGGACGACGCCGTGGCGGTGGCGCCGAGAGCGGCGTCGTCGTCGGAGCATCCGCCCGCGTTGGGGTCGGTCGGGTCCGTGGGGTCCGTCGGGCCGGTGGTGCCGCCGTCGGTGCCGTACACCTCGAGCTCCCACAGCGAGTAGCCGTACCCGGTGCCGCGCTCGGTGCCCTGGACCCGCACGTACCGGCCGGAGTCGTCCAGCGCGATGGTGTCGCCCCCGCCGTCACCGTCGGTGACGGTCGCGGCGGTGGACCACGTGGCGCCGTCGTCGGAGACCTGGATCTCGTAGCCCGAGCCGTAGGCGCTCTCCCAGGCGAGATCGACGCGGCTCAGGGAGGCGACGGCGCCGAGGTCGACCTGGATCCACTGGTCGTCGCTCGCCTGCGAGGACCAGCGGGTGCCGAGGTCGCCGTCGACGGCGGCGGCCGCGGGCGTGTAGTCGGGGTTCTCCACCGAGGACGCCGTGGTGGGCGCGCCGCGGGAGAGCAGCTCGGGCTCGGCAGCCTGGGCGGGCACCGCCAGCGCGGCCCCTCCGAGGGCGACCGCGGTCAGGGCCGCCAGCAGCGGCCGGCGTGGGCTTCGGGTCATCGTCTCCTGCCTCTCGCGTCTGCCGGGCGGCTCGTCGGTGGGCCGGACCGGTCGACATCGTCGTCGTCGTGCGCGGGGGCGGCAGAGCACTCTGGGAGAGCGCTCTATCACCGTTCCCGGGAAGTATGCCCATAGTCTGGTGAGACGTGTCAACAGCGGGTGAGGTTTCGTCTCGGTCCGTGAGAGAGCGCACTATCGCTGGTACCGTCCAGCCATGGCCGGAAACCGCGCTCCCACGCTCGAGGACGTGGCGCGCGTCGCGGGCGTCTCGCGCGCCACCGTCTCCCGGGTCGTCAACCAGGAACGCCGCGTCGCCCCGGCCATCCAGGAGAAGGTCACCGCCGCCGTCGCCCAGACCGGCTACGTCCCCAACCGCGCCGCACGGTCCCTGGTCACCCGGCGCTCCGGATCCGTGGCCGTGATCGTCGCCGGCTCCGCTCCCGACGACGGCCCCGACCGTGTCGCCGAGATGCTCGCCGACCCGTTCTTCGGCCGGGTGGCCGGCGGAGCCGTCCGCGCGCTGCGCCCCCACGACGTCCATCCCGTGCTCATGCTCGCCGACGACGCCGACGCCCGGGCCCAGGTGACCTCCTTCGTCGCGCTCGGCCACGTCGACGGCGCGCTGCTCGTCTCGACCGACGGCCACGACCCCTTGACCGCCGAGCTGCACGCCACCGGGCGCCCCGTCGTCGTGTTCGCCCGGCCCCCCGAGGACCTCGGCGTGAGCTGGGTCGACGTCGCCAACGCCGAGGGCGGGGCACTGGCCGCCGGCCGGCTCGTCGCCGTCGGACGCCGACGGCTCGGCGTCGTCGACGTCGACCCGGCCCTGGACGTGCGCGCCTCGGCCGACCGCGCCACCGGCTTCCGCAGCGCCGCCACCCGCGGCGGGGCCGCCGTCGTCGCCACCGCGTCCGGCGAGTTCACCGTCGCCAGCGGCGCCGCCGCCGCGCGCCGGCTGCTCGACCAGGCACCCGACCTCGACGGCATCTTCGCGGCCAACGACCTCATGGCGCTCGGCGTGCTCCAGGTGCTGCAGGCCCGCGGGCTGCGCGTGCCCGACGACGTCGCCGTCGTCGGGTTCGACGACAGCCCCGTGGCGACCATCAGCGCTCCCCCGCTGACCACCGTCCGCCAGCCCGTCGAGGAGATGGCGCGCGCCATGGCCGAGCTGCTGCTGCGCCAGGTGGGCGGCGACACCACCGCGCCCCGGTCCCAGATCTTCGCGCCCCGGCTGGTGGTGCGGGACTCGGCGTAGTGCGCACCGGCGCCTCGGGTGAACTTGCCGCCGGCCGTGTGCGGCACGGGCCGGTCCGCACCACGATGGGTCCCGTGATCACCAGCGAGGTCTTCGACGTCGACGCCTGCCCCGCCCGGGGTTGCCCGTCCGCCCACCGGGTCGCCGTCATGCAGGAGACTCCCGCCAACCTTCCCGTCCACGACGTGACGATCTGGGACACGATGCCTCGCGATCCCGCCCCCGTGGCGACCACCGTGTACTACACCTGCCCACGGACCGGCGTCCGGGTCCGGATCACCGTCGACACGTCCGTCCCCGCGCCGCACGTCGTGGCCGTGCTCGAGGCACGCGCGGGCAAGCGTGCCTGACCCGACGCCGGTGAAGCGCGCCAGTGCGGCCGTCGCGGTGCCGGACCTGCCCGACCAGGAGCGCGACGAGCTCCGCTGGGTCGTCTCGCTGCACCGCACGGCGGTCGAGCAGTCGAACGACGTCGTGCTCGGGTTCGCCCGGCAGATGATCACCGTGTGCTCCGGGGCGATGGCGACGATCCTGGGCATCGCCGAGCTGGGCGGCGACGACGGGATCGGCGGATGGGTCGTCGCCGCGGTCCTCGGGTTCTTCGTGCCGTTGTCGCTGTTCGTCTGGGCCCTGACGCCCGGGCTCCTCGCCACGTCCGCGGACAGCCCGCACGGCAACCCGGGCCGGCTGATCGCGCTGGCGCACCGCCGACGACGCCTGGCCCTGGGGGGCACCGCGGCCTTCGCCGGGGCGGTCGCCGCCGCCGCGGCCGCGCTCTGGCTCGGGTAGCCCGCCACGGCGCCTCGTCCCGGGGCCACGACGGACCGAGACGCCGTCCGGACCGCGGACCGCGCGCGACGCAGTCTCAGGCCGGAGTAGCCTCGGTGCACATGACCGCCGTCCGGACGCACACCCACGCCCAGGCCGTCGACGCCGCCGTGGAGCTGTTCTCCCGCCAGGGGTTCGAGCAGACCACCGTCGAGCAGATCGCCGACGCCGCGCAGGTCAGCCGCGCCACGTTCTTCCGCCGCTTCCGCTCCAAGGAGGACGTGATCTTCGCCGACCACGAGCTCCTGCTGGAGGAGGTCGTGGTGATGCTGGCTGCGACCCGACCCGAGGCGCGCGGCAGCAGCGAGTCGAACCCGGCCCGGGAGACCGCCTGGGACCCCGCCGTCGACCCGTACCTCGAGGTCTGCCGCGCGGCCCGGCTCGTGTTCGACCACCACGTCGGCCAGCGCGAGACGTCGCTGGCCCGGCACCGGCTCCTGCAGGAGGTGCCCGCCCTGCGCGACCGCGAGCTGGTCACCACGCACCGCTACGAACGCGCGTTCACCGCCTACCTGCGCGACACGCTGCCGACGGACCGATCGCGCACCACGATGTCCATCGCATTCGCCGCGTCCGTCGTGGCCGTGCACAACGCGGTGCTGCGGCGCTGGCTGCGCAACCCGTACCTCGACCTGCGGCCCGATCTCGAGGAGGCGTTCGCGGACCTGCGGCGGGTCGCGGCGGCTCCGGCGTCCGACGGCGGCAGCCCGTCCGACGGCGGGACGGACGTCGCGCCGACGGCCGGCAAGCGGGTCGTGGTCGCGGTGCTCTCCGACGGCGCCGGCCCCGAGGACGTCGCCCGCGCCGTCCGTGACGTCCTGGCCTGAGGAGCGACATGATCGACTGGCTGTTCAGCGCCACCTTCAGCGTCGGGGACGAGCAGATCCTGTGGCGCGAGGTCATCGGCAACCTCTTCGGCCTGGCCTCCGCGCTCGGCGGCATGCGGCGCAAGGTGTGGGCGTGGCCGGTCGGCATCGTCGGGAACCTGCTGCTGTTCACCGTGTTCCTGGGGTCGCTGTTCGGCGATGCGAGCCGCGTCGACATGCTCGGCCAGGCCGGCCGCCAGGTCATGTTCATCGCCGTGTCGGTGTACGGGTGGATGCGCTGGCGTGAGACGCGGCGTCAGGACCTGGAGGTCCGTGCGGACGGCAAGGTGCCGTCGTCGGGCGCCGAGGGGGTGCACCCGCAGTGGGCCACCTGGCCGCAACGGGGGCTCCTGGTGGTCGCGATGGTGGGCGGGACGCTCGCGCTCACGCCGCTGTTCCGCGCGCTGGGTTCCTACGAACCGGTCTGGGCCGACGCCTGGATCTTCATGGGCTCGCTGCTCGCGACGTACGGCATGGCCCGCGGCTGGGTGGAGTTCTGGCTGATCTGGGTCGCCGTCGACCTGGTCGGCGTCCCGCTGCTGTGGAGCGCCGGGTACTTCGCCACCTCGCTGATGTACGTGTTCTACGGCGTGTTCACGCTGACCGGGTTCTTCGTGTGGTGGCGGGTGAACCGCCGCGAGTCAGCCGCGGCGACGGCCTGAGCGTCTCGCTCGGCAGTCCCGGCCTCGGTCGGCAGCTCGGGAGTGCCGAACGAGTGCGGAACTGCCGAGCGAACGCGTCGACTCCGCCCCCGCGATCTAGAGGGTGGCGTTCATGGCGTCGACGAAGCCCTGCGGGGACTGCTCCCCGGTGAACACCTGGTGCAGGTTGTCCAGCAGCGGACCCGCCTGGTCGGCCGGCAGCGCCTGGTCCCACGAGAGCTGGAAGTGCGGCGCCGCGGCCACCATGCCGTACACGGCCCGCAGGTAGTCGGCGTCGTCGGACGTCTCCAGGCGCGGCTCGAGTCCCTGCACCGGAGGAACCGTCCGGGTCGCGAGGAACCACCCGACCGGGTAGTCGGCATAGACCTGGTCGTTGAGGAAGGCGATGGCCGACTCCTGCTCCGCGGGGGTCGCCGTCGCGGACACCGACCAGTAGTTGGCCGGGTTCCCGACGACGTTGTCCGGGTCACCGATCCCGCCCTCGACCCGCGGGAAGGGGGTGTAGCCCAGGCCGTCGTCGATGATCAGCTCGGGGGCGCTGGTCACGAAGTCCGGGTAGACCCAGGCGCCCTGCAGCACGAACGCCGCGTGTCCCGACGCGACGATCTCGGTGTCGCCGGAGCCGTCGGCCAGGACCTCGGTGAAGCCGTCCCCGAACGCCCCGGCCTCGACCAGCAGGCGGATCTTGCGCAGGGCCTCGAGGACGGCCGGGTCGGACCAGGAGCCGGGCTCCCCCGCGGCGATCCGGCGGAACACCTGCGGTCCCCCGATCCGGTCGGTGAGGTACTGGATGTACATGAGCTCGGGCCACTTGCTGCCCCCGGCGAGCGCGATGGGCTGCACCCCGGCCTCGCGCAGCGTCGCGACGGCGTCGAGGAGCTCGGCGAAGGTCGACGGCGGTTCGACGCCGACCTCGGCCAGCACCTCGGCGTTGTGGTAGAGCACGACCGGTTGCGTCTGGTTGTTCGGCACCGCGTAGGTGCGGCCGTCGACCGTGCCCGCCTCGGCGACCGCGGGCAGCGCCCGCTCGAGCACCGGGTCGACCCGCCCGGTGAGGTCCGCGACGGCGCCCTGCGCCACGTACCGGTCGAGGTCGCTGCCCGCCCAGCCGAAGATCAGCGTCGGGGCCTCACCGGCGTCCACCGCCTCGCCGATGCGGGGCTTGTACTCGTCGTTGGCCAGCCAGCCGACGTCGATCGTCCGGTCCGGATGGTGCCCGTTCCAGGTCGCGAAGGACTCCTTGAGGACAACGTCGCTGCCGCCGGTGAGCGCCCAGGCGGTCAGGCCGTCCACCGGCGGGGCGTCGTCGTCCGCCACCGGCACGTCCTCGCCGGGTGCCGCGCACGCGGCCAGGAGCAGCGCTCCGGTGAGCGCGAACGCCGTCGTCCGCGCGCGGCTGCGCACCATGTCGCACTCTCCTACGTCGTCGTCGGATCGCCGGGCGACGGCCTCTGCTTCGAAACCGTTTTCTACAGGCGACCTGCAACGTAGCGCACCGGCATCGGAGCAGGTCAAGGGGCCCGGGGGTTTTCGACAACGACCGCTCCGTCGTTTCGCGAACCGGCGACGTCCGCCCGCTCGAAAAGTTTCGCGGCCCGACCCGTGAACTCGATCGGCAGCTTGGGCTTCACTCGGCAGCTTGAGTTGCCGAATGAAACCGGAACTGCCGACCGAGACGACGAAGCGCCGCCCTGCCGGGGCAGGACGGCGCTCGCCGCAGGTGTGCGGCCGTCCGGCTGGTGATCGGACGGTGACGCACACGACCGGCGTCGACCCACGCCGGGAGCTGATGTGCAGAGATGTCTCGGGGCGAGTGCCTCGTACCTCGGCCCTCACCCTGCGCTGCGCCTCAGGCGAAGGCGGAGACCCCGGTGATGTCGCGGCCGATGATCAGCGCGTTCATCGACTCGGTGCCCTCGTAGGTGTGGAGGGCCTCGATGTCGGCGAAGTGCCGCGCGACGCGGTTGGCCAGCAGGATGCCGTTGCCCCCGAGCATGTCGCGGGCGACGGAGGCGACCTCGCGGGCGCCGCGGGTGCACGTGTACTTGGCCAGCGACGCCTGCTCCCCGGTGAGCTGCCCGGCGTCGGCGAGCTCGGTGAGCCGCCCCACCAGGAGCTGCAGCTGCGTGACCGTCGAGAGCATGCGGGTCAGCCGCTCCTGGACCATCTGCTTGGCGGCGAGGGGCTTGCCGAACTGGATGCGCTGCGTGGAGTACTGCACGGCGGCCTCGTAGCAGGCGACGGCGTGCCCGACGGCGGACCACGCCACGGCGAGCCGCGTCGCGAAGAGCACCTCCGAGGTGGCCTTGAACGACGTCGCACCGGGCAGGGCGGCCTCGGCGGGGACGAACACGTCGTCGAGCACGATGTGCGCCTGCCAGATCGCGCGCAGCGCCATCTTGCCCTCGATGGTGGTGCCGGTGTAGCCGGGGGCGTCCTGCGGGACGATGAAGCCGTGCACCTGGCCGTCGCCGTCCCCGGCGCCGTCGGTCGAGTCGACGAGGCGCGCCCACACCACGGTGATGTCGCCGCAGGAACCGAACCCGATCCACTTCTTCTCGCCGTCGATGACGTACCCGTCGACGCCGTCGCGGGTCTCGCGCCGGGCCGTCGTCTCCAGGGACACCGAGTCCGAGCCGTGGGTGGGCTCGGTGAGCGCGAACGCGCCGAGGATCTCCCCGCGCGCCATGGGTTCGGCGTACCGCTCGATCTGTTCGGCAGAGCCGTGCATGACGATGGAGCGCAGCGCCAGCCCGCCCTGCACGCCGCAGATGGTGGCCACGGACCCGTCGCCGCGTGACATCTCCATGCTCGCCAGCCCCTCGGCCATGAACGAGACCTTCGGCCGCCCGGGGACGTCGACGCCGTCGCGCAGGAAGTCGTGCTCGCCGAGGCTCTTGACCAGCTCGAAGGGGACCTCGGCCCGCTCCCAGTAGCCGTCGATGACGGGCAGCACCTCCTCCTGGACGAACCGGCGCACGGCGAGCTGGTGCTCGCGGACCTCCGGGGCGACGTCGGCGAACGCGTGGGCGTAGTCGACGTCCAGCGGCTGGGAGACGTCGTACTCGGGGGCGGTGACGCCGAGCGGGGCGGGTGCGGTGCGGCTCATGAGGGTCCTTCTCTCCACGATGGCGACCGCGCCGCCGTCGAGGCTGGTGACGACGGCGTCGGTCTTCTCCCATAGTGCGACGCGACGCAGTCTCAGTCAAGACGATACGCAGTATCAGCCAGCGATCGTGAGCCAGAGCAGCGTCACGTTGAGCCCCACGATGACGGCCGCCACCAGCCAGGCCACCGCCTGGGTACCCCGGTTGTTGCGGAACTCGCCCAGCAGCCGGGCGTCCCGCGTGGCGCGCACCAACGGGATCATCGCAAACGGGATCCCGAAGCTCAGCACCACCTGGCTCAGCACCAGCAGATAGGTGGGCGAGACGTCCGTGGCCAGCAGCAGCAGCGCCGGGACGAGGGTCACCAGGCGGCGGACCAGGAGCGGGATCCGCACGTGCAGCAGACCCGCCATGATCTCCGAGCCCGCGTAGGCGCCCACGGCCGTCGAGGCGAGACCCGAGACGAGCAGCCCCACGCCGAAGAGGACCGCGACCAGCGGACCCAGCGAGTCGCCGATCGCCGCGTACGCCCCCTCGATCGAGTCGGTGCCGGTGCGACCCGGCAGGTTCGCCGCGGCCAGCAGCAGCATGGCGATGTTCACCCCGCCGGCGATGACCAGCGCGGCCACCACGTCCCACCGCGTCGCGCCCAGCAGCCGGCGCACCGTGGACGGGTCGTCCTGCACCGTGCCCGACGGCGTCACCCCGGCCACGGCGGCGCGTCGCTCGGCGTCGTGGCGCACCCGGTCGCGGGCCAGCGAGCTGTGCAGGTAGATGGCGTGGGGCATCACCGTGGCGCCGAGCATCGAGGCGGCCAGGAGCACCGAGTCGGTGCCGTCGAACCGCGGCACCAGACCGCCCAGCACGGCCCCGGCGTCGGGCGGCGCCACGAGCAGCCCCGCGCAGAATCCGACCGTGATGACCCCGAGCATCGTGAGCAGGACCGTCTCGAAGACCCGCTGACCGCGGCGCTGCTGGACCGCCAGCACCACCATCGAGACCGCCCCGGTGACGAGTCCGCCGACCACCAGCGGCACGCCGAAGAGCAGGTGCAGCGCGATGGCGCCGCCGATCACCTCCGCCAGGTCGGTGGCCATCGCGACCGCCTCGGCCTGCAGCCAGTACGCGATGCGGCCGCGGCGCGAGAGCCGGCCGGAGAGCACCTCGGGCAGCGACCGGCCGGTGACGACGCCGAGCTTGGCCGAGAGGTACTGCACGAGCACCGCCATCGCGTTGGCCATGACCAGCACCCACACGAGCAGGTAGCCGAACTCGGCGCCGGCGGTGAGGTTCGCGGCGACGTTGCCGGGGTCGACGTAGGCGATCGCGGCGACGAACGCGGGACCGAGCAGGCTGATCGTCCGGGCGCGACGCAGCGAGCGGTCGGTCGGGGCGGTGCGCTGGGACACGGGGCTCCTCACAAAGTTTCGGCTACCCGAAACCCTAGACGCTGTTAGCCGTATCCGATACCCCGGCGCGGTCAGCACGGCAGTTCGTCGTCTGTGCGGCACTCCGGAGTGCCGCACAGACGACGAACTGCCGCTCAGCAGGCGGTCCGCATCTGACACGATGTGCCCCGTGCCCGACGACACGCCCCGCAGCCCGGCCGCCCCGCCGACCGCGACCGACCCGGCCAGCACCCGCGACCTCGGCGCGCGGCTGCTCGCCTCGCCGTGGCTGCTCGCGCTCGCCTTCGCCGTCGTGCACGCCCGGCTGATCCACGAGGCGATCACCTGGCAGAACACCATCTACGGCGACGTCACCCTGTACGAGTGGTGGGCCCGCTACGGGTTCGACACCGGCCAGTGGCCCGTCCTCGACTACGACTGGGTCTACCCCGTCGGCGCCCTGCTGCCCGTCGTCGGCCCCGCGCTCGTCTCCGACGGCGTGCTCGGCTACGAGATCGTGTGGACCGCCGTCGTGGTCGCCCTGAACGCCGTCGCCACGGTGTTCCTCGTGCGGTCCACCCCGCGCGGGGCGCTCGGGGCCTGGTGGTGGCTGATCTTCCTGCTGGCCCTCGGCCCCATCTTCCTCGGCCGGCTCGACGGCGTCATCGCCCCCCTGATCGTCGTCGCCCTCGTCGTCGCACGCCGGCACCCGCGCGTCGCCGTCGCCGTCGCCACCGCCGGAGCCTGGATCAAGATCGCGCCCGGAGCGGTCGTCGTCGCGCTCGCCGCCACCCGCCGCACCCTGCGGGACCTGCTGCGCACCGTCGTCGTGCCCGGAGCCGTGGTGAGCCTCGTCGTCGTCGGGCTCGCGCTCGTCGGCGGGGCGGGCGGCCGGGCGCTCAGCGTGTTCGGCCAGCAGGGCGCCCGCACGCTGCAGGTCGAGTCCGTGGCCGCCACCTGGTTCTCCGTGGCGCGCTGGTGGGACCCGAGCATCACCGTCGAGTACAACGACGACATCTTCACCTACGAGGTCACCGGCGACGCCGCCCGGAGCGTCGCCGACACCCTCGACTGGGTGCTGATCGTCGCCGTCCTCGCGATCGCCGCGCTCACCCTCTGGGCCGCTCGCCGCCACCCCGAGCGCGCGTACGAGCTGGTGCTGCTCTGCTCCGCCGCCCTGCTCGTCGCCCTCATCGTCTTCAACAAGGTGGGCTCGCCCCAGTTCGTCTCCTGGGTCGGTCCGCCCGTCGCGGTGGCGCTCGCCGCCGCGCCCCCCGGCCGTTCCCTGCGCTGGTGGTGGCCCCCGGCGCTCGGCATGGTGCTCGTCGCCTACGAGACCTACCTCGTCTACCCGGTCGCCTACGGCCCGTTCCTCGGCGGCGAGACCTGGATGGTCGTCGTCGAGGCGCTGCGGAACCTGGCACTCGTCGTGCTGCTGACCGGCGCCGTCTGGCGGATCGCCCACCTGGGCGCCGGCGGACGTACCGCACGCGACCCCGCCCGGTCCGCGTAGTTCTCCCCGAACGTTTGCCGGGCGTTCCCTCGATCGCCCCCGACACGTCGCCGTGCGCTCCCCCCGAGGTCATCCGGGACCACGACAGTGCAACTCGTGAGGGTAGCGATCGTCGCAGAGTCCTTCCTCCCGCAGGTCAACGGGGTCACGAACTCCGTGCTGCGGGTCCTCGACCACCTGAGCCGGACCGGGCACGAGGCCCTGGTCCTGGCACCTGACTCCGACGACGGGGACGTGCCGCCCTTCGTGCACGGTGCCCCCGTCGTGGAGATCCCCTCGGTCGGCCTGCCCGGGTACGCCGACGTGCGGGTCGTCGTCGGGCAACGCGCCCGGATCGAGCGCACGCTCGCCGCGTTCGGGCCCGACGTCGTCCATCTCGCCTCGCCGTTCACGCTCGGGTGGCGGGGCATGCAGGCCGCGGAGGCCCTGGGGGTGCCGACCGTCGCGGTCTACCAGACCGAGGTGCCGAGCTACGCGGCGCGGTACGGCATGCGGCACCTGGAGCCGCTGCTGTGGCGCCGCGTGCGCACCCTGCACGAGCGCGCCTCGGTCACGCTCGCGCCGTCGACCCCCACGATCGACCACCTGCGGGCTCGCGGCGTCCCGCGGCTGCACCGGTGGGGACGCGGCGTCGACACCGTGCAGTTCCGGCCCGAGGCGCGTGACGAGGCGTGGCGCCGGGAGGTGGGGGCGGGCCGGCCGCTGCTCGTCGGGTACGTGGGGCGGCTCGCGGCCGAGAAGCAGGTCGAGGCCCTGCGGGTGCTGAACGACCGGCGGGACGTGCGGCTCGTCGTCGTCGGCGAGGGACCGGAACGTGGCCTGCTGCGTGAGCTGCTCCCGGACGCGCACTTCACCGGGCTGCTGCGCGGGCAGGAGCTGGCGCGTGCCATGGCGAGCCTCGACGTGTTCGTCCACCCCGGCGAGCTCGAGACGTTCGGCCAGACCCTGCAGGAGGCCAACGCCTCGGGCGTACCCGTCGTCGCCCCCGCGGCGGGCGGGCCGATCGACGTCGTCGCGCACTCCCACACCGGCTGGCTCTACCCGCCGGGCGACCACGCCGCGCTACGCGCCCACGTCGACGACCTGCTCGGCGACGCCCGCAAGCGCCGGGCGTTCGGCGCGGCGGCCCGCGAGCGCGCGCTGGGGCGGACGTGGGCGAAGGTCTGCCACGAGCTGATGGAGCACTACGAGTCGGTCGTCAGCGTCCCCACGGAGGTGTGAGCGGTGCGGATCGTCCAGGTCGCGAACGCCTACGCGCCGCGGTCGGGCGGGATCCGGACCGCGATGCACGCGCTGTCGCGCGAGTACCTGGCCCGGGGGCACGAGCCGGTGCTGGTGGTGCCGGGCCCGACGGCGGACGTGCGCCGGGAGGGCGACGTGCGGGTGGTGCAGGTGGCTGCGCCGCGCGTGCCCGGGGTGCCGGGGTACCGGGTGGTGACCCGGCCCGGCCTGGTCCGGGCTGCTCTGGACTCGCTCGCCCCGGACCGGCTCGAGGTCTCCGACCGGGCGACCCTGACCGGCGTCGGGCTGTGGGCACGCGCCGCGGGAGTGCCGTCGGTGCTGATGCTGCACGAACGGCTCGACGGCGTGCTGTCGGCGTTCTGGCCCGGGGCGGGCAGCGGGGCGCGGCCGGGCCCGGCCGGGCGACGGCTCGCGCCCCAGGTCGCGGACCGGTGGAACCTGCGGACGCTGACGCGGTTCGACCGGCTGGTGGCCACGACCGGGTTCGCCGCGGGCGAGGTGGACCGGCTGGCCGACCGGCGGCCCGACGGCGGTCTGCCGCCGCTGCACCGCGTCCCGCTCGGCGTCGACCTGGAGCAGTTCTCCCCCGACAGGGCCGACGCCGGGCTGCGGCGCCACCTCGCGCCGTCCGGCGAGGCGGTGGTGCTGGTGGTGAGCCGGCTGTCCCGCGAGAAGCGGGTGGACCTGGCCGTGGAGGCGGTGGGCCGGCTCGCCGCCGAGGGGGTGCCGGTGCGGCTGGTCGTGGCGGGTGCCGGGCCGCAGGCGGCGGCTCTGCGGGCGCGCGCCGAACGTGTCGGGGTCCCGCACCTGTTCCTCGGCTTCGTTCCTGACCGCGACCGCGTGGCGACGTTGCTGGCGAGCGCCGACGTCGTGGTGGCTCCCGGTCCGATCGAGACGTTCGGGCTGGCTGCTCTGGAGGCGCTGGCCTCCGGGACGCCGGTGGTGTGCTCGGCCACCAGCGCTCTGCCCGAGGTGGTGGGCGACGCCGGGGTGGCGGCCGCGCCGGAGCCGCACGCGCTGTCCGTGGCGCTGGCGGACGTGCTCTCCCGTCCGGTCGCGGCCCGGCGTGCGACGGCGCGGGAGCGGGCGGAGCTGTTCCCGTGGTCGGCCACGGGCGCGGCGATGCTCACCCTGCACGGCGCGGACCCTGCTGGCACATCGTTCCCCCTCGGCGTTGTGGGTATGAGATCGACAGGCTCGCATCGATACGAAGCCGCCGATTTCATACCCACAGCGAGTGCGCGGGGAGTGGACGCGGCGGGAGGTGGACGGTGAGCAGCGGTCCCGCGGTCGTCGCGCTGGGTGACTCGATCACCGCGGGCGTGGTGGACGCCGTCGGGTCCGACGCCGCCCACGGCCCCGGGTGGGCGGCGCACCTCGCGCTCCTCGCCGGGTGCGGCTCGTTCGAAAACGTGGCGTCCAACGGCGCCCGCACCCGCACAGTCGTCGCGGAACAGCTCGACCGGGCGCTCGACGCCCGACCCGACGTCGCCACGCTGGTGATCGGGGGCAACGACGTGCTGCGCAGCGACTTCTCCCCCGCCGAGGTCGCCCGTCACCTCGGCACCTGCGTCGGCGCGCTGCGGGACCGGGGGGCAGCCGTCGTCCTGGCGACCCTGCCCTCCATCGGGTTGTTCGACCTGTGCCCCGGGCGCATCCGCCGGATCATGCGGGCACGGATCGACGCCGTCAACGCGGTGGTCCGCACCACGGCCGCCCGGTACGGGTCAGCCTCGGGCCGTCAGCCGGTGCTCTTCGACGTCGCCGAGGCCATCCGCCCCGCCGGGCTCGGCGCGTGGTACGTCGACCGGGTGCACCCCTCGCCGGCGGGACACCGGCACATGGCCGTCACAGCGTCGGGCGCACTGCAGGTCGCCCTCCCCGAGCTGGCAGCGCGCGGTCTGCGTGCCACCGACCCGGACGGCTCGCTCCGAGCGGCGCTGTCGCGGCTTCCCGCACCCCCACCGCCGCCGTCGGCATGGCAGCGCGCGGCCTGGCTCACCGTCGCCGGCGTGCCCTGGGGTCTGCGCCGCGGGCGCGACTTCCTGCCGGGTCTGCTGCGCGCCGTCGTCGACGATCTGCGCGGCGCCGGCCCGGGGCAGCTCGACCTGGACCTCGGGCTCGACCTGGCCGCGCTCTCCGGTCCGGGTGCCGGGCACGACGGCGTCGCGAGCGAGGCGTACGCGCGGACCTCCTGATCCCGCAGCGCCGATGAGTTCGCGGGACCACCACGGTCGGACCGGCACCAGCCGTCACCGACCGGAGGAACCTCATGACCGACACGAACGCCACCCTCGACCACACGTTCACCGCGCCCATCGGCGTCGACGTCAAGGGAGACACGTGGTCCTGCGTCGAGCTTGCCGGGGTGACCGAGCTGCTCGGGACCGGCCGGTCCGTCCGTGTCGACGCGCAGGTCGACGACGTCCTCCTGGAGAACGTCGGCCTCATGCCCACCGGGAGCGGCGGGCTGATGCTCTCGCTCAACGCGAGGCTCCGCAAGCGACTCGGCAAGGACGTGGGCGACATCGTGACCGTGCACCTCTCGCGCCGCCGCAGCTGACCGCACGACGACGGCACCCACCACCCGTACTGAGCCCCCGGGAGTGCTCGGGGCACCGGGCACGCCGGGCGCGCCGGGGCGATCGCTCGGCGCGCGAGGAGACCCGAGCGTGGCTAGCGTCGGCGGCGTCGACGAGGGAAAGGTGCACGATGACGCTGGACGGCAAGGTCGCGCTGGTCACGGGCGCGGGATCGGGCATCGGACGGGCGACGGCGGTGCGGCTCGCACGCGACGGGGCCACGGTTGTGCCGCTCGGGCACCGGCAGGAGAGCGCGGACGACGTCGCGCAGGAGATCCGGCGCGACGGCGGGACGGCGGTTCCGGTCTCGGCGAACGTGGAGGACGCCGCGATGATGCGCGACGTGCTCGCGCGGATCGACCAGGAGCTCGGCCGGCTCGACGTCGTCGTCGCGAACGCCGGGGTCAACGGGGTCTGGGCGCCGCTCGACGAGCTGGAACCGGACGAGTGGTCCACCACCATCGACACGAATCTCACCGGCACGTTCCACACCGTGCGGTACGCCGTGCCTCTGCTCGTGCGGCAGGGCGGCGCCGTCGTCGTGGTCGCGTCCATCAACGGCACGCGCACCTTCAGCAACTCGGGTGCGTCGGCGTACGCGACGAGCAAGGCGGGTCAGGTGGCGTTCGCGCGCATGGCCGCCGTCGAGCTCGGACCGCGCGGCGTCCGCGTCAACTCCGTCTGCCCCGGCGCGATCGACACCGAGATCGACGACAACACCGAGCAGCGGAACACCGACGGCCTCGGCGTGCGGGCCGAGTACCCGGACGGGGACATCCCGCTGACGGGCAAGGACCCGGGCTCGGCCGCGCAGGTCGCCGACGCCATCGCCTTCCTCGTGTCGGACGCCGCGAGCCACGTGACCGGTACCGAGGTGTTCGTCGACGGCGGGCAGTCGCTGATCGTGTGACGTTCGCGCCGGCGAGAGGTCCAGGAACGACTCGCCGAGCCGAGCTCCGTGCGGCGGTGGTTCGCGACCCGATCCCCGCGTGATCTGGCACTCTGGGCACCCCGACCCTGGAGGCCACCATTCATCGGAACACGATTCGCGGCGGCTCGTCCGAGACCTGGACAGGGTGGGTCACGGCGATCGGGGTCGGTCTCATGGTGGGCCTGGTCGAGCTGCCGGCCGCCTTCTTCGCCCTGATCATGGCCTGGGGTGGAGGTCTCCCGATCGCCGCCCTCGTCATGGGGTTCGTGCTGGTCGGCCTCGTCATCGCCTCCGCCGTGGCCATCCGTCGAGCGGGCGGAGAATCCTTCATCGGCCTCTTCGCGGTCCTCGTGGGGATCGTTCCGCCCCTCGTCCTCCAGGGCCCCGGAGGACTACCGGGTGGACGCTGGGCCCTGTCGATGGCGATCAGCGGTCTGCTCGCCACGGCGGTGGCCGCCCTCGGGATCCCGGCAACCCGCCGAGTGGCTGCCTTCGGCTCCGCCGTGGTGATCGGCATCCCAGCGGTGGTGGCAGCCGTGGTGGCTGTCGTGGGCGTTCTCGACGACTATGCGGAACGCGCGGCGGTCCTTGCGCGCCCCTACGAGCTCTCTGGTGACTATGTCGAGGCCTATCTGTCCACGGGGCCTGACGGATCGTCCATAGCGGTCTATGAGCTCGCGGACGGCGGAGAGATCCAGGTCGCTTCCACGGCATCGATCGACGACGATCCGCCGGACGGCGACTTCAGCATCGGGCCGTGCCACGAGGAGATCTTGGACAAGATACAGACCCGGTGGGTCGAGTGTGCTGTCGTGGACGCCCCGTGGCTCGTGCTCGAAGGACACGACGGTGCGACGCCGGACGACCTGGCCGCAGCCACCGAACACCTGGAGCCGATGTCGAAGTTCAGGTTCTACAGGTCGTTCGCGCGCGCGTACATCGAGATCATCCCGTGAGGGCTGACCGCCTCTCCCGCCCGCGGTGCACCAGCCGCGCTTCGACACCGCCTCGACGTGGAGGAAAGACATGACCGACCCCATGTCCCACCAGCGCACGCCACACCCGGCTGCGCACCTGTTGTGGACGGCTCCGCTCTGCGGTGTGCTGCTGTGCATCGCGGCGATGGTGTTTCTCAGGGCAGGCGGCGGCCCGTATGAAGGCAGCCGGCTGGTGCTCGTCGGCGAGATGGACACCGACGCTCTGTTCGCTGTGGCCTGGATCGTCGGGGCGCTCTGCCTTGTCATGCTGGGCATCGGCGGAATCGCCGGCCGGTCGATGGGCCTCCTGCCGCAGCGAGGAACGCGGCCCGCAGCGGTGGCCAGTCTGCTCTACGGGGCGCTCTGCCTGATCATCGGCCTGATCATGTACTTCGCGGCCGCATACCACGCCCCCCAGTACGACTTCCTCGAACTCGACCGAGCACCCGAACGGCAAGTCATCGTGGAGTCGCGCTTCACCTACGGCGATTCCGTCCAGTATGTCGTCTGGACTGGCGGCCCCTCGATCTACCAGCGGGTGGCTGACGTGTCGGTCCCCGTCGCCAAGTGCCGGGCCGCCCATCCTGACCCACCGTGCTACGACGTCGAGCACGAACCCGGCGAAGACGCCCTCCTCACCCCGACCGGACGCATCACCCTTCCGTGACGTTCCCGTCCTGCTCGTCGCGGTGACCGCGATGGCGGGCCGCCAGGCGGGGACACTCCGAGGCGCCGTACCAATAGCGGAGCACCGGAGGTCGGTGGAGGTCCGGGTCAAGGGTGGCCGCAGGCCATCGCGCAGCGACGCCGCAGGCGCCCTTGACGCGGGCCGGAGCCGACCGGATGCTCGGCGATCGGTGCAGGGCCGGAGCGAAAGCCGGCGCCACTTCCGCTGCCATGGCCGGTCATTCGCGGTAGCAACTTCGCTAGCATCGCCACCGTGGGAACATGGAACACCGGACCCTTTGACAATGACGATGCCATGGACCTCCTTGATGAGATCGCGTCGCCAGAGTTCGCCTTCGATGACCTTCAGTGGGCATTCGACGATCCTGAGTACCTTGGCTACGTTGGCGGCGTGTTCGCGATCGCCCTTGGGGCGCTCATCCGGGCGGTTCGTGGTGAGCCAGGCGCCGAGGCCCCGGAGGGGTTCGACCTCGCAACCTTCGCGGGCCACGTCACTGCCGAGCGAGTCGCATGGACCCGCGCTCAGATTGATCGTGCGTTGGCCGGAAGCAAGGAGTCTGAGCTGTACGAACTTTGGGAGGAAGCGCCGCGCCTTGACGAGTGGCTCCACGCCTCGCGTGCGGCGATCCCCTCTGACACGGGCGAGGCGCCCTGACGTCACTCGGCCGCCGTGTCGGCGAACGGTGCGAGGCCGGTCACCGAGCCACGGTGCGGCACGGCGCCCTACGATCTCACCATGCCAGGCGATGACCAACCGCACATCGGGCGTCATGCGCGCCGACGCGGTGAACCTGACCCTGGCACCTGGCGAAGCCGCCTCAAGGCCGTCGTCCATACGGACCTCCGCGAGCTCCGCGCGCTCCCCAGCGACGTCCGAGTAGTCGCGCATACCTCGTCCGACGTGCCTGGCGACCTGCTCAGGCGCCGGCGCCGGCGTCGCGGAGGACCGCAGGACGGAACGTAGGTGTGGGAGAGCATCGACGTAGCGTCGGCAGGGCTGAAACGAGGACCATCGAGGGCGGGCTCCAGAACATCGGGCCCGCCCTCCGTCACGCGCCAGGGCAGTCGTTCGGGTGGGGTGCGCGCAGCGAGCCTGCGAGCGGAGCGCGGGGCCCGGACCGAACGACTGCTCTACGCGCGGCGGAGCCGCGCGCTTGAGTCAGTACAGAAAGTCCTCACCGCACGACGTCGGTCGACATTGTCCTGTCTCTGGACCTTCTTGACACTCGTGTATCAGGAGCTGCTCGCCATCCATGTGATCGAGGGCTCTGGCGGACGGCGTTCAAGTCGGTTTGATCGTCGCTATGCGCGGTTAGCCTCTGCAATTGCCTACGTGCGCGCCGAAGGGAACGTGCCGAAACTCGCCAGCGTCACTCTTAGCGAAATGTCGCCGAGCGGATGCGTCGAGGCATCAAAGAAGCGGAGATTGAATCCGCGAAACTGATCGCAAAGTTCAGCTTTGCGATGCGCGACAGCCTCGTCGATGCTTGGCAGAACCGAGAAAGCGATACGTCGTCCGGCCCGCGGTCGGTTCTTGAGCGCATCACGTATGTGCTCGTCCTGGAGAGATAGAGAATTCCCAAACACGACAGCGTCGCTAATGTCGCTAGCTAGCCTGTCGAGGCAGTGACTCAGGTAGGGCGAGCGGCGTATGGTCCGTAACTTCTCTTCAGATGTGCCCTCTGAAACGAACAGCGGTCTGACGTCGGAGTCTGGGCTGTAGCGTGACACGATCTGGCGAAGACTGCGGCCGTCCCGGTTTGCCCACTTCCCATTTCTTCCCTCGTCGTCCTGCCACAGGTGAATTGCTCCATGAAGGTAGTAGAAAGTAGTCCGGGCGAACAAGCCAGGGTTGAATCTGAGTTCGTCCTGTCCAGAGAACAGGTCCGTCGTTCCCTGCGCCCGCTCACTCTTCATAATAGCCCAGTATAGGAGAAGATCGTAGTTCGTTGTAAATACGGACGAGTGCTGATTGACTTCCTCCGCAATCGCTACGGCGCGATAGTCGTCCATCCATGACCAATCCATATGCACTTCATTGACAGCGTTGAACAGGCCATCTCGAACGCCGCCGTACAGGGCGATTGTTTCGTCGACTGACAGGCCGAGCGCTTGCAGAACCACCTTTGCGTGGTGGATGTACTCCAGCGCTGCTTCAAAGTTTGTGCCGACATGCTCGAAGACCAGTCGGGCCTCGTCGCTTAGCGTGGCCTTTTCGAACAGACTGTCATACCCAAAGTCCGGCCATACGCTCATGCTCGCACCGTTGCCGAGGATGAGCGTCGGCCAGTCACCGTCGCGCCTGACGTCTACCCAGTTCTCCAGGCTCCCATCGATGGTCGTCACGATTCCGAGTCTAGGGAACGACGCTGCGGCGGTCATGCTCGCGTCCGGGTGAACCCTGATTCGTCAGGCGAGGGCGCGGCTGGCCAGGCAAAGGTGCGTCCCCCAGCGGCGGCGCGGGCAGTGGGTCCCCTAGCATCCATCGTGGGTCAGCAGCCACAATGGCGTGGTGACGGACTACGACCTGACCCGGCTCGGCACCACCGAGTTCGAGCGTATGGCCCAAGCACTAGCGGCCCATCGCCTCGGCGCCCACGTCAAGGTCTACGGAGCGGGCCGTGACGGCGGTCGTGAGCTGACCTACGAGGGACCAATCCCGACTCCATCGGGGCCGGTGACAGCGTATCTGGTCCTGCAGGCGAAGTACCGTGCTCGCACGCAGGGCACAGGCGCGGACGGTAATTGGTTCTTGGCTCAGGTGCGGCAGGAGCTCGGCGGATGGCGAGAGCGCAAGAAGGACCACACGATGCGCATACCTGAGCACCTACTCTTCGTCACTAACGTCGTCCTGACACCGGTTCACCAGGCAGGCACCAGAGACAAGTTCGACAAGCTTGTTAAGGAGTATGCCGACCTAGGGATCAAGCGGTGCGACGTGTGGGCCTACGACGACGTGTGCACCCAACTCGACAACGCGGTTGACGTCCGCCAGAACTACCTCGGCTACTTGCTCACTGGCGATGTCCTGGCTCGCCTCGTAGATCTGCTCGGTGAGGCGGTGACCGACCTTGCCGAGACTCTCACCGAGCACGCAACGATGCGCCTTACCAGCGAAAACAGGCTGCGGCTGACCGAAGCTGGTGACCAGGCGGACTCCCGGGCATTGAGGTTGTCCCAGGTCGTAGTCGACGTGCCAGCGTTCGTCTCGGGCAACGCAATTCTTGATCACGTAAAAGCGTTTGCATACATTCTTGCCCACGGTGACATGGTGTTGCGGCCTTCGCTCCGCCCGCCGGGTCAACCTCACCTTCTCGTCATCGGGGGGCCGGGCCATGGGAAGACGACAATTGGGTTGTTCCTGTCGCAGGTCTACCGGGCCGTGATGCTCGGCGACGGAGAACGCCTAACGGGAAAAGCAGCGGAGGTGCGGGACGAGACACTCGCGCGGTTACGTAAACTGGGCATTCCTGCGCCGCGGTTGAACCGCTGGCCCGTTCGTGTGGATCTGGCTGAGTACGCCGATGAGATTTCCGGGGGGCAGGACATCGGATTGCTGCGTTGGCTTGCCAGCCAGATTTCCAAGCACCTCGCGGACACCATCACCCCTCGTGCACTCAAGGATTGGCTTCGTCGCTGGCCGTGGCTGCTGATTTTGGACGGTCTCGATGAAGTCGCATCAGCGACAGCACGTGATGAACTGATGGATCGTCTCGGAGATTTTCTAGAGGAGGCGCACACCGTCGACGCCGACCTGCTGGTCATCGCAACTACCCGCCCCCAGGGCTACGGCGACGAGTTCCGAGCCAACGACTTTGCGAAAGTTGCTTTACACGACTTCGAACCACCTCAAGCCGTGGAGTATGCCGGTGATCTCGCGCGGGCCCGCCACGAGGACGACATCGAGTTGCGGGAGGCGGTCGTCCGGCGGGTGCAGGCAGCAGCCGATGAATCGGTGACTGCGCGGCTCATGCGCACGCCCCTCCAGGTCACGATCATGTCCCTGCTACTCGAGGGTCGTCAGCGCCCACCTCAGGACCGCCACGGGCTCTTCGAGGCGTACTTCCTCACCATCTACAAGCGCGAGACCGGCAAGTCCGGGCCATTAGCGCGCCTACTTGAGCAGCACGCCGCGGACGTTCGCGCCATCCACGAACAGGCCGGTTTTCTATTGCAGGTCCTTTCCGAACAGGACGGCGACGCCGAAGCTAGCCTCCCGGAGCAGCAGTTGCGCCGGGTCGTCCTCGACCGCTTGGCCAGCGAGGGCAACATCGGAGCCGACGCCGAAAGGCTGTGCGAGCAAATCCTCCGCGCTACCAGAGACCGGCTTGTGATGCTCGTACCGCGAGGCGCTGGACAACGTGTCGGCTTCGAGGTGCGTAGCCTGCAGGAGTACATGGCGGCCCGCGCCCTCGTGCGCGGCAGCGACCAGCAAGTCGTGGAACGCCTCCGCGTGGCTGCGCCTTCCTCACACTGGCGCAACGTATGGCTACTCGCGACCGGCGCGGTTTTCCGCGATAGAGAGCACCTGCGCAGCGAGATCCTCTCGACGATGCGCGCCCTTGATCTGAGCGACCTACTCGCCCAACTCGTTCCCGAAGGGCCAAGACTCGCCACTGCGCTCCTCGACGACGACGTCGCAGCCAGCGCGCCTAGGTTTCGATCTCTACTGGTCCAACACGCTCTCGAAGCTCTCCGGTGCGCCCCGCTTGACACCTCTCAACTCGCACGCGTCCTGGTGGACGCCGACAACGACGAGACACGTCCGTTGACTATTCGCGCCCTGGAGTCCTCCCTCGTCGCCGATCCTTCCTCCCGTGCGACCGCATCGCGCGTTGCCATCGCCATGAGCCAACACGTCGGGCCCTTGCCCGTTCGGGCGCGCCAATTGCGTTCGCGCCTAGACCCGGATGCCGTCGATCCCGTTCCTGTTAAGGGTGAGAGCCTGGACCTGACGACTCTAGGAAGCGTCCTGCCAAGAGATGCTGCGACCAAAGCACCCGTTGTCGAATTGCTCAAGACATTCGCAACGGTCGTCGCAATCCGTTACGGCGAGTCCGGCGCGTTGCATCGGGTCGCTGGTGGGCATATCAGGGACGAGGCTCAGAGGTTGGATGACGTTGTTCGCGATCCGTCCGCGCGAGACGACCTTGCCCTTGTGATCGACTCAATCGATCCGAAGGATTGGAGCACCCGTAGCCTTATGCTCAGGCTTGCTGCCAATGCTCGTGGACGCATCCCTGCCGGCCCCGAGCTTGTTGCACTTAACGCGCCGCCGTAACGCTCAACCCGGTGCGGGACGCCGTGACGGTGCGCAAGCCGCGACGTGACGAGGTCCGTGCCCTCGGGTTGGAGGACATCGCCTTGCTGCGCAAGGCCGTGCGGGAGTGGGAGGACCGTCCCGCGCTACCCCGCGGTCGGCGGAACATCACGCTGCTGCCGCAGATCGTGGACACGATGCTCGGCACGGGCCTGCGGATCGGCGAGTGCCTGGCGCTGCGGGAGGCGGACCTCGCCCTCGACGCCGCGATCCCGACGCTCACCGTCACGGGCACCATCGTCCGGGTCGAGGGCCGGCTGCTCCGGCAGCCCAAACCCAAGTCGGACACGTCGCGCCGCACCATCACGCTGCCGGACTTCGTCGTCGCGGCCGTCACCGAGTCGCTGGACCTCGGGCTCGACGGCGGGCCGGAGGACCTCGTGTTCCCGACGACCAACGCGACACCTCGGTCGCCGAGCCGGATCCGCGACCAGCTCCGCGACGCCCAGGCCGCCATTGGCACCAAGGTCACGCCGCACGACTTCCGCCGCACCGTCGCCACCCAGATCGCCAACTCGACCACTATCGCCAACGCGACCGCGCTGCTCGGTCACGCCGACGAGGGCACCACGGTGCGGCACTACGTGAAGCGGACCCACGTGGCCCCTGACCTGCGGACGGTGATCGATCAACTCGTCACCCAGGCTGCGGCGTCGGGCATCCCGGAAGTGAAAACGGAGTACGGGGAACGACGAAGGGCCCCACCCGCAGGATTCTGCGGGTGGGGCCCTTCGGGTGGCGGTAGCGGTGGGATTTGAACCCACGGTGGCTTTGACACCACACAGCATTTCGAGTGCTGCACCTTCGGCCGCTCGGACACGCTACCTCGCCGGATGAACCGGCCCACCGAGGATACCGAAGGTGCGCGCTCGGACGAAATCCGGTCCGCTGCGACGTCCGTCACCTCGGCGGTCGGTCCCCGTGGCCGGACCGCGCGCCCCGCCGTCGTCCCTGTGAGGTACGGCGGAGCGCGCGGTCAGGCCGCGCGGGCCGCACACACGTCAGACGCAGGGCAGCCCCGCGTCCCACGCCCCGGTGACCGACGTCCCGGGCACCTCGCCGCGGGTCCACCACATCGCGGTGTGGTTCACGCCGGCCCGGGAGACGACGTCGCCGGAGGTGTAGGTGGCCGACGCGTCGAACGCGGCGCCGCACTGCTCGGGGCCCACCGGGTTGTCACCGTGCTCGCCGATCGCTCGCCACGGCCCGTACGTGGACGCCCCGGGCTCCTGGTTCCGGGTCCACCACTTCGCCCGGTACTCGATGCCGTCGTGGGACACGACGTCGCCGGAGGTGTAGACGCCGGTGGCGTACCAGGGCGCCGCGCCCTCGCCGTCGACGCGCGGTCCCGGAGCCGCAGCGCGGAACGTGTCCGCGAGCGCCCCGCCGAGCTCGTTGCGGTAGTCCCCGGCGATGTCCCAGAAGTAGGCGCCGCCGTACCCGTTCTCGGCGAGCCACTCGGCCTTGGCGGTCACGGACCGCGGGGTGTCGAGGCTCCACCACTGGTCGCCGTCCCACCGGTAGGCGGCCACGGCCTCGGCGTCGTAGTACTCCTGGCCGAGGGCGTGCAGCTCGGAGTAGTTCTTCACGCCGATCGCCGCCTCGGCGGGCGCCCCGGGCGTGGGGTCGTCGACGCCGGACCAGCCCTGCCCGTAGGCGGCCAGTCCCAGCACGATCTGCTCGTCGCGGTAGCCTGCGGCGCGGTAGGCGCCGAGCAGCCCGTCGGCGGCGAGACCCCAGTTGGCGTCCTGGTCGGGGGCGTCGGGCCAGGAGTAGGGGTGCAGGTTGCCCTGGTGCCCGGTGCGGTTCGCGACCCAGGTGCCGTGGTAGTCATACCCCTGGATGTTGAGGAAGTCGACGACGGCGGCCAGCCGCGGGTCGACCCAGCCGCCCTGCGTGCGCGGTGCCCAGCCGGCGGGGGCGAACCCGGTCAGCAGGTAGTCCTCGCCGTCGGCGGCGGCGCGCTCGTCGAGCTTCTGCCGGAACAGCTCCATGAGGTCGAGGAAGTTCGCCTGGTCGACGTCGGGGTTCGGCGAGGCGTGCTCACCGGTGGCGGCGGGCCACTCCCAGTCGATGTCGAACCCGTCGAAGATCCCGGCGGCGACGCCGTCGCCGCCCTGGTCGCCGTACACCGGCAGGTTGCCGTCCAGGTAGACGTCCAGGCAGGAGTCGACGAGCCGCTCGCGCCCCTCGGCGGTCGACGCCGCCTCGGAGAAGTTGTCCGACCAGGTCCACCCGCCCAGCGAGACCATGATCTTCAGGTCCGGGTAGATCTCCTTGAGCTTGCGGAGCTGATTGAAGTTGCCGGCGAGCGCCTGCCCCTCGACGTCGGCGACGCCGTCCACGGAGTCTTCGGCGCCGACGAGGCGCAGGTAGTCGTTCTCGGGGTCGCCCTCGGGCTGGCCGGGGTCGACGCCGTCGTCGGGCGTGACAGCGTCGCTGATGTCGCACACGAGGTCGCTGGTGACGTTGCCGAACGCGTAGGTGAGGTGCGTGAGGTCGGCGGCGGCGCTGGTCGTGACGAGGTCGGCGACCTCGTAGTCGTGCCCGTCGCCGTTCGCCCAGGCGGGGAAGTAGCCGAGCGTGGTGTAGCCGTTGACGCCGTCGGCGTCGTGCGTGGACGAGCCGTCGGGTGCCGCGGGTGCGGGTTTGGCGGCGACGGCGGCCGGTGCGACGGCGAGCGCGCCGGCGGCGAGCCCGACGGCGGTGGTCGTGGCGGTCAGGGTGCGCAGGACGGGTGATCGGCGGGACGTGCGCTGTCTCATGGGAGCCTCGCTGCTTCCTCCGGGTCGGGCCCGGAACCGGGTTTGTTCGGTTTCCTGCACATTAGCGCCAGGGACGGCCGGGCACCAGAGGGCACCGTGGATCCGTCGAGGCGGCGCCCGACGCCCGTGAAGGCGCTTCCCAGCGGGCCCCCAGCGCTCCCAGCGGCTCTTCAGGCCCGTCCCAGGGCCTCCATGAACTGACGGTGTCCACTAAGTGACGTACCGACAGCCGGCCCAGCCGGACCCCCGACACGGGAGCCCCGATGACACCCGCACTCCTCTTCACGATCGACGCCGTCGCGGTCTCGATCCTCACGTTCGCCCTCTACTTCCCCCGCCACCGCCGCCGCGACCTCGTCGTGGCCTACCTCGGCGTGAACGTGGGTGTCCTCGCCGTCTCCGCCGTGCTGGCCCAGAGCAGCGTCGCCGCCGGCCTCGGCCTCGGCCTGTTCGGCGTGCTGTCGATCATCCGGCTCCGCTCCGACGAGCTCAGCCAGCACGAGGTCGCCTACTACTTCGCGGCCCTGGCGCTCGGGCTCCTCGGCGGACTCGGCACCTCCGTGGGCTGGCTCGCCGTGGCCGGTATGGCGCTGGTCCTCGTGGTGCTGGCCGTCGCCGACCACCCGCGGCTCTTCGCCCGGCACCGCACGCAGCGGGTCGTCGTCGACCGCGCGTTCACCGACGAGCACGCCCTGACGCACTACCTCGAGCAGCTCCTCGGCGGCCGTGTCCACAGCGTCGCGGTGCAGCGCCTCGACCTCGCCAACGACACCACCGCCGTCGAGGTCCGCTACCGGGTCCACCGCCGTGCCCCCGCACCGGGCACGACGCCGGCACCGGCTCCCACGATGGAGGCGGTGGCCCGATGAGCGCCCTCGCCGTACCCCGACACCCCGTGCCGGAAGGCGTCACCGCGGCCGACGCCGCGAGGGCCGTCGCCGACGGCCTCGCGGACCTGGCTCCGATCGGCCTCGCCGAGCTCGACCGGCGCGCCGCCCTGCAGACCCGCGTGGACCGCAAGTACGTGCTCACCCCCGCCGAGGTGGCCTCGCTGCTCGCCGCCCTGGACCCCGCCGGCCGCGTGCTCGAGATCGACGGCCGGCGCACGTTCACCTACGCCTCCACCTACCTCGACACCCCCGACCTGCTGACGTTCCACCAGGCCGCGCGGCGCCGTCGGCGGCGGTTCAAGGTCCGCACCCGGACCTACGTCGACACCGGCGGCACGTTCCTGGAGGTCAAGACCCGGGCCGCCCGCGGCGTCACCGTCAAGGAACGCCGTCCCGCCCACCCGGCGACGGTCGCCCTGTGCGACGACGACGCCGAGTTCGTCGACGACCGGCTGGCCGCCGCACGCCTGACGGCCGCACCGGCGTCGTCGGACCTGGTCCCCGTCCTCAGCTCGCACTACCGCCGCACCACGCTGCTGCTGCCCGACGCGCGCGTCACCCTCGACACCGCGCTGACCTGGCGGCCGGCGCCCGGGCACGACGGCGGGACGCACCCCACCGCGGACGTCGGCGACCTCGTCGTCGTCGAGACCAAGGCGGGCACCACGCCGTCGTCCGCCGACCGCCTGCTGTGGCGCTCGGGGCACCGCCCCGACCGCATCTCCAAGTACGCGACCGGGCTCGCCGTGCTCCGGCCCGACCTGCCCGACCACCCCTGGCGCCGCCTCCGCCGCGAGCGCCTGACCGCCCGACCGGAAGGACTCTGATCATGAACCCGGAGAAGCTGCCCCGCTGGGCCCGCTCGGCCCGCTCGGCCCGCATGAAGACCGTCGCGCTGGTGGCCTCCGGCGCCCTCGCCGTCGGCGCTCTCGGCGCGTGCAGCGTCCTGGAGGACGACGCCGCGGCGTCGACCGAGAGCTCGGCGTCCTCGTCGGGCACCGCTGAGGTCTCCGCGACCTCCAGCTCCGGCATGACCGCCGCCGAGGTGCTCGCCGAGAACCTCGACGCATCCGAGACCGTCGCGATCGCCGACGGCACCTGGGACGAGGCGGACGAGGTCGCGATCGACCTCGACTCGCCCACCACTGCCGACGGCGTGGAGGTCGACGGCGACACCGTCACCCTCACCGCGCCGGGCACCTACCGGCTGTCCGGCACGCTCGCCGGGCAGGTCGTCGTGGAGTCCCCCGACGACGGCGTGGTGCGGCTCGTGCTCGACGGCGCCGACATCACCTCGGGCACCGGCGCGGCGATCGACGTCCAGGACGCCGATCAGGTGTCCGTGGTGCTGGCCGACGGCTCGACCAACCGGCTGGAGGACGCCTCGGAGTATGCCGACGCCTCCACCGACACGGACAACCCTGCCAACGCGGCGCTCTACTCCACCGCCGACATGGCGATCTCGGGTTCCGGCGCCCTCGAGGTGGTCGGCAACGCCAACGACGGGATCACCGGCAAGGACGGGCTCGCCATCACCGGCGGGGACATCACCGTCACCGCCGTCGACGACGGCATCCGTGGCAAGGACTACCTCGTGGTGACCGGCGGCACGGTGGACGTGACCTCCGGCGGCGACGGACTCAAGTCGGACAACGACTCCGACGCCACGGCCGGCTACATCGCGGTGCTCGACGGCGAGGTGACGGTCGCCGCGGGTGACGACGGGGCGCAGGCCTTCACCGACATCGCGATCGCCGGCGGGGACGTGACCGTCACCGAGTCCGAGGAGGGTCTCGAGGCCGCCGTCATCGTCGTCTCCGACGGCGCGGTGGACGTCACCGCGAACGACGACGGGTTCAACGCGACCGTCAAGGAGGCCGAGGACGACTCGACAGAGTCCACCGACGGTTCCACGCCCTCCGAGGACGCCGGGGCCGCCGGTTCCGAGGACGGCACCGAGGCCGACGGCGGCACCACCGAGGAGTGGGCCGGCCCCGGTAGCGGCGGACCCGGCGGTGGTGGCGGCGGCGACATGGCCGTGCAGGAGGGCGCGTCGCTGACGATCACGGGCGGCACCGTGAGCGCGGTGGCCGGCGCCGACGGCTTCGACTCCAACGGCGTCATCGAGATCACCGGCGGCACGATCGTCGTCGAGGGATCCTCGGGAGGCGGCGGCGACGGCGCGCTCGACGCCAACGGCACCACCACCGTCTCCGGCGGCACGATCCTCGCCGTCGGGAACGCCTCCACGGGTTCGCTGGACAGCACCCACGGCTGGGTCGTGCTCGAGGACACCTTCCCGGCGGGCAGCACGGTCGAGGTCACCTCCGCCGACGGCACGGTCGTCGCCTCCGGGGTGGTCGGCTCGGACGCGGCGGTCGCGATCACCGCGGACGGCATCACCTCCGGCGAGAGCTACACGGTCACCGTGGACGGAGAGTCCGTCGGCACCGTGACCGCCGAGGACGCTCCGGCGTCGTCGATGGGCGGCATGGGCGGTGGCCGGGGTGGCGGCCAGCCCCCGGCGGACGGCGAGATGCCGGGTGCCGGCGAGCTGCCGGACGGCGTCCAGCCGCCGTCGGGCACCACCACCGACGAGTCCACGGGCACCTGACCGCGAGGTAGGCCAACCCCCGCCCACGTAGGCCACCGCCCGGCCGCGTAGGCCACCGCCCGGCCGCGTAGGCCACCGCCCGCCCACGTAGGCCAACAACCGCCGAGGTAGGCAAGATCCCGGTGAGGTAGCACCTGAAAAGTGCTACCTCACCGGGATCTTGTCTACCTCGCGGCCGCCGTGGCCTACCTCGCGGCCGCCGTGGCCTACCTCGGCGCGACCTGGCCTACCTGGCCGGACCGGGCCCTACCTCGGCAGGTTCTGGCCTACCTCGCGACCAGCGGTCAGCGACCGCCGAACAGCCGCGCGAGCCAGTCGAGGACATGGTCGACCAGGTCGCGGACCCATCCACCGTGGTGGTGGCCCTTGTCCTGCACGGTCACCGGGTCGGAGACCGCCACGACCGGCTCCCCGCCGTCGGCCACCGCGGTGACCTCGACGGACAGCTCGTGCCCGACGTCGGCCCGCTTGACCTTGTACGACGCCGAGCCACCCTTCTTCTCGATCGGCTCGCCGTCGCGCAGCCACCGGTAGGAGTACTCGGCCTCGGCCGACCACTCGCCCGGGTCCGCCGACAGGCGCGAACCCTTGACGGCGTCGCCGGAGATCGACGGCGCCACGGTGTTCTCCAGCGGCGCCTGGACCTCGGGCAGCAGCTCGATGACGGTCGGGTCGGGGTTGGCCGTCAGGCGCGCCCCCGTGTCCGACGGCGCGACGTCCGTCAGCTCGTACAGGCCGTGCATGTCGATCGACCCGTCCGCGGCGATCTCCGGCATCGTGGTCGAGGTGTCCGTCGAGACGAACCAGTCGGCGCCCACCGAGGCCGGACGCCCGTCGGAGGCGTCCGCCGTCGTGCCGTCGAAGTAGTTCGACGGGTCGGTCAGCAGCGACGTGTCGTCCTGCTTCAGACCGAGCACGTCCTCGGCCGGGTTCTGCCAGGAGATGACGCCGGAGGCCTCGTAGGCGGTGGAGCTCGCGTTGGTCTCCAGCCGGACGCCCCGGTCGTTGCCCACGGAGGTCACGCCGTCCAGCCGGACGTCCGGACCGGAGTTCGACGTCGCGCCCGTGCCGAGGTTGCCGAAGCTGACCGCGTTGCGCAGCAGGTGGTCGCCCGGCATGGACTCGCCGCCCAGCTTGAACCCGTTGCCCTCGCCGGTGCGGCCCGAGCCGTCGTCGAGGAACCCGTTGTCGTACGCGACGGAGTCCTCGATCACCACGGTGCCGATGGGTCCCGTGGTCGACTTGGCGTACAGGTCCCAGCCGTCGTCGATGTTGTGGTGGGCGATGTTGTACCGCAGCACGTTGCCCTCACCGACGGTGAGCTTCACGCCGAACCCGTCGGCGTCGTTCCCACCCGGGTCGGCGTTGTGGTGCGACACGGAGGACAGGATGGTGTTGTCCGACGGCCACATCGACGGCGGCTCGTTCTGCGACCCGGAGATCTGGAACCCGGTGTCGAGGTTGTGGTGCGACTCGACGCGCTCGACCACGTTGTGGTTCCCCTGGATCAGCATCGGCTTCTCCTTGTCGCCGGAACCGGTGATCTCCAGGTCGTAGACGTGCCACCAGTCACCACGGAGCACGAGCCCGCCGTCGGACTCCGACAGGTCCAGCACGGCACGGCTGCCGGGCTCGGACATCAGCGTGATCGGGGCGTCCGCGGTGCCGTCACGGCCCCGCTCGGCCACGATGCGGCGCTGCGGGGTGTACGTGCCGTCGGCCAGCACGATCTGCTGACCGGCCTGCGCGTACCCGACGGCCGTGTGCAGGTCGAGCGGGTCCGCCTGCGTGCCGGCCCCGTCAGGGCTGCCGTCCGGGGCGACCCAGAGGGACTCGCCCGGCTCACCGTAGGAGTCGACGGTGACGGTCACCGGGACGTCGACCGGGTCGAACGACTCGAGCTCCTCGTACTCGCCGAGCTGCGGCTGGTCGCCCTCCGGCGTCGCCCGGGCCGTGAAGCGGTTCTCCCCGGGCTCCAGGTCCACGGTGCCGAGCGCCTGCTCGCCCGGGGCCAGCTCCAGGCCGTCGACGACGACGTCGCCCGCGGCGTCGAGGATCTGCCCGGTGCCGTAGAAGTCGGCCACCAGCGGGATGTCGAGCTGCCGCTCCGGCGTCGTCGAGGTGACGTCCACCGACAGGTTCGTCGGCACGTACTCGGTGGGCGGTTCCTGCGCCTCCTCGTCGTCCTCCGGGGCGATCGTGGTGAAGTCCCAGTCGGTGACGGTCACGACGATCTTGCGGGCCGCGGCCATGCCGACGTAGAAGACCTCGGAGTTCTGCTGCAGCAGCATGTCGGGGTCGTACTGGATGACCTCGATCGGCTCACCGCCGGGGGCGTCCCGCCAGATGGCGTGGAACCCGGTGTTGGACTTGCGCAGGGTGAGCTCGTAGACGTCACCCTCGGCGAACTTGGGGCCGGAGGTGATCTCGGAGCGGTACTCCGGGTCGAACAGCTCGGAGTCGCTGCTGTCGCGCGAGCCGGCGGTGTTGTCGTCCGTGGCGCCGGTGTAGCCCTGCACGAACCGCGCTCCCGGAGCACCGTCCTGCACGCTGTCCGTCCCCTCCCCGTAGCGGGTGATGAGCGCTCCGGCGGAGTTGAAGTACCGGTCGGAGCCGGATCCGGCGACCAGGTCGTCGACGGCGATGACGCCGAACCCGGACTGGTTGTCCTTGGTCGAGGCGTCGTCCACGTGGAACGTGGCGGTCAGCGTGAAGTTCTCCGTCTCCGGGTCGATCGCCGTGTAGTAGTACTGGAAGCCGTCCTCGGAGGTGGCGAACTTGGTCGAGCTCTCCTTGGCGTCGAACGTGATGGTCCCGTCGCCGTTGTCGGTCACCGCACCGCCGGAGTTCGCGTTGGCGCCGAGGTCGGCGATCTGCCACCGCTCCACGGAGGTCGCGACGTCGACGTCGGCCACCGGGCCGGTCGCGCTGTCGCTGCCGCGGTGGGCCACGACGCGCACCTGGTAGGTCTCTCCGGGGGTGAGCCCGGTGACGTCGGCCGTGGTGCCGGTGACGCCGTCGAGCGCCGTCGTGAACGTCCCGCCCTGGCCGGTCTCGACCGCGTAGGTCTCGGCCTCGGGCGTGGCGGACCACTCGAGCGTGACGGTGGCCTGGCCGCCCGCGACGGCGGAGGTCAGCGCGCCGGTGACCTCGGGGCCCACCAGGGGCAGGGAGAACGAGCCGGTGGACACCCGCTCGGACACGAGCGCGTCGGCCTCGCCGTAGCGGGTGATCTGCACCTCGACCTCGTAGTCGCCGGAGGCGGGCGGGGTCAGGGACAGGGTGCCCGAGGCGCCGTCGGCCGCGCCGAGCGTCCGGTCGGCCACCGCACCGGCGGCGTCGTACAGCGTCGCGGCGACGACGTCACCGCCGTCGGGGCCGAGCAGCCCGGTGTAGCTCACGTCGAGCTGCGCCGGGTCGTCGGCATCGACGACGACGGAGTCGACGGTCGGAGCGGCGACGTCGGCCCACGGGCCCCGGCCGGCGTCGTCGACGGCGCCGAGCTGGGCGGAGAAGACGTTGACGCCGGAGCTCGGGGAGGCGAGGTAGTAGTCACCGGCGGTGTCGATGTCGAGGGTGGAGGTCACCACGGGGGTGCCCTCGTCGTCGGCGAGCGCGTCGACGCGGGCGATCTCGCCGGTCGCGTCGTACAGCGCGAGCGCGCGGTCGCTGCTGCCGCTGCTGGAGCGGGCGTTGACGACGACCTCGGTGGGTACCTGGTCGGCACCGACGCTGAAGTGCAGGGACCGGCGGTCGGCGTCGCCGGAGCCGTTGAGCTTGATCCGCTGGGTGAAGACGTCGCCGCGGTCGGAGATGCGGTCGGTGTCGTCGACGGTGACCTTCTTGGACTCGTCGGCGTAGATCGTGAAGTCGGTGCCGGTGTCCGTCACCGCCGTGTAGTCGCCCGGGGCGAGATCGTTCGCGTTCAGTGCCGTCTCCGGGCCGACCGCCACGGCGGCCGTGGCGCCGGTGACCGTCAGCGCCGCGGCCGCGAGGGCGGCCAACGACGTGCGGATGCGCTTGCCTGTCGGTGTCATGGATCTCCTCGTCGAGATACGGGCGTTCGGCGTCGACCACCCGAGAAACCGGTTTCCCACGTACGGTAATCGCATTCCCATTGGTCCGTCAAGACACCCCGGGCCATCGAGCGAGCGGGGTGGCGAGCGCAACGCCCGGCACGACGGCGGCCGCCGCACCGCCGTCGTACGCTCGATGGGTGCAACCGACCGCCCGCCCGCTGGCCCCCACCTACCAGGACCGCCGCTGGGAGCTGCCGCCGGACGCCGTGATCCACCACGGCACGGTCGACGACGCCGCCCGCGTCCTGGCCGGCCGCACCCTCACCGTCCTGACCGGCGCGGGCATCTCCACCGACTCCGGCATCCCCGACTACCGCAGCCCGGACTCCCCGCCGCGCAACCCGATGACGTACCAGCAGTTCGTCGGGGACGCCGACTTCCGCCGCCACTACTGGGCCCGCAACCACGTCGGCTGGCAGCACGTCGACCGCACCCACCCCAACGCGGGCCACCGCGTCCTGGCCGAGCTCGAGCAGCGCGGGGTCGTGCGCGGCGTCATCACCCAGAATGTCGACCTGCTGCACGAGGACGCCGGCTCGCGCACCGTCATCGACCTGCACGGACGCTACGACTCCGTCGTCTGCCTGCAGTGCGGGCGCACCATCTCCCGCACCCACCTCGCCGAGCGCCTCGACGCCCTCAACCCGGGCTTCGTGGAGTCGGTGCTCGACGGCGGCACCACCGTCGCCGACATCGAGATCGCCCCGGACGCGGACGCCGTCATCGCTCGCACCTCCCACTTCAACCCCGCCGACTGCGAGTTCTGCGGCGGCGTGCTCAAGCCCGAGATCGTCTACTTCGGCGAGAACGTGCCCCGTGCCCGCGTCGCGCAGGCCTACGACCTGGTCGACTCCGCCGACGCCCTGCTCGTGGCCGGCACGTCGCTGACCGTGATGAGCGGGCTCCGGTTCGTGCGCCGGGCTGCCAAGGCCGGCCAGCCGATCGTCATCGTGAACCGCGGCGAGACCCGCGGCGACCCCCTGGCCGACGTCAAGGTCGACGCCGGGGTCAGCGAGACCCTCGTCGCTCTGGGTGGGATGCTCTGACGCGTGAACGCAGCCCCGACCCCACGGACCGACATCCAGGGACTGCGCGCCGTCGCCGTCGCCGCGGTGCTCGGCTTCCACCTGTGGCCCGCCGCGGTCACGGGCGGGTACGTCGGCGTCGACGTGTTCTTCGTGGTCTCCGGGTTCCTCATCACCAGCCACCTGCTGCGCCGTCCGATCAGCAGCGGACGTGACCTGCTCGCCTTCTGGGCGCGGCGCATCCGGCGGCTCATCCCCGCGGCGAGCCTCGTCCTCCTGGTCACCCTGGTCGCGTCCGCCGTCTGGTTGCCCGTCAGCACCCTGATCCAGGTGGCCCGGGAGGTGCTCGCCTCGGCGCTGTACGTGGAGAACTGGGTGCTGGCGGACTCCGAGACGGACTACCTGGCCGCCGACCAGCTCCACTCCCCCGTCCAGCACTACTGGTCGCTGTCCATCGAGGAGCAGTTCTACCTCCTGTGGCCGCTGCTGCTCGCGGCCGTCGCCTGGGCCGGCCTGCGGGCGCGGCGCCGGGCCGGGCGCGGGACCGGCACGGAGGGCACGACGGCGGCACTGGCGGTCGGGCTGACCGGTGCGGTCGCCCTCGGGTCGCTGGGGTGGTCGGTGTGGCTGACCCGGGCGGAGCCCGCCGCCGCCTACTTCGTGTCCACCACGCGGTTCTGGGAGCTCGCGGTCGGTGGTCTGCTGGCGGCCCTGCTCGCGCTGCGGACCGCGCGCCGCGCCGCACCGGTCCCGGCCCCCGTCCTGCGCGTCGGGGCGGCCTGGGCCGGGCTGGCGATGATCCTCGCCGCCGTGCTGCTGTTCGACGCGGCCACGCCGTTCCCGGGATACGCCGCCCTGCTGCCGACCACCGGCGCGCTGCTGGTGATCGCCGCCGACGCGGACCGGCTGCGCGCCGGCCCGGGCGGCATCCTGGGGTGGCGACCGGTCCGGTGGCTCGGCGACACGTCGTACTCGGTGTACCTGTGGCACTGGCCGCTCGTGGTGATCGTCCCGTTCGCGCTCGGCCGCGACCTCGGCCCGCTCGCCATGGTCGGGATCCTCGCCGCCACCCTGCTGCTCGCCGCGGGCTCCCACCGCTACGTCGAGCAGGGTCTGCGCTTCCACCCGCTGCTCACCCGCCGTCTCGCGGCGACGTTCGCCGTGCTCGGGCTGTGCGTCGCGGGCGTCGGTGGTACCGCCGTCGTGGTCGGGGACCGCGCCACCGCCGACCAGCGGGCCACGATCGCCGCCGCACGGGCCGCCGTCGTGCAGGCCGGCGACTGCCTCGGCGCGGCGGTGGTGCGCGACCCCGCCTGCGGCGACCCGGGCCTGATCTGGCCCCCCGAGGCCGCCGTCGCGGACAAGCCCGCCGTGTACGCCGACGGGTGCTGGAACAACGCGCCGTTCACCACGCGGAACACGTGCACCTACGGGGGTGACGGCGCGGACGGCCCGACGGCGCGGATCGCCCTGGTCGGCAACTCGCACGCCGGGCACTGGCTGCCGGCGCTCGAGGACGCGATCCGCACCGACGACTGGCAGCTCGACACCTACCTGCAGTCCGTCTGCTACACCGTGGACGTGCCGATCGAGCTGCCCGGCGGGGGTGTCACCGAGGCGTGCCGGGCGACCAACGCCTGGGCGGTGGACAGCGTCGTGGAGGGTGGCTACGACGTCGTGGTGCTGTCCGACCGGACCAACCAGCCCCTGGCCGGGGTCGCCGAGGCCGACCAGGAGGCCGTCGCCCAGGACGCCTACCGCGAGACGCTGGCGAGGTTCACCGACGCCGGGATCGCCGTCGTTGTGCTGCGCGACACCCCCGCGATGCCGCGCAACGTCCCCGACTGCCTGGCCCTGTTCGCGGGCGACCCGGACGCCTGCGGCGCCCCGCCCGCCACCGCGCTCGAGCCCGACCCGCTCGCCGCGGCCGCGAGCGCCGACACCACGGGACTGGTGAGCGTCACGAGCGTCGACGACCTGATGTGCGACGAGGTCTGCCACCCGGTGGTCGGCGGCGTGACGGCGTACTTCGACCACGGCCACCTCAGCGCGACGTTCGCCCGCACCCTGGCACCCGAGGTCAGCGGTGCGGTGCGCGACGCGCTGGCCGGGCGGGGCTGACACGTGCAGGACGCCGTCGTGGTGGGCTCCGGCCCGAACGGGCTGGCCGCCGCGGTCACGCTCGCACGTGCCGGGCTGTCGGTGACGGTGCTGGAGGCGCAGCCGACGGCCGGTGGCGGTGCCCGCACGCTGGATCTCGGGCTCGCGGACGGCATTGTGCACGACGTCTGCTCCGCGGTGCACCCGATGGCCTGGGCCTCCCCGTTCTTCCGCGCGTTCGGCCTGGCGGCGCACGGCGTCGAGCTGCTCACCCCCGAGGTCTCCTACGCGCAGCCGCTGCCGGACGGACGGGCCGGGATCGCCTACCGGGACCTGGAGCGGACGGTCGAGCGGCTGGGGCCGGACGGCCGCGCCTGGCGGTCGCTGCTGGGGCCGCTCGCCGCGCGCTGGGAGGCCGTGGTGGCCGTCGGGCTGGGTGACAAGCGTTCGCTCCCGCCGGGGCTGTCCGACGGCGGTGCGCTCGGGGCGGCGGCGCGCTTCGGCCTCGGGGTGCTCGAGCAGGGCACCCGCGCCTGGGACGCCCGGTTCCGCACGCCCGAGGCGGCGGCGCTGCTGACCGGCGTGGCCGCGCACACCATCGCACCGGTGCCGTCGCTGGGCGCGGCGGGCACGGCGCTGCTGCTCGGTGCGCTCGGCCACGCCACCCCCTCCCGTTGTGGGTATGAATTCGACCGTCCTGACCCAGGTCGGGACGGTCGAATTCATACCCACAACGGGAGGGGGTGCGACGGCGGCTGGCCGATCCCGCGAGGCGGTTCCGGCGCGATCGTCACGGCCCTGCGCACCGACCTCGAGGCTCACGGGGGCACGGTGATCACCGGGCACGCGGTCCGGTCCCGCGCCGACCTGCCCGCGGCGCGCGCCTACCTGTTCGACACGGACCCGGCCGCCCTGCTGCGCGTCGCGGGCGACGACGTGGCGCCGTCGCGCCGTCGGGCCCTGGCCGGGTTCCCGCGCGGCAACGCCGCCGCGAAGGTGGACCTGGTGCTGTCCGGTCCCGTGCCGTGGGCCGATCCCGAGGTCGCCCGCGCCGGCACGGTGCACGTCGGCGGGACGCGCGCCCAGATGGCGCGGGCCGAGGCGGCCGTCGCCGCCGGGCGCCACGCCGAGCAGCCGGTCTGCCTGGTCAGCGACCCGGCCGTCGTCGACCCGGGCCGCGTCGTCGGAGGCCTGCGCCCGCTGTGGACGTACGCGCACGTCCCGGCCGGGTCCACGCGGGACGTCACGCAGGACGTCCTGGACCAGCTCGAACGCTTCGCCCCCGGCGTGCGGGACGTCGTCGTCGCCTCCCGGTGCACGCCGGCGGCACGGATGGTCGAGCACAACCTGAACCTGGTCGACGGCGACATCGCCGGTGGCACCACCGCGCTGTGGCGGATGATCGCCCGGCCCACGGCCCACGGGAACCCGTACCGCCAGGCGGGCGGGGTCTATCTCTGCTCGGCCTCGACGCCGCCCGGCCCCGGGGTGCACGGGATGGGCGGGTGGCACGCGGCACACCGCGCGCTGCGGGAGGTCTTCGGTGTGCGCGTGCCGGCCCTCTGAGCGGTTTCGCTCGGCACTCCGGGCTCCGATCGGCACTTCGGAAGTGCCGATCGAAGCCCGGAGTGCCGATCGAGGCCGTCACGGCGCCAGGTAGGCCACGTCCCCGTTCGAGCTGTGGATCTCCACGGTGCGCAGCGCCTCCGGGTCGGTCGGCCCCTCGATGATCTCCTCACCGTTCGAGGTGTCGATCGTCAGCGCCACCGCCTCGCCGTCGCCGACCACCGTCGCGTCACCGTTGGACGTCCGCGCGAAGACGTCGCCACCGGCGCCGGCCACGTCCACGTCACCGTTGGACGAGCGGGCGTCGGCGTCCCCGCCCACGTCCCGCACCTCGACGTCGCCGTTGCTCGACTCCGCGACCGCCCCGCCACCGACCTCGACGACGTCGACCCGACCGTTCGAGGACTCGACGTCCACGTCACCGGCCACCCGTGTCACGTCCACGTCACCGTTGCTGCTCGTCGCCGTCAGGTCACCGGTGAGGTCCGCCGCCTCCACGTCCCCGTTGGACGACCGCAGGTCGAGGTCCCCCACCGGCCCGCTGGCCCGCACGTCCCCGTTCGAGCTGCGCACCGTCACCTCGGTACCGGCCGGCAGGACGGCGTGCAGCTCCCCGGCGCAGGTCCAGGAGAACCAGGTCCAGGCCGGGCAGCGGTGATCCACCACCAGGGCGTCCCCGTCGGTCCGCGCCGCGTAGTCGGGGGTGGCGAGCCCACCGCGGGCGACAGCGTCCACCTCGACGCCGGTGACGTCGTCGGCGGCGCGGACCGTCACCTCGCCGTCCGCGACGAGCTCGACCGGACCGTCCGCGGGGTAGGACTCGTGGGTGGTCGTGGTCGACGACGTCGCCCAGTCGACCAGGTGCAGGGCGCCCCAGGCGACGAGCAGGCCGCCCAGGACGATCCCGACCACGAGCAGCACGCCCCCGGCCGGGCTGCGGCGCGGCTCCGGCGCCACCGGCGGGACACCGGGGGGCGCCGTGGGCGGGTTCGCCGAGGCGTTCAGGGTGGCGGACCGGTTCTCGCTCATCGCAGGTCTCCGTTCAGGTCGAGCCAGCGCAGGACGGCCAGGACGCGCCGGTGGGTGTCGGCGTCGGGCGGCAGGCCCAGCTTGGTCAGGATGTTGGTCACGTGCTTCTCCACGGCGGGCAGGCCCACCACGAGGCTCTCGGCGATGGCGGCGTTCGACCGTCCCTCGGCCATGAGCCCGAGCACCTCGCGCTCGCGCGGGGTGAGGTCGGTCAGGTCGTGCCGGGACCGGGCGAGCACCTGGGACACGACCTCCGGGTCGAGCACCGTGCCCCCACCGGCCACCCGGTCGGTGGCGTCGAGGAACTCCTCGACGTCGGCCACCCGGTCCTTGAGCACGTAGCCCAGGCCCCGGGTGCCGTGCGCGAACAGCTCGGCCGCGTACCGCTGCTCGACGTACTGCGAGAGCACCAGCACGGGCAGCTCGGGGTGCAGGCTGCGCAGGTGCACGGCGGCCCGCAGCCCCTCGTCGGTGTGCGACGGCGGCATCCGCACATCGGTGACGAGCAGGTCGGGCAGCCCGGCCTGCGGCGCCGACAGGGCGGCCACCATCTCCTCCGCGGTGCGGAAGCCGGTCACGTCGTGGCCCTCGGCACGCAGCAGGCGGGCCAGGCCGTCGAGCAGGAGGACCGAGTCCTCGGCGATCACGATGCGCACGGGAGCTCCACGGTCAGTCGGGTGCCGGCACCGGCCGGGCTGGTCAGGTCGAAGGTTCCGTCCAGGGCCGCCACGCGGCCGCGCAGTCCGGCGAGCCCGGACCCGGGGCCCGGTTCGGCGCCGCCGCGGCCGTCGTCGACCACCTCGATCCGGAGGTGCTGCGGCCCCGGGTCGGGTTGGGCTGCGGGATCGGTCGCGTCGGCCGGGTCCGTGCCGGACCCCGCCACGCCCACGGACGCCACGCCGTCGGGCACGACGGCGGCACGCACCCAGACGTGCTCGGCCCGGGCGTGCCGGGCGACGTTCGTCAGCGCCTCGGCGACCACGAAGTAGGCAGCGGCCTGCGCCGTCGTGCCCGCTCGTTCCAGGCCCGGCTGCGCCTCGACCTGCACCGGGACCGGGCTGCGGGCCGCGAGCGCCGAGAGCGCGGCGTCGAGCCCGCGGTCGGCGAGCACGGCGGGGTGGATGCCCCGCACGAGGTCGCGCAGCTCGGCGAGCACGCCCTTGACCTCACCGTGCGCGTGGTCGAGCGCGGCGCGGGCTCCGGCGGGGTCGCGCTCGGCGGTGCGGCGGGCCGAGCCGAGCGCGACCCCCAGGGCGACGAGCCGCTGCTGGGCGCCGTCGTGCAGGTCGCGTTCGATGCGGCGGCGCTCGGCGTCGGCGGCCTCCAGCGCGGCGGCGCGGGTCTCGGTCAGGACGTCGGCGCGTGCGGTGGCAGTCGCGGCGGCGGACTCGGCGGCCCGGGCCTCGGCCTCGGCCGCGCGTTGGGCGGCGCGGGCCTCGGCGGCGGGCGACGGGCCGAGCAGGGATCGGCCGAGCAGGACCACGGACAGCGAGCCGAGCTGCGCCGCCCAGGCCGCGAACCAGGGCAGCACCACGATGGCGACGACGGTGGTGACGATGCCGAGCGTGGTGTCGCCCAGGGCGGCCGCGGGGCTCGCGAGCAGGACGACGCCGGCCACGGCCCCGGAGGCCAGCGCGACGACGATCCCGACGGCGAGGCTGGTCACCAGCAGCGCCGCGAGCAGGTAGGCGACCTCCGCCCAGGAGCGGGCGTCGGCGATCGCGTCCAGGAGCCGCGCCCACCAGCCCTGCCGGGCGCTGCGACGTCGTGAGGGCGTGGGGACGACGACGCCGGTCTGCGCGGCCAGGCGGGCGCGCTCGGCGGCCGCGACCCAGCGCGACAGGACCAGCGCGAGCGGCAGCAGGAGGAGTCCGAGGCCGAGCGCGGGGATCAGCGAGGCGGCCGTGAGCACGCAGATCAGGACCGGCAGGCCGACCACGAGCAGCCAGCACCAGCCGACGACGAGCTGGGCGAGGCCGCGGTACGTGGCCGGCGCCCAGGGGGCCTGCAGGAGCGCTTGGGTGCCCGTCAGTGCCGGGGCCACCTGTGCGGTGACGGGCTCAGGTCTGATCATGTCCACGACACTACGGAGCGGCGGAGCGCCACGACATGCGGTGCGCCCCCGGACCTCGGGTAGGGCTGACCCCACCCCGGGCCGTGGGTCAGCGGCGGGAGGCGAAGAAGTCCTGCAGCACCGCGCCGCACTCGTCCGCGCGGATGCCGCCGACCACCTCGACGGCGTGCAGGCCGCGCTGGTCGCGGACCATGTCCCAGACCGACCCGGCCGCGCCGGCCTTCGGGTCCCAGGCACCCAGGACCAGCCGACGCACCCGGGCGGCGACCAGCGCGCCCGCGCACATCACGCACGGCTCGAGCGTCACCACGAGCGTGCATCCGTCCAGGCGCCACTGCCCCCACGACGCCGCCGCCTGCCGCAGGGCGAGCACCTCGGCGTGCGCGGTGGGGTCGCCGGTCTCCTCCCGGCGGTTGCGGCCCAGCCCGAGCAGCCGGCCGTCCGGGGAGACGACGACGGCGCCCACCGGGACGTCGTCCGTCGCCAGCGCATGGGTCGCCTCGTGCAGGGCCGCGCCCATGAGGTGCTCCCAGACGGCGCGGCGCTCGCTGAGGGTGCGGGGCGGGAACGCGCCGTCGGCCCACGGCAGGGGCAGACCCCGCTGTCGGTCCTCCACGTGGTTCCCCGTTCCTCGGTTCAGCGCCAATGTATCCGGGTGCTCCGCTGCGGGTGGACGCAGGACTTCTATGTCCGGTTCATCTGACATCCGGTCCTCCTTCACTTTTCACCCACAAAGTGGTGGGATAGCCCCTGTTGCCCCCAGCCACCACGAGTTGCGCGTTCTCGCAACTCGACCTCCTGCCGAAAGGACCGACCTCACCGTGAAGAGGATCCTGGCGAGCACCGCGACCGCTGCGCTCGCACTCGGAGGGCTCGCCGTCGCCGTCGCGGCGCCCGCCTCCGCTCATACCCCGAAGGTGAACGCCACCTGCGAGGCCCTGACCGTCGACCTGGACTCCTACCGCGGTGCGACCGTCACGGTGACCATCGACGAGGTCGAGGTCGCCGCGGAGGAGTTCCAGGACGCCTGGGACGGTGAGTTCGCGTTCGATCCCGCGTCCGAGGCCCATGACTGGTCCGTGGACGTCGACGCCTGGGACGACGAGTACTACGACTGGGACGACGCCGGCACCACCACGCCGTGCGTGGAGGAGCCGGAGCAGCCGGAGGAGACGCTCAGCACGGCCTTCTACGTCTACCCGAAGCGGGACGCCGCCAAGCCCGCCGCCTGGGAGAACTCGGGCGAGCAGACGCTCATCACCACCCGCGCCGGTGGCGAGTTCTGGGAGGAGCTCCCCGAGGAGTACCCCGGCGAGTTCTTCGACGAGGCGGACCTGCCCGCCGACGCCTGCGACGCCTGGGGCGTCCAGCAGGACATCGTGCGCCTGGACCTGGACTCCATCCGGTCCGGGTTCGTGCACATCACCTACCCCACCGGCCCCCTCTTCGGTGACCGTCTCGAGGCCGACCGGCACGACGACCTGAGCACCTACCTGCCCGAGTGCGACGAGGACGAGCAGGAGCTGGTGACGCTGCCGGCCCCGTCCTCCGTGGAGGAGTGCGACGTCGAGAACTCGGTGATCCTGCCCGAGTCCGAGCACGCCGAGTACACCGAGGAGTGGAACGAGGCCGGTACCCAGGTGACCGTCACCGCCACGCCGCACGAGGGCGTGCACCTCGCGGAGGACGCCGTGACCTCCTGGACGTTCGACTTCACCGACGCCGCCTGCGACGCCGAGCCGACGGTCGTGCAGCCGGAGGCGCCCGAGGTCGTCGACCTGTGCGGCGTGGAGAACGACGACGTGACGGTCCCCGAGAGCACCGAGGAGATCACCTACTCCTCGACCGACGACGGCATCCTCGCCACCGCCGGTGAGGGCTTCACCCTGGGCGACCTGCCCGAGGGCTACCAGAGCGTCGACGAGTCCTCGGCGCTGTTCCCGGTCTCCGAGCAGTCCTTCACCGACGCCGAGTGCGCGCTGGTCCCCGGTGACATCGCCGCCGTCTGCGAGTCCGCCGTGCCCTACCTCGCCTACGAGGTGAGCCTGCCCGAGGGCGTGGAGGTCGACGACGAGAACCCGCTGACCGTCACGTTCCTCAACCCGAACGGCGAGAACCACGTCACGTCCGGTCTGCCGCTGAGCGGCAGCCTGCTCTGGCCGGGCGCCTCGGCCACCGAGCCGCTGCAGTGGCCGGGCTGGGAGCTCCTGGAGGACGGCACGTACGCCGAGACGGACGGGAACTTCGCCTGGACGCGTGAGGGCGTCGAGGTGCTGTTCGAGGTCAACCCCGACTACTCCACCGTCGTGGAGTACCCGGAGGCCTCCGAGACCTGCGCCAACCCGCCCGCGGGCGAGGCCGAGCAGGTCGTGGCCGTCGAGCCGAGCGACGAGCCGTCGGCGGAGCCGAGCGCCGAGGTCGCGGCCGCGCAGTCCGAGCTGCCGCGCACGGGTGCGACCGTGGGCGTGGCCGCCGGGGCGGCCCTGCTGCTGGTCGCCGGGGGTGTCGCCCTGTTCCTGGTGCGCCGCCGCTTCCAGCGGAACTGACCCGCACACGCAGTAGCGACGAGGGGCCCGACCGGTGCTGCACCGGTCGGGCCCCTCGTCGTCACGCCCAGCCACCGCCGTCGGGCGCCCCGGGCACCCCGCCGGGCACGTGATCGAACACGGTGGCCACGCCCCGGTACCGTGTGACCATGCGCCTCCACGTCGCCGATCACCCGCTCGTCGCCCACAAGCTCACCGTCCTGCGGGACGCGTCGACGCCGTCGCCGATCTTCCGGCTCCTGGTCGACGAGCTGGTGACGCTCCTCGCCTACGAGGCCACCAGGCACGTGCGGACCGAGCCGCGCGAGGTCACCACCCCGGTCACGACGACGACGGGCGTGGCGCTGAGCGACCCCAGCCCGATCGTCATCCCCATCCTGCGTGCCGGGCTGGGCATGCTGGACGGGATGACGCGCCTGCTGCCGACCGCCGAGGTCGGGTTCCTGGGCCTGCAGCGGGACGAGGAGACCTTCGAGGCGGTCACCTACGCCAACCGGCTCCCCGACGACCTCACCGGGCGCCAGGTGTTCCTCCTCGACCCCATGCTCGCCACCGGCGGCACCCTCGTCGCCGCCATCGACTACGTGCTCGAGCGCGGAGCGCGGGACGTCACCGCCGTGTGCCTGCTGGCCGCCCCCGAGGGGCTGCAGGTGGTGCAGGAGGCTGTCGGAGACCGGGTGGACGTGCAGGTCGTCGTCGCCGCCGTCGACGAACGGCTCAACGACAAGAAGTACATCGTGCCGGGGCTCGGAGACGCCGGGGACCGCCTCTACGGCATCGTCTGACCCGGCCCGTGGGCGCTCGCGCCCGCCCGTCCCGCCGTGCTCAGCGGTACTCGCAGAGCCCGATCTTCTCCCACTGCTGCCACTGGCCCATCCAGACCCCGCGCCACTTCTCGGACTCGTACCAGCGGTGCTCGGACGACTTGCCGTGCTGCTTCCAGCCCTCGGGCAGGGAGCCGTCCCAGCCGAGGTAGCGGTACGCGTTGCCGTTCCACGAGCGCACGTCACCCTCGGCGTACTTCGTCCCCCACGCGATGCGGTCGGCGCACCAGCCGGCCTCGGCGGCGGTGAAGGTGTCGACGTCGAGGGTGGTCGACCAGCTCCCGGCGGTCACCGTCCAGGTGCCACCCTGGCGTCCGTCGACCCGACGCTCCTTGCTGACGCGGGTCTTGCCTGCGGGCACCGTCACCGTCTCGTCGACGCCCTGGGGGCCGACGACGTGGAACGAGACGTCCACGGTGGAACCGCGGTTGTCGAGCACGACGGACACGTTGCGCCACGACGTCGCGTAGTCCCCGTGCCGGTCCATCGTGATGTCGGTCAGGTCAAGCCGGGCGTCCGGGTCCTTGACGACGCAGCGGATGCCCTCGTGGTCCACCGTGCGCTCGACGGTGTAGGCGGTGCCCTCGATGGTGCGGGTGAGCTGCACGGTCACCGACCCGCCGCTCATCTGCCAGGATCCGGCGTCGACCCTCCACCGCGCGGAGGCGCCGCTGCTCAGCGTCCGGACGTCGGAACCGGTGCCGTCGTCCAGGAGCGCCGCGCGCCACGTGGCGCGCGAGCCGTTGGTGACGTCGACGACGAGCGAGGCGTCGCCGCCGTCGCACTGCGGGGCGGCGGAGACCTTCGCCCCGCCCGGCCAGGTGGGGGGTGTCGCGCAGGAGTCGACGGCGACGTCGAGCGTCGTGAGCGAGCGGCCGCCGTCCGTGGTGACCACGACGTTCTTGGTGCCCCACGGCACGACGACCTCACGGGTGGCGGACGCCCCGGCGGCCAGCGTCACCTGTTGGGTCCGGCCGCCGACGTCCACGGTGAACGTCACGGGCAGCGACGAGCCGCGGTTGTCGAGCAGCACCGTGGCGGTGCGGCTCGAGGTCTCCGTGGCCGGGTCGTAGGTGCAGGCTCCCGCCGGCTCGGCCAGGCCGGCGGCAGGAGCGATCGTCGCGCCGGGGTACGAGGCGGTGCGGGGCGTGGCGGGGACGATGCCGGAGGTCGGGAGGTCGCCGTCGCGGTCCGTCACCGAGCGGTACAGGTCGAAGGTCACGTCTCCGCCCGCCACGGTGGCCGACCCGGTGGCGACGCTCAGCGTCCGGGTCTCGCCGACGCCCAGCCGGACCGCCTCCGCCTTCTTGCCGTCCGCCGTCATCCCGGCCTGCATCGGCTCGTCGGAGGTGTTGGTGATCGTGGCGTCGATCCGGACACGGGAGCCGTCGTTGACGACGTCGGCGGACGAGCTCACGCTCCAGGAGGGGTCGTAGCAGTCCTTGGCGCCGAACGACCCGCCCGTGACGTCGCGCGTGTAGGTGGAACCGGCGACCGTGGTCGCCAGCGTCCAGGTGGCGCTGCCCGCCGGGACGCGCAGCCCGTCGTGCAGCGTCAGCGTCGCGCTCTGCCCCGGCGCGAGCGACTGCTCGCTCGAGGCCTTGCTGCCGGCCGCGGCCAGGTCGACGACGACGGTCCGGCCGGTCCGGTTGGTGTAGGTCCCCTGGACGACGGTGTCCGCCACGTCGATGCCGCCGCTGGCCAGGCACGAGCTCGTGATCGCTCCCGCGCCGGAGAAGGCGCCCTCCCACCCCTGCGGGACGGCGAGCGACGTGGACGAGCTGACCGCACGCCCGTCGTCGCCGACGGCGGGCACGACCTGCACCGCGTACGACCCCTTGGCGGTGGTGCCGTCCGCGACGACCGAGGCGTCGGCGGAGACCTCCGCACCCGGGAGCAGGTCGGGGCCGGTGCACCGCCACGTGTCCGGGCTCTCGGCGCCCGCTCTGACGCACTCGAGGTCACCGGACACCGTGCGCGGGTCGAGGCCCGCGGGCACCCGGACCGAGACCTGCCAGCCGGCGGCCGTGCGGTCCCCGGTGTTGCGCACCGTGAACGGGACTCCCGCCTGGCCGGGGTTGCCGACGGTGGCGACGGCGTCCGTCCGCGCCGTGAGCTCGGCCCCGTAGTAGGCGACCTGCGCCTGCGGGAGCGGGACGCTGCGCGGCTCCACGCCGTCCGCCCAGGTCTGCGCCGACACGGTGTAGGTGCCGCCGTCGCGGATCGTGACCGGGATCGAGACGGTCCTCGTCGCTCCCGGCGCCAGCGTGCCGACGACGCACCGGACCTGCTGGGGCTCGGAGGTCTCCGTGCACGGGAGCGTCCGCACGTCCAGCGCCGGGGGACCGACGGCCGTGCCGGGGTCGGAGTCGGAGTCCGCCGCGCCGGCGGAGGCGTCGGCGGCGACGGCGGCACCGACGGACGACGTCGACGCCACGTGCCCCATCCCCGGCGGCAACGTCAGCTGCACGGTGGCGTTGTCGGCCTCCGTCTCCCCCGAGTTGTCGATCGCGAACGTCAGGTACTCCGTGGTGCGCGGTGTCAGGACCTCGGCGGGGTCCACGACGGAGACGCCGACCACGGCCGGGTCGGGCAGCACGACCTCGTCGAGACCGGGGTCGACCAGCGGCGGGACGGTCGTCGGGTCGGTCGGGTCGGCGCTGGGCTCGGGGCTCGGCCGGACGTCGACCGCGGTGACCTCGTCCTCCGTCGGCCATGGTGAGGCGGCGATCGCGATCGGGGGGTCGGGCGCCTCGGGGGTGTCGTTCGTCCCGAAGACGCCGAGCACCGAGACGACGCCGACGGTCGCGACGGCGACAGCACCCGTGGAGGCGGCGACGGTGGCCCCGGTCACGCCGGCGGCGCCCGTCGCCACGGCGGCCGTCGTGGCCGTGGTGGCGGCGGTGGCGGTCGTCGCGGTGGCAGCGGTCGCCGCCGTGGCGGTCGTCGCGGCGGTCCCGGCCGTCGCGGCGGTCCCCGCGGTCGCGGCGGTCCCGGCGGCCGCAGTGCCAGCGGTTCCGGCCGTCGCAGCGGTGCCGGCGGCCGCAGTGCCGGCGGTTCCGGCCGTCGCAGCGGTGCCGGTGGCCGCTCCGGCGCTGCCGACCGCCGCTCCGCCGCCGGACGCCGCACCCGCCGTGAAGCCGGTCCCGGCACCGACCGCGGCGCCACCGGTCGCGCCGACGCCCGCACCGGCACCCGCGCCGAGTGCCGCGCCGAGTGCTCCGGCGCCGCTCGTGATCGCCCCGAGCGGCAGCGCGCCGAGCAGGGCCAGGCCCGCGGCACCGACCACGAGGGGCGCGATGACGACACGCATGCCGTGCGCCACGTCGCTGAGCTCCAGCACCAGGATGCGGCAGTCGCCGCAGTCGCCCAGGTGTGCCTCGATCTTCACGACCTCGCGCCGGGCGAGGCTGCCGCGCACGTAGCCCCCGAGCAGCGGGTTGACCACCCGGCAGGAGTCGGCCGGCTCGGACGTGAGGTGGGACTGGAGGTATCCGACGCGCAGCCCCTCGCGGGCACGGTAGGCCAGGGCCGACACCCCGTTCGGCGTCAGGCCGAGGATGGGCGCCACCTCGCCCGGTGCCATGCCCTCGACCTCGGTGTACCAGAGGACGGCCTGCCAGCGCTCGGGCAGCCCCTCGTAGGCGCGGGCGACCACCGAGTGCTCGAACCCTTGGAGCGCCGGGTCCTCGGGCGACGCGGAGGCACCCAGCGCCTGCTCGAAGGTTCCGTCGTCGTCGGTGGGGCGCGTCCGTCGGGCTCCCCGGGCGAGATCGGCGGCCAGCCGCCGGACGACGGTGAAGAGATAGGCCCGGAAGTGCGTGTCGGGTCCGCTGCCCTGCTGCAGGGTGCCGAGGACGCGCTGGAAGGCGTCCGAGACGATGTCGTCGGCGTCGGAGTCCGAGCGCACGTACTGGCGGGCCAGGGCACGGGCTGCGGCGGCGTGGCGCTCGTAGAGGGCGCCGTACGCCTCCAGGCTGCCCCCGCGCACCTCAAGGATCAGCTCGCCGTCGCTGGGAGCTGTCCCGTCCGATCCCACGTAGACGTCGGTCACGCCCGCCTCGTTCCGTCCATCACCGAACCCGTGTCCGGCTCCTCAGCAGATGACACGGGTCGGCGCAACTCTACCGGGCCGGCGACCTCCCGCGCGGAAAACAGCGGGTGAAACCTGTCGATGTCCGTTTCACCCACTCGTCATCGCGGTTTCTGCGTCATGATGGGGTGTCGAAGGGTTCCCATCAGCATGATTCTGCCTACCGGCGGCACACATGCCGCCGACACCCGCGAGCGCTGGCGGCACGCCAGCCTCTCCGAGGTGTGGCTGCGCCCGGGTGACTGGTACCACCCCGCGGTCGACGCCGTCGTCGAAGCGATCGACGACGGCCGCTCCCCCGAGGCACCCGCACACCGGCTCGGCTGCGCCCGCAGCAGTGCCGGCATCGGCCTGGACGAGACGCTCGAGGACGTGATCTGCCTCTACCGCGCCGTCGGCGCACCGGTGGACGCCGACGTCGTGCGCGGCACCGCGCTCGGCTGGGTCCAGGGCCGTGAGCGTCAGCCCGCCCTCAGCGGGGTCCGCGACCCCGCGACCGGTCTGCCCACCGTCGACTACCTCGGCGAGCGCCTGCGGGAGAGCTACGGACGCGCCGAGCGCAGCGGTCTGAGCGTGGCCGAGACCCACTGCCTGGTCGTCATCGACGTGGCCGTGGACGATCTCGACGCGTGGCAGCGGATGGCCCGGTCGGCGTCGGTCGGCCGCACGCTCGACCAGGTCTTCGGGGACGGGCACCCCATGGCCGCCCTGGCGGACGGCGTCTTCGCGGTGCTCTGCGAACGCACGCCCGAGCTCGCCCGGCTGTCCCAGACGGTGCGGCGCATCGTCGAGCGCAACGCCGAGGTGCTCGGGGTGGAGGCCACGATGCGGCGCCCGGTGCGCGTCTGGATGGAGCGCCTGCCCGCCGGGTACGACGCCGCCGTCGACCTGCTGCAGCACCTGCGGCGCTGAGCCGGCCCGCACATCGGGCTACCACGCACACGGCCGCCCGGCTCGGTCCTCCTCCCGCGTGCGGGAAGGGGCAGAGCCGGGCGGCCGTGTCGTGGGTGGACCGGTGCGTCAGGCCTCGGTGAACGTGAGGCAGTCGGCGTGGGACTGGTCCTGGGGGCCGTTGCCGACGCGGATCGCGGCGGCGGTGCACTCCAGGTCCTTGTTGTGGACGCAGTCCATGCGCTGGCAGGCGCCGACGTGCGCGACGACCTTGTCGAGGCCGCCCTTGCTGCCGAGCGGGATGAACGTGGCGCAGGCGGCGTCGCCGGGCACGCCGCCGATCGTGACCGCCCCGGCGTGGCAGTCGTGGTCGTGGTTGTAGCCGCAGCCGGTCACCGAACAGTCGGTGACCTCGGGCATCTCCAGCACGGACGTCATGGTTCGCTCCTCGGGATCGGCCTTCCGATTCACCGATCATAGGCGCGAATTCCATTCCGCACAGGATGACGACCACAATCTTCACAGGATAAGGAAAGCCTTACCGCAGTGGAATTCAATTAGGAAAGAGGGCCATTCTGTAATTCAGTCCCGCGACGGGGACGGGCGCCACAGCACGAGCGCACCGCCGCGCTCGGACGGCATCTCGACGTCGAGCCGCAGCTCGGAGCGTCGGACGCGCCTGCCGAGGGGCACGGCGACGACGTCTCCGCCCGTGCCGGCGGCGAAGACGCGGCCGTCGGCACGTTCCCGTTCCGCGACCAGATGGGTCATGCGCGCCAGCCGGTCCTCCAGGACCGCGACGTGCTGCTCGAGGTCGAGGATGCGCTTCACACCGGCGAGGTTGATCCCCTCGTCCTGCGCGAGCCGCTGCACCTCCAGCAGGCGGGCGACGTCGCGTCGCGAGTAGCGCCGCCCGCGACCGCGGGTGCGGCGGGGCGTGACGAGTCCGAGCCGGTCGTACTGCCGCAGCGTCTGGGGATGCATCCCCGACAGCTGGGCAGCCTGCGACACGGTCAGCACGGGTGCGTCGTCCGTGACCATCTCGACCTCCCTGGTGGCTCGAGGCTACTGCGCGGCACGTGCGGCCAGCTCGGCCCGGACGTCGTCGCTGCCGGCCTGCTCGGCGAACTCCTCGAGCGCCTTCTTCGCCGCGCGGCTGAGCTTCTGCGGGACCACCACCTGGACGGTCACCAGCAGGTCGCCCGCACGCTTCGCCGTGGTGACACCGCGACCCTTCACCCGCAGCACCCTGCCCGACGGCGTCCCCGACGGGATCTTGAGACGGACCGGGTCACCCGTGAGCGTGGGCACCTCGACCGTGGTGCCGAGCGTCGCCTCCGTGAAGGTCACCGGAAGGGTCATGCGCAGGTTGAGTCCGTCGATCGAGAAGACCGGGTGCGGTTCGACGTGGATCGCGATGAACAGGTCGCCCGCCGGGCCGCCGTTCATCCCGGGGCGGCCCTTGCCGCGCAGGCGGATCTTCTGCCCGTCGTGCACGCCCGCGGGGATGCGGGCCGTCATCGACCGGCCGTCCACGGTGAGCTCGACCGTGGTGCCCTCGACCGCGGCACGGAACGGGAGCGTGGCCTTGGTCTCGACGTCGGCACCCTTCTGGCGCTGGGGGCCGCCGAACCCTGCCTGGCGCCCGCCGCCGCCCATGCCGAACATCGAGCCCAGGATGTCCTCGAAGCCCGCGCCACCGGCCTGCTGGTACTGCACCCGCGGGCCGCCCGGGCCACCGGCGCGACCGGTGCCGCCGCCGAACATCGAGCCGAACACGTCCTCGAAGCCCGCCGGGCCACCGCCGCCCGGGCCCCCGGCGAACCGGGCGCCACCGCCCGCCATCGAGCGCAGCGCGTCGTACTGCTGCTTCTGCTCGGCGTCGGAGAGCACCGCGTAGGCCTCGCCGATCTCCTTGAACCGCGACTCGGCGGCGGCGTTCCCCGGGTTCTGGTCGGGGTGGTACTGGCGGGCCAGCTTGCGGTACGCCTTCTTGATGTCCGCCTGGTCGGCGTCCTTGGGAACGCCGAGCGCGGCGTAGAAGTCCTTCTCGATCCAGTCCTGGCCGGTCACGACGTTCCTTTCTCTGCGGTGCCCGCGAGATCGACGTACCCGTACTCAGATCGACGTACGGTACGTCGATCTCGATCCGGGTAGGTCGATCTCGCGGGCGGTTGCTCAGAGGCGAGCGTTCACTCCGGTCCGACGACGCCCACGCGGGCGGCCCGGACCACCTTCTCGCCGATGCGGTACCCCGGCTCGACCACCAGGTTCACCGTGGTGGACTCCACCGCCGCGTCCGTGTTGTGCATGAGCGCCTCGTGCACGGTGGGGTCGAACTCCTCGCCCACGGCGCCGAACCGCTCGACGCCGAACTTGGCCAGCGAGGCGTCGAGCTTCTCCGCGATGGCCGCCATCGGACCGGACAGCTCGGCGTGCTGCTTGGCACGCTCGATGTCGTCCAGCACCGGCAGCAGCGCCGCCAGCACGTCCTGCGTGCCCTGCGTCCGCGCGGCCTCCTGGTCGCGCAGCGCACGGTTGCGGTAGTTGGTGAAGCTCGCCCGCTCCCGCTGGAGCGCGTCGAGGTTCTCCGCCGCCTGGGCCTTGGCCGCCAGCAGCTCGGAGTCCTCCGCGGCCTCCCCCGCCGGGTCGAAGTCGAGCGCCTCGAGCGGGTCGCCCGCGTCCGACGACGCCGTGGCGCCGCCCTCGGCCGGGGTGCCGCCGTCGGGCGTCTCGCGCTTGTGGCCCGTGGTCGGGTCGACCTTGCGCTTGTCCGTGAAGTGGAAGGGGGTGTCCCCCGAGCCGCCGTCCTGCGGCTCGGGGGCGCCCTGCGTGTCGTCAGACGTCACTGGGAGTCCTTCTTGTCGTCCTCGTCGTCCACGATCTCGGCGTCGACGACGTCCTCGTCGCTGTCGGTCGACGTGGTGTCGTCGCCCGCACCGGGGGTCGCACCCTCGGCGCCGGCGTCCGCGCCCGCGGCCTGCTCGGCCGAGTAGAGCGCCTCGCCGATCTTCTGCGAGGACGTGCCGAGCTTCTCGTAGGCGGACTTGACGGCCTCGGTGTCCTCACCCTCCAGGGCGGTCTTCACCGCGGCCACGTCCGCCTCGACCTCGGAGACGACGTCGGCCGGCAGCTTGTCGCGGTTGTCCGCGATCTGCTTGTCCATCGCGTAGGCGAACGACTCGGCCTGGTTGCGCGTCTCGGCGTCCTCGCGGCGCTTCTTGTCCTCCTCGGCGTGCTCCTCGGCCTCCTTGACCATGCGGTCGATGTCCTCCTGCGGCAGGGCGGAGCCGCCGGTGATCTTCATCGACTGCTCGGTCCCGGTGCCGCGGTCCTTGGCGGACACGTGCACGATGCCGTTGGCGTCGATGTCGAAGGTGACCTCGACCTGCGGGACGCCGCGGGGGGCGGGGGCGATGCCGGTGAGCTCGAAGGTGCCCAGCGGCTTGTTGTCCCGGGTGAACTCGCGCTCGCCCTGGAAGACCTGGATCGCCACCGACGGCTGGTTGTCCTCGGCCGTCGAGAAGATCTCGCTGCGCTTGGTCGGGATGGCCGTGTTGCGCTCGATGAGCTTGGTCATCACGCCACCCTTGGTCTCGATGCCGAGGGACAGCGGGGTGACGTCGATGAGCAGCACGTCCTTGCGCTCACCGCCGATGACGCCGGCCTGCAGGGCCGCGCCGACGGCGACGACCTCGTCCGGGTTGACGCCCTTGTTGGGCTCCTTGCCACCGGTCAGCTCGCGCACGACGTCGGCCACGGCCGGCATGCGGGTGGACCCGCCGACCAGCACGACGTGGTCGATGTCCGACACGGACACGCCGGCGTCGCGGATGACCGCGTGGAACGGCTGCTTGGTCCGGTCGATGAGGTCCTGCGTCATCTGCTGGAACTGCGCCCGGGTGAGCTTCTCGTCCAGGTGGACGGGGCCGTTCTCGCTCATGGACAGGTACTGCATCGAGATGTTGGTGCTCGTCGCGCTCGAGAGCTCCTTCTTGGCCTGCTCGGCCGCCTCGCGCAGACGCTGCAGGGCGATCTTGTCCTTGGACAGGTCGACGCCCTCGGTGTTCTTCACCTGCTTGATGAGGTGCTCGACGATCCGCTGGTCCCAGTCGTCGCCACCGAGGCGGTTGTCACCGGAGGTCGCGCGGACCTGGATCGTGGAGAAGTCGTCCTCGTCCTTGCCCACCTCGAGCAGGGAGACGTCGAACGTGCCGCCGCCGAGGTCGAAGACGAGGATGAGCTCGTCCTCCTTGCCGCGGTCGAGCCCGTAGGCCAGGGCGGCCGCGGTGGGCTCGTTGACGATGCGCTGCACGTTGAGGCCGGCGATCTGCCCGGCGTCCTTCGTGGCCTGACGCTCGGCGTCGTTGAAGTAGGCCGGGACGGTGATGACCGCGTCGGTGACGGGCTCGCCCAGGTACTCCTCGGCGTCGCGCTTGAGCTTGCCGAGGATGCGGGCGCTGATCTCCTGCGCCGAGTACTTCTTGTCGTCGATCTCCTGCGACCAGTCGGTGCCCATGTGGCGCTTGACGGAGGAGATGGTGCGGTCGACGTTGGTGACGGCCTGCCGCTTGGCGACCTCACCGACGAGGACCTCGCCGGTCTTGGAGAACGCGACCACGGACGGGGTGGTGCGAGCGCCCTCGGCGTTCGCGATGACGGTGGGCTCGCCGCCCTCCAGGACGGTGACCACCGAGTTGGTGGTACCGAGGTCGATGCCGACTGCTCGAGCCATGACGGTCTCCTTCACGTTGGGGGTTGAGTCGTCTGCACTCAACTTAAGACGTCCGGCGCCAGGTGTCCAACCGGGACGGTTCAAAGTTGAGTCTGCATGGCTCAACACCACGCGCAGGGCATCTGTTCCCGCAGGTCGGCGCCGCTGTCCGCTCGCAGCGAAGGTGCGGATCTCCATCGAACCCGACGACGGCCACAGGAACCTGCCGACGGTCACGCATCCCACTGCTGGTCGCTACGCTGACGGCGTGCTGATCTGGGTGAACGGGACCTTCGGGGCCGGCAAGACGCACACGGTCGCCGAGCTGCACCGGCGCCTTGCGGGCAGCCTGATCGTCGATCCCGAGCAGGTCGGCTACGGGATGCAACGGCTGGTGCCGCCGTCGTACCGCCCCGACTTCCAGGAGTTCGTCTCGTGGCGGACCGGCGTGGTCGAGGTGCTCGACATGATCCTGCAGCGGCACGACGGGCACGTCCTCGTCCCGATGACGGTCACAGATCGACGCTACTTCGACGAGACTGTCGGGCGGCTGCGGAGGATCGGGCACGACGTCCGGCACGTCACGCTGCTGGCGGCGCCCGAGAAGATCGTCGCCAGGCTGGCCGCGCGAGGTCTGGGCGGCGGTCGACTCGCGGATGCGCTCGGCCTGCGCCGGCTGGCTCTCCGCCGGGAGCAGTGGGCCGTCGAACGCGTGATCACGAACCTTGAGCGCCTCAGCGCTCCGGATTTCGCGGAGCACCTCACCACCGACCACCTGACGGTGCCACAGGTCGCGGCGCAGGTCGCCGCAGCGTGCGGGCTGGAGCTCGCGGCCGGCGACGCCGGCCGCGTGCGCCGCGCGGTGCGGCGCACGCGGACCACCTGGGAGCACCTGGGGCCTCGTTGACACGAGGCGCACGGTGCACGCACGGTGCGCGGTGCACCGTGAGCCCTTGGCCGGAGGCGGCGGACGTGTCAGCCCCGCTGGTAGTCCGCGTCGGTGACGTGCTCGAGCCAGGTGACGACCTGGCCGTTCTCGTCGGCCTCCTGGATCGCGACGTGGGCCATGAACCGGTCGGGAGTGGCGCCGTGCCAGTGCTCCTCACCGGGCTCGATGTCGACGACGTCGCCGGGACGGATCTCCTGCACCTCGCCGCCACGCCGGGCCACGTAGCCGATGCCGTCGGTGACGTAGAGCGTCTGGCCCTGGGGGTGGTGGTGCCAGGCGGTCCGCGCGCCCGGAGCGAACCGCACGTGGGCGCACCCGACGGCGGACTGATCGTCCGGGTCCCGGATCGGGTCGATGTAGACGGTTCCGGTGAACCAGTCCTGCGGCCCGGCGGCGGTCTGGCCGCCGCTTCGAGTGAGCTTCATGATTCGGCCTTTCTCCTGGTCGGTGGGGTCAGAGTGTCAGCAGCACCTTGGTCGCGCGGCGCTCGTCCATGGCCCGGTAGCCCTCGGCGGCCCGGTCGAGCGGCAGCGTCAGGTCGAAGACCTTGCCGGGGTCGATCGTGCGGTCCCAGATGAGCTGGATCAGCTCGGGCAGGAACCGGCGCACCGGCGCGGGGCCGCCCAGCACCTGCACCTGGGAGAAGAACAGCAGCTCGCCGGGCAGCTGGACGTCGTGGGCGACACCGACGAACCCGACGTTGCCGCCCGGCCGTGCCGAGCTGATGGCCTGCACCATGGACTCCTGGGTCCCGACGGCCTCGATGACGCTGTGCGCGCCGAGCCCGTCGGTGAGCTCCTTGATCCGCGCCACGCCCGCCTCACCCCGCTCGGCGACGACGTCGGTGGCGCCGAAGTGCCGCGCGAGCTCCTGACGGTCCGTGTGACGCGACATGGCGATGATGCGCTCGGCGCCGAGCTGCTTGGCCGCCAGGACACCCATGAGCCCGACGGCGCCGTCACCGACCACGGCGACGGTCCGCCCCGGGCCGGCCTGGGCGGCCACGGCCGCGAACCAGCCGGTGCCCAGCACGTCGGAGGCCGCGAGCAGGTGCGGGATCAGGTCCGGGTCGGGCTGACCCGGGGTCGCGACGAGCGTGCCGTCCGCGAACGGGATGCGGGCCTTCTCCGCCTGGGTGCCGATCGCGCCGTCGACGAAGATGCGGTGCACGCAGCTCGACGGGAACCCGGCCCGGCAGATCTCGCAGGTGCCGTCCGAGATGACGAACGAGCCGACCACGAAGTCCCCGGGCTCGACGGTGGTGACCTCGGCACCGACCTCCTCGACGACACCCACGTACTCGTGGCCCATCGTCGCGTGGTCGACAGGGTCGGCGCCGCGGTACGGCCACAGGTCCGACCCGCAGATGCAGGTCGCCGCCAGCCGGATCACCGCGTCGGTCGGCTCGACGATGCGCGGGTCCTCGCGCTCCTCCACCCGGACGTCCCCGGGGCCGTGCATGATCACTCCGCGCATGTGTCTCTCCTTCGGTCGTGACCACCAGACTGCGCCCGCTCCCCACGCCGCGGGAGTCCCTGCCGAGGGGTGTACCCGCAGAGCACCCCCCGGCACGGACTCCCCGCCCGGTCGATCCCGGCCTACCGTGGGTCCATGGACAACCGAGCGGACGTGCGCGAGTTCCTCATGTCGCGCCGCGCCAAGATCACGCCGGCGGCGGCGGGCGTCGTCGGCGGGGCCAACCGGCGGGTGCCGGGTCTGCGGCGCAGCGAGGTCGCCGCGCTGGCCGGGGTCAGCGTCGAGTACTACGCCAAGCTCGAACGCGGCGCGATCGGTGGCGCCTCGGCCGCCGTCCTGGACGCCCTCGCGGACGCCCTGCAGCTCGACGAGCCCGAGCGCGCCCACCTGCTCGACCTGGCCCGCGCGGCCGACGGCGTCCCGTCGTCGGGTCGGGCCCGCCGCCGGGCGACCCGGCCTGCGGCACCGCGACCCAGCCTGCAGTGGGCCCTGGCCGCGATCACGGACGGCGTCGCGTTCGTCCGCGACCAGCACCAGGACCTGCTCGCCACCAACCCGCTGGGCCGCGCCTTCTACTCGCCCGTGATCGGCGACGGCGGCCGCACACCCAACCTCGCGCGGTTCCAGTTCCTGGACCCCGCCGCCCGCGACTTCTACCCCGACTGGGACCTGTTCGCCGAGATGTGCGTCGCGATCATGCGCGCCGAGGCCGGCCGCGACCCCCACGACAAGGGCCTGCAGGACCTCGTCGGTGAGCTGTCCACCCGCAGCGACACGTTCCGGCGCCTCTGGGGCGCCCACGACGTGCGCACCCACGGCGCCGGCACCAAGCGGTTCCACCACCCCGTCGTCGGCGAGCTCACCCTCGCCTACGAGGAGCTCGCCATCACCGCCGAACCCGGCCAGGTCCTCATGGTCTACACCGCCGAACCCGGCTCGCCGTCCGCCGAACGACTGCACCTGCTCGCGTCGTGGGCGGCCGACGCCGCCCCCGCGACGCACGCCGGACGGGACCGGTGACGGCCCACCACCGCACGTCACTCCTGCGCTCCGGGCAACGGACCACTACGGTGTGCCCATGACCGCAGCAGCGCCGAACCGCGGACAGGAGATCGCCGACACCGAGCGCACCGCGGTGATCGTGGAGGACGACGACGACGTGCGGGCACTGCTCGAGGAGGTCCTCAGCCAGGCGGGCTTCGAGATCAGCTCCGCCCCCGACGGTCGCACCGGCGTGGAGCTCGTGGAGCGGATCGACCCCCTGGTCACCACGCTGGACGTCAGCCTGCCGGACATCGACGGGTACGAGGTCTGCCGACGCATCCGTGCCGTCTCGGACACGATCATCGTCATGCTCACGGCGCGGACCGACGAGATCGACACGCTCATGGGCCTGGACGCCGGCGCGGACGACTACCAGACCAAGCCGTTCCGCCCCCGGGAGCTGCGGGCACGGATCGAGGCGATCGTGCGACGCCAGCGCCGGGCGGGCGCCGCGTCCCCGGCCCCGTCCCCGGCCGCGGGCCGCACCGCCGCCGACGGGCTCGCCGTCGACCCGGCCGCACGGACCGTCGCGGTGGACGACGTCGCGGTCCACCTCACGCGCAGCGAGTTCGACCTGCTGGCCGCCCTCGCGGGAGAACCGGGGCGCGTGCTCACCAAGGACGCCCTCGTCCGGGTGCTGTGGGGCGACGAGTACGACGTCGGGACTCCGGTCACGAGTGCCGACCACCGCCGTGTCGAGGTCCACCTGGCCAACCTCCGCCGCAAGATCGGCGACGACCCCGGCTCACCACGGTGGATCCGGACGGTCCGTGGGGTGGGTTACCGCCTCGACCAGGGGGCCTGAGTGAGGACCGTCCGCACCAGGCCCGCCGCCACCTGCGCCTCGGCGATCATGTCCCGGGCCAGGTATCGAGAGGTCTCGGCGTCGTCCGCGGACGTCGCCCCCAGCATGGCCTGACAGCGCCACGTGATCTCGGCGAACTTCTCCAGGCCGAGCATCACCGCCGAGCTGTGGAGGGTCAGCAGCCGCACGCGGGACGTGTCGTCGTCGCCCGACACCAGGGCCCGCCGGCAGGAGGAAAGGCGGCGGGGCAGCAGATCGAGCCAGATCGTGGCGAAGCGCTGCACCGCGCGTTCGTCGCCGCCGAGCTCGTCGGCCAGCTCGTGCCACGTCAGGGCGACCGTCATCAGGTCGCGGGAGCTGCTCAGGGCACTGGTCTCGACCAGCGCCCGCGCCGGTGTGCGGGGGAACACGTCGGCGCGGGCGGTGACCTGAGCGTCACGGTCGGTACGTGCGCCGCGGGGCTCGGTCGAAGAGGTCACGTCAACGACTCTGACGCCCTCACCTCTGCCCGACCTCTCGCTCCCCGCAGGTCTGGCTCAGGAATTCGTCAAGATGTCCGTCACGGGCTCCCGGCACCCTCGACGCGGAGCCGTTCGAGCGCGTCCCGGGCGCCGTCGTCCGCGGTGCCGTCGTCCGCGGTGCCGTCGCCCGGGACGCCGGCCTCCAGGACGCTCTCCAGGTCGCGGGCCGCCTCGGCGAGGTCGACGTCCCCGAAGGTCCCGGCGGACCCGGCGATGGCATGGCTCAGCCGGAGGGCCTCGTCGCGGACCGCCCGGTCGGCGACCGATCCGTCCGGCCCGAGGAGCGCCACGAGCCGCTCGACGCGCGCCCGGTTGCGGAGGCGCGCGGTGCGCGCGATCTCGGCCACCGCCGTCTCCAGGCGCTCGTCGTCCTCGGACCGGGGCGTCCTGCCGTTCACCGGGTCCACCCCAGGGCGCCGGCGAGCTGGTCCGCAAGGCCCAGCGGGTCGAACGGCTTGGTGATCACCGCGGCGGCGCCCAGTCCGTCGAGCCGCGAGATGTCCCGGGTCCCGACCTTGGCGGTGAGGAAGGCGACCGGGATGTCCCGGAGGACGTCGATCTCGCGCAGGTGCGCCAGGACCGCGGGTCCGTCCATCGAGGGGAGCATGACGTCCAGCAGGATGGCGTCCGGGCGGACTCGGCACGCCAGCTCGACGCCCTCCGCACCGTCACCCGCCGCATACGTGTCATGGCCTCCCACCGCGGAGAGCGCGAGGGTCGCGACCTCCCGGATCGACGGGTCGTCATCGATGATCAGCACCACACGCCGCCGTCTGCTCGTCACGGGTCGACAACCCCCATCCGCTCTCGTTCCCTCACCACGACCGTAGCGCGAGGCGACCGTCGGCGCGCACCGCCCGCCTCCCGGCGGCCGGAGCGCACCGCGCGGCCGGAGCGCACCGCCCGGGGCACTCGCCTACGCTCGGGCCATGGAGGACGCCCGACAAGCCACCCTGCGGGCCCACGGCAGGTTCGTGCGCTGGTGCTGGTTCGCCGGGACGGCGCTGGCCGTCCTCGTCGTCGTCCTGGCCGGCCCGTTCGACGCGGCGGTCCGCGAGCAGGTGTCGCGCGCCGCGATCGGTGCCGCCGGTGTGCTGGCCGCCTGGAGCTGCGGCTGGCGGGCGGTCCGCTCCACCGGACGACGCCGGCGGGCCTGGGGCGCGCTGTCGCTCGGGGCGGTGGTGGGCCTGCTCGGCAACGTGTGGGCCGCCGTCGCGGGCGACCCGGCCACGGGCGACGTCGCCTACATCGCGGCGCTCGGCCTCGGCGTCGTCGGGCTCGCGTTCTTCCCGAGGGTCCGGCCACGGGGTCAGGACCTCGTGCGCATGCTCCTCGACAGCGTGGTCGTGGGCGGTTCGGTCCTCTACATCGCGGTGTTCGCCGTCGTGCTCGACGGACCCGCCTGGGCCGCGACGTCGGCGCTGACCGCCTACGCGCTCCCGGTGGTCGACGCCCTGCTGGCCACGCTCGCCGTCCTGGTGATGACCCGCTCCAGCGCGGCGGAACGTGTCCCGCTGGTGCTCGTGGGCGGCGGCTTCGTGCTCTATGCCGTGGCGGACGTCGCGTTCGCGCTCCTGGCCGCCGGCGGCAGCTTCACGTTCGGCAGCGTCGTCGACGCCGGCTGGGTCGGCGGGTACGTCGCCATCGCCGTCGCCGCCCGCCATCCGGCGGCGGGCAGCCCGGTCACGGACCGCCGTTCCGACGGGTCCCCCGTCCTGGGCACCGTCGTGACCTTCGGCCTGTTCCTCGCGGCGTCCCTGGTCCGGGTCGGCCAGGCCGGCCGCGACATGCCCTGGATCGCGAACACGCTCTGGGTGGCGGTGCTCGTCGCCGTCGTCGTCCGGCAGATCCTCGTCGTCGTGGACAACGAGTCGCTGCGCCACGGGCTGGAACGACGGGTCTCCGAGCGCACCGCGCAGCTGCGCGCCCTCGCGGGCGAGCGGGCCCGCACGCTGGAGTCGGTGGCCGACGGGATCTACGGCGTCGACCCCGCCGGTCGCGTGACGTTCGTCAACGCGGCCGGGGCACGGACGCTCGGTGCGCAGCCCGACGACCTCGTGGGGCACGAGGCGCACTCCCTGTTCCACGCCACGGCCGAGGACGGCACCGTCCCCCCGGTCGAGCACTGCTACATCACCGAGGCCGTCCGCGACGGGCTCACGGCCACCGCCGAGCAGGACGTCTACCGGCGGCTCGACGGCAAGGACGTGCCCGTCGAGGTCACGGCGAGCCCTCTGCGGGACGACGGCGCGATCCGCGGCGCGGTCGTCGTCTTCCGTGACATCACCGAGCGGCGCGAGATGGAGCGGCTCAAGGACGAGTTCGTCTCCGTGGTCTCGCACGAGCTGCGCACGCCCCTGACCTCGATCCGCGGCGCGCTCGGGCTCCTGGACAGCGGACTCCTGGCGGGGTCTCCGGACCGTGCGGAGCGGATGGTCCGGGTCGCGCTGAACAGCAGCGAACGGCTGAGCAGGCTGATCGACGACATCCTCGACATCGAGCGGATGGCGACCGGGTCCACGACGTTGGAGCTGGCCGAGCACCGTGTGCGCGACCTCGTCGCGACGGCGATCGACCAGGTCGCCGTCCTCGCCGCCGACGCCGGGGTGACGATCGTCCCGGTCGACTCCGACGAGGCGGTGGACGCCGACGCCGACCGGATCGTCCAGACTCTCACCAACCTGTTGTCGAACGCGGTGAAGTTCTCGCCCCGGGGCGGCACGGTGCGGGTGCACGCCGACCCGGTCGGCGACCTGATCGAGGTGCGCGTCGACGACGAGGGCCGCGGGATCCCGGCGGACAAGCTGGAGACCATCTTCGGACGGTTCGAGCAGGTGGACGCCTCGGACGCGCGGGAGCGGGGCGGGACGGGACTCGGGCTGCCCATCGCGCGCAGCGTCGTCGAGCGGCACGGAGGGCGGATCTGGGCCGTCAGCGAGGGCCCCGGCCGGGGTTCGAGCCTGCGGTTCACGCTGCGCCGGGCGAGCACCGGGGCCGGGCGCCCGGACGGGGACGAGGCACCGCGTCACGAGCAGGTCGTCGTCAGCCCGCAGCCGACCGGGGAGGTGCCCGTCGTCGGCACGGTCGAGCGGCCGCGGGTCGCCGTCGTCGACGACGACCCCGCCGTCGTGGACGCCCTGCGGTCCGCCCTGGCGGTGCACGGGTACGAGGCCCTCGGCGTGACCGGGGGCGACGAGCTCGTCCGGCTGGTCGGGGACGCGGCCCCCGCGGCCGTCGTGCTCGGTCTGTCGGGCCCCGGCGCCGACGGGACCGCGGCGCTGGCGGCCCTGCGCGCCGATGCCGCGACGGCACACGTCCCGGTCGTGGTCGTCTCCGGAAGCGACCCGGCGGACGCCCCTGAGGTGGCGAGGCTGGTCGACGGCTGGCTCGTCGAACCGGTCGACGCGACCCGGCTGTCGCGCACCGTTCACGAGGCGGTGGCCGGGACACGGCATCATGGCACCTCCAACGCCCCCAGCCCGTGACCGCACCACCACCGAGGACTGAACCGATGACCGACCCCCTCACCATCCACGTCAGCGCCGGGACCGGCGTCGGGCGGACCACGCTGTCGGCCTTCGACGCCGCCCTGGTCGCCGCCGGCGTCGGCGACTTCAACCTCGTCCGGCTCAGCTCGGTCATCCCGCCGGCCAGCAGGGTCGTCGAGGTGGACGGTCCCGACCAGATCGCCGGGGAGCACGGCGACGCCCTGTACTGCGTCTACGCCGAGTCCCACGCCTCGCTGCCGGGGCACGAGGCGTGGGCAGGGGTCGCCTGGTCGCTGCGCGAGGACGGCAGCGGTGCCGGTCTCTTCGTCGAGCACGAGGGCCCCTCGCAGGAGCAGGTCGCCGTGGACCTGTCCCACAGTCTCGAGGACCTCTCGGCCGTCCGCGGCGGCGTCTACCGGCCGGCCGGACGGCAGATCACGGGCATCGCGTGCGACACGCTGCCGGTCTCCGCCGTCGTCGTCGCGACGTTCCGGCGCGCCGGGTGGGGAGAGCGCGACCGGTGAGCGCCGACGTCTCGTTCGAGCCCACCGTCGACGCCGCGACCGCCGACCGCTTCTGGGACCTGTACCTGCAGGCGTTCGAACCGCTGCGGACCCGAGCGGCCGCCCGGCACGTGCTGCACCGCGCGGAGTTCGACGAGGAGATGTCCGATCCGCGCGTGCTCAAGCTGCTCGCCCACGACGAGGACGGGCAGGCCGTGGGACTCACCACCCTGGCCACCGACCTGGCCGCGGTGCCGTGGATCAGCCCCGAGTTCTTCGCCGCCCGGTACCCGGAGCACGCCGCCCGCGGCGCCGTCTGGTACGTCGGGTTCACGCTCGCGCACCCGGGACGGCGCGCCACCCGCACCTTCATGGACATGATCGACGCCCTGGTGGCCCACCTGGCCGAGCACCGGGTCGTGTGCGCCTACGACGTCTCCCGGTTCAACGACGACGGTCTCCGGTTCGCCGACAACCTGCGCCGGCACCTGGAGCGGACGCAGGACGTCACCGTCGAGACCGTGGACCGCCAGACGTACTACGCCACGACGTTCCACTGAGACTCCGCCGCGACGCCCGTGCCCGTCGCGACAGCTGCGCGACGCCGCGGCAGCCGGTCCCCGGCTACCGCACCCGGGCGACGGCGAACCCGTCCCAGCCCTTGGAGCCCACGGTCTGCAGGGCGGTCCCCTCCAGCCGGGGGTCCGTCCCGATCGCGTGCAGGAATCCGCGCACCCCCTGCACGCCCGGGTCCGGGCTGCCCGGGTCGGCGACGCCCCCGCCGCGCACGACGTTGTCGCCGACGATCACGCTGCCCGGCCGGACCAGGCGCATCGCCAGGTCCAGGTAGGCGGGCATGCTCGCCTTGTCGGCGTCGAGGAACACCAGGTCGTACGGCTCGACGCCGGTGTCCGCCAGGCGGGCCACGACGTCGAGCGCGGGGCCGACCTCGACGTCGACGTGCGCGGCCACGCCGGCACGGTCGAGGTTCTGCCGGGCCACCTCCGCGTGCCGCGGGTCGAGCTCGACGGTCGTCACGTGCCCGTGCGGACCGACGGCGCGAGCCAGCCAGATCGTGCTGTACCCGGCGAGCGTGCCGAGCTCGAGCACCCGCCGCGCCCCGGCGACCTGCGCGAGGAACGACAGGAAGGCGCCCTGGTTCGGCGCCACCTCGATGGGCGGGAGCCCGTGCTCGCGGGCCGAGGCACGCGCCGCCACCAGGGCGTCGTCCTCGGCGACGGTCTCGGCGACGAGGTAGGAGTCGACGTCGCGCCACTGCGTCTCGGGATCCATGCCTCGATCCTGGCACGCCGAGGTCGCGAGGCCACTCCCGGGGTGGACAGACGTGCACGAGGCGTTCACAGGTCCGGCCCTCCCCCGTGACCCGCACCCCGTACGGTGGGGCCATCCGCACGACGAGCACCTGCTCACCATCTCGGCTGAGAAGTCGACACCGACCTCAGCGAGGACGTCCATGACATCTGCCGCACTCCGCGCCGACAACGCCGTCACCAGCACGTATGCCGCCCTGTCGCGCACGGTCCGGGACGCCGGCCTGCTGCACCGCACCCACTCCTACTACCTGTGGACGCTCGGTGTGCTCACGGCGGCCCTCGGCGGCGTGGTCACCGGGTTCGTCCTGCTGGGCGACTCGTGGTTCCAGCTCCTCATGGCCGGGGCGCTCGGCCTGATCCTGACCCAGTTCGCGTTCGTCGCCCACGAGGCCTCGCACCGCCAGGTCTTCGAGTCGGGACCCCGGAACGACCGCGTGGGCCGCCTCCTGGCCAACGGCGTCGTCGGGATCAGCTACTCGTGGTGGATGACCAAGCACACGCGCCACCACGCCAACCCGAACAAGGTCGGCAAGGACCCGGACATCGCGAACGACACGATCGTCTTCACCGAGGACGGCGCCCGGGAGCACCGCGGCTTCCTCGCGCTGATCACCCGCTTCCAGGGGTGGCTGTTCTTCCCGCTGCTCACGCTCGAGGGCCTCAACCTGCACGCCACCTCGATCCGCTCGCTGTTCTCCGGACCGCCCAGCACCCTGCGCGCCCGCATCCAGGAGCTGACGATCATCACCCTGCGGCTGGCGGCCTACCTCACGGCGGTCTTCTGGGTGCTCCCCCTGGGCATGGCCTTCGCGTTCGTCGGCGTCCAGATGGCCGTCTTCGGCGTGTACATGGGGGCCTCGTTCGCGCCGAACCACAAGGGCATGACGATCGTCCCCGCGAACAGCAAGCTCGACTTCCTGTCCAAGCAGGTGCTCACCTCCCGCAACATCCGCGGCGGGTGGTTCATGAGCATCCTCATGGGGGGTCTCAACTTCCAGATCGAGCACCACCTGTTCCCGAGCATGCCGCGGCCCCACCTGGCCCGCGCCCGGGAGATCGTCAAGGAGCACTGCCTCCACCTCGGGCTGCCGTACACCGAGACCAGCCTCGCGAGGTCGTACGTGATCGTGGTGAACTACCTCAACCGGGTCGGCCTGGCCGCGCGCGACCCGTTCGACTGCCCGATGTTCCACCAGCTGCGCAAGCAGTGACGCCGCACCGCGGGTGGCCGCCGGCGGCACGGCCGGTGGTTCGGCGTCTCCCCGCACGGACCGACCCGCTCGGCTAGGTTCGCCCCATGGAGCATGCCGACGCCGCCGCCGACGACCCCGGACGCTCGACGTTGCTGCGGTGGGGCCGGCGCGCGTGGGCGTTCGTCGGGATCGCGCTCGCCGCCGTCACGGTCTACCTGGGCATGTCGGCGATCTCGGGCCTCGTGGTGCCGCTGATCATCGCGCTCGTCGTCGGGGCGCTGTTCGCGCCCCTGTGCACCCTGCTCGGCCGGTGGATGCCGCGACCGCTGGCCGCTCTGGTGGTGCTGCTCGGTCTCGTAGTGGTCGCCGTCGGCACGATCGTGCTCGCCGTGCGCGGGGTCGTCGAGCAGGCGGCGGAGATCGGTAACCAGCTCAGCGAGGGCTTCGACGCGCTGCTGGCGTGGCTGCAGGACGCCGGCATCACCATCCCCGGCCTCGACGACGCCGACGACGCGACCGAGGGCCTGCCCGCGTGGGGCACGACGCTGCTGTCCGGCTTCAGCGCACAGCTCGGCAGCGTGTTCTCCGGGACGGCCGCCCTGATCATGGGCACGTTCGTCGGCGTGTTCCTGCTCTACTTCGTGCTCGCGGACTGGGACCTGCTGATGCGCTGGTCGGCGCGCCACCTCGGTGTGCGCGAGGACGTCGGCGCCGGGATCATCGACGACGGCACCTGGGCCATGCGCCGGTACTTCGTGGCCCTGAGCGCCTCCAGCGTCGTGGTGTCGGTCCTCGTGGGTGCCGCCGCCTGGTTCCTCGACCTGCCGCTGGCCCTGACGATCGCCGTCGTCACCTTCATCACCTCCTACGTGCCGTTCCTCGGGGCGATCGTCTCGGGTGCCTTCGCCGTGCTCATCGCGCTCGGGTCCGGTGGCACGGCAGCGGCGCTGATCATGCTCGTGGTGATCCTCGTGGCGCAGAACGGCGTGCAGACGATCATCCAGACGTTCATGACGCAGGGCGCGCTCAAGCTGCACCCGATCGTCATCCTCGGTTCCACGATCGCCGGGGGCGCCCTGTTCGGGCTGCTCGGTGCGGCGCTGTCGACTCCGATCGTCGCGATCGCCATCAAGATCGTCGAGCGTTTCCGCGCGCTGGGGGCCACTCCGGTCGGGTCCGACGTCGGGGATCCTCACGCTTCAGCGGCCGATGCGTGAGGTTCCCCGACGCCGCCCGTAGGATCGGACGATGCTCTCCTCGTTGCGCCGCGGCGTCGCGCGCCTCTACTGGCGCCTCAGCCGCTGGACCCTGCGCAGCGAGCCGGTGCCGCCGCGGGCCGGCATCCTCGTCGGCGCCCCCCACACGTCCAACTGGGACTTCGTGCTCATGCTCGCCATCGCCTGGCGGCTCGACATCGACGTGCGGTGGCTGGGCAAGCACACCCTGTTCGCCGGCTGGAGGGGTCCGGTCATGCGGTGGCTGGGCGGCATCCCCGTCGACCGCCGCGACCCGTCCCGGGTGGTGGCCGACGTCCTGCAGCGGGTGTCCCGGGGCGAGGTCTTCCACCTGGTGGTCACCCCGGAGGGCACGCGGTCCGGCGACGGCTGGAAATCCGGCTTCTACCGCATCTCCCGCGAGGCGGGCCTGCCCGTGACCCTGGGCTACGTGGACCGCACCACGCTGACCACGGGGCTGGGGCCCACGCTGGACCTCACCGGAGACGTCGCGGCCGACATGGACCGCATCCGTGCCTTCTACGCGGACAAGGCCGGGTTCAACCCCGCGCTGCGCACCGAACCACGGCTGCGCTCCGAGACCCCCGGTGCCGACGCCGACGACGCACCCACCGGCTGACCGCCGCCATGACCCTCCCCGTCCCCCTGGTCGACGGCGTGACCCTGCGCCTCCTGCGGCCCGACGACGGCCCCGCGCTCGCGGCGGCCTACGCCCGCAACCGCGAGCACCTCGCCCCCTGGGAACCGGTGCGTCCCGACGCCTTCTGGACCGCCGCCCGGCAGACGGCGCAGGTCGGGGTCGCGCTGAGCGAGCACGCCGCCGGCCGCGGCTGTCCCCTCGTCCTGGACGACGACGGCGCGATCGTGGGCAGGCTGAACGTCTCCGACGTCGTCGGGGGCGCCTTCCTCAACGGGCACCTCGGCTACTGGGTCGATGCCGCCCGGACCGGTCGGGGGCTGATGAGCGCGGCCGTGCGCGCCGCCGTCGACCTGGCTCGTGACGATCTCGGGCTGCACCGGCTCCAGGCGGCGACCCTGCCGCACAACGCCGCCTCGCAACGGGTGCTCGACCGGGCCGGGTTCACCCGGATCGGCGTCGCGTCCCGGTACCTGCGCATCGCGGGCGAGTGGCAGGACCACGTCCTGTTCCAACGGATCCTGGACGACCCGCCGACGTCGACGGGCTGACCCGGCCGGACCGGCCCGGGACGTACCCGCCCGGCCGCCTTCGGGGGAAGGGGCGGCCGGGCGGGAACCCGTGGTGGTCAGCGCTGGGCGTGCGCCACGAGGAGGGGGCACCGGGCGTTGCGGCCGAGGCGGTCGGCGTCCGAGCGCAGGAGCCGCCCCACGATCGGCGAGTGCCGGCGTCCGCCGACCACGACCAGGTCGTGCGCGCCGATCCGGCGGCCGAGCACGTCGACCACGGAGCCGTGCGCCATCTCGATGGACCACTCGACCGAGGGGTACTTGTCGTGCCAGCGCCCCAGCTCCTCCTCGAGGCGGGTGGTCGCCTCGTCCTGGTAGCGGTGCACCCAGGCGGTCTCCATCGCGTACGGGCCCGCGATGAACTCCGACTCGAGCGCGTGGACGACCACCAGCGGGCTGCCGGCCTGGTGCGCCTCGTCGAACGCCAGGTCGAGCACGCGACCCAGGTGGTCGTCGAAGTCCACCGCGGCCACGACGCGCCGCACCGGGCCGACGACGTCGCCCGGGCACGCCGAGCTCTCGGCGACGGGGTCGTACGGCACGACGGCCACCGGACCCTTCGCCATCGCCGACACCGCGGCCGACACCGAACCCAGCACCATCCGGTCGAGGCCGTGCAGGCCGCGGCGCCCCACGACGACGAGGTCGCTCGTCCCGGACAGCTCGACGAGCGCCCCGGCGGCGGACCCGCGCTCGGTGCGCCATCCGACGTCGTCGGCGGCCGGCACCTCGCCGGCGCAACGCTCGCGGGCCTCGGCCAGCCGGTCGGCCGCGCGGGCGATGACGTCCTCGGCCTCGTCCTTCAGCGCCTCGGGGCCGATGCCGTACGCGTCTGCTCCCGGGGTGGTCGTCACCTCGTAGACGTTCACGACCGTCAGCCGGGTGTGGCGTCGGACGGCCTCCGCGGCCGCCCAGTCGAGCGCCTGGTTGCTGGGGGCCGAGCCGTCGACACCGACAACCACTCCTTCACGCCTGGTGTTCATGGCGTCCTCCTTCCTCCTGCCTCCATTGCGCCACCGCCGGACGGAGGGGGGCAGGGGCGCACGCCCCGACGTCGGGGGCCGAAGGTCCCGGGCCGGGCACGCCGGGCAGGCCAGGCACACCGGGTCGGCCGGGCACGCCGGCCGGGCCGGCCACCGCTACCGTGACCTCATGGCAGACGACGTGGACGTCCTGCTCGACGCGGTGCTCTCCGTGGGCCGCGGCCTCGAGCTGGAACCGACGCTGCAGCGGCTCGTCCAGACGGCCGCCGACCTCGTCGACGCGCGCTACGCGGCACTCGGGATCCTCGGGGACGACGGCCTGATCGCCCAGTTCCTCACCGTCGGCCTCACCGAGGACGAGATCCGCGCCATCGGGCCCTACCCTCGCGGCCGCGGGCTGCTCGGCGAGCTCATCGAGCACCCGGTCCCGCTGCGCCTGCCCGACCTGTCCGCCGACCCGCGGTCGGTCGGGTTCCCGGACCACCACCCGCCGATGCGTTCGTTCCTCGGCGTCCCGCTCCGCGTCCACGGCAGCGCGTTCGGCAACCTCTACCTCACCGACAAGCGTGGCGGCGGGGAGTTCACAGCGCGGGACCAGCGCCTCGTCGAGGGCCTGGCCACGGCCGCCAGCGTGGCCGTGGAGAACGCCCGGCTCTACGACGAGGCGCGGCTGCGCGAGCGCTGGGCCCACGGCGACGACGAGATCTCGCGACGCGTGCTCGAGGGCGAGGCACCTGCGGCGGTGCTCGACGCCGTCGCCCGCGAGGCGCTGCAGGTGGCCACGGCGGACGTGGCCCTGCTCGCCACCGTCGCGGACGACGCCCCGGACCATCTGCTGGTGCGGTCGGCCCACGGTCCCGGCACCGACGGGCTGGTGGGCACCACGGTCCCGTTCGAGGGCACCTTCGCCGCGGAGGCCTACACCTCCGGTCGACCCCTGGTGCTGCGCGACGGTTCCGCCCTGCCGCGCGACACCCTCTCGGCGCACCCGTCGGACATCATCGGCCCGCTGGCCGCGCTGCCGCTGGGGGGACCCGGCCGGACGGCGGGGGTCCTGTCGGTGGGGCGGCGCCGGGGCACCCCGCCCTTCCCCCGGGTCGTCGTGGACGCACTGACCGCGTTCGCCGCCCAGGCCGCCGTCGCCCTCGAGCTGGCCGAACGCCGGCAGGACGCCGAACGCCTCGCCGTCGTGCGTGACCGGGACCGTATCGCACGGGACCTGCACGACCTCGCGATCCAGCGCCTGTACGCCACCGGCCTGTCCCTGGAGGGCGTGGGACGGCGGCTGCGGGACCGCGACGACGCCGACCGGGTGGCCCGGGCCGTCACCGACCTCGACGAGACCATCAGCCTCATCCGGACCACCATCCGCGGCCTGCAGCCGTCGGCCGGGGGCATGCGGCGGGTGGGCCTGCGCTCCCGGCTCGTCGCGGAGGTCGACGCCGCCTCGCACGCCCTGGGGTTCACCCCGGCGCTGCGCACGTCCGGTCCCGTCGACACGGTCGTCCCGCCCGACGTCGCGGCCAACCTGGTCGCCGTCGTGCGCGAGGCGCTGTCCAACGTGGCCCGGCACTCCGGCGCAGGACGCACCGACGTCGAGCTGTCCGTCGACGACGGCGTCGTGCTCACCGTCGTCGACGACGGGTGCGGCATCCCCTCCGACGCCACGCCGAGCGGGCTGGCGAACCTGGAGCGCCGGGCCGCCGAGCTCGGCGGGTCGTTCGGCGTCGAGCGGCGGCTGCCGGGCACCGAGCTGCGCTGGAGCGTGCCGCTGCCCCGATAGGTCGCGGGGTCCGGCAGGCAGGTGTCAGGGCTGCTGCCCGAGGCGCGTGGCGAGCACCGCGGCCTGGACCCGGCGCTCCAGCCCCAGCTTGGCGAGCACGCTGGACACGTAGTTCTTGACCGTCTTCTCCGCCAGGTACAGCTCGGTGCCGATCTGGCGGTTGGTCAGCCCCTGCCCGATGAGGGCCAGCACCTTGCGCTCCTGCGTGGTGAGCTCGGCGAGCGGGTCGGCCTCCGGGTGGTCCTGGGCCCGCATCCGCTCCATGACCAGGCGGGTGGCACGCGGGTCGAGCGTGGAGCCGCCCGCGGCGACCGTGCGGATGGCCGCGACGAGGTCGTTGCCGCGCACCTGCTTGAGGACGTATCCGGCGGCACCGGCGAGGATCGCGTCGAACAGCGCCTCGTCGTCGTCGAACGACGTGAGCATCAGGCACGTCACACCGGTGCTGGAGATGAGCTCGCGGCACAGCGTCACGCCGTCGCCGTCGGGGAGCCGCACGTCGAGGACCGCGACGTCCGGCCGCAGCGCGGGGATGCGGGCCAGCGCCTCGGCCGCGGACCCCGCCTCGCCGACGACCTCGAGGTCGGGTTCGGCCCCGAGGAGGTCGGCGACGCCACGGCGGACGACCTCGTGGTCGTCCACGAGGAAGACCCGCACGGTCTGCTCGCTCATGACGACCACGCTACGCACTCAGCGCAGGATCGGGTAGTGACGCACCAGGTCGGTGGCCGCCCAGCGGCGTCCGAGCCCGAAGGTGTCACCGGCGGCGACGGCGGCCAGACCTACCAGGACCACGGCCTCGATGAGGTGGTCGTCGAGGAACGGGTTGACGTCGATCGGCAGCGAGGCCATCCACATCATGACCAGCAGGACGACGCCCGAGGCGGCGGCGATCCGCATCCCGACGCCCAGAGCGAGCGCGAGGCCGATGCCGAGCAGGCCGAGCATGAACAACCAGTCGATGACGGCGACCCCGGCCAGTGCGCCGAAGAACCCGGCGAACGGACCCTCGACGTTGCTGAGGAAGCCCTCGGTCGGCGAGCCGCCGGTGATCCAGGCGTTCTCGGCCGGCGTGGCCAGTCCCAGGCCGAACGTCTTGTCGGCGAACGCCCAGAGGAACTGGAAGGCGATGAGCAGGCGGAGCACCGCGAAGGTGATCGCGGCCACGGGCGACAACCCGCGCTGCTCCGGCGTGACGGGCACGGTTCCCGCACCGTGGACGGCGGTGGTCATGACGTCCTCCTCCGGCCGGGTCGGCCCGGCCCTGGCTGCCCGGGCCTGTCCCGGGCGACGAGACCAGCATCGCCGCCTCAGCCCGCCCCGCGGCAGGGTGCAACGGTCCTGACCTGCCGGGACGTTGGCCCCGGCCGTCCGGCCGAAGGTCCCGATCAGGGCACGGGGTGGTCGATCCCCCGCTCGGTCCCCGCGTCGTCCAGCGCCGCGTCGGCCTCGTTTGGCGAGCCGTCCCGCGCCGCGCCGTCGTCGCCCGGCGCGTCCGGCGCGACGTCGGGCGACTCCGGAGCCGCCGCCGGCTGCGGTGATGCCCCGGGCGCCGTCAGGACGGCGAAGGGCTCGCCCGGCGTCGGGTTCCAGGCCCGGCGACGACGCCGGCGACGACGCCACCGCACGATCAGCACCGGCACGAGCACCAGCAACGCGAGCAGGAGGAGCGCTCCGGCGACGACGCCGAGGCCGGTCCAGAGCGCCCGGTCGGCCCCGTCGGTGGTCTCGGCGGCGAGCGCCCGGGCGTCGTCGAGCTCGCCGGCCGACAACGCGGCCAGCGCGGCGTCGGCGGTGTCGTCGACCTCGAGGACGGCCTGGCCCAGCTCGGACACCGGGTCGACGTCGGCCGTGGCGGCCCGCTCGGCGGCGTCGACGTCCTCCAGGGCGTCCGCCGCCTGCGGGAGCAGCGTCTCGAGCGCGCGGTAGTCGCCGTCGGTCTCGGCGTCCTCGTAGGCCGTGCGCACGGACTCGGGCACCGCCAGCCCGGTCCTCGCCGCCGTGTCCTGGACGGCGACGGCCTGCGGGGCGATCGGCAGCAGCAGCGTCATCGCGTCCTCGGCGTCGCCGAAGCTCCAGTCGGTCATGTCCCGCCGCAGCCCGACGGGAGCCTGCCAGGCGCCGTCGGCCTCGTCCAGGTCGGCGTAGTCCGTGCGGGCGTCGGCCCGTGCGTCGAGCTTCTTCGCCTGGGCCTTCTTCACCACCCACGTGCGGTACTGGTCGGTCCCGTCGACCCCGCCGCGCTCGGCCGCCAGGTCGAGGAAGCGGCGCCAGTCCGTGCGGCCGAAGTTCTTGGTGGTGCTTCCCGGCTCCTCGTAGGCGCTCTCGCCCGCGTAGGCGGCCGCGACGACGGCGGAGTACGTCTCGTCGTCCAGGTCCCCCAGCATGCGGTGCAGCGCCGTGTACGCCGCCGCGTAGGCGTAGGTCTCGGTGGTCGGCTCGCGGTCGAGCTCGCTCCAGTCGAGGAGCGGGAGCGAGCCGGCCGCCTGGCGACGCGGCGCCTGGCGCGGCTCACCCTCGCCGTCGACGGCGTCGATGACCCGGTAGGCGGTCAGCTCGGTCAGCCCCTCGTAGAGCCAGCGGCCCACGAACCGTTCGTCGTCGAACCAGGCGTGGCCGAGCTCGTGGTAGAGGGTGGACTCGTCGAGCTCCTCGCCCACGACGATCTCGTCGCCCTGGTCGTCGAACCAGGCGTAGCCGAGCACCTGCGGCGAGACGTCCTCCCGCACGACGGCGATGCGGCCCGGCCACGGTTCGTCGAGGAGGTCCTCCAGCACGGGCAGACCTGTGACGATCCGGTCCGCGGCGAACTTCCGCCACGTCGTGTCGCCTGGGAAGCTCTGCACGGTGAGCGTGGTGTCACCGACGGTGACGTCCTGCTCGTCGGTCTTGCGCGGGTCCCGCACCGAGACCGCGGACCACACGCCCCAGCCCTCGCTGTACTCCTCGGAGCGGTAGAGGGTCTTCTTCCCGCCCGCCTTGCGCGAGGTGAACTCCTCGGTGGAGTCGAACGTCATCGACGTCGGCGCGACCACCTCGACGCTCACCCGGCCGGGGTCGCCGAGCGCCTGGGCGGAGAAGGTGGCGTAGCCGCGCCCGGCACGCGTCCACCGGTCCGACCGCACCGGCGACCCGGCGATCTCGTACGTCCACTCGATGGTCCGTGTGCTGCCGTACCGCAGCGGGGAGAAGCCGACCCTCGCCCACCGCACGTTCGGGTCCTCCGGGTCGGCCTCGAGGTCGACCGTGAGCGGCGACCCCCAGCTCGTGGCCCGCACGTCCTTCGCGCTGGCGGGGACGGCGATGCCGTACCGGTTCCAGTAGTAGTACCGGTTGCCGACGTCGGGGGTGACGTTGGTGATGGTCGTGGTCACCGACGCGGAGACCTTGCCCTTCGCCGTGACCTCGTAGCGGGCGTGCGACTCCTCGGTGAGCCCGTCCTGCGCGGCGGCGGGTGCGACGGCGCCCGGCGCGACCAGCAGCGCGCCCAGCCCGAGGGCCAGGGCGAGCACGACGGTGCCCGCCCTGCGGAGAGCCCTTCCGGCCTCGTACGGTCGGTGGGTCTCCGCGCCTGCCACGTCTGCTCCGTCGCTCTCGTCGTCCGGCGATCCTGCTGGTCGCCGCGGTGATGGTAGCGGTTTCCTGGTGCTGACCAGAACCCGCATTGACGAGGTGTTGCCAGATCTTGACATGACGTCGAGGCACCCGGACGCCGGACCCGCACCGCCGGAGCATCCCACGGACGGGCGCCCGACCAGGTCACGATCTGATCGACCGCCGCGTCTCGGCTCGCGGCACGCAACCCCGTGCGGTAGACCGGACTCACCAGGCCTTGACATCGGGGGGACGCATGTGCAGCGAAGCCGGGGCGACGACGATCGCACTCCTGACCGCATGCTCCGACCCCGATCTCGGGATCCGTTCCCGGATCGTCCAGGAGCTCCTCGACGAGGCCAGCCAGGATCCCCGGCTGGCGCGTCAGGTGATGACCACGATGCTCACGGCGTCCGTGCTGTCCCTGCGGGCCTACTCCGACGCCACCGACCGGGAGCCGACCGACGTGCTGCAGACCCTCGGCCTGTCCTGGTCGGCGCGGTCCCTCGGCGTCTGATCCCGGCACCCGGGAACCTCGCGTCCCGTCACGACTGCACGGACACGTCCTCGGCGTCGCGCAGCACGCGCAGGATGTTGCCGCTGGTGAGTTTCCCCAGGTCGGCGTCCGACCAGCCGCGGTCCGCGAGCGCCTCCAGCAGCGCGGGATACCCCGCCACGTCCGCGAGCTCCGGCGCGAACCCCGACGCGCCGTCGTAGTCACCGCCGAGCCCGACGTGGTCGATCCCCGCGACCTCCCGGACGTGCTCGACGTGCGCGACGACGTCGGACAGCCGCGAGGGCGGGGCCGGGTGCTTCCCCCGCCACCGCTCGAGGAACGTGCTGAACGCCAGGTAGTCGGTCGACCGGACGCCCTCGGCAGCCGCGGCGTCGGCCGCCTCGTCCTTCCACTCGGCGACCGCCGGGGTGACGAACTGCGGCACGAACGTGACCATGCAGACGCCGCCGTTGCCGGCCAACCGGGACAGGACGCCGTCGGGCACGTTGCGCGGCACGTCGCAGACGGCGCGGGCGCTGGAGTGGGAGAAGATCACCGGCGCGCTGGTGACGTCGAGGGCGGCGTCCATGGTGCCCTCGGCCACGTGGGACAGGTCCACGAGCATGCCGATGCGGTTCATCTCGGCCACGACCTCGCGGCCGAAGTCGCTGAGCCCGCCGTGACCGCCCGGAGCATCCGTGGCGGAGTCGGCCCACGGCGTGCTGTCGTTGTGGGTGAGGGTCATGTAGCGCACCCCGAGCGCGCAGTACATGCGCAGCACGGCCAACGAGGAGTCGATGCAGTGGCCGCCCTCGGCGCCCAGCAGGCCGGCGATCCGGCCGTGCGACCACGCCTCGCGCACGCCGCTGACCCCGGCCGCGAGCTGGATCTGGTCCGGGTAGCGGCCCGCCATGCGGTGCACGACGTCGATCTGCTCGAGGGTCGCGACGACGGCGTCCGGGCCGGTGAACGTGGTCGGGACGTACACCGACCAGAACTGGGCGCCCACTCCCCCGGCCCGCAGCCGCGGGATGTCGGTGTGGGTGCTTCCCGCCGTCGAGGCGGCGATGTCCAGCCGGTCCCAGTCGGAGCCGGCCTGGACGCGCACCTCCCAGGCCAGGTCGTTGTGGCCGTCCCAGACGGGCTGGTCGGCCAGGAGGTCGCTGATGCGTTCGCTCACCATGACGGCGACCCTACGCCGGGGGCCGGGAGCCGGGCGCCCGTGAGGGCCGGGGCCCGGCTCCCACGGGAGCCGGGCGCCCGCTCGCCGGGTCAGTGCCCGGCGCCGAGCCTGCCCGCCAGCAGGTCCAGGCGCGCCTCGCTGTCCGCGTTGAGCCCGCGGAACTCCACCGTCTTGCCCTTGGCGGCGTACTTGTGCTGGACGGCGTCCAGGGCGGCCACGGTGGAGGCGTCCCACACGTGCGCCTCGGTCATGTCGATGACCACCCGCTGCGGGTCGCCCGCGTAGTCGAACTGGTAGACCAGGTCGTTGGACGAGGCGAAGAACAGCTCGCCGTCGACGGCGTAGACGCGCTCGCCGTCGTCGTCGCTCGCGTCCAGGCGGGTCACCGTGGTCAGGTGCGCGACCCGCTGCGCGAACAGCACCGCGGCGACGATCACGCCGACGATCACGCCGTAGGCCAGGTTGTGGGTCCACACCGTGACGCCGACCGTGGCGAGCATGACCACGGTCTCCGGCACGGGCATGCGCCGCAGCGTGGACGGCTGGATCGAGTGCCAGTCGAACGTGCCGACCGCCACCATGATCATGACCGCCACGAGTGCCGCCATCGGGATGATCGACACGACGTCGCCGAGGACCACCACGAGGATCAGCAGGAACACACCGGCGAGGAACGTGGACAGCCGCGTCCGGGCGCCGGAGACCTTCACGTTGATCATGGTCTGACCGATCATGGCGCAGCCGCCCATGCCGCCGAAGAACCCGGTGACGACGTTCGCGACGCCCTGGCCCCAGGACTCCCGCGTCTTGTTCGAGTGGGTGTCGGTGACGTCGTCGACCAGCTTGGCGGTCAGCAGCGACTCGATGAGGCCCACCAGCGCCATCGCCAGCGCGTAGGGGGCGATGATCTGCAACGTCTCGAGGTTCAGGGGCACGTCGGGGAAGAGCAGGGCGGGCAGCGACGACGGCAGCTCGCCCTCGTCGCCCACGGTCGGCACGGCGATGCTCGCGGTGACCGTCACGATGGTCAGCAGCACGATCGCGACCAGCGGGGCCGGGACCACGGTGGTGATCCGCGGGAAGAACACCATGACGGCCAGACCGGCGGCGACCAGGCCGAAGATCCACCAGCGGTTGTCGCCCGTGACCTTGTCGCCGAACAGGTGCGGCAGCTGCGAGGAGAAGATGAGGATCGCCAGGGCGTTGACGAACCCGACCATGACGGAGCGCGGGATGAACCGCATGAGCTTCGCCACGCCGAGCACGCCGAGGACCACCTGGATCAGCCCGCCGAGGATGACGGTGGCCACGAGGTAGTCGAGGCCGTGGTCGCGCACCACCGGTGCGATGACCAGCGCGATCGCGCCGGTGGCGGCGGAGATCATGGCCGGGCGACCGCCGACGAACGAGATCGTCACGGCCATCGTGAAGGCGGCGAAGAGCCCGATCTTCGGGTCCACGCCCGCGATGATCGAGAACGCGATGGCCTCGGGGATGAGGGCCAGCGCGACCACGAGGCCGGCCAGCACCTCGGTGCGCAGACGCGTCGCCGAGCGGAAGGCGGCTCGGAACGACCCCGAGGAGTCGGCCTCGGGGGCGCCCGTCGCGGGCAGCGGCTCGGGGGCTGGGTCGGGCAGGGAGGCTCGCAGGTCGTCGGACACGCGGTTGGTCTCCTCTCGGTTCGTGGCGCGCAGGGCGCGGCGGACCGAGGGTCCGACGACGGCGGACCACCCGGCCGGACGGTCAGGGCAGGGGGCGCGGCGTCGCGCGGGAGGTCAGGTGTCGCGGCCGCCGATGCGGGCACAGGGGCGTCCGCGACGGGCGCAACTCTACCCTCACGTGAGGGTAGAGTTCGCCTCCATGTCCCAGCACGCGAGAATCTCCCCATGAGCGCTCCGGAGACCATCCACATCGGGGCCGTGGCCGAACGCACCGGACTCTCGCTGCGCACGCTGCGGCACTACGACGAGGTGGGGCTCCTGCGCCCGTCGGCGCGGTCCGACGGCGGGTTCCGCCTCTACACCGAGTCCGACGTCGAGCGGCTGCTCCTCATCCGCCGCATGAAGCCGCTGGGCTTCTCGCTGGAGGAGATGGCCGACCTGCTCCGGGTCGCCGACGCCCTGGCGTCCGGCGCGGACGGCGCGGACGGCGACGGCGATCAGGCGGCCGCCCAGCGGGAGCGGCTGGGCACCTATGTGACGGCCGCCCAGGAGCGCCGCGCGGAGCTCGCCCGCAAGCTCGACATGGCCGACGAGCTCATCCGGCTCCTGCGCGCCCTCTGACCCCCGCGGACCCTGCCCCGCCGCCTCCCCTCCGCGAGGTAGACCACCTTCCGGCGGGGTAGGCAACCTTCCGCCCAGGTAGGCAACGTTCCGGCGAGGTAGGCAACGGCCGCAGCACCAGGACCCGGTGGACCTACCGCCGTCGTCCCTGCAGCTTGTCGAGGTCCCGCCGCTCCTTCTTCGTCGGGCGCCCGGCACCCCGCTCGCGGAGCCCCACGGCGGCCCGCTCCTCCCTGGTCGGCACCGGCGGGCTCTGGTCCTCGTAGGCCTTGACCGCCAGCGGTGCTCCGACGCGCTTGGGCAGCAGCTCCTTGACGACGACGACGCGTTGCCGCAGCGGGTCGCGCCAGGTGATCCGGTCGCCGACCTTGACCTGCGTGGACGGCTTGGCCACCACGCCGTCGACCCGGACGCGCCCGGACCGCAGGGTCGACGCAGCGACCGACCGGCTCTTGAAGAGCCGGACCGCCCACAGCCAGATGTCGATGCGCATCCCACCACTGTGCCACGCACGGTGGTGCACGACGGCGGAGGTCGCCGTCGTGCACCCCCGCGCCCCGCCTACCCGGGCGGGACCGGGCCTACCTCGGCACCGCCCGTGCCTACCCGGGCGGGACGATGCCTACCTCGGCACGACTCGGTCTACCGGGTAACCGTCGCCGTGACGACGCGGGCGTCGTCGATCCCGACGGGGTGCACCGGACCCGTGAGCGTCACGCCGCTGCGTGGCGTCGCCGTCCCCGGCAGCCGGCGCTTGACCGCAGCCCGCTGGTTGGAGATCGCGCCGCCGGTGGTGTCCCGCAGCTCCGCGGTCGTGGTGTCGGCGACGGCGGCCGCGTGCGACCCGACCCACACCTCGACGTCCCCGGGCTCCACCACCCGCCGCATCGACCGGTCGCTGAACGCGAACCGCGCGGCGGGCACGGTGAAGGTGACCACGGCGGACTCCCCCGCCGCCAGCGCCACCCGCTCGTAGGCGAGGAGCTGCGCCACGGGCCGGGTGACGGAGCCGACCACGTCCCGCCCGTAGAGCTGGACGACGTCGGCACCCGCCACGCCTCCGGCGTTGGTGACCCGCACGGACGCGAGGAACGTCCCGTCCGTGGCCGCCGAGCCCTCGACGGTCAGCCCGGTGTACTCGAACCGCGTGTACGACATCCCGAACCCGAACGGCCGCAGGGGCGTCGAGTCGGTCGAGGTGACGTCGCTCGGCCCGCCGAGCACCGGGTGCAGGTAGGAGTACGGCTGCGCCCCGGCCCCGCGGGGCAAGGACACCGGCAGCCGTCCGGACGGGTTGACGCCGCCGGCCACGACCCCGGCCACGGCGGTGCCGCCCTCCTCCCCGGGGAAGAACGCCTGCACGACGGCGCCCGGTCCGCGGTCGCCGTCGAGCGCCCAGTCGATCGCGTACGGACGTCCGGAGACCACGACCATGACCACGGGCGTGCCGGTGGCCGTCACGGCCTCCACCAGGCCGCGCTGCGCGCCGGGCAGGTCCAGCGACTCGGTGTCGTTGCCCTCGCCGACGGTGCCCCGGCCGAACAGACCGGCCTGGTCGCCGACGACGACGATCGCGACGTCCGCGGAGGACGCGGCGGCGACCGCCTCGGCGAACCCGGAGGTGTCCTCGCCCTCGACGTCGCAGCCGCGGGCGTGCACCAGGGCGGGCTGCGCGGCGCCGACGTCGGCGAACGCCCCGCCGAGCGCCTCGAAGACGGTCGGGATCTCGAACCCGAGCGGGTGCTCGGGGTGGTGGGCCAGCACGTGGTTGGCGAACGAGTAGCAGCCCATGAGCGCGTCGGCGCGGTGGGCGTTCGGCCCGACGACGGCGACGCGCGCCGGGGGGCGGGTCCAGCCGCTCAGCGGCAGCACGCCGTCGTTCGACAGCAGCACGACCGACTCCTCGGCCAGCCGGCGGGCGAGTGCCCGGTGGCGGGGGGAGTCGAGGTCGACGACGGCGGGCGGCTCGTCGGCGAACGCGTCGTCGTCGAGCAGCCCGAGCTCCTCCTTCTGCGTCAGCGCGCGCAGCACGGCGCGGTCCACCAGCGCCTCGTCGACGCGACCGTCCTCGACCGCCTCCAGCAGCGGCCCGGCGAACGCGTCGCCGGTGGGCAGCTCGATGTCGAGCCCGGCCGCGAGCGCCTGGGCGGCGGCGTCGGCACGGTCGGCGGCCACGGCCTGCATGACCTGCAGGAACGCGACGCCGAAGTAGTCGGCCACGACCACGCCGTCGAACCCCCAGTCCTCCCGCAGCACCCCGGTCAGGTGCTCCTCGGAGGCGTGCTGGGGGATGCCGTCGATCTCGTTGTAGGACGCCATGACGGCACGCACGCCGCCGTCGCGGACGGCCATCTCGAACGGCGGGAGGAACACGTCGGCGATCTCCCGCGGCCCGACCGAGACGGGGGCGTGGTTGCGTCCGGCGCGCGAGCCGGAGTACCCGACGAAGTGCTTCAGCGTGGCGTGCACGCCGGCATCCTGCAGGCCGCGCACGTAGGCGGTGCCGACCGTGCCGACCAGGTACGGGTCCTCGCCGATGCACTCGTCGACGCGCCCCCACCGGGGGTCGCGCACGACGTCGAGCACGGGCGCGAGCCCCTGATGGATGCCGAGGGACCGCATGGACTCCCCGATGGCCCCGCCCATCTCCGCGACGAGCGCGGGGTCGAACGAGGCGCCCCACGCCAGCGGGGTGGGGAACGTCGCGGCCTGCCAGGCGGCCAGCCCGGTGAGGCACTCCTCGTGCACGAGCGCGGGGATGCCCAGCCGTGTCTCGGTCCGCAACCGGCGCTGCTCGTCCCACAGCCAGCGGGCACGCTCGGCGGGGTCGACGGGCCGGGTGCCGTACACGCGGGTGTAGTGGCCGATCCCGTGCCGGGTGATCTCCCCGAGCCGCTCGCCACCGGCCTGCCCGGCGGCCATCTCGTCCTGCATCGGGGCGACGACGTCGCCGCCCTGGTCGAGCCAGTAGCCGACGAGCTGGGCGATCTTCTCCGGCAGGGTCATCCGGGCGTGCAGGGCCGCGACGCGGTCGGTGACCTGCGGCATCGCGCGCAGGCCGGCCGGTACGGGAGTGGGGTCGGTCATCGAGGTCTCTTTCTGCGTGGTCATCCCTTCACCGCGCCCTGCAGTCCGTTGACGATGCGCTTCTGCATCGCGAGGAAGAACACGAGCGCCGGGATCATGGCGAGCGTGGTGAAGGCGAAGACGCCCGCGGTGTCGGAGGAGTGCTCCGAGGAGAAGTCGGCCACGCCGAGCGGGAGGGTCTTCATGTCTCCCTGGAGCAGCAGCAGGGGCAGCAGGTACGCGTTCCACGAGCCGACGAAGGCGAGCACGCCGACGGTGACCATCCCGGGTCCGGACAGCGGGATGAGGATGCGCCAGAAGAACCCGATCCGGCTGGTGCCGTCGAGCTGGGCGGCCTCCTCGAGCTCCTTGGGCAGCGCCTTGAGGAACGGCCGCAGGATGACCACCGTCATCGGGAGTGCGAACGCGGCCTGCGGCAGGGCGACGCCCCACCAGGTGTTGCCGAGCCCGAAGTTCTGGGTCAGCAGGATGAACAGCGGCACCACGGCCACGGTGGCGGGGAACAGCAGCCCGGCGACGAACACCATGAACAGCACCTCGCGCCCCTTGAAGGCGTAGCGGGCGAGCGGGTACGCGGCCATGACGCCGAAGACGACCACGATCGCCGTGGTGACGACCGCGATGACCACGGAGTTGAGGGTGTACTGCCAGAACGCCGGGTTGGTGACGACGCCGGTGTAGTTGCTCACGACCCACGGGTCGGGCAACGACGCCGGCGCGTCGGCGAGCTGGGCGTTGCTGCGGAAGCCGCCGAGCACGCCGTAGACGACGGGCCCGAGGGTGGCGCAGACGACCAGGAAGGCCACCGCGTAGACCACGGGGTTGCCGCCCTGGAACCGGCCCGCGCTGCCGCGGCGCTGCCGGGGCGCGGGGGCCGGCGCGGTCGGTGCTGGTGTCTGTGTCGACGTGGTCATCACGCCACCTCCTTGGCGTCCCGGCGCAGGATGAGTCGCTGGTAGAGCACCGCCATGACGAGCGCGATGAGGAAGAGGATCACGGAGGCCGCGCCGGCGATGCCGAAGTTGTTGCTCCGGGTGCCCTCGTTGACGAGGAAGATCGCCATGGTGCTGGTGGCGTTGGCCGGGCCGCCCTTCGTCAGGATCCAGACCATGTCGAACAGCTGCAGGGACCCGATCATCGACAGGAACCCCCAGGTGCGGATCGTGGGGCCCAGGAGGGGCACGGTGATCTTGCGCTGGACCTGCCACCAGGAGGCGCCGTCGAGCTGGGCCGCCTCGTAGAGCTCCTCGGGGACGCCCTGCAGACCGGCGAGGAAGAGGATCACCGCCAGGCCGAGGTACTTCCACGTCAGGATCGCCATCACGGTCCACAGCGCCAGGTCCGGGTCACCGAGCCAGCCCTGCGCGGGCGGCTCCAGGCCGACCGTCTGCAGGATGGTGTCGAGCACGCCGTAGTAGGGCTGCAGGAGCTGGAACCAGATCACGCCGGCCACGACCTCGGCCAGCACGTACGGCACGAAGATGATCGTGCGCAGCGTGCTCTGCCCCCACATCTTGCGGTTCAGCAGCAGGGCGATCGCCAGTCCCAGCGGGAGCTGGATCGCGATGGACAGGACCACGATGACGAGGTTGTTGACCAGCGAGCCGACGAACACGTCGTCGGTGAGCACCGAGACGTAGTTCGCGAGCCCGACGAAGTCCACCAGGGGGCCACGTCCGTTCCACCGGAAGGCGGACATCTGGACGGCCGTGATGACCGGCCAGACCACGAACAGGGCCAGCATCGCCAGGGCCGGCGCCACGAAGAACGCGATCTCCAGGCGCTTGCGGAGCTGTGAGTCCGTCGCCCGCCGACCCCCGCCCGGACGCCCGGCTGCCGGGCGACCCTGACGGGTCGCGCCGGCAGCCGGACCGGTGGAGGTGGCAGGCGACGCGGGGTCCGTCGTGACGGCTGCGTCGTCTGCCATCTCGATCATCCCTGCGACGCCGCGGCTTCTTCGATGGCGTCGACGACGTCCTGCGGGCCGGACTCACCGGCGAACAGCAGGGCGATCTCGTCGTTCATCGCGCCACCCACGGACTGGCCGAGGCGGGTGTCCAGGTAGAGCTGGGTCTCGCCACCGCCGTCGCGGACGGGGATGAGCTGCGCCAGCGTCTCGTTGGACAGCGAGTCGGTCGCGGCCGGGTTGGTGGGCAGGCCCATGTCCAGCTCGGCGAAGCCCTGCTGGACCTCGTCCGAGAGCAGGTACTGCGCGAAGTCGACCGCTGCGTCGGGGGCGTCCTGGGACACGGCCCAGGCGTCGCCGCCACCCATCTGGTCGGCGGGGTCGCCGGCCTGACCGTCGAAGGTCGGGAACGCGAACCAGCCCATCCAGTCGGGCACCTGCTCGTCCTCGCGCAGACCGCCGACGACGCCGGGCTCCCAGTGGCCCGCGAGCTCCATGCCCACCTTCTCGGAGGCGAGCAGGCCGGACGCCGACGTCGGGCCGGACTGGGCCGCCGTGGCCAGGAAGCCCGGGTTGAAGGGCTCCTTGTCCAGGATGGCCTGGACGTCCTCGCCCGCCTTGAGGAAGCACTCGTCGGAGTAGTCGCCGGACTCGATGGCGGCCTCGACCGTGTCGAACTCGCACTCGCGCACGACGCCGTAGTACCAGTAGTGCGCGGCGGGCCACTTGTCGCCGGCGCCGACGGAGATCGGGTCGATCCCGGCGTCCTGGAGCTGGTCGACGTAGCCGGAGAACTCCTCGAACGTCGGGTCCGGGGAGACGTCGTCGATCCCGGCCTCGGCGAAGAGGTCCTTGTTGTACCAGAAGCCGACGATGCCCATGGAGAACGGCAGGGCGTAGACGCGGTCCTCGATCGTGTACTGGCCGGCGAACGCCGAGATGGTGTCGATGGTGTCCGAGGCGTCGTCGGTGAGGTCGCGCAGCAGACCGGCGTCGACGTCGTTCTGCAGCTCACCGCCCCCTCGGCTCATGAAGACGTCCGGGACGTCGGTGCCGGCCTGCATGGCCGCCTGGAGCTTGGTGACCATGTCCTCGTGCTGCATGGCCTCGACCTGGACGGTCACCCCGGGATTGGCCTCCTCGAAGTCGGCCGCCACCTGGTCGTAGTAGGTCTTGCCCTCACCGGTGTTGGAGTTGTGCCACCACTCGATGGTGACGTCGCCGCCCGCCTCGGTGGCGGTGCCGCCGTCGGTCTCGTCGTCCGTGCTGCCCGAGCCCTGGCCTGCGCAGGCCGAGGCCAGCAGGGCGACGGTCGCGCCGAGCGCGACTGCCGTCGCGCCTCGCATCTTCCTCGTCATCGTGGAACCCCTTGGTCGTCGTCGACTCTGGTACGTCAGTGCCGGGCGATCACGTCTCGCCGCCCGTCGCGTCCCACTCTGGCAGCGTCGACAACCTTTCGTCAATCGTTTTCGATAACGGTTTCGACACGAGCAGGACGCTGCCACCCCTCCGGCCCGACAGCGGATACCCTCGTCGTGTGAGCACCGCCGCCGACCCGCCCGCCGCGGGCACCCGACCCGGACCGGGCCCCGGGCGCGTGACGATCTCCGACGTCGCGCGCGTCGCCGGCGTCTCGGTCGCGACCGTGTCCAAGGTCGTCAACCACCGCTACGGCGTCTCGCCCACCACGGCCGAACGCGTCCTGGGCGTCGTCGCCGAGCTCGGCTACGAGTCGTCCCTGGTCGCCCGCAGCCTGCGGCGCCAGTCCACCAACGTCGTCGGCGTCCTCGTCGCGGAGTTCGAGCCCTACTCGACCGAGCTGCTCAAGGGCATCTCGTCCGCCGTCGACGGCACCGGCTACGAGCTGCTCGCCTACTCCGGCGGGTCCGACGGCGGCACGCTGGGCGGGTGGGAGCGTCGCTCGCTCTCCCGGCTCGCCGGCACCCTCATCGACGCCGCCATCGTCGTCACGCCCACCATGGTGCTCTCCGAGGCGAACGGCATCCCCGTCGTCGCGATCGACCCGCACACGGGACCCGAGGGCACCCACACCGTGGACTCCGACAACGCCACCGGCGCGCGCGAGGCCGTCGAGCACCTCATCGCGCTCGGCCACCGCCGCATCGCCCACCTCGGCGGCCGCGCCGACCTGCAGTCCGCCCGGCTGCGCGAGCTCGGGTACCGCCAGGCGCTCGAGGCCGCCGGCATCGTCGTCGACCCGACACTGGTCCGGGTGGGTGGCTACCGCCCGGACACCGCCGACACCCCCGCCCGGGAGCTGCTCGCGCCCTCCCGCGGGCAGCGTCCCACCGCGGTGTTCGCAGCCAACGACCTCTCGGCGATCCACCTCATGGAGGTCGCCGCCGAGCTGGGTCTGCGCGTGCCCGAGGACCTCTCCGTGGTCGGCTTCGACAACGTGCCCGAGTCGATGACCACCTCGCCCCCGCTCACCACCGTCGCCCAGCCGCTGCACGACATGGGTGCCGAAGCGTTCCGCATGGTGCTGGACCTGCTCGAGGGCTCCCCCCGCGAGCAGCACCTGCGCCTGCCCACCTCCCTGATCACCCGGGGAAGCACCGGACCCGTCCCCACGGCATAGCACGCCCCCTACCTCGCGGAGTCCCGGCCTACCTCGCGGGGTCCTGGCCTACCTCGCGAGACGTCGGCCTACCTCGCGAGACGCTGGCCTACCTCGCGAGACGTCGGCCTACCTCGCGGATCGGTCCGTCAGTCCGGCCGGCTGCCGAGCCAGCGTTCGACGGCGTCCAGGCGGCGCGAGGTCTGCGCGGGCCAGTCCGCCTCCTGCACCCGGTGCGGACCGGTGGCCAGGGAGAGCAGCACGCCCGCGACCCGCGCCGACAGCTCGATCGGGTCGACCGTCGTGCAGAACCCCGCCGCGTAGCCCCGCGCGAGCTCCTGCAGGCGCACCGTGTCCCAACCGCGCAGCAGCGACAGCGTCTCGATGTGCGCCACGAGGCAGGCCAGGTCGTCCGCCCGCCGACCCGGACCGGCCGAGTCCACGTCCAGCAGGCCGGTGACCCGGCCGGCGTCGAGCATCACCTGCGCCTCGTACAGGTCGCCGTGCGTCGGCTGGTCCGCGACCAGACCCGCGATCCGGTTCCGGACCACGTCGGCGAGCTGGAGCGCACGCGCGGCCTCCGTGGGCATCGCGGCACCGATCACCAAGGCGTAGTGCCCGGCGTTCTCGCTCCAGGAGGTGCGCAGGGGCAGCTCCGCGACCGCGGCGGGCAACCGGTCCAACGTCGCGACGATCTCGTCCGCGCCCGGCAGGAGACCGCCGTCGCGCACCGCGTGCCGCATCGACTCCCCGGCCAGCGGGGCGATGACGAGGAGCCCGTCGGCGTTGCGTCCCAGCGGCTTGGGCACCGGCAGGCCGGCACCCGCCAGCAGCGCGTGGCGCTCGTAGAGGTCGTCCACCTTGTCGGGCCGCACCACCTTGAGGAACACCCGCGCCCCCGGGGTGCTGGCCTCGATCACCGCGCGGCGGGTGGGCCGGTAGGCCCGCACCCGCAGGGTGACCGGACCACGGGCCACCTCCGGCACGCCCAGGTCGCCCAGCAGGGTCGCGACCGCCTCCGGGTCGTAGGCGGTGGCCAGCGCCGGCAGCGCCGGGTCGCCGGGGAACCGCCAGACCGCCACGGCGTGCTCGCCGTCGTCCAGCGTGAGCACCCCGGGCACCTGCTGGTCGCCCGGGCGGCCCAGCGAGGCGCCGAGCGTCTCGGTCCGTACCGACGCGCCGTCACCCCCCGCCGTCGCCCAGCGCACGCGCGCCCGGTAGGCGACCGTCGTCGAGCGGCCGGGCCGGTGGTCCACCTGCCGGACCGACCAGTCCACGAGCTCACCACCGGCGGTGGACACCGCGGTGGACAGCAGCTCGGTCGCGTCGTCCCCGGTCAGGAGGTCCAGGTCGTTCTGTCCCATCGCCCCATCCTCACCAGAACCGGCGTCCGGCGCGCGCGCACCGCGCTGCCGGGCGCGCCCCGCCGGTCTCGGGCCCTTGGATTCCGGGCACGACGACGCCCCTCGCCTCCCGGGGACGAGGGGCGGTCGGGTCCCGCGTCTCAGGCGCCGAACATGTCCCGGAGCTCGCGGGTCTCCACGTCCGACATGTTCGAGCTGATGAGCGTCGCCTTGAGCCCGTGCAGGCGCTCGCGGAACCGGTCCGGGTCGCCCTGCTCCGAGATGAGGAACAGGCCCGAGGTGCCGGGGACGACCTCCGCGCGGATCCGCTCCAGGTCCTCCTTCTTGATGCCCGTGCTGGACAGCGCCCGGCTCAGCCCGCCGATGGCCGCACCGGCCACCGCACCGACGACGGGGATGAAGAACAGCGCGCCGATCAGCAGACCCCACAGCGCGCCCCAGCCGCCGGCCTTCGCGGTGTCGTCGTTCACACCGTGCGTGGTGGGGTGCTTGTCCCCCTCGGGCCACTCGACGACCGCGTGGTCGACGACCGTGATCAGCCCTTCGGAGGCTGCACTCTTGATGATGTCGGCGGCCTTGCCGGCACCGGCCGGGTCGTCGAACTTCCAGACCGTGAACATGGCCATCTGCGGGTCCTTCCTCCGTACGTGACGGCCGGGTCCCTTCCCGACCGGTTCCGATCCTGGCACCGGCACCCGGCGTGCGCCACCGGGACAAACCGGCACGGAAAGCAGTTACCGCCCGGACCGCCGTGGCGCCCCCGGACCCGTCGCGGCCGCCACCGCGTCCGCCGCCGACGGCAGCGGCGGACCGGTCGCGCACGCACCGCGGCGGGTCATTACCGTAGGCACCATGACGACCCCTCCTGTCGACGCCACCACCACGCCCGCCTGGGACGATCTCCGACGCCACCTCACGGACTTCCGCGGGGACCTGCGCGGCTGGTTCGCCGCCGACCCGGACCGGGCCGAGCGACTCAGCCACAGCGCGGGTGACCTGTTCGTGGACCTGTCCAAGAACCTCGTCGTCGACGACACGCTGGAGCTGCTCGTCCGGCTCGCCCACGAGGTGCACCTGCCCGAGCGCATCGAGGCGATGTTCACCGGTGAGCACGTCAACGTCACCGAGGACCGCGCCGTCCTGCACACCGCGCTGCGCCGCGCCCCCGGCACCGAGCCGGGTCTCGTCGTCGACGGCCAGGACGTCGACGCCGACGTCGCCCGCGAGCTGGACAAGGTCTGCGACTTCGCCGAGCAGGTCCGCTCGGGCACCTGGAGCGGCATCACGGGCAAGCCGGTGACGACGGTCGTCAACATCGGCATCGGCGGTTCCGACCTGGGGCCCGTCATGGTCTACGAGGCCCTGGAGCCCTACGGCAGCAGCGACCTGGAGGCCCGGTTCGTCTCGAACATCGATCCCACCGACGTCGCGCAGAAGCTCGCCGGGCTCGACCCGGAGACGACCCTGTTCATCGTCGCCTCCAAGACCTTCGGCACGCTGGAGACCCTGACCAACGCCCGACTGGCCCGCGCCTGGCTGTGGGAGCAGCTCATCGCGTCCGGCGCCATCGAGGACGACGACGACGCCAAGCAGGCGGCCGTGCGCGCCCACTTCGTGGCGGTCTCCACTGCCCTGGACAAGGTCGAGGCGTTCGGGATCGACCCTGCCAACGCGTTCGGCTTCTGGGACTGGGTGGGCGGCCGCTACTCCGTGGACTCCGCCATCGGCACCTCGCTGGCGGTCACGTTCGGCCCCGACGTCTTCCGCGAGCTCCTGGCCGGTTTCCGGACCGTGGACGAGCACTTCCGCAGCACGCCGCTGGAGCGCAACGTGCCCGCCCTCATGGGCCTGCTCAACGTCTGGTACGTCAACTTCCTGGACGCGCACACCCACGCCGTGCTCCCCTACGCCCAGCAGCTGCACCGGTTCCCCGCCTACCTGCAGCAGCTCACGATGGAGTCCAACGGCAAGTCCGTGCGCTGGGACGGTTCGGAGGTGACCACCCAGACCGGTGAGGTGTTCTGGGGCGAGCCCGGCACCAACGGCCAGCACGCCTTCTACCAGCTCATCCACCAGGGCACCCGCACGATCCCGGCGGACTTCATCGCGTTCGCCACCCCCGCCTACCCGCTCACCGACGGCCAGGGCGACGGCAAGGCGGTGGCACCCGGCGCGGACGTCCACGAGCTCTTCCTCGCGAACTTCTTCGCCCAGACCCAGGCCCTGGCCTTCGGCAAGACCGCCGACGAGGTGCGCGCGGAGGGCACCGCCGAGGATCTCGTCAGCGCCCGCACCTTCTCGGGCAACCGCCCGACGACGTCGATCATGGCGCCCGCGCTGACCCCGTCCGTCCTGGGCCAGCTCGTCGCCCTGTACGAGCACATCACGTTCGTGCAGGGCGTCGTGTGGGGTATCGACTCGTTCGACCAGTGGGGCGTGGAGCTCGGCAAGAAGCTCGCCCTGGAGGTCGCGCCCGCCGTGGCCGGGGACGACGCCGCTCTCGAGGGTCAGGACCCGTCGACCCGGTCGCTCATCCGGTACTACCGCGCGCAGCGGCGCTGACCTCCCCCTCCTGCCGAGCGCGCCGTCGGGCCCGTCCTGCCACCGGGCAGGGCCCGACGGCGCCGCACGCCCGGCCCGGTCCTGGCTAGGGTCGTGGCCGTGCCTCCCCTCGATCCCCGCGCGGTCCTGGCCGGCCGGCCCACGGCCCGGCCGTCGGTCGGCGTCGTCGTCACGATCGCCGTGTCCTCGGTGTGCCTCGTCGTCGCGCTCGCCATCATGCTGCACGGCGGCGGCGCGCCGGTGGCGACGGCCGTGGTCCTGGCGCTCGCCCCGCTGCCGCTCCTGCTGGCCGGCATCCTGGCGCTGGACCGGCTGGAGCCCGAGCCGCCCGACACCCTGGCCGCGGCCTTCGGCTGGGGCGCGGGGGTGGCCGTGCTGCTCGCCCTGCTGGTCAACACCGCGGGGCTGGATCTGCTCTGGACGCCGATGCTGGGCCCCGACCTCGGCGCGTACGCCACGGCGGCGATCAGCGCCCCGGTGGTCGAGGAGCTCGCCAAGGGCGCGGTCCTGGTCGGGTTGCTGTGGTTCCGGCGCCAGGAGCTCAACGGCCCGACCGACGGCATCATCTACGGCTCCATGGTGGCGCTCGGGTTCGCCACGGTGGAGAACATCTCCTACTACGCGTTCGCCGCGCCGGGGACCCTGGCGTGGACCTTCGTCGTCCGTGGCGTCGTCTCCCCGCTCCTGCACCCGCTGTGCACCTCGTTGATCGGGGTCGGGGTGGCCACCGCCGCGCTGCGGCCCGCCGGACGGCGGGTCGTCCCGGTGCTGGCAGGGTTCGCGGGGGCGATCGCCCTGCACGCGGTGTGGAACGGTTCGACGGCGTTCGGCCTGGTGGGCCTCGGGTTCGCCTACGCCCTGGGGTTCGCCGTCCTGGCCGCGCTGGCCTGGGTGCTGCACCGCGACCGACGTCGGATCGTCCGGCTCGTGCAGCGCTACCTGCCGCCGTACGGGGCGGTCGGGATCGTGGGCCCGGGCGACCTGCGCATGCTGTCCTCGCTCCGGGCACGCAGCCGGGCCCGGGACCGGGTCCGCGCCACGCTCGGACCAGGCGCAGCCCGAGCGATGGCGGATTACCAGCAGGCCGCCACCGAGCTGGCGATGCTGCACCGCCGCCATGCCCTCGGACTCGTGCCCGACGACGCGTTCGTGGCCCGGCGTGACCCGCTGGTCGCCCTCATGGGGCATGCGCGGGTCGCGTTCACCCGCTGACCCGGCCGGCACGGTCCCGGCGTCCGGCGAGGCCCACGGCGAGCACGGCCCCCACGGCCAGGTGCTCGACCACGAGGAACGCGGTCCCGGCAGCGGTGGTCGCGCCCAGCGGGCCGGCCATCGAGAGCAGGGCGACGACGGCGCACAGCACCAGCCAGGCGCGGTGCCCGCCACCGAGCCACCGGGCCAGCAGCACACGCACGCCCCAGGCGGCGAGCCCGACCACGGCGCCCGCCACCAGGACGGCCAGGATCCCGACGGTCGTCGTGCCGCCTCCGGTCCGGACGACGAGGTCGACCCCGGCGACGGCCGCGACGAGCCGGACCACTACTCCGGCCGCGACGGCGATCAGGAGCACGAGCCACGGTGCCGGGGCTCGGCCGGCACGCTCCGTGGAGCGTCCGGACGCGGGCTGTCGATCGGTCGTGCGGGTCATGATTCCTCCAGGTCCTGTCCACCGGCTCGGTGCCGGATCGGTCCCGACCTTGCCGCGCCCGCTCGCCGGCGCGCTGCGGTCCTCGGTCGGTCACCGCCCCGACCGGCGGAGCGGACGACCCCCGACCTTCGTCGGTGTCGGCCGTGGCCCGCGCCGCCTAGGTTCGGCACCATGACCACCTCGACCAACAGCTCACGCGCACCGGCGGAGTGCCCACCCGTGGCCGACGGCGCCCCGCGGCTCCCGGTCGGCGTCCTGGCCGCCGCGTGGTTCGCGCTCGCCGTGCTGACCGCCGCCGCCACGATCACGGTGCTGGCTGCGGGGGCCTCGCCGGGGGTCCCGGCCTGGGTCGACGTCGGCACGGCCGTCGCGGCGCTGGCTCTGCTCCCGCTGCTGTGGTCCCGCCGCGCCGTGCCCGCCACACTGACCCTGGCGGCGCTCGCCGCGGTCTCCGGCGCGGCGACCCCGGCGGCGACGGCCGCGACGTTGCAGGTGGCGCGCTGGTACCCCCTGCGAACCGCCGTCCCGGTGGCCGCGGCAGGAGCCGTCGGGCACGCGGTGCAGGCGCTGTGGCGGCCGGTCGGCCTCCCGCTGGGGTGGTGGCTGCTGTGCGACGTCGCGGTCCACGCCGCGCTGCTCGGCTGGGGCGCCTGGGCCCGCGAGCGCGCCGCGGTGCTGTGGTCGCTGCGCGACCGGGCCCGGCGCGCCGAGGCCGAGCAGGCTCGACGCGTCGACGAGGCCCGCACGGCGGAGCGCACCCGGATCGCGCGCGAGATGCACGACACGCTCGCCCACCGCCTCTCGCTCCTCGCCGCGACGGCGGGCGCCCTGGAGTACCGGCCGGACGGCGACCCGGCACAGCTGGCCGCCGCGGCCGGACGGGTGCGCGCCGGCGTCAGCGACGCCCTCGAGGACCTGCGGCAGGTGATCCGTCTCCTGCGGGCCGCACCCGGCGACCTCGGCCCGGTACCGGGGCTCGACGACGTCGCCCGCCTGGTGGCCGAGGCCCGGTCGGCCGGTCAGGACGTGACCTGGGCGGGGCCACCGGCGGCCGGTGCCGAACAGGTTCCGGGACCGGTGGCTGTCGCCGTCTTCCGCGTCGTGCAGGAGGGACTCACCAACGCCCGGCGGCACGCCCCCGGTGCCGCGGTCCGCGTGACGCTCACGGTCGGGTCGGCCGACGTCAGGGTCCGCGTGGTGGACGACGGCGGCTCCCCGGCGCCGGGTGGCGTCGAGGCGCCGGGCGGCCTCGCGGTCCGCGCGGGAGCACCGGTCGCGCCGGGTACCGGCACCGGGCTGGTCGGACTGCGCGAGCGGGTCACGGTGCTCGGCGGCCGGCTCGAGGCCGGCACGTGCGCTCGGCAGGAGGGCGGTGCGGGACCGGTCCCCGTCGCGGACGACGCCGGCGGCGGCTTCGTGCTGGAGGCCTGGCTACCGTGGGACCGATGACCCCGATCCCCGACGTCGCGTCCCCGAGCGGCTCGCCCGCCGAGATCCCGGGCGTGCGGGTGGTGCTCGTGGACGACGACGCCCTGGTGCGCGCCGGGCTGCGACTCATGCTCGACGGCGCCGACGGGCTGCGGGTGGTCGCCGAGGCCGCGGACGGGAGCGAGGTCCCCGGCGTGCTCGACGCCCACCCGGCCGACGTCGTGCTCATGGACCTGCGGATGCCCGGCGTGGGCGGCATCGACGCGACCCGCCGGGTGCGCGCGCGGCCCTCGCCGCCCGCCGTCGTCGTCCTGACCACGTTCGACACCGCCGAGGAGGTCGGGGGTGCCCTGCAGGCGGGAGCCGCGGGCTACCTGCTCAAGGACATGCCGCCGGCCCGCATCGCCGCCGCGGTACGAGCAGCCGCCTGGGGTGAGCCCGTGCTCGCACCCGACGTCGCCCGTCGCCTCATGGACACGGTGGCGGGTGCGGGCGGCACCCGACGGCGTGCCCGCGCCGCCCTGGGGATCCTCACGCCGCGGGAGCGCGACGTCGCCCGCGAGATCGGGCGGGGAGCGTCGAACGCCGAGATCGCCACGCGCCTCTACCTCAGCGTTCCCACGGTCAAGGCGCACGTCTCCCAGCTCCTGGACAAGCTCGGCCTGGAGAACCGGACGCAGGTGGCGCTGCTCGTGCACGACGCCGGTCCCGACGCCGGTCCCGACGCCGGGACCAGCGTCGGGACCAGCGGCAGTCTCTAGCGCTCAGAGCCCCAGGAACTCCGCGACCCGCACGGACGCCGGCTCGGCCCGCAGCAGGTCCGGGGTGTCCACCTGCAGCACGCGGCCGGCGTCCATGACGGCGACGCGGTCGGCGACGGTGAACGCCTCGGTGTGGTCGTGCGTGACGAACACCGCCGTGGTCCCCGTGGAGCGCAGGGCGTCGCGCACGTCGACGGCGAGGCGTTCGCGCAGCTGCCGGTCGAGCGCCGAGAGGGGCTCGTCCAGCAGCAGCAGCCGCGGCCGCGGGGCCAGCGCCCGGGCCAGCGCGACCCGCTGCCGCTCCCCTCCGGACAGCGTCACCACGGCCCGCCGCGCGTACCCGGCCAGCCCGACGTCGTCGAGCAGCTCCGCCACCCGCTCCTCGCGGTCGGGGCGCGGCATCCCCTGCACCTCGAGACCGTAGGCCACGTTCCGTCCGACGTCGCGGTGCGGGAAGAGCTGACCGTCCTGGAAGAGCAGCCCGAAGCCGCGCCGGTGCACCGGGACGCCCGCCAGGTTCGCCCCGTCGAACGCGACGGACCCGTGGGCGAGGGGTTCCAGGCCCGCCACGGCCCGCAGCAGGGACGACTTGCCGCACCCGCTCGGGCCGAGCAGGGCGACGATCTCGCCGGCCGCGACGTCCAGCGACACACCGGCCACCGCCGTCGTGCCGATGCCCGCACGGCGGCGGCGCGAGCCCTCGACGCCGTAGCGCACGACGACGTCGCGCACGCTCAGGCCCGCGCTCCGTCCGGTGGGCACCGCCATCAGAACTCCCCTCCGGCCGCGTCGCCGCGCAGCCGCTCGGCCACCATCATGACGCCCGCCGTGAGCGCCGCCAGCACCACCGACGCCGCGAGCGCCATCCCGTAGTTCTGCGCGCCGGGCTGCCCGATGAGGCGGAAGATCACCACCGGCAGCGTCGCGGCGTCGGGGCGGGCGAGGAACGAGGTCGCGCCGAACTCGCCGAGCGAGACGGCGAACGCGAACCCGATCGCCAGCCCGAGCGACCGGGCCGCCAGCGGGCCGTCCACGGTGCGCAGCACGCGTCCGGGTGCGGCACCGAGGGTGGCGGCGACCTCGCGCAGCCGCGGGTCGACGGCGCGCAGGACGGGCAGGACGGTGCGCACGACGAGCGGGATCGCGACGACCGCCTGCGCGATCGGCACCAGCAGTCCCGAGGTGCGCAGGTCGACGTCGAACCCGAGCGGCCGGTCGAGCGTGATGAGGAAGCCGAAGCCGACGGTCACGGCGGACACACCGAGCGGGAGCATGAACACGCCGTCCAGCACGCCGACGGTGCGGCGCAGGCCGGCGGACCGGGGGCGCCGGGACACCACCAGCGCGACGAGCCCGCCGATCACGACGGCGAGGAGCGCGGCGAGCGTCGCGGTGCGCAACGAGGTGGCCGTGGCCTCCCAGACGGTGACGGTCAGCGCGTTGCGGCCGCCGGTGGTCCCCAGGGCCACGTAGTTGTCCAGCCCCCAGGTGCCGTCGGGGCCCTGGAACGAACGGGCCACCAGACCCGCCAGCGGCAGGACGAGCAGGACGGCGACGACGACGGCGGTGGCCGCGGCGGGCAGGGCGTCCGCCGCCCGGCGCAGGTCGAGGCGGTGCGCGGCGGAACGGTCGCTGTTCAGGGCCAGCGCGCGTTCCCGCCCGGTGCGCAGCCGGGAGCTGACGACCAGCGCGGTGGCGACGACGACGAGCTGCAGCACGCTGAGGACCGCCGCCGAGCGCAGGTCGAGGAACTGGGTGGTGCGGATCCAGATCTCGGTCTCGATCGTGCCGTAGCGGGTGCCGCCGAGGACGAGCACGACGCCGAACGCCGTCGAGCAGAACAGGAACACGACGGACGCGGCCGAGGCGATCGCCGGGCCGAGCGCAGGGAGCGTCACGGTGCGGAACGCGCGCCACGGGGTCGCGCCGAGCGAGCGGGCCGCCTGCTCGGCCCGCGGGTCGAGGCGCTCCCAGAGCCCGCCGACCGTGCGGACCACCACCGCGTAGTTGAAGAACACCAGCGCGACGACGATCCCGGCGAACGACGCCTCGAACCCGAGCCCGCCGAGCGCCCCGGACGGCGCGAAGAGCGCGCGGAAGGCGACGCCGACGACGACGGTGGGCAGCACGAACGGGACGGTCACCAGAGCGCGGGCGAGCGTACGTCCGGGGAACCGACATCTGTACAGGACATACGCCGCGGGCAGCCCGAGCAGGACGCTGACGACCGTCCCGACGGAGGCCTGGGCGAGCGTCTGGCCGACCACACGCCAGGTCCGCGGGCGGCTCAGGACCTCCGCGAACCCCGAGAGGTCCAGCACCCGCCCGCCCACGCCGTCGTCGGCGAAGAAGCCCTGCACGACCAGCGCGACCACCGGCCACGCGAAGAACACGCCGAGGAACAGCAGCGGCAGGCCGGCCGCGAGTCCCCAGCCCAGCCATGCTCCCGGACGGACGCGGCGGCGCGACCGGACCTCCGCGCCGCGCGTCCGGCTCGCGGCCGGGGCCCCCGGGTCGCTCCCGGCGCTCAACCGATGACCGTCGCCGTCCACTGCTCGATCCACTCGTCACGGTGCGCGTCGATCTCCGCCGGCGCCACGTCGTGCGGCTCCTCGGCGAGCGGCGCGAACTGCTCCCACTCGGCCGGCAGCTCCACCGAGGCGTCCGCCGGGTACATGTACATGCTTCCCGGGACGTCCGCCTGCACCTCGTCCGAGGCCAGGAAGTCCACCAGGGCCCGCGCACCGTCCGGGTTGTCCGTACCGCTGAGCACCCCCGCGTACTCGACCTGCCGGAAGCACGTGTCCAGCAGCGCCGCCGTCGTCGTCGCGTCGCCGTCCTGCGTCACCGTGAACGCCGGCGACGTGGCGTAGGACAGCACGATCGGACGTTCGCCGCCCTCGCCGGCACCGGAGAAGTCGACGTAGTAGGCGTCGTTCCAGCCGTCGGCCACCTTGAGGCCGTTGTCGGCGAGCTGCGACCAGTAGTCCTGCCAGCCGTCCTCGCCGAACTCCTCGACCGTGGCCAGCAGGAACGCGAAGCCCGGCGACGACGTGGCCGGGTTGGTCACGACCGTCAGGTCCGCGTACTCCGGGTCGAGGAGGTCGGTGAACGTGGCGGGCGGCTCGACGTCCACGTCGTCGAACCAGGCCGTGTCGACGTTCAGGCAGACGTCGCCCTTGTCGATCGGGGTGAGACCGTCCAGCCCGTCCCCGACCAGGCTCGCCGCCGAGTCGTCGAGACCGGCCGGCTGGTACGGCTCGAACACGCCCGCGTCGACCGCCCGTGAGGCGAACGTGTTGTCGACGCCGTAGACGACGTCCCCCAGGGGTGAGTCCGCGGTGAGCACGAGCTGGTTGACCAGCGTGCCGGCGTCCCCGACCGCGACCTGCTCGACCGTCAGCCCGGTCTCGGACTCGAACGACTCCAGCAGCCCGTCGCCGAGCGCGAAGGAGTCGTGCGTGACGAGCGTGACGGTGCCGGACAGCTCGGCGGGGCCGGCGCTCGCGGCGCTGTCGGCGGGCACCGGCGTGCTCCCGGACTCGCCCGGGGCGTCCTCCCCCGTGCAGGCGGCGAGCGCGGGCACCAGGCCCACGACGGCGAGTGCCGCGAGGGTGCGGCGGGTACGGATGGTCATGCGTCCTCCTCAGACGTGCGAGAAGGGGGTCCGCCGGCCCGTGCCACGGGTCGACGGGTCGAGAAGCCCGACTTCCTCCACCGGTGCGAGCCGGATCAGGTTCGAGGGTCTGCGGTGGTCCGCACTCTCAGCGCCGTGGGCGCTCCCCTGTCGTTCCCCCCGAGCCTACACACCCGCCGCACGCTACGGTGGTGGCGTCCGCCCGGCGGACGTGCTGCGCACCGAGCAACAGGAGGATCCGTGGAGAAGTCAGAGCAGTCCGAGCCGACGCTGGCCGTCAAGGTCGGCACCATGGCCGCGACGCTCGTCGCCGGCTGGGTGGCGCAGAAGCTCATCAAGGTGATCTGGGAGAAGGCGACCGGCAACGACGCCCCGATCGACCTGGACGCCGACGACATCCCGATCGTCCAGGCGATCACCTTCGCCGCGGTGACCGGTGGCGTCGCCGTGTTCGCGCGGCGCCTGGCCCGCCAGGGCGTCGTCAAGGCCGTCGACCGCCGGGCGCGCGACGTCTCCGTCGTCTGACCGGCAACGCCCTCGTCCCGAGGGCGGCGCCACCGCGTCGGCCGAGAAGCCGTCGGGACGCCCGGACGCCTCAGTCGCGGTCGCCCTGACGGCGTCGGGCGAGCTGCGCCTCGTGCCCGCGGGGGCGGTCGACGACGTGGACGGCGGCGAGCGCGTTCTCGAGGCGCTCGGCCGACGGCCCCTCGCCGCAGCCCAGGGCTTCCATCACCTGGGCCGCCGCCGAGTGCACGGCCACCCCCTTGCGCGCGGCGACCTGGCTGAGCACGTCGGCGGCCGCGGGTTCCGAGATCCCACGGACCACCATGATCGCGCCCTTGACCTGCTCGACGGCCGCCGTGGCCGCCATCGCGCGGCCGACCGCCCGGTGGGACTCCCGCTCGAGCGCCTCCCGGGTGAGCGGGCTGGCGTCCAGGACGTAGCCGCCGACCTGGGTGATCTCGCCGTCCGGTTCGTGGCGCCCCTCCCCCGTGACCACCACGGTGCGCGACTTGCCGTGCGAGTCGACGATCCGGAAGCCGCTGCCGAACGGCCGCCCGGTGCGCAGTGCCACACCCGCGGTCCGTGACAGCCGGGCGCGGTCGTCCGGGTGGATGCGGGACCGCAGGACGTCGAGGCTCGGCTCGACGTCACCGGGTTCGCGGCCGTGCATCCGGTAGACCTCGTCGGACCACCAGGTCCGCCCCGAGGCGACATCGACCCGGTAGCGCCCCACGACGAGCTGCGCACCGACCGCCAGGGACTCCGCGATCCCGGACAGCCCGGTGCCGCCCCGGACGGTCCGGTGCGACGACGTCGGCGCGCTCATCTCCACCCCCTGCCGACCGGCTCGGCCGCCGGTCGGGTCGGATGGGCCCACCGTACCGTCGCGCACGGGAACCGCCACCGGAGCGGCGAGCTTCACCCCCGGGCGGGTTCGACCGCCCCCACCCCCGTGTCCGTCCCGGCCGACGCCTCGGCCCGCTGCGCGGCGAGGTGGGCCCGCACCGACCAGGTGACGGCCGCGGCCCAGACGACGGCGACGAACGCCAGCGCCGCCGTCGTCCAGCCGCTCGGGGCCTCGAACGCCTGGAGCAGCGTGCGTGTGTTGGTCAGGACGATGATGCCGCCCACGGCCGAACCGAGGACGCGTGGCGGCACGAGACGCACCAGCCAGGCCGCGATCGGTGCGGCGACGAGTCCGCCGGCGAGCAGCGCGAGAGCCCACGCCGGGTCGATCCCGGCCGTCCCGAGACCGACGAAGAACCCGAGGCTGGCGGCGACGGCGACGAAGAACTCGCTGGTGTCGATCGACCCGATGACCTTGCGCGGCTCGAGGCGTCCGCTCGCCAGGATCGCCGGCGTCCCGACCGGACCCCAGCCGCCACCGCCCGTGGCGTCCATGAACCCGGCGACGAGCCCGAGCGGCGTCAGGAACCGGCGACGCAGCGGCTGGCCGAGCCGGTCGGTCCGCAGACCGCGGAACGTGAAGCGCAGCAGCACGTACAGGCCGAGCCCCAGCAGCAGCACGGACATCAGCGGCTTGGCGAGATCGGTGGCCAGCCACGACAGGAAGGTCGCGCCGAGGAACGCGCCCACGGCGCCCGGGATGCCGATCCGGGCGACGACCTTCCAGTCGACGTTGCCGAATCGCCAGTGCGACGCCCCCGAGGCGAGCGTCGTGCCGATCTCGGCCAGGTGGACGGTGGCCGACGCCGCCGCGGGGTTGGTGCCGATCGCCAGCAGCAGCGTGGTCGAGGTGACGCCGTAGGCCATGCCCAGGCTGCCGTCGACGAGCTGCGCGCCGAGCCCGACGAGAGCCAGGAGAACGAGTGTCTGCACGGGAGTTCCTTCCGTCCGGTCGCGGCGGAGCGCCGCGGTGGATCTGAACATACCCGATCAGTCTGGTCGGATTCAATGGTATTCGAGAGGTGGTGGGGCCCGAACCGCAGGGGGCGCGGTCAGTTGTTCTCCCAGGCTCCGTCCGTACGCGTGAGGTGCCGGACGCCGTCGGGCACCGTCCCGGCGGCGAGGTCGGCCATCGTCACCTGCTCCAGGACGGCACGGACGTTGACCCGCAGGGCCACCCAGACGTCGAGCAGGGTCGAGGCGGCCCCCGTGTAGTCGAGGTCGGAGGGCCGGTGGTCGCGGACGAAGACGAGCGGGCCGTCGACGGCACGGACGACGTCGGCCACCGTGACCTGCTCGGCGGGGCGCGCGAGGACGTACCCGCCCGACGCGCCCCGCCGGCTCGCGACCACGCCCTCGCGACGCAGGTCCCGCAGGATGGCCTCGAGGAACCGGTGCGGGATGTCCTGCGCCTGGGCCAGCACCTCCGCCGGCACCGGGCTCGCATCGGGTGCTGCGGCGAGCTCCGCCGTCGCGCGAACGGCGTAGTCGGCCTTGGCGGAGACCCTCACAGTCGTCCCTCCCGGTCGGTGCTCAGCTCGGAGCAGCCATGGTAGAGGCCCGGCCGGACCCGCTGCACGGTGCGTTCACCAGCTCCCGGAACGGCGGGCGGACTCGGCGAACGACCCCGTCACCGGCAGGTCCGGGACGAGCACCGCCTGGACCGCGTGGTAGATGTCGGGCTTGCCCTGCCAGACGTCCTGGGACGGAGCGTTCTCAGGATCCAGCTCGTGGTGCCACGAGCCGCGGTCGTCCACGAACCGCTCGCGGATCAGGATCCACCACTGCTGGGACAGCTCGACGAACCGGTCCTCGCCCGTGACCGCGGCCAGCACCTCGGCAGCAGCCACCGCCTCGGCCGCCACCCAGTGGAAACGCCGCCTCTCGACGGCGGCGCCGTCCCAGTCGACCGTGTAGACGAAACCGGACCCGTCGAAGCCGTCGGCCGCAGCACGGTCGAACAGCTCCCGCGCCGCCGCGGTGCGCCGACCCTCGGTGCCCTGTGCGGCGTCGACCTGGAGCAGCAGGCGCGCCCACTCGAAGCCGTGGCCCGGCGTCGACCCGTAGGGCTTGAACCGGTCACGGGGGTTGTCGGCGTTGAGCTCCAGGTCCGGGCGCCAGTCGCTCGTGAAGTGCTCGGGGATACGCCACGACGTGCTGCGCGCCCACTGCACCACCCGGTCCGCCACCCCGGCGGCGCGAGCACGCCAGAGCGGGTCGTCGGTGGCGTCGGCCGCGGCCAGCATGGCCTCGACCCCGTGCATGTTGGCGTTGATGCCGCGATAGGGGGACAGGGTCGTCCACGAGCGGTCCCACTCGTCGACGAGCAGGGTCTGGTCGGCGTCCCAGAAGTGCTGCTCGAGGACGGTCAACGCCTCGTCGAGCAGAGCACCGGCGGACGGCACGCCGGCCTGGACACCGCTCGACGCCGCGAGCACCACGAACGCGTGGGCGTACGCGGCCTTCGTGCCGTCGATCGCCGCGTCCGGACCGACGGAAGCGAACCAACCACCGTGCACCGGGTCCTGCAGCGGCCCCGTCAGCCCGGAGAGCGCCAGCTCCGCTCGATCACGGCCGCCCGGGAACCCGAGCAGACTGCTCAGCGCGTACGAATGGGCCATCCGCGCCGTGATCCAGGTCTCGACCGGCCGACCCACCTCGGGCCGGCCCTCGTCGTCCAGCCAGGACGCACCACCGTCGGACCGGAGCGACGCCGCTCCGAACTCGAGGAGCCGCCCGAGCTCGGCACGGCGCCAGGTCTTCACGTCGTGCGTCGTCGGGGAGTCCTCGATCCGGCTCGTCATGTCATCGCTCATCAGCACACCCTCCACTACTCAACCGCTTCATCGCTGCCGTGGACGAACTTACCCGGCCGGCGCCCGGTCGGTGTCGCGGGCGGGGGTGGTGGGTGGGGGTGTGCAACAGGCCCCCCAACCGGTGGTTGGGGGGCCTGTTGTGAAGGGTGTCCGGCGGCGTCCTA
>NZ_JBJBAE010000006.1:0-282977 GCF_044769875.1 Isoptericola aurantiacus
TAGGACGCCGCCGGACACCCTTCACAACAGGCCCCCCAACCACCGGTTGGGGGGCCTGTTGCACACCCCCACCCACCCACCCCACCCACTCGCACCGCCCCCACCGGGGGCAGCGCACCGGTACGGCACCAGGGACGTCATTGTGACGTCGTGGCGGCCGCACGTGCTGCGAGGCGTGGCCCGGTTCACAGGGTTGGCTCGCGGAGGAGCCCGGGGGACGGCTTCGGGCCACTAGACTGGCCGCCATGTCCACCATCTCCCGTGACGAGGTCGCGCGTGTCGCCGCGCTGGCGCGGATCGACCTGCGCCCTGACGAGCTGGACCGCCTGTCCGGCGAGCTCGACGTGATCGTCGAGTCCATCGCCAAGGTGAGCGAGGTCGCGACCCCCGACGTGCCCGCGACCAGCCACCCGCTGCCCCTGTCGAACGTGTTCCGTGCCGACGAGCCCGAGGCCGGCCTGCCGGTGGACGCGGTGCTCGCCGCGGCACCCGCGGCCGAGGACGGCCGGTTCGCCGTCCCGCAGATCCTCGGGGAGGAGTGAGATGACCGACCTGACCCGACTCTCCGCCGCCACCCTGGCGGAGAAGCTCCGCGCCCGCGAGGTCACCAGCGTCCAGGTGACGCAGGCGTTCCTGGACCGCATCGCCGCCGTCGACGACGCGGTGCACGCCTTCCTGCACGTGAGCGCCCAGGATGCGCTGGCCACGGCCCGCGACGTCGACGTCGCGCGCGCCGCGGGCGAGGACCTGCACCCGCTGGCCGGTGTACCCATCGCCGTCAAGGACGTCGTAGTGACCAAGGGCCTGCCGTCGACGGCCGGCTCGAAGATCCTCGAGGGGTGGATCCCGCCGTACGACGCCACGCTGGTCGAGAAGATCCGTGCCGCGCGCCTGCCGATCCTCGGCAAGACGAACATGGACGAGTTCGCGATGGGCTCCTCCACCGAGCACTCCGCCTACGGCAACACGCACAACCCGTGGGACCTGGACCGGATCCCCGGCGGCTCCGGCGGGGGCTCGGCCGCAGCGCTGGCCGCCTTCGAGGCGCCGCTGGCGATCGGCACCGACACCGGCGGCTCCATCCGCCAGCCGGGTGCCGTGACCGGCACCGTGGGCGTGAAGCCGACCTATGGCAGCGTCTCCCGCTACGGTCTGATCGCCCTCGCCTCCAGCCTCGACCAGGCCGGTCCGGTGACGCGCACGGTCATGGACTCCGCGCTGCTGCACGAGCTGATCGGTGGGCACGACCCGCGCGACTCGACATCCATCGACGAGCCGCTGCCCCCGCTCGTCGAGGCGGCGCGGCAGGGAGCCTCGGGCGACCTGTCCGGCCTCAAGGTCGGTGTCGTCACCCAGCTGCAGGGCGAGGGCTACCAGCCGGGCGTGCAGGCGCGGTTCGAGGAGTCGCTCGATCTCCTGCGCGAGGCCGGCGCGGAGATCGTCGAGGTCTCCTGCCCGCACTTCGAGTACGCCCTGGCCGCGTACTACCTGATCCTGCCGGCCGAGGCGTCGAGCAACCTCGCGAAGTTCGACGGCATGCGCTTCGGCCTGCGCGTGGAGCCCGACGAGGGCCCCGTCACGGCCGAGCGCGTCATGGCGGCGACCCGCGGCGCCGGCTTCGGCGACGAGGTCAAGCGCCGGATCATCCTGGGCACCTACGCCCTGAGCGCCGGCTACTACGACGCCTACTACGGCAGCGCCCAGAAGGTGCGCACGCTGATCCAGCGTGACTTCGACGAGGCGTTCGCCCAGGTCGACGTCCTCGTCTCGCCGACGGCCCCGACGACGGCGTTCAAGCTCGGCGAGAAGCTCGACGACCCGCTGGCGATGTATCTCAACGACGTCGCGACCATCCCGGCCAACCTCGCCGGCGTGCCGGGTATCTCGGTGCCGAGCGGTCTGGCCGGTGACTCGACCGAGGACGACGGGCTGCCGACCGGTTTCCAGGTGCTCGCTCCGGCCAAGGCCGACGACCGCCTCTACCGCGTGGGCGCGGCCCTCGAGGCGGCGCTCGAGGCCCGCTGGGGCGGCCCGCTGCTGGACCGCGCGCCCGAGCTCGGCTGACGGACCCACGAAGGAGATGACTGTGACCCAGATGGTCGACTACGCCGACGCGGTCCGACGGTACGACCCGGTGCTCGGCATCGAGGTGCACGTCGAGCTCGGCACCCGCACCAAGATGTTCTGCCCGGCCGAGGCCAGCTTCGGCGCCGACCCCAACACGCAGACGACGCCGGTCAGCCTCGGCCTGCCGGGAGCGCTGCCGGTGGTCAACGGCACGGCGGTGGAGTATGCGATCCGCATCGGCCTGGCCCTGAACTGCCAGATCGCGGAGTCGTGCCGGTTCGCCCGGAAGAACTACTTCTACCCGGACGTGCCGAAGAACTTCCAGACCTCGCAGTACGACGAGCCGATCGCGTTCGACGGCTTCCTCGACGTCGAGCTCGAGGACGGCACCGTGCACCGCGTGGAGATCGAGCGCGCGCACATGGAGGAGGACGCCGGCAAGAACACCCACGTGGGCGGCGCCACCGGGCGCATCCACGGCGCGGAGTACTCGCTGGTGGACTACAACCGGGCGGGTATCCCGCTGGTGGAGATCGTCACCAAGCCCATCACGGGAGCCGGCGACCGGGCGCCCGAGGTGGCCCGCGCGTACGTGCAGGCACTCCGTGACATCTTCCGCGCGCTGGAGGTCTCCGAGGCCCGCATGGAGCGCGGCAACGTCCGCGCCGACGTCAACGTCTCGCTGCGCCCGACGCCGGAGTCCCCGCTCGGCACCCGCACGGAGACCAAGAACGTCAACTCGTTCCGTTCGGTCGAGCGCGTGGTCCGCCACGAGATCTCCCGCCAGGCGGGTGCGCTCGACGCGGGGGACTCCATCGTCCAGGAGACCCGCCACTGGCACGAGGACACGGGGATCACCACCTCGGGTCGCGTGAAGTCGGACGCCGAGGACTACCGGTACTTCCCCGAGCCCGACCTGGTGCCCGTGGAACCGTCCCGCGCCTGGGTCGAGGAGATCCGCGCGACCCTGCCCGAGCTGCCGCAGGCGCGCCGTCGGCGACTCCAGGGCGAGTGGGGCTACGCCGACGCCGAGATGCGCGACGTCGTCAACGCCGGGGCCGTCGAGCTGATCGAGGCCACCGTCGCGGCAGGCAGCAGCCCGGCCGCGGCGCGCAAGTGGTGGATGGGCGAGCTGGCCCGGCGTGCCAAGCAGGAGGACGTCGAGCTGGCCGAGCTGCCGATCACCCCGGCACAGATCGGTGGGCTGCAGCGTCTGGTGGACGACGGTCGCATCAACGACAAGATCGCCCGGCAGGTGCTGGACGGCGTGCTGGCCGGCGAGGGCGACCCGGAGGCCGTGGTCTCCGCACGGGGGCTCGAGGTCGTCTCGGACGACGGCGCCCTGCTGACCGCCATCGACGAGGCACTGGCCGCCCAGCCCGACGTCGTGGAGAAGGTCCGCGGCGGCAACCAGGGCCCCGTGGGCGCGATCATCGGCGCCGTGATGAAGTCGACGCGCGGGCAGGCGGACGCCAAGCGGGTCCGCGAGCTGATCCTGGAGAGGATCGGGGCGTGACGCCGCCCGTCCTGCCCGGCGAGATGGTGCGGCTGCGGCCGATCGAGGCCCGGGACGCCGACCGGCTCTGGGACTCGTTGCACGACCCGGAGGGCATGCGCCTGACAGGGACGACGACGTCGTTCACCCGCGAGCAGATCGACGAGTGGACGGCGACCGTCGCGGACCGGGACGGCCGGTTCGACTGGGCGATCACACCGGGGGCCGTCCGTGACGGCGAGCTCGTCAGCGACGAGCTGATCGGTGAGATCGTGCTCAACGAGATCGACCCGGTCAGCCGCAGCGCGAACCTGCGCCTGCAGATGCTTCCCGACTACCGTGGTCGCGGCTACGGCCGCGAGGCGATCGAGCACGTGCTGCGCTTCGCGTTCGCCACCGCGCGCGAGGACGGCGGTCCGCGGCTGCACCGCGTCGGGCTCGACGTGCTGACCATCAACCCGCGGGCCAAGGCGCTGTACGCCTCCCTCGGGTTCGTCGAGGAGGGGCGCCTGCGGGACGTCTACCGCGACGGCGACACGTGGTCCGACGCGATTGTGATGAGCATCCTCGAGGACGAGTTCCGCGAGCACCAGCGCTGACCCCGGTGCGGCGACCGCAGGACCGGCCGAGCACCCGCTCCGCCGGTCCTGCGTCGTCTACCGGCGCGCCTGCTCGAAGTCGTCGAGGGCGACCCGGCGCTCGTGCGCGTGGTCCACGATCGGCGCCGGGTACTGCGCCGGCGGGTCGTCGAGCGTCCAGGGTTCCTGCACGCGCGCGCCCTCGACCGCTCGGAGCTCGGGCACCCAGCGGCGCACGTAGGCGCCCTCCGGGTCGAACTTCTTGCCCTGGGTGACCGGGTTGAAGATCCGGAAGTAGGGTGCGGCGTCGTGCCCGGTGCCGGCCACCCACTGCCAGTTGAGCTGGTTCTGGGACACGTCGCCGTCCACGAGGTGCGCCATGAAGTGCTCGGCGCCGCGCTGCCAGCGCACGTGCAGGTCCTTGACGAGGAACGACGCCACGACCATCCGCACCCGGTTGTGCATCCACCCGGTGGCCAGGAGCTGGCGCATGCCGGCGTCCACGATCGGGTAGCCGGTGCGGCCCTGCGCCCAGGCCTCGAACCACTCGGTCTCGCGGTTCCCGGAGGTCCAGGAGTCCTCGGGCACGACGGCGCGCAGCGACCGGGTGCGGGCGTCCGGCCGGTGGTGCAGCACGTCGGCGTGGAACTCCCGCCAGGCCAGCTCGGAGCGGAACGTCGCGGCGTCGTCGGCGGGGCCGCCGTCACGCTGGACCGCCGCGAGGTCGGCGAGCAGGGTGCGCGGGTGGACCTCGCCCCAGCGCAGGTGCACCGACATCGCGGAGGTGCCGGCGAGGTCCGGGCGGTCGCGCCGCTCGCCGTACCCGGCCAGGCCGTCGCGCAGGAAGTCGTGCCACCGCCGTCGTGCCGCCTCCTCACCGGCGCGAGGCAGCGTCGCCGTGGGGGCCGGCGCCGCGGGGACCTCGTCCGACGGCACCGACGCCCACGGGATGCTGCGCGGGCGGGCCGCCGGTGCGCGCCAGCCGTGCTCGAGCCAGGCGTTCCGGAACGGCGTGAAGACCTGGTACGGCGTCCCGCCGCCGGTGCGCAGCCGCCCGGGGGAGACGGCGTAGGCCGAACCGGTGCGGACCAGCTCGGCACCCGCCTCCTGCAGCGCGCGCTCGACGCCGTCGTCCCGCCGTCGGCCGTAGGGCTCGTGGCTGGCGGCGACGTGGACCTCGCGGGCCGCGACCTCACGGGCCACCTGCGGCACGACGTCGGCCGCGTCGCCGCGTCGCACCACGAGGGCGCCGTCGCAGGCGGCGTCGAGCGCGCGCAGGGAGTCGGTCAGGTAGGCCAGACGGTTCGCGCCCACGTGCTCCCACAGCACGTCGTCGAGGACGTACAGGGCCACGACGTCGGAGCCGTCGGCGCGGGCGGACTCCACGGCGGCGACCAGCGCCGGGTTGTCGGCGAGCCGCAGGTCGCGGCGGAACCACATCACGGTCGAAGGCATCCGACCACGGTAGTGCGCCGTCGGCGTCGGCACCCCGCGAAGCGTCCTGCCGGGCCCGGGCGCCGTCACGACGCCAGGTCGCAGGTCAGCAGGGCCGGTGTCAGAGTTTCCCCATGACCGAGTCGGCACCGTCGCCCGCGAGCGGCCCCGCGCCCGGGGGTGAGCGCACCTTCTTCTCGCACCCGCGGGGCCTGATGACGCTGTTCACCACCGAGGCGTGGGAACGGTTCAGCTACTACGGGATGCGCGCCATCCTGCTGCTGTACATCACCGACTCCGTGGTGAACGGCGGGCTCGGGTTCGGCGAGGCCACCGGCGAGGCCATCGTCGCGGTGTACGGCAGCGCCGTGTACCTGCTCTCGATCGTCGGTGGCTGGCTCGCGGACCGGATGATCGGGGCCCGCCGGTCGGTGCTGTACGGCGGCATCGTCATCGCCGCCGGGCACGTCTCCCTGGCGATCCCCGCCGCGGGGTTCACCTGGCTCGGCCTGGTCCTCGTGGCGCTCGGCACCGGGTTGCTCAAGCCCAACGTGTCCGCGATGGTCGGCGAGCTCTACGAGCGGGAGGACCCGCGCCGCGACGCCGGGTTCTCCATCTTCTACATGGGGATCAACCTCGGTTCGCTCTTCGCCCCGATCGTGGTCGGCTCCGTGCAGCGCCTCTGGGGCTACCACGCGGGCTTCTCCGTGGCCGCGGTCGGGATGGCGATCGCCCTGGTGTTCTTCGTCCAGGGCCGCCGGTACCTGCACGGCGCCGGGGACGCCGTGCCGAACCCGGTCCGGCCCGAGGAGCGCGCGGGAATCGCCCGCATCCTCGCCCTGGTCCTGGCCGGGGTCGCCCTGGTGTACCTCGTCGCGGCGCTGGTCGCGGGAGGATGGGGCGGCAGCACGTTCGTCGACGCGCTGAGCTACGTCGCGCTCATCACCCCGGTCGTGTACTTCGTGGTGATGTACCGCTCCCCGAAGGTCCTGGACACCGAACGTCCCCGGCTGCTGGCCTACATCCCGCTGTTCGTCGCAGCCATGCTGTTCTGGATGATCTTCGAGCAGGCCGCCACGACCCTGACGACGTTCGCGGACACCCGCACCGACCTGGACCTGTTCGGCATCGAGATCAGCCCCGCCTTCTTCCAGTCGATCAACCCGGCCTCGATCATCATCCTCGCCCCGGTCTTCGCGTGGCTGTGGCAGCGCACGAACGGCCGGCCGCCCACGCCGTACAAGTTCGCGCTGGGCCTGGCGCTGGCCGCGCTGTCGTTCCTGTTCCTGTCCGGGGCGTCCGCCGTCGTCGGCGACGGCCTCGCGCCGCCGTGGGTGCTGGTCGTCGTCTACGTCATCCAGACGCTCGGCGAGCTGTGCCTGTCCCCGGTCGGCCTGGCGGCCACGACGCTGCTGGCGCCGCGGGCGTTCCGCGGTCAGGCGATGGCGCTGTGGTTCCTGGGCAACGCCTCCGGTCAGGCGATCACCGCCCAGCTCGTGCAGGCCACCGCGGGTGCCTCCGACACCGCCTACTTCGGCTGGATCGGCATCGTGGCGCTCGGCGTCGCGGGGCTGATGTGGGCGCTGTCGCCCTGGGTCATGCGGCACATCCGGGCCGCCGACGCCGCGGAGGGTGTGCACACCGCCGGCGCCTGACCGGCGTCGCGGCCGGCCACCGGCGGGACGCGTCCGCGCCCCGGGCGACCATCTCGCGGGACGGCCGTGCCGTCGTCGGGCACGACGGCGTACTGTGCGGTCACGTGCCGCTCGCGGCACGCACGCCGAGCCCTTCGAAGGAGCACCGAGATGAGCCGCCCCCTGCGCTCCCGCACGTCCACCCACGGCCGCAACATGTCCGGCGCCCGCGCCCTGTGGCGCGCGACGGGCATGGGCTCGGAGGACTTCGGCAAGCCGATCGTGGCGATCGCGAACTCGTACACGCAGTTCGTCCCCGGGCACGTGCACCTCAAGGACATGGGCGACCTCGTGGCCGGCGCGATCCGGGAGGCCGGCGGCGTCGCCAAGGAGTTCAACACCATCGCCGTGGACGACGGCATCGCGATGGGCCACGGCGGCATGCTGTACTCCCTGCCCAGCCGCGACCTCATCGCCGACTCCGTGGAGTACATGGTCAACGCGCACTGCGCGGACGCCCTGGTGTGCATCTCCAACTGCGACAAGATCACCCCGGGCATGCTCAACGCGGCGCTGCGGCTCAACATCCCCGTGGTGTTCGTCTCCGGCGGGCCGATGGAGGCCGGCAAGGCCGTCGTGGCCGACGGCGTCGCCAAGACATCCCTCAACCTCATCAACGCGATCAACTACTCGGCCGACGAGAACGTCTCCGACGACGCCCTGGCGAAGGTCGAGGAGGCGGCGTGCCCCACCTGCGGCTCCTGCTCGGGCATGTTCACCGCGAACTCGATGAACTGCCTCACCGAGGCGCTCGGGCTGTCCCTGCCGGGCAACGGCTCCACGCTGGCCACCCACGCCGCGCGCAAGGAGCTCTTCCTGGAGGCCGGTCGCACCGTCGTCGAGCTGGCGACGCGGTACTACGACGGCGAGGACGACACCGCGGCACCGCGCGGCATCGCCACCAAGGACGCCTTCCACAACGCGATGGCGCTCGACGTCGCGATGGGCGGCTCGACCAACACCGTGCTGCACGTGCTCGCCGCGGCCCAGGAGGCCGAGGTCGACTTCACCCTGGCCGACATCGAGCAGATCAGCCGCCAGGTGCCGTGCCTGAGCAAGGTGGCCCCCAACCACCCGGACTACCACATGGAGGACGTCCACCGGGCCGGGGGCATCCCGGCGCTGCTCGGCGAGCTGCGCCGCGCCGGACTCCTGCGGACCGACGTCACCACGGTGCACACCCCGACGCTGGAGAGCTGGCTGGACGACTGGGACATCCGCTCCGGCCGGGCCACGGACACCGCGCTCGACCTCTTCCACGCCGCACCCGGCGGCGTGCGCACCACCCAGGCGTTCTCGACGTCGAACCGGTGGGAGTCCCTGGACACCGACGCCGCCGACGGCTGCATCCGCGACCTGGAGCACGCCTACACCGTCGAGGGCGGTCTGGCGGTGCTGCGCGGCAACCTCGCCGAGGACGGCGCCGTGTTCAAGACGGCGGGGGTGGATCCCGACGTCTTCCACTTCGTCGGCAAGGCCCTGGTGTGCGAGTCGCAGGAGCAGGCCGTGGAGAAGATCCTCAGCAAGCAGGTGGAGCCGGGCCACGTCGTCGTCGTGCGCTACGAGGGACCCGCCGGCGGTCCCGGCATGCAGGAGATGCTCTACCCGACGTCCTTCATCAAGGGGCGCGGACTGGGCAAGGTCTGCGCGTTGATCACCGACGGCCGGTTCTCCGGCGGGTCGAGCGGCATCTCCATCGGGCACGTCTCCCCGGAGGCTGCCGCCGGCGGGCTCATCGGCCTGGTGGAGGACGGCGACGAGATCGAGATCGACGTGGACTCACGGGCGATCCGGCTCAACGTGCCGGACGCCGTGCTCGCCGAGCGGCGCGCCAAGATGGAGGCCTCGGAGAACCCGTGGCAGCCCGCCGACCGTGACCGGTACGTCTCGCCGGCGCTGCAGGCGTACGCCGCGATGGCGACGTCCGCCGACCGCGGCGCCGTCCGCGACGTCTCGCTGGTCACGCGCCGCTGAGGTGGGCAGGGCCGGGGGCTTCGCCCTACGCTCGGGGGCATGACGAGCACCGACGCCGGTCCCACGCCTGACATCAAACCGCGTTCCCGCCAGGTCACCGACGGCCTGGAGGCCACGGCGGCCCGCGGCATGCTGCGGGCCGTCGGCCTGGGGGACGACGACTTCGCCAAGCCGCAGATCGGGGTGGCGAGCTCCTGGAACGAGATCACGCCCTGCAATCTGTCCCTGGACCGGCTCGCGGGTGCCGTGAAGAACGGTGTGCACGCCGGCGGGGGCTACCCGCTGGAGTTCGGCACCATCTCCGTCTCCGACGGCATCTCGATGGGCCACGAGGGCATGCACTTCTCGCTGGTGAGCCGCGACGTCATCGCCGACTCGGTCGAGACCGTCATGCAGGCCGAGCGGCTCGACGGCTCCGTGCTCCTCGCGGGGTGCGACAAGTCCCTGCCCGGCATGCTCATGGCGGCCGCCCGCCTGGACCTGGCGAGCGTGTTCCTCTACGCCGGCTCGATCATGCCGGGCTGGGTGAAGCTCTCGGACGGCACCGAGAAGGACGTCACGATCATCGACGCGTTCGAGGCCGTCGGGGCGTGCTCGCGAGGGCTGATGTCGCGTGAGGACGTGGACCGGATCGAGCGGGCGATCTGCCCGGGCGAGGGTGCCTGCGGCGGGATGTACACCGCCAACACGATGGCGTCGGCGGCCGAGGCGATGGGCATGTCGCTGCCCGGGTCCGCGGCGCCGCCGTCGGCCGACCGACGTCGCGACATGTTCGCGCAGTCCTCCGGGGAGGCCGTGGTGGAGATGCTCCGCCGCGGGATCACGGCCCGCGACATCATGACCAAGGAGGCGTTCGAGAACGCGATCGCCGTCGTCATGGCGTTCGGCGGCTCCACGAACGCGGTGCTGCACCTGTTGGCGATCGCCCACGAGGCCGAGGTCGAGCTGACCCTCGAGGACTTCGACCGCGTGGCGAGCCGGGTGCCGCACCTGGGCGATCTCAAGCCGTTCGGCCGGTACGTCATGAACGACGTCGACCGCATCGGTGGCGTGCCCGTGATCATGAAGGCGCTGCTCGACGCCGGGCTGCTGCACGGCGACTGCCTCACGGTCACGGGGCGCACCGTCGCCGAGAACCTCGCGGACATCGCCCCGCCCGACCCGGACGGCAAGATCCTGCGCGCCCTCGACCAGCCGATCCACCCCACCGGCGGCATCACGATCCTGCACGGCTCGCTCGCCCCCGACGGCGCCGTGGTGAAGTCCGCCGGGTTCGACTCGGACGTCTTCGAGGGCACCGCCCGTGTGTTCGAGCGGGAGCGCGGGGCGCTGGACGCGCTCGAGGACGGCACCATCACCGCCGGCGACGTCGTCGTCATCCGCTACGAGGGCCCGAAGGGCGGCCCGGGCATGCGCGAGATGCTCGCGATCACCGGGGCGATCAAGGGCGCCGGGCTCGGCAAGGACGTCCTGCTCATCACCGACGGCCGGTTCTCCGGCGGGACCACCGGACTGTGCGTCGGGCACATCGCCCCCGAGGCCGTCGACGCCGGACCGATCGCGTTCGTGCGCGACGGCGACCGCATCCGCCTCGACGTCGCCGCCAAGACGTTGGACCTCCTCGTCGAGCCCGACGAGCTGGCCGCCCGGCACGACGACGGCTGGCAGCCGGTGCCGCACGGGTACACCCGCGGGGTGCTGGCCAAGTACAGCAAGCTGGTGCAGTCCGCCTCGAAGGGGGCCGTGCTCGGGTGAGCCGGCCGCGCACGGGCCCGCGCGTGCCGCCGTCCGGCGTAGGCCAGGTTCCGGCCCTAGCGTGGGGTGCGGAGGTGTCAGCATGAGCGACCAGATCAGCGCGGCGGACTTCCGCGCGGCGGACGGCACGCAGGACTGGCGGGTGACCGCCGACGGGACGGTGGAGGCCGTCTTCGCCACCGGGAGCTTCACCACCGGGGTGCAGCTCGTCGAGGCGATCGCCGAGCTCGCCGAGGCCGCGAACCACCACCCCGACGTCGACCTGCGGTACGGCACGGTCACCGTGCGTCTGACCTCGCACGACGTCGGCGGGCTCAGCGAGCGCGACGCGGCGCTCGCCGCACGGGTCTCGCAGGCGGCCCGCGAGCTGGACGTGCCGGTGGACGCCGTCGGCTGATCGTCGACGACGTCGGGTCCCGCGTCGGTGCGGCGCGCTGACGTGGACTTTCGCCGGGCGGCCCGAGTGCTCTAGCCTCCCCTCAGCGCCGTCGCTCCCCGTCGGCGACGGGACGGCCGCGACGCGGCCACGAGGAGGTCACGGTGCCGGCACCGGAGCACGCGGAGCTCGCGATCGAGACGCGAGCGCTGCGCAAGACCTATCGGAGCGTCCGCGGACGGTCCGTCGGCGTCGCGGGGCTCGACCTGCAGGTGCCCGCCGGGGGCGTGCACGGCTTCCTCGGGCCCAACGGGTCGGGCAAGACGACCACGATCCGTATGCTGCTGGGTCTGGTCCGGCCTGACGGCGGGACGGCCGAGATCTTCGGCCACGAGGTGCCCCGCGAGCTGCCCGACGTCGTGGCACGGGTCGGCGCCATCGTGGAGAGCCCCAAGTTCTTCCCTGCGTTCAGCGCCCGTCGCAACCTGCGGCTGCTCGCCGACGGCATCGGCACGCCCCGCGCGCGGGTGGACGCCGTCATCGACGAGGTGGGTCTCTCGGGCCGCGCGAAGGACCGCTACCGCACCTACTCGCTGGGCATGAAGCAGCGTCTGGCCATCGCCGCCACGCTGCTCAAGGACCCCGACCTGCTGATCTTCGACGAGCCGACCAACGGCCTCGACCCGGCCGGGATCCGGGAGATCCGCCAGACCATGCGCGACCTCGCCGACCGCGGCAAGACGGTGCTCGTCTCGAGCCACATCCTGGCCGAGGTCGAGCAGATCGCGGACACCGTCTCCATCGTGGCCGGCGGCCGCCTCGTCGCCGCGGGTCGCGTCGCGGACCTCCTGTCCGGGCAGGGCGGACCGGCCGTCCGGATCCGGGTCGCGCCGGACGACGCCGCGGTCGCCGCCAGCCTGCTCGGTTCGCGCGGCATGGTCGTGCGGCAGGACCAGGATGCCCTGGTCGTCGAGGGTGCCGGTGCCGCCGAGGTCAACCGGATGCTCGGGGAGCAGGGCGTCTGGGCGGTCGAGCTGGCTCCGCTGCAGGCCGACCTCGAGTCCGTGTTCCTGGGGCTCACCCAGCACGAGTCCCCCGGAGGACGCACCCACCGCGGTGGACGACGCCGGTGGGGCGGCGGGTCGGCCGGATCGCACACGGCGACGACCGGTACCGACGAGGCGACGGAGGTGTCGGCATGAGGCGACTGCTGCGGGTGGAGCTGCGCAGACTCTGGGCTCGCCGGGTCACGTGGGGTGCCTGTCTGCTGGCCCTCGTCGCGGTCGGGCTCGGCGTGGCCGCGCAGGTCGGGGACGCCCGTCCGCCGACGGCGGCGGAGACCGCCCAAGCGGAGCAGTGGTACGCCGACGAGCTGGAGTGGTGGGAGGAGGACGGCGAGGAGCAGGTGGCGACCTGCCTGGAGGACCAGGAGGCCGACCCGGACCCGGGCGCGGACTACGGCTGCGACCAGATGGAGCCTCGCCTCGAGTACTTCCTGCCTCCCACCGTCGTCCTCTTCCCGGACGCGGCCGAGCGGGAGGCCCAGGGCGACCTGGCGGGGGAGCCCGCCGAGGACGTCGACCCCGCGGTCGCCGAGGTCCAGCAGTCGTTCTGGAACGGGTGGTCGGGTCTTCCCGCGGCCGCCACCACGGCCCTGTTCTTCCTCATGCTCGCGTTCGTCGTCGGTGTCAGCTTCGTCACCGCGGAACAGAGCTCCGGATCGCTGGGCATGTGGCTCACGTTCGAGCCGCGGCGCCGGCGGGTGTACTGGTCGAAGGCCGTCGCGGCAGCCCTGGGCACGCTGCCGGTCGTGGTCGGTGGCTGGGCGCTGCTGGTCGGCGGCCTGGTCGCGCTGTACGCGGTGTTCGGCACCGTCGGCGACCCGACGGCGGAGGCATGGGTCGAGGTGGCGACGTTCACGGGCCGGCTCGCGCTGGCCGGGATGCTGCTCGCCGGCGTCGGTGCGGCGCTCGCGGTGCTCCTGCGCAACGCCGCGGCGGCGATCGGGGTGCCGGTGGTGGTCGTGTGGGCCGCCAGCGCCTTCTCGTACTCCCTCGGTGCGTCCCAGCGGTGGCTCCCGGGTCTGAACCTGGACGCCTGGCTGCGGGGCGGCGCCACCTACGGGTACGGCGTGCCCGTCCGCCTCGAGGACGGCACCTTCACCGAGGAGTGGGTGGAACGGGCCGTGAGCACCGGCCAGGGCGGGCTCTACCTGCTCGGCGTCGCCGTGGTGATCACCGTGCTGGCCGTGGTGGTGTTCCGTCGTCGCGACGTGAGCTGAGCCACCTGTCCACGATGCGGGACGGGGCTACCAGGACGTGACATCCCGGTGCCGACGGCGTAACGTGCCTCACGTGCAGACGATCCTCCTCGTAGTACTTCCTGAGCGCGCCGGCTGAGGCCACGCCACAGGCTTCGTCAGCGCGCTCACCCCTCGACAGTCCCTGGAGCACCGGGACCGAGGGGTTTTTCATTGCACGGACTTCCTTGAAACCACCCGATCGAGCGGCAGGAGAGACCCCATGGGCCAGCCGAACCCGACACCAGCACAGGTGGCCGCGCGTGCCACACCGCGCAGCGTCGAGCGCTCGGTAGGCGAGCAGGTCACGGGCGCGCAGTCGATCGTCCGGTCGCTCGAGGCCGTCGGGGTCGACACCGTGTTCGGCATCCCGGGCGGCGCCATCCTGCCCACCTACGACCCCCTGATGGACTCCGAGAAGCTGCGCCACATCCTCGTCCGGCACGAGCAGGGCGGCGGGCACGCGGCCTCCGGGTACGCGCACGCCACGGGCAAGGTCGGCGTGACCATGGCGACCTCCGGACCCGGAGCCACCAACCTGGTGACCCCGCTGGCCGACGCCAACATGGACTCGATCCCGATGGTGGCGATCACCGGGCAGGTCGCGGCACCCGCGATCGGCACCGACGCCTTCCAGGAGGCCGACATCGTCGGCATCACGATGCCGGTCACGAAGCACTCCTACCTGGTCACCGACCCGGACGACATCCCGCGCACCGTCGCCGAGGCGTTCCACATCGCCTCCACCGGCCGTCCCGGACCCGTGCTGGTCGACATCGCGAAGTCCGCGATGCAGGCGACCACCACGTTCTCCTGGCCGCAGGACCTGGCGCTGCCGGGCTACCACCCGGTGACCAAGCCGCACTCCAAGCAGATCCGCGAGGCGGCCCGGCTGATGGCGTCCGCCCGACGCCCGGTGCTCTACGTCGGCGGCGGCGTCATCCGCTCCGGAGCGTCGGCGGAGCTGCGGCGGCTCGTCGACGTCTCCGGCGCCGCCGTGGTGACGACGCTCATGGCACGCGGCTCCGTGCCCGACTCGCACCCGCAGCACCTGGGCATGCCCGGCATGCACGGCACCGTGCCGGCGGTGGCGGCCCTGCAGAAGGCCGACCTCGTCGTCGCGCTCGGCGCCCGGTTCGACGACCGGGTGACGGGCAAGCTGTCGAGCTTCGCCCCGCACGCCGCGGTCATCCATGCCGACATCGACCCCGCGGAGATCGGCAAGAACCGCGCCGTCGACGTCCCGATCGTCGGAGACCTGCGCGAGGTCGTCGGGGACCTGGTCCCCGCGCTCGAGGCCGAGCAGGAGCGCGTCGGCAAGCCCGACGTCGAGGCCTGGTGGCACCAGATCGACACCTGGCGCGAGACGTACCCGCTGGGCTTCACCTCGACCGCCGACGGCCACCTCGCCCCGCAGCACGTCATCTCGAAGCTCGGTGAGATCGCCGGCCCGGACGCGATCTACGTCGCCGGTGTGGGCCAGCACCAGATGTGGGCGGCGCAGTTCATCCGGTACGAGCGCCCCAACACCTGGATCAACTCGGGCGGCCTGGGCACCATGGGCTACTCGATCCCGGCCGCGATGGGCGCGAAGGTCGGCGAGCCCGACCGAGACGTGTGGGCGATCGACGGCGACGGCTGCTTCCAGATGACCAACCAGGAGCTGGCCACCTGCGCGATCAACGACATCCCGATCAAGGTCGCGCTGATCAACAACAGCTCGCTGGGCATGGTCAGGCAGTGGCAGACGCTCTTCTACAACGAGCGCTACTCCAACACCGACCTGCACACGGGGCACGGCACGGTGCGGATCCCGGACTTCGTCAAGCTCGCCGAGGCGTACGGCTGCGTGGGCATCCGCGTGGAGCACGCCTCGGAGGTGGAGGACGCGATCAAGCGCGCGAACGAGATCGACGACCGTCCCGTCGTCGTCGACTTCACCGTCTCCCGCGACGCCATGGTCTGGCCGATGGTCGCCGCCGGCGTCAGCAACGACGACATCCAGTACGCGCGCGGCATCTCGCCCGCCTGGGACAGGGAGGACTGAGCCGCATGACACCTCGATCCGACCGCACGACCCGAGAGGACTGAGCCGATGAGCCGCCACACCCTGTCCGTGCTCGTCGAGAACAAGCCGGGCGTCCTGACGCGTGTCGCCGGCCTGTTCGCCCGGCGCGCCTTCAACATCCACTCCCTGGCCGTCGGACCGACGGAGCACGAGGAGATCTCGCGCATCACCGTCGTCGTCGACGTCGAGGACCATCCGCTCGAGCAGGTGACCAAGCAGCTCAACAAGCTGGTCAACGTCATCAAGATCGTGGAGCTCGACGCCGAGGCGTCGGTGCAGCGCGAGCTGCTGCTCGTCAAGGTCAAGGCGGACACCGCCACCCGGTCCGGCGTGCTCGAGGTCGTCCAGCTCTTCCGCGCGAAGGTCGTCGACGTCGTGCCCGACACGGTCGTCATCGAGGCGACCGGGACCGACAGCAAGCTGGACGCCCTGCTGACGGCGCTCGAGCCGTTCGGCATCCGCGAGATCGTCAAGTCCGGGACCCTCGCCGTGGGGCGTGGGTCGCGATCCATCACCGACCGGGCGCTGGAGCGCGTGCGCAGCGCCTGAGACGCCTGCACCGCCACCTGCCGGCGCCTGGCAGAATCCACCCGACGCGAATCACCCGAAGATCTAAGGAGCACCACCGTGGCTGAGATGTTCTACGAGGACGCCGCCGACCTGTCCATCATCCAGCAGCGCAAGGTCGCCGTCATCGGCTACGGCAGCCAGGGCCACGCCCACGCGCTCAACCTGCGCGACTCCGGCGTCGACGTCCGCGTCGGCCTGCGCGCCGGCTCGTCCTCCGTCGCCAAGGCCGAGGACGCCGGGCTGAAGGTCCTGCCTGTCGCCGACGCCGTGAAGGAGGCCGACGTCGTCGTGATCCTCGCGCCGGACCAGGTCCAGCGTGACCTGTACCGCGAGGAGATCGCCCCGAACCTCACCGAGGGCTCGGCGCTCGTCTTCGGGCACGGCTTCAACATCCGCTTCGGCTACATCAAGCCCGAGGCCGGCCACGACGTCCTCATGGTCGCCCCCAAGGGCCCGGGCCACCTCGTGCGCCGCGAGTACGTCGACGGTCGTGGCGTGCCGGTCATCGTCGCGGTCGAGCAGGACGCCTCCGGCTCCGCCTGGGACCTCGCGCTGTCCTACGCCGCGGGCATCGGCGGCCTGCGCGCCGGTGGCATCAAGACCACCTTCACCGAGGAGACCGAGACGGACCTGTTCGGCGAGCAGGCCGTGCTCTGCGGCGGGACGTCGCAGCTCGTCCAGTACGGGTTCGAGACGCTGACCGAGGCCGGCTACCAGCCCGAGGTCGCCTACTTCGAGGTGCTGCACGAGCTCAAGCTCATCGTCGACCTCATGGTCGAGGGCGGGCTCGCCAAGCAGCGGTGGTCGATCTCCGACACCGCCGAGTACGGCGACTACGTCTCCGGGCCGCGCGTCATCTCCCCGGACGTCAAGGAGAACATGAAGGCCGTGCTCGCGGACATCCAGTCGGGTGCCTTCGCCGAGCGCTTCATCGCCGACCAGGACGCCGGCGCCCCGGAGTTCAAGGAGCTGCGCGCCAAGGGCGAGCAGCACCCGATCGAGACCACCGGCCGCGAGCTGCGCAAGATGTTCGCGTGGATCAAGCCCGCTGACTCCGACTACCAGGAGGGCAGCGCCGCTCGCTGACACACCCCTCGTCAGCCAGCGACGCGCGCGGCCGCCACCCCGACCCGGGGGTGGCGGCCGCGCGTGCGTCCGGCCCGAACGTCCCGCGAGGTAGGCAACAATCCCGCGGGGTAGCGCGACGGCCCGCGAGGTAGGCAACAATCCCGCGAGGGTAGGTCGCGTCGGGTCGCCTACGTCGTCGTACCTGTGCCTACCCCGCGGGCCGGAGCGCTATCTCGCGGTGGTGTTGCCTACCTCGTGCGTTCGTTGCCTACCTCGGCAGTTCGCGGCCTACGCCGCGGGGAGGTTGGTGGCAGGATGACGACCATGACGGACGACGGCTCCACCACCGGCCACGACGCCTCCACACCCGACGCGACCCCGACGTCGGCGACGGGCCTCGACGACACCGAGCAGGCCGAGCGCATCACCGCCTTCTGGGACGCCGCGCGGCCCAAGGCGGGGCGCACGAGCCACGGGGGAGCGGTGGGCGAGCGCTCCGAGAACGTGGTGCCGCCCCCTGCCTGGGCCTTCGGGGACAACCCGGAGCTGGCGGACGAGCTGCTCGGCCTGGTGCTGTCGGGCACGAAGACGGCGACGGCCTCGCTCGTCGTCGAGTACGCCCAGGCCGACGAGCCGCAGCCGCGCAAGGGCGACCTGTCGATCCTGCTCGACGGGTCGGGGGAGCCACGTGCCCTGATCCGCACCACGCAGGTCGACGTGGTGCCGTTCTCCGAGGTGACCGAGGAGTTCGCCTACCTCGAGGGCGAGGACGACCGCACGCTGGGGTCCTGGCGCGAGGGGCACGAGCGCTACTGGCGCCGGACCCTGGCCGGCACGGCGCACGAGTTCGACCCCTCCCTGGAGGTCCTCTGCGAACGCTTCGAGGTTCTCTACTCCGAGTGATCCGGGACGCCCGGCAGAAGGAGCCGACGATGACGTTGCGCTGGTACTCGACGGTCGCGGAGACCACGGACCCGCGCCGCCTGGCGGGCTGGTGGGCCGAGGCGCTGGGCTGGGAGCTCGCCTACGCCTCCGACGAGGAGTGCGTGCTCGTCCCGCCCTGGGCCCGCGAGCTCGACGAACGCCTCCCGTTCCACCAGGTGCCTCCGGGGCTGGTGTTCGTGCGCGTGGAGCACGAGAAGACCTCGAAGAACCGTCTGCACTGGGACTTCGCGCCGCACACGAGCGACCACCGCGACGCGGAGATCGCGCGGCTCGTCGGGCTCGGCGCCACGGTGATCGACGTCGGGCAGCCCGCGACGGCGTCGTGGACGGTGCTCGCGGACCCGGACGGCAACGAGTTCTGCGTGCTCTCCGCACGCGAGCACTGACGCCGCGACCGCATGGTGAGACGGCCGTCCGTATCATGGCGGACGACGGCGTAGGCTCGGCCCATGACGCGCAACATCGACCTCGCAGTGGTGGCAGGCGACGGCATCGGTACGGAGGTCGTCGAGCAGGGCCTCGCCGTGCTCGACGCCGTGCTGGCCGGCTCGGACGTCAAGGTCTCGACCACCGAGTTCGACCTGGGCGCGCGTCGCTGGCACGCCACCGGCGAGACCCTCACCGACAGCGACCTGGAGCGGATCCGGTCCCACGACGCGATCCTGCTCGGCGCGATCGGCGACCCGTCCGTCCCGTCCGGCGTGCTCGAGCGGGGCCTGCTGCTCAAGCTGCGCTTCGCGCTCGACCACTACGTGAACCTGCGACCCGGCAAGCTCTACCGCGGCGTGACGAGCCCGCTGGCGGACCCGGGCGAGGTCGACTTCGTCGTGGTCCGTGAGGGCACCGAGGGCCCCTACGTGGGCAACGGCGGCTCGGTGCGCACCGGGACCCCGCACGAGATCGCCACCGAGGTCTCCGTCAACACCGCGTTCGGCGTCGAGCGGGTGGTCCGCGACGCGTTCGCCCGCGCGCAGGCCCGTCCGCGCCAGCACCTCACGCTCGTGCACAAGCACAACGTGCTGGTGCACGCCGGTCACCTGTGGCGCCGCACGGTGGAGGCCGTCAACGCGGAGTTCCCCGACGTCACCACCGACTACCTGCACGTGGACGCCGCCACGATCTTCCTCACGACGAACCCGTCACGGTTCGACGTCATCGTCACGGACAACCTGTTCGGTGACATCCTCACCGACCAGGCCGCGGCGATCACCGGCGGCATCGGGCTGGCGGCCTCGGCCAACATCAACCCGGACCGCACGGCCCCCTCGATGTTCGAGCCCGTGCACGGTTCCGCGCCGGACATCGCGGGGCAGGGCAAGGCGGACCCGACGGCGACCGTCCTGTCCGTCTCGCTCCTGCTGGACCACCTCGGCCTGACCGACGAGGCCGCCCGCGTCGAGGCCGCCGTCGCCGCGGACCTCGCCGAACGGGGTACCCGAGTACGCTCGACGGCCGAGGTCGGTCGCGAGCTCGCAGCCCGCGTCTGACGGCGCCACCAGCGCCGTCGCCGGCCCGGTCGTCCACCACCGACGTCCCCCTGACCTCCCGTCCGGGGTGACCGTTGTGGTCGTCGCGCCGGCGTGGTGCCCAAGGGGCCGCGAGACGTGGAAAACTACAGGGGTCACCCGGTGAAAGGCCCCCTCATGACCACGACCTCGCACAACGTGCTCCCCGAGGAGCTCGAAGACCTCGTCGCCCTCTTCGACGTCCGCGGCACCGACACGCCGACGCCCGACGACGAGCGCGAAGCGGCGCTCGCCGCCCCCCGTTTCGGCACCGTCTTCACGGATCACATGGCCCGGATCTCCTGGCGCCACGACTCGGGGTGGCTCGACCGACGCATCGAGAAGTACGGTCCGCTGCAGCTCGACCCGGCCACCGCCGTCCTGCACTACGCGCAGGAGATCTTCGAGGGCATGAAGGCCTACCGGCACGAGGACGGGTCGGTGTGGACGTTCCGTCCCGACGCGAACGCCGCGCGGTTCGCCCGGTCCGCCCACCGGCTCGCCCTGCCGCCCCTGACGGTCGACGACTTCATCGGTTCCATCGCGGCGCTCGTGCGCACCGACGAGGCCTGGGTGCCCTCGGGCGCCGACTCCAGCCTGTACCTGCGCCCGTTCATGTTCGCCTCGGAGGCGTTCCTCGGGGTGCGACCGGCCGCCCAGGTCGAGTACCTGTGCATCGCCTCCCCGGTGGGTCCGTACTTCGCCGGTGGGGTCAAGCCCGTGTCCATCTGGGTCTCCGAGGACTATCACCGCGCGGGCCCCGGCGGCACGGGCGACGCCAAGTGCGGCGGCAACTACGCCGCCAGCCTCCTGCCGCAGACCGAGGCCCAGCAGCACGGGTGCGACCAGGTGTGCTTCCTCGACACCACGACGAACACCTACCTCGAGGAGCTCGGGGGCATGAACGTGTTCGTCGTCAAGGACGACGGCAGCGTGCACACGCCCGAGCTGACCGGGTCCATCCTCGAGGGCGTGACCCGGTCGTCGATCCTGCGCCTGGTGGCCGATCGGGGCTACGACGTCGTCGAGCGCAGGATCCCGCTGGAGGAGATCGTCTCCGGCCTCGCCGACGGCAGCGTGCGCGAGTTCTTCGCCTGCGGCACGGCCGCCGTGGTCACGCCGGTGGGCCGCCTCGCCGGCAGCACGTTCGACCACCCGGTGGCCGACGGCGAGCCCGGCGAGCTGACCATGGCCGTGCGCACCGAGCTCACCGACATCCAGTACGGCCGCGCGGAGGACAAGCACGGCTGGATGCGTCGCCTGGCCTGAGGGACCGCACCCGGACAACAGGACGGCCCGTGGACCCGCGTCGAGCGGGTCCACGGGCCGTCCTGGCGTCTCAGCGCACCGGAGGCACGGGGGGTGCCGTCGGGCGCACGAGGGTGCGGCCGAGGACCCCGCTGAGCATCGAGTACACCGCGATGCCGAGGACGAGCCACACCAGGGCCGTCATCGTGCCGGCCAGCGGGTCCGGGTCGCCGGTGAACGGCAGGACGGCGAGGATGACGGTCGTCAGCGCGACCAGCCACCCGAAGAACATGCGCGCCCGGGGGGCCACGACCACGAGCAGCTGAAGCACGACGGCCGCGATGAGGGCGAAGAGCGCGCCCGCCCCCGCCCAGGAGACGTCGTCGCCGGTGCCGAGCGCGTCGGGGGCGTAGAGGCCGATGTCGAAGACCTCGTCGAAGATCACGGAGGCGGCGAACCCCAGCAGGGCGCAGACCAGCACCGTGGCCGCCGCACCGGCCCAGTACCGGCCGACGTCGAGCTGCGCACGCTGCGACGGCGGTGCGCCCGCGGCCTCCCAGGCGGGCTCGGGCGTGGGGACGACCCCGGGCGGCTGCTCGTCCGGGCCGGGAGCGCGCTGGTAGCGCTGTGTCGGGTCGTCCGGGCCGTAGGGCTGTCGGGGGTCGCTCACGGTCGTTCTCCTCGCCGTCGTCATGGTCGCCCTAGCGGACCACAGATGGGGCTCCGCCACCACGCACCACCCCGGCCGCCACCGCAGAACAGCGGTTCGCACCGGTCCGTCCCTCGGACACCGGTGACGGCACGGTGTGGCGTGTGGCACCATCTGAAGTATGACTCGCGCTCACCAGCGTTGCCTGATTAGCTAGCGCGTCCGGTTCATCGACCGGACGCGCAGACCTTCCGTACCCGGAGGGTCTTTTTTGTTGTCCTGATCGCTCACCCAGGGGAGCCCCCCATGGCCACGGCCCCGTTCCACGTGTACGACACCACCCTGCGCGACGGCGCGCAGCAGGAGGGGATGAACCTCTCCGTCGCGGACAAGATCGCGATCGCGCCCCTGCTCGACGAGCTGGGCGTGGGGTTCATCGAGGGCGGCTGGCCGGGGGCGATCCCCAAGGACACCGAGTTCTTCCGTCGCGCCGCCAAGGAGCTCGAGCTGAAGAACGCCGTCCTGGCGGCGTTCGGATCGACACGTCGGGCGAGCACCCGTGCGTGGGACGACCCGCAGGTCAGGGCGCTGGTGGACTCCGAGGCGCCCGTCGTCACGCTCGTCGCCAAGTCGGACGTGCGCCACGTCGAGCGGGCGCTGCGCACCACGCCGGACGAGGGGCTGGCGATGATCCGCGACACCGTGGAGTTCCTCGTGGGCGAGGGGCGGCGTGTCGTGGTCGACGCCGAGCACTTCTTCGACGGCTACCGCTTCGACCCGGCCTTCACGACGGCGGCGGTGCGGACGGCGTTCGAGGCGGGGGCCGAGGTGGTCGCCCTGTGCGACACCAACGGCGGCATGCTGCCCACCGGGGTCCTGGACATCGTCGGCGAGCTGCGTGCGACCCTCGGGATGTCCCACGGCCGGGACGCCCTGCCGGGTGACGGCCTGCTCGGGATGCACGCCCACAACGACTCCGGCTGCGCCGTCGCCAACACGCTGGCCGCCGTCGAGGCCGGCTGCGCCCACGTGCAGGGCACCGTCAACGGCTACGGCGAGCGCACCGGCAACGTCGACCTGGTGACGGTCGTGGCCAACCTCGCGCTCAAGTACGACCTCGACACCCTCGCCGGCGACGGCCTGGCCGACGCCACGCGGATCGCGCACGCCGTGGCCGAGATCACGAACATCGCCCCCTACGCCCGCCAGCCCTACGTGGGCGCCAGCGCGTTCGCGCACAAGGCGGGCCTGCACGCCAGCGCCATCAAGGTCGACCCGGACCTGTACCAGCACGTCGACCCGACGGCGGTGGGCAACGACATGCGCATGCTCGTGTCCGACATGGCGGGCCGCGCGTCCATCGAGCTCAAGGGTCGCGAGCTCGGCTTCGACCTGGCCGGGCAGGGGGAGCTCCTGACCCGGGTGACGAACCGGGTCAAGGACGCCGAGGCCCAGGGCTACACGTTCGACGCCGCCGACGCCTCGTTCGAGCTGATCCTGCGCGAGGAGCTCACCGGCGCCCGACCGCACTTCTTCCGGGTCGAGTCGTGGCGGGCGATCGTCGAGACCACGGGCGGGACACGGGGGACCGACGGTCCCGACGCCGACCGGCGGGACGCCGAGGCACTCGCCGAGGCCACCGTGAAGCTGCACGCCGGTGGCGACCGGATCGTGGTCACGGGGGAGGGCAACGGACCGGTCAACGCGCTCGACCAGGCGCTGCGCCACGCGCTGACCCGGGTCTACCCCGACATCGAGCAGTTCGACCTGGTCGACTTCAAGGTCCGGATCATGGACGCCCAGCACGGCACCGACGCCACCACGCGGGTGCTGGTGGAGACCACCGACGGGCAGCACACCTGGTCCACCGTGGGGGTCGGGCCGAACATCATCGAGGCCGCCTGGGAGGCGCTCATCGACGCCCACGTCTACGGGCTGCTGCACGCCGGCGTCGAACCGCTCTGAGGCTCGACTACCGTGGACCCGTGCACGGTGAGTTCAAGGTTCCCGGTGGCAAGCTCGTGGCGGTCGACCTGGTGGTCGACGACGACCGGCTGGCCCGCGTCCGGCTTTCCGGGGACTTCTTCCTCGAACCCGACGACGCCCTCGAGGTGATCGACCGCGCCCTGACCGGGGTGCCGGCGTCGACCCCGACGGGCGAGCTGACCCGCGTGGTCACCGAGGCGTTGGAGGAGGCCGAGCGCACCGGCGCCCTGGCGGGGCCCGTCGCGATGGTGGGGTTCGACGCGCGCGCGGTCGCGGTCGCGGTGCGGCGCGCCGTCGGGCTGGCCACCACCTGGCAGGACCACACGATCGAGGTGCTGCGTCCCGGACCGCTGCCGCCGCGTACCCTCGCGGCACTGGACCAGGTCCTCACCGAGGAGCTCGCCGAGGGGATGCGCGGCCCGACGCTGCGGTTCTGGGAGTGGGACGAGCGGGCGGTGTTCATCGGTTCCTTCCAGTCGTACCGCAACGAGATCGACGACGACGGCGTCGCGGCGCACGACGTCACCGTGGTCCGGCGGATCTCCGGCGGCGGGGCGATGTTCATGGAGGCCGGGAACTGCGTGACGTTCTCCCTGGTGGTGCCTGCCTCGCTCGTCGACGGGATGAGCTTCGAGCAGTCCTACGCCTTCCTCGACGCCTGGGTGCTCGGGGCGCTCGCCGAGCTGGGGGTGGAGGCGCGGTTCGCGGGGATGAACGACGTCGCCTCCCCGGCGGGCAAGATCGCGGGCTCCGCCCAGAAGCGGCTGGCCGGGGGAGCGGTGCTGCACCACATGACGATGGCCTACGACATCGACGCGGACAAGATGCTGCAGGTGCTGCGCATCGGGCGCGAGAAGATGTCGGACAAGGGCACCCGCAGCGCGAACAAGCGTGTCGACCCGCTGCGCTCCCAGACAGGGATGGCCCGCGAGGACGTCATCGACTCCTTCGCCCGCTACTTCGCGGACCACCACCGCACCAAGGACTCCGCGCTGCTGCCCGAGGAGCTGGAGCGGGCCGAGCACCTGGTGCGGACCAAGTTCGACACCGAGGCCTGGATCCACCGGGTCCCCTGAGCGCCCGGCGCGGATCCCGAGCAGGTCAGACCGGTGGGCGCTGCCCGAAGATCGCGGTGCCGACGCGCACGATCGTGGCGCCCTCGGCGACGGCGAGCTCCAGATCGGTGGACATCCCCATCGAGAGCTCGCGGGCGTCGCCGGTGCCGGGTGCGCCGGAGGCCACCACCTCGTCGCGGATCTCCCGCAGGCGCGCGAACCCGGACCGGACCTCGGCCTCGTCGGGGGTGTTCGCCCCGATGGTCATGAACCCGACGAGCCGCAGCCCGTCCAGGGCGGCGACCCGCGTGGCCAGCTCGGCGGCACCCGACGGGTCCGCCCCGCCCTTCGAGGGCTCCCCGGAGACGTTGACCTGCACCATGACGTCCAGGACGCGGCCGTCCCGCACGCAGCGCTGTGCCACGGCCTCGGCCAGCGACCACCGGTCGACGGTCGCCAGGCCGGTCACCGTGGGCAGCATCTGGTTGATCTTGTTGCGCTGCAGCGCACCGATCATGTGCACCTCGACGCGCCCGGCGGTGACCAGGTCGGTCAGTGCCGGCGCCTTGGCCACGAGCTCCTGCACCCGGTTCTCCCCGACGAGCACGGGACCGTCGTCGCCCCGGTCGGCCGCGACCTCGGTGGCGGCGAGCACGGCGTCCAGCACGGTCGTGGCGTCCTGGGTCTTGGTGGCCAGCAGCAGCCGCACGTCCCGGGGGTCCCGTCCGGCGGCGGTGGCGGCGTCGTCCAGGCGGGTCCGGACGGCCAGGACGCGGTCGTGGAGCGAGGGCATGACGCCCAGTGTAGGAACGGGGGGTCGTTCTCCGGGACGTCCCCGATGCCGGTGCGTCGGCGGCGCGGGACAATCGGGGGATGAAGGCGATCCTCAACGTGATCTGGCTGGTGTTCGGCGGCCTGGTGCTGGCGCTCGAGTACGCCCTGGTGGGCCTCGTCTGCTGCGTCCTCATCGTGACGATCCCCTGGGGGATCGCCTCCTTCCGGATCGCCGGCTACGCGCTGTGGCCCTTCGGGCGGACCGTGGTGGACAAGCCCGGTGCGGGCGGCTGGTCGGTGCTGGGCAACATCGTGTGGATCGTCTTCGCCGGCTGGTGGATCGCGCTGAGCCACGTCGTCACCGCGGTCCTCCAGGCGGTCACGATCATCGGGATCCCCCTCGCGATCGCGAACCTCAAGCTGATCCCGGTCTCGCTGCTGCCGCTGGGCAAGGACATCGTGCCCAGCGACGCCCCGTACCCGGCGTACCAGCCGGCCCCGCCGCAGCGTTCCTGACGCCGGTTCTCAGCGGCCGATCGGCGCCGTCACCGCACCCGTCAGCGACACCAGGTCGGCGGGCGCCAGCGAGACGTCCAGCCCACGCCGCCCGCCGGAGACGTAGACCGCCTCGAACGCGAGGGCCGCGGTGTCGACGACGGTCGGGTGCGCCGTGCGCTGCCCGAGCGGCGCGATGCCCCCGGCCACGTACCCGGTGGCGCGCTCGGCCCGCGTGACGTCGGCCATCGCGGCGCGCTTGCCGCCGACGGCACGTGCCAGCGCCTTGAGGTCCAGCGACCCGGTCACCGGCACGACGGCGACGACGAGCGCGCCGTCGACGTCGGCCAGGAGCGTCTTGAAGACCTGCGCGGCCGGCACGCCGATCGCGGCGGCGGCCTCCAGCCCGTAGCCGAGGTCGCCGGAGGGGTCGTGGTGGTACGGGTGCAGCGAGTGCGCCACCCCCGCCTGCTCCAGCGCGAGGACGGCCGGGGTGGATCCGCTCGCCGGCTTCTTCTTCCTCGACACGGACACAGTGTGCCCGACGGCGCGGCGCGCGTGCCGCCGTCGGGCGGGGTGCCGCGGGCGTACGGTGGAGCCCGTGCTCGCCCTCCTCGTCCTGGCCATCCTCGTCGGCGGGATCCTGCAGCGGGTGTCGGGCATGGGGTTCGGGCTGGTCGCCGGGCCGTTCATCGTGCTCATCGTGGGACCGCTGGAGGGCGTGCTCTTCGTCAACCTGTCCGGTGCCATCGCCTCGACGATCATCCTCGGCCGGGTGGTGCGGGACGTGGAGTGGCGCACGTTCGCCTGGCTGGCGTCGTCGTCGATCGTCGTCACGGTGCCGGCGGCGCTGCTGCTGCGTGACGCGAGCTCCTCGGCCCTCGAGATCACCGTCGGGGCGGTGGTGATCGCGGCGATGACGCTCGCCGTCGTCACCTCGCGGCTGCGGCGCGAGGGGGCCCACCCGCTCCCGCGGGCGGCGCGGTGGCCGCTGGCCACGACCGGTGTCGCCAGCGGGTTCGGGTCCGTGGCCGCGGGGATCGGTGGTCCGCCGGTGGCGGTCTACGCGGTGCTGAGCGGCTGGGACCCCAAGAAGTTCGCGGCGACGGCGCAGCCGTTCTTCGCCGCCAACGCCCTGGCGGCGCTCGTGGCCAAGCTCGTCCTGGCGGACGCCTCGTTCCCGGCCCTGACCGGGTGGGAGTGGGCGCTGCTCATGGCGGCGATCGTGGGCGGGCTGGCCGTGGGCGACGCGCTCGCGCCGCGGGTCTCCGCCGTCGCGATGCGACGTGTGCTCATCGCGCTGGCCTACGTGGGCGGGGTGGCGACGCTGGCCCGCGGGCTGTCGGGCGTCGTCTGACGCCGGTGGGCGGGCCCCGGTCGATCAGATCCGCCCGACGGCCACCACCTGCACCACCGGCGCGCCCGCCTCGTCCGAGGCCGGCAGGTCCACCAGCGCCGTGATCGTCCAGTCGCGGTCGCCGTGCGCGTCGTCGAGCACCTGGCGTACCCACCACGTGCCCGCGGGCACGGTCGTGAGGTCCGACGGCGCGGCCCCGGCCGGCAGCGCGGCGCCCGGTTCCAGCAGGGTCAGCAGCGACGTGGCGCGGGCGTCCGCACCGAACCCGATCGCGTCGTCGCCCTGGGACTCGAACAGGTCCTCCAGGGCGTCGGCCCAGGCGTCCCCGTCCCAGCCGGAGGCCTTGTCGAGCGCCTCCAGGGCGTCGTAGTCCTCCCGAGCGGCGAGCTCGACCCGGCGGAACATGGCGTTGCGCACCAGGCGGCGGAAGGACCGGGGGTTGCCGGTGACGGGGCGGGCCGGGGCCTCGGCCCCCGCCTCGGCCAGCTCGCCCTGCACCACCTCGTCGGCGTCGTCGTCGACGGGGTTCTGCAGCCGCTCCCACTCGTCCAGCAGCGAGGAGTCGACCCCGCGCACCAGCTCGCCGAGCCACTCGATGACCTCGTGGACGTCCTCGGTGCGGTGCTCGTCGGGCACCACCTGGCGCACGGCGCGGAACGCGTCGGCGAGGTAGCGCAGCACCACGCCCTCGGTGCGCTCGAGGCCGTAGACGCTCACGAGCTCGGCGAACGTCATCGCCTGCTCGAGCATGTCGCGCACCACGGACTTCGGCGCGAGCTCGGCACCGGCGACCCACGGGTTGGTCTGCTTGTACTGCGCGAAGGCGGGCTCCAGCAGGTCGGCGAGCGGCCGTGGCCAGGTGACCTCCTCCAACAGCTCCATGCGTTCGTCGTACTCGATGCCCTCGGCCTTCATCGCCGCGACGGCCTCGCCGCGGGCCTTCTTCTGCTGACCGAACAGGATCTGCCGCGGGTCGTCCAGGGTGGCCTCGATGACCGAGACGACGTCGAGCGCGTGCGTGGCGGAGTCGACGTCGAGCAGGTCCATGGCAGCGAGCGCGAACGGCGACAGCGGGGCGTTGAGCGCGAAGTCGCGGGGCAGGTCGACCTCCAGGCGGACGCTGGGCCGGTAGCCGGCCGGTCGCGCCGGGTCGGGGACGCGCACGCGCTCGACGACCCCTGCCACCCGCAGGGAGCGGTAGATGCGCAGCGCCTGGCGCACGTGCTGGGCCTGCTGCGCGGGGGTGTCGTGATTGGTGGTGAGCAGGTGCCGCATCGCCTCCACGGGGTCGACGGCACCGCCGTCGTGCCCCTCGGCCGCCGACCGGGCGCCGTCGTCGCGCGTGCGGGCCAGCACGTTGAGGACCATCGCGTGGGTGACGTGGAACTGGCTGGCCAGCGGTTCCGGCGGGGCGTCGCGCAGCCGCTCGAAGGTGGAGTCCGTCCAGTTGACCGATCCCGACGGCGCCTTCTTGCGGACCAGCTTCTTGAGCTTCTTCGGGTCGTCGCCCGCCTTGGCCACCGCCTTGCGGTTCTCGATGACGTGCTCGGGGGCCATGACCAGGACCTCGCCGAGGGTGTCGAACCCGGCGCGGCCCGCCCGTCCCGAGATCTGGTGGAACTCCCGCGCCGTGAGGTGGCGCATCCGCTCGCCGTCGAACTTCACCAGAGACGTCATGAGGACGGTGCGGATCGGCACGTTGATGCCGACGCCGAGCGTGTCGGTGCCGCAGACGACCTTCAGCAGGCCCTTCTGCGTGAGGCGTTCCACCAGCCGGCGGTACTTGGGCAGCATCCCGGCGTGGTGCACGCCCACACCGGCGCGCAGGTACTTGGACAGGATCTTGCCGAACCCGGTGCCGAACCGGAACGCCCCGATCTCGTCGATGATCGCCTGCTTCTCCTCCTTGGAGGCCAGCTTGGTGCTCAGCAGCGCTTGGGCGCGGTCGACGGCGTCCTTCTGGGTGAAGTGGACCACGTAGACCGGCGCCCGGTGGGTGGTGACGAGCTCCTCGATCACCTCGGGCAGGGGGTCGGTGACGTAGGTGAAGGTCAGCGGCACGGGGCGCTCGGCGCCCGTGACCTCGGCGACGTCGCGACCGGTGCGTTCGGCGAGGTCCTCGCGCAGGCGGGTGGTGTCGCCGAGCGTGCCGGACATGAGCAGGAACTGGGTGTGCGGCAGCTCGAGCAGCGGTACCTGCCAGGCCCAACCGCGCTGCGGGTCGCCGTAGTAGTGGAACTCGTCCATGACGACCTGACCGATGAAGTCGTCGTCGCCCGGCGTCCCGGCGCCGTTGCGCAGGGCGAGGTTCGCCAGGATCTCCGCGGTGCAGCAGATGATGGGGGCGTCGGCGTTCACCGCGCTGTCGCCGGTCATCATGCCGACGTTGCGCGACCCGAACGCCGCCACGAGGTCGAAGAACTTCTCGCTGACCAGCGCCTTGAGCGGTGCCGTGTAGTAGGTGCGCCCGCCCCTCCCCGCCCGTCGGCCGGCCAGGGCGGCGAACTGCGCACCCATGGCCACCATCGACTTGCCCGACCCGGTCGGGGTGGCCAGGACGACGTGCGAGCCCGTCATGAGCTCCAGCAGCGCTTCTTCCTGGTGGGGGTACAGCGGGCGCCCGGACGCCGCCGCCCACTCGCCGAACCCCTCGAACAGCGCGTCCGGGTCCGGCGCCGAGCCCGTCGGTGCGGGCAGGTGCGGCAGCAGGGTGCCGGCCGGTCGGGGGGTCGCCGTGGTCGTGGTGGGGGAGGAGGCGTCGGTGGCAGTCATCGTGCGGTCATTGTGTCAGCCCTCCCCGACGGCGCATCGAGCGTGCCGGGTTGTTCCTCACCGGCAGCGGGTGAGGAACAACCCGGCACGCTCGATGCGTCCGGGAGGGTCAGCAGGTGCCGAGGTCGTTCCACACGCCCCACTGGCCGGACGCGGTCGGGTCCTCACCGCGGGTCCACCACTGGGCCTGGTAGGTGCGGCCGTCGACCGACACCTGGTCGCCGCCGAGGTAGACGGCGGCGGAGTCCCAGGCCGGAGCCTCGCAGTCACCGGGGTCCGTCGGGTCGGTCGGGTCGGGGGTGGGTGTCGGGTCGGGGCTGCCGCCGCCGACGGTGACGTCGACGCAGGAGTAGAACGCCATCGCGGTGTCGGCGACGTTCCAGCGCGCCAGGATGGTGTGGTCGCCGGCCGGCAGCGAGTCGAGCGTGTGCTCGACGACGGCACCCGGCTGGGCGCCGCCGTCGTCGAAGGTGCGGTGCAGCACCCCGTCCACGAAGTACTCCCAGGTGCTGGTGGAGTGGCGTGCGGTCAGCTGCCACTTCATCGTCACGGTGGAACCGACCGAGGTGCGCGGCCAGGGCAGGGACTCGTCGTCGAGCACCTCGAACCCGCTGCCGCCGGAGCACTGCATCGAGCCCTTGGGCGCCTCGACGCTCTGCGGCTCGTACTGCAGCCCGCCGCAGTCGAACGTCACGGTGCCCTGCGCGCAGTGGTCCGCGCGGCTGGGCGGGTCGGTGATCCACCCGTGGGCGGAGGCTGCCGGGGCCAGGGCCAGGGGGGTCATGAGGGCCAGCGCGCCGGTCACGGCGGCGACCAGCGTGGAGCGCCATCGCATCGGGTCTCTCCTGTCGTCAGGGATCTGGGCGCGCTCGACGCTAGGCGGGTGCCGGCGTCGGCACATCGGGTGAACCGCGTATCCTCGCCGGGATCCTCGCCGCGGCGCTACGGGGTCACCCGTACCCAGGAGCCGATCAGTCCAGCTGGAACAGCCGGCGGTAGAAGGCGATCCGCTCGGCGTCCGGGGTGATGCCGTAGGCGTCGAAGAACTCCGCCTCGTACCCGTCGCCGTAGTTCCAGCCCAGGCTCATGCTCGCCACGGCCAGGTCGGCCCACCGGTCCGCGATCCCCAGGGCCGCGAGGTCCACGTGCCCGGACCAGGTGCCGTCGTCGTCGATCAGGGTGTTCGGTGCGCACGCGTCCCCGTGGCACACGACCAGCCGGTCGATCGCGGGCACCTCGCCGAGGTCCCTGCGGCCGGCGGCGGAGAGCCGGGCCGATCGCTCGGCCGCACCCCACGTGAACGGGCAGTCGGCGACGGGCAGGGCGTCGTGGAGGGCACGGAGGCCGGCTCCGACCGCTCGGGCGGCGGCAGCGGGCCGCGCCACCCACACCGGGTCCACGGCGGAGCGGCCCGGCAGCGCACGCGTGGCCAGCCAGGTGCCGGTGGCGTCCCGGCCGCGCTCCAGCACGGTCGGGACGGTGACGTAGGCCCCCGCCCACGCGAGCCGCTCCGCCTCGCCGTCGAGGTCCAGGCCCGAGGTGCCGGCGGTGACCCACTTGACGAAGCGCTCCGCCTCCTGCCCGGAGCCGGCAGCCGGGCCGGAGATCCGGAACGTCAGCCCGCCGAGGACGTTGCGCCACACCGGGGTCACGGCGTCGTCGCCTGCCAGTCGCCGCACGGCGTCCGGCACGGCGACGGGCCCTTCCGGGACACAGGCCAGCGTCGGGGTTCTCACGCCCCGCATCATCACAGACTCAGGACGCCCGGTGCGAGGCCGCCTCCGCCGTGAGCCGCCGCGCCGTGGCGGCCTCCGCCTGCTGGACCACGACGACGCCGGCCAGCACCAGCGCTCCGCCGACCATCTGGACGGGGCCGGGGAGTTCGTCGAGCAGCAGCCAGGCGAGGAGCACGGCGCTGACGACCTCGAGCAGACCCGCGAACGCGGCGGCGCGGGCACCGAGCCGGCGGCCCGCGGCCACACCGGTGACGTAGGCGACACCGGCGGTCACGAGCCCGAGCACTCCGAGCACGGCCCACCACGGCATCGCGGCCCCGGCCAGCGTGACCGGGTCGGCCGACGCCGAGACCGGGAGCAGGCCGACCGCGGCGAGCGTGCCGAGCAGGAGGGTTCCTACTGCGAGACCGCCGGCGGCCAGGGTCAGCGGGGGCAGCCCCGTGTCGAGGCGGGCGTTGATGAGGAAGTAGGCCGCGGCTCCCACCATCGCGCCGAGCGCCCAGGCGGCCCCCGCGAGGTTCACGCTGGCGCCGGTGAGGTCGAGGACCAGCAGCAGGCCGACGGCGGCGAGCGCGATGCCGCCGATCGTGGCCCGGGTCGGGCGTTGCCCGTGGCGCAGCCAGAGCCAGACGACGACGGCGGCGGGGGCCGAGTACTCGATGAGCAGCGCCGGGCCGACCTGCATGTGCTGCACGGCGGCGAAGTAGCAGAACTGGGTGGCCGCCACGCCGAGCGCGCCGTAGAGGGCGATCAGCCGCAGGTTGCGGCGCACGAGGTGCCATCGGCCGCGCAGCGCGACGATGCCGAGGGGGAGCACGACCAGGGCGCCGATCGCGACGCGCACCAGGACGACGGCGCCGGGGCTCCAGCCGGTGGTGAAGAGGCTGCCGGCCAACGGTCCGGACAGGCTGAAGCTCACCGCCGAGATCACGGCCAGAGCGATCCCGGCCCGGCGGCCGGACCACGGCGTGGCCACGTCGTCAGGTGCAACTGCTTTCATGACTCATGACGCTACGTGGAGGAGTGATAATGTGTCAACGTGCCCATTGCTCCTGACGCCGCGGCTGCGCTGCGGTCCGCCGTCGAGCTCGTCAACGCCGTGGAACCCCCCGCCACCCTGGCGACCGTGGCCGACCTGGACGACTTCTTCCGGCGTCACGGCTACACCGGTCGCCACGACGGCACCGAGGACGAGCGGGACCGGGTGCTCCGTCTCGCCCCGCGACTGCGCGCCCTCCTCCTCGCCGACCGCGACGACGTCGCCCCGCTCGTCAACACGATGCTCGCCGAGGTCGGTGCCGTGCCGCGGCTCGTCCGGCACGAGCACGAGGACTGGCACCTGCACGCCGTCGACGACGCCGCACCGCTCGCCGACCGCATCGTCGCCGAGACCGCGATGGCCATGGTCGACGTCGTCCGCGGCGACGAGCACTCACGCCTCGCCGTGTGCGCGGACCACGACTGCGCCGGCGTCGTGCTCGACCTCTCGCGCAACCGGTCGCGGCGCTACTGCTCGACCGCCTGCACCAACCGCAACGCCCAGGCGGCGCACCGCGCCCGCGCCGTCGGCCGGGCGTAGCGGCTCTCAGACGGCGAGCAGCGCGTCGCAGACCTCCAGCAGCCGTCCGCGCAGGACCTGCGCCCGCTCGGCGAAGGCCCGCTGTCGGCGCACGTACTCCGCCTTGCCGGACGCCGTCTCGATCGCGACCGGCTCGACGCCGTAGCCCGCGACGTCGTACGGCGAGGCCGCCATGTCGGTGTACCGGATGTCGCGGGCGAGCTCGAAGGCGTCCAGCGGCAACTCGCCCGGCACCGCGGGTCCGAGCTTCTGGCACCACTTGTACAGGTCCATGTTCGCGTGGAGGCATCCCGGCTGCTCCATCGCGACCTGGCGCTCGCGGGTGGGCCGCAGGGTGTTGCGCTCCCGCGCCTCCGGCGTGAAGAACCGAAAGGCGTCGATGTGCGAGCACCCGATGCGGTGGGACTCGACCACGTCGTCGGTGCCCGCGGTGCCGAGCCGCAGCGGCAGCGGGTGGCGGTGGTCCCGCCCGGCCTCACGGTCGCGGTAGACCATGGCCCACTCGTGCAGCCCGAAGCAGCCGAACGTGCCGGGACGCCCCGCCGTCGCCCCGACCAACGAGCGGACGTAGCGCACGGTGCCGCCGCGCTCGGCGAGGAACGCCGCGACGTCGAGCGTGGCGCCCGTGCCACCGTCGGGCAGCGTGACGTCGCGGTACCAGCGCCAGGACGAGTGCTCGGCCGCGCCCGGCAGGACGACGCCGGCACCGGGGTGCCACCGGCGCAGGTGGGCCACGCGCGTGGGGTAGTAGGTGAACAGGAAGTCCTCGATCGCGTGCTTGCGGCCGCGGTCCCGGGCGTCCCGCCAGACGGCGGTCAGCGCGTCCGCGCGTGCGGCGTGCGCGTCCGCACGCCGCCGCCAGCCGCCGACGACGGAGCCCTGCGGGACGGCGGGACGGCCGGTCGCGGTCACGGGGGAGGAAGGCACCCGTCCAGGGTAGGCGGCGCGTGACGCGCCGAGGGGCGCCGCTCATCCTAGGCTGCCAGGCATGACGACGTCCCCCTTCCGCCAGGTCGACGTGTTCGGCGCAGGTCCGCTCGCCGGCAACCCCGTGGCGGTGGTCCACGACGCCGGCGCGTGGAGCGAGGAGCAGATGGCCGCGTTCGCCCGGTGGACCAACCTGTCCGAGACGACGTTCCTGCTGCCGCCCACCGCAGCCGGGGCGGACTACCGGGTGCGGATCTGGACGCCGGGCGGCGAGCTGCCGTTCGCGGGCCATCCCACGCTCGGCACGGCGCACGCCTGGTTGGAGGCCGGTGGTCGACCGGCACGCGAGGACGCCGTCGTCCAGGAGTGCGGCGTGGGCCTGGTGGAGGTGGACCGCTCCGGCGGCCGGCTCGCGTTCGCCGGTCCGCCCCTGATGCGGTCCGGGCCGGTCGCCGCGGCGGACCTGGACCGCATCGTGCGTGCGCTGCGGCTCGCGCACTCCGACGTCGTGGACGCCGCCTGGGTGGACAACGGGCCCGGCTGGGTGGGCGTGCGGCTGGCCGACGCCGGCGCGGTGCTCTCGCTCGAACCCGACTTCTCGGCGTTCGGCGGGACCCCCATCGGGGTGATCGGGCCGTACGCGGCCGGGGTCGAGGACGCCGACGTCGAGGTGCGGGCGTTCGTCCCCGGGATCGGCGTCCCGGAGGACCCGGTCACCGGCTCCCTCAACGCCGGGTTCGGGCAGTGGCTCGCGGGCACGGTGCTGCCCGCGCGGTACGTCGCCTCCCAGGGCACCGTGCTCGGACGCCGCGGCCGTGTGCACGTGCGCCGCACCGACGACGGCGCGGTGTGGGTCGGCGGGGCGACGCGCACCACCGTGGTGGGTGAGGTCACGCCCTGAGTCGCGCCCGACGGCGCGGAGTGTCGATCCAGGCGTTCGGGCTAGGAGGCCGGGCGGTCCGCGGTGGGCGGGGGAGCCGTGCGGCGGGCGACGCCGGCGAACAGCCGTTCCAGCGGCCCGGAACCGACCAGTGCGCGCCAGGTGGTGGCCGCTGCCAGCGAGACCAGGACGAGGGCCAGCAGCGGGCCGTTCGTCGTGGCGTCGACCAGGTCCCACCGCCAGATCGCCACGATCTGCAGCGAGTAGACCGTCAGGGCCAGAGCACCGACCGCGGCGAGCGGCGCGAGCACGGCCGCGCCGAACCGGCTGCCCGCCGCCGCCAGGCAGAAGCCCAGGACGGCGAGCGCGAAGCCACCCGTACCCAGCACGTCCAGCCAGCTCTCGTGGTGCGGGCCGGGCAGGGCGAGGTAGAGCGGCGTCGGCCACGGGTCGACCCACCCCCCGCTGCCCGAGGTCGCCAGGACCTGTTCCTCGACGGCGGTCACGCCGTCGCTCCCGCCCAGGAACGACAGCGACGCGCCGTAGCCGAGCACCGTGGCGGCCAGGCCGCCGACCATGAGCCCCGCCCGCAGCCGGGCGTCGGTGAGGTCGCAACGACCGACGGCCATGCCGGCGAAGACGTACGCCATCCACACCACGGCGGGGTAGTGGCCCGTCAGGAGGAAGTCCGTCACGGCCCCCGACCCGTCGTCGGGCAGGTGCAGCCCGGCACGGACCAGGGCGACCGGACCCCACAGGGCGACAGGGGGCCCGAGCAGCGCCACCACCAGCGCGGCGGCCGCGAGCCGGCGGGGGCCCCACCTCAGGAACGGCAGCGCGAGCACGAAGTAGGCGGCGTAGAAGCCGAGGATCAGCAGCACCCGGGTGCCGAGCAGGTCGAGCAGCGCGACCAGCGCCAGCAGCAGCGCCGCGCGCACCAGCAGCCGGGTCCGGGCGTGGACGAGGGCGTCGCCCGCCAGGGGGCGAGACCCGCCCGTGACCAGCGCGAGCGACACCCCGGCGACGAGGGCGAACAGCGCGGACGAGCGCCCGTCGGCGACGACGAACCAGGTGGTGGAGCCCTCGACGACGCCGACGTGCGCGATGAACATGCCGAGCACCGCCAGGCCACGGGCCACGTCCAGGCCGACGACGCGGCCCGGTCCGCCGGTCAGACGCTCGCGCAGCGTGGGCATGCGCCGATCCTGCCAGCCGTCCCGGCCCGTGAGAAACGGAGTGTCCCGTGGGCGGACGTTCACTAGGTTGGGGTCATGAGCGATCGATCGATGGACCCCGAGCCGGACTTCCCGGAGCCGCCGAGCCTCGGCAGCCCGGCCGACGGGCCGAACGGGAGCGCGGCCGACGAGCCGTCGGGGGCAGCGCTGTCGGACGCCATCGAGGCGCCGAGCAGCCACCAGACGGTGCCGAGCCAGGAGTCCGAGTCGTACACCCACGGGCACCACGAGTCGGTCCTGCGCGCCCACCGTGCGCGCACCGCGCCCAACTCCGCGGGCTTCCTGCTGCCGCACCTGAAGGACGACCTGCACCTGCTGGACGTGGGCTGCGGGCCGGGCACGGTCACCACGGACCTGGCGCGGATCCTCGCCGGCGGGCAGGTCGTCGGCGTCGACGCCTCCGAGACGGTGCTCGAGGCCGCCCGCTCGCACGCCGACGCCCTCGGGGCGCACAACGTGCGGTTCGAGCAGGCCAACGCCTACGAGCTGCCGTTCGACGACGACACGTTCGACGTGGTCTTCGCCCACCAGCTCCTGCAGCACCTGTCCGACCCCGTGGCCGCGCTGCGGGAGATGAAGCGGGTCGCCAGGCCGGGCGGTCTGGTCGCCGTCCGCGACGCCGACTACGCCGCGATGGCGTGGTACCCGGAGTCCGCCGGCCTGACCGAGTGGAACACGCTCTACCACGAGGTGACGCACGCCTACGGGTTCGAGCCCGACGCCGGGCGCCGCCTGTTCTCCTGGGTGCTGCAGGCGGGGTTCGACGTCGCGGGCACCGTGCCCAGCGCGTCCTCCTGGTGCTACGCCACCCCCACGGACCGTGAGTGGTGGGGGCAGGTCTGGGCCGAGCGGTGCGTGGAGTCGAACTTCGCGCGGCAGGCCGTCGAGTCGAACCTGGCCGACGACGTCGCCCTCGAGCAGCTCGCCCACGACTGGCTCGCCTGGGCGCAGGCGCCCGACGGCTGGTTCGCCATCCTGCACGGCGAGGTCCTCGCCCGGGTGTGACGGCGCGGCGCGACGGCGCGTGGCCGTTCCGCGGGGTGGCTCGGGCGTGCGCGTGGCAGAGCCGGCGCGGACGGTTAGCCTGGTCACGTGCGTATCGCGAGATTCACCACCGGCGACGACCCCCGATTCGCCTTCGTCCAGTCCGAGGGGGACTCCACCTACCTGGCGGTGCTCAGCGGTGACCCGCTGTACATGCCGGCCATGCCGACGGGGGAGCGGATCGAGCTCGGCGACGGCGTCCGGCTGCTCGCCCCGGTGATCCCGCGCTCCAAGGTGGTCGCCGTCGGGCGCAACTACCTGGACCACGTCCAGGAGATGGGCGGCGAGCCGCCGGTCGCCCCGCTGCTGTTCCTCAAGCCGAACACCTCCGTCGTCGGACCGGACGATCCCGTCGTCCTGCCGGAGTGGACCAGCGAGGTCTCCTACGAGGCCGAGCTCGCCGTCGTGATCTCCAAGCTGTGCAAGGACGTCGAGCCGGAGAACGCCCGCGCCTACGTGCTCGGCTACACGGTGGCCAACGACGTCACCGCCCGCGACGCCCAGCGCACCGACGACCAGTGGGCGCGGGCCAAGGGGTTCGACTCCGCCTGCCCGCTCGGGCCGTGGATCGAGACCGACCTGGACGCCGAGGACGTCGGGGTGCGCTCGCGTGTCAACGGCGAGCTCAAGCAGGACGGCCGCACGGCGCAGATGATCTTCGACGTCCCCTACCTGGTCTCCTACGCGTCGAAGGCGATGACGCTGCTGCCGGGTGACGTGCTGCTGACAGGGACGCCTGCGGGCGTGGGGCGCATCGACGCCGGCGACCGTGTCGAGTGCGAGGTCGAGGGCATCGGCGTGCTGGCCAACCCCGTGGTGCGGCGCGAGGACTGAGCACGGTGGATCCCGTCACCTCGTCGGCCCGCGTCGTAGCCGGGGCGGCCGCGGGCGGCGCCGTGTGGCTGGGCTACCTCGCGCTGGGTGCGCTGCTCTACGCCGGTCTGCTGGTGCTGGCCCTCGTCACCGGCGCCGACGCCGGAGGGCCGCTCGCGGGTCCGCTGCTCGTGGTGATCGGTGCGGTGACCGGGCTCGTCGCCGTGCTGTGGACGGGACTGGCGACGCTGGTGGGGGCGCTCCTGGGCCGCGGGCGCATCGTGCGGACGCTCGTCGTGAGCGCCGCCGCCGCCGGGACGGGACCGCTGGCGCTCGTGGTGCTCGACGTGCGGCGCGATCTCGTCCCGGGCGTCTCCCCGGGGGTCGTCGCGCTCGTCGCCGCCGCGACCCTCGTGCCGGCGTGGTGCGCGCTGGCGCTCGCGGACTCCTCCGTCACCGCCGGATCCCGGTGGTGGCGGAGCCGGTCGACCGAGTGGCGGAGCCGGTCGGCCGAGGTGAAGCCGTGAGCTGCTGCGAGCCGCAGGGCTACGAGAAGGTCTTCGACGCGCGCGAGGCGCGCCGCGCCGCGGCCCGGTACGCCCGGTCCGGCCTGACCACGCTCCCGCGGCGGACGGTCGAGCTGTACCGCTCCGGCGTCGTCGGCGGGCGGACGCTGCTGGAGGTCGGCGGAGGCATCGGCGACTTCACCGTGGAGATGCTCCGGGCCGGCGTCGAACGTGCCACCTGCGTGGACATGTCCACCGGGTACGACGGCGTGGCCGACCGTCTCCTGGTCGAGGCGGGCCTGGCGGACCGCGTGGACCGGCGCACCGGGGACCTCGCGGCGCACCCGGACCTGGCCGGGCCCGCCGACGTCGTCGCGCTGCACTCGGTGGTGTGCTGCTACCCGGACGTGCGGGCGCTCGTCACCGCGGCGGCCGACCGGACGCGGGAGTACCTCGTCGTCGCGTTCCCACGGCGCACGTGGTGGATGCGCGCCGCCGGTGCCGCGCTCAACGTCTACCCCGTGCTGCGGGCCAGCGAGTGGCGGTTCCGCGTGCACCGCCCGGTCGACGTCGTCCGGGCGGCCACCGCTGCCGGGCTGCGGCAGGTGCGCAGCGAACGGTTCGCGTTCGACCACCACCTGGTGCTCGCGCGCTGACGGCACCGCCGCGACGTCGGCCGCCCGGCCCACCGGGTGCACCGGTGTCGGGCAACTAGGCTGTGCCCGTGATCCCCGCACCTGGTTCTTCCGACGTCCGTGTCCGCTTCGCCCCGTCGCCGACCGGCATGTTCCACGTGGGCGGCGCCCGCTCGGCGCTGTTCAACTGGGCCGTCGCCAAGCAGACCGGGGGGAGGTTCGTGCTGCGCATCGAGGACACCGACGCCTCGCGCAACAAGCCCGAGTGGGTGGACGGCATCCTCGCCGCCCACGCGGCGCTCGGCATGCACGCCGACGACCCGACGTTCGAGGGGCCGTACTACCAGTCCGAGAACCGCGGCAAGCACCAGGAGGCCGCCCGGCGCCTGCGGGAGGCCGGCAGCGCCTACTTCTGCGACTGCACCCGGGACGACGTGCTCGCGCGCACCGGCAACCAGCACTCCGGCTACGACGGTCACTGCCGCGACCGCGGGCTGGACGAGGCCCCGGGGCGTGCCCTGCGGTTCCGCACCCCGGACACCGGTGAGACGCAGGTGGTCGACCTGATCCGCGGCAACCCCGTCTTCCCGAACGACGCGATGGAGGACTTCGTCGTCGCCCGTGGTGACGGGTCGCCGGTCTTCCTGCTCGCCAACGTCGTCGACGACCTGGACGAGGGCATCACCCACGTCATCAGGGGCGAGGAGCACCTGTCGAACACGCCCAAGCAGCAGCTGCTCTGGGCCGCGCTGGGCGCCGAGCCGCCCGTGTGGGCGCACCTGCCGGTGATCGTCAACGAGAAACGCCAGAAGCTGTCCAAGCGGCGCGACAAGGTGGCGCTCGAGGACTACCTCGCCGAGGGCTACCTGCCCGCCGCGATGGTCAACTACCTCATGCTGCTGGGCTGGGCGCCGGGCAACGACGAGGAGATCCTGCCGTTCTCCGAGATGATCTCGCGGTTCCGCATCGAGGACGTCAACTCCGCCTCCGCGTTCTTCGACCTCAGGAAGCTCGCGGCGTTCAACGGCGAGTACATTCGGGCGCTGAGCGTGGACGAGTTCATCGCCGCCGTCGGGCCGTGGTTGCGCGCCCCGCACGCCCCGTGGGCGGAGGAGCAGTTCGACGCCGCGGCGTTCGCCGCCGTGGCGCCGCTGGCCCAGTCCCGGGTCGCCCTCCTGAGCGACATCACCGACAACGTCGACTTCCTCTTCCTGGACGCCCCGGTCGAGGACGAGAGGTCGTGGACCAAGGCGATGAAGCCGGGCGCCGTCGAGCTGCTCGCCGACGTGCGCGGCGTGCTGGCAGGGCTCGAGCCCTGGGCCGCCGACGCGCTGAAGGACGCCGTGGCGACCACGGGGGAGCAGCACGGTCTCAAGCTCGGCAAGGCGCAGGCCCCGGTGCGTGTCGCGGTCACGGGCCGCACGATCGGCCTGCCGCTCTTCGAGTCGCTCGAGGTGCTCGGGCGCGAGCGCACCCTCGGCCGCATCGACGCCGCCCTGGCACGCCTGGCCGAGAACCCGCCGCAGGCCCCCGTCCAGTGACCGCCCTCGGTGCCGTCACCGCGCGGGTCGACGGCGTCCTGCTGGACGTCGACGACACGCTCGTGGACACGCGGGGGGCCTTCGCGGCGGCGCTCGCGGCCGTGGCCGACGCCCATCTGCCCGGCGACGTCGACCACGCGGCGGTGCTGGACCACTGGCGCGCGGACCCTGCGGGCCACTACGGGTCCTACACCCGTGGTGAGACCGACCACCGCACCCAGCGGCGGCTGCGCGCCGACCTGCTGCACCGCACCTTCGGTGGCGCGCCGGTGGGCGAGGACGCGTTCGACGCCTGGGACGAGCTGTTCTGGGGCACGTTCGAGCGTTCGTGGCGGGCGTTCGACGACGCCGCGGCGTTCCTCGCGCGCCTGCGGACCGCGGGGCTCGCCCTGGGCGTGGTGACGAACGCCGCCGTGGCCCTGCAGGAGCGCAAGCTGGCCGCCGTCGGCCTCGACCTGCCCGTCCTGGTCGGCGTCGACACGCTCGGCTACGGCAAGCCGCACCCGGACGTGTTCCTCGAGGGCGCGCGGCTGCTCGGGACGCTGCCGGAGCGGACGGCGTACGTCGGCGACGAGCCGCGCGTCGACGCCACGGCCGCGCACGACGCCGGCCTGGTGGGCGTCTGGGTCGACCGGCCGGGTGCGCGCCGTCTCGACGAGCAGGACACCGACGCCGCAGCGATGCGCGCCGCCGGGATCGTCGTCGGGACGAACCTCGCGGAGGTGGCGACCGGGCTCGGTCTCTGAGCCGGGTCAGCCGACGGGCACGGCGGCGTCGCCGGCCAGCGCGGCCACGACCGGGCACGGTGTGCGCGGACCGGCGCACGGGTCGTCCAGGAGTTCCTGGAGGGCCGTGCGGACCCGACGCAGGTCGTCGAGCCGCGCGTCGATCTCGGCCAGCTTGGCCGTGCCGACCTCCTGCACCTCGGCCGCGACGACGTCGTGGCGGCCCCCGCCGGCCAGCGCGGCGAGCTCCGCGAGCTCGGCGAGGGTGAACCCGAGCTCCTGACCGCGCCGGAGGAACCGCACCCGGGCCACGTCCTGCGGGGAGTAGGTGCGGTACCCGTTCCCGGAGCGCTCCGGCGGCGGCAGCACCCCGCGGCGCTCGTAGAACCGCACCGTGGAGACCTTGACGCCTGCCCGGCGGGCGAGCTCGGAGATGGTCATGCCGCGAGCGTAGGCGACGCCGCCGCGGTACGTACCGCCGCCAGGACGGCGCCGCCCTGGACGGCGAACCACCCGACCTCGACCACCAGGAACGCGGCGACGATCGCCGTCGCCCCCTGGGTCAGGGCGACCACCATGCCGAGGCTGAACAGCGCGCGGGCGACGGTGTCGGCGGCGCCGAGCGCGAGCGTGGGACGCCGCAGGCGCACCACGGACCACACGACGACGACGGCACCCATGAGGTTGGCGAAGAGCACGGTCAGCGGGTCGTCCGCGGGCGGGACCGTGCCGGACAGCCCGGCCGCCCCGTGGAGGCGGACCAGCAGGTCGACGGCGACGGCGGCCGTCCAGGGCAGGGCGAAGCCGCCGGTGGCGACGAGGTCGTAGACGGCCGAGGCCCTCACGACGCGCAGTGCGGTAGAGGTGTGCATGGAGCGACCGTGCACCCTGCACCCCGGTGCAGGGTCAAGCGGTCCCGAAGCCGGGCGACGCGGTCCGTTCGCGGTTCAGGGTGCCAGGAGCAGGACCGCGGCGAGGGCCGTCGTGGTGACGACGACGGCGGCGCACGCCCCGAGGAGCAGCGGTCGCCGTCCGGTGCGGATCAGCCGGGGGACGTCGACGCCGAGCCCGAGGGCGAACATGGCGGCCACGAACAGCGCCGTCGTGGCGTGGGCGGCGCCGTCGAGCACGAGCGGCGGGACGACACCGAGGCTGCGCAGCACCACCGCGCCGAGGAAGCCCAGCACGAAGCCGGGGACGAGTGCGGGCCGTGTGCCGCCGTCGGCGGAGGCCCCGCCGTCGCCCCCCGCGAGGAGGTGCGAGCCGGTGCCGGTGCGCGGTGCCGCGAGCGCTGCCCGCCGGGCGCGCACGGCCCCCGCGGTGGCCACCACGGGGGCGAGCAGCACCACCCGGGCGAGCTTGGCCACGGTGGCCGTCGCGAGCGCGGCCGCCGCCGGGACAGCGCCCGCAGCGGCGACGACCTGGGCGACCTCCTGCACGCTCGCGCCGATCCACAGCCCGGACTGGGTCGCCGTGAGTCCCAGGAGGCCGGCGAGCCAGGGCAGGGCGACGACGGCGGCGGTCCCGTAGAGCGCGACCAGCGCGAGCGCGACGGCGGCGGCGGCGCCGGGCCCGTCGTCGCCGCGCGGGTCGTCGCCGGGCGGCGGTGGGGCGGGCGTCCCGTCGGTGGCGGGGGACCGGCGCGCCGGGACGCGGTCGAGGACGCCGGTCATCGCCGACACGGCGGCCGCACCGCAGATCGAGAAGCCGGTGGCCACCAGCAGCGTGGCGTCCCGCCCGACGCCGAGCCGGCGGCCGATCGCGAGCGTGGCGGTGAACGTGACCGTCACGGTGAGGGCGACGACGGCGACGCCGCGCCACCCGAGCCCGAGCACGTCGCCGAGCGAGAGCTGCAGACCCAGCAGCACCACCCCGGCGCGCAGCACGTACCGGGCGGTCCAGGCGGTCCCGGGGCCGACGGCGTCCAGGACCTGCGCGGCGAGAGGCCGACGACCGGGGGCCGTGGACCGCCGGCCGCTGACCCGCCGCTCGGCGTCCCGGCGCGCCGCGGCGCCGAGCACCGATCCCGTGGCCGCGCCCACCAGCAGCGCCAGCACCAGCGGGGACAGTGCCGGGGCCACCTGCGCGAGCGCGGGGGCGAGCGCGAGCAGGAGCGCGGTGGCGCCGGCGGCGATCCCGAGGCCGGGGACGAGGCGGGTCATGGCTCCACCCTCGCGGAGGCCCCGGCGCTCCGGAAGGCCGACCTGGTGATCCATCCATAGACTCGCCCTATGGCAGACCGCACCTCGCTCGCCGCGTTCGAGCTGCTCGTGGCCGTCGACACCCACGGGTCCATCAGCGCGGCGGCGCGCGCTCTCGGGATCGCGCAGCCCACCGCGTCCGCGGGGCTGCGCCGGGTCGAGCGGCGCCTGGGGCTGGAGCTCGTCGCCCGGGGTGCCCGCGGCACCGCGCTGACACCGACCGGGCGGGCCGTGGCCGGCTGGGCCCGGGAGGTGGTGACGGCCTCCGACCGCTTCGAGGCCTCGGTGGCGGGCCTGCGCTCCGGGCCGTCGACGGCGCTGCGGGTGGCGGCGAGCCTGACGGTCGCCGAGTACCTCGTGCCCCGGTGGCTCGCGCTGCTCGCAGCACGGGGTGACGGCGCCGAGGTCGAGCTGGTGGTGCGCAACTCCAGCGACGTCATGGACCTCGTGCTGGCCGACGAGGCCGACCTCGGGTTCGTGGAGAGTCCCGACGTGCGCCGGGGGCTGCGCAGCCGGACCGTCGCGCGCGACGAGCTGGTCGCCGTCGTCGCGCCGTCGCACGCGTGGGCCCGGCGTCGGTCCGTGCGGCCCGACGAGCTGCTGGATCAGCGGCTCGTGCTGCGCGAGGCCGGCTCCGGGACCCGGCAGATCCTCGAGCGGGCGCTCGCCGGCGTCGGGCGGGCACTGCCGCCGCACCTGCCGACCCTGGGCTCGACGGCGGCACTGAAGGCCGCCGTCCGGCACGGTGGGCAGGTGGCGGTGCTGTCGGCCCTGACGGTGGCCGACGACGTCGACTCCGGGCGGCTGGTCGCCCTCGGCGTCGCAGGGGTCGACCTGTCCCGGCGGCTCCGCGTCGTCTGGCGCGACGGGGTCACGCCGTCCGCCGCCGCCCGGCGGCTCAGCGCCGTCGCGCGCGGTACGCCGTCGTGACGTAGGGCAGGGCGATCTCGGTGGTGCCGGCCAGGTCGGGGTGGGTGACCACCAGGTCGTCCACCTGTTGCAGGAGCGGTTCGCGTTCCGCGTCGGGCAGAGTCAGGAAGTAGCTCCGCGAGGCCGCCAGCAGCCGCAGGTCGGAGGTGGCCATCCGGTGCCCCCAGGGGTGCTCGGTGCGCTCCGCGCCGTCGAAGGCCTCGCCGAGCTCCGGGGCGCGGACGCTGTGGGCGCCGTCCGGCTCCAGCCGGTCCCCGCGGTGCAGGATCTCGCCCAGGCGGGCGACCCACTCGATGCGCTCGTCGCGGTCGTTCCACACGATGCCGAGGTGTCCACCCGGGCGCAGCACGCGGGCGATCTCGGCCGCGGCGCGTGCGGGATCGAACCAGTGCCACGCCTGGCCGACCGTGACCGCGTCGACGGAGGCGTCGGGCACCGGGATCTCCTCGGCGGTGCCGACCTGGGCCTCGACCTGGGGGAACGTGTCGCGCAGGTGGGCGAGCATCGGCTCGGACGGGTCGACCGCGACCACCTCGAGGCAGCCGTGCTCGACCAGGCGCCGGGTCAGCAGCCCGGTGCCGGCGCCGAGGTCCAGCACACGTGTGGCGCCGTCGGGGAGCATCCACGCGACGGCCTCGGCCGGGTAGGTGGGACGCACGTGGGCGTAGACGTCCGCGCCCTGCGCGAAGGAGGCGGCGCGGTCAGTGCGGGAGGCGGGGTCCGGCGTCGTCGGCATGGTGGCAGCGTGCCACGTCCGGGGCGGTCGTGACGTGACGAAGGGCACCGGGGTCCGCGTTTGGAATCCGCCGGTGGTGTCCGGTAATGTTCTGGGTCGTTGGGCCTCTTCGGGCAGGTCCGATCGGCGCCGGTCCACGGTGTCGGTTTTGCCCGGGGATGTTCACATACCATGGGGTATGGTGTAATTGGCAGCACGAGAGATTCTGATTCTCTTAGTCTAGGTTCGAGTCCTGGTACCCCAGCGCAGCACCTCGGCGCTCCGTTGACGGACCACGATCGGTCCCAGGGCGTGCGCTAAGGTTCTCTCGGCACATCGGTCCTCGCGGCCGATGATCCACAGGCCCCCATCGTCTAGCGGCCTAGGACGCCGCCCTCTCACGGCGGTAACACGGGTTCAAATCCCGTTGGGGGTACGCATCCACCCGAGCTCGGGTGACGTGCAGGTTCCGGAGACGGAACCACGTCCGGCCCCCATCGTCTAGCGGCCTAGGACGCCGCCCTCTCACGGCGGTAACACGGGTTCAAATCCCGTTGGGGGTACACAGTGCGAGGCCCGGTCCCAGGGGACCGGGCCTTCGTCGTGTGCGGACAGGCTGCCGGCAGCCAGTCGCGGACCGCGGGACCTTCCCCCGGCACGCTGGATCGGCACGGCTCAGAGGAACGGGTCGGGCACCGTGGTCCCGGGTCCGTCGCTCGACGGCGGGTCGTACGGTGAGCGTTCGCTGCCACGGCTGCGCGCCGGGCGCCGGGACGACGCCGGACGGCCCTGGCGCGGCCGGGTGCGTCCGGACGGCCCGGCCACCTCGGAAGAGTCGAACGGTTGCGGCACGGTGACCCCGCCCGTCGCCTGCCAGGTCGGTGCCCCCGGTGCCGGACGGGACGCGTCCTGCGGAGCGGGGCTCCGGCTCTCGGCGGGGTGCGCGGCTCCCCGGCCGGGAGGCGGGACGATCGGCAGCTCCGCCGTCGTCGGCCGGGGTTCACGGCGACCGGAGGGCACGACCGACGGGGGCGGACCCTCGCTGCGTCGTGGCTGGCCCTGTCCGGGCTGGGTGCGCGGCATGAAGATCGTGTCGCACAGCGTCCGGTAGGTGTGGTCCGGGTTCGGCACGTAGTCGACCTGACGCAGCGCCTGGTCCTGACCGGCCGACTCCATGACGAACCGTCCGTAGCCGAGCACCTGGCCCGTCGGCGTGCGCGAGTACCCCATGTCGGTGACCTTCACCAGCGGCATCATCGCCACCTTGTGGATGATGAACCCGTAGGTGAGGATCAGGCGCTTGTCGGTGGCCACGAACCACTCGTAGTTCCACTCGGCCCAGCGGAACAGGAAGCGCCCGGCCGCGACCGCCCACAGCAGCCAGACCCAGCCGGTGCCGGTGGTGCTGTGCAGCCAGGCGACCAGCACGGTGACGGCGAGCGCCGTGGCGATCGGCTCGAGGATCTTGGCCCAGTGCAGACGGGTCGCGACGGTCACCGTCTCGCCGGTCAGGAGGTACCGGCGCAGGTGGCGGTGCGTGCGGACGGCCTCGTCGGGCGGCTCCACGGTCAGTTCAGCAGCCCGCCCAAGAACTCGCCGAACGCAGCCACCGCGTTGACGATCACGTCCCAGATCGCGGAGACGACCTCGGACGCGCGGTCCGGGCTGTTGTAGATCGCGAAGATCACGAAGATCACCACGAGCCAGATCAGGATGGTCTTGGCCTTGGCCGGCATCGGGTCCTCAAGCCTCTCGGTTGACGGGACGGAATCGCCTCGCTGGCCAGGAGCCTACTGACCTTGTCCAGGTCAGCGCAGCAATCCGGTCGGCGTGCCGTCACTCACCGGCGCGCTGCAGGACCTCCGTGAGGCGGTTGGCCGTGGCCACGACCGACGCCGAGTGCAGGCGTCCCGGCTGCCGGGTCAGGCGCTCGACCGGCCCGGAGACCGAGACGGCCGCGACCACGCGACCGGACGGCCCGCGCACGGGCGCCGAGACGGAGGCGACCCCGAGCTCGCGCTCCGAGACCGACTGGGCCCAGCCGCGCCGTCGGACGCCCGACAGGATGGTGGCGGTGAAGACCGCCTCGCGCAGGCCGCGGTGCAGGCGGTCCGGCTCCTCCCAGGCGAGCAGGATCTGCGCGGCCGACCCGGCGTGCATCGTCAGCGTGGCGCCGACGGGGATCGAGTCCCGCAGGCCGACCGGACGCTCGGCGGCGGCGACGCACACCCGGTGGTCGCCCTGGCGGCGGTAGAGCTGCGCGCTCTCGCCCGTGTGGTCGCGCAGCGCCGTGAGCACCGGGTTGGCGGCTGCCAGGAGGCGGTCCTCCCCGGCGGCCGTCGCGAGCTCGTTGAGGCGCGGTCCGAGCACGAAGCGGCCCTGCATGTCCCGGGCCACGAACCGGTGGTGCTCGAGCGCGACGGCGAGCCGGTGCGCCGTCGGGCGGGCCAGTCCGGTCGAGGAGACGAGCTGCGCCAGGGTGGCCGGGCCGGCCTCGAGTGCACCGAGTACGGACGCGGCCTTGTCCAGTACGCCGACTCCGCTAGTATCGTCCATAGGTCGATACTGACGTCTCGCTTGGTGAGATTGCAAGTCCTACGTAGAACGAGGACGCGAACGGGCACGTCGGCTTCGCACACACTGAAGGACGACAGCCGCCCACGAGGCGGCGGACGAGGAGCTCGTGATGGCCGGCACGCTGGCAGAGAAGGTCTGGGGGGCGCACCTGGTGCGTCGGGGAGTCGACGGAGCACCCGACCTGCTCTACATCGACCTCCACCTCGTGCACGAGGTCACCAGCCCGCAGGCGTTCGAGGGGCTGCGGCTGGCCGGTCGACCCGTGCGGCGTCCCGACCTCACGCTCGCCACGGAGGACCACAACACCCCGACGCTCGACATCGACCTGCCGATCGCGGACCTCACGAGCCGCACGCAGATCGACACGCTGCGCAACAACGCCGCCGAGTTCGGCGTCCGCATCCACTCCCTGGGCGACGCCGACCAGGGCATCGTCCACCAGGTGGGCCCGCAGCTCGGGCTGACGATGCCGGGCCTGACGGTGGTGTGCGGCGACTCCCACACCTCCACCCACGGCGCGTTCGGCGCGCTCGCCTTCGGCATCGGCACCTCCGAGGTCGAGCACGTGCTCGCCACCCAGACCCTGCCGCTGACGCCGTTCAAGACGATGGCGATCACGGTCGACGGGGAGCTGCCCCCCGGCGCCACCTCCAAGGACATCATCCTGGCGATCATCGCCAAGATCGGCACCGGCGGCGGTCAGGGCTACGTCCTCGAGTACCGCGGCGAGGCCATCCGCAAGCTCTCGATGGAGGCGCGGATGACGATCTGCAACATGTCCATCGAGGCCGGCGCCCGCGCCGGCATGATCGCCCCCGACGAGACCACGTTCGAGTACCTGAAGGGCCGTCCGCACGCTCCCGAGGGCGCGGACTGGGACGAGGCCGTCGAGTACTGGAAGACGCTGCGCTCCGACGACGACGCCACCTTCGACGCGGAGGTCGTCCTCGAGGCCGCCGACCTCGAGCCGTTCGTCACCTGGGGGACCAACCCCGGCCAGGGCCTGCCGCTGAGCGCGAACGTGCCCGTCCCCGCGGAGATCGCCGACGAGGGCGAGCGGGTCAGCGCCGAGCGTGCGCTCGAGTACATGGGGCTCGAGCCCGGCATGCCGCTGCGCGACGTCACGGTGGACACCGTGTTCATCGGTTCGTGCACCAACGGCCGCATCGAGGACCTCCGGTCGGTGGCCAAGGTCCTCCAGGGCCGCCACAAGGCCGAGGACGTGCGCGTGCTGGTGGTCCCGGCGTCGGCCCGTGTCCGCCTGCAGGCCGAGGCCGAGGGCCTGGACGTCATCTTCAAGGAGTTCGGCGCCGAGTGGCGCAACGCCGGGTGCTCCATGTGCCTGGGCATGAACCCCGACCAGCTCGCCCCCGGCGAGCGGGCGGCGTCCACGTCCAACCGCAACTTCGAGGGCCGGCAGGGCAAGGGCGGCCGCACCCACCTGGTCTCGCCGCTCGTCGCCGCCGCCACGGCCATCCGCGGCACGCTCTCGTCGCTGTCCGACCTGGAGCTGGACGCCGACGTCGACCTGACCACGTTCGACGGCACGCCGCTGGCGCCGCTGTCCGCCCCCTCGTTCGTCTGAGCCCCCCGCGCTTCTAGGAGTCACCATGGAGAAGATCACCACCCACACCGGCGTCGGGGTGCCGCTGCGCCGCAGCAACGTCGACACCGACCAGATCATCCCGGCCGTCTACCTCAAGCGGGTCACGCGTACCGGTTTCGAGGACGCGCTGTTCGCCGCCTGGCGCGGCGACCCGGAGTTCGTGCTCAACCAGGAGGCGTACTCCTCCGGCTCGGTGCTCGTGGCCGGACCCGACTTCGGCACCGGCTCGTCGCGCGAGCACGCCGTCTGGGCGCTCAAGGACTACGGGTTCCGCGTCGTGCTGGCCTCCCGGTTCGCCGACATCTTCCGCGGCAACTCCGGCAAGCAGGGTCTCGTGGCCGGCATCGTCGCCCAGGAGGACATCGAGCTGCTCTGGAAGATCCTCGAGGCCAAGCCCGGCACCGAGGTCACCGTCGACCTGGAGACGCGCACCGCGCACGCCGACGACGTCACCGTGCCGTTCCAGATCGACGACTACACGCGCTGGCGCCTCATGGAGGGCCTGGACGACATCGGCCTGACCCTGCAGAACGAGGCCGACATCACCGCGTTCGAGGAGCAGCGGGCCGCCTGGCGCCCGAGGACGCTGCCGGCCAAGCACCTGCCGAAGGTCGAGATCGAGCCGGCGCGGCCCGTGTCCTGACGCGGCTCGTGTCGCGTGCTCCGGGGTCGCGCGGCCCCGGAGCCGTCACAGGACGGGCGGGCCCTGGCGGGCTCGGTCCAGCAGGAACTCGTGCGTCGTGGTGGTCGGGTCCCACCAGGACTCCATCCACCAGGTCGCCCCGGCGTCCGCCATCGCGCGCGCCTGCCGAGCGGCCGTCCCCGGGTCGGCGTCGAGGCGGCCCTGGACGACCACGTCGAACGGCCCGGCGTCGACGGCACGGTGCTCGGCGAGCCAGTTGACCAGCTCCCTGACCTGCTCCGGTCCCGCCTCGGCGTCCTCGGGGGAGTCGCCGCGCACCTGGGGCACGATGCCGTCCCACCGCAGCGCACGGTCCAGGCTGCGGCGGGGCGGCCGCCGGGCGTCCCAGACCCCGACGGGCCACACCGGGACCCGGCCGCGGACCGGTGGCTGCGGGAAGCGGAACGGCCCCGTGGCCGTCCAGGCACCGTCGTGCTCGAACGACTCGCCGGACCACGAGCGCTCCAGCCAGTCGAGCACCTCGTCGAGAGCGCGAGCGCGGTCGCGCAGCGCCGTGGGCTGGCCCGCCACGGACGAGAACGCGTGGTCCACGGGCACGCCGAGTCCGACGGGCAGCACGAGGCGCCCGCCGGAGAGATGGTCCACCGTGAGCACCTGCTGGGCGAGCTCCCACGGCCGACGGCGGGGGAGCGCGAGCACGACCGCGCCGAGCGTGAGCCGCTCCGTGGCCGTCGCGACCGCGGCCAGGATGCCGAACGGGTCCCAGGTGGGGTGCGCGTCGAACCCCTCGGCGCCGATGTCCACGCCGTCCCAGGTGAAGAACCCGTCCCAGCCGTGCTCCTCGCACTCCCGGGCGAGCCGCACCTGCTCCAGGGGTGTGCCGAAGCTGCCGATGAACCCGAACCTCACGATGCCTCCCGGGATGCGTGCCGCCGTCGTCCCCTCCTTGCGCGCGGTGAGTCCGAGGCTACGCCGGTCCACCGACAACTCGTCTCGCCGCATAGGGTGGCCCGCGTGGACGACAAGCCGGCAGTGGAGATCTGGACCGACGGTGCCTGCAAGGGCAACCCCGGGCTCGGGGGATGGGGTGCGCTGCTGAAGTCCGGCGGGCACGCCAAGGAGCTGTTCGGCGGCGAGAAGGTCACCACCAACAACCGCATGGAGCTCACCGCCGTCGTCGAGGCGCTGCGCGCGCTCAAGGGACCCAGCGCCGTCACCGTGCACACCGACTCGTCCTACGTGATGAACGGCATGAAGACGTGGATCGCGGGTTGGAAGCGCAACGGCTGGCAGACGTCGGCCAAGAAGCCCGTCAAGAACGTCGACCTGTGGCAGGCCCTGGACGCCGAGGTCGCCCGGCACGAGGTGCGCTGGATCTGGGTCAAGGGGCACGCCGGCGACCCGGGCAACGAGCGTGCCGACCAGCTCGCCAACGACGGCGTCGACTCCGTGCGCTGAGACCCGCGCAGCCCCGCCCTCGTGCCGGTGCGACGCACGTCACGCCGCACCATGCCACGACACCTCATAGGGTGGCCTCATGGCTTCCCACTACGACGTCGTCCTCCTCGGAGCTGGCCCCGGCGGCTACGTCGCCGCGATCCGTGCGGCACAGCTCGGCAAGTCCGTCGCCATCATCGAGGAGAAGTACTGGGGTGGTGTGTGCCTCAACGTGGGCTGCATCCCCTCCAAGGCCCTCCTGCGCAACGCGGAGCTCGCGCACCTGTTCACCCACCAGGCCGACTTCTTCGGCATGTCGGGCGACGTGACGTTCGACTTCGGCAAGGCGTTCGACCGGTCCCGCGAGGTGGCGGACGGGCGGACCAAGGGCGTCCACTTCCTCATGAAGAAGAACAAGATCACCGAGTACGACGGACGCGGAACGTTCCGCGACGCGAACACGATCGAGGTGGCGCTGAACGCCGGCGGCACCGAGACGGTGACCTTCGACAACGCGATCATCGCGACCGGCTCGCGCGTCAAGCTGCTGCCGGGCGTCGAGCTCTCCGAGAACGTCGTGACCTACGAGAAGCAGATCATGACGCGCGACCTGCCGAAGTCGATCGCCATCGTCGGCGCCGGCGCCATCGGCATGGAGTTCGCCTACGTCCTGAAGAACTACGGCGTGGACGTCACCATCGTCGAGTTCCTCGACCGTGCGCTGCCGAACGAGGACGCGGCCGTCTCCAAGGAGATCGCCAAGCAGTACAAGAAGCTCGGCGTGAAGATCCTGACCTCCACCGCCGTGCAGTCCGTCCAGGACAACGGCTCGTCCGTGAAGGTCGAGTACAAGGGCGTCAAGGACGACAAGCCCGGCTCGCTCGAGGTCGACAAGGTCCTCATGGCCGTCGGCTTCGCCCCGGCCGTCGAGGGCTTCGGCCTGGAGAACACCGGCGTGCAGCTCGACGAGCGCGGCGCCATCGCCATCGACGACCACATGCGGACCAACGTGCCGCACCTGTTCGCCATCGGTGACGTCACGGCCAAGCTCATGCTCGCCCACGTCGCCGAGGCGCAGGGCGTCGTCGCCGCCGAGACGATCGGCGATGCCGAGACGATGACGCTCGGCGACTACCGCATGATGCCGCGAGCCACGTTCTGCCAGCCGCAGGTCGCCTCGTTCGGCCTCACCGAGGAGCAGGCCAAGGCCGAGGGCTACGACGTCAAGGTCTCGAACTTCCCGTTCATGGCCAACGGCAAGGCCCACGGGCTCGGCGACCCCACCGGCTTCGTCAAGCTGGTGGCCGACGCCACGTACAACGAGCTGCTCGGCGCGCACATGATCGGCCCCGACGTCTCCGAGCTGCTGCCCGAGCTCACGCTCGCGCAGAAGTGGGACCTCACCGCCGACGAGGTCGCGCGCAACGTGCACACGCACCCGACGCTGTCCGAGTCCGTCCAGGAGGCCATCCACGGGCTCGCGGGGCACATGATCAACCTCTGATCACCGGCGCCGCCGCCCGACGGTGGTGCTGCCGTCGCGCACAGAGGCCCGGACCTGCGAGTCGTCGCAGGTCCGGGCCTTTCTCTGTGTCTGATCCTGGTGGACGACGGGGGTCGGCCGAGGAACTACCGAGGCCCATGCCAGATGGACTCGGCCGGGTCCCACGTGAGACCGGCGGCCCGGCCGGTCAGCACGGGGTCGGCGAACGCTACGACGTCGTCGAGCACGGTCACGATATCGGCGGGCATGTGAGGTGATCCCGAGCCGCGCAGCCAACGGGACCAACGCGTCTGGACGAGCGGAGCGAATCCATCGAGCACGTCGGCCAGCGGGCGCAGCGTCGCCCTGCGGTGACGCGCAACTTCCCCGACGGCGCGAATGACGTCGTCGGCGTTGACAGCGTGGTTCCTGGACAGGCTCCACACATCACCGAAATCGCGCCATCGAGTGTTGGCCAGGCCGCGCTGGACGGCGGTGACGATCTTCTCGGCGTAGACCATGTGGATCGGGTAGCCCCTCAGGGTGATCGCCTCGCCGCCGCGAAGGCGTGGGACGGCGACGTCAGACGGCGCGGGCCAGATCGGGTCGCCGACGTTGACGTCCACGTGGATCGGAAGGCGGGCCGTGGCCAAGCGTGCGTCAACGTGCACGCGCACGCCTTGGTACTCGTCGTCCTCGCGGATTGTCTTCGCTCGCGCGGTTTCCGGTAGGAACTCGATGCCGTCGTCGTCCGGTAGCACGGTCGCGGCGACTTCGGTCACGAGCGCGCTGACGGCGTCGACATCGTTGGCGGTCTCGAGCGCTGCGAGGTCGATGTCCTTGGTGGGGCGGCGCGACCCGAAGGCAGCCAGCAGCACGCCACCCTTGAGGACGAAGTGGTCGCGCTCGGAACTCGCCGCGAGTCGGGCCAGGAAACCCTCGAGCACGTACATCTGGTGCAGTTCCTGTGTGGGCCGCTTGGAGCGGCGCGCTTGGTTCTGCAGATCCAGGTAGGCATCTCCCGCGGGCGTGCCGTGCGTCGGTCGGGTCACAGCAGGATCTCCATGGTTTGTCGCAGAGGGGTCAAGGCGCGTGGAAAGTCGCGAGCCATGCGGAGCAGCTCCGACGGTTGGCCGCCGCTCCGCAGCCACCGCTTCAGAGACTCGTTGGCGAGCTCGGGGCCCTCGAGGGACCGCATCCGAAAAGCGTCGATGATGCTGCGCTCGGCCGAGTACAGCCCGATGGTCGCCATGTCCCCGATGTCCAGCAGGCTCCTGCCGATGGGGAATGTCTTGGTATCGAAGTGTCGCCAGCGAACCGGTGTCTCGGTGCTCGGGGTCCATGCACCGCGAGGGATCGCGATGTCGATCTGGGCGGGGATGTCGTCGATGAGGTTGTGGCGGGCCAGGGCCGAACGCAAGCAGAGGGTCGCATCGGGGGTGCGGGACGTGATCTCGATGAGATCGTCGTCGCCCGCGAGGCCGCGCTTGCGGTACAGACCGCGGGCGATCGCGACGATCTCTCCCTCGTCGACAAGCTTTCGGAACTGCCGTTCGTTGAAGAGCTCCCGGGCGCGGGAGTAGCGGAACGTCGACGGTAGGGCGGTGAGCAGGTCTGCGGACACGACAACCACCTCCGTAGGAGAACCTCTACACCAACACATTGACTGTAAAGGTTTTCCTGCGGCGAGTCGAGGTCTGGTCGGTTGGGCAAGTTCCCCGCGCCCTCGCGCGTTGATGGGCGCGCTCGTTCGGTCGGGTCAGCCGCCGCGTAGGGAAACCTTGACAGCACTCGAGCTGCTGTCAAGGTTTCCCTACGTCCATCGGCGCGCGGCCCGCGCCGTCGTCCCCAGCACGCTCGATGCCTTCGACAAGGCCTGCTTTCCACGGGGCGAAACAGAGACGTAGCGGCTTCTGTCGTGTGGAACGACATCTTCTATGCGCTCTTCGTCGTCGGCGGGCGGCTCGACACCCTGGCGCGTCGGTCGTCGGGGTCGATGCGACGGTGCATAAGGTCGGCGCGCTCCATGCGGGCGAGCAGGCCGCTGGCGCCTGCGTGGAGGCCTGCAGCGCGGCCGTGTCCTCGCCGATCGTCGTGCCGGGGTGGTCGGCGAGGTGCAGCAGCACGCCGGCGGCGGGGGGGGGGATCCCTGGTCGCCGCTTCCGGCGGTGTGTGCGGCGCCGCGCCGGGCGATCCACCGCCGCATCTGGAGTTCCGCCGCCGCGACGGTGAGGAACACCAGCCGTGGCGTGCGGTGTGTCATCGTCGCGGCTTCCTGGCGCGGAAGCGGACGTTGCCGTCCTCCTGGGGAGGCGCAGCGCCGGCGCGTGCGTCGAGCCAGGCGAGGAGCTCGGGCCACAGCGTGTCACCGACGGCGAGGACGTCGCCGGTGACACGCGCGGCGTCGGCGGCGGCAGTCATGGTCGAGTCCTCGAAGAAGTAGCCCGGCATGGTCGACCAGCGGCTCCACTCGCGCATCGCCGCGGCGGGCATGTCCTCCCCGAGGCTGAGGCGGCGGCCGGGGACGTAGCCCAGCACCCGGGCCGTCGCGGGGCCGAGCACCCGCAGGATCAGCCGGACGCGCCCGATCGGCGCGGTCGGGGATCGTGGTCGTCGCGGCGACGTGGGACGCGACCGTGGTGGCCCGCGCGACCAGCACCCGTGCTCGGGCGGGTCCGAGAGAGGGATATGTGTGGCACTCTGCGGTCGTGAACGTGCCCAATCGCCCGCGACGGGGCTTCTGGCATCAGGTGTGGCGACCTTTTCGGGCCCTCGGGCGCGGCATCGCGAGAGTCGCGGAGTTCTTTGACCTCATCAGCGTCGTCGTGAACGTCGGACGCGGCATCGTCTGGCTCGTCCGCGGCGCCGGGAGCGTCGTGGCGCGCGCCTTCGACTGGTGACGACCCGCCCTCGGCGCGAACTTCGCCCGCTTGAACAGATGACGACGGCGACGAGCCCGGCGACGATGTCGCCATGAACGCCGTGAGCCACTCGGTCGCCGACACGACCCCGCGCTATGACCATGGACCGCGTACCTTCGACGACGCCCTGAAGGACTTTGGCTTCGACGCGCCGTGGCTTCGTTCCTGGTTGGTCGACGCGATCGACGGGATCGACGGTGGTGCGGGGTGGGGTGGCTACCAGTTCTGGACGCCGCCGTACCGTGGCTACATCGCCGTGGGGGAGCCGCGCGACGAGCGTGGGACGAAGTGGAGTGTCGGCGTGTACGTGCGGCGCCGGAGCCTCCAGTACCCCGACGGCGGGAAGTGGCCGACGGTCTACTTCCCGGCAGCGTCCATGGCGTGATCCGAACGGCGCGGCCTGGGGCCTTCGGTCACGACCTGTTGCGGACGCGCAACGCGCGCGTTCACACGTCTGGCACCCCAGGCCGACCGAGTCCGGTCGCAGGTTTCGCGAGTCGGCGCGATTGCGGCATCATTCCGTCCGTGACGAGCGCCGGTGGCGAAGTGCCCAACGATCGCGAGACGATCGAGCTTCGCTGCTTGGCGTCCATGCTGCGCAGCGACTTGGCCACCAGCGCCGAGGTGTCTGGGCCCAGCGTCGACAGTGACGTCGAAGGCTTCTCCGTGCGACCTGCGACGGACGGCGCGCTGGAGGTCTGGCTGATGCACGACGCGGACGGCATCATCGTCGGGCTTGAGGGATGCCCGGGCTGGCAGATGCCGCGGACGCCGTCGAGTGTGGACGTGGTCCGAGTGGTCGTCGATGCGGTGGTGGCGGGAAGGGTCGAGGTCGGAAAGGGGTGGAAGGTGCGCTCGTACCGGGTCGCGCTGCCCGATGGGACGGTCTTGGAGGACAGCGCGAAGGGCGTGCTCGCTTCGCTTTTCGAGATGCCGTGGAAGCCCCGCATGCGTTGGGTCAGCGCGAGGGCGTACGCCAACTGACGTCGGAGATCGATCGCTGCGGATCGGCGGTGTGATCCTGGCGTTGATCGTTCGTGGAGTCCGCCGCACACCTGCCACGTGTGACGGTCTCGATGCGCGTGATCTCCGTCGGGCAGAGGTCCGCCTATCGACTGTGGTGGGTCGTGACCGGTGACGGGAACGAGCTGCAGGCGTCAGCGTTCACCAGGTATTTCACCGGGGCGTGCACACCGCCCGGCGTGTGGATGGGCCAAGGCGTCGGGCACCTCGGCGACGGTGCCCTGACGGTGACGCCGGCGCCGTTGCGGGCGCTGCTCGGTCGGGGCGTGGACCCGGTGCGGGTGTGTCGCTGGGGCGCCGGTTCCGACCCGCCGCGCCGACACCGCCCGGCCGTCGTCAGCCCGTGGCTCCGGAGACGGCGTCCGTATCGACGGCGAGCCCGTCGACCATGGTGGTGAGTGCGGCACGCCAGACGCGCTCGCTCTGGTCGGGCGGGAGCGCCCCGCGCAGCTGCAGGGACGCGAGGCCCTCGCAGAGGGCGTGGAATTCCTGGGCGGCCTCGTGCGGGTCTCGATGAGGGAGCAGCCCGGCCTCCTCCAAGCGTTCCAGCCGGACGAGCAGCCGGGCCGACGCACGCTGCCCGGACCGGTGAGTGAGGGTTCCCGGACCGGCCTTGGCGCGCTGTATCGCAGCGCGCAGCAGGCCGGGACGCTCCGTGGCGAGGCGACGGAACGCGTCGGCGCCGGCATCGATCAGCCCCGATCTCGGCTCGGACCGCAGCGGCTGGGCGTCCAGCGCGGCCGCCAAGTGGTCGAAGGCGCGTGCACCGAGCGCGTCGAGCAGGCCCTCCCGGGACCCGAACAGGCTGTAGACGGCACGGGTGGTGGTGGCCGCCGAGCCGGCGACGCCGCGCACCGAGAGCGCCTCGAGGCCCTCCCGCTCGACGAGCGACTCGGCCGCGTCGAGCAAGGAACGGCGGGTGTGCTCGTCATGCAGCTGTGGTCGTCCCATGGTTCTCATCGTACTGCAACACTGTTACGGTACGGTGTGACGAAAAAATGTGGAGGCAGCCCATGGACAGGTACGGTCAGTACGTCTGGATCGCCCTCGGCGCCGCCGCCGGGTGGCTCGCCGCCTTTCTCCTTCCCGGGCTCGACGCCGGACTCGGTGTGCCGATCGGCACCGCCGTGGGGCTTGCCCTCGCCGGCGACCGGCACCGCGCCCCTGGCGGAGACCACCCGTAGGCGCCGGGCCGGTCACGCTCCGGCTGTGGGGCGTCCGACCGGTCAGAGCTCCGCCCCCCAGAGGCGTCGCCGCACGTGTGACGGCCGACGGCGCGCCCGCGCCGCTCAGTCGGCGAGCGAGTCCACGAACCGCACGGAGGCGGCGGAGATCTGCTCCCGCGCGTCGTCGTGGGAGATGGTCGGCACGCCGTCGCCGGGCTGGGGGCCGTAGTCGCCGAAGAAGGCGTGGACGGCGCCGTCGACGACGGTGAAGCTGCTCCCGGCCGGCAGGGTGGACCGCGACGCGTCGATCGTGGCCGGCGTGGACAGGCCGTCCTGCGATGCCGAGATCGACTGGACGGCGGCGGTCAGGCTGGTGCTGACGTCCCCGTTCGGGTAGGACGCGTACAGCAGCAGGCCGACGGCGGGCGCCGAGCCGTCGTCGGGCTCGTCCGCGGCGTCGGCGTCGGCGGACGCCACGACCCCGCCGAGGGAGTGCCCGCCCACGACCCACTGCTCGGCCTCGGGATGCCGCGCCCGGGCGTCGTCGAACGCTCCGGTGGCGAGGAACGCGATGCCCAGCGGCTGCTGGGCGACGACGACGGTGTGCCCGGCCTCGGCGAGCGGTCGCAGCACCGCGGCGTACGCCCGCGCCTCGACCTTCGCGCCGGGCTGGAAGAACACGGCGGTCCCGTCGCCGCCGTCGGCGGGCGTCAGTTCGATCCGGGTGGGTGACTCGGTGACGGTGACCTGGGCGTCGGACTCCAGCGCGGTCAGGGCGGGCTCGACGGCGCTGAACGGGCGCAGCCAGGCGGTCGCCGCGATCCACAGCGCCGCGCCGACGACCAGGACGACGTCGGCCGCCCGTCGCCAGCCGCGGTGTGCGGGCCGCGGGCGCGTCGAGCGCCACAGCACCAGCGCGCAGACCACCGCGGTCACGGCGAGCCACACGGCGTAGGCAGGGTGCCCGTGGACGACGGCGGCCCACGCCGTGGCGCAGGCCCACGCCACGACGGCCAGGCCGGCGGCGGCCACCGCCCGGACGGTCCAGGTGAGCCAGGCGGGGCGGACGGGGTCGGTGGTCTTCGGCGGGTGCTGTTCCGAGCGGGTCACGGACCTATCGTCGCCCATGGCCGGGCGGCGCGGCACCGGCGCTCGTGCTGGGTCCGTCACGCTTCGCGAGCCCGGACGGCGCGTGCGACGGCGTGCCGCGCGTCGTGCCCGACGGGTGCCCGACGTCGTAGGCTCCGGACCATGCCCACCGTCCTGCTCGTCCGTCACGGCCGCACCACCGCGAACGCCGACGGCGTCCTGGCGGGCCGCGCTCCCGGCGTGCGGCTCGACGACGTCGGTCGCGACCAGGCGGCCCGGACCGCGCAGCGGCTGGCGGCGGTGCCCCTCGCCGCGGTCGTGTCGAGCCCGCTCGAACGCTGCCGGGAGACGGCCCGCGCCGTCGTCGACCAGCAGGCCGGGGCGCCACCGGTCGTGACCGAGGACGGCCTGTGCGAGTGCGACTACGGTCGGTGGCAGGGCCGCGCCCTGCGCGACCTCGCGAAGGACCCCCTGTGGCCGCAGGTCCAGTCGCAGCCGTCGGCGGTGACCTTCCCGGGGGGTGAGTCGCTCGCGGCGATGCAGGCCCGGTCGGTGGCGGCGGTGCGCCGCCATGACGCGGCGCTCGCGCAGGAGCACGGCGAGGGCGCGGTGTGGGCCGCCGTCGCGCACGGCGACGTCATCAAGGCGGTGCTCGCTGACGCCCTGGGCATGCACCTCGACCTCTTCCAGCGCATCGCGGTGGGACCCGGCTCGGTCTCGATCGTGCGGTACGGCCCGCACCGCCCCGAGGTCGTGGCCACCAGCACCGACGCCGGGGACCTCGCGTGGCTGCGTGACGCCGGACCGGCCGGCGATGCCGCCGTCGGCGGTGGACCCGGCGCGGGAGCCTCCTAGAGTGGTGGCATGCCCACCCTCGTGCACGAGTTCGACTGGCCCGACCGGGTCGTGATCGGGACGGTCGGACGTCCCGGATCACGCACCTTCTACCTGCAGGCCCGTGCGGGCACCCGCACGTCCAGCATCGCGCTGGAGAAGCAGCAGTCGGCCGTGCTGGCGGAGATGATCGACCGGATGCTCGACGAGCTGATGGCGAAGGACGACACGCTGTCGATCCCGTCGGAGGCTCCGGCGGGGCTCGCCGACGACGAGCCCCTGGAGCAGCCGGTGGAGGAGGACTTCCGGACCGGGTCGATGCGGCTGGGCTGGGACCCGCGGACCGCGCAGCTGGTGATCGAGGCGTATCCCGTCGGTGAGGACCCGCCCGACGCCGCCGATGCCGGCGGCCTCGACGGCGCGGGGGACGACGACGCCGAGCCCCGCGAGATGCTGCTCGTGCGGATCCCCGTCGGCACCGCCCGGGCGTTCGCGCAGCGAGCCCGCCAGGTCGTCGACGCCGGCCGCCCGACGTGCCCGGACTGCGGGCTGCCGATGGACGAGGACGGGCACGAGTGCCCCCCGGACGACGACGCGTGAGCACCGTGGGTGCACCGAGCACCCCGAGCCCGTCGACGGCGCCGTGACCGGCGCGCGAGCCGATCTCCAGCACGACACCCTCGACGTCGTCGGCCGCATCCCCACGGCCTCGAACGCCACGTTCGTCGGGCGGATCGGCCGCGCCCCGGTCGTCTACAAGCCCGTGGCCGGTGAGAAGCCGCTGTGGGACTTCCCGGGCGGCACGCTCGCCCACCGCGAGGTCGCGGCCTACCTGGTCTCGGAGTCGTTCGGCGGGGGGATCGTGCCCCGGACCTGGCTGCGCGACGGACCGTTCGGCCCGGGCATGGTCCAGCTCTGGCAGGAGCAGGACCGCGACCAGAGCCCGGTCGACGTCGTCCCGTCGTCCGACGCACCGGGCGACGGGTGGCGCGTGGTCCTCGAGGGCAGCGGCGACGACGGCGGGCCGGTCTGCCTGGTCCACGAGGACTCGCCGTCCCTGCGGCGCATGGCCCTGTTCGACGCCGTCGTCAACAACGCCGACCGCAAGGGCGGCCACGTGCTGCCCCTGCCGGACGGGCGCCGCCTCGGCGTCGACCACGGCGTCACCTTCCACGTGGAGCCGAAGCTGCGCACGGTGCTGTGGGGGTGGCTGGGCGAGCCGTTGCTGGCCGACGAGCTCGACGGCGTCCGGCGGGTGCGCACCGGGCTGGACGACGACGGCGGTGCCGGCCTGGGCGGCCGTCTCGCGTCGCTGCTGGCCCCGGACGAGGTCGCGGCGCTCGCCGACCGCTGCGACCGGCTGCTGCGCACGGCGCGGTTCCCGTCGCCCGAGGGCGACATGCCGTCCGTCCCGTGGCCGTTGTTCTGACCGACCGGGCGGGGCGACGCCGTCGGCACCCGCCGCGTGCCTCCCAGCGCGCACCCAGGACGACCGCGTATGCTCCGGCGTCCTCGCAGCCCCACACCCGCGGAGGGACCCCGTGACCCTGCTCGACCTCCTGCTCGTCGCCGTCCTGGTCGTCGCGCTGCTGTCCGGGCTGAGCCGCGGTCTGCTGGCCACGTTGGGCGGCCTGGTGGGGCTCGTCGTCGGGGGCGTGGCGGCGTTCCTGCTGGTCCCGCTGGCCGTCGACGCCCTGCCGACGTCGCAGTGGCGCGGGCCGGTCTCGGTGCTCCTGGCCGTCGCGCTGCCGCTGGTCGGCGCCTCGATCGGGTCCGGCGTGGGGCACAGCCTGCGGCGGCAGGTGGACCGCACCGCGCTGCGTCCGGTCGAGCGACTGCTGGGCGGGGTGGCGAACGTCCTGGTGGCGGCCGTGGCGCTGTCGTTCGTCGGGGCCACGCTCACGGCCACGGGTGCGCCGGGGGTCGCCTCCGCGGTGTCGTCCTCCGCGGTGCTGCGCGCGATCGAGGACCACACGCCGACGCCGGTCGGTCGCGCGCTCGCCCAGGCCCAGGCCATGGTGCTCGACGACGGTCTGCCCCGGCTGGACGGGCTCCTGGACCCGCGCCGTACGACGACGGCCCCCGACGTCGACCTCGACGACCCGGCGCTGGAGGCCGCGGCGCAGTCCGTGGCGAAGGTGTGGGGCACGGCGTACGCGTGCGGGACGGGCGTGACCGGTTCCGGGTTCGCCGTCGGGCCGGACCGGGTGGTGACGAACGCGCACGTCGTGGCCGGCGTCGAGCGGCCGCTCGTCGAGCTGCCCGGCCGTGCCGCGCTGGAGGGCCGTGTCGTCTACTTCGACCCCGAGGCCGACCTCGCCGTCGTGGCCGTCGACGGGCTGGACGCGGAGCCGCTGGACGTGGCACCGGTGCTGGACGTCGGTGACCCCGCCGTCGTCCAGGGGTATCCCCACGGCGGACCCTTCACCTCCACGGGGGCCGAGGTGCTCGACGTCGGCTCGGCCCGCATCCCGACCAGCGGCGGCATCGGCGGTGCCGACCGCGACATCTACGTGCTCGCCGCCGAGGTCCGGCCCGGGAACTCCGGGGGACCGGTGCTGTCCACGGACGGCGACGTCGTCGGCGTGATCTTCGCCCGCTCGGCGTCGGGCGACGACCTGGCCTACGGCGTGACCACCACGGAGCTGATGCCCGTGGCCGCCCGGGCCCCCGACCTGGACGCCGCCGTGACGCCGGGGAGCTGCGCCGCCTGAACCCGGCCGTCCCTGGGACCGTCCGGTCCCCGCCGGGGGACCTTCGGCCCTGTCCGCCGAGCGGCGTCGCGCCGAGCCTGGGAGGTGGAAGGGAGACGTCATGGGCCCGGCCTCTGCCTCTCGCCCGGCACCCCGCCCCGCGGCCTGGCGCGCCGTCGGTCGCTGCGTCGTCGTCAGTGTCCCCCTGCTCGTCAGGGGCCGGGTGCGGCAGCCGCGGTCCGCCGTCGGCCGGGTCGTGCGGTTCGCCGACGGCACGCAGGGCCGCGTCTACCGGGAGACGGTCGCGGCCCGGTCGCCGAGCGAGCCCTGCTTCCTCGCCGTCGCGTTCCGGCTCCGGGGGATCCGTGGTGATCGCGGGCACGCGCTCTTCCGCGCCGAGAGCCTGCTCAACACCCCGCTGTTCGTCGGGTTCCCCGGGTTCGTGTCCAAGCTGTGGCTCGCCGCCGACGAGCGGCACCTCTACCGCGGCCTGTACGAGTGGGACGGCGCCGAGCGCGCCGAGGCCTACGCCTGCTCCCTGTGGCGCGTGCTCGAGCTCGTGAGCGAACGAGGCTCGATCGACTACCGGGTCGTGCCCGGTCTGACTCGGGACGACGCCCTGGCCCGGCCCGTCCCGGTCGGTGCCGCGGAGGCCGCCGACGGCTGGTGGCGGGTGGCCGCACGATCGCCCGGCAGGTGACCCGACCGGGAACAGCGGGAGGTGCTCAGGCGGTCAGGTGCACCGGGTGGTGCTCGAAAGCGGCGATGTCGTCCGACGTCGCCGCCAGCAGCCGGTCCGCCAGGTCGCGCAGCGCACGGGCGGTGGCGAGCTCCTCTCCGATCTCGGGGACGGACGGGTCGTCGGGGTTGCGACGGGCCTCGCCGCGGCCCTCGAGAGAAGTGCCGGCCGACGTGGTGAGCGTGGCGTGTGCCGAGGTGAGGCGGCCCTCGCGCACCAGGTCGTCGGAGTCGAAGAGCTGGACGGCGATGTTCCAGGTGTGGGTCATGGGAGTTCTCCTGTCGATGGGGCCGGCGGCCGGGCCGGGTCCCGGCCGCCGAGGTCGAGGCGGAACGGGGGGTAGACGTCGGTCATGAGGCCGGCGTACACGGCGACGCGGAACACCCACCGCTGCATCCCGATCACCAGGTCGAACATGCCGCGCGGGTAGCGGTTCCGGAACAGCAGCACGACCGCCGCGAAGAGGACGAGCACGCTCACGAGGCCCGCGTACGGCGGGGTGTCGACGACGACGGTGCCTCCCGACGCGGTGTCGATCGTCTGGCTGCTGCCTCCGCCGAGGAACAGGGCGACGACCACGTAGTGCGGTAGCGCGAGCAGCCACCACTTGACCAGCACGAGTCCGCGCGACAGCCGTCCCGGCGGGGCGATCTCGAGGCGGGCCGGGTAGTCGGGCACGTCGGCGAGAGTGAACGGCGGGTAGCGGTCGGTGCCGAGCGCCCCGTAGCCGTAGTAGGAGACCCGCCAGCTCCAGCGCAGCACGCCGACGGCGAACTCGAAGATCCACCGGGGGTACCGGGCCGTGAACAAGATCGCGAAGAAGGCGACCACGGTCAGCACCGCGAGGGCGAGCCAGAGGAAGACCAGCACGACGACGTGCGGGACGAGGAGCAGCCACTTGATCAGCCAGAGCCCGCGGGACAGGTCCGCCGGCGGGTCGGCGTCCACGAGGACGGGGGGCGGGACGGCGGCGTCCGGGGCGGAGGACGTCGAGGAGGCGGACATGCCGGTCACCTCGTCCCGTCGACGAGCCGGACGAGGGCCACGATGATCCCGATCCCGCTGCCCACGGCGGCGACCACGAGGAGGATCCGGACCAGGAGCTCCCAGTCGAACGTGTGCCCGGGGAAGGCGAACGGGAAGACCCCCCAGACCGTCGCGATCGCGACCAGGCCGACGGCGGTGACGACGATGTCGCCGAGCGCCCGCAGGCGCGGCGGGTCGGCCACGACGTAGACGAGGTCGGCCACGAGGCCGACGACGATCGCGGCGTCGACCGCCGGCAGGACCTCCACGGTCCGTGCGGTGAGGAACGGCACCGCCTCCCACCCCGGCCAGGCGTGGATCAGCAGCAGGATGACGAGGTTGGCCCCGACGGCGAACAGGTAGCCGACCCGTCGGGCACCCGTGGCGTGTCGCTCGCCGGCCCGGGCGGCGGGTGCTGTCTCCATGGCTCGACCTCCGATCGGCCGGTCGCCCTGTGCGTCCACCGCCATCGTCGCGCGCCGCGCGTCCGCCGTCACGGGCCGTCGGACCTGTCCGTCCCGGGACCTTCGGCGGCCGCCACCCCCAGCCGGCTCGGCGCGGGGAACGTCAGGGGAGCCCGACCCTGCCCGCCTTCATCTTTGCCAGCGAGTACTTCTCGAACCCGACCTTGAACGCGTGGTTCTGCGGCCCGGGCACCATGACGGCCGCCTTGCGCGGAGGCAGCATGTGGTCGGCGACCATCGCGACACCGTTGTTGCCCGCGTCCATGACGCACAGCGCCGGGATCTTCGCGAACTCCTTGGCCGCGGTCGGTTCCTCGCCGCGCACCTGGGAGACGATGTTCTTCGCGGCGATGTGGGCCTGCTGCTCGCTGGGGAACCCGGTCTTGGGGATGCCGGTGGCGACCTGCGTGGTCCACGGCACGGGGACGGCGGCGGCGATCCCGACGGCGTAGACGTCGTCCCAGCGCTCCGACTGGTACGTGGGCCGCACGGGGACGTAGTTGCCGGCGTCGACGAGGCCGGGCGTCCTCGCGAGGAAGTCCTGGCCCCGGAACGGCGGCACGATCATGGCGAACGTGTAGGGGATCTCTCGTCCGTCGGCGAGCTCCACGGCGTCGGGGCGGATCGCCTTCATCGACTGGTTCGTCTCGACGGTGATGCCCTCCTTCTTCGCGAACATCCTCATGAGCGTGCGGGCGCCGGGCATCCCGTCGATGCCGAAGTGCCCCGCGTAGGGCTCGGAGGTGACGTAGGTGAGCCCGACCTCGCCGTGCAGCCCGGCGCGCCGCAGCTGGTAGGAGGTGTTGAACAGGAACTCGTAGGCCGCCCCGAAGCAGCTCGCGCGCTGCGTGGCCCCGATCACCACGTCGCCCGGGTCGTCGAGGAACCGGCGCCAGGCGTCGGAGGTCCGCTCGGCGTCGGGCAGGGTCGTGATGGTCGGGGTCTCGCGCATCCCCGGCACGACGTCCAGGTCGTTGCGGTACCCGGTGGCGATGACGAGGTAGTCGTAGTCGAGCGTTCCCTGCGTCGTCTCGACGCGATGCTCTCCCGGGTCGACGGCGGTGGCCGCGCCGTGGACGAACGGCACGCCACGCTTCGCGAGGGTGGGGGCGACCGGGAACGAGACGTCGGTGCGCCCGCGGCGGCCGAAGGGCAGCCAGATGAGCGAGGGGTTGAACACGAACCGGTCCGACGGCGACACGACGGTCACGTCGGCGGCGCGGCCCAGGTGGGACTTCACGGACAGTGCCGCGGTCAACCCGGCGAAGCTGCTGCCGAGGACCAGGACTCGAGCGGACATGGTGACTCCTCCGTCGACCGTCCCCCGATACCCCTCAGGGTATCACCGCGGAGATGGCGCCGCCCCCGGGGGAGCATGATGTCCACCATGACCTCCGCGACCGGTCCAGGGACCGTCCAGCCGCTCGTCGACCTGCACGGACGCTCCGCATGGAGCGTCCTGCCGCCGCTGATCCTCGGCTTCTTCATGATCATGGTCGACACCACGATCGTGAACATCGCGATCCCGACGCTGACGGACGCGTTCTCGGCCTCCCTGGTGGAGGTCGGGTGGGTCAACAGCGCCTACCTGCTCTCGTACGCCGTGCTGATGCTGCTGGCGGGCCGTCTGGGTGACCGGTACGGCCCCAAGGCGGTGTTCGTGACCGGCCTGGTCGTCTTCACGGTGTTCTCGTTCCTCTGCGGGTTCTCCGGGGAGATCGGCAGCTCGCCGGAGATCGGCTGGCTCATCGGGTTCCGGGTGGCGCAGGGCGTCGGGGCGGCGCTCATGACCCCGCAGACGATGTCCATGATCACGCGCGTCTTCCCGGCGCAGCAGCGTGGCGGGGCGCTGGGGCTGTGGGGGGCGACGGCGGGGGTCGCCACGATCGCGGGGCCGCTGCTGGGCGGGATCCTCGTCGAGACGATCGGCTGGGAGTGGATCTTCTACGTCAACATCCCGATCGGGGTGGCGGCGCTGTGGTTCTCGTTCGCGCGGCTGCCGCACCTGGCCTCCCGCGACACGACGATCGACTCGCTCGGCGTCGTGCTCTCGGTGCTCGGCCTCGGCGCGATCGTCTTCGGGCTGCAGGAGGGGTCCACGTACGACTGGGGCACGCTGTGGGGTCCGCTGACGGTCTGGAACGTCATCGGCGGCGGCCTGGTGGTCCTGGGGATCTTCGTGTGGTGGCAGCACCGGCAGGCGGACGCCGCGCTGCTGCCGCTGCGGCTGTTCCGCTCGCGCAACTTCTCGCTGGCGAACGTGGACGGCATGGTCGTCACGTTCGCGATGATCGGCATCTTCTTCCCGCTGACGATCTTCCTGCAGTCGGTGCTGGGACTGACGCCGATCCAGGCCGCGCTGGTGATGGTCCCCGGGTCGCTCGTCTCCGGCGTGGTCGCGCCGTTCGCCGGGCGGCTCTCCGACAGGGTCCCGGCCAAGTGGGTGGTCGCGGCGGGCTTCGTGTCGATCGCCGGTGCCGTGGTGTGGATCGCCGGGGTCATGGACGCCGACATGTCGCCCTGGACCTTCCTGTGGCCGATGGGGCTCTTCGGCCTGGGGACGGGACTGACGTTCTCCCCGCTGTCGAACCTCGCCACCTCCGGCCTGGACCACCGCACGGCGGGCGCGGGCGCCGGCGCGTTCAACACCAACCGGCAGGTGGGCGGCGTCATCGGGTCGGCGGCGATCGTGGCGATGCTCAGCTCACGACTCGGCGTGACGATCCCGGCGGCCGCCTCCGACGCCGCGGCCGACCTGCCCGAGCAGTACCGCCAGGCGTTCGTCGACGGCGTCGCGCAGGCGGCGGGGTCGGCGGAGCAGGCCGGGCAGGGCGGGTTCCAGGTGCCGGACGGGGTGCCCGACGACGTCGCGGCGCAGCTCGGTGCAGCGGCCCAGCACGCGGTGGGCTCCGGGTTCGCGACCGCCGCCGGCCAGTCCCTGCTGCTCGTCGGGGCGGTCCTCCTCGTCGGCGTGGTGTGCGCGGCGTTCATGTCGGCGGACCAGCGACCCGGTCACGATCGCGTCGACTCCGGCGCGCCCCCGCGCGAGTCCGCGCCCAGCGCGTGAAGGTGTGGTGAACGTGAATAACGCGGGTGCGCCGGTGGTTGGCACCACCGGGTCGGCGGGGGCAGGATCGGTCCCGCTGCGCACGATCCGTGCGACGCGAGCCCCGGGCCCGCACCGCGGCAGCGCCACCGTGCTGCCGGAGAACCCCGTGACGACAGGATGAACGACGAAGCCATGACTGATCTGCTGTACGTGAACGGCGGTACGCCGCTGCGGGGCACCATCGAGGTGCGTGGGGCCAAGAACTTCGTGTCCAAGGCGATGGTGGCCTCCCTGCTCGGCGAGTCGGCCAGCGTCCTGCGCAACGTGCCGCAGATCCGCGACGTCGGCGTCGTCTCCGGCCTGCTGGAGCTGCACGGGGTCAACGTCAAGTACGACCCGGACGCCGGCATCCTCGACCTGGACCCCTCGAACGTCGAGTCGGCGCACGTGGCCGACATCGACGCCCACGCCGGGTCCAGCCGCATCCCCATCCTGTTCTGCGGACCCCTGCTGCACCGCCTCGGCGAGGCGTTCATCCCGGACCTGGGCGGCTGCCGCATCGGCGACCGGCCGATCAACTACCACCTGGACATCCTGCGCCAGTTCGGCGCCGTGGTGGACAAGCGCCCCAACGGTATCCACCTGCGCGCCCCGCGCCGCCTGCAGGGCACCCGGATCGAGCTGCCGTACCCGTCCGTGGGCGCCACGGAGCAGCTCCTGCTGACGGCCGTCCGGGCGGAGGGCATCACCGAGCTGACCGGTGCGGCCACCGAGCCGGAGATCATGGACCTCATCGCCGTCCTGCAGAAGATGGGTGCCATCATCTCGGTCGACACCGACCGTGTGATCCGCATCGAGGGCGTGGACCGTCTCGACGGGTACGCGCACACGGCCCTCGGCGACCGCATCGAGGCGGCCTCCTGGGCCTCGGCCGCCCTGGCCACCGGCGGCGACGTCACCATCAAGGGCGCCTCGCAGCCGGAGATGATGACGTTCCTCAACACCTTCCGCAAGGTCGGGGGCCAGTTCGACGTCCAGGACGACGGCATCCGGTTCTGGCACCCCGGCGGCGACCTGCGGCCCATCGTGCTCGAGACCGACGTCCACCCGGGCTTCATGACGGACTGGCAGCAGCCCCTCGTGGTGGCGCTCACCCAGGCCACCGGGCTGTCGATCGTGCACGAGACGGTCTACGAGAACCGCTTCGGGTTCACCGAGGCGCTGCGCCAGATGGGCGCCACGATCCAGGTCTACAAGGAGTGCCTGGGCGGCGGGGACTGCCGGTTCGGTCAGCGCAACTTCCACCACTCCGCCGTCGTGTCCGGGCCGACGACGCTCGAGGCCGCCGACATCGAGGTCCCCGACCTGCGGGGCGGGTTCTCCCACCTCATCGCGGCGCTCGCCGCGAAGGGCACGTCCACCGTGCGCGGGATCAGCCTCATCGACCGTGGCTACGAGTCCTTCCAGGACAAGCTCGTCGCGCTCGGGGCCGACGTCTCGCGCGACTGAGCGCGCGGGTCCGGATCGGTCGAGATCCGGACCCATCCGCTCCGGGGAGTGCTCCGAACCCTTGTCATGGGCCGCGAACGTCGTGGTCCGTGACGAAGGGATCGATCATGAAGGCACGTACCCGAGCCGCGCTCGTCGCGCCCGCTCTCTCGCTCGCCGGACTGCTCGCCGTCGCCGGACCGGCCTCGGCCGCGGACGGCACCGCCCAGGGCGACCTCACGCCGGTCCCGCTCAACGGCGTGGACGGCAGCGGCGACGCGATGGTGTGGGTGGACGGCACGACCCTCACCGTCGAGTTCGCGGCCTCCGGCCTGCTGGCCGGCAGCCCGCACGCCGCGCACCTGCACTACGGCGAGGACGCCAAGAACCAGTGCCCCGTCGAGGGCGACGACGCCGACGGGTCCGGCACCATCACGACCTCGGAGGGCGTGCCCTCCTACGGGTCCGTGCAGGTCTCCCTGACCACCAAGGGTGACACCTCGGGCGACTCGGCCCTGGCCGTCGACCGCTTCGACACCGCGAAGAACGGTGAGATCGACTACCAGCGGGGTTCGATCGAGGTGTCGCAGGACATCGCGGACGACATCCTCGCCGGTGACGTCGCGCTCGTCGTGCACGGCGTCGACTACGACGGCAGCGGTGCCTACGACGGCGACACCGAGTCGGACCTCGACCCGTCGCTGCCGGCCGAGGCCACCGACCCCGCCCTGTGCGGCATCCTGACCGCCTCGCAGATGGACGAGATGCCTGCCGGTGGCGTCCAGACCGGTTCCGGTGAGACCGCCGGCGTCGAGAACGTCGGCCTGATCGCCGGTGGTGGCGTCGCTCTCCTCGCGGGCGCCGGCGTGGCCGCGGGTCTCGTCGCCCGCCGTCGGACCGCGAACCAGGACTCCTGATGCCGTCCCGACGCGTGGCCGTCGTCGTCGCCGCCGGGCTGCTGGTCGGCGGCGGGACGGCGGTCGCCGTCGGGCTGGGGACCCAGGAGCCGGCACCGGCGCCGGTCGCCGCCGAGGACACCTCGGCGCGGCCGGCGCCGTCGCCCACCCCGTCCGGGGAGGCGCTGCCGGGCCCGGTCGCCGACCCGACGCGAAGCCCCTCTCCCACCGCGCAGGAGGCCGAACCCTCCGCGGAACCGACGGCGAGGAGCGCCGCCCCCGTGCGGGTGCGCATCCCCGCGATCGACGTCGACTCCACGCTCCTGCACCTGGGCCTGAACGGTGACGGCACCCTCGAGGTGCCGGCAGGTGACGACATCGACAGCGCCGCCTGGTTCGACGGGTCGCCGCGTCCCGGCGACGACGGCCCCGCGGTGATCGAGGGGCACGTCGACAGCCCGAACGGCGAGTCCGTCTTCTACCACCTGTCCGAGCTCGAACCCGGTCAGCGGGTGCACGTCGACCGCAAGGACGGCAGCACCGTCACCTTCGAGGTCGATCGCGTGGCGGCGTACGACAAGGACGAGTTCCCCACCCGGCAGGTCTACGCGAACGCGGACCGCCCCGAGCTGCGCGTGATCACCTGCGGCGGCGACTGGGACCCGAGCGTGGGCCACTACGAGGACAACACGGTCGTGTACGCCCACCAGGTGTGACGTCCCCGGTGCGGTGCCCGACGGCGGCGGTCCCGGCCCGGCCCCGGGTCCCGGGAGGCCCCGGCCGCCGTCGGGCAGGTAGGCTCAGTGGCCGTGCCCATCGCCAGACCCGAGTCGCGGACCTACCGACTCATCGCGAAGATCGTCCGCCCGCTGATGTTCTCGGTGTGCCGCTACGAGTGGAGCGGCGCCGAGAACCTGCCGACCACCGGCGGATTCATCGCCGCGGCCAACCACGTGACCGAGCTCGACGCGCTGACGTTCGTGCACTACCTGTTCGACCAGGGCTACGAGCCGCGCGTGCTGGCCAAGCGCAGCCTGTTCGACGCCCCGGTGGTCGGCGGGGTGCTGCGCGGCACCAACATGATCCCGGTCGAGCGGGGGAGCGCGGCCGCGGCCGCCTCCCTGGAACGCGCCGGCCGCGAGCTCGGGGACGGCGCCTGCGTGGCGATCTTCCCCGAGGGCACGCTGACGCGAGACCCCGACCGCTGGCCCATGGAGCCCAAGACGGGACTGGCCCGCGTGGCCCTGGCCTCGAAGCTCCCGGTGGTACCGGTCGCGCAGTGGGGTGCGGAGCGCATCCTGCCCCGCTACGGCAAGCTGCCCAAGCCGTTCGGCCGCAAGCGGGTCCAGGTGCACGCCGGCAGACCGGTCGACCTGTCGGACCTCTACGACCGGCCGATCGACGCCACGACCCTGCGCGAGGCCATGAACCGCGTGATGGACGCCATCACCGCCGAGCTGGCCGTGATCCGTGCCGAGGAGCCGCCCGCGCGCCGCTTCGACCTGCGCAAGCACCCTGAGTACGAGACCAGGCAGCGCGAGTACCCCCCGGTGGAGCGCCCGTGAGCGCGCCGCGCGCCGCCGTGCTCGGTGCGGGCTCCTGGGGCACCACGTTCGCCGCGGTCCTGGCCGACGCCGGCTGCGAGGTCACGCTGTGGGGCCGGGACGAGGCCGTGGTGCGTCAGGTGGCCACGGACCGCCGCAACCCCCGGTACCTCCCCGACGTCGAGCTGCCGCCGATGGGCGCGACGACGGACGCCGCGGCCGCGCTGGCCGGGGCTCGCCTCGTCGTCGTGGCGATCCCGTCGCAGGTGGCCCGCACCACGCTGGAGGGCCTGCGCGAGCACCTGGAGCCGGACGCCGTCGTCGTGTCCCTCATGAAGGGCGTCGAGCTCAGCACCGACAAGCGCATGAGCCAGGTGGTCTCGGAAGCCCTCGACATCGACCCCGGTCGCGTCGCCGTCGTCTCCGGTCCGAACCTCGCCCTGGAGATCGCCACCCGCCAGCCCACCGCGACCGTGGTGGCGTGCACCGACGAGGCGAACGCCCGCCTCGTGGCCGACGCCTGCTCCAACTCCTACTTCCGCCCGTACACGAACTCCGACGTCGTCGGGGTCGAGCTCTGCGGTGCGGTGAAGAACGTCATCGCCCTGGCGATCGGCATGGCGCAGGGACGCGGTTTCGGTTGGAACACCACCGCCACCGTGATCACGCGCGGGCTGGTCGAGATCACCCGGCTGGGACGGGCCCTGGGCGCGCAGAGCGAGACGTTCGCCGGCCTGGCGGGCATGGGGGACCTGGTCGCCACCTGTGCCTCCCCGCTGTCCCGCAACCACACGCTGGGCAAGCACATCGGTCAGGGGATGTCGCTGGACGACGCCCTGGTGGCCACCGGCACCACCGCGGAGGGCGTCAAGTCCTCCCGGTCCGTCCTGGAGCTCGCGCAGAAGCACGGCGTCGACATGCCGATCACGGCGGGCGTGGTCGCCGTCCTCCACGAGGGGCTCTCGGTGGACGACATGGCCCGGGCGCTGCTGTCCCGGCCGCAGAAGGCCGAGGACCGCACCGACTGACCGCGCCGGCCGGCGGCGTCCTGCCGGGGTTCAGTGCCCGACGTCGACGACGACGCGGGCGGGGTCGTCGAGGCCGAAGACGCGGAAGGGCCGCGGCTCGCCGTCCACGCCGACGAACGCCGTCGTCTGTCCCTCGAAGACGAACCGGTAGACGACCTGGTCGATCGACGTCCCCGGTCCGTCCACCGGGTCGCCGCCGTACTCGGTGACCCCGGAGTCCATCGGCATCGCGGTGCCGGTCAGGACGACCTGCAGGACGGCGTCGCCGTCGACCTCCACCGGGTTCCCGCTGCCGTCGTCCAGCGCCTCGTCGACGTACTCGACGCGCCAGCCGGGGGTGCCCTCACCGTCGAGCTCGAACACCACCCGGTCGTAGCCGTCGTGCGCCGCCGCGCGGACGTCGGTCACGGTGAGCATCGCACCGTCCCCGGGTTCGGCCTCGGCCAGGGCGGTGCCGCCCTCGAACGGTTCGTCGGGCTCGTCGGACGCGGCGTCGTCGGTCCCCGCGTCCGTCGGCTCCGCGCTCTCCTCGTCGGAGGCCGGCGGGCTGCTCGTCCCCGGGTCCGTCGGCTCCGTGGCGGTGGCCGACGCCGCGGGCTCCCCGCCCGTGCCGTAGCCGGGCAGGTCGGCGCCGTCGCAGCCGGCGACCAGCAGGGCCGCGCCGCCAGCGAGCAGCACGGCCAGGGTCCGACGTCGGTGCAGCGTGCGCATGGTGCCTCCCGGTCGTGGCGGCTCGGGCCGGTAGCCCTGACCTCACCCTAGGCGTGTGCCGTGCGCCCGGCGAGCGCCCGCTCCAGGTCCGCCCACAGGTCCTCGACGTCCTCCACCCCGACGGAGAGCCGGAGCAGGTCCTCGGGGACCGTCGCCGACTCGGTCGCGAACCGGCGGCGTCGCTCGAGCGTGGACTCCACGCCGCCCAGGGACGTCGCGGGCACCCAGAGCCGCACGGCCGCGACGACGGCGTCGGCCGCGTCGGGTCCACCGTGGGGCCGCAGCCCGAGGACGGCGCCGAAGTGGGTCATCTGGGCGGCGGCCCGCTCGTGCCCGGGATCGGTCGGCAGCGAGGGGTGGCGCACCTCTGCCACGGCGGGGTGCGCGGTCAGCCGGCGGGCGAGCTCGGCGGCGTTCGTGGCCGCCCGCTCGACCCGCAGGTGCAGCGTGCGCAGCCCGCGCAGCGCGAGGAAGACCTCCATCGGGCCGGCGATCGCGCCGTGCATGGTCCGATAGGCACGGATCTCGGCGGCGATCGCGTCGTCGTCGGTGACGACGGCGCCGAGCACGACGTCGGAGTGACCCGCCAGGTACTTGGTCACCGAGTGCACCACGACGTCGGCACCGAGCGCGAGGGGCCGCTGCCCGAGCGGGGTGGCGAACGTGTTGTCCACGATCGAGCGCACCCCGCGCTCGCGCGCGGCCGTGAGGACGGCGCGCAGGTCGGCCACCTCGAGCATCGGGTTGGTCGGCGACTCGGCCACCAGCAGGTCGGCGCCGTCCAGGGCCGCGACGGTCGCCTCGGTGTCCGCGACGTCGACCCGGCGCACCTCGACGCCGTGGCGCCGCGCCCGGTCGTCGAGGAAGCCGAGCGTGACCTGGTAGGCGTGCCGTGGCACCACGACGACGGCACCGGGGGCCAGGTCGCCGATCGCCGCCGCCATCGCGGCCATCCCGGAGGCGAGGACGAGGCCGTGCCGCCCCCCTTCCAGCGTGGCGAGCGCCGCCTCGAACGGCTCCCAGGTCTCGGTGCCGTTGCGGGCGTAGAGCAGCTCGTCACCGGGCACGCCCCGCGAGACGTAGGTGGAGCTGAGCACCACGGGCGGGTTGACCGGTCCGCCCTGCACGCGGGCGGGCCGGCCGGCGGTGACGGCGATCGTGCCGGGGGCGTGCGAGGGCTCGGGGGCGCCGTGCTCGTGCGTCATGGCGCCCCAGCCTACGCGGCGTCGGGAGACGCCCCGGCCGGTGCCGCGACCGGCACGCCACCGGGCCCCGGGACGGTCATCCGCGCGGTTCGGCGAGCCGTGCCAGCAGCTCGACCAGCAGCCGCTCGGCGAGGGGCGCGGGCAGCGCCTCGATCGCGGCGAGCAGGGGCGCCATCGGGCCGACGCCGGGCCCCTCGTCGCCGATCCGGGACGCGTCGAGCCCGAGGCCGCCGAGGATCCCCGCCGCCGTCGCCGAGTCCGGGGGCCCGTCCAGCGGCACCCCGGAGCCCGCGAGCTGCTCCAGCAACGCACCCGCGTCGGGTCGCGACGCACCGCGCACCTCGTCCGCCGCAGCGGTCAGCGCCGGCACGAGGTCGTCGAGGACCCGTGCCGTCACCGGCGTGACGGTCAGGTGGGTGGTGTGGGGCAGCACGGTGCCGTCGGCCTGGGGGAAGGCCGGCTGCGCCTGGATCACCCAGCCGCGGGCGGTGGCGGCGTCCGCCCAGAGGTGCGGGTCGACGCGGCGCTCCGGGGCGACGGCGTCGTCGGTGGCGACGGCGAGCAGCGGCCCGACGGGCTCGCCCACCACGCGCAGGCCCTCGACCCGCCCGACGGCGTCGCGCAGGGCGTCGGTGGCGTGGCGGGAGCGCTCGGCGAGCGTGGCGAACCCCTCCCGGCCCAGCGCCTGGGTGATCGCCCACGCGGCGGCCAGCGGTCCGCCGGAGCGGGAACCCAGCAGCGTCGGGTTCACCACCGGGTAGCCGGGCCAGCGGGTCGTGGCGAAGTACTGGCCACGCTGGCGGTCCCGGCCGCGCTGGAGCAGCACGGAGACGCCCTTGGGCGCGTAGCCGTACTTGTGCAGGTCGACGGACAGGCTGGTCACGCCCGGCACCCGCAGGTCCCAGGCGGGCAGGCCGGGCCAGAACGGCAACGCCATGCCGCCGATGCAGGCGTCGACGTGCACGGGCACCCCGCGCTGCGCGGCGTGAGCGGCCACCTCGGCGACCGGGTCGAGCGCGGCGTGCGGGTAGGAGGGCGCGGAGACGACCACCAGCGCGACGTCGTCGGCGTCCTCGAGGCGTGCCGCGACGTCGTCCGCGGCGACGGCGCCGCCGGGCTGCACCGGCACGAGGTCGAGCGCGAGGCCGAAGTAGTGCGCGGCCTTCTGGAAGGCGGCGTGCACGGTCACCGGTGCCACGAGCCGCGGGCGTGCGGCGCCCGGTGCGAGCCCGCGGGCGGCGAGCCAGGCGTCGCGGGCGGTCTTGACGGCGAGCAGGCAGCTCTCCGTGCCCCCGGACGTCACGGTGCCGACCACCGGGCCCGCGGCGTCCTCGTCGCCGCCGAGCAGGTCCCGGGTGAAGGCGATCAGGTCGCGCTCCAGGGCGGCCACGGAGCCGAACGTGGTGGGGTCCAGCCCGTTGACGGGCTGCATGGCGCGGACCGCGGCACCCGCGAGCTCGTCGAGCTCCGGCTCACCCGAGTCGTACACGTAGCTCAGGACGTGCCCGCCGTGCGTGGGGGCGTCGTGCTCGCGCAGGGCGGCGAGCCGAGCCAGGACGTCGTCGGGGGACGTGGCGAACCTCATGCGGACTCCTCACGGGTGGCCGCGACCCGCGCGGCCTCGATGTCGTCCTTGCGCAGCGGGTAGCGGCGCAGGGTGATCAGGCTGAGCGCGACCAGGACGGCGGGCAGCACCGAGAACGCGAGCACGATACCCAGCACCGCGCTGTCGGGCTGCGCCACGAGCTCCTCGGCCCGCGACGCGGCGTAGCCCGTGACGGCGAGCGTCACCGACAGCAGCGCCGTGCCGAGGGCGAAGCCGGTGGTCTCCCCGGCGGTCCACACGCCCGAGAAGGCGCCCGCCCGGCCCGGCCCGCGGGTCCGGGCGTCGTGCGCGACGACGTCGGGCAGCATCGCCATCGGCAGCGACTGCAGGCCCGCGTACGCGGCGCCGGCCACGGCGACGACGGCGTACACCCAGGCGCCGGGGGACCAGGCCAGCCCCAGCAGGGCCAGCGCCGCGACGGCGAACAGCGCGGAGGCGAGCCGGAACGCGCGCTCCTTGCCGAGGCGGTGGGCGACGGCGCCCCACACCGGCGCGAAGACCACCGCGGGTCCGACCAGGGCCGCGAAGAGGAACGTCACCGCCGCCTCGTCGTCCAGCACCCACCGGGCCACGTACTGCGCCCCGGCGAGCATCGTGCCGGTGGCCAGCGCCTGCAGGACGAACGTCGTCAGCAGCATCCGGAACGGCAGGCTGGTGCGCAGCACGGCCAGGCCGTCGCGGTAGGACGCGAGCGGGTGGCGGCGGGCACCGGAGGGCTCCTCCTGCGTGGGCGTGCGGTCCCGGTCGGGCTCCGGGCGCACGCCGTCACGCCGTCGTCGCACGCCCTGCTCCACCCCGGCGGCGACCAGCAGGGACAGGCCCAGCACGAGGCCGGCGACGGCGGCCATGAGCAGGTAGCCGGCGTGCTCGTCCGGCAGGACCGAGCGCAGGGCGGGCGCACCGCCGCCGAAGGCGAGGATCGCGACGGTCAGCACCACGACGCGGGCGGTGAGCAGGCGGGTGCGCTCGTCGTAGTCGTCGGTGAGCTCGGCCGGCAGGGCGATGTAGGGCACCTGGAACAGGGAGAAGGCCGTCGCCGCGGCGAGGAACGCCAGCAGGACCCAGGCCGCGCCCGCGGCCGGGTCCCAGGAGGCCGGCACCGCGAAGGTGAGCAGGAAGAACAGCGGCAGCAGCAGACCGCCGAGCGCCATGAGGCGGCGCCGGGAGCCGTGCCGGGCGCGGTCGCGGTCGCTCGCCGCGCCGATGACCGGGTCGATGACGACGTCCCACACCTTCGCGAGCGTGACGATGAGCCCCGCCGTCAGGGCGGCCACCCCGAGCGTGTCGGTCAGGTAGTAGACCAGGACCAGGCCGGGAAGGGTGCTGAAGCCACCCGTGCCGACCGATCCCACGGCGTAGCGGGCGACGGTGCCCCGGCTCAGTGTCATGGCGGGATCTTAGACGCTCCCGGACCGTCCCTTTGCCCGGGGTGCGGACCTCACGATTCGAGGACGGTCTCGCGGGTGCCGGGGGATTCCGCGGGTGCCGGGCGGAACCCGATCCACAGCAGCAGGGCGATCATCCAGAATTCGCCGATCGTCGCGGGGATCGTGAGGACCTCGGCGACGGCGTCCGCGGCCGGTGCCAGGTAGCCGACGAACGCGCTGAGGACGTAGCCGACCCCGCCGCCCACGAGGAACCACCCGAGGGCCCGCGGCATCCCGGAGCGCAGGGCCAGCACGCCCATCGGGACGAGCCACAGACCGAAGAACACCGCACCGACCGCCCAGAAGTTCTCGGCGAGCAGGAACATCAGGTGCGGGGCGGCGGCGTCGCCCGCGAGCGCCGTCTCGAGCGAGACCCCGAGGGCCGCTGCGCTGCCGAGGACCGCGATCGCGTTGACCGTGCCGAACGCGGCGACCGCGCCGGCGGCGAACGCGTCGACGGAGCGGAACAGGCGGTAGAACCACAGGGCAGCGAGCGCCTGGCTGATCACGAGGCCGAGCTCGAGGCTGATCCCGAGGCGGGCCAGGAGCTCGCCGTCGACGAGGTTGGCGGTGGTGGCGCCGGGGTCGGCGGCGTCGTAGAGCCGCGGGCGCACCGTCAGGAAGCCGGCCATGCCGGTGACGGCCATGGCGAGGTAGAGCCACGCGGTGGTGCGGGCGTCGCGGCGGGAGAGTCGCTGGTCCATGTCGGAGCTCCTTCGTGGAGGGGGAGCGGCGCATCCTTACGCCGTAAGGCAACCATACGGCGTAAGGTGGCCGGATGGAAGAGGGGCGGACCAGCACACGCACGCGGGGCTCGTTGAGCCGGGACCAGGTGCTCGCCACCGGGGTCCGGCTGGCCGACGCCGAGGGGCTCGCCGCCGTGACGATGCGTGCCGTCGCCGGCGAGCTCGGCGTCGAGGCGATGTCGCTCTACCACCACCTGCCCGGCAAGAAGGACGAGCTGCTCGACGGCCTGATCGACGTCGTGGCGGCCGAGGTCGCCGGTCAGATCGACGTGACCACCGTCGACGTCGGGGCGGGGCCGGACGCCGCTCCGGTGCGCGACGGCGGATGGGTCGCCGAGGTCCGCGACCGCTGCCTCGCCGCCCGGACGGTGATGCTGCGCCACCCGTGGGTGCCGGGTCTGCTCGGGTCACGCACGTCCATCCGGCCGGGGATCTTCCAGCTCTACGAGGACGTGCTCGGCGTGATGGTCCGCGGTGGCTGCTCGTACCACCTGGCGCACCGCGCGATGCACGCGCTCGGCAGCATGGTGCTGGGGTTCTCGCAGGAGCTCTTCAGCCCCGGCGACGCCGGTGACGCCGACGCCACCGAGGCCGAGATGGAGGCGATGGCCCGGGCGCTGCCCTACGTGGCCGCGATGGTCGCCTCCGAGGTCCATGCCGCGGACGACCCGATGCTCGGCTGGTGCGACAGCCAGACCGAGTTCGAGTTCACCCTCGGGCTGCTGCTGGACGGGCTCGAGCGTGAGCGGCAGCGGCACGCCGCCGCGTAACGCCGGTTCCGGTCAGTCCTGGTCCACCGGGCCGAGGAGCGACTGCGCCACCGTCGAGTGCGCCGACTCGTCGTCGCTCGGGTGGAAGATGCCGGCCAGGACGTCCCGGTAGAGGCGGCCGAGCTCGGACCGGTTGAAGTAGGTCGAGCCGCCGGAGCACCGGATCGCCTCGTCCACCACGGACCGGGCCGTCTCGGTGGCGCGCACCTTGAGTCCCGCCGTCGCCCGGAACCACCCGGCGCCGCGGTCCTCCAGCGCGTCGACGTCGCCGGCGATCTGGTCGATCTGCGGCCAGATGCCGTCCTGGGCCAGCGCCGCGGTGGCGATACGCCACCGGATGTCCGGGTCCTGGGCGTAGGCCTTGCCGGTCTTCATCGACGTGCGGCGGCCCACCGTCTCGACGGCGAGCTCGAGCGCCCGGTCGGCGATCCCCGCGTACACCGACGCCAGCAGGATCTCGAAGCTGGTGAAGATGCCCAGCACGTAGGGGTCCAGGCTCGGTCCCGGTGCGATGCGCCGCATGACGCGCTGCGCGGGGGCGTGGGCGCCGTCGAGCACGGTGGTGCAGGACTGCGAGGCGCGCATGCCGAGCGTGTCCCAGTCGTCCAGGATCTCGAACCCGCCGCCGTCGCGGGTGACGAACGCGTGCACGATCCGCGGGTCGTCCGGGTCGGTGGTCGAGTCCAGGCCCATCACGCCGAGGCGCGTCCAGCCGGGGGAGTTGGACGTGAAGATCTTGCGGCCGTGGAACGTGTAGCCGCCCTCGCCGTCGGGCCGGGCCTCGGTGCGCGACCCGAGCAGCACCAGGTCGTTGCCGGCCTCGGAGTAGCCGAACCCGAACACCTCGCCGGCCGCGGCCTCGGCGAGCAGCCAGTCGAGCGAGCCGTCCCCGCGCTCGTGCAGGTAGCGCGCGACGCCGGTCCACACGTGGTGCATGTTGACGGCCAGCGCCGTGGCGGGCGCGGCGCCGGCCAGGCGCGCCTGCTCGTGGCAGAGCTCGCGCAGCGTGAGACCCGCCCCGCCCATCGACGTCGGGACGAGGGCGGCGAGGTACCCGGCCTCGACCAGGTCCGCCAGGTCGTCGGTGAAGTAGGAGTTCTCCCGGTCGTGGATCGCGGCACGGCCGCGGACGGTGGCGAGCAGGTCGTCGCTGAGGAGAGAGGTCATGACGTCGATTCAAGCACCGATCAGGTGGCCCGCGGCACCTGGTGAGGCCGGTCACATACCGGCCGGTCGGTTCTGTCGGCTACGCTGGGGGCCAGCGCGGTCGACGACGACCGCACCGACGAGAGGAGCCAGCGTTGGCCATCCGCAGCCCCCATGCTGACGTCGAGATCCCCGACGTCAGCCTCTACGACTTCCTGTTCGCCGGCCTGACGGACCAGGACCTCGAGAAGGTCGCCGTCGTCGACGGGCCGACGGGCGAGACCACCACCTACGGCGCCCTGCGCGCCCAGGTCGACGCGATCGCCGGGGCCGTGGCCGCGCGAGGACTCGGCGTGGGGGACGTGGTCGCCCTTCACAGCCCGAACGTGCCGGCCTTCGTCAGCGTCTTCCACGGCCTCCTGCGTGCCGGGGTCACCGTCACCTCGATCAACGCGCTGGCCTCCGGCGCCGAGGTCGGCAAGCAGGTCGTGGCCTCCGGGGCCACGGCGCTCTTCACCGTCTCGCCCCTGCTCGCGCAGGCGACCGAGGGCGCGAAGGACGCCGGCCTGGCGGACGACGCCGTCGTCGTGCTGGACGGCGCCGAGGGGCACCCGAGCCTGCGCGACCTGCTGGCCGCCGGCGCGCCCGCGCCCGAGGTGTCGTTCGACCCGTCCACCCACCTCGCGGTGCTGCCCTACTCCTCGGGCACCACCGGCCTGCCCAAGGGCGTCATGCTCACCCACCGCAACCTCGTGGCCAACGTGGTGCAGGCCGAGCCGTACATCCCGCTCACCCGCGAGGATGTCATCCCGGCCGTGCTGCCGTTCTTCCACATCTACGGCATGACGGTCCTCATGAACGGCGCGCTCTACCAGCGCTCGTCCGTCGTCACGATGCCCCGGTTCGACCTGCCGGAGTACCTGCGCATCATCGCCGAGCACCGCGCCACCGTGCTGTTCGTCGCGCCGCCGATCGCGCTCGCGGTGGCCAAGCACCCGCTGGCCCTCGAGTCCGACCTGTCCAGCGTGCGGATGATGATGTCCGGCGCGGCCCCGTTCGACGAGCACCTCGCGCACGTCGTCGAGCAGCGGCTGCCGCACGCCCGCGTGATGCAGGGCTACGGCATGAGCGAGATGTCGCCGGTGTCCCACACCATCCCCGTGGACCGTCCCGACATCTCCCCGGGGTCGATCGGCCTGCTGGTGCCCAACATGCAGGCCAAGATCGTCGACCCGGCCACCGGCGAGGAGATCGAGCAGCCGAGCGAGGGCATGAGCGCACCCGGCGAGCTGCTCTGCGCCGGCCCGAACGTCATGGTCGGCTACCTCGGCAACGAGCAGGAGACCCGCGACACGATCACCTCCGACGGGTTCCTGCACACCGGGGACATCGTCACGATCGACGCCGACGGGGTGTTCTACGTGGTCGACCGGCTCAAGGAGCTCATCAAGTACAAGGGCTACCAGGTGCCGCCGGCCGAGCTCGAGGCACTGCTCATCGCGCACCCCAAGATCGCCGACGCCGCGGTCGTCGGCGTGCCCGACGGCGCGGGGGAGGAGCTGCCCAAGGCGTTCGTCGTGCTCGCCGAGGGTGCCGAGATGTCCGCCGAGGACGTCATGGAGTACGTGGCCGCCAAGGTCGCCCCGTACAAGAAGGTGCGCCTCGTGGAGTTCACGCACGCGATCCCGAAGTCCGCCGCGGGAAAGATCCTGCGCAAGGACCTCAAGGCCGCCTGACCGGTGCGCGCGGGGGCGGCGGGGAGCCGGCGCCGGCCGGTCCGGTAGGGTCGGGCCGATGTCCGAGACCCGACCCTCCGCCCCCGCGCGCAAGCCGCGCGTCGCCCTGCTCTTCGGCGGGCGGTCCGGCGAGCACGCCATCTCCGCGGCGACCGCCGCCGGGGTGCTCGGCGCCATCGACCGCACGGCCTACGACGTGGTCCCCATCGGGATCACGCGCGCCGGCCGCTGGGTGGTCGCCGAGGACCGCGCCGAGCGGTGGCAGATCGCCGACGGCCGCCTGCCGGAGGTCACCTCCGAGGACGGCGCCGAGGTCGTGCTGTCCCTGACCACGGGGGAGAGCTCGCTGCGCGTGCTGGAACCCGGTCAGGTGCCGAGCGTGCTCGGTGAGGTCGACGTGGTCTTCCCGCTGCTGCACGGTCCGTTCGGCGAGGACGGCACGGTCCAGGGGCTGCTCGAGCTCGCCGACGTGCACTACGTCGGCGCCGGGGTCCTGGCCTCCGCCGTCGGCATGGACAAGCACTTCATGAAGCTGGTCCTGGCCGGGCACGGCCTGCCCGTCGGTCCGTACGAGGTGGTCAAGCCGCACGAGTGGGTCGCGGACCCGCAGGCCTGCGTCGCCCGCGTCGAGAAGCTCGGGCTGCCGCTGTTCGTCAAGCCGGCGCGCGCCGGGTCCTCGCTCGGGATCACCCGGGTCGACGACCTCGCCGACCTGCCCGCCGCGATCGAGGCCGCCCGGGAGCACGACCCGAAGGTCGTGGTCGAGGCCGGGATCGAGGGGCGCGAGATCGAGTGCGCCGTGCTCGGCGGCCGGAACGGTGCCCGGGCCCGGGCCTCGCTGCCCGGTGAGATCGTCGTCGACGGCACGCACGCCTTCTACGACTTCGAGGCCAAGTACCTGGACGAGGCCCACGTGGAGCTGGCCTGCCCGGCCGACCTGCCGGACGCCGTCGTCGCCGAGATCCGCGACGCCGCCGTGCGGACCTTCGAGGCCGTCGAGGCCGAGGGGCTGTCCCGCGTCGACGTGTTCGTCACTCCCGAGCAGCGCGTGATCGTCAACGAGATCAACACGATGCCCGGCTTCACGCCGTTCTCGATGTACCCGCGCATGTGGGAGGCGTCCGGCGTGACCTACGCCGAGCTGGTCGACGAGCTCATCCAGCTCGCCCTCGAACGGCCCACCGGCCTGCGGTGAGGGCTACGCCGGCTCGTCGCCCGGCGGGACGAGGAGCTCGCTGAGCTCCCCGGGGGCGTGGGCCACCTCCCACAGGAACCCGTTCGGGTCGGTGAAGTAGCCCGAGTAGCCGCCCCAGTCGCGCGCCGTCGCGGACCGGACCTCGGCACCCGCCCGCGCCGCGTCGTCGAGCACCCGGTCCACCGCGCGCCGGGAGCCGAGGTTGTGCGCGAGGGTCATCGGCGGGGTGCCGCCCCGGACCACCGGCCCGATCTCCTCCACGGCTGCCCGCTCGTCCCACAGGGACAGCACCAGGCGCTCGCCGGTGCGGAACATGAGGACCTCACCGGGGACGTCGACGAGCGGCTCCCAGCCCAGACCTGCGACGTAGAACCGCCGGGCGGCCTCGAGGTCGGCGACGACGAGGGTGACGAGACTGACACGTGGATCCATACCGCTGACGGTGCCACGGGCCGCCGACACCGCTCAGGTGCACTCCTTGTCCGCCGGCACCAGGACGACGGCGGAGGTGAGGTCGGTGATGAACGAGGTGGAGTGGTCCGCGGTGATCGCGGGCGGGACCGTGACCTGGATCGCGGGGTCGCGTCCGTAGGTGGTGAACTGCCAGGTGCCCTCGCCGTCGTCGAGCACGATCCAGTCGACCGTGCCCTGCGGGGTCTCCACGCTCTGGCACTCCGGCGACGGGTCGGGCTGGGCGACGCCGCAGCGCAGGGTCACGGCGGCCCCGGGCTCTCCCCACGCGGCCGTGGCCTGCGCGTTGGTCCGTGCCTTGTCCAGGTCGCCGCCGAGGACGTCCGGGAGCGCCAGCATGACCGGCGCGCAGTCCGGGTTCGTCGCGTCCACGGCCGGCTCCGCACCGATCGTCGGGGTGCAGGCGGCGAGCAGCGCGACGCAGGGGACGGCGAGCAGCACGAGGAGGCGGCGGACGAGCACGGGGCCACGCTACCTGGCGGCGGGGCGTGCTCCGCCGGTTAGGGTTCGGTCGTGACCGACCCCACGCCGCGCGTCCGTGACCTCGACGAGTCCGAGCTGCTGCGCCGCATCTTCCCGTTGCTGCCCGCCGGCGACCTCACCGACGTCGGGCCCGGGGACGACGCCGCCGTCGTCCGGGCGCCGGACGGCCGCTACGTGGTGACCACCGACGTCCTGGTCGAGGACCACCACTTCCGCCGTGCCTGGTCGACGGGGTACGACGTCGGCCACCGGGCGGCCGTGCAGAACCTCGCCGACGTCGCGGCGATGGGGGCGAGGCCGACGGGTCTGGTGGTCTCGCTCGTCGTGCCGGCCGACCTCGAGGTGGACTGGGTCACCGGGCTCGCCCGTGGGCTGGCCGCGGCGGCGGCGCCCGCCGGTGCGGCCGTCGTCGGCGGCGACCTGTCCGGGGGGGAACGGGTCGTGGTCGCGGTGACCGCGCACGGCGACCTCGCCGGGCGGGCACCGGTGCTCCGCTCCGGCGCGCGGCCCGGTGACGTCCTGGCCGTCGCGGGTTCGCTCGGCGTGTCGGCCGCGGGTCTCGACCTGCTGTCGCACGGCGCGGCCGAGCCGGCCGCGGGGGCGCCCGGCGCCTCGGGTCCGTGGCACCCGTTCGTGGCGGGCTACCTGCGGCCCACGTCGCCGTTGTCGGCGGGGCCGGCCGCGGCGGACGCCGGGGCGACGGCGATGCTCGACGTCTCCGACGGGCTCCTGCGCGACGCCGGTCGTCTCGCCCGCAGCAGCGGCGTCGTCGTCGACCTCGCCGGCGGCGCCCTGGCGTGGGACGTCACCCGGCTCGTGCCGGCCGCCGTCGAGCTGGCCCTGGTCGACGACTCCGTGGACGGTCCGCGCCGGGCCCAGGACTGGGTGCTGTCCGGGGGCGAGGACCACGGGCTGCTCGCCACGTTCGGCCCCGAGACGGCCGACCGTGGGCTGCCCGACGGGTTCCGGGTGATCGGCGACGTCGTGGCGACGTCGGCCGATCGGGGACCGGCCGTGCTCCTCGACGGGCGGCTGCCCGACACGACGCCGGGCTGGGACCACTTCCGGCCCTGACCGCCACCCCGCACCCCGTCGCTGTGGGTATGAAATTGACGGTCGCGGCTGGCCCGCGGCCGTCAATTTCATACCCACAGCGACGGGGTGCGCTGCCCCTGTGCTGCGGGTCAGCGCTCGGGCCCGTGGTCGCGCTGCCCCTGTGCTGCGCTCCCGGCGCGTGCCTCGTGCCTCGGCCCGCACCGTCCGCTGCGCTGCGGGTCAGCGCTCGGGCCCGTGGTCGCGCTGCCCCTGTGCTGCGCTCCCGGCGCGTGCCTCGTGCCTCGGCCCGCACCGTCCGCTGCGCTGCGGGTCAGCGCTCGGGCCCGTGGTCGCGCTGCCCCTGTGCTGCGCTCCCGGCGCGTGCCTCGTGCCTCGGCCCGCACCGTCCGCTGCGCTGCGGGTCAGCGCTCGGGCCCGTGGTCGCGCTGTCCCTGTGCTGCGCTCCCGGCGCGTGCCTCGTGCCTTGGCCCGCACCGTCCGCTGTGCTGCGGGTCAGCGCTCGGGCGGGCGGGAGAAGCGGATCTCCGTGACCGGCACCTCGGCGATGTCCTCCATGCGCTCGACGCCGTCGGGCTGGAACCCGTGCCGCCGGTAGAAGTGGTGGGCGCGGTCGTTCTCCGAGAGCACCCACAGCGTCATCTGCACGTCGGTCGGCACGTCCGCGAGCACGGTGCGCATGAGGTCCCGCGCGACCCCGCGCCCCCAGGACTCGGGGTCGAGGTAGATGGCGTAGAGCTCCAGGCAGCCGTTCTCGGCGTCCTCGTCCCGCGACGGACCGTAGCTGGCGAACCCGAGGGTGCGCCCGTCCGCCTCCGCGACGAGCGTGGTGCCGCGGCCGGCGTCGAGGATCTTCTCCCACCGGGAGGCCCGTTCGTCGACGTCGAGGGAGTCGAGGTACTCGGCCGGCAGCACGTGGGCGTAGGCACCCCGCCACGACGTGAGGTGGACGCGGGCGATGGCCGCGGCGTCGGACGGGGTCGCGGGCCGGATCAGCACGTCGTTGTCGGTCTCCACCATCATGGGCTCAGCCTGCCACGGCACCGGCGCCACGCCAATGGGTATTGGTGAACGCTTCACGAACTCTTTGCACCACGACGAGAAGCCCGCCGGGTCCGACCCGACGGGCTTCGCATCGTGCGGTGCGCCGTGCGGCGCCCAGGCGTCAGGCCTGGCGCTGGACCTTGCCGGCCTTGAGGCACGACGTGCAGACGTTCACACGCTTGGGGGTGCCCGCGACGACGGCGCGCACGCGCTGGATGTTGGGGTTCCAACGGCGCTTGGTGCGGATGTGCGAGTGCGAGATGCTGTGCCCGAAGCTCGGGCCCTTGCCGCAGACGTCGCAGTTGGCAGCCACGGTGTCTCCTGAATCGTCGAGCACGTCCCGCGCCAGGGCAGCAGGACGTGAATGTGGTGGTCTTGGGGGCGCCCGAAGTCCGGGCAACCACAAGATCATAGCCGATCGGCGAGACCGCCCTCAACGTGCCCTCGGTCACCGCTACGGTGGGGGCGTGGAACAGCCCGAGCTCCTCGAGGCCGCCGTGGTGCGCACCTGGGCGCGGGCCGCCGTCGACGCCCTGGCTGCCGCCCGCAGCGAGCTCGACGGCGTCAACGTCTTCCCCGTGGCCGACGGCGACACCGGCACCAACATGTTCCTCACCGTGCGCGAGGCGGCGGCCGCCGTGCACGCCGCCGACGCCGGTGTGAGCGCTGCTCGCCTGCTGCGGCTCGCCGCCCGGGCCGCCCTGCTGGGAGCACGGGGCAACTCGGGCGTGATCCTCAGCGAGTGGCTGCGCGGACTGGCCGTGGCGGCCAGCCGGCGCGACAGCCTCGGCGTCGGCCTCGACGTCGCGGCGAGCTCGGCCCGCCGGGCCGTCGCGCACCCGGCACCCGGCACGATCCTCACCGCCGCGGACGCCGCGGCCGCTGCGGCCCGGCACGCCGAGGCCGGCGGGATGGTGGGACCGCTGGGATCCCCCGAACGGCTGCCGGTGCTCGACGCCGCGCGCCGCGGGGCGCGGGAGGCGGCGCTGCGCAGCGTCGGCTCGCTCGCGCCGCTGCGCGACGCCGGGGTCCTCGACGCCGGCGCGTGCGGCCTCGTGCTGGTCCTCGCCTCGCTCGCGCAGGCCCAGCGGCACGTCGCCGACGGCGCGCCCGGTGCCCACGGCGCCGCGGACCCCGCCGCCGTGTCGGAGGCGGCCGGCAGCATGGCGCCCGTGCTGCTCGACCTGGACCTGCGCGGCTGGGCGCCCACCGCGGACCAGCCGCCGCCGTACGCCGGTGCCGTGGCCGAGCCTGCGCCCGGCAGCAGCGACGAGGTCGAGCTGATGTTCGTGCTGCACCGTTCCGCCGCGGCCGAGGGCTTCCGACCCGGCGCCGTGGCCGACGCGCTGCGCGCCGACCTGGACGAGGTCGGCAACTCCGTCGTCGTCGTCGGTGGCGGCAGCGAGGGCGATCCCGGAGACGCCGTCGACTCGTTGTGGCAGGCGCACGTCCACGCGCCCGACCTGGGCGAGGCGCTCGCGGTGGCGCGTCGGTGGGCACGCCGCGGCGAGATCTCCCACGTGTACGTGCGGCACCTGGCGGTGCCCCCCGCCGACTGGGCCGTCGTGGTGACGACGTCCGCCCCCGCCCTGGCCGGCGAGCTCGCGCGCGGTGGCGCCGTCGTCCTGCTCGACCTGGGCACCGCCCCGACGGTCGACGACCTGGCCCAGACGGTGTTCGGGACCGGTACGCCGCACGTGCTCGTGCTGGCCGGCGAGGCGTTCGTCGGTCCGGCGCTGGACGCGGCGCTCGCGGCCCGCGGCGAGGCAGAGGCGCCGCCGGTCGTCGACGTCGTGACCGTCCGCAGCGACGTGCACCTCGCGTCCGCCGTCTCGGCGCTGGCCGACGCGGCGGACGCCTCGGGTCCGGCCGGTGCGGACCTGCCCGGCGTCGTGCGCTCCGTGCTCGGCCGGCTGCGCACCGTCCGCGGGGCCGCCGCCGACGTCGGCACGCTCCTGGACGATCTGGTCGGCGACGGCGACGAGGCCGGGATCGTGGCGATCCTGCCCGACGAGGACGTCCCGCCCGGCGTGGTGGACGACCTGGTCGCCCGCGCCGAGCGCGCGACGGCCGGTGCCGACGTCGTCGTCCTGGCGACGGGGCGCCCCGGCACCGACGTGGCCGTCGGCGTCGAACCGGTGGACGCGACCGAGCCGGTCCTGGGCTCGTCGGGCGAGGGCTCGTGGTGACGCCGCGCCTGGCCGAGCCGCTGGCCACGTCCCTCGGCAAGCGGGCCGCCGGTCCGCTGGAGAAGATGGGCCTGGTCACGGTCGACGACCTGCTCCGCCACTACCCCCGCCGCTACGGCGACCCGGGCACCCTGACGGACATGGACCGGCTCCAGCTCGGTGAGCACGTCACCGTCATGGCTCGCGTGGCCAGCGCCACGGTGCGGCAGATGCGCTCGCGCGGCGGGGCGCTGCTGCAGGCCACGGTCACCGACGGGCGGCACGAGCTGGCGCTGACCTTCTTCGCCAAGCGGGCCGGGGCCCTGCGTCCGCACGAGGACAAGCTGCGGCCCGGTCGGTCGGGACTGTTCACCGGCGTCGTCTCGGAGTACCGCGGGACACGCCAGCTCACCCACCCGGACTACGTGCTGGTCGGCGTCGACGCCGACGACGACGAGGAGGCCCTCACCGAGGCTTCCCGGCCGATCCCGATCTACCCGGCGACCGCGTCGGTGCCGACCTGGCGGATCCAGCGGGCCGTGCGCACGGTGCTGGACCCGCTGGGCGCGCAGGACGTCCCCGACCCCGTCCCGGACGAGGTGCGCGCCCGCCTCGGGCTGCCGAGCCGGTTGGACGCCCTGCGTGCCGTGCACGTCCCGGACTCGGCCCCGCACTGGCAGTCCGGGCGCCGCCGCCTGCGCTTCGAGGAGGCGTTCGTGCTGCAGGCCGCCCTGGCGCAGCGACGTGCGGCCGCCGCCGCCGAGGAGGCCACGGCACGGCCCGCCCGGGCCGACGGGACGCTGGCCGACTTCGACGCCGCCCTGCCCTTCACGCTCACCGACGGGCAGCACGCCGTCGGCGCCGAGATCGCCGCCGACCTGGCCCGTGCCCGGCCCATGCAGCGGCTCCTGCAGGGCGAGGTCGGCTCCGGCAAGACGATCGTCGCGCTGCGCGCCATGCTCCAGGTGGTCGACGCCGGCGGTCAGGCCGCGCTGCTCGCGCCCACCGAGGTGCTGGCCGCCCAGCACGCGCGGACCCTGCGGTCGATGCTCGGTCCGCTGGCCGAGGGTGGCCTGCTCGGCGGCGCCGCGAACGGCACCCGGGTCGCGCTCCTGACGGGGTCCCTGGGGGCCGCGGCCCGCAAGAGCGCGCTGCTGGAGGCCGCGAGCGGGGAGGCCGGGATCGTCGTCGGCACCCACGCCCTGCTGGGCGACCAGGTGCAGTTCGCCGACCTCGGACTGGTCGTGGTCGACGAGCAGCACCGCTTCGGGGTCGAGCAGCGCGACGCCCTGCGGGCCAAGGCGCGCGTGGCCCCGCACCTGCTCGTCATGACGGCCACCCCGATCCCGCGCACGGTCGCGATGACGGTGTTCGGCGACCTGACGACGTCGACCCTGACCCAGATCCCGGCCGGGCGGTCCGGTACGGACTCCCACGTGGTCCCCGCGGACAACCCGCGCTGGATGGAACGCGTCTGGGAGAAGGTCCGCGAGGAGGTCGACGCCGGGCGGCGCGCCTACGTCGTGTGCCCGCGCATCCACCCGGACGACGACGTCGCGCTCGACGGGGACGACGGCGCACCCGGGCGGTCACGCCGGGCCGCGGCGGAGTTCGACGACGTGCCCGAGTTCCTCGAGATCTCCGACGGCGAGGCGCCGGACCGGGCACCGCTGCGCGCCGTGCTCGAGGTGGCCGACATGCTCCGCTCGACCCCACGGCTCGACGGCGTCGAGATCGGGGTGCTGCACGGCCAGATGGCCGCGGCCGACAAGGACACCGCCATGGCCCGCTTCGCCGCGGGGGAGGCGCCCGTGCTGGTCTCGACCACCGTCGTCGAGGTCGGGGTGGACGTCCCCGAGGCGACCGTGATGGTGGTCTTCGACGCCGACCGGTTCGGCATCTCCCAGCTCCACCAGCTGCGGGGACGCATCGGGCGCGGCAGGGACCACGGTCTGTGCCTGCTGGTCTCCACGGCCCGGCCGGGGACACCGGCGGCCGCCCGGGTGGAGGCGCTCGCGGACACCACGGACGGGTTCGAGCTGGCCACGCTCGACCTGGAGCTGCGGTCCGAGGGTGACGTCCTGGGCGCCGCGCAGTCCGGGCGGACCAGCTCGCTGCGGCTGCTGCGGGTCGTCAAGGACGCCGATCTCATCGCCGAGGCCCGCACGGAGGCTGCCGGCGTCGTGGATGCCGACCCGGACCTGGAAGGCCACCCGGAGCTGGCCCGCGCGATCGCCGTCCAGCTCGACTCCGAGCAGGAGGAGTTCCTGGAGCGGACGTGAGGGCGCGGCGCCGGTGCGCGGCTACCCTCGTGGCCATGACCAGGATCGTCGCCGGAACCCTCGGCGGGCGCTCGCTCGCCGTCCCGCCGTCGGGCACGCGGCCCACCAGCGAGAGGGTGCGCGAGGCGCTGTTCTCCCGGCTGGAGCACCTCGGGGTGCTGGCCGACGCCCGTGTCCTCGACCTGTTCGCGGGTTCCGGGGCGCTCGGCATCGAGGCCGCGAGCCGCGGCGCGGCCGAGGTCGTGCTCGTGGACGCGGCCCGCAGGGCGGCGGACGTCGCCCGCCGCAACGTGTCCTCCCTCGGGCTCGGGCACACCGTGCGGGTTCTCGCCGAACCGGCCGAACGCTGCGTGGCGCGGCTCGCCGCCGACGGGGGTGGCGGTGCGCCCCGGTTCGACCTGGTGTTCCTGGACCCGCCCTACGACCTGCCCGGCCCCGCGCTGGACGCGATCCTCGCCGATCTGGCGGCACCGGGCGTCCTGGGGTCGGACGCCGTCGTGGTCGTGGAGCGGGCCCGGCGCAGCGGGGAGCCGGGCTGGCCGCCCGGCCTCGCACCGTTCGCCGCCAAGACCTACGGGGACACCACGGTGCACTACGCCGAACCGCGCGACGCCGAGACAAATCCCGCCGATTCGTGACCGGTCCGCCTACGGTGGCCGCGTGAGCATCGCAGTCTGTCCCGGGTCCTTCGACCCCATCACGCTCGGTCACCTCGACGTCGTGCGGCGCGCGAACCGCCTGTTCGACGTCGTGGTGGTGGGCGTGGCCCGCAACGCCGCCAAGAACGCCCTGCTCGAGGCCGAGGAGCGTGTCGAGCTCGCCCGTGCGGCCCTGGACGACGATCCCGAGCTCGCCGAGGTCCGCGTGGAGCAGGTTCCCGGCCTGCTGACCGACTTCTGCCGCCGGGTGGGGGCCGCCGCCGTCGTCAAGGGCCTGCGCGGCGGGGCGGACTTCGACGGCGAGCTGCCCATGGCCCTGATGAACCGACACCTGAGCGGCGTGGAGACCGTGTTCGTGCCGGGGGACCAGCGCTACGCCCACGTGGCGTCGTCGTTGGTCAAGGACATCGCCCGGCACGGCGGGCCGATCGACGACCTGGTGCCGCCCGCCGCGGCCGAGGCGGTGCGCGCCGCGATCGCGCACCGAGCGTGAGGAGCACGAGATGACCGACACCACCCAGAACCCGACGGCCGGTCTGCTCGAGATCATCGACGACCTGTCCGCCCTGGTCGAGAACGCGCGGACGTCACCGCTGTCGACGAACGTCAAGGTCGACCGCGACCAGGCGCTCGGCCTCGTCGACGAGCTGCGCCAGAACCTGCCGACGCAGGTCGCCCGCGCCGACCAGGTGCTCGCCGACGCCGAGCACACGCTGGAGCAGGCGCACCGCAAGGCCGAGGAGATCCTGGCGACCGCGCGGGCCCGGGCGCTCGAGCTGGTCCAGGACGAGCAGGTGGTGGTGCAGGCCGAGTCCCGCGCCGCCGAGATCGTCGCCGAGGCCCGGCAGAAGGCCGAGGGTCTGCGGGCCGACGCCGACGAGTACTGCGACAGCCGGCTCGCCGACTTCGAGGCGGACCTGGGCCGGCTGAGCGGCCAGGTGCAGGCCGGGCGCGCCCGGCTCGCCGAGCGGCTGCGCGACGCGCCGCGGGTGCGCTGGGACGCGGTGCCCGACCCGGACTGGCCGGGGGAGGGCGACGGCGCGGACCGCCGCACCGCCTGAGCGGCGCGCGACGCCGGCGGCGGCGTTGCACAGATCACGTCCACGGCCCGTTGGACGCCGTCGGGCGATCGCGTAGACTGTGGCGTTGGCCCGTTCGGGCCGCCCACCACCGGAAACCACCGGTGCACCCACCCCACCGGCCGCACGCCGTCATCGGCGCGCCCGGCCTGTCATCCCAGGAGTTCGTCATCACCACCGAGAAGCGCTCGCCGCTCGTGCTCGACACGCACGAGCTCTCGCGGCGTCCCGGCACCATGCGGGAGGTCGCGCGCGTCGTCGCCGCACCTGCCGACCTGGGGACGGCGGTCATCGGCGTGCCCGAGGGTGCGGACCTCACGCTCGGGCTGCGGCTCGAGGCCGTGCTGGAGGGTGTGCTGGTCACCGGGGTCGTGCGCGGCACGGCGGTGGGCGAGTGCGTCCGCTGCCTGGACGAGGTCCGTGACGAGGTCACGGTGCGCGTCCAGGAGCTGTTCGTCTACCCGGAGCGGGCCGAGGCGGCCGACGACGCCGGTGACGAGGACGCCGAGGACGAGCCCGAGCTGACGGACGACCTGGCGGACCTCGAACCCGTGGTTCGGGATTCGCTCGTGACTGCACTACCATTTCAACCGCTGTGCCGGCAGGACTGCCCCGGCCTGTGCTCCGAGTGCGGAGCGCGGCTCGAGGACGACCCCGAGCACCACCATGACGTCGTCGACCCTCGCTGGGCGGCGCTGCAGACCATGCTCGAGGAGTCGAGCGTGTCCGACGAGACGAAAGAGAGCTGACCGTGGCTGTTCCCAAGCGCAAGATGTCGCGCAGCAACACCCGTGCGCGCCGCTCGCAGTGGAAGACCACCGCGGCGCCCCTCGCCACCTGCCCGAACTGCAAGGGGCAGAAGCTGTCCCACGCCGCGTGCCCCACCTGCGGCGCGTACAAGGACCGCCAGTACGCCGAGGCGCTGCGCACCGAGCACGCGGGCTGACATGCACCCGCGCGGCACCCGGAATCGTCCGGAGCCGACCGCTCTTCTCGAGAAGCTCGGGGTCCACCTGGATCCCGAGCTTCTCGTGCTTGCGCTGACGCACCGGTCGTTCGCGCACGAGGCCGGCGGCATCCCCACCAACGAGCGGCTCGAGTTCCTCGGGGACACGGTGCTGGGACTGGTGGTGACCGAGGCGCTGTACCGGCGGCACCCGGACAAGTCCGAGGGTGCGCTGGCGAAGATGCGGGCGGCGACGGTCTCGCAGCGGTCCCTGGCGGCGGTCGCGCGCCGGCTCGACCTGGGCAGCTACGTGCTGCTGGGCAAGGGCGAGCTGCGCACGCGCGGCTTCGACAAGGACTCGATCCTGTCGGACACGGTCGAGGCCCTGCTCGGCGCGACGTACCTGTCGCACGGCCTGGAGACGGCACGCGAGCTCGTGCACCGGCTGGTCGACGCGACGATGGACGCCGCGGCCGATCTCGGCGCGGGCCTGGATTGGAAGACCTCCCTGCAGGAGGCCGCCGCCGAGCGCGGGTTCACCGCCCCGGTCTACGAGGTGACGGGCGAGGGGCCCGAGCACGCGCGCAGGTTCAGTGCGCAGGTCACCGCGGGGCCGGTCATCGGCATGGGCGTCGGTACGGCCAAGAAGCACGCCGAGCAGGCGGCGGCCGAGCAGGCCTACCGTGCCGTGACGGCGCTGCCCCTGCCGGGCGAGGCGGCCCCCGGCGGTGCGCCGGACAGCGGTGCCCCGGACGGCGGCACGTCCGACGACGGCGCGGAGCAGCCCTCCGGTGCCTGAGCTCCCCGAGGTCGAGACCGTCCGCGACGGCCTCGACCGACTCGTCGTGGGTGCCGTGGTGCGCGACGCCGAGGTGTTCCGGGACTACTCGGTGCGGCGGCACGACGGCGGCCCGGCCGCGTTCACCGACCAGCTCCGCGGCGCTCGCATCATCGGTGCCGCCCGCCGCGGGAAGTACCTCTGGCTCCCGCTGGCCGGCACCGGCCCCGACGGCGCTCCCGCGTCCGCGCTGCTGGCGCACCTGGGCATGTCCGGGCAGCTCCTCGTGCGCGACCCGGCGGTCGCGGGGGAGTGGGCGCACCCGCACCGCCGTGTCCGGCTGCACCTGGACGGCGCGCCGTCGGGGGCCCGCTACCTCGACTTCGTCGACCAGCGGACCTTCGGTCACCTGTCCGTGGCGGACCTGGCCCCGACGCCGGACGGTGCGCCCGGCGGGTACGGCAGCCCGCTGGCCGCCGTACCGGAGCCGGTGGCCCACATCGCGCGCGACCTGCTGGACCCCGCGCTGGACCGGGACCGCCTCGTGGAGCGGATCCGCCGTCGTCGGACCGGCATCAAGCGTGCGCTGCTGGACCAGACCGTCACCTCCGGAGTGGGCAACATCTACGCCGACGAGGCGCTGTGGCGCGCCCGCGTGCACTACGCCCGCGCCACCGACGCCATGACGCGTCCGGTGGTGCGTCGCGTGCTCGACGCCGCCACCGAGGTCATGACCGAGGCGCTGGGCCAGGGCGGGACGAGCTTCGACGCGTTGTACGTCGACGTCAACGGTTCCTCCGGCTACTTCTCGCGGTCGTTGGCCGTCTACGCCCGGGCGGGCGAGCCGTGCCTGCGCTGCGGGACGCCGGTGCGCCGCGAGGAGTTCATGAACCGCTCCTCCTTCACCTGCCCGCGGTGCCAGCCGCGCCCGCGCCACGGCCGCTGGTAGCGGGCCCGGCCACTATGCTCGGCGGCGACCCTTCCCCCCCTCGCGCCGGACGGGAGACCCCGTGCTCGACGCCGACAGCCTCGGCTCCCTCATGACCATCCTCGGCCCGACGGCGGCGTCGGCGCTCACGACCCGCTACTGGTCGGCCCACGACGACGGCGACCCGCGGCGCCACGGCTGGTTCGTCCTCTACCTCGGGGTGGTGCTCGGCCTGCTCGTCATGGTGCTGGCCACCACCTCGCCCGAGGACCGGCTGCGGTCGGTCGGCCTGCTCTTCGCCGTGACGATCATCGCGACGGCGGTCCAGGAGCGCCGGCACCGCAAGCGCCGCCGCGTCGCCGCCTGATCAGCGTTCGACGACGTTCTCCAGCGCTGCGGCCCCGCCGTCGAGCCAGCGCTCCACCTGCGCGGTGACGAACGCGGCGGCGCCCTGCGGCCGGCCGCCGGCCACGTGCGGGGTGAGGATCAGGTGCGGCGCGTCCCACAGCTCCGAGTCCGCCGGCAGCGGTTCGGTCTCGGTGACGTCAAGGGCCGCCCCGGCCAGCGTCCCCGCGCGCAGCGCCGCGGCGAGCGCCGCCTCGTCCACGGTGGCGCCGCGTCCGGCGTTGACGAACCGGGCGTGCGCGGGCAGCAGCGAGAGCACGTCGGCGTCCAGGGCGTGGTGGGTGGCCTCGGTGGCGGGCAGCAGCGAGATCAGCACGTCGGCGTTGGGCAGCACCTCGGCCAGCCGGTCCCGGCCGGCCACCGGGTGGCCGTACCGCTCGCCGTCGGACGACGCGATACCGGACACCCGCGCACCGAGCGCCTCCAGCAGCGGGGCCAGGCGCGCCGCGATGGACCCGAACCCCCAGACCACCACGTGCGCGCCGTGCAGCGTGAACGCCCGCTCGTCGCGCGCCTGCTCGCGGCCCAGGTCCCGATCCCACTCGTGGTGGCGCTGCGCCGCCAGCGTGCGGTCGATCCGCCGCACGGACGCCAGGAGCAGGGCGAGGGTGTGCTCGGCCACGGTGGCGTCGTGCAGGCTGCGGCCGGAGGCGATGACGACCCCCGGGGCGAACCCGGTGGCGAGCGCCTGGTCCGGCCCGGCGTTGAGGGTCTGGACCCAGCGCAGGTCCGTCAGCCGTCGCGCCGCGTCGTCCATGACGCGCTGCGGGCTCGCCCAGGTGACGATCGCCTCGGCGTCGGTGTGCTCCTCGGGCACGGGGTCGCGCATCACGTACGGCGCGACCTCGACCCCCTCGACGTCGATCGTCAGGTCGAAGGGCACGTTGCTCGGCACGAGGATCTTCACGCCGGTGACGTTACCCGCCGTGCCACGATGACTCGCATGGAACCCGCCACCGCGTCCCGCACCGCCGCCCGCTACGACGCCGTGGTCGTCGGCGGGGGCCACAACGGACTGACCGCCGCCGCCTACCTCGCGCGGGCCGGCCGCTCGGTGCTGGTGCTGGAACGTCTGGGCCACGTGGGCGGGGCGGCCGTCTCGGCGCGGGTGTTCGACGGGGTGGACGCGCGGCTGTCGCGGTACTCCTACCTGGTCTCGCTGATGCCGCGCCAGGTCGTCGACGAGCTCGGCCTGGGCCTCACCCTGCGCCGGCGCCGGTACTCCTCGTACACCCCCGTCGGAGACCGCGGGCTGCTCGTGGACACCGGGTCCGACGACGTCACGCGGGCCTCGTTCGAGGCGCTCGGCGCCGGAGCCGACCACGCGGCCTGGCAGTCCTTCTCCGCCGACCTCGGGCGGATGGCCGCCCGGTTGTTCGGGTCCGTCACCGAGCCGCTGCTCAGCCGCCGCGAGGCCCGCGCGCGGGTGGACGACGACGCCACCTGGCGCGCCGTCGTCGAGCAACCGCTCGGCGAGACCCTGCGCTCCCGGTTCGCCTCCGACGTCGTGCGGGGCGTGGCCGCGACCGACGGGCTCATCGGGACGTTCGCCGACCTCGAGGACACCTCGCTGATCCAGAACCGCTGCTTCCTGTACCACGTCATCGGCGGCGGCACGGGGGACTGGGACGTGCCCGTCGGCGGGATGGGGGCCGTGTCCGGTGCGCTGCGGGACGCGGCGCTCGCGGCCGGGGCGACGATCGTCACCGGCGCCACCGTGACCGCCGTCGACCCGGGTACGGCGGCGACCGACGCGCAGGTGAGCTGGACGGACGACGACGGCGTCACGCACGGCGCCGTGGCCGGCGCGGTCCTCAGCGGGGCGGCACCCGCCACGCTGGACGCGCTGCTCGACGCCGCCGGTGCGGCGCCGTCGGGCCGCAGCACTGCCGCCGTGCCCGAGGGTGCCCAGCTCAAGGTCAACCTGCTGCTGCGGCGGCTGCCACGGCTGCGCGAGGACGTCGACCCGGTCGCGGCGTTCAGCGGCACCTTCCACGTCAACGAGTCGTACGACCAGCTCCAGGCCGCCCACGCCCAGGCGGCGGCAGGACGCATCCCCGAGGTGCCGCCCTGCGAGATCTACTGCCACTCCCTGACCGACGACTCGATCCTCGGACCGGAGCTGCGCGCGGCCGGGGCGCAGACGCTCACCCTCTTCGGGCTGCACATGCCGGCCCGGCTCTTCCGCGCGGACGACGACGGCGCTCGGGAGGCGGCGCTCGCGGCGACGCTGCGATCGCTGGACTCCGTGCTCGCCGAGCCGATCGAGGACGTGCTGTGGCACGGCCCCGGCGGCGAGCCCTGCGTGGAGGCCCGCACGCCGGTGGACATCGAACGATCGGTGGGGCTGCCGGGCGGGCACATCTTCCACCGTGACCTGTCGTGGCCGTGGGCCCACGACGACGCGGACGGGCCGGGGCTGGTCGACGCCGGTCTCGACGCCCCGGGATCGTGGGGCGTCGAGACCGTGCACCCGCGGGTGCTGCTCGCCGGAGCCGGCGCACGCCGCGGCGGGGGAGTCAGCGGGATCCCGGGACGGTCGGCGGCGATGGTGCTGCTGGGAGCGTGACGAAGTCTGGAGCGCCTCCTTGCCGGTGCGAGGGTCGGCACACCTCGGCGCCCTACCTGGGGTTTCTTGCCTGCTTGATTGATTATTGTCTGTATTGTCAGTATTGTGAGTGCGGCAATGTGATTCCACGTAGTGGGAGTTACGCATGCGTGCTCGAAGGATCCTGACCGGCGTCGTGGCGATCGCCATGGTCGTCGGAGGTGCGACCGTTACCCAGGCCGCCTCCGAGAGCGGTACCAGGAACTGTGCCTACAACCAGATCGGCAGGACACACGCCACCAGCTACGGCACGACCCATCACTACCCGCCCGGCGGTGGGTACGGCGTCTTCTACAACGGCCTGACCTACAAGTCGACGAGCAAGTATGGATCTCGCCACAGCGACAGCCCGAACTGGGAGTCCTGGTGGAGCGTCACGACCGACGGTGGAATGCAGTCCGCGAGCGGAACCTGCGTGAGGGTATAAGTGCGACGCCTGGCGACCGCCCTGGTCGGCCTCCTTCTTGTGGCGGGTTGCGCCGCCAGCACGGAGAGTGAGAGCCCGCAGCCAGACCCTGGTCTCGATCAAGGAAGCTCGCTCGTCGCGAACGACGAGGCGGACGTCTCGGCGGAGCGGGCCGATGCGGATCTGGTCTCGAGGAACCGGGCGCAGGGCAATGGGTCGAGACCGTGGCGCGATGCGCCCGAGACCAGGGCTGGGAAGGTGTCGAGGTCGGCCCTCAGAACAGCATCTCGGTCGATTCCTTACCGACGGAGCAGCGCGACGCATTCCACGACGTCTTGGCCGCGTGCGAGCAGGAGGCCGGTTCGCAACCGGGCGCGGTTCCCTTGTCCAGGGCGGACTTGGGAGCGGTCTACCGCTCCCAGCTCCAGTCGAAGAAGTGTCTTGAGGGCATGGGGTTCAGTATCTCCGATCCGCCCTCGGAGAACGTCTTCATCGACTCCTACTACGGAGACGGGGGACCCTGGCTACCGCATGCCGAGCTTCCCGCTGATGCCGACTGGAGCGAGGTGACCGCGACGTGCCCGCAGCCGTGACACCGCCCGCTGCGAGCGGGGCTCGCTCATGAGCACGCTCGGTCGAAGGCTGCTCCGCAGACGGGGTGTCCTTCCCCCGGCGCTGTTGTTCGTCGCCCTGCTCGTGGTGGGTGCTGGTCTCGGCGCGGCTCTCGCGGTGCTCCTGTCGCCTCCGTCGGCTCCGGTGGAGAATGCTGCATTCGCGGTTGCCGAGGCCACGGAGGGAACCATCTCGCGGTCGATCCGGCTCGATGTCACTGCGAGCAGGGACGTCGGTGCCATGGTGGCGAACTCCCTGGACGGTGTCCTCACCGAACGACTCGTGGGCCAAGGTGAGATCGTCCGGCCCGGTGATCGCTTGTACTCCGTGGACCTCGTTCCTGTCGTGGCCGTCTCCGGGCGGGTTCCGGCGTTCCGTGAGCTTCGCCGCGACGTCGAGGGAGCCGACGTTCGCCAGCTGCAGGAGGCGTTGATCACTGCCGGGATTCGGTCAGCTCCGGCAGATGGGAAGTTCGGTGCGCGCACCGTGCAGGAGGTCCGCGAGTGGCAGGAACAGGTGGGGCTACCCAGCACGGGTGATGTGCCGCTCGGCCAGGTCGTCTTCGTTCCGGGGCTGCCCGGCGTGGTCGACTGGGTGGAGGAGGGGGCCATCGGCTCTCACGTCGGTCCAGGGACCGAGGTGGCTGCCGTGTTGTCTTCCAAGGCGCGGTTCGACCTGACGATCCCCGAGGACCAGTTGCGGCTCGTGGAGCCGGGCATGACGGTCGAGATCGATTCCGGGCCGAAGGAGCTGACCGGGGTGATCGGGCAGATCGTCACCAGCGATGACGTCACGTCCGGCACCGCCACGGCGAGGATAGAAGCGGCCGACGGTCGCAAGAGCGTCTGTGACACGTGGTACGAGGACGTGGCCGTGGGCGGTGATCAGATCGTCCCCGCCCGGGTTGTGGTGACACCGCCGACGACGGGCACCACGGTGCCTGCTGCTGCGATCGCGGTCGGTGGGCAGGGGACCACGGTCGTCACCCTGGAGGACGGCACGGTCGTCGACGTCACGGTCGACGCGGTCGTGGGTGGCGAAGCAGTCGTGGGGGGAATCGATCCTGGGACACGGATGCGCGTACCTGTCGGCCAGGGCACCTCGAACCGTGCGCCCGTCTCGGGATCGGCCGCGCCGTGACCGCCGCAGCGCTTGCCGCCGAGGGCGTGTCGTTCTGCTACCCGGGCGCGCAGGCTCCCATCATGGGCAACTGGTCGCAGACCTTCGAGCGGGGAACTCTCACGGCGATGACCGGGCCGTCCGGGTGCGGGAAGTCGACGCGGCTCTACCTGCTGGCCCTTCTCACCCGGCCCGCGAGGGGGCGCGTCCTGATCGACGGGCGGCGAGTCGACCATCTCCCCGACCCGGACCGCGCCAGGGTACGAGCCCGTCGTTTCGGGTTCGTCTTCCAGGACGCTGCTCTGGATCCGACGCGCAGCGTGCTCGACAATGTCGTCGAGTCCGCTCTGTACCGTCACGAGGATCCGCGTCGATACCTCCGACGTGCGCAGGAGCTGCTCGGCACGGTGGGAGTCGAGGTCCCGTTGCGACGCCGACCTGGTCAGCTCTCCGGCGGTCAAGCCCAACGCATCGCGTTGTGCCGGGCCCTCCTGACCTCGCCGGAGATCGTGTTTGCCGACGAACCCACGGGCAACCTGGATCCGGCCAGCGCAGACGTCGTCCTGTCCGCGCTCCGCTCGCACGCGGCAGCCGGGGGGTGCGTCGTCCTCGTCACTCACGACGCGGAGGTCGCGGCGCGGGCCGACGTCCACGTCAGGTTCGAAGAGCGGTGAGACGTCTGTTCGTCGTCGCCGCTGCGATGCTTCGGGAGACGCTGGTCTCGGTGCGTGCTCAACGGGTCGTCTCGCTGGTCACGCTCCTCGTGGTGCTCGGCGCGACGACCACGGTGCTCGTCACAGCCGGCCGAACTGCCGGCGCACAGGACCAGGTGATCGCGCGGCTCGACACGGTCGCGACGCGCACCTTGACGGCGGCGGTCAGTGGGGACGACGCTTCCGGGCTCACCGCCGACGTCGTGCCGCGTCTGGAGGGGTACGACGCCGTCGAGTCCGCGGTCGGGCTGGGGCCCGCCGTCGACGTCCGGGCAGCAGCGAATCCTGCCGGCAACCTGGTGGCGCTCCGAGCCGTCTACGGTCTCCAAGCGAATCATGCCGGTCCGTCGGTCGCGGGGCTCGAACAGGTCGTCGTGACGGACTCGTCCGCCACCGGGCTGGGCATCTCTGGCCGCGGGGTCGTGAGGGAACCGATGACCGGTGTCGACTACCTCGTGGTGGGTGAGCAGGAACTGCCCGAGGCGCTGCGTTCCTACGACCCCTTGGTGATCCGCACGGTGGATGTCTCCAGCGCCCCGCACGCCCGCCTCGCCAGCCTCGTCGTCGTCGCTCGGACCCCGGACGATGTCGCCGTGGTCAAGGATCTGCTCACCCAGGAGCTCAGGGAGGTTCCGGCGCCCAACCTGATGATCCAGGCCTCCGAGGATCTGGCACGGGCGGCCGGGGTCGTCGACGGTGAGCTGACGGCGCAGAGCCGGACGATGGTGCTCGGCGCGTTGGCCGCCGCCGTCTCGGTCGTGACCCTCGTCGTCTGGGGTGCTGCCTTGATCCGCCGCCGGGACTTCGGCCGCCGCCGTGCACTCGGCGCCACACGCCGCATGATCGTCACCCTGGTCGTGGCCCAGGTCGCAGTCCTCTCCGTCGTCGGTGCCGGGCTCGGCGCCGCTGCCGGTACCGTCTGGCTCTGGCAGGCAGGGCACCCGCTTCCCGGTGGCGTCTATGCAGCATCGGTGACGATGGTGCTGGCCACGACGCCCGTGATCGTCAGTGCCGTGCCTGCCTGGTGGGCCGCCTGCCGTGATCCGCTGAGCGAGCTGCGCGTGCCGTAGCGGGGCCCGGCGCCTGCTCGTCAGCGGATCTCCACGCGCAGCAGCCGCCGCATCCCCAGCACCAGTGGAAGGGCGATCCACAGCAGGGCCGACGTCCCGACCTGCGCCCACTGCTCGCCGGTGATCTCGGGCGACCCGACGAACTGCATCGCCCACGACAGGTCCAGCCAGGCGCCGTGCTCGGCCCACCATCCGAACAGTCCGGCGGCGACGCCCGACAGCATGGGCACGACGAGCATGAACGCGAGGTAGGACACCAGCGCGGGTGCGGAGCTGCGGATCACGACGGCCACGACGAATCCGAAGGCCACCGCGACGAGGTTCGCCAGCACGAGGCGCAGCGCCAGGTCGGGCGGAAGGTCCCACGTGGCCTTGATGCCGCGAACCTGGGCGGTCACGAGCGTACCCACGGCGCCGGCCGCGAACGACAGGGCGGTGGCCGCCAGCGAGACCAGCACCGCGGCGACGGCCTTGGCGGCCATCACCCGGTCACGCCGGGGTACCAGCGCGAACGTGGTCAGCGCCCCTCGCTGGCTCCACTCCCCGGTGACGGCGAGCACGGCCACCAGCGGCAGCAGGAGCTGCAGCGGGAACGCGGTGTTGCTCACCAGCGAGGAGAACGCCACCTCCTGGTCCGTTCCCCAGACGCCGAGCGCGACGACGACCAGGACGACGATGGCACCCACCGCGGCCAGGAGCCATCGGCTGGACCGGGTGTCGGCCAGCTTGCGCAGCTCGACGTCGACGAGCCGGCGTACCGGGATCGGCGGGCGAGGGGCGATCGGGGCGGGCCTGGCTGCCAGAGCCCTGGCGGGCGAGGTCGTGGCGGGTGCGGCGTTCATGCGGGGACTCCGGCGGTCGTGGCGGGGGCGTGGGCGCGCGGGGCGGCCGGGTCGCGCTGGTCGTCCGCGGTGAGGTCGAGGAAGATCTGCTCGAGGCCCGCCCCGTCGGCGGCGCGGAGCTCGGTGAGGGGGATCCCGGCGGTGTGGGCGATCCGGCCCGTGGCGGCCGGGTCGGCGTCCGTGGCGACGCCGCCCGTCGGCCCGGGGTCGGCCAGGTGTCCCGCCGCCGTGAGCGCCGCGGCGAGCGAGGCCTCGTCGTCGGCCCGTACCAGGGTGCCCGCACCGGCCAGCAGCTCGGCCTGGGTGCCGGAGGCCACGATCCGCCCGTGCCCGATGACGACGATGTCGTCGGCGATCATCTCGATCTCGGCCAGCAGGTGGCTGGAGAGCAGCACCGTGCCGCCGTCGTCGGCGAACCCCCGCAGCAGGTCGCGCATCCAGCGGATGCCGGCCGGGTCGAGCCCGTTGGCGGGCTCGTCGAGGATCAGCACCTGCGGGTCGCCGAGCAGGGCGGTGGCGATGCCGAGGCGTTGGCGCATGCCCAGCGAGTAGTCGCGCACGCGGCGCTTCGACTCGGCCGGTGTGAGCCCGACGAGGTCCAGCATGGCGTCCACCTGGGCGTCGGGCAGGCCCATGGTCCGCTGGGCGAGCACGAGGGTCTCGCGACCGGTCCGGCCGGCGTGCTGGGCCGAGGCGTCCAGGAGCACGCCGACGTCGAGACCGGGGTTGGGCAGGTCGGCGTACCGGCGTCCCAGCACCGTCGTCCGGCCGGCCGTGGGCTCGGCCAGGCCGGTGAGGATCCGCAGCGTCGTGGACTTGCCGGCCCCGTTCGGACCGAGGAACCCGGTGACGCGGCCGGGGAGCGCCGTGAACGTGACGTCGTCGACGGCGGCGAAGTCGCCGTAACGCTTGACGAGTGAGTCGATCCTGATCATGGGGCCGACGCTACGGACGCGAGAATCCGCGCGGACCAGGGAACACCCTGGTCGTGACCCTGAACCCGTGCTGTCCCGCCGGGCCCGGCCTCGGGGTCGTCCCCGCCCTGCCGACGCCTGTGGGTGCACGACGCGCCGTCGGGCCGTGGGGCACGACGGCGCGTCGTGCACCCACAGCGCCGTGGTGTGGGGCTAGGCGAGGGCGGCGGGCGACTCCTGGGCGGTCGCCCAGCGGTAGTCCGGCACGCCGGCCAGCAGGTCGTCGTGGCGACCCCGGGCGACGACGCGTGCCTCCTGGCCGTCGGCGTCGGGACGGCCGAGCAGCAGCACCTCGTCGGCAGCCGCCAGGGGAGACAGCCGGTGGGAGGCGACGACGACGGCGCGTCCGGTCGCGCGAGCGATCGCGGCCAGCGTCCCCACCAGCGCGTCGGCGGTGGCGGCGTCGAGGTGCTCCGCGGGCTCGTCCACGAGCAGCACCCTGTGCGGGGCCAGCAGGGCGCGGGCGATCAGGAGCCGACGGCGCTCCCCGCCGGAGACGTCGGTCCCGCCCGTGCCGAGCGTCGTCCCGAGCCCCTCGGGCAGCGCCGCCAGCCAGGCGGTGAGCCCGACGGCGTCCAGGGCCTCGCGGGCCTCGGCCTCGGTGAGGTCGGCGCGGGCGACCCGCAGGTTCTCCAGCACCGTGGTGCCGAAGACGTGCCCGTCCTCGGCGACGAACAGCCCGGCGCCGCGGACGCATCCGCTCACCGGCGCCAGGAGACCGGCGGCCGTCAGCAGCAGCGTCGTCTTGCCCACGCCGGACGGTCCGGCGAGCGCCACGACCGAGCCGGGACGCAGCGAAAGACCAACGTCGCTGACGACCGGTGTCCCCGACCAGCCCGCGGCGACGTCGTCGAGCTCCAGCAGCGCTGCGTCTGCGGCCGCCGACGCCGGCGGGTCGGCGGGGTGCGGGGCGTCCGCGGGCAGCAGCTCGAGCAGGCGCCGAGCGGCCTCGCGGGACCGGCGCAGCTGCACCGCGGCCCCGGGCAGCGCCGTCGTCACCTCGAACACCGCGAGCGGTGTCAGGACGACGACGGCGAGCTCGGTCGCGGCCAGGTCGCCGGCCAGCGCCGCCGGGATGCCGAGCAGCAGGCAGCCCAGCACCGCCAGGGTCTGGGCGCCGGCCTCGATCGCCGCGGACACGCCGGCGATCCGGGCGCCGTCGTCGGTGGCCGCGGCGAGGCGCCGGTCCGCTGCCCGCAGCCCGGCGGTCCGGGCGTTCAGGTGCCCGGCCACCCTCAGCTGCTGACCGTCCTCCAACAGCTCCAGCGTCCGGGCGGACACCTCGCCGCGGGCGGCGGCGCCGCGCAGCTCGACCGACGCCGACGCCCGCGATGCCAGCCAGGGCGCGAGCACGCCGGTCAGCAGCAGGCAGGCGAGCAGCACGGCCCCCGCCGCGGGCAGGAACACCCCCACCAGGACCACCGAGCCCAGCCCGGCCACGACGGCGACCGCACCGGGGACGAGCGCTCGCACGACGACGTCGCCCACGTCGTCGACGTCACGCCCGACGCGGGCGAGCAGGTCCCCGCGGCGCAGGGCCACGACGTCGGCGCCCCCACGGGCCAGGCGGTCGTAGAGGTTCGCGCGCAGGGCCGCCATGCCACGCAGGGCGACGTCGTGCGAGGCCAGGCGTTCGAGGTAGCGGAAGAACGCCCGCCCGGTGCCGAACGCCCGCACGCCGACGGTCGCGACGGACAGCACGAGCACCGGCGGCATCTGGGAGGCACGGGCGATGAGCCACGCGGCGGCCGCCGCCAGCCCGATCGCGCACACGAGCGTGGCGGTGCCGAGCAGGACGGCCCGGGCCACGCGGGGCCAGCGGATCTCCAGCAGCGGTGCGATGCGCACCAACGGGTCGCTCACGAGCCCACCGCCGTCCTCGCCTCGACGTCGACCACCTGGTCCGCCAACGCCAGCAACGAGGCCCGGTGCGCCACCACGACGACCGTCCGTCCGGCGTCACGCCAGGCGCGCACCGTGTCGAGCACCACCTGCTCGCCGCGGGCGTCGAGGTGCGCGGTCGGTTCGTCCAGGACGACGACGGGCCGGTCGGCGGTACCGACGAGCGCACGGGTCAGCGCCACCCGCTGGCGCTGACCGACGCTCAGACCGGCGCCGCCGAGCCCGACCGGTGTGTCCCAGCCGGCGGGGAGATCGGCCAGGACGGCGTCGAGCCCGGTGGTCGCCGCGGCCGCGTCCAGCGCTGCCAGGGGCACGTCGACGCCGTCCGTGACGACGTCGTGCACGGTGCCGGGGCCGACCGCGGGCCGTTGCGGCACCCAGGCGACCCGGTCCCACCACGCCGGGGAGTCCGCGAGGTCGGACGGTGCGGTGTCCCCGGTCCGGATCGCGACGCGTCCGGCGTCGGGGCGCAGCAGACCGAGCAGCAGCAGCACCAGCGTCGACTTGCCCGCGCCGCTGGGCCCGCGCAGGGCCACGACGCGGCCACCACCCCGAGCGCCGGTGCCGAGCGGGATGCGCGCCGACAGGTGCGCCGGAGCCTCCACCTCCCGACCGGGCGCGCGGACGGAGACGTCGTCGAGCACGAGCTCGCCGTCGGCCACGGGCGCAACCGGCGCCCCGGTGCGGGGCGGGACAGGCAGGTCGAGCACCGCGAACGCCCGGCGGGTGGCGGCGAGCCCGTCTGTCGAGGCGTGGAACTCCGAGCCCACCCGGCGCAGCGGCAGGAAGATCTCCGGGGCGAGCACGAGCACCGCGATCGCGGGGACCAGCTCGATGCCGCCCTCCACCAGCCGCAGGCCGACGCCCACGGCGATGATCGCGACGCACAGCGTGGTCAGCAGCTCGAGGACCGCACCGGACAGGAACGCCACGCGCAGGGTGCCCAGGGTGGCGCGCCGCGACGACTCACCGAGCGCCCGGACGCGCGCACCGGGCCCGATCTCGCGACCGAACGCCCGCAGCGTGGGCAGCCCGGCGACCAGGTCGAGCACCTGGGAGCCGAGGCGTTCGACGGCGGCGAGGCGCCGTTCGGAGGTCCCGGCGGTCATGGTGCCGATCAGCCACATGAAGAACGGCACCAGCGGCAGGGTCACGACGGCGATCAGGGCGGGCACCCAGTCCAGCCCGAGGACGACGAGCACGGTAGCGGGGGTGACGAGTGCCGTGAGCAGCAGCTGCGGCAGGAACCGCACCAGGTAGGGCTCGAGGTCGCTCAGGCCCCGGGTGGTCAGCGTCGCGACGTCCGACGGCGCCGCTCCGGCGGGCGGTCGCGGTCCGAGCTCGACGGCGTGCGCCACGACCTGCTCGCGCAGGTCCGCGACCACGAGCGCGGCGGCCCGCCGGCCGAACCGCTCCTGCGCCCAGGCCACCGCGGCGCGTCCGACGGCGGCCCCCGCCAGGACGGCGAGCCACCGGGCGGTCTGGGCCTGGTCCACGACCCCGTCGCCGCCGGGGCTGGTGGCGACGACGACGGGGCCCAGGGCGTGCGCGATCGCGAAGGCCTGCACCACCACGAGAGCGGCCGACGCGACGCCGAGGGCGGCGGTGAGGGCGACGTACGAGCGTGCGGCCCGGACCTGCGACAGCAGCCGGGGATCGAGCGGTCTCACCTCAGAACGCCGCGTCCTTGATCTTGCGCCAGCTCAGCCCGGCGGGCGCGGGGATGTCCCGGGTGGACAGGCGGCGGCGGAACACCCAGTAGGTCCAGCTCTGGTAGGCGATGACCAGCGGGGTCAGGACGACGGCCACCCAGCTCATGATCGTCAGGGTGTAGTCCGTGGACGACGCCGCCTCGACGGTGAGCGCCGTGCCGCCGTCGACGGCGGGGATGACGTCCGGGTACATCGACCCGAAGATGAGGACGACGGCCGCCACGATCGTTACCGCCGACAGCGTGAACGCGGTGCCCTCCCGCCGCGCGCGGGTCGCGAGGACGACGCCGACCAGCGAGCCGGCCGCCACGATCACCGCCACCCAGGTCCAGGTGACCGAGTAGGCGACCTGCGCCCAGATCGCCCAGCCGCCGGCCACCACGAGCGCGACGACGGCGAGGCCCGAGGCCAGGCGGGCGGCGCGCTCGCGGAGGTCCCCGTCGGTCTTGAGGGCCACGAACACCGAGCCGTGCAGCAGGAACAGCATCAGCGTGGTCAGCCCGCCGAGCAGGGCGAACGGGTTGAGCAGGGCCCAGAACCCGCCGACGTACTGGAAGCCCTCGTCGAGCAGCAGGCCGCGCACGAGGTTGCCGAACGCGACGCCCCACATGATGGCCGGGATCCAGGACCCCACCTGGATGGCGAGGTCGCAGCGGCGGGCCCAGGCGGCGTCGGCGATCTTGCCGCGGTACTCGAACGCGACGCCGCGGGCCACGAGCCCGAGCAGGATGATCAGCAGGGGGATGTAGAAGCCCGAGAACATCGTGGCGTACCACTCGGGGAACGCGGCGAAGGTCGCGCCGCCGGCGGTGAGCAGCCACACCTCGTTGCCGTCCCAGACGGGTCCGATGGTGTTGACGAGCACGCGCCGTTCCTTCTCCCGGTGCTCGGCGTCGCCGCGGGGGAGCACGGACAGCAGCATGCCCACGCCGAAGTCGAAGCCCTCGAGCACGAGGTAGCCCGTCCACAGGACGGCGATGATGACGAACCAGAGGATCGCGAGGTCCACGTCAGGTCTCCAGTGGTCGGGGGCTCAGTAGGCGAAGGACAGGGGGCGGTCGGTGTCGTCGGGGTCCTGCGCCTCCGGCGACTCGTCCCGCACGGAGTCGGGGACACCCTCGATCGTGTAGCGGTGCATGAGGCGGTACCAGACCACCGCGAGCAGGGCGTAGACGAGCGTGAGCACGATCATCGAGGTCAGGATCACGCCCGGCGGGACGGCGGTGGAGACGCCGCGGTCGGTGAGCAGGCGGACCTGGTCGATGCCGCTCGGGTTGGGTGCCACGACCCAGGGCTGGCGGCCCACCTCCGTGAAGATCCATCCGAACGAGCAGGCGAGGAAGGGCATGGGCAGCGCCAGGAGGCCGAGCCTGCCGAACCAGACGTTGTCGCTGACCCGACCCTTGCGGGTGAACCAGAGCGCGGCCAGGGCGAGCAGCACCGAGAAGGCGGCGAACCCGATCATGAGCCGGAACGACCAGTACGCGACCGCGAGCGGCGGGGTGTAGGTGACGGCCTCGCCGTCGACGGTCACGTCGCCGTAGCGCTCGGTGTAGTCCTCCTGCACGTCGTAGACCCCGGGCAGGTAGGACTCGGGTCCGGAGAAGTGGCCGGTGCCGAGGTAGCTCGCCAGACCGGGGATGGTGATGAGGTGGTCGACGTCCTCGCAGCCGGCGTACAGCGGCCCGACGGACAGGATGGAGAAGTCGGCGGACTCCTCGCCCTCGCACAGAGCCTCGGCGGAGGCCATCTTGCCCGGCTGCTGCTCGAACATCAGCTTGCCCTGGACGTCCCCGGTGAACGCGACGCCGAGGCCCGCGACGATCATCACCCACACGCCCAGGCGCACGGCGGGCCGGTAGACGGTGCGGGCCGTCTCGACGTCCTCGGGCCGCTTGCTGCGCGCCAGCCGCACCATCCACCACGTCGCGATGCCCGCGATGAAGGTCCCCGCGGTGAGGAACGCCGCGGTGATCGTGTGCGGGAAGGCCGCCAGGAGCGTGTTGTTCGTCAGGACGGCCCAGATCGACTCCATCTCGGCGCGGCCGGTCTCCTCGTTGTAGACGGTGCCGACGGGGTGCTGCATCCAGGAGTTCGCCGCGAGGATGAAGAACGCCGACAGGTTGGTCGCCAGCGCGAACAGCCAGATCGAGGCCAGGTGGATCTTCTTGGACACCCGGTCCCACCCGAAGATCCACACGCCCAGGAACACCGACTCGACGAAGAACGCGGCCAGGGCCTCCATGGCGAGCGGAGCGCCGAAGACGTCCCCCACGAACCGGGAGTACTCGCTCCAGGCCATCCCGAACTGGAACTCCTGCCAGATCCCGGTCACGACGCCGAGCGCGAAGTTGATGAGCAGCAGCTTGCCGAAGAACTTGGTCAGGCGGAGCCAGCGTTCCTTCTTCGTGACGACCCACGCCGTCTGCATGCCGGCCACGAGCGGCGCCAGGCCGATGGTGAGCGGCACGAAGATGAAGTGGTACACGGTGGTGATGGCGAACTGCCAACGTGCCAGGGTGAGCGCGTCCACGGGGGAGACTCCTTCGAGGGCGATCCGGAGCGGCACGGGGCCGCGACATGGCCGCGGACCTGTGAGAACGACGGTAGGTCCGCCGTCGGGGGTCCGCACGGCGAGGCGCGATCCGTGACTTGTGAAGACTTTCACGAACGCTCTCGTGAAGATCTTCACGAGTCAAGTCCTGAAGGGTCGTTGTGAGCGGCGCCACGCCGCGTCCGGGCGCTCGGTCTGCGGTCCCACCCATCAGTGCGATACTGGACGGCAGACCTTCCGGGGCCACATCCTCCGGACGGTCGACATGCTTGCGTCTTCCGCGTCCGAACGCGGTGCCGCAGCCGGGCGTGAAGGGGCCCGGCTGCCGGCGGCCGCGAAGACGGGGGAGGGGCAACCGCGACCGAGACTTCCGTCCGGGCGGCGCGCTGAGCAGCGCTGCCACCCCGACGACGACCACCCGGCGGCCGGTAGGTGTGGGCCGGCACCCGGGAGCAGGAGCGCACTTCGTGACGTCCGACACCCCGACCGGCGACCAGGCAGCGACCGAGAACGGGAGCACCAGCCCCCGGCGCGCGACCCGCCGCCGCGTCACCCGTCCGGCCGCGTCCCCGCAGACCGCGCCGGCCCCGATCATCGTCCCCGGTTCCGCCGCGCAGGCCGCTCCCGACGCCGCCCCGGCCGCCGAGCCGACGACGTCGGCGCCGGCGCAGCCGGAGCCCGGCACCACCCGCACGTCCGGCAGCACGGCGTCCGGAGCGGGCAAGAAGCCGCGCCGCGCCACCCGTCGGACCGCCGGCCCGGCCGCCCCGGTCGCGGACGCCGCCGCCGACGCGCCCGTGCCCGCCGAGCCCGCGGCGGTCGACGACGAGCCCGCGGCGGCCGAGCCCGCATCGGCTGTCGAGCCGCCCGAGCCGGCCGCCGCACCCGCCGTCGAGCTGCCCGAGCCGGCCGCCGCGGCGCGGACCGAGGAGTCCCGGGCGGCACGCCTCTCCCTGGACGACATCGTGCTGCCGGACGGCCCCGGCACCTCCCGGGCCGACGACGGCGGGGGCGAGGAGCCGACGGCGCCCGCCCGCCGACGCTCGCGCAAGGCGTCGCGGCCCGCCAGCAAGCCCGAGTCCGCCGAGCAGCCGGCCGCCGCCGACGACGCGGCCGCCGGTCGTGAGGAGCCTGCCGCGCCGTCGGACGCACCGTCCGAGGAGCCGAAGGCCCGCACCTCGCGAACGAAGTCCTCGACGTCCCGCGCAGCGGCCTCCGCCGACACGCCCGCGAAGGCACCGAAGAGCTCGAAGACCGCGAAGGCGTCGACGACGAAGGCCTCGGCGGCCAAGGCCTCGACGTCCCGGACCGGCACGGCCCAGCGCGACCAGGACACCGTGGGCCAGGCCGGCACCCCGCGCCTGGCGACGACGGCGCTGCTCTTCCAGGCACCCGACCTGTCGGGCCCGCGCGCGTCCCGCCGTGCCCAGGCACCGGCCGGACCGCCGCGCGAGCACGAGGAGACGACCGCTCGGGAGTCGGCACCGGCCCCGGGTTCCGCGGACGCCGCGGAGACGACGTCGTCCGGCACGGCGGCCTCGGGCCGACGCCGCTCGGCCTCCCGCCCGCAGGGCGCGTCCGGCCGGGGTGCCCGCACCGAGGCTGCGACGGCCGGCGCCGCGACGACGGACGGGCCGACGCCTGACGAGCCGGAGAAGACCGCGACGCCTGCCGAGCCCGTCGAGGCGCAGCCGCTCGAGCTGACCGAGGCCGACGAGGCCGCCGTCAGCGAGGTCGAGGTCATCGAGTCCGAGCTCACGGCCGAGGGCCTGGAGCTCGTCGAGCTCGGCCCCGAGGACTACCGCGAGGACGGCGACGAGTCCGACGTCCGCCCGCGTCGCCGCCGGCGCCGTGGCGGCCGCGGCCGTCGTGGCGGCCGCAAGGTCGAGCAGGGATCGGAGGAGGACGGCGACGAGGGCTCCGCCGCGTCCGGTGACGACTCCGGCGCCGCCTCGGACCGCGGCGCGGACCGCCGGGACGGCGCCGACGCGCCCTCCGAGGAGGCGCAGGACGACGCGTCGTCGGAGACCGAGCAGGCCTCCGGGTCCGAGAAGGACGACCAGGGTGACGGCGGCGACCGCGCGTCGTCGAGCCGTCGCCGTCGCCGGCGTCGTCGGGGTGGCCGCGGGAACGACCGCGACGGCGGCCGCTCGGAGCGCGCCGAGGACGAGGTGGTCGCGCTGAAGGGTTCGACCCGTCTGGAGGCGAAGCGCCAGCGCCGTCGCGAGGGCCGCGACGCCGGGCGCCGCCGCCAGGTCATCAGCGAGGCGGAGTTCCTGGCCCGTCGCGAGGCCGTGACGCGGTCGATGATCGTGCGCGAGCAGGACGCCCGCACGCAGATCGCGGTCCTGGAGGACGGCGTGCTCGTCGAGCACTACGTGTCCCAGCAGGCGCAGGCGTCGATGGTCGGCAACGTCTACCTCGGCCGGGTGCAGAACGTGCTGCCGTCGATGGAGGCGGCCTTCGTCGACGTCGGCAAGGGCCGCAACGCCGTGCTGTACGCCGGTGAGGTCAACTGGGACGCCGCCGGGATCGAGGGCCAGCCCCGTCGCATCGAGGAGGCGCTGAAGTCCGGCGACTCCGTCCTGGTCCAGGTCACCAAGGACCCGATCGGGCACAAGGGTGCGCGCCTGACGTCCCAGGTCACCCTGGCCGGTCGTTACCTGGTGTTCGTCCCCGGTGGCGGGATGACGGGCATCAGCCGCAAGCTGCCCGACACCGAGCGCAGCCGCCTCAAGAAGATCCTGCGCGACGTCGTGCCCGAGGGCGCCGGCGTCATCGTGCGCACGGCCGCCGAGGGAGCCTCGGAGGACGAGCTGCGGGCGGACGTCGCCCGGCTGCAGTCGCAGTGGGAGTCGATCACCGCCACGGCGGAGAAGTCGTCCACGAACGCCCCGGCCCTGCTGCAGGGCGAGGCCGACATGGCGATCCGCGTGGTCCGGGACATCTTCAACGACGACTTCAGCTCGCTGGTCGTCCAGGGCGAGCGCTCCTGGTCCGAGATCTCCACCTACGTCGACGAGCTCGCCCCCGACCTGCGCGAGCGGGTCACGCGCTGGACCGGGTCCGACGACGTCTTCGCCCAGCACCGCGTCGACGAGCAGCTCGCCAAGGGCATGGACCGCAAGGTCTGGCTGCCCTCGGGCGGTTCGCTGGTCATCGACCGCACCGAGGCGATGACCGTGGTGGACGTCAACACCGGCAAGTTCACCGGCTCGGGCGGCACGCTCGAGGAGACGGTGACGCGCAACAACCTCGAGGCCGCCGAGGAGATCGTCCGTCAGCTCCGGCTGCGGGACATCGGCGGGATCATCGTCATCGACTTCGTGGACATGGTCCTGGAGTCCAACCGCGACCTGGTGCTGCGCCGCCTCGTGGAGTGCCTGGGGCGCGACCGCACCAAGCACCAGGTGGCCGAGGTGACCTCGCTCGGGCTGGTCCAGATGACGCGCAAGCGCGTCGGGCAGGGCCTGGTGGAGGCGTTCTCCTCGACCTGCGAGCACTGCAAGGGCCGTGGGTTCGTGGTCCACGAGCACCCGGTGGAGCGCGGTGGGTCGTCGTCGGCCGAGGGCGACGGCGGCTCGAAGCGGTCCCGCCGCAAGCGGGGGACCGGCAAGAAGGACGACTCGAGCTCGGCGGGGGCCTCCGCCGGCCCCGCGGCCGACGTTCCCAAGCTCCCCGACGACAAGTCGGAGGCGCGTGCGGCGGTCAAGGCGACGCTCGCGACGATCGCCGCAGCTGCGGCGCACGCCCATGAGCACGAGGAGCACGAGGGCGCCCACACCGAGGGACAGTCCGGGACCACCACGCCCGCGGCCGAGGTCACGGCCCCGCAGGACTCCGCTGCCGGTGACGCGCCGTCGTCGACCACGGCTGCCGACTCCGCCGCAGAGGCCACCGCGGAAGCGGCCGGCGCGCCGGAGCCGGAGTCCGAGGCCACCGCGGAGGCAGCGCCGGACCCCGACGCCGCGGCCTCGGCCACGGACGCCGGGTCCGACGGTACGGACGCCGGCCCGGCCGGCGCCGAGCCGGCCAAAGGAGCCGGAGCCGAAGAGGCTCCTGAGCAGGCTGATGACGAGGCTGCGGCGCTGACCGACCGGTCCTGAGCGCCGGCACGGCCGGGGTGCTTGACTGTCCGCATGGACGAGCGTCGAGCCCCCGGCCGTCTCGCCGTCGTCGGCGGGCCCATGTTCGCCGGCAAGACCACCGAGCTGCTGCGACGTGTCGAGCGGGCGCGGATCGCCGGACGTGAGGTCCTGGTGGTCGCCCACGTGCTCGACACCCGCCACGGCAGCGGCCTGGTCGCGTCCCACGCCGGCGCCCGGACACCGTCACGGACCGTGGAGCGGGCCGCCCAGATCCCTGACCTGGTGGGGCCGTCCACCGTGCTGGTGGCCGTGGACGAGGCCCAGTTCTTCGGCCTCGAGCTGGTCGGCGTCGTCCAGGCGCTGGCCGACGACGGCGTGGACGTCGTCGTCGCCGGCCTGACGGTCACGTTCGACGCCCGTCCGTTCGAACCGTTGCCGACGCTCATGGCGCTCGCCGAGGACGTCACCCGGTTGACGGCCGTGTGCACGCGCTGCGGGCGGGACGCCGCCTACCACGTCCGGCGGGGCGACGACGGCACGGGGGACGCGTTGTCCTCCACCGCGTCGCACGTCGGTGGCCCGGAGTCCTACGAGGCGCGCTGCCGCCGGCACCGCGTGGTTTGAGCACGCCGTGCTCTCACGGTCGACCGGCTGACTGCTGGACAGCGGGTACGAGCGAGTTCACCCGGAGCGAGGTCCCCGCAGCGGTACCGCTGCGGATATTCTGCTCTGGCCACCATCGGTAGCAGCCGTTGAGCGGTTGCTCCGCATCCCACCCTGACGGGTTCCAGTACCTTGAGGACGAGAGCGACTATGAAACGACGAATTGCTGCGGTGCTCGTGGGCGCATTACTGGCGACCGGGCTGGCCGTGTCGCCCGCAGATGCAGCGTCCAAGGGGCCGGCGGGAGGCGTCAAGCACCCTGACGTCGTGCTGTACAAGGGGCAGCACAACAAGACCGCCAGGATCTCGTACTCGGTGAAGAAACCGACCAGCGCACAGGTCAAGGCTTGCTTTGAGGCCGAGAGCTATCCCGAGTACGGGGAGGTCTACACGGGCTGGGGCGAGTTCGACTGGAGCCTCGACGTCGAGTATCGAGACCGCTACGGGAACTACTCGGGTGGCGGCGCCTACCTCTACTCGGGCAAGGCAGCCGCTTCGGGCAAGGTGACGTCGACGCGTTGGTACGACTGGGACGGCTTCGGAAAGTACAAGGCCGTGGCCAGTATCACCAGGGATTTCGTCGTTTATGGGATCGACGACGACGGTTGGGAGTGGGAGCACTACTGTGACCTGCGAGACGCTACGTACGCCGACACCTTCTTCTTCAAGCGCGCGACTTACGTCGCCGTCAATGCCTCGCCGGAGCCGGTGCGAGCGGGCAAGAAGGTGACGGTCAAGGGCACTCTTAAGTACTGGAATCCCGACTACAACTACGGGGACGGCGCCAAGCGGCCGCTCAAGGGCAAGAAGGTCAAGATCTACTTCGATCCAGCGGGGCCGAAGGGCCCGGTCTACAAGGTGACGGCGTCGATCAGTTCCAAGGGCTCGTTCGCCAAGACGCTCAAGCAGCGGCGGTCCGGCACGTGGATCGTGAAGTACGCCGGTACGTCGACCCTGACGTCCGACCGTGCGACGGACTACGTCCGGGCCAGGTGACCTCGAGGCGCGTGGCTCGGCCCCCTTCCGGTCCTCAACCCTCCACGAGCGGCACGAACGAGTAGGTCCCGTGCTCGGAGGTGCGCACGGTGCCGTCCGGGGCGCGCTCGACGAGCACCATCGTGTGCCGCACCGGGACCACCATGCGACCACCGGGCGCGATCTGGTCCACCAGGACGCCGGGCAGCTCGTCGGCCGCCGCCGAGACGAGCACCCGGTCCCACCCTCCGGTGCGCGGGGAGCCGAGCACGCCGGGTCGAGCCTGGAGCAGCCGGGCCCACTCGATGCCGGTGCGTGCGAGGTTGGCGGCTCCCCAGGCGGCGATCTCGGGGACGCGTTCGACGCCGAGCACCGTGCCCGCCGGGCCGACCAGGCGGGCGAGCAGCGCCGTCGTCCATCCCGAGCCGGCGCCGACGTCCAGGACGCGGCCGCCGCTCGGCACGCGGAGCAGCCGCAGCATCGCCGCGACGGTGGACGGCTGGGAGCAGGTCTGGCCGTGGCCGATCGGCAACGGGCGGTCGTCGGACCACCAGGGTCGTTGCGACCGGGGCAGGAATCCTCGGCGGTCCACCGCCCGGAAGGCCTCCGCGACGGCGTCCGTACCGGTGCCGGCACCGTCACCGGCGCCGTCGCCCGTCGGCTCCGCCGGGTCGGGCGGCAGGTCGGGGTCCACCTGTCCATCATCGGGCGCGGCGCGGCGCCCGGCACGTCGCGGCCACCCGCCGTCGTCGTCCACCGCCGCGCGACCCGCGACCAGGAGGCGCGCGACGTGCGCCACCTCACGTCGCGCAGCCCCTGGTCGTGGTTGCCCGGCAGGCCGTGCGTCGCGTATTCTGTTGCGTCGGCGCGCCTTCAGTGCGCCTGTCCCGTGTGCCCTCGGCGCACCGCACTCGACCGCTGCGGCGGGACGAGTTCCAGATCAAGCCGGTGACGGACGTCGGGTGAGCACGCCAAGACCAGGAGAGATGAGCATCAGCATGGTGTACGCGATCGTCAAGGCCGGTGGCCGTCAGGAAAAGGTGTCCGTGGGCGACATCGTCGTCATGGACCGCATCCAGAGCGCGGCCGGCGACACCGTCGAGCTGCCCGCGATCCTGCTCGTGGACGGGGAGAAGGTGACCACCGACGCCGGCAAGCTCGCGAAGGTCAAGGTCACCGCCGAGGTCGTCCGTGACGCCAAGGGTCCGAAGATCTCGATCCAGAAGTACAAGAACAAGACCGGTTACAAGAAGCGCCAGGGTCACCGCCAGCAGCTGACCCGCCTGAAGGTCACCGGCATCAAGTGACTCCCGGCGGGTTCGCCCGCCCGGTCCCCACACTCTTCGTACTCCCAGAAAGCAGGACTGAGACCATGGCACACAAGAAGGGCGCGAGCTCCTCGCGCAACGGTCGCGACTCGAACGCCAAGTCCCTCGGCGTCAAGCGCTACGGCGGCCAGGTCGTCGGCGCGGGCGAGATCATCGTCCGCCAGCGCGGCACCCACTTCCACCCGGGCGAGAACGTCGGCCGCGGTGGCGACGACACGCTGTTCGCCCTGACGGCCGGCGAGGTCGCCTTCGGCACGCGTCGTGGCCGCAAGGTCGTCGACATCGTCACCGTCTGACGATCGCCTGAACGCTGCGCCCGGCGCAGCACGCTTTTCCCACGAGGGGCGCACCGGATCGGGTGCGCCCCTCGTGCGCGTCACCCCGTCGTCCGTCCCGAGAGGATCCCACCCCATGGCCAGCTTCGTCGATCGAGTGGTGCTGCACGCCACGGGCGGTGACGGCGGGCACGGCGTCGCCTCCGTGCACCGGGAGAAGTTCAAGCCGCTCGGCGGGCCCGACGGCGGCAACGGCGGTGACGGCGGCAGCGTCCTGCTGCGGGTCGACGCCCAGACGACCACGCTGCTCGAGTACCACCACTCGCCGCACCGCAAGGCGCCGCGGGGCGGCCAGGGCATGGGTGACGACCGGGACGGGGCCAAGGGTGACGACCTCGTCCTGCGGGTCCCGGACGGCACCGTGGTCAAGGACCGAGACGGGAACGTGCTGATCGACCTGGTCGGCGACGGCGCCGAGTTCGTCGTGGCCGAGGGCGGCCGCGGCGGGCTGGGCAACCGTGCGCTCGCCTCCCCGCGGCGCAAGGCCCCGGGGTTCGCCCTGCTGGGGGAGCCGGGCGAGGAGCGCGACGTCGTCCTGGAGCTGAAGTCGATCGCCGACGTGGCGCTCGTGGGCTTCCCCAGCGCGGGCAAGTCCTCGCTCATCGCCGCGGTCTCGGCGGCACGGCCGAAGATCGCCGACTACCCGTTCACCACGCTGGTGCCGAACCTCGGCGTCGTGCAGGCCGGCGACGTGCGCTACACGATCGCGGACGTCCCGGGCCTCATCCCGGGGGCCAGCGAGGGCAAGGGGCTGGGGCTCGAGTTCCTGCGCCACATCGAGCGCACCGCGGTCGTCGTGCACGTCCTCGACTGCGCCACGCTGGAGCCGGGTCGTGACCCGGTCAGCGACCTCGAGCAGCTCGAGGCCGAGCTCGCCGCCTACGCGGGCGACCTGGGCATCTCCGGCGGCCGTGTCCCGATCACGGAACGTCCGCAGCTCGTGGTCCTCAACAAGATCGACGTGCCGGAGGCCCGGGAGCTGGCCGACTTCGTCCGTCCGGACCTCGAGGCCCGCGGGCTGCGGGTCTTCGAGGTCTCGACCGCCTCGCACGAGGGCCTGCGTCCCCTGACCTTCGCCCTGGCCGAGCTGGTGGAGCAGGCGCGGGCCGCCGCGCCGCCGGCCGAGCCCGCGCGGGTCGTCCTGCGCCCGCGTGCGGTGGACGACGCCGGGTTCACGGTGACCCGGCGCACCGACGGCACGACCGGCCACGTCTACTACCTCGTCGAGGGCCGCAAGCCCCAGCGCTGGGTGCGTCAGACGGACTTCAACAACGACGAGGCCGTCGGCTACCTCGCGGACCGGCTGGCCAAGCTCGGCGTCGAGGACCGACTGTTCAAGGCGGGCGCCGTCGCGGGTGACGAGGTGCGCATCGGCACCGAGCGCGACGCCGTCGTCTTCGACTGGGAGCCGACGCTCAGCGCGGGGGCCGAGCTGCTGGGGTCCCGCGGCAGCGACCTGCGCCTGGAGGAGGAGTCCCGGCCGACGCGAGCGCGCAAGCGCCAGGAGTTCACCGAGCGCATGGACGCCAAGCAGGCGGCGCGCGACGAGCTGCGGGCCGAGCGCGAGGCCGGCCACTGGGCGGACCCCGACGACGACTGACGCGACGAGCAGGGATGATGGCACCGTGAACGCCACCTCCCGCTCCGCGCTGCCCGCCGCGCACCGCGTGGTCGTCAAGATCGGCTCGTCGTCCCTGACGCGGCCGGACGGCCACCTGGACCTCGAGTCGCTGCGAGGGCTCGTCGACGTGCTCGCGGCCCGCCGCGCCGCGGGCGGTGAGCTGGTGCTCGTGACCTCCGGGGCGATCGCCGCCGGCATCGGGCCGGCGGGCCTGAGCGCCCGACCCCGCGACCTGGCCACCATGCAGGCCTGCGCGATGCTCGGGCAGGGTGAGCTGGTCGCGCGGTACAGCGAGGCGTTCGCGGCGCACGGGATCCGGGTGGGCCAGGCGCTCCTCACCGCCGAGGACACGGTGCGTCGGGTGCGCTACCGCAACGCCCAGCGCTCGCTGGAGAAGCTGCTCGCGCTCGGGGTGGTGCCCGTGGTCAACGAGAACGACGCGGTGACCATCGACGAGCTGCGCTTCGGCGACAACGACCGCCTCGCCGCCCTGGTCTCCCACCTCGTGCGTGCCGACGCGATGATCCTGCTCACCGACGTCGACGGTCTGCACGACGCCCCGCCGAGCCGCCCGGGCGCCCGACGCATCGCGCAGGTGGACGACCTCGCGGAGGTCGCCGGCGTCGAGGTGACGGCGCGCGGCAGCAACGTCGGGACCGGGGGGATGGTGACCAAGCTCGAGTCCGTGCGGATCGCCACCGAGGCGGGCGTGCCGGTCGTCCTCACGGCCGCGTCGAACGTCGCCGCCGCGCTCGCCGGCGACGACGTGGGCACGTTCTTCGCGGCGGGCGGCAAGCGGACGACGGCGCGGCGTCTGTGGATCGCCCACGCCGCGCGTGCGGCCGGGCGGCTGCACCTGGACGACGGCGCGGCGCGAGCCGTGCTCGGGGGTCGCGCGTCGCTGCTGCCGGCCGGGATCACCCGGGTCGAGGGCCGGTTCGACGCCGGTGATCCCGTCGAGCTGGTCGCTCCCGACGGGACGGTGGTGGCGCGGGGGCTCGTGGCCTACGACGCCGCCGAGCTGCCTCCGCTGCTCGGGCGGTCCACCTACGAGCTGCGCGACGACCTCGGCGCCGGGTACGACCGGGAGGTGGTGCACCGCGACGACCTGGTGCTCGAGGGGCGGACCGGCCTGTCCTGACCGGGGCCGGGCGTCGTAGTCTCGGGACATGACCACGACGTTCGAGACCGCACCCACGACGCCCGGCCCCGCCTCGCGTCCGCAGCCGGACGCCGACGTCGCCGCGGCGGTCCACGACGTCGCCCGGCGCGCCCAGGTCGCGTGCCGCGTGCTGGCCACGGCCACGCGCGCGACGAAGGACGCCACCCTGCACGCGCTCGCGGACGCCCTCGTGGCGGCCGACGCCGAGATCGTCGCCGCGAACGCCGAGGACCTGGAGCGCGGTCGCGGCTCCGGGATGAGCGAGGGGCTGCTCGACCGGCTGGCCCTGACCCCGGAGCGGGTCGCCGCCATCGCCGACGCCCTGCGCGCGCTCGCCGGCCTGCCCGACCCGGTGGGGGAGGTCGTGCGCGGCCAGACGCTCCCCAACGGGCTGCGGGTCCGGCAGCTGCGCGTCCCCATGGGCGTGGTCGGCATGATCTACGAGGCGCGGCCCAACGTGACCGTCGACGCCGCGGGCCTGGCGCTGAAGTCCGGCAACGCCGTCGTGCTGCGGGGCGGCAGCGCCGCGGCGTCCTCCAACACCGTGATCGTGGAGGTGCTGCGGCGTGCGCTGGAGTCCGTCGGGCTGCCCGCGGACCTGGTGCAGTCCATCGACCGGCACGGACGCTCCGGGGCGGTGGCGCTGATGCAGGCGCGCGGGCTGGTGGACCTCCTGGTCCCGCGGGGCGGTGCCGACCTGATCCGCACCGTCGTCGACCAGTCGACCGTGCCGGTGATCGAGACCGGCACCGGCAACGTGCACGTCTACGTCGACGCCACGGCGGACGTGGCCACCGCCGTCGAGATCGTCATGAACGCCAAGACGCAGCGGGTCGGCGTGTGCAACGCGGCCGAGACGCTGCTGGTCCACCGCGACGCGGCGGACCGGTTCCTCCCGGCTGCGCTGGCCGCCCTCGGTGGCGCCGGCGTCGTGCTGCACGGGGACGAACGCGCCACGGCGCTGGCTCCGGAGAGCGTCGAGGTGCTGCCGGCGACGGACCACGACTGGGCCACCGAGTACCTGGCCGCCGAGCTGGCCGTGCGGGTCGTGGACTCCCTGGACGAGGCGATCGAGCACATCCGCACCTGGACCTCGGGCCACACCGAGGCGATCGTCACCCGCGACCTGGCGTCCTCGGAGCGGTTCGTGGCCGAGATCGACTCGGCAGCGGTGATGGTCAACGCCTCGACCCGTTTCACCGACGGTGGTGAGCTCGGGATGGGTGCGGAGATCGGCATCTCCACCCAGAAGCTGCACGCCCGCGGGCCGATGGGTCTGGCCGAGCTGACGACCACCAAGTGGGTCGTGCACGGAGACGGCCACGTGCGGCCGTGACATCCCGTGGCGGCCTCGTGAGAGACTGTCCAGCGACCCGCACCGCCCGAGAACCCGAGGAGCCCCAGTGCTGCACCCCGTCGTCCTGGCCGCCGAGGAGGCTGCCGAGCACGCCTTCGCGATCCCGCCCGTCGTTCTCGGAGTGGTGGCCTTCGGTGGCTTCGTCGCCGCGCTGCTGGCGACGTACGCCTTCCGCAACGCCGGCAACAAGCACTGACGACGTCCGTCCTGACGTGAGCGAGCAGCGTCGTCCCCGGCTCGGGGTGATGGGCGGGACGTTCGACCCCATCCACCACGGACACCTGGTGGCGGCGAGCGAGGCGGCGGCACTCCTCGATCTCGACGAGGTCGTCTTCGTGCCGACCGGCAAGCCGACGTTCAAGCAGGGGTCGGACGTCTCGCCCGCCGAGCACCGCTATCTGATGACGGTGGTCGCCACCGCGTCGAACCCCCGGTTCACGGTGAGCCGCGTGGACATCGACCGGCCGGGCCTGACCTACACGGTGGACACGCTGCGCGACCTGCGCGCCGCCCGCCCGGGGGCCGACCTGTTCTTCATCACGGGGGCGGACGCGATCGAGCAGATCCTCACGTGGAAGGACGCCACCGACCTGTGGGACATGGCGCACTTCGTGGCGGTCACCCGCCCGGGCCACGCGTTGACCGTCGACGGGCTGCCTCCCGAGGGTGTGACGACCCTCGAGGTTCCGGCGTTGGCGATCTCCTCCACGGACTGCCGCCGGCGCGCCGGTGCGGGTCAGCCCGTCTGGTACCTGGTGCCGGACGGCGTCGTTCAGTACATCGCCAAGTACGGTCTGTATCGAGGTCTCGATGAGTGACAACAGGTCCCGACCCATGACGCGTCGGGAGATCCGCGAACGTGAGCAGGCGGCCGCGGCCGCTGCGGCACAGCAGAGTGCGACGTCGGCCGCTTCCGCGCCGGTGCCCGGTGCCGGGCCGTCGGCCTTCGGGAGCCGCGCCCCGGGCGCCACGTCGGCACCCACGACGCCGCCGGCCCAGCAGCCGCCGGCCCCTCGCCCCGCGACGAGCCCGCCGTCCCGGCGTTCCCTGCGGGAGCAGTCGAGCGCGGCGTCGGCCCCCGCGGCGCCGGCGGTCCCCACGATCCGCACGCCGAACACGTCCGGAGGAGTGCGGGGCGTGGACGAGACCGGCCGGCTCACGCCGGTCCAGCGCCCCGGAGCGGACGAGCCCCGGACGGGGAGCCCGGCGCCCGCGTCGTCGCGTGGCTCGGCGTTCCCGGCGGGAGACGCCGGACGTGGCCAGGGCACCGCGGGGCCGCCCCAGCGCCGGGCGGCCACCCGTGCCTCGTCGGGGGCCTCGGCCTTCGGGCAGCCGTCCGCCGAACGGCCGTCGGGCCAGGCTCCCGGCCCGGCGCCGAGCCCCTCGCAGAGCTCCGAGCCGAGCCGCATCTCGTCGGAGAGCTCGTCGCCGTTCGACGGCGGGGCGGCGAGCCGCCGTCGGTCCGCCTTCGCCTCGCCGACCGCGGCGTCCGGCACCACCTCGGCCCCCACGGCCGGGGCTCCCAGGTCCCACCCGTTCCCCGGTGCGTCCGCGGAAGCGGCACCGGCGACGGCGCGGAGCGCTCCGTCCCCGGCCTGGCCGAGCCCGACGCCGGCGTCCGCTCCGGCCGAACCTGCCCGCAGCACGACCGCCCCGCCGTCGTTCCCGTGGGGCGGTCCGAGCGCGGGTGGCGAGTCGCCGGCGGCGCCGACCGAGGCCCCCGCACCGGGCGCCGGTGCTGCCGCGTCCCCGTTCGGCGCGGTGATGGGCGGGCCCACCGCGGGTTCGGTCGCGCCGGAGGACGACGAGGACGACGACGACGACTGGGAGGAGTCGGAGCCCTCCTACACCTGGTTGCACTACATCATCCTGCTCGTCGTCGCCTTCGTCCTGGGTGTGCTGCTGTGGAACCTGGTGCTCAAGGGGCCGGACGTGACCGACTTCGGCACCGAGGACGCCTCGGGAACGGTCTCCACGCTCGCGGTCGGGAGTCTCGGATGACGGCCACCGATCGCGCCGTCGAGCTCGCCGTCGTGGCCGCGCGCGCTGCCTCGGACCGGAAGGCGCAGGAGATCATCGCCCTCGACGTCAGCGAGCAGCTGGTGCTGACCGATGTATTCCTCATCGCCTCGGGGACGAACGAGCGGCAGGTGACGGCGGTGGTCGACGCCGTCGAGGAGGCCATGTTCGCCGCGGGCGCCACGGCGATCCGCCGGGAGGGCAAGGCCGAGGGACGCTGGGTGCTGCTCGACTTCGGTGACGTCGTGGTGCACGTCCAGCACGCCGAGGACCGGGTGTACTACGCCCTGGAGCGGTTGTGGAAGGACTGTCCTGCGATCGAGCTGCCCGAGGACGCCCGTGGCGGCGACGGCGCGGCGGCCGAGGCGGAGTTCGGCGGCGGCCGGGGTGACGCCGCGATCCGGCTGGACCCGAGGCTGTGAGGCGCGCATGACGGCAGGGACCGTCGTCCTGCTGCGGCACGGCCGCACCGCCTACAACGCGACCCTGCGTCTGCAGGGTCAGATCGACATCCCGCTCGACGAGGTGGGGCGCTGGCAGGCCGCCCAGGGCGCAGCAGCCCTGGTGACCTCGCACCGCGCGGCGCGGATCGTCTCGTCGGACCTGGAGCGCGCTGTCGACACGGCCGCTGCCTACGCGGAGCTCGTCGACCTCGACGTGCTCACCGACCCCCGTCTGCGGGAGAGGTCCTTCGGCGACTGGGAGGGGCTCACCTCCGAGGAGATCGCCGAGCGGTGGCCCGCCGAGCACGCCGAGTGGCGTCGTGGCGGGGAGCCGCTCGGCGTCGGCGCCGAGACGAAGGCGGACGTGTCCCGGCGTACCGGCGAGGCGGTGGCGGAGCACGCCGCGACGCTCGGGCGTGACGAGTGTCTCGTGGTGGTCTCGCACGGCGCGGCCGTCTCGTTGGCCATCACCGGGCTGCTCGGCCTCGACGCCTCGACGTGGCGCGGGATCTCCGGGATGCACAACGTCCACTGGTCCCACCTGCACCGATCCGCTGCCGGGGCGGTGCCGGGATGGCGTCTGGTGGCGCACAACGTGGGTGCCGGCTACCCGCTGGACCGGTGGCAGGCGGGCCCCCACGCCGATTTGGAACCTGAGCCCAAGTCTGCCTAAGATATCTCCGTTCCCGAGGGCGCAAGCCGGTCCATAACGGACGGGAACACGCGAGCCAGGCGTCGTCGTCAGGTTCACGGGGCTGTGGCGCAGCTGGTAGCGCATCTGCATGGCATGCAGAGGGTCAGGGGTTCGAGTCCCCTCAGCTCCACCCCTCACGAAGGCCGTTCTCTCCACGCGAGAGAGCGGCCTTCGTGCTTTTCGACTCTCGGGCCTCGACGCCGGAGCCCCCTCTTGCCGTGCCGGCCACACCGGAGGGGTCGACGCAGCGGCCCGCGGAGCCCCGCGATCGGGCGCGCGAACGGCCGCCCACCAGCGGTGACGGCCAGGACACGAATTCTTAACCTCGCGCGGCCGACGTTCCTCTTGACAGCCCCTGCGGCGCCGCGTAGAAGTAGGTGATGGAGGCGTTCGAGAAGTGGGAATCCGAGATCCGTGGCTACAGCAGGACCTTTCCGACGGTTTTTGCTTCAGCATCAAATGCGCGTCAGGTCGATGAGTCGGGCAAGAGTTTCATCGATTTCTTCGGCGGCGCCGGAGTGCTGAACTTCGGTCACAACAATTCCCGTATGAAGCGGGCGATGATCGAATTCCTCGAGGCCGACGGCGTCGCGCACAGCCTGGACATGGCGACGACGACCAAGCGCGACTTCATCGAGAAGTTCGCCGAGACCGTCCTGGTCCCGCGCGGCATGTCGATGCGCATGCAGTTCATGGGCCCGACGGGGACCAACGCCGTGGAGGCGGCGCTGAAGCTGGCGCGCAAGGTGACCGGCCGGCGCGACGTGGTGGCCTTCACCAACGGGTTCCACGGGATGACGCTCGGCTCCCTGGCGCTCACCGCGAACGAGTACTTCCGCGCGGCGGCCGGGGTGGCGCTGGACAACGTGGTGCGGCTCCCGTTCGAGACGGCGCCGGGCGGCGGTGTGCAGCAGCTCGCCGACTTCCGGGCGCAGCTCGCGGACTCCTCGAGCGGGTTCGCGCCGCCGGCGGCGTTCGTCGTCGAGGTCGTGCAGGCCGAGGGCGGCGTCAACGTGGCGACCGCGGAGTGGCTGCGCGAGGTGCAGCAGCTCGCCCACGACGTGGGCGCCCTGTTCGTGGTCGACGAGATCCAGGTCGGCTGCGGGCGGACCGGCAGCTACTTCAGCTTCGACGGGATGGGACTCGACCCGGACATCGTCTGCCTGGCGAAGGGCATCGGCGGTTACGGGACCCCGTTGGCGATGAACCTCGCCAAGCCCGAGCACGACGCGCACTGGTCGCCCGGCGAGCACACCGGGACGTTCCGGGGCCAGGGCTTGTCCTTCGTGGCCGGCCGGGAGGCCCTGACCTACTTCGACGACGACGTCCTGATGAACCAGGTCCACGCGCACACCGAGGTGATGGTGGCCGCGCTGACGGGGCTGGCCGACGAGCTCGACGCGGGCTTCGACGTCCGCGGTCGCGGGATGATCCAGGCCCTGGACGTCGGAGACGGCGCGCTGGCGAAGGCGATCGCGAAGAGGTGCTTCGACGACGGCCTGCTGATCGGACCGTGCGGCACCGGCGGGCGCGTGCTGAAGCTGATCCCCCCGCTGACCATCGACGACGACGACCTGACCGAGGGTCTGCAGATCCTCTCCACCGCCGTGCGCAGCACGATCTGACCTCCAGGAGGCCCGCATGAAGCAGCGCGACGACATGACCTTCCCCTTCGAGGAGTACCAGCGCCGCCTGGACGGGCTACGGGCACGCATGGCGGACCGGTTGCTGGACGCCGTGGTGATCTCCGACCCGGAGAACCTGATGTACCTGACCGACTATCAGACGTCGGGGTACTCGTTCTTCCAGGCACTCGTCGTCCCGCTGACGGACGAACCGTTCATGATCACCCGTGCGATGGAGGAGTCGAACGTCTACGCTCGGACGTGGGTGGAGGTGACCCGGCCCTATCCGGACACCGGTGACGCCATCCAGAGCCTCGTGCAGTCCTTGCGTGAATTCGGCCTGCACACCAAGGATGTCGGGTACGAGCGGAACAGCTACTACTTTCCGGCCTATCACCAGGACTACATCCACACGTCGTTCAGCGAGGGGCGTCTGCTCGACTGTTTCGGCATCGTCGAGGAAGGGCGGATCCGTAAGTCCGCCGCCGAGATCGAGATCATGTCGAAGGCGGCGCACGCCACGGAGGCCGGGATGCGCGCCGGCCTCGAGGTCTGCGCCGCGGGCGTCAGCGAGAACGAGATCGCTGCCGAGATCAGCGCCGCGATGTTCCGGGCCGGGGGCGAGTTCCCGGCGGTGATGCCCTACGTCACCTCGGGTCCGCGCACCATGATCGGGCACGCCACCTGGGAGGGGCGCGTCGTCCAGCCGGGCGAGCACGTGTTCCTCGAGGTGGGGGGCTGCTTCCGCCGCTACCACACGGCGATGATGCGCACGGTGGTGCTGGACGAGCTGTCGCCGTCGATGCATGCGGCGCAGGAGCGGATGAAGCTGGCGCTGGCGGAGGTGAAGGCGGCGATCCGCCCGGGGCTGACGGTCTCCGACGCGGACAACATCGTGCGCAGCATCATCACGGACAACGGGGTGGGTGCCCGGCTGGTGACCCGGTCGGGGTACTCCATCGGCATCGCCTTCCCGCCGAGCTGGGACGAGGGGTACATCGCCAGCCTCAACCAGGGCAACCCGACGATCCTGCGCGAGGGCATGACGTTCCACATCATCCCGTGGATGTGGGGGGTCGACGGCGACAAGACGGTGGGTATCTCCGACACGGTCCACGTGACCGAGCGGGGCTGCGAGTCCTTCTTCACCATGGAGGAGGACTTCACCTGCAAGCCCGAGCATGCCGCGGTGCAGCAGTCCGACGGCGCCACCCCGATCCGTCCCGACGTCGTCGCCTGAGAGGAGCACCGATGCTGACCGTGATCGACCCCACCACCGGCCGAGTCGTCCGGGAGGTGGAACCGGCCGGAGCCGAGCGGATCGAGTCGACCCTCGCCGCCGCCGAGGCGTCTCGTGCTGCGTGGCACGATCTCGGCCTCGAGGGCCGCGCCGCCGTGCTCCGCGCCGTCGCCGCCCGCCTGCGGGAGCGGACGGACGAGCTGGCGCCCCTCATGACCGAGGAGATGGGCAAGCCGATCGGCGAGGCCCACGGCGAGGTGGCCAAGGCCGCGTGGTGCCTGGAGCACTACGCGGACCACGGCGCCGAGTATCTCGCGGACGAGGTGATCGCCTCGGACGCGACCCGGAGCTACGTCCAGCACCTGCCGCTGGGGACGGTGCTGGGTGTGCTGCCCTGGAACGCCCCGTTCTGGTTGGCCTCGCGGTTCGCCGCACCCGCCCTCATGGCGGGCAACACGTGCGTGATGAAGCACGACCCGCACGTCCCGGGCTGCGCGGCGGCGATCGAGGAGGTCTTCACCACCGAGCTCGCCCGGGCGGGACTGCCCGAGGGGATCTTCTCGAACCTGCCGCTGGAGACCCCGCAGGTCGCCGACGTGATCCGCGACCGGCGCATCGACGCCGTCTCGTTCACCGGGTCCGCGCGCGGGGGCGCCGCGGTGGCGAGCATCGCGGCGGGGGAGATCAAGCCGACGGTGCTCGAGCTGGGTGGGTCCGACCCCTGCCTGGTGCTGGCCGACTCGGACCTGGACGCCGCGGCGGACACCATCACGCTCTCGCGGATCATCAACGCCGGCCAGTCGTGCATCGCCGCCAAGCGGATCATCGTCGAGGAGTCGGTGTACGACGCCCTGGTGGACCGGCTGCGCGTCCGCCTGGAGAAGCTGACCGTGGGGGACCCGAGCTCTCCGAGCACGGACGTGGGGCCGATCGCCCGTGCGGACCTGCGCGAGGAGCTGCACCGCCAGGTCACCGAGACGGTCGACGCGGGTGCTCGCCTGCTGCTCGGCGGGGAGCTGCCCGAGGGCGACGGGTTCTTCTACCCGGTCACGATGCTCTGCGACGTCACCGAGGACATGACGGCCTGCCGTGAGGAGACGTTCGGCCCGGTCATGGTGGTCACGCCCGTGGCGGACGCCGACGCGGCGGTCGCGATGGCCAACCGCACCGACTTCGGCCTCGCGGCCGCCGTGTGGTCGACGCCGGAGCGGGGCGAGGCGCTGGCGCGCCGGATCGTCGCCGGGCAGGTGGCGGTCAACGGCATCGTCAAGACGGACCCGCGGCTGCCGAGCGGCGGCGTCAAGCGGTCGGGATACGGCCGCGAGCTGGGCCCGCACGGCATCCGTGAGTTCGTCAACGCGCAGCAGGTGTGGGTCGGCCCCAAGCAGGACTGAGCGGACAGCTCGTGCGCCGGACCACGGACGACGTCGTCGCCTTCCTGGAGGGCGACGACGTCGGCGGCGACCTCGGCAGGATCGACGTGGTCGTGCGCGACGAGCTTCCCGGCGTCTCACGTGCGCTGTGGCGCGGGGTCTTCTGGGGAGGGACCGAGCAGGCGATCGTCGGGTACGGGGACATCGTCCAGCCGCGTCCGCGCGGCGGTGACGTCGAGTGGTTCCTGCTCGGCCTGGCCCGGCAGAAGCGTCACCTGAGCCTGTATGTCAACGCCGTCGAGGACGGGGTCTACCTGACGCGGCTCTACGCCGAGCGGCTGGGCCGGGTCCGGGTCGGTGCGGCGAGCATCGCGTTCGCCCGGGCCGACGACCTGGACATGGACGTCCTGGGGGAGATGGTCGCGCACGCGGGCCGCGGCCTGCCGGAAGGCCGCTCTCACCACGAATGACGTCACTCTGGCGTCAAGTCTTAAGAAAATGACGCCACACCACTTGCGGTGACACCACTGGTGGTGTCAATATGGCGTCATGGACCTGAACCGCTACGTCGAGACCCTCCAGCACCAGCTCGCCACCGCCGCGGCCGCGGGGGGTGAGGAGGCCCGAGAGCTCGCCGCCCGACTGACCGCCCCGCTCGACGCGGCGGCACGACTCGTCCTCCTGGACGCCGTCTCGGACGCCGCCGGCGAGATCTCGGCCGAGCTGGCCCCCGGCTCGGTGGACGTGCGACTGCGCAGCGGATCCCCCGAGTTCGTGGTCGCGGTCCCCGATCAACCGGGCAGCAGGCCCGACGTCGCCCCGGGAGGCGGAGAACCGGCACCCGCCGCGGTCGGCGAGGCCGACACGGGTGCCACGACGCGCACCACGCTGCGGCTCCCCGACCACCTCAAGACGCAGGTCGAGACCGCGGCCGCCCGGGACGGCCTCTCGGTCAACTCCTGGCTCGTGCGCGCCGTCGCCGCGTCCCTCGAGCAGCCCGGGCCCCGGACGCCCGACAGGTCCGGTGCGAACCGGTCCGCGAACCACGTCACCGGGTGGGTCCGCTAGCCGCCGCCCCGGTCCCACCACCTCCCCCGCCCCACCTGACACCACACTGACACCACCCCAGGAGCTCCGTCATGCCCACTTTCCCCACCACCCACCCCGTCACGGTCTCCGTGGACGTTCCCTTCGCCACCGTGCACGTCTTCGCCGGCGAGCGTGACGACGTCGTCGTCACGGTGCTGCCGAGCGACCCGTCCCGATCCGGCAGCGTGCGGGCCGCCGAGGAGGTCCGCGTCGACCACGACGGCGACACGGTCGCGATCACCTACCCCGGGTCCTGGAAGCAGTGGGTGCTGCCGTTCGCCTCCGGGACCGCGGACATCACCGTCGAGCTGCCCACGGGTTCCGCCGTCCGGGGCCGCGCGGGGTCCCTGACCGCCGAGGGTGTGCTCGGCGGCGTCGAGATGACGCTCTCGGCCGGGGACGTCCGGGTCGAGGACGTCGAGCGCCTCACGCTGAAGGTCGCGGCCGGGTCCGTCGTCGCCGGCCGCATCGCCGGCACCGGGGAGATCAAGGTCAGCGCCGGCTCCGTCCGGCTCGGCGAGGTCGCCGGTGACGCCGCGGTCCGGGCCGGCGCCGGGCCGGTCTCCGTCGGGTCCGTGACGGGGGCGCTCGATGTGCACGGCGCCCACGGTGACGTCACCGTCGGCCGCGTCCGGGGCGCGGTGACCGCTAAGACCGCCCACGGCGGCATCCGCGCGGACGGCGTGGAGTCCGGCAGCGTCTCGGTGAGCACCTCGTTCGGCTCGATCGAGGTGGGCGTGGCCGCGGGGACCGCGGCCTACCTCGACGCCGGTTCCGAGCACGGCACCGTGCGCAACCAGCTCGTGTCCACCGGCGGGCCCGAGCAGGGCGAACGCACCGCCGAGGTGCGTGCGCGCACCGGCTTCGGCGACGTCGTCGTCCGCCGGTCCTGAGGGCCGGCCCCGCATCCCGTGCCCCGCGCACCCCCGACCGCACACCCCGTCACCACCGAAGGAGCCCTCATGTCCAGCCCCACCCGCGGACCCGCGATCGAGATCGCCGGCCTGCGCAAGTCGTACCCGTCCCGCAGCGGCGACCACCTGGTCCTGGACGGCCTCGACCTCACGGTTCCCGCCGGGACCGTGACAGCCCTGCTCGGACCGAACGGTTCCGGCAAGACCACCACGGTCGGCGTCCTGTCGACCCTGCTGAAGCCCGACGCCGGCACCGTGCGGGTCGCCGGGCACGACGTCGCCCGCGCACCGGGGGCGGTGCGCGCCACGATCGGCGTCACCGGACAGATCACCGCCGTCGACGACCTGCTCACCGGTGCCGAGAACCTCCGCCTGATGGCGGACCTGAACCACCTCGGCCGCAGGGACGGCCGGCGTCGGACCTCCGAGCTGCTCGACCGGTTCGGCCTGGCGGACGCCGCGGGGAAGCCCGTCGCCACCTACTCGGGTGGCATGCGGCGCAAGCTCGACCTCGCGATGACGCTCGTCGGGGCGCCGTCCGTCGTCTTCCTCGACGAGCCCACGATGGGCCTGGACCCGCGCAGCCGCCGCGCGCTGTGGGACGAGGTGCGCGCCCTCGTGGCCGGCGGCACCACGATCCTGCTGACCACGCAGTACCTCGAGGAGGCCGACGTGCTCGCCGACTCGGTCGCGGTGCTCGACGGCGGCCGGATCGTCGCGCAGGGCACGCCGGCCGAGCTCAAGGCCGCGCACGACGCCGGGTCGCTCGACGACGTCTTCCTCGCACTGACCGCACCGCCCGCCCCCACCACCGACTCGGAGGACCTGCGATGAGCACCGTCGCCGCCCCTGCACCCGCTCCTGCCACCGTGGGTCCGCGCCCGGTGGCCGACCTGCTGACCATGCTGCGCCGCAGCCTGCTGCGGGCCGTGCGCTACCCCGGCCTGACGCTGTTCCTCGTCGTCGGACCGCTGGTCATGCTGCTGCTGTTCGTCTTCGTGTTCGGCGGCGCGTTCGGTGCCGGGGTGGCGCCCGGCGTCACCCCCGGGGCCGACGGGCGCGCGGCCTACCTGGACTACATCACGCCCACGCTGCTGGTCATCACGATGGTCGGGGGTGCGACGTCGGTCGCGACCAGCGCGGCCATGGACGCGGCCGGCGGCATCATGGCGCGGTTCCGGACGATGGCGATCGCGCCGGGGTCCGTGCTGTCCGGGCAGGTGCTCGGCTTCGTGCTCCAGGCGCTGGCCGCGCTGGTGCTCGTGCTGGGCGCCGCCGTGGCCATGGGCTACCGGCCCGAGGCCGGTGCCGCCGGGTGGGCCGGGCTGCTGGGGCTGTTCCTCCTGCTCGGACTGGCGCTGAACTGGCTGTGCGTGGCCCTGGGCCTCAACGCGCGCAGCGTGGAGACCGCCAGCAACGCCCCCATGCTGCTGCTGCTCCTGCCGTTCCTCGGCAGCGGGTTCGTGCCGGTCGAGACCATGCCGACGCCCGTGCGCTGGTTCGCCGATCACCAGCCGTTCACGCCGATCATCGAGACCGTGCGCGGACTCCTGGCGGGCGGGACGGGCCTGGACGGTGCGCTGGTGGCCCAGGCCGTCGGATGGTGCCTGGTGATCGGCGTCGCCGGCTACCTCTGGGCCCGTTCCCTCTTCCGTCGCGAGCGGCGCGCCTGAGCGCCGGGGTCGTCCTCACGCCGTGGGAGCCCGCGGCGTGAGGAAGACGTACCACGCCCGTCACGCCGCCGACTCCCCAGGGCAAACGCGGCGCGGAATCCTGTCGGGGCAAGGCTCCCGGACGACGGCGTCCGGGAGCCGCCCACCGAGGAAGGGAGCACCCGTGGACTACGTCAAGCCGAACGAGCTCGTCACGCAGATGATCGACGCGGGGGAGTCGAAGGTCCACCTGTCCACGCGCGACACGCTGATCCGGGCCTTCATGGGGGCGGCGCTGCTGACGGTCGCGGCGGCCTTCGCCGTGACCGTCACGGTGCAGACGGGCAACGCCCTGCTGGGCGCCCTGCTCTTCCCGGTCGGCTTCTGCCTGCTGTACCTGCTGGGCTACGACCTGCTCACGGGCGTGTTCACGCTCGCGCCGCTGGCGTTCCTCGACAAGCGGCCGGGCGTCACGGTGCCGGCCGTGCTGCGCAACTGGGGCCTGGTGTTCGTCGGCAACTTCGCGGGTGCGTTCATGGTCGCGGTCTTCATGACGATCTACTTCACGTACGGGTGGTCGCAGGACCCCAGCGAGGTGGGCCAGGCGATCGGTCACATCGGTGAGGGCCGCACGGTCGGCTACGCCGAGCACGGCGCCGGCGGGATGCTGACGCTGTTCATCCGGGGCGTCATGTGCAACTGGATGGTCTCCACGGGAGTGGTCGCCGCGATGATGTCGCGCAGCGTCATCGGCAAGGTGGTCGGCATGTGGATGCCCATCATGCTGTTCTTCTACATGGGCTTCGAGCACTCGATCGTCAACATGTTCCTGTTCCCGGCCGGTCTGCTCATGGGCGGCGGGTTCACGATCGGTGACTACCTGGTCTGGAACGAGATCCCGACGGTGGTGGGCAACCTCGTGGGTGGGCTGACGTTCGTCGGCATCATGCTGTACACGACCCACTACCGCACCAAGCCGAAGCGCTACGCGGCCGCGGCGGCCCCGGCCGAGGACGTCGAGGGCGACGAGCTGGTGGCCGCCGGCCGCTGAGCCCGACCCGACCGGGCGCCGACCGCGGGCTGAGACTTCGTCTCGGTGTGCGGTCGGTGCTCGTCCGCGCGGCGGTGACCGGATAGGTTGCAGGGGTTTCGACCAAGGGAGGTCAGAGCCCGTGCAGATCGGTGTCCCGCGCGAGTCCCGCGCCGGCGAACGCCTGGTCGCGGCCACGCCCGCGACCGTGCGCAAGCTCGCCGCGCTCGGCTACGACGTCGTCGTCGAGGCCGGAGCCGGTGAACGTGCCAACATGCCGTCGAAGGCCTACGTCGAGGCGGGGGCGCGTCTCGGCACCCGCGACGACGTCTGGGCCGCCGACGTCGTCACCTGCGTCAACGCTCCGGCGCCCGACGAGCTCGACCGGCTGCGACCCGGGTCCGTGCTGGTGTCCCAGCTCGCCCCGGCCACGCACCCCGAGCTGGTCGAGGCGCTGACGGAGCGCCGGGTCACGGCGTTGGCCCTCGACGCGGTGCCGCGCATCTCGCGCGCCCAGGCGCTCGACGTGCTCTCGGCGCAGTCGAACGTGGCCGGCTACCGCGCCGTCGTCGAGGCGGCCGAGGAGTACGGCGGCATGTTCACCGGGCAGGTCACCGCGGCGGGGACGACGCCGCCCGCGACCGTGTTCGTCATCGGCGCGGGCGTGGCCGGGCTCGCCGCCATCGGCACGGCGTCCTCGCTCGGGGCCGAGGTCCGCGCGTTCGACGTCCGGCCCGAGGTCGGGGAGCAGATCGAGTCGCTGGGGGCGACGTTCGTCCAGGCGGAGGGCACGGCCCAGGAGGTCAGCACCGACGGCTACGCACGCGCACAGTCCGCCGACCAGGAGGCGGCGACGCGGGCCGTGTACGCCGCCGAGTCCGCCGGAGCGGACGTGGTGATCACCACCGCGCTGGTGCGGAGCACGGCCCCGACGACCATCACGGCCGAGATGGTCGCCGCGATGAAGCCGGGATCGGTCGTGGTGGACCTGGCCGCGCCGGGGGGTGGCAACTGCGAGCTGACCGTGCCGGGGGAGCGTGTCGTGTCCGACGGCGGCGTCGTCGTCCTCGGCTACACCGACCTCCCGGGGCGGATGCCGCAGCACACCTCGGCGCTCGTCGGCACCAACATCGTCAACCTCCTGACCTTGATGACCCCCGCGAAGGACGGTGTCCTCGAGGTGGACCTCGACGACGTCGTCATCCGCGGCATGACGGTGACCCGCGACGGCGAGGTGCTCTGGCCGCCGCCGCCGGTGCAGGTCTCCGCCGCGTCGCCGTCGCCGTCCGGTGGCCCCGAGCCGGAACCGGGGCCGAGCCCTGAGTCGCTCGCCCTCGCGCGGCAGCGGCGTGCCCGCCGCCGGACCGTGCTCGCCGCGCTGGGCGCCGTCCTCGCCGGCCTGGCCATCGCGGCGTCCCCGCCGGACGCCGTCGGGCACTTCACCGTGTTCGCCCTGGCCGTCGTCGTGGGCTTCTACGTGATCTCCGCGGTGACGCACGCGCTGCACACCCCGCTCATGGCCCAGACCAACGCGATCAGCGGCATCATCCTGGTCGGCGCGCTGCTGCAGATCGGCAGCGACGACTGGGTCGTCACGGGGCTCGCCGTCGTGGCCGCCACGCTGGCGAGCATCAACGTCTTCGGCGGGTTCATGGTCGCGAACCGCATGATCCGCATGTTCCGCAAGGGGGCGCCGTCACCGGACATCGCGGCTCCCCGGCAGGGGGTGGCCCGATGACGGTGCTGTCGGCCGTGCAGGCCACCTATGTCGTCGCCGGCGTGCTGTTCATCCTGTCGCTGGCCGGGCTGTCCCAGCAGGAGTCCGCCCGGCGGGGCAACGTCCTCGGCATCATCGGGATGGCGCTCGCGCTCGTGGCGACGGTGGCGCTGGCACTGCAGTCCTCCGAACGTCCCTGGCAGGTCACCGCGGCGCTCATCCTGCTCGTGCTGGTGGTGGGTGCGGCCGTCGGCACCTGGCGGGTCCGCAAGGTCGAGATGGTCCAGATGCCCGAGCTCATCGCGCTCCTGCACTCCTTCGTGGGGCTGGCCGCGGTGCTCGTCGGGTACGGCTCCTACCTCACCGACACCGGCTCGGACACCGTGCATCTGGTCGAGGTGTTCCTCGGCGTGCTCATCGGCGCGGTCACGTTCACCGGCTCGATCGTGGCGAACCTCAAGCTGGCCGCGAAGATCAAGTCCGCTCCCTTGACCCTGCCGGGCCGGAACTGGATCAACCTCGGACTCGTCGTGGCGGCGGTGGCGCTGCTGGCCTGGTTCCTCGCCGCGCCCGACCAGGGGATCGTCCCCCTGGTGCTCATGACGCTCGTCGCGCTCGCGCTCGGCTGGCACCTCGTGGCCTCGATCGGCGGCGGTGACATGCCCGTGGTCGTCTCCATGCTCAACTCGTACTCCGGCTGGGCCGCGGCGGCCGCCGGGTTCATGCTCGGCAACGACCTGTTGATCATCACCGGGGCGCTCGTCGGGTCCTCCGGCGCCATCCTGTCCTACATCATGTGCCGTGCGATGAACCGGTCGTTCGTCTCGGTGATCCTGGGCGGTTTCGGCACCGAACCGGGGACCGCCGCCTCCGGTGACGCCGAGGGTGAGCACCGGGAGACGTTCGCGGCCGACGTCGCCGAACAGCTCGCCCACGCCGCGTCGGTGATCATCGTGCCGGGGTACGGCATGGCCGTCGCCAAGGCGCAGTACCCCGTCGCCGACCTCACCGAGAAGCTCCGGGCCCGCGGCGTCGACGTCCGGTTCGGCGTCCACCCGGTCGCGGGGCGGCTGCCCGGCCACATGAACGTGCTGCTCGCCGAGGCCAAGGTGCCCTACGACGTCGTGCTCGGCATGGACGAGATCAACGGGGACTTCGCCACCACGGACGTGGTGCTGGTGATCGGCGCGAACGACACGGTCAACCCTGCCGCGCAGGAGGACCCGGGCTCACCGATCGCCGGCATGCCGGTGCTCGAGGTGTGGCAGGCGCGGGACGTGGTCGTCTTCAAGCGCTCGATGGCCACCGGCTACGCGGGGGTGCAGAACCCGCTGTTCTTCCGGGAGAACACCGCGATGGTGTTCGGCGACGCCAAGGAGCAGGTGGAGCGGATCATCCAGGCTCTGTGACGCCGCTCCGGGTTAACCTCGGGCGCATGGAGACGGACACCGAGAGCAGACCGGACCGTGAGGGCGGAGCTGGAGGCGGGCGCATCGCCGTCGTCGGTCCCGGTGCCGTCGGGGGACTGGTGGCCGCGTTCCTCCAGCAGGCCGGGCACGACGTCGTCATGGTCGCTCGGGAGCACACGGCCCGGTCGGTGACCGAGCACGGTCTGGACGTCGTCACCGACCGGTACGGGTCCTGGCACGCACCCCTTCCGGCGTCGACGTCGGTGCCGCCCGGAGCGCTCGTGCTGGTGACCGTCAAGGCTGCCGGCGTGCCGGACGTGGCGCGGCAGGTCGCGGACTCACGACCGCGTGAGGTGCTCTCCCTGCTCAACGGGGTGGAGCACATGGATGAGCTGCGCGGCGCGTTCGGCGCGCCGACGTCGGACGGCGGCACGCCGGTGGTGGGTGCGTCGTACGCGGGGGAGACGCTGCGCACCCGCGCCGGTGACGGCGGGCCGTGGCAGGTGCGGCACCGCGGCGAGCTGCTGCGGATCACGGTGCCCGCCGAGGGTGCCGACCTCGCCGTCGTCGCTGCTCTGCGGGACACGCAGATCCCCGTGGCCGACGGCGGTCGGGAGGTCGAGGTGCTGTGGTCCAAGCTGCGGTTCCTCGCCCCGCTGGCCCTGCTCACCTCGATCCACGGCACCGGGATCGGACCCGGCCTGGCCCGGGATCCGGGTCTCACGGACGCGCTGCTGGGTGAGGTCGCCGCCGTGGCGAGCGCGGAGGGCGTGCCGACGTCGGGCGACGACCTGCGCGGGATCCTGGCGGGGCTGCCCGCCACGATGCGTTCGTCCCTGCAGGCGGACCTCGCCGAGGGGCGCGTGGGTGAGCTGGACGCGATCGGTGGTGCCGTCGCACGGCGAGGCGTGCGGCACGGGGTCGCCGCACCCGCCCTCGAGGACATCGTGAGCCGGCTGCGCGCCGAGGTCGCCTGAGCCTGCGGCCGCTCGGTCGGCGAGCCGGCCGCGTACGGGCGCGCGGACCCGTGGGCTCAGAGCCGGGAGTCGGCCCGGGACTCGTAGACGCTGGCCGGCAGCACGCCGTCGACCGGCGCGGGCAGCGCGTCGGCCGCCAGCTCGTCGGCGGCGCTCGAGGTGGAGTCGATCTCGCGGGCGTCCGCGGGCACGCCGTCGAGGCTCGGCATCATCGTGGCCAGGCGGGCACGCCACGCCGGGAACTCGGCCGGGAAGCAGCGGCCCAGCACGTCGACCATGGCCGAGACGGCCGTGGAGGCACCGGGGGAGGCGCCGAGCAGGCCGGCGATGGAGCCGTCGGCGGCGGCGACGATCTCGGTGCCGAACTGCAGCACGCCCTTGCCGTCGGCGTCGCGCTTGATGACCTGCACGCGCTGACCGGCGGTGATCGTCTCCCAGTCCTTGGGGTGCGCGGTCGGCATGAACTGCTGCAGGGCCTGGAACTTGGTCTCCGGGGCGGCGACGACCTGACCGACGAGGTACTGGGTCAGGTCGAGGTTCTTCAGCCCGGCACCCAGCATCGAGGTCACGTTGTGGGCGCGCAGGGAGGTGATCAGGCCCAGGTACTTGCCCTTCTTGAGGTACTTGGGGCTGAACCCGGCGTACGGGCCGAACATGAGGTAGCTCTTGCCGTCCACGACCCGCGTGTCCAGGTGGGGCACCGACATCGGCGGGGCGCCGACGTCGGCCTTGCCGTAGACCTTGGCCTGGTGGCGCGCCACGACGTCGGGGTTGTCGGTGCGCAGGAACTCGCCGGAGATCGGGAAGCCGCCGAAGCCCTTGATCTCGGGGATGCCGGCGGACTGCAGCAGCGGCAGCGCGCCACCGCCCGCACCGACGAAGACGAATCGCGCGTCGAGGGTCGAGGTCCGGGGCCGGGCGTTCCAGGAACGGTCCTTGACCCGCAGTCGCCAGCCGCCGTCGCGACGGCGCTTGAGCGAGGTGACCTCGCGCTCGAGCTGGAGCTTCGCGCCGTGGGCGACCATGCCGTCGATGAGCTGGCGCGTGAGGTTGCCGAAGTCGACGTCGGTGCCCGCTGCGGAGCGGGTCGCGGCGATCGGCTCGGAGGCGTCGCGCTCGGTGGTGAGCAGCGGGGCCCAGCGTGCGATCTCGGCGCGGTCCGTCGAGAGCTCCAGGTCGCGGAAGAGCGGGTGCGCGCTGAGGCTCTGGTGGCGGCGGCGCAGGTAGTCGACGTTCTTGGCACCGCGGACGAACGTCATGTGCGGCGTGCGGCTGATGAACGACGAGTCGCCGAGGGTCCCGGTGGCGAGCAGGTGGTGCCAGAGCTCGCGGGAGGTCTGGAACTGCTCGTTGATCGCGACGGCCTTGGAGATGTCGATCGTGCCGTCGGGCTTCTCCGGCGTGTAGTTGAGCTCGCACAGCGCGGCGTGCCCGGTCCCCGCGTTGTTCCACGGGTTGGACGACTCGAGCGCGACGTCGTCGAGGCGCTCGAGGATGCGGATCGACCACGTCGGTTCGAGCTGCTGGATCAGGGTGCCGAGGGTGGCACTCATGATCCCGCCGCCGATCAGGACGACGTCGACAGCGTCGGAGGAACCCTTGCCGGAGGTCGTTTCGCGCGTAGTCACTCGGTCATGCTACGTCGCTGGTGAAAAGTGTCACAAACAATGAGAGCAACGTCACAAGGCGCTGACCTGCAGTGATGTGGGTCACAGTGCGACCGGCGGTTGAACGGGCAGGTCGCGCCGTCAGGGCCACAGGAGCTCGGTGACCCAGGACGCGGCGCCGTCGCCGGCACCCGCCTCCCGAGCCGCCGTGCGGTAGCGCACCCGGGTCTGCCCGGTGCCGGATCCCGAAGCCCAGAACTCGACCTCGGTCGCCTCGAGGCACCAGGCGGTCCAGCCCGGTGCGACGAGGTCGGGGTCGGCCCGGACCCGGTGCAGGGCGTGGGCCCACGCGGCGCGATGCTCGGTCAGGGAACCGAGCGGCTCGCTCTGGCGGCCGACCAGCCCGGTGGCCCGCGAGGCGTCGGACCGGGCCCGGAACTCCGCGACACCGACGTCCGGGTGCGCCGTCGCACGTCCGGCCACGCGGATCTGGCGGCCGGTCTCGCGCCACAGGAAGGTCAGGGCGGCCCGCGGGTTCGACGCGAGGTCGGCGCCCTTGGGACTGGCGGCGTGCCCGGCGAACCACCAGCCCGTCTCCGTGAGGTCCTGGAGGATCACCGTGCGGGCCGCGACCTGCCCGCCGGGGCCCGAGGTGGCGAGCGTCATCGCCTGCGGCGCCAGCGCCCCGGCGGCCACGGCGTCCTCGAACCAGGTCCGGAACAGCTCGTGCGGTGCGCCCGGCAAGGTGCGCAGGTCCTCGACCTCCCAGCCGGACAGGCCGTCGGGGAGGACGGGCAGCGCCCGCAGGCGTTCGCGAAACGTGCTCATGGCGCTCCTCGGCCTCGCCGGCGGTGTCGGCGTCGTCGGGTCCGTCTCGTCGGGGTCCGTCCCGCCCTGCGAGCCCAGGATTCACCCTACCGAGAGCCGACGGCGCGACCGGCGGCACGCCACGTGCCCTTGTGCCGCGCCCCGAGTGGCGCGACCATGGCCCCGACCGGCCCCGCGGCCGGACGAAGGAGTGAGATGAGGCCCGACACCACCTCGCAGACCTCTCCGCCCCCGGACGGCGGCGGCCGGCACCCGCGGCACGGCGCGAGCGCCGACACCGGTCCCGTCGCCTCCGTCGCGACGTTGTTCGCGTCCGAGCCCGCCGCGGCCCACGGCGTCGTCGCTCCCCACGGACCGCCCCCGGAGCCCTCCGCACCGCGTCCTGTCCAGACGGTCGTCCTGGCGGCCGCGCTCGTGCTCGCGCTCGCTGCCTCGGCGGGCGTCGCCGTCCTGTGGTCCGCGAACCGCAAGCTCGCGGCGGAGGTGGAGACCGCCGTCGGGCAGGCCGAGACCGCACGCCAGGAGTCCGCCGACCTGCGGTCCGAGCTGGCGGCCGCGCCCGACGCGGCCACGATCGACGGGCTGGCGGACCGCCTCGCGGGGGTCGAGGACTGGACCGGGCTCCCGGCGGACGGCACCGCCGGGACGACCGACCTGCAGACGCGGCTGCTGGAGGTCACGAACGGGATCGACAGCCTCGAGTCCAGCCTGCAGGACGGGCTCGGGACCGTCCGGAACGACCTCGACTCCGTGCGGGACGACCTGGGCACGGGCGGTGAGGGCGCGACGAGCGCCGACCTCGACGCGTTGCGCCAGGAGATCGGCGGCCTGCGGACCGCGGTCGACGAGGTCCGCCAGGACGTCGGCGTCCTCTGCTGGGCCCTGGGCTACCGCTCGGACGTCGCCGCCACCTGCTGACGGGCCGGCGGCCACCGTCAGAAGTGGTCGCGCACGTGCACCTGGCGCCCTGCCCACACCGCGTCCCAGACGGCATCGTGCGCGTCGGGGCCGGAGAGGTGTCCGGCCAGCCGCAGGTTCGCGCAGGACTGGGCGCCGGCGTAGGACAGGGCGAGCCCGGCGGAGGTGAACGTCGGCCGCGCGGCCGGGCCGCCGTCGTCGGGCACCACACGGGTGCCTGTGCCGGCAACCTCGAGCGTCCAGGAGCCCGCCAGGTCGGGGGCGGTGGCGTCGACCACGGCGAACGGCACCCGCGCGGACAGCGGCGCCTGCCGGGCGGCGCCGAGGGCGCCCGGGAGGTCCAGCAGCCGCAGCATGTACGGCTGGTTCTGCACGAGGGACGTGGCATGGTCGGGCAGCACGAGCCGGCTCGGGTCGGCGCCCGACCAGCCCCCGGAGGTGCACAGGCGCACGGACCCGGTCACGGTCGCGAAGGACCCGAGCACGGCCCACAGCGCGCGAGCGGCGTCCGGGGTGAGCGCCACGAGGTCCTCGACCTCGATGCCCGTGGACCGGTCGTACCCGGTGCCCCTCCTCCAGCTCGCGAACCCCTGGACCTCCCCGGCCGGATCCACGGCGAGGCTCACCCCGGTGTAGTCGGCGTCCGGCCCCGCGACGTCGTCCGCTCCGAGATCGAACGGCGCCTCGGTCCGGGTCAGGGGCCCGTTCTGCCCCCGAGCCCACGCGGTGTAGACCTCTCGCAGCGCCGGGGCGTCCGTGGGCGTCGCCCGCCGCGTGCGCAGGCCGGCCGGGCGGCGCACGGCGGCGAGCGCCGACATGGGGATCGACACCTCGTCGAACGCGCCGACGATCTCGTAGCCGAGGCCGCGGTAGATGCCCGCTGCCGAGGGGAAGAGCGTGGAGACGACCTCGCCGCGCTCCCGGGCCTCGGCCAGCGCGGCGTCGAGCAGCGGACGCAGCAGGCCGCTGCCGCGGTGCTCGGCGGCGACCGTCACGCCGCCGATCCCCGCCGTCGGCACCCTCGCACCGTGGAACCAGGAGGTGAAGGAACGCACCGTGGCCTTGGCCACGAGCTCGCCGTCGACCCAGGCGCCCCAGGGGTGCGCGTTCGCCGGGGGCCAGGTCTGCGGGGTCGGCGGCGGGGTGGGGCGAGCGGGCGTGCCGAAGGCCTCTTCGGCGAGTCGCTGCGCGGTCGGCGCGTCGTCGGACGACAGGGGACGGATCTCGACGGTCACGGCACCGACGCTACCGGCAGCCCACGAGCCGCGGACCCGTCGCGACGCGCGTAGCGTGACCGCGTGGACACGGTCCTGCAGCGGCGGGTGCTCGTCGTCGCGATCCTCGCCTCGTTCGTGTCGTTCCTCGACGGCACGGTGGTCAACGTCGCCCTGCCCGCGATCGCCGCCGAGCTGGGCGGCCCGGGCGAGGCGGGACTGACGCTGCAGCAGTGGGTGGTGGACGGCTATCTCGTCACCCTCGGCTCGTTCATCCTGCTCGCCGGGTCGTTGTCGGACGTGCACGGGCGGCGGCGCGTCCTCATGGTCGGCCTCGCCGGGTTCGCCGCGGCGTCGGTGCTCTGCGCCGTCGCGCCCACCGGTCCGGTGCTCGTGGTGGCGCGCCTGGCGCAGGGGGTGGCGGGTGCGTTGCTGGTGCCGAGCTCGCTGGCGCTCATCATCTCGACGTTCGACGGGCCGGCCCAGGGCCGGGCGATCGGGCGGTGGACCGCCTGGACCGGCACCGCGATGATCGTCGGGCCGTTCGTCGGCGGGGGGCTGGTCGACCTGGCCTCGTGGCGGTGGGTGTTCTGGATCAACCTCCCGGTGGTCGCGGTGACGCTCCTGCTCCTGCGGCGCGTGCCGCCGTCGGTGGAGACGGTCGACCGGCACCTGGACGTGCCGGGTGCGGTGCTCGCGGCCTGCGGGCTGGCGGCCGCCGTCCTCGGGCTGATCGAGGAGATCTGGGCGGTCGTCGCGGTCGGTGCCGTGCTGCTCGTCGCGTTCGTCCTCTACGAGCGGCGGGCTCGTGACCCGATGCTGCCGATGCGGCTGTTCCGCGCGCGGAACTTCGCCTGGGGCAACATCGCGACGTTCGCGGTGTACGGCGCGCTCGCGTTCGGCGGGTTCGTGCTGACGCTGTTCCTGCAGCAGGTGGCCGGCTACTCGGCGACGGCGGCCGGCGTGGCGCAGCTGCCGACGACGTTCGCGATGCTCGCGCTGTCGACGCGGTTCGGCACGCTGGCGGGCCGGTACGGGCCGCGCTGGTTCATGGGGATCGGGCCGGTGGTGGCCGGGTGCGGGTACCTGCTGATGCTGACCATGGACGCCGAGGCCGACTACCTGACCCAGGTGCTGCCCGGCATCCTCGTGTTCGGGCTGGGGTTGGCGATCACGGTCGCGCCGCTGACGGCGGCGATCCTCGGCGCGGTCCCGCCCTCGGACGCCGGGATCGCCTCGGCCGTCAACAACGCGGTCTCCCGGGTGGCGGGGCTGGTGGTCATCGCGTTCGCCGGCGTGATCCTGGGGGGTGTGCTGGACGTGGCCTCGTTCCACCGGGCGCTGGTCGTGACGGCCGTACTGCTCGTCCTGGGCGGACTGGTCAGCATGGTGGGCATCCGCGACGGGCGGTCCGGCGGCGTGGAGCGGATCTGAGGGCGTGGCGGTCGCGCCGGCCCCGGGGCTTGCGCCGACTGCGGAACCGCTGGCGCCCGACGGCCTCGCTCGGCAGGGTGACGGCATGAGACTCCTGGTGCTCGGCGGATCGGTGTTCCTGTCCCGGGCGGTGGCGGCGGACGCGGTCACCCGTGGCCACGAGGTGGTCGCCGCCACCCGCGGCCGCTCCGGCTCCGTGCCCGACGGCGCGCGGCACGTCGTCCTCGACCGTGCCGAACCACTTCCTGCGGCGTTCGCGGCCGAGCCGTTCGACGCCGTCGTCGACGTCGCGCGCACGCCGTCCCACGTCCGGCGTGCCGTCGCCGCGTGGCCCGGCGCGCACCGGGTCTTCGTCTCCTCGGTCAGCGTCTACGCCGACGACGCCGATCCCGCGGGGCCGGGGGCCGGTCGCCTCCACCCGTCGGAGCCGGACGACGTCGACCTCACCGCCCGCCCCGAGGCGTACGGCCCGATGAAGGTCGCGTGCGAGGAGCTCGTGCTCGAGGGCGCCCCGGACGCCACCGTGGTGCGGCCCGGGCTGATCGTCGGACCGGGCGACCCGTCCGGGCGGTTCACCTACTGGCCCGCGCGGATGCGCCGGGTGCTCGACGGAGCGACGGTGGGCGTCCGCACCGACGGGGCGCGGGTCCGGTCGGGTGCCGACCCTGGTCCCGGTCCTCGGCCCGACGAGGTGCTCGCCCCGGGCGCCCCGGACGACGTGGTCCAGGTGATCGACGTCCGCGACCTGGCGCGCTGGGTCGTCGACGTCGCCGAGCGGCGGACGCCCGGCGTCCTCGACGCCGTCGGCCCGGCGGTGCCGGTGGGCGACCTGCTCGACGCCGTGGCCCGCGGCTGCGGGGTCGAGCCACGGTGGCGGTGGGTCGACGGCGAGCGGCTCGCCGCGCTCGGCGTCCGGCCGTGGGCGGGGGAGCGGTCGCTGCCGCTGTGGCTGCCCCGGCCGGAGTACGCGGGGATGCTCGCGCACGACGCCGGCCCGGCGCGCGCCGCGGGGCTGACGGTGCGGCCGGTCGAGGACACGGCGCGCGACGTGCTCGCCTGGCTCCGCGCCGACCCGGACGCCCCGGTCACGGGCCTCACCGCCGCCGAGGAGGCCGAGGTGCTCCGCCGCGCCTGAGCGGGCCCTTTCTCAGAGCGTGAGCTTGAAACCCTCGTGGGACTGCGCGTAGCCGAGCGACCGGTAGAACCGGTGGGCGTCGGGGCGCTGCTTGTCCGACGTGAGCTGGGCGAGGGCGGCCCCGCGCTCCCGGCCGCGAGCGTGGGCATGCTCCATGAGTGCCCTGCCGATCCCGCGGCCCCGTCGCCGGGCGTCGACGCGGACGGCCTCGACGAGCAGCCGGGTGGCCCCGTTCCGGGAGACGCCCGGTACGAAGGTGAGCTGCATGACGCCGACGACCTCGTCGTCGAGCACCGCCAGGACGAGCTCGTCGTTGGGGCTGGCCTCGATCGCCTCGAAACCTGCCACGTGGGCCGCGCCGAAGGTGCCCGTCCGTTCGCGGGCCACGTCGTCGTCTGCGATGAGCTCCACCACCCGGGCGAGATCCGTGCGCAGGGCAGGGCGGAAGGTCACGGCGGGTTCATCGAGGGGCACGCCGGGACCGTATCCCACGGGTCGCCCGGCGGACGTCAGGAGCCCTCGGTGGGGTTGCACCGCTCGGCGAGCACGGCGAGCAGCCCGACGTCGGGACGCCACGGCTCGAGGTTCCAGGTCTCCTTGTCCGGCGCCCCGACGGCGTGGCAGACGAGCTGGTCGTGCATCGTGGCCGTGTCCAGGTCCGGGTCGTCGGCGACCAGCTCGGACCAGACGACGTCCACCCCCGCCTCGCCGGCGGACCGTGCCCAGGCCGTGGGGTCGACGGCGAGGGAACGCCCGCCCTCCCGGTCCCCCCACACGGCGCTCTCGACGCCGTCGGTGCCCAGCGTCGTCGTGACGGTGCCCTCGGCCTTCGCGGTGGTGGGGACCAGCTCGGCGGTCCTGGCGTCCACGGTCCGCCACCGTCCGCCGTCCGGACGCGCGAGGCCGCCGGCCGCGGTGACGCCGTCCGCCCCCACGACGGTGAGCGACCCGTCGGTGTGGACGGTCAACGCGCCGGGCCCGGTCGGGGTCGCCGTGGGATAGGTGCCGGTCGGGACGGACGAGAAGTCCACGGTGAGCCGGGCGGACCCGTCCTCGGCCGGAGCGACCGCTACCGACCCGGCCGCGCCGGTCGGCGGGGACACGGCCAGCCGGACGTCGCCGGCCGAGAGCTCGACCGGTTCCGGCCGCGGCGCGTCGCTCGTGCTGCTGCCAGAGCCCGTGGGTGCTCGCGTCGCCGGGGCGCTGATCGTCGGGGAGGGTGCGGTGACCGGGTCGTCCGAGGACCCCGCCGGTGCGCACCCGCCGAGCATGAGGAATGTCACGGTTCCCACGGCGAGTGCGAGACCGCGGGCGGGGCACGGGATCCGGGCCTCGGCGCGGCACGGCAGGCTGACTGGTGTCACGGCACCAGTCTGCGGCACCGGGGGAGTCGGCGGTCGCTCCGGTGTCTCGCCGGCCCGGGGGAGCGGGCCGGGCGTCGTCGGGAAGCCGGAGCCGGCCGGATGCGCTCGCCCGGCTGTTCCGTCGGGGACACTGGAGTCAGCACTGTCTGCCGAGACGAGGAGTTCTTCGTGCCCCAAGGGACTGTCCGATGGTTCGACGCCGACCGAGGCTTCGGCTTCATCGATCGCGGGGACGAGGGTGACGACCTGTTCGTGCACGCGTCCGAGATCGTCGGCGGCGACGGGACGAAGCAACTCCGCGAGGGGCAGGCCGTCGAGTTCGAGGTGGGCGAGGGCGACCGCGGCCCGCAGGCCCGGCGCGTCCGGGTCACGGGGGACCGGGCCCCCGACGCGCCCGTGGGCAGGCTCGGCACGGTCAACTGGTACGAGCCGACCAAGGGCTACGGGTTCGTCACGCCCGACGGCGGCGGCGCCGAGGTCTTCGTGCACAGCTCGGCGGTCGTCACCGGCGGCGTGATCGTGGAGGGTCAGCGGGTGGCGTTCCTCGTCGTCGACGGGGAGAAGGGCCCGCAGGCGGACCACCTGCTCCCGCTCGGTGCGGAGGCCGCCCGGCCGGCGTCCGACGGGGCGGACGGCACGGTGTCCTGGTACGACGACGTCAAGGGGTTCGGGTTCATCGCTCCCGACGCGGGTGGCCCGGACGTGTTCGTCCACGTCAAGGCGCTCGGCCAGGGGCTGACCGAGCTCGCGGAGGGTGCCCGCGTGACGTACGACGTCGTCGACGGCGACAAGGGGCCGAACGCCCGCCACGTGCAGGTCGTGCGTGGTTCCGGCAGCTCGCCCGGCGCCCCGGGACGCGGTCGGTCGAGCCGGGCCGGGGCGTCCGGCGGGCCGGTGCGCGGGGGCGAAGGCACGGTGGCGCGCTACGACGCCGACCGCGGGTTCGGCTTCATCTCGCCCGACGGCGGGGGCGCGGACCTGTTCGTGCACGTGTCGGTGGTGCGGGACGCCGAGATGCTGGAGGAGGGCGACCGGGTCCGGTTCGCGGTGCGGCAGAGTGACCGGGGACCGCAGGCGGACCGCGTCGAGCTGCTGTGAGCGACGGCGGGTGCGGTGTCCGGTGGACCGCGCCGAGGTATCGATCCGTGGACAGGCCTGGTCAACGGCGGTGAGGTTCGCCTAACCTTATCCCCGTGAGCGCTTACAGGGGTCGCAAGCCGGTCGAGCCGCACGTCCTGCTGGCCGAGGTGGTCGGGACCAAGCAGGTCTCGCCGCACCTGATCCGCGTGACCCTCGGCGGCGAGGGCATCGCACGTCTCACGCTGCTGGGTCACGACCAGTGGTTCCGTCTCTTCCTGCCCCGGCCCGGCCAGGACACGTTGCGACTGCCCAGTCGGACCTCCGGGCTGGGCTGGTACGCGCAGTACCTCGCCACACCGCGGGCCAAGCGGCCCTGGGTGCGGAGCTACACCGTCCGGGCGGCACGCCCCGACCTGCGCGAGATCGACGTGGACTTCGTGCTGCACGGTTCGCGCTCCCACGACGGCGAGCAGCACGACGACGAGCACGGCCCGGGCACGACCTTCGCCGCGACCGCGCGGTCCGGCGACACGGTCGGGATCCTCGACCAGGGTGTCGGCTACCACCCGCGCCACGAGCACGACTGGACGCTGCTGGTCGCCGACGAGTCCGGGCTGCCCGCCGTCGCGGGCGTGTGCGAGTCCCTGCCCGAGGACGCCCGCGGCCTGGCGGTCGTCGAGGTCCCGACGGCGGACGACCGGCAGGAGTTCCGCGTCCCGGACGGGGTCGACCTGCTGTGGGTCGAGCGCGACCGGGCGGGCGCGGACGCCGTGCCGGGCCAGACGGCGCTCGACGTGCTGCGCGGCGCCCACCTGCCCGCCGGCACCGGCTACGCGTTCTGCGTCGGGGAGTCGGGGCTCGCCACGGGGGCGCGCCGCCACCTGGTGAACGACCGCGGCATGCCCAAGGCGCACGTCGACTTCGTCGGCTACTGGCGCCACGGCCGGGCCGCCGCGGCCTGACCGCCGCGGGCCCGACCGCGGCGGGACGTCAGACCTGGACGACGACCTTGCCGCGCACGTGACCGGACTCGCTGGCGCGATGGGCGTCGGCGGCGTGGGCCAGGTCGAAGACCTCCGCGACCTCCACGGCGACGCTGGCCTCGTCGATCATCGCGCCGATCTCCTCCAGGTCCTCGGTGGACGGCCGCACCCACACGTAGTGCCCGCCGTGCTCGTCCCGGGCCGACGGGTCGGTGATCGACGCGATCGTGCCGCCGGGGGCGAGCAGGGTCGCGCTGACCGCCACGGCGTCACCGCCGACGTAGTCCAGGGCGATGTCGACGCCGCCCGGGGCCAGGTCACGGACCCGGCCGGCCAGGCCGTCGCCGTACTCCACCGGTTCGGCACCCAGGGAGCGCAGGTACTCGTGGTTGCCCTCGGACGCGGTGCCGATCACGCGGGCACCGAGCGCCCGGGCGATCTGGACGGCGAAGGACCCGACGCCGCCGGCCGCGGCGTGGACCAGCACGGTGTGCCCCTCGGACACCCCGGCCCGCCGGATCGTCTGGTACGCCGTCAACCCGGCCAGGGGCACGGCGGCCGCCTCGGTGAAGGACAGCGTGGACGGCTTGCGGGCCAGCGTGCGCACCGGCGCGGCCACCAGCTCGGCGAACGTGCCGCCGTGGACGACGTCCTTGCGCACGTACCCGTACACCTCGTCGCCCACGGCGTACTCGGGGGTGTCCAGGCCGACCTGCTCGACGACACCCGCGACGTCCCAGCCGGGGACCACCGGGAACTGGGCGTCCATCAGGCCGTCGAGGTGTCCCTGGCGGATCTTGAAGTCCACGGGGTTGACCGACGCGGCCTTGACGCGCACCACGACGACGTCCGCGCCGATGTGCGGGTCGGGCTGCTCGGTGAGCTCCAGGACGTCCGCGTCTCCGTACCGGTCATAGGTGATGGCTCGCATACAGGGCGCAACCGGGTCGGCCCGTCAGGCATTCCTGGGTGCGGCCGACGGTTCGACGGCGACGTCCGACGGTGACTTGTCGGGACGCCATCCCCGCCACACCGCGTGCCGCAGGCGGTCGCTCGTCCCGCCGTCGGACCCGACGGCCGTCCATCCCGCGAACGAGACCTCCGCGACCCGCTCGGGGACCGCCCACCGGGCGTGCTGCGCCTCGATGCGTGGTACGCCGTCCAGCGGAGCCTCGGCGGCGGGCCGCAGCGCGGTGACGACGTCGCGGCGCTCTCGTTCGCGGAAGCCCGTGCCGACCTTGCCCACGTAGCGCCACGTCCCGCCGTCGGGCACCGCCAGCAGCAGGGAGCCCGCCGCGCGCGCGTCCTCGGTACCGGTGCCGGCGTGCAGCGGGCGCCACCCCACGACCACGACCTCCTGCGTGGCCACGTGCTTGACCTTGAACCAGTCGCGGGACCGGCGTCCGGCCGCGTACCCGGAGGCGCGACGCTTGGCCACGACACCCTCCAGACCCAACCGCGACGACTCCGCGAGCGCCTCGTCCAGCGAGCCCGGCAGCGGCGGCGGCACGTGCACCGGGCGGCCCGCCCGCACCACCTGCTCCAGCGCCGCCCGCCGCTCCGTCCACGGGTGGTCCGCCAGCGACCTCCCCGCGACGGCGAGCACGTCGAAGAGCACCAGGTCCACCGCGACCCGGGCTCGGGCCCGCTCGACCTCGCGCGGCCGGACCAGGTTCGCCCGCTGCTGCAGGCGGCGAAAGCTCGGGCGGCCGTCGGCGTCCAGGGCGACCACCTCGCCGTCCAGCACGAGCGGCAGGTCGACGGGACGGACGGCCGTGGCCAGGGCCTGCAGCTCGGGGAAGGTGGCGGTCAGGTCGCGACCGGACCGGGACGTCAGCCGCACCCGCGGGGCGCCGCCGGAGTCCTCCCCGGTCCCCGGCAGCACCTCGACGACGGCGCGGAACCCATCCCACTTGGCCTCGAACGCCCACTCGTCCGCCGCCAGCCGCCCCAGCTCACCCGGCGAGGCCGTGGTGGCCAGCATGGGCCGCGGCGTCCCGCCGGCGGTGCCGGGTCGCGCGGTCGGCGCGGGAGCCGGGCCGACGGCACCGGGCGCCGGCACCGGCGTGCCCGACGACGCAGCCTGCGGGTCGTGCGCGCCCTGCGGCTGCGCCTTGGTGCGGTGGATCAGCCACGAGTTCTCCTCCTCGCCGCCCCGCCCACCGGTACGGATGAGGGCCAGGCGCCTGCTGCCCCGACGCGCGGAGTGCAGCGTGACGATCACCTCCGCACCGTCACGCCACTTCTCCAGCTCGTAGGTGCCGGCGTCCCAGATCGTGACGTCGCCCGCGCCGTACTGACCGGCCGGGATCGTGCCCTCGAAGCCCCCGTACTCCAGCGGGTGGTCCTCGGTCTGGACGGCCAGGTGGTTGCGGCCCGGGTCGGTGGGCTCCCCCTTGGGCAGTGCCCAGCTGACCAGCACGCCCTCGTGCTCGAGCCGGAAGTCCCAGTGCAGGCGGCGGGCGTGGTGCTCCTGGATGACGAACGCCGGTGCGCCGGCCCCGTCGTCCGCGCTCCCGCCGTCGCTCTCGACGCTGCTGCCGCCGTCGGTCCCGCCGTCCGGTCCGAACGGCTCCGGGGTGCGACCCGGGTCCCGCTTGGCACGGTACGTCTCCAGCCGGTGGAAGGAGGCCAGCCGCTCCGGCGTCGGCTCGAGCTGGGACAGGTGCCCCGCCAGCAGCGGCGCCAGCAGGTCGCCGTCGCGCTCGAACCGCTCGACGACCTCGTCGAGCTCCAGGTGGCGCAGGTCCGGGTCGTCCAGCTCGGCCCAGGTGCGCGGGGCGGCCACGGTCGGGCGCTCGCGGCCACGGGGCGAGTACGGCGCGATCGTGGTCTTCGAGCCGTTGTTCTGCGACCAGTCGACGAACACCTTGCCCGCGCGCAGCGACTTCTTCATGTCCGCCACCACGAGGTCGGGGCGCTCCGTGGCGAGGTGGCGGGCCAGCTCGCGGGCGACGGCGGAGACGTCGTCCGAGGTGAGCGTGCCGTGGGGGCCCGTCAGCGCCGCGTAGAGGTGGATGCCCTTCGACCCGCTGGTCACGGGCAGCGGGTCGAGGTCCATCCCGGTGAGGATCTGCCGGGCCAGCCGGGCCACCTCGGCGCACTCGGCCAGCCCGACGCCCGGTCCGGGGTCGAGGTCGAGGACCAGCCGGTCGGGGGGCAGGGGCGCACCGGTGCGGCCGAACCGCCACTGCGGTACGTGGATCTCCAGCGTCGCGGTCTGGCCGAGCCACGTGAGGGTCGCCAGGTCGTCGACCAGCACGTAGTCGTTGGACGACGACGTGTGCCGGATCGTGCGCCGGGGGACCCACGCGGGCGTGGAGGCGTCCAGGTTCTTCTGGAAGAACGGCTGGGCGCCGACGCCGTCGGGCCACCGCTTGCGCGTGGCGGGTCGGTGCGCGGCGTGCGCCAGGAGGGCGGGCGCCACGGAGGCCAGGTAGTGCAGCACCTCGCCCTTGGTGGTGCCCGTGACCGGGTAGAGCACCTTGTCGAGGTTGGACAGCGACAGGGTGCGTCCGTCGACCGTCACGCGCTGGGCCTGCGAGCTCACCGGGACATCGTCGCGCGGGCGGCGGCCCGCCGCCGGTCGACGGGCCGCCGCCGCCGGGCTCAGCAGGTCTGGTCGCTGCTGGAGTCCCAGGTGATGTCGCGGACGGTCAGGTTCACCGAGCACGGCGACTCGCGCAGCGTCGTGTCCCGCAGCGTCAGGTTCTCGAACGTCACGTCCCGGGTGTTGGCGAACTCCGAGCGTGCCGCGACGCGCACGTCGCCCGGACCGGCGATGGTGCCGCCCTCGGACGCGATCGTGACGTTGTAGCAGTTCTCGATCAGGACGGCGTTGGACCCGGTGCCGGCGATGTCCACCCGCTCGATCACCGCGCCGCCCGACTCCGAGACGCAGAAGATGCCGCGACCGCCGCCGCGGGCGACGACCTCCCCGACGCGGACGTTGGTGGGGTAGGAGCCGTCGAGCGACCCGTTGCGGTTCGCCATGCGGAAGGCCGCGTAGCCGGTGCCGGTGCCCGCGCCGTCGGCGTCGACGGTCCCGACCGTGGCGTTGACCGTGTCGTTGAGCAGCAGCCCGGAGTAGCCCGTGTCACGGGCGGTGACGGTGCCGATCGTCAGCCCGTCGACGCCGTACGTCTCCACGCCATGGTTGCTGGTGCCGGAGACGTAGACGTCGTCGATGCGGATGTCGCGGGCCTCGCGCACCGAGTCGTCGTCGCGCGAGTCGACCCGGATGCCGAGCCCGCCGCTCAGGCGCAGGTCGATCTGGCCGAGGTGGACGTCGGAGGAGGTGCGCACCCAGATGCCGAAGTACGGCGCGCCGGTCAGCTGCAGGTAGGGCACGGCCACGTCCTGGGCGTGCCGGATCCGGATCGGGGCGTTGTTCGCCGCCGGCGTCCCGGTGACGTCGATGGTGCCGCACACCTCGAGCGAGGTGTGGCTCGGCAGGTCGATCGAGCTCGACGCGGACATCGAGCCGGAGCCGCGCACGACGACGCGCTCCTGCGTGGTCCGGCCGGCGGTCAGCCCGCCGACGGCGGCGCGGACCGCGCCGGCCATCTCGGAGCCGGTGTAGAGGGTGGTGCCGCCACGACGTGCCGTCCAGGTCGGGCCCGACTGCACGGCCTCGGTGGTGAAGGTGCCGGTACCGCATCCCTCCGTCGGGGAACCGCCGACCTCCACGAGGTCCCAGACCTGGTTGGCGCCGCCGAGCGAGGTGTACTGGCTGAGGCGGTCGGCCGGGGTGGTGGACCACTCCCAGACCTCGAGCGCCTTGCCGCTGTGGCGGTTGACCAGCTGGACGCCGCCGTCGGTGTCCACGGGGCGCCACTGCTGGTTGGCCCCGGCGTTGTCGGTGTACTGGCGGATCTCGGCACCGTCGGCGGTGGACCTCTCCCAGACGTCGATCGCCTTGCCGGAGTGCACGGAGACGATCCGGTAGTAGCCCGAGCCGGCGTCGACGAACCGCCACCGCTGCCAGGCGGCGTCGGTGCGGTGCCACTGGATGATCTCGGCGCCGTTCTCGGTGGAGGCGTTCAGCACGTCGGCCACGAGGCCGCTGTTCCGGTTGACCAGGACGTACTGCGCGGAGGTGTCGATCTCGGCGGCCTGCGCGGGCGTCGAGGCCGCGACCAGGCCGGCGGCCGACAGGGCCAGGGCCGCGAGGCCGGCGAACGCCCGGCGCAGTCGTCGGCGCCGGGGCCTCCCGGCGGCGGGGGACGGGAACGGGGACGGGGTGGTGCGCACGTCGTGCTCCTTCGCATCGATGGCGTGCCGGGCGGCCCCCTCGCCGCGACGTCTGCATCGATGAAACTACCGGCTCCCGGCCGGCCGGGCCAGGGGTTGAAACGTTTTGGGGCATGCGCTTTCCCTGGCGCGCGCCGTCCGCGTGCGTCGGTGCGGGATACTCGACGACGTGCAGATCCCTGTCCTCTGGTCCCTCGTCCTGCTCGTCGCCGCCCTGTGGAACCTCGTCGTCTGGCCCCAGTTCTGGAAGCGGGTCACGCGTGACCCCCGCGCGCGCGACGACGCCGGGCGGCCGACGCGCTTCTACACCGTGCACGCCGTCCTGGTCGGGGTGTCGGTGGTGCTCGCCGTCCTGGTCGGCGTCGTCGGGGTGCTCGGCCTGGTCGGCTGACACCCCCGGAGCGGGTCGCCGGAGCGGCCCCGACCGGGCCCGGCGTGCCCGTGGGGAGCCGTCGTCCTGCGCGACGGCGCCGCCCGCGTGACCATGGGGTCATGAGGGCGATCTGGAAGGGTGCCGTGACGTTCGGGCTCGTCAACGTCCCGGTGAAGCTGTACAGCGCCACGGAGGACCACGACGTCCCGCTGCACCAGGTGCACGACGCCGACGGCGGGCGCATCCGCTACCGGCGCGTCTGCGAGGTGTGCGGCGAGACGGTGCCGTACGAGCACATCGACAAGTCGTACGACGACGGCGAGCACGCGGTCGTGCTCACGCGGACGGACCTCGCCGCGCTGCCCGCCGAGACGGACCGGGAGATCGACGTCGTCGAGTTCGTCCCCAGCGACCAGGTGGACCCGATCCTCTTCGACCGGACCTACTACCTGGAGCCGGACTCGAAGTCGCCCAAGGCGTACGTGCTGCTGCGCCGCACCCTGGAGGAGACCGACCGCACGGCGATCGTGAAGTTCGCGCTGCGCCAGCGCACCCGGCTGGCGGCGCTGCGGGTGCGCGACGAGGTGCTCACGCTCCAGACGCTGCTCTGGGCGGACGAGATCCGTGCGGCCGAGTTCCCGGCGCTGGACGGCTCCACGTCCGTCTCGGACAAGGAGCTCGCGATGTCCGCCCAGCTCGTGTCCAGCTACGAGGCGGACTTCTCCCCGGAGGACTACACCGACGAGTACCAGGAGCAGCTGCGCCAGCTCATCGACGCCAAGATCGACCAGGGCGACACGATGGATCCCGCGGAGACGTTCGGCGCGGCCGAGGAGTCCGAGGGGGCGGAGGTCGTGGACCTCATGGAGGCGCTGCGCCGGTCGGTCGACTCCCAGAAGAAGGCGACGTCCGGCGGGCGTCAGAAGCAGAAGAAGACGGGCTGACCTCGCGCGTCAGGCCGTGGCCTGCCGTCGCAGGTGCTCGACGACCTCGAGCAGCTCGTCCACCGGGGGAGGCTGCACGCCGATCGAGGCGCGGTGGTACAGCCCGTCGCTGAGCAGGACGACGGTGCGGGCCAGGACCGGGTCGTCGATCTCGGCGGCGACCGCCTCGGTCCAGGCCTCCAGGGCGGCGTCGAGCGCCCCTCGCGCCCGGGGGTAGGCCCCGCCGGCCAGGCGCGCGGTCGCCAGGTAGGCACGGTCGAGCTCGCCGCCCACGTCGACCGAGGTCCGCAGCAGGTAGGCCACGGTCCCCTCGGGTGCGGACCGCATGACGGCGACGTCGGCGGCGATGAGGGCGCGCAGGTGCTCGACGAGGCCGTCGACGAGCTCGTCCTTGGACGGGAAGTGGTACAGCAGGCCGCCCTTGGAGACACCGGCGCGCTCGGCGACGGCGTCGAGGGTGGCGGAACGCTCGCCGGACTCGACCAGGATCTCGGCGAAGGCGTCGAGCACCTTGGCGCGGGCGGCGGGGGGCGGCGGCATGGTTGCACCCTACCGCCGGGCGCGTTACTGTACCGGCTGGACGGTGCGGAAGTTCGACGTCACCCATGTCGCCCCGGCCGTCCCGCTGTGTGAAAGGCGTCCGCCATGGCCCAGACCCGCACGGCACCGGATCTCGCGCCCGCGTCCACCTCCCGCGACCCGCGGCGGTGGATCGCCCTCGGCGTCCTCATGCTCCCGGTGCTGCTCGTCTCGATCGACAACACCGTCCTGTCCTTCGCGCTGCCCCAGATCTCCGCGGCGCTGGAACCCGGCGGCACCCAGCTGCTGTGGATCGTGGACGTCTACCCCCTGGTCCTGTCCGGCCTGCTGGTGCCGATGGGTTCCTTCGCCGACCGCATCGGGCGGCGCCGGCTGCTGCTGACCGGCGCGGTGGGGTTCGCCGTCGTGTCCGCGGTCGCCGCCTTCGCCCCGACCGCGGGCGCCCTCGTCGCCTCCCGGGCGGCGCTCGGGTTCTTCGGGGCCATGCTGCTGCCGTCCACGCTGTCGCTGCTGCGCAACGTCTTCACCGACCGCACCGAGCGGCGGCTGGCCATCGCGATCTTCGCCTCCGGGTTCGCGGCCGGCGGGGCGGTCGGTCCGATCGTGGGCGGCCTGCTGCTGGAGCACTTCTGGTGGGGGTCCGTCTTCCTGCTGGCCGTGCCGGTGCTCGCCCTGCTGCTGGTCCTGGCCCCCGTGTTCGTCCCCGAGTCGCGCGATCCCGCGCGGGGCCGCATCGACCCCGTCTCCATCGCGCTGGTGATGGCCACCATGACGTCCGTCGTCCTGGGCATCAAGACCCTCGCCAAGGGCGGCGCGACGACGACGGCGCTCGCCCTGGTGGCGGTCGGCCTGCTGCTGGGCGCGGGGTTCGTCCGGCGTCAGCTGCGACGTCCCGACCCGATGCTCGACGTACGGCTGTTCGCCGTCGGCGCGTTCAGCGGCGGTGTGCTGGTCAACCTGCTCAGCGTGTTCTCGTTGGTCGGGTTCCTGTTCTTCGTCTCCCAGGACCTCCAGCTCGTCATCGGTCTCTCGCCGGTCCAGGCCGGGCTCGTGCTGCTGCCCGGGACCGTCGCGATGGTCGTCGCCGGGCTCACCGTGGTGCGTGTGGTGCGGCGGGTCCGGCCGGCCCACGTCGTCGCCGCAGGTCTCGCGGTGTCGGCCGTCGGCTACCTGATCACGGCGCTGGTCGGTGGCCGGGGCGAGGCCGGCTGGCTCGCGGTCGCCTTCGTCGTGCTCTCGCTCGGCATCGGCACGGCGGAGACGATCTCCAACGACGCCGTCGTCTCGGCGGTCCCGCCGGAGAAGGCCGGGGCGGCCTCGGCCATCTCGGAGACCGCCTACGAGTCCGGTGCCGTCCTCGGCACGGCGGTGCTGGGCAGCATCCTCACCGCGTCGTACAGCAGCGCCGTCGTCGTCCCCGCGGGGGTACCGGCCGCCGACGCCGCAGCGGCCACCGAGACGCTCGGCGGTGCGGCGGGCGTCGCCGAGGGCCTGCCGGCCGGCCAGGCCCAGGCGCTGCTCGACTCCGCGCACGCCGCCTTCGGCTCCGGGGTGGTGACCACCTCGGTCATCGGGTTCGTCGCCGTGCTCGCCGCGGCCGTGATCGCGCTGACCATGCTGCGCCACGTGCGATCCTGAGCCCATGGGGGCGTGGGTCAGGACCGTCCCGGTTGGACAGATCGGGGCGACTCGGTTGAGGTAGGCACGATGACTCCTGGACGCACGCCTTCCCGTTGGTTGCGGTGGACGCTCGCCGTCACCGTGGCCGTCCTGGCGTGCCTCGCGTTCGGCGTCACGACCGCCTCGGCCGTCCTCAGCCTCGGACCGCACGAGGCGCTGTACGAGGTCGACACCGACGGGCTCGTGGTGGCCGACCTCGGACCGCTGGGCACCATCGAGATCGACTCGCCGCTGCCGCTCGGCCTCGGCGTGGACGTCACCGTCAAGGAGATCCCCGCCGACCTGACGGCGGTGGGCACCTCGTCGACCCTCGACCGGCTCGTCGGGGACCTCGACCGGTACCTGCAGTTCTACAACACCCCCGAGGTCACGATCGACGCCGTGACCTCCGCGCTCGTCGGGGACGCGCTGCGGCGCGCCGCGGTGGCGCTCGTCGTGGTGTTCCTCGTCGGGTGGGGGGTCCGCACCGTCCTCGGCCCCGACCGACGCCGGGAGCTGACCGACCTGCTGGCACCCCGGACCTGGCGACTGACCGCCGGCACCGTCGTCGTCGTGCTCGTGGTCACCACCGTGGTCTCCGGCGACGTCGATCCGCCGCGGGCCGGCAGACCGGCCTCGGCGGTCTTCGCCGGCACCGCGCTGGAGGGCGCCCGCATCACCGGCCGCCTGGCCGGCGTGGTCGACACCTACGGCGGTCAGCTCGTCGAGCTCTACGACGAGAACGAGGCCTTCTACGCCGACGCCCGCGACAACCTCGAGCGGTCGTGGGACGGATGGGACATCCGGCACGCCGTCCGCACCAACCTCGGCACCGAGACGCCCGACGACGAGGACGTGGTCACGCTGCTGGTCGTGTCCGACCTGCACTGCAACACCGGGATGTCGGGGCTCATCGAGACCACGGCCGTGCGATCGGGCGCCGACGTGGTGCTCAACGCCGGCGACACCACGATGAACGGCACCGCCGTGGAGAAGGCGTGCGTCGACTCGTTCGCGGCGGCGGTGCCCGACGGGGTGCCGATGGTGGTCTCGGACGGGAACCACGACTCCGTGCTCACCTCCAGCCAGGAGGCGGCGCACGGCCAGACCGTCCTGGACGGCGGCGTCGTCGAGGTGGCCGGCGTGCGGATCCTCGGCGATCGTGACGCGCTGGAGACGCGGATCGGCGAGGGGACCCAGGTCGCGCGCGAGCAGACGCCCTCCGAGCAGGCCGCCGCGCTGGCCACCACCGCCTGCGAGGACGGGGACGTGGACCTGCTCCTGATCCACACGCCGCCGGTCGGGGACGCGGCGCTGGACTCGGGCTGCGTGCCCTTCCAGGTCTCGGGCCACACGCACCGGCGGGCGGGGCCGGAACAGGTGGGTCAGGGCATCCGCTACGTCTCGGCCAGCACGGCCGGTGCCGCCTCGGGTCAGCCGACCGTCGGTCCGCTGCGGGGCACGGCGGAGATGACCGTGCTGCGGTTCGACCCGGAGACGCGCCGGATGCTCGACGTGCAGGTTGTGCAGGTGGAGCCGTCGGGCCGGGCCACGGTGGGCGACCGCGAGCCGGTGCCCGCGGTGGTGCCGCCGCTGGGTCAGCTGCAGCCCGGGGTGGCGGGTGCCGGCCCGGCGCCCTCCGGCACCTCGTCGGCGACCCCGGAGCCGACCGGGTCGCCGTCGCCCGCCCTGGTCCCCGACGGCCCGATCCTGCCGTAGGGCCTCGTCGCGGGACCATGGCCGCGTAGGCTCGTGACCGTGACCGACAGCAGCACCGCACTGACCCCCGTCGCGCAGGACTACCTCAAGGCGATCTGGTCGGCGCAGGAGTGGAGCGACGAGAAGGTCACCACCGGGCTGCTCGCGGACCGGCTCGGGGTGGGGCCCTCGACGGTCTCGGAGACGGTGCGGCGGCTGACGGCGCAGGGCCTGCTCGGCCACGAGCCGTACAGCGGCGTCTGGCTGACCGACGCCGGACGGCGGCACGCGTTGACGATGGTCCGCCGGCACCGGCTCATCGAGACCTGGCTGGTGCGTGAGCTCGGCTACACCTGGGACGAGGTCCACGACGAGGCGGAGGTGCTGGAGCACGCCGTCTCCGACCGCCTGGTCGAGCGCATCGACGTCCGCCTGGGGCGTCCGGAGCGCGACCCGCACGGTGACCCGATCCCGACGGCGGACGGGCGGGTCGTGCGACCGGACGCCGTGCCGCTGGTGGACCTCGGCGCGGGGGAGCGGGGCGTCGTCGCGCGCATCTCCGACGCGGACCCGCAGGCCCTGCGCTACCTGGCGGGGCTGGGCCTGGAGCTCGACGTGGAGGTGGCGGTGGCGGACCGGCGGGACTACGCCGGCACGCTGTCCGTGGAGTTCGACGCCGCCGGGAGGCGGGTGCGCGTGGACCTCGGCCACCTGGCCGCCTCGCGCGTCCGGGTCGTGCGCGCGTAGGCTGGGCGCATCCCCGACGGCGTGCACGCGATCTCTGCGTGGCGCCGTCGAATCGTTTCGAACCAAGGATGCACCCTGTGACCCTGGCTCCCTCCCGCTCTGCCCGCCGCACCGGGCTCACCCCGGCCTCCTGGGCGCTCTTCGCGCTCGCGCTCGGCGGGTTCACCATCGGCACCACCGAGTTCGCCACGATGGGGATGCTGCCGCAGTTCGCCGCCGACCTCGGCGTGAGCGACCCCGTCGCCGGGTACGCCGTGACCGCCTACGCCGTCGGCGTGGTCGTGGGGGCGCCCCTGCTCACGGTCGCCGCCGCCCGGATGTCCCGGCGTCGCCTCCTGCTGTGGCTCATGGGTTTCTACACCGTGGCCAACGTGCTCTCCGCCGCCGCGCCCAGCATCGAGTGGCTCGTGGCCGGCCGGTTCCTCGCCGGCCTGCCGCACGGCGCGTTCTTCGGCGTCGGTGCGGCCGTGGGGGCGTCCGTGGCCGGACCGGGCCGCCGGGGGCACGCCGTGGCCGTCATGATGACCGGCCTGACCGTCGCCAACGTCGTCGGCGTGCCCCTGTCCACCGCCGTCGGGCAGACGTTCGGCTGGCGTCTGGCGTTCGTGCTCATCGGCGTCCTCGGCGGGATCGCCCTGCTCGGGCTGTGGCGGTTCGTGCCCGAGCGCGGGCCGGTCGAGTCGAGCGTGCGCAACGAGCTCGGCGCGCTGGCCAACGGGCCGATGTGGGTGGCGTTCGTCGCCGGCGCCATCGGGTTCGGTGGCCTGTTCGCCGTCTACACCTACGTGGCGCCCACCGTCACCCAGGTCACCGGGATGAGCGAGGGTGCCGTGCCCTGGGTCCTGGCGGTCATGGGCGTCGGGATGACCGTCGGCACGCTGGTCGGCGGCAAGCTGGCCGACCGCTCCGTGCTCGGCACCGTCGTCGGCGGGTTCGTGGCGACCGGCGCGTCGCTCGTGCTCTTCGCGCTCACCGCAGGCTCCGTCGTCGGCGCCGTGGCCGGGCTGTTCCTGCTCGGCGTCACCTCGCAGGTGCTCGGGCTGGCCATGCAGACGCGGCTCATGGACCTGTCCCCGCGGGCGGAGTCGCTCGGTGCGGCGCTGTGCCACTCCGCGCTCAACCTCGCCAACGCCGGCGGCGCGTTCTTCGGCGGGATCGTCATCGCCGCGGGCTACGGCTACGTGGCGCCCGCCTGGACGGGCCTCGGGCTGACGATCGTGGGTCTGCTCATCGTGCTCGTCTCGGCACGGCCGCGGCGCACGGTCGGCGTCCACCCGCTCGACCCCGCCTGACCTCAGGACGGTGCGGTACCGTCACCGCGTGACCGACACGACGGTGAGCACCGCTGACGACGGCTCCACGCGGAGCCCGGACGACCTCGCTCCGGCCCCGCCGGGGCGGCGGCTGTCTCCACGAGCCTTCGGCACCCTGCTCGTGGTCCTCGGGGGCATCGGGTTCGGCGGCTCGCTGTGGCTCGCCATCGAGAAGATCCTCAAGCTCCAGGACCCCGACCGCGTCACCTCGTGCAGCATCAACGTCTTCCTCGACTGCGGTGTGGCGATGGGGTCCTGGCAGGGCTCGCTCCTCGGGTTCCCGAACCCGTTCCTCGGGGTGGCGGCCTTCCCGGTGGTCATCACCACGGGCGTCGTGCTGCTCGCCGGCGCCCGGTTGCCCCGCTGGTACCTGCTCAGCCTGCTCGCCGGCACGGTGCTCGGCGAGCTGCTGATCTTCTTCCTCATGTGGACCAGCTTCTACGCCCTGGTCGCCCTGTGCCCCGCGTGCATGGTGGTGTGGACCATCATGTGGCCCCTGCTGTGGGTGCAGGTCGTGCGGGCCGTGCAGGACGGCGACCTGACGGTCGGCGACGGGCTCCGCGCCGCGATCACCGGCTACCGCTGGGTGATCCTCGCCATCGGGTACGTGGTGGCGGTCGCCTGGCTGCTGCTCGCCGTCGGACCGGCACTGATCGCCTCGTTCTGACGGGTCGAGAACCCTGCCGGGCGCGGGACGACCGGCCGGTAGACTCGCCGGCGTGAGCACGCCAGAGACCGACACGCAGCGACCCGACGAGCCCGCCCACCGCTACACCCCCGCCCTCGCGCAGGACATCGAGCTGCGCTGGCAGGACCGCTGGGACGAGCGCGGCACCTTCTACGCCGCGAACCCCTCGGGCGAGCTCACGGACGGCGAGGGCCGGCACGCCGGGACGGGCGAGCCGTTCTTCATCATGGACATGTTCCCGTACCCCTCCGGGGCGGGGCTGCACGTCGGTCACCCGTTGGGCTTCATCGCCACCGACGTCGTCGGCCGCTTCCGCATGATGTGCGGCGACAACGTGCTGCACGCCATGGGGTTCGACGCCTTCGGCCTGCCGGCCGAGCAGTACGCCGTCCAGACGGGTGAGCACCCGCGTCTGGTCACCGAGCGGAACATGGTCACCTACCGCCGCCAGCTGCGGCGCATGGGCCTGGGTCACGACCCCCGGCGCAGCTTCGCCACCATCGACAGCGACTACGTCCGCTGGACGCAGTGGATCTTCCTGCAGATCTTCGACTCCTGGTACGACGCCGACGCCGAGCCGGTCGACGGCGGCACGCAGCGCGGCCGGGCGCGCCGGATCTCCGAGCTGCGCGACGAGCTGGCTGCGGGGACCCGCCCGGTGCCCGGGCACGACGGCGACAACACGGGCGGCGCGGTCTGGTCCGCCCTGGACGCGGGCGAGCAGCGCGACGTGCTCGACGCCCAGCGCCTGGCCTACGTCGACTCCTCGCCGGTGAACTGGTGCCCGGGCCTGGGTACGGTGCTGGCCAACGAGGAGGTCACCGCCGACGGCCGCTCCGAGCGCGGCAACTTCCCGGTGTTCACCAAGAACCTGCGGCAGTGGAAGATGCGGATCACCGCCTACGCGGACCGCCTGACCGACGATCTGGACCTCATCGAGTGGCCGGACAAGGTCAAGGCGATGCAGCGCAACTGGATCGGCCGCTCGACGGGTGCGAACGTGCTGTTCGACGTGGTGGGCGCCGGGGACGCCGACGTCGACGCGGCGGGCGCCGGCGGTTCGATCGAGGTCTTCACCACCCGGCCGGACACCCTGTTCGGCGCCACGTTCATGGTCGTGTCCCCGGAGCACCCGCTGCTCGACGAGGTGCCCGCCACCTGGCCCGACGGCACGCGCGAGGTGTGGACCGGCGGGCACACCTCCCCGGTCGAGGCCGTGGCCGCGTACCGTCGCGAGGCCGCCGCCAAGACCGCCGTCGAGCGGCAGGCCGACGCGGGCAAGAAGACCGGCGTGTTCACGGGGCACCTGGCCGTCAATCCCGTCAACGGCGAGACCGTGCCTGTCTTCACCGCCGACTACGTGCTCATGGGTTACGGCACCGGCGCGATCATGGCCGTGCCCGGCGGCGACGACCGCGACCACGCGTTCGCCGAGGCCTTCGAGCTGCCGATCGTGCACACCGTGGAGCCCGCCGGCGGGCTGCCGGAGGGCCACGAGGGCGCCTGGACCGGCGACGGCGTGACGGTGCGCTCGGCCAACGACGAGATCTCGCTGGACGGGCTGGGCGTGGCCGACGCCAAGGCCACGATCATCGACTGGCTGGAGGCCCGGGGCGCCGGACGCGGCACCACCACGTACCGGCTCAACGACTGGCTGTTCAGCCGGCAGCGCTACTGGGGCGAACCGTTCCCGATCCTGTGGGACGAGCAGGACCGCCCGGTCGCGATCCCCGGCGACCAGCTGCCCGTGGACCTGCCGGAGGTGCCGGACTACGCGCCGCGCACCTTCGACCCGGACGACCGCGACTCTGAGCCGGAGGCGCCGCTGGGTCGCAACGACGAGTGGGTGCACGTCACCCTCGACCTGGGCGACGGCCCACGGCGGTACCGCCGGGACACCAACACGATGCCCAACTGGGCCGGGTCGTGCTGGTACTACCTGCGCTACCTCGACCCCACGTGGGGCGCCGAGGGCGCGGGCGACGCCACCGTCCCGGTGGTGGACCCGGACCTGGAGAGCTACTGGATGGGTCCGCGGCACAACGGTTCCGCGGGTCCGGCGGGCGGCGTCGACCTGTACGTCGGCGGCGTCGAGCACGCCGTGCTGCACCTGCTGTACGCGCGGTTCTGGCACAAGGTCCTCTACGACCTGGGGCACGTCTCCTCCCGCGAGCCCTTCGGCAAGCTGTTCAACCAGGGGTACATCCAGGCGTTCGCCTACACCGATTCCCGCGGTGCCTACGTGCCGGCCGCGGAGGTGAGCGACGACGGCCGGGGCAGCTTCACCTGGCAGGGGCAGCCCGTCACCCAGGAGTACGGCAAGATCGGCAAGTCCCTGAAGAACGTCGTCTCCCCGGACGACATGTACGAGGCCTACGGCGCGGACACGTTCCGCGTCTACGAGATGGCGATGGGTCCGCTGGACCAGTCGCGCCCGTGGAACACCCGCGACGTCGTCGGCTCCCAGCGGTTCCTGCAGCGTCTGTGGCGCAACGTCGTGGACGAGTCCACCGGGGGCCTGGTCGTGACCGACGGCGAGCCCGACGACGCCACGCTGCGCGCCCTGCACCGCACCGTCGCCGACGTGCGCGTCGAGATGGAGCAGATGCGCCCCAACACGGCGATCGCCAAGCTCATCACGTACAACAACCACCTGACCGGCCTGGACGCGGTGCCGCGTGCCGCCGTCGAACCGCTCGTGCTGATGGTCGCACCGATCGCCCCGCACATCGCCGAGGAGCTGTGGGAGCGGCTGGGACACGACGCGTCGCTGGCGCGCGAGCCGTTCCCGGTCGCCGACGAGCAGTACCTCGTGGCCGAGACCGTCACCTGCGTGGTGCAGGTCAAGGGCAAGGTGCGCGGACGTCTCGAGGTCGCCCCGGCGATCTCGGAGGACGACCTCACCGCGGCGGCGCTCGCCGAGCCGAACGTGCTGCGAGCGATCGACGGCGCCGAGATCCGCAAGGTGATCGTGCGTGCGCCGAAGCTCGTCAACGTTGTCGTCTGAGCGGGTGGCCCCGCCGTCCCAGCCGGTCGGGCCGCGGCTCGCCGGGGTGCTCGCCGGGGTCGAGCGCGCCTTCGCGACACCGACGCTCGGGCTGCTGCACAAGGCCGAGGCGCCGCTCGTCGTGGCGGTGCTGAGCAGCGTGTTCACGCCCGACCGGCCGACGGTGGCCACCGAGCAGCTCCACGTCGAGGTCGACGACCTGCTGGCCGGGCTGCGTGACGCCGAGGGCGCCGCGGTGCCGCCGGAGCCGGCACGCGTGCTGTGCACCCGGTGGGTGCGCGAACGCTGGCTCGTGCGTTCCCTGGACGACGACGGCGCCGAGCGCTACCAGCTGTCCAGCTACGCCACCGAGGCGCTGGACGTGATCGCGCGGACCCAGGGCGGGCGCGGACTGGTCAGCGAGTCGCGCATCCGGACGCTGCTGGTCGCGCTCGACGACCTCGCCCGCGACGCCCACCCCGACCGCGAGGCGCGGATGCGGCGCCTGCGCGCGCGCATCGACGAGGCGAGCAGCGAGCTGGCCCGCCTGGAGGCCGGGGGCGAGGTCGAGCCCGTCCCCGACGACCGGCTCACCGAGCAGTACGACCACCTGCTGTTCCTGGTGCGTGAGCTGCCGGCCGACTTCGCACGTGTCGCCGAGTCCCTGAGCGTGCTGCAACGTGACATCGTCTCGCGGCTGCGGCACGACGAACGGTCGGCGGGCGTGGTCGTCGAGGAGTACCTGGACGCCTCCGAGAGCCTGCTGAAGGGTACGACGGAGGGCCGGGCGTTCTCCGGCGCGATGGAGCTGCTGGGTGACCCGGACCTGCTGGACTCGCTCGAGCAGCGGGTCGGGGAGATCCTCGAGCACCCGTTCGCCGCCGACCTGCCGCCCACGCGCCGGGCCGCGCTGGCGCACCTGCGGTCCCAGCTCGTGGCCGCCATCGAGGTGGTGCTGGCGGCCCAGACCCGGGTCTCCCGGACCGTGACCGCCCAGATCCGCCACCACAATCCGCTGCGGGACCGGGAGGTCGACGCCGCGCTGCGCGAGGCGACCGCGGCGATGGCCGACTGGTTCCCGACGAGCGGCCGGGCCGCGCGGGTCGAGCCGCTGCGCTGGTTCGAGCGGGCCGCGCCCGGCAGGCTGCGCACCACGCTGCACGACCTGCACCCCGACACGCCCCCGGAACAGCTCGAGTCCTGGGCCGACGACGGCGACGGCGGCGTGGGCGAGATCGACGACCTGCGGGCGATGGGCGGTCCGCACCACGGCGAGCTCCTTGCCCGCCTGGCGGCACTGGAGGCGCCCGCGACCGTCGCGTCGGTGTTCGCCGACGGCCCCGCCGCGCTGCGCCGCCCGGTCGAGCTCCTCGGCTACCTGGACCTGGCGGGCGACGGCGGGTCCGAGGCCACCCGCAGCGGCGACGTCCCCGGGGAGGACGTGGACCGCGTCACCACCGTGCGCGCCGACGGCACCACCCGCGAGTTCGCGCTGCCCCGCACCCCGATCTGGAGGACCGATGCCTGACGTCACCGAGGCCGACCCCGTCACGCGGGACGACGACGGCGATCAGGTGCCGTCGTCGGACACCTTCGTGGAGTCGGTCCCCCTCGAGGACGACGACTCCGCGCTGTTCGCCGGCGACACCGGCGTGCTGCCCGTCGAGGCGCGTCGCGTCCTGGCGCTGGTGCTGCAGCGCCGGTACGTCTCCGCCGCGGAGCACCCGGCCGACTGGACGGCGCTGCTCACCCACCAGCAGGTGCTGTCCTCGCGGCTGCACGACCTGTTCGTCGAGCTGGTCGTGGACCGCGGCCACGAGATCGCCTACAAGCGTCAGGTGCGGTCCGACGGCCTCACGATCCCGGTGCTGCTGCGTGACGAGCCGTTCAAGCGGGTCGAGACGCTGCTGATGCTCTACGTGCGCAACCGGTACCACCAGGAGCAGGGGGCAGGGCACCCGGCGGCCTACGTCGACGCCGAGGAGATGACGGCGTACGCCCTCGGGTTCCTCTCCCACGACGAGACGAACCTCGCGGCGCGGCACCGCGAGATCGAGAACGCGGTGGCCGGGCTGGTGCGCGAGCGGGTGCTCGACGAGGTCGCCACCGGTCGCTACCGCGTGGGCCCGGTCGTGGAGATCCTGCTGCCGGTGGACCGACTGCGCGAGCTGACGGCCTGGCTGCAGGACGGCGAGGGTTCCGCGGACCTGGCCGACGGGACGTCGCAGACGGAGGGAACCCCGTGACCGTGACCTCGAGCGCGCGCATGACCGACTCGCTGTTCGGGCTGATCCCCGCGGCGTCGGACGGCCGCCAGTGGATCGCCACGTCCATGCAGCTGGTGAACTGGGGCGGTTACCACGGGCACCACGAGGTGCGGTTCTCGCCGCGGGCCACGCTGCTGTCCGGGGCGTCCGGATCGGGCAAGTCCACCCTGCTGGACGCCTACATCGCCCTGATGATGAGCCACACGACCCCGTTCAACGGGGCGTCCAACGGCGCCGCGGCCGGCCGGGCCCGGGGCCGCGAGCAGCGCAACGTGCTGTCCTACGCCCGGGGCAAGCTGGACGAGTCGCGCGCCGACGGGGCCACCAGCCGCGAGCAGGTGCTGCGCGGCGACGGCGTGGACACGTGGACCGCGGTCGCGATGTCGTGGTCCGACCAGTCCGGCGGGTCGTTCACGGCGTTGCGTGCCTGGTACGTGCCGCGCGGGGCCACCCGCAACGAGGAGTGCGTCGTCGTGCGGGCCACCGCCGACGCCGCGTTCGACCTGCGCACGCTCGAGGACCTGGCCCCGGGCCGCTTCGCGCGGGCCGGGCTGACCGAGGCCGGGCTCACGCTGTTCGACACGGACATCGCGTTCGCGACCCGGCTGCACGCCGCCCTCGGCATCGGCGCGGCCGGCGACGGGCACAGGGCCATGCAGCTCCTGGGACGCATCCAGGCCGGTCAGGCGATCACCACCGTCGACGCGCTCTACAAGGCGATGGTGCTCACCGAGCCGGAGACGCTCGAGATCGCCGACCGTGCCGTGGAGCACTTCGACGAGCTCAGCGCCGTGCGCACCGAGATGCTCACCGCGTCGCGCCAGGTCGAGGTGCTGCGTCCGATGCGCGGGCTGCGCGAGCAGGTCGACGACGCCGAGGCGACGGTCGCGCTGCTCGACTCGCTCGGCGCGTCGGGCGGGTCCGGTTCCGACGAGGTCACACCGTTCGCGGTGTGGCGCGACGCACGGCGCCTGGACCTGGTGCGGGCCGAGGAGGAGGTCAACCGCACCGCCCACCGTGCCGCCGAGGAGCGGCGGACCACCGCCGCGTCCCGCATCGCCGCCACCGAGTCGGACCTGGAGGAGGTCCGCACCACGCTGCGCCGGCAGGGCGGGGACGCCGTGGAGTCCGCCGAGCGGGAGGTCCGGCGCCGCACCGAGGAGCTGGAGCGGGCGCGCACCGCGCGGGCCGCGCTGGACACCCACCTCTCCGTGCTCGAGGCCGACGTCGCCGGCCGGCGCGACCTCGACCGGGTCCGGCGTCGGGCGCAGGAGATCGTCGACGGCCGCACCGAGCAGGCCGCGACGCTCGAGGACGAGGTCTTCACCGCGCGGCAGGCCGTGTCCGACGCCGAGCAGCGGCTCGCCCGCCTGGAGCAGGAGCAGGCCTCGCTGGCGCAGCGCCGCGGCAACGTCGGTGCCGAGGACCACGCGGCACGGGTGGCGCTCGCCGAGGCCGCCGGCATGACGGTCGACGAGCTGCCGTTCGTCGGCGAGCTGCTCGAGGTGCGCGGCGAGTACGAGCCGTGGCGGGACGCGATCGGGCTCGCCCTGGGCGGGTTCGCGACCACGCTGCTCGTCGACGCCGACCGGCTCGCCGCCTTCCGGGCCGCCATCGACACCGTGCCGCTGCGCCGACGCCTGCGGTTCGAGGGGGTGCCCACGCACCTGCCCCTGGACCACGACGCGGACCCGGCCACGCTGCCCGGCCGCGTGGAGATCAAGGCCGGCCCGTTCGGCGGCTGGCTGGCGGAACGGCTCGCGCAGCGGTTCGACCACGTGTGCGTCGACGACCCGGGCGAGCTGCGCCGGCACCGACGTGCCCTGACGCGGACCGGCCAGATCGCCGACGGCGAGCGCGGCGCCCACGGGGGCAGCCCGCGCGGCTCCGTGCTCGGGTTCTCCAACGCGAGGCGCCGCGAGAAGCTCGTCGCCGACGTCGAGGCCGCCCGCAGCGCCCTGCACGACGCCGGCGCCCGCCTCGAGGGTGCGCGGCTGCGGCAGGCGGCCCACACCGACACGTTCGTCGCCGCGGGCCAGGTCCTCAAGGTCGCCTGGGAGGACGTGGACGTCGACGGTGCGGCCGAGGCCCTGGCGGACCGCGAGGAGCGGCTGGCCGCGCTGCGCGACGGCTCCGACGTCGTGCGTGCGCTGACCGCCGACGAGCAGCGGCTGCGCGACCGGCTCACCGAGCTGTACCGCGAACGCGCCGACGCCGAGAACCGGGTGCGGGAGCTGGGTGAGCAGTGGGCGGCGATCACCGACCTGGTCGACCAGGTCACCGACGCGGTCGAGCGGGCCGAGGCCTCGGGGGCCGCCTGCACCGAGGCGCAGCGCCGTCGGCTGGACGCGACGTTGGCCGCCGTGGCCCCGTCGGACCCGGACCACCTGCCGCTCGCCGCGCTGGACCAGGCGATCACCGCCGTCGGGCGCGAGCTCGCCCGCGACCGGGAGAGCGCCGTGGCCGCCGCCGAGGCCGCCCGGGCCGGGCTGCGCGGGCTGTTCGAACGGTTCTGCGACGCCTGGCCGAACCCCAACCTCGGCACCGACCCGGACGCCTCCTACGACGACTACGGGCGCATCCTGGCCGAGATCGAGGACCAGCGCCTGTACGAGCTGACCGAACGGTGGTCCCGGACGCTGGGCCGGCTCAGCGGCCACGACCTCACGCTGCTGGGCAACGTGATGAGCAGGTCGATCGCGCAGATCCGCGAACGCATGGAACCCGTCAACGCGATCCTGTCCACGCTGCCCTTCCGGGACGACTCCCATCGGCTGCGCATCAGCGCCCAGGTCACCGAGGGACGCGACGTGACGTCGTTCCGCCGCCGGCTGCGCGAGCTCGCCGCGGATCCCGGCGAGCTCGCACCGGCCGAGCGGCAGCGCCGCTACGAGCGCATGGCCCGGCTGATCGACCGGATCCGACCGGACTCGCCCGAGCGGCGGCGGCTGGTCGACGTGCGCGAGCACGTGCGCATCAGCGCCGAGTGCGTCGACCTGGACGGCAACCACGTGTCCGTCTACGACCACATCGCCGGCAAGTCCGGCGGGGAGTCGCAGGAGCTCGTGGCGTTCATCGTGGGCGCGGCGCTGCGCTACCAGCTGGGCGACGCGGGTGCCGAGCGTCCGCGCTACGCCCCGGTGTTCCTCGACGAGGCCTTCATCAAGGCCGACGCGCGGTTCGCCGGCCGGGCCGTCGGCGCGTGGCGGGGGCTGGGGTTCCAGCTCGTGATCGGCGCGCCGCTGGACAAGGTGAGCGCGCTGGAGCCGCACGTCGACGTGGTGCTGCAGGCCGTCAAGGACCCGGTGGGACGGTCGCGGCTGGTCACGCTCGTCGGGACGTGAGCCGACCGGGTCCCGACGGTCCCGTCAGGTGCTCGACGGCGCCGTGGCGAGCGGCACGAGGATCTCGCGGAGCAGCCGGTCGACGTGCTCGGGGTCCACGCGGGCGCCTTCGACGATCTTGCGGTAGGAGACGAGCGCCGGGACCACGGTGCTCACCAGGTCGAGGTCGCGGTCGGCGGGGACCTCGCCGCGGTCGCGGGCACGTTCGAGCAGCACGCGGACCTGGTCGATCTTCGGGCGCACGAAGCTCTCGTGGAAGCGGCGTGCGGTCTCGGGGTCACGGCGGACCTCGGCCATGAGGCCGGGGATCAGGTGGTCGTTGCTCGTGGACCGTCGCTCCCTCCGCAACCGTTCGAGCTCGCGCAGGTCCCCGGCCAGCGATCCCGTGTCGGGGACGTCGGCGGGGTCCAGGTCGCGGACACCGCCGCAGGTGACGGCATCGATCGCGAGGTCGGTCTTGGACGCCCACCGTCGGTACAGGGTCGCCTTGCCGGCGCCGGCCCGTCCGGCCACGGCCGCCATCGTCATGCCGTCGTAGCCGACCTCGGCGAGCAGCTCACGGGCGGCGTCGAGGATCGCGACGTCGCGTGAGGCGTCGCGGGGCCGGCCGCCGTGCGCGCCGTGTGCGGCGGCGGGTTGGCGCAGCGTGGCGTCGACTGCGGTGTCGGCGTTCATCTCGTGTCCTCCGGTCAGGGTCTCGGACGGCGACGGCCTGGTGTTCGCCCCAGGTGAACAACGACCGAATTCCGGTACCGGGGGGTTTCGATACCGGCCGGTACCGTCTAGCATCGATGGTACCCGCGCCGGGTGAACGATGTGCTCGGCCCCCTCCGTTGCTCCGGGAGACCCCCCATGACGAACTCCGAGGCGCCCGCGCGCGCCGAGAAGGACCCGCGCCGTTGGTTCGTGCTCGCCACCGTCGCGATCGCCCAGCTGATGGTGGTGCTCGACGCGACCATCGTGAACATCGCCATGCCCTCGGCACAGGCCGACCTCGGGTTCAGCGACAACGACCGGCAGTGGGTCGTGACCGCGTACGCCCTCGCCTTCGGCAGCCTGCTGCTCCTCGGCGGCCGGCTCTCGGACCTGCTCGGGCGCCGGCGCACCTTCCTCGTCGGCCTGGTCGGGTTCGCCGGCGCCTCCGCGCTCGGTGGCGCGGCCCAGAGCTTCGAGATGCTCATCGCGGCGCGTGCCCTGCAGGGTGTGTTCGCCGCCGTGCTCGCGCCGTCGGCCCTGTCCGTGCTGACCACCACCTTCACCGTGCCCGCCGAGCGCGGCCGCGCCTTCGGCGTCTTCGGGGCGATCGCCGGGATGGGCGGCGCCGTCGGACTGCTCCTCGGCGGGTTCCTCACCCAGAACTTCGACTGGCGCTGGACGCTCTACGTCAACGTGTTCTTCGCCGCCGTCGCGGTGGTCGCGGGATTCGTGCTCCTGGACCGGGCCGAGCAGCGCCGGCGTCAGCGGCTGGACGTGCCGGGCGTCCTGCTCGGTTCCGCGGGCCTCTTCGGGCTCGTGTACGGGTTCTCGCAGGCCGAGCCGAAGGGCTGGGGCTCCGGGTGGACCTGGGGTCCCCTGGTCGCCGCCGCCGTGCTGCTCGTCGCCTTCGCCCTGTGGCAGCGCCGTGCCCCCGAGCCGCTGCTGCCGCTGTCGATCGTCGCCGACCGGGACCGGGGCGGGTCGTTCACCGCGATCCTCGCGGCCGGGATCGGGATGTTCGGCGTCTTCCTGTTCCTCACCTACTACCTGCAGACCACCATGGGGTACGACCCGATGCAGACCGGGGTGGCCTTCCTGCCGATGGTGGTCGCGATCATCGTCACCGCCCAGATCTCGAACAACCTGACGCTGCCGCGCCTGGGAGCCAAGGTGCTGGTGCCCACCGGTCTGGCCCTGTGCATGCTCGCCATGCTCTGGTTCTCGCGGCTCGACCTCGACAGCACCTACGCCTCCGGCGTCCTGCCCGGGCTCGTGCTGCTCGGGATCGGCATGGGCAGCACGATGCCGCCGTCGATCCAGACCGCGACCTTCGGTGTGGAGGGCCGCCACGCGGGCGTCGCGTCGGCGATGGTGTCCACCTCCCAGCAGGTCGGCGGGGCGGTCGGCACGGCCGTCCTCAACACCCTGGCCGCGACGGCGGCGACGGCGTACCTCACCGACCACCAGCCGGCGTCGCCCGACGTCGTCGCGTCCGCGGCCCTGCACAGCTATGACGTCGCCTTCACCTGGTCGGCAGGGTTCTTCCTGGTCGGCGCGGTCGTGACGGCCCTGCTGTTCCGGACCCGGGCCGCACGCGCGGCGCTGACGCCCGCCGTCGCGGCGACGGAGGACCGGCCGGCGGAGGAGCGGCCGGCGCCGGCGGCAGCGCACTGACCACCCGCGCGGCGCCGTCGTCGTGTGACGTGCGTGGTACGGGCACGTGTCCATCCGGGGTCGGTACCGCGCCACGCGACGACACGGCCAGACGCCGTGGGTAGTGTCGAGCACGTGACCGAGACGACACCGCTGATCACCAACCCGGAGCACTCCGTCGAAGGGTTCGTGCGCGAGTATCTGCGCGAGCTGAACTTCGCTCAGGGCACCGTGCTGGAGCGAGCGAGCACCAACGACAAGTACCTCGCACTGGCCCGTACCGTGCGGCACTACCTGATGTCCCGGTGGATGCGGACCACCACCGAGCACTACCGCCGTCAGCCCAAGGCGGTGGCCTACCTGTCCGCCGAGTTCCTGCTGGGCCGCCAGCTCGACAACGCGCTGCTGGCCGCTGATCTCGAGGCGATCGCGGCCGAGGCGCTGGCCTCGCTCGGCATCGAGCTCGACGAGCTGCGCGAGGCGGAGGTCGAGCCAGGGCTCGGCAACGGCGGTCTCGGTCGCCTCGCCGCCTGCTTCATCGACTCGCTGGCCACGATGTCCGTCCCCGCGATCGGGTACGGCATCCGCTACGAGTACGGGATCTTCCGGCAGAACTTCGTGGACGGCCGGCAGGTCGAGGAGCCGGACCACTGGCTCGACAACGGCTCGCCCTGGGAGTTCGCCCACCCCGAGCACGAGGTCACCGTGAACTTCGGCGGGCACACCGAGACGTGGACGGAGGGGGAGGGCGACGACGCGTGCGAGCGCACCCGCTGGATCCCCGGCTGGCAGGTCCTCGGCGTCCCCTACAACTACATGGTCCCGGGCTACCGCAACGGCACCGTGAACACGTTGCGGCTGTGGAGCTCGCGCGCCACGCACGCGTTCGACCTGAAGATCTTCAACTACGGCGACTACGCCGAGGCGGTCCGCGCCCAGACCTTCGCCGAGAACATCTCCAAGGTCCTGTACCCGGAGGACTCCACCCCGCAGGGCAAGGAGCTGCGCCTGCAGCAGCAGTACTTCTTCGTGGCGTGCTCCCTGCGTGACTTCATCGACCAGCTGCTTCCCGAGGGGTTCGACCTGCACCGGCTCGGGGAGCGGATCAGCTTCCAGCTCAACGACACCCATCCGGTCATCGCGGTGCCCGAGCTGATGCGCCTGCTGATGGACGACGAGGGTTTCGCCTGGGACGAGGCCTGGGAGGTCACCCAGAGCTGCTTCGCCTACACCTGCCACACGCTGCTGCCGGAGGCGCTCGAGGTGTGGCCGGTCGAGCTGCTCGGCCGGCTCCTGCCGCGCCACCTGGAGATCATCTACCGCATCAACGACGAGTTCCTCGACGTGGTGCGCGAGACCTCCGGCGGCGACGAGCTGCTCGTGCGGCGCATGTCGATCATCGCCGAGCACCCCCAGCGCTCGGTGCGCATGGCCCACCTGGCCACCGTGGCGTCCGTGAAGGTCAACGGGGTGGCCGAGCTGCACTCGCAGCTCCTGCGGGACAAGGTCCTGGCCGACTTCGCGACGCTCTGGCCCGAGAAGTTCACCAACGTCACCAACGGCGTCACCCCGCGCCGGTTCTTGAGACTGGCCAACCCCGGGCTCTCCGGCCTGATCACCGAGGCGATCGGCGACGGGTGGGTGACCGACCTCGACCGGCTGCGCGAGATCGAGCCCCTGGCCGACGACCCGGAGTTCCGGCGCCGGTTCCGGGAGGTCAAGGCGGCCAACAAGGACCGGCTCGTCCAGATGCTCGGGCGTCGCGACGGCATCGAGATCGACCCCGGCACGATGCTCGACGTCATGGTCAAGCGCCTGCACGAGTACAAGCGCCAGATGCTCAAGCTGCTGCACGTCGTGACCCTCTACGACCGGCTCTCCTCCGGGGAGATCTCGACGCAGGACGTCGTGCCGCGCACGGTCGTCTTCGGGGCGAAGGCCGCACCGGGGTACGTGATGGCCAAGGAGATCATCGCGCTGATCAACCACGTCGGGACCGTGGTCAACTCCCACCCGGAGATCTCGACGGTGCTGCGCATCGCGTTCCCGGCGAACTACGACGTCACGGTCGCCGAGACGCTCATCCCCGCCGCCGACCTCTCCGAGCAGATCTCGCTGGCCGGGAAGGAGGCGTCCGGTACCGGGAACATGAAGTTCGCCCTCAACGGCGCGCTGACGATCGGCACCGACGACGGCGCGAACGTGGAGATCCGCCAGCTCGTCGGCGACGACAACTTCTTCCTGTTCGGCCTGACCGAGCCGGAGGCCGCCGCCATCGCCGAGACCGGGTACCGGCCGTCCTCCTACTACGAGGAGAACCCCTCGCTGCGGCGCGCGCTGGACCTCGTGGCCCGGGGGGAGTTCTCCGGCGGGGACCGGAGCGTGTTCGAGCCGGTCGTGTCCAACCTGCTGGGCGAGGACCGCTTCATGGTCCTGGCCGACTACCAGGCCTACCTCGACGCGCAGGACCGCGTCGAGGCGGCCTACCGCGACCCGGACGCGTGGAGCCGTTCGGCGGTGCTGAACGTGGCCCGGTCGGGGTTCTTCTCCTCGGACCGGTCGATGCGGGACTACATGGACCGCATCTGGCACGCCGAGGTGCTGCCCGAGGAGGCGTAGCCCCCGCAGCGTGTCCCGTCGTCGGGCACCGGTCGTGTCCGGTGCCCGACGACGGTTCCTCCCCGCTCAGGGATGGTGCCGGCAGGCCCGGCCCGTCCGGTGGTGTCGGACGCGTCCTGGTACGCGCCTTCCTTCCGCACGGGTCGTGACGTCGCCGGCCGTGACGGCCGTCCACGCCCCGTGCGACACGGCACGGGCGCGGACCCGGGCCACCGGTGCGGTGGCGGGTCGCGTGGGGTCGTCGGGCATGCCGTGCACGCTATCGCGTCGGTGGCGCCGACGCGATCCGAGTCCGGCGGCGACTACACTCAGGGCGACATGCGCGACGTACCGGCCGTGCGGGTCGTCACCGACTCCACCGCCTGCCTGCCCCGACCCGACGACCTGACCGTCGGCGACGTCCTGACCAGCCCGGACGCCGCACCGACGGTCGTCCCCCTGCACGTGCACCTCGGCGACGACGAGCGGCGCGAGGGCGTCGAGGTGACTCCCGAGGACGTGGCCGAGCGCATCGCCGAGGGCGAGCGCCTGACCACGTCCCAACCCACGACGGAGGAGCTCGTCGCCGCCTACCGTGAGGTGGCCGCCCGCGGCGCGCGCGCCGTGGTGTCGGTGCACCTGTCCGGGAAGCTGTCCGGCACGGTGGAGGCCGCCGACCGCGCGGGGCAGCGCGCGATGCTGCCCGTGCGGGTGGTCGACTCGGGCACCGCCGCGATGGCGCTCGGGTTCGCCGCGGTCGAGGCCGCTCGGTGCGCCGCCGCCGGATGTGACGCCGACCATGTCGCGCGGCGTGCCCAGGAGGTCGCCGGCTCGGCCCGTGCCGTGTTCCTGGTGGACTCCCTGGAGCACCTGCGGCGCGGCGGGCGGCTGTCGGCTCCCGCGGCCGCCCTCGGCACGGCCCTCGGCGTCCGGCCGATCCTGGGGGTGCGGGACGGGACGGTCGACCTCGTCCAGCGCGTGCGGACCCGCAAGGCGTCCGTGGCACGACTCGTCGCCCTCGCCGTCGAGCGCGCCGAACGTGCCACCCGGCCCGCGGTCGCCGTGCACCATCTGGGTGCTCCGGAGCGGGCCGCCGAGGTGGCGGAGACTCTGACGGGCCGTCTCGGGGTCCACCCCGTCGTCACCCCGGTCAGTGCCGTGCTGGGCGCCCACGTCGGACCGGGCGCGCTCGCCGTGGTGGTCGCCGACCGCGGAGGTCACGTGCACGACCTCGAGCCCGGCGGCCCCTGGTAGCCCCGCGCCGCGACCTGCAGCCGCCCCCAGCCCGCGCCGGTGTTCCACCGTCCACAGGACGGCCGGGTACGGACTCACCCCGCGACCCTCCGCGCCTAGCGTCGCGCTGTGACCACGACCTCGCCACCACCGGACCCCACCGCCGATCGGCTGCGAGCCCTGCGCGAGGCCCTCGCTCAGGAGGAGGCGGCGGACACCGGGGTGCGCTCCGCGGCGCACGACCACGCTCCGTCACCGGCGGCGGTCGACGAGCTGGTCGACCGGTTGGCCCGTCGCCGCTCGGCGTCGCACGTCGCCGCCGCCTACAGCGCGGCCCACGGGCATCCGCTGGAGCACGCCGCGCCGGACGCACCACGCCGCTGGGCCGTGAGCGGGCCGACGGCCCTGGCCGCCGCGGGTGCCCTGCTCCTGGTCGCCCTCGTGGTGGTCGCGATCGCGCTGTGGCCGGACCCGGGCGCCGGTGACGTCGAGCCCCTCGGGATCTCCACCGACGTCCCCGTCGACGACGGCGTCGAGGTCTCCGCGCAGCCCGACGGCCGGCCGTCCGCGGGGACGCCGGCGGCGGGCGGCGGCGCGAGCACCGCGGGGGCTGACGAGTCGGCGGCGAGCACCGACGCCGGACCGACGGCAGGTCCGGAGCTCGTCATGCACGTGGTGGGGGAGGTGCGTGAACCGGGGCTCGTCCGGTTGCCCGCCGGATCCCGGGTCGCCGACGCCATCGAGGCCGCCGGCGGGTTCACCCGCGACGCCGACACCACGGTGCTGAACCTGGCACGGACCGTCGTCGACGGCGAGCAGGTGCACGTCCCCGCTCCCGGCGAGGAGCTGCCGGACACGCCGGACGCCGCGGCCGGCACCCCCGCGGCGTCGGACGCCGTGCCGGCTCCGATACCCCTCAACAGCGCCGACGCCGCCACGCTCGCCACGCTCCCGGGCATCGGCCCGGTACTGGCCGAGCGGATCGTGGCCTGGCGCGACGAGCACGGCCCGTTCACGGCCTTCGAGGAGCTGCAGGAGGTCTCCGGGATCGGTCCGGTGCTCCTCGGCGATCTGCGCGACCTCGTGCTGGTGTGACCGTCGACCTGCGCCTCGTTCCGGTGGCCCTGGTCGCGTGGGTCGCCGCCTGGTGCCTCACCGGCCCCGCGGCCGGGGCGGCCGGACCTGCTGCCGTGATCGGTGCGGCGGTGTGCGTCGGCGCCGCGTCGTGGTGGTACCTCGGTGCGCGGGTACGGGCACGGCGCGTCCCTGGTCCTGGCCGGGCCGTGGCCGGAGGCCGCTCCCGGGGCCGGAACCTGCGCAGCGCGGTGTGCCACCTGGTGCTCGTGGCGGCCTGCCTCACCGCGCTCGGCGCATCGGTGCACGTGCAGACCGCGGCCCGCGGCCCGCTCGGGGACCTGGCCGAGGACGGGGCCGTCGGCGTCCTCCACGGCACCGTGGCCTCGGCCTCACGGCCGGCAGGTTTCGGTGACGGCCGGCGGTGGGTGATGGCCGTGACTCGGCTGGAGGCGCGGGGCTCGACCTCCGCGGTGCGGGCCCATGTCGCGGTCACCGCCCCGGGCGACCCGCCGCGCTACGGCGCGTCGGTGACGGTGCCGGTGCGTCTCGACGTCCCACGGTTCGGCGCCGGGATGGTCGCGGAGGCGGCGGCGTCCGGACCGGTCGACGAGGCCGCACCCCCCGGACGGGTCGGACGCCTGACCCACACGATGCGTACCGCTCTGCTGGCGGTCAGCGCCGACCTGTCCCCCCAGGCGCGCGGACTGGTCCCCGGGGCCGCCGTCGGTGACACCTCGCGGGTTCCGGACGACGTCGACCAGGCGATGCGGGACACCGGGCTGACGCACGTCACCGCCGTGTCCGGGGGCCATTTCGCCGTGGTGGTCACCGTCGTCACGGCGCTGTGCGTCGTGCTGCGGCTGCCTCGTGCGGTGCGGGTCGCGGTGCTCGCCGCCGTGGGCACCGGCTTCGTGCTGCTCGTGCGCCCGGAACCGAGCGTGCTGCGGGCCGCCTGGACGTGCGCTGTCGCGCTGCTCGGTCTCGCCCTCGGGCGTCCCTCGGCGGGACCGGCGGCGTTGGCGGTGGCCGCGACGACGCTTCTCGTGGTCGACCCCTGGCAGTCGCGGTCCTTCGGGTTCGCGCTGTCGTGCGCGGCGACGGCGGGCATCGTGCTGCTGACCGGTCCGCTGGCACGCCGTCTGGCGCCCTGGTGCGGGGGTCCGGGCGCCTTCGCACTGGCGGTCCCGGTGGCGGCCCAGCTCGCCTGCGGGCCCGTCCTCGTGCTGCTGGCGCCGGCTCTGCCGGTCACGTCGGTGCCCGCCAACCTGCTGGCCGCCCCGGCGCTCATCCCGGCGACCGTGCTCGGACTCCTCGCCACGCTGCTCGCGCCGTGGGCCCCCGGGGTCGCCGCGGCCGTGGCCTGGGTCGCCGGGCTGGCCACGGCGTGGATCGCTGCCGTCGCCGAGTTCTTCGCGGGGCTGCCGGGTGCCGTCCTGCCCTGGCCCGGCGGCGTCGGTGGTGCGCTCGCCCTGGCGGGGGCGACGGCGGCGCTGCTGGTGCTCGTGCTGCGGCGTCCGCCCGGGCAGGGGTGGCCGCCGTCGTGGCGCGCGGCGGTGGGACGCGCGGTGCGCGCCGCGAGCGGGCGGGTCGGTCCGCGGAGCGTCGCGGTCCTGCTCCTGGCGCTGGTCCTGCCTGCCGGCGCCGCCGCGGTCGTCGTGGCCCGGGGGCACGGCCCGGACCCGACGGCGCAGGTCTGGCAGGTGGTGGCCTGCGACGTGGGCCAGGGCGACACCCTGGTGGTTCGCACCGGCGCCGCGTCCGCCGTGGTCGTCGACGTGGGACCGCCGGGTGACGCCGCGGCGCGGTGCCTGGACCGGCTCGGCGTCACCCGGATCGACCTGCTGGTCCTCAGCCACTTCCACACCGACCACGTCGGTGGCCTGACGGACGTCCTCGGTGGGCGCGAGGTGGGCGGCGCGCTCGTCTCGCCGCGCGGGGAACCGTCCGGCCCCGCCCGGCGCGCTCGTGCGGCGTTGCGGACGGCCGGGGTGCCGGTCACCGTGGCGGCCGCCGGGCAGCAGGGGACGGCGGGCGCGGTGACCTGGCGGGTCCTCGGAGCGCGCGACGCCGGCGGCGGGGCGGACGGCGACGGCGCGAACGATGCCAGCGTCGTGGTCTCGATGCGGACGCAGGACGGCCTCGACATCGTGGCGCTGGGTGACCTGGAGGAGGCCGGCCAGGAGGGACTGCTGCGGGACCTGCTCGCCGCCGGGCTGCCGGACGACCCGGTCGAGATCGTCAAGATGGCCCACCACGGCTCGGCGTCGCAGTCGGCGGGGCTGGCCCGGCTGCTCGCGCCCCAGGTCGTGCTGGTACCGGTGGGGGAGAACGACTACGGGCACCCGACGGACTCGGCGCTGGAGCTCTACGCGACCACCGGGGCCCGGCTGGTGCGCACGGACCGGTGCGGGACCGCGATGCTGGTGCGTGGCGACGACGGACCGGGCCTGCTGTGCTCCGGGTGAGGACTCCGGCACGTGACCTCGGTGGCGCCGGCAGGGGGCCGACGCCACCGAAGCGTCACTGCGGGCCGTGGGGGGGTCGGCCCGCGACCCGGGCGCGTCTCGAACGCCCCGGGTCCCGCACCCATGGTGGCGTGGCAGGTCGGGTCAGCGCGTCCGTCGTTCGACGTATCTGTCCAGGACCCACCGTGCGACCTGGACCCGGGTGGAGACGCCGAGCTTGGTGCGGATCCGCTCGACGTGGGTACGTGCGGTCCCGGGAGAGATGACGAGCCGCCGGGCGATCTGCGGGTTCGTCAGCCCCTCGGCGACCAGGCCGGCCACCTCCGTCTCGCGCGGTGTCAGCACGCCGGTGTCCGCCGTGGGCGTCCGCGTCGCGCGGACCAGGGCCACGACGTCGGCGACGCCGAGGGCGTCCTCGGCCGTCGCCGGATCGTCGGTGCCGGTCGGGGACCCCACGCGGCGGCGCATGCCGGCGGCCGCGGCACGGCACCGGGTCGCGTCGTCGGCGCGACCGGCGTCGGCGAGGATCTCGCCGAGCGAGTCGACCAGGGGCGCGGCCTCGGCGAGCGCATCGTAGTCCGCGAGCCGGTCGAGTCCGGCCAGCACGAGGTCGCGGGCCGCGGAGAGGTCGCCGCGCCGATGGGCGAGCTCCCCGAGGTGCCCGTGGACGCGACCCGCCAGCCAGACGTGCGGGTCCAGCGCGAACCGCCGGCGGGCCTCGTCCAGATGCCGGTGGGCCGCGTCGTCGTCGCCGGCGCGCAGCTCCAGCTCCCCGAGGTTCGCGCACCAGATGGCGTGCAGGCGGGGCTCGACCTGCGGGTCGTACAGCGCGCGGGCCTGCCGGTACAGGGCGCGGGCGGAGTCGTAGCGGCCGCGGTCCGCCTCGACGGCCCCGAGCAGCCCGAGCCCGGTCGGCAGCGCCGTGCCCGCTGCCGGACCCAGGGCACGGACGGCCTCGATCCCGGTGCGTGCGTGCTCCTCGGACGCGTCCAGCCGCCCCAGGAGACGCTCCAGGTCCGCCTGCACGAGCAGCACCACCCCGCGCGCAGGACCGTCCAGCCCGGGCGTCGCCGCGATCGTGCGGTCGAGCCCGAACCGGATCCGCCCCGTCATGCGCCAGTAGCGCAACAGACCCAGCAGCAGGGCCGTGACGGCCGGTGCGTCCCCGGCGCGCACCGCGCCGTCCAGGGCGGCCACGGCGTCGTCGTGCACATCCTCCAGGAGGCGGACGTCGGCCGGCGTGAAGAACGCCGCTCCCTCGTGCGGTGTGCTGACGGCGGCCGCGAGATGACGGCGGTGGGCCACCGCCACCTCCGCGCGGGCGGGTGCTGCGGTCGTGGCGCGGGCGTGCTCGCGCACGACGGCGAGCATCCGGTACCGCGTCGGCGACCGGGTGGTGTCCGCGACGAGCAGGGAGTGCTCGACGAGCTCGTCCAGCAGCGCCGGCACGTCCGTCGTCGTGCCGGTGCCGGACACCGCCGCGCAGGCTGCGGCGTCGAACGCGCCGGCGAACACCCCCGCGCGCCGGTAGAGGTCGGCGGCGGCCGCCGGCAGGAGGTCCACGCTCCAGTCGAGGGAGGCGCGCAAGGTCCGCTGGTGCTCGGCCCCGCCCCGCAGCGCGGGCAGGGACAGGTCGACGGCCAGCCGGTCGGCCAGCTCGCCAGGGCTCATCGTCCGCAGGCGGGGCGCGGCCAGGACGATCGCCAGGGGCAGCCCGTCGAGCAGGCGGCAGACCGCGGTGAGGTCGGCGCGTTCCGGACCGTCGACGCTCGTGCCCGCGCCCGCGGATCGCCCCCGTGCGGCCAGCAGGTGGACCGCAGGTCCGGGGGTCCCTCCGGGGCCGTCGACGGCGAGCGGATCGAGCGCGACGACGCGTTCGGCAGGGACGTCGAGCGGGCGGCGGCTGGTGGCCAGGACGGTGAGCTCGGGGCAGGCCGCCGTGAGGGTGCCCACCATCTCGGCCACGGTGTCCAGGACGTGCTCGCAGTTGTCGAGGACGACCAGCGCAGGCCCCCGGCGCAGCTCGTCGACGAGCACCCGCACGGGCTCCTGCTCGCCGGCGCGCAGGCCGATCCGGTGGGCGGTGTGGGCCGCGACGTCGTCGGCCCGGTCGAGCGCGGTGAGGTCGACGAACCACCGGCGGCCGTACTGGACGGCGAGCCGGTGGCCCACCTCGACGGCGAGCGAGGTCTTGCCGCTGCCGCCCGGGCCGGTGACGGTCACGACGGCCTGGTCGGCCCGGTCGACCGCACCGAGCACCGTCTCGACCTCCTCGTGCCGGCCCAGGAGCCGTGGTCGGCGGGCGGCGAACGGCAGGGCGGGCTGCAACGCGAGATCCACCGGGCCATGCAAGCACGTCGCCGGGCGGACGCGGTGGCGGCGCGGCGGGCACCCGCGGGGGCGGGTGACCCCCGCGGGTCGGGTCGCCTCGGGCGGTCAGGGTGTCAGCAGCCCCTGGAGGATCTCGAACCGCTGGTCCCAGGTCCAGGCGCCCCGCACCCACCCGGGCCCCGCGGCGCCCAGGCGACGGCGGCGCTCGGGGTCGCCGAGGAGGAGCCGCAGCCGGTCGGCGACGTCGTCGGGGTCGGTGCCGTCGACGACGAACCCCGTCTCGCCGTCCTGCACCGCGTCCGGGGCGCCACCGGAGTCACCGACGAGCACGGGCAACCCGGCGGCCTGCGCCTCGAGGTAGACGATGCCGAGCCCTTCGACCTCCAGTCCGCCGCGACGGCTGCGGGAGGGCATGGCGAAGACGTCGGAGGCGGCGTAGAACGCCGGCATGGCGGTGTGCGGGTGCCCGCCGGCCAGCACGACGCGGTCGCCGAGGCCGAGCTCGGCCACCAGCCGGCGCAGGCGGTCGGCGTCCGGGCCGTCACCGACGATCAGCAGGCGCGCCGCGGGGACGTCCCGCAGCACGGCGGGCATGGCCCGGACCAGGGTGTCCTGACCCTTGCGCGCCACCAGGCGGGCGGCGCACAGCACCACCGGGGCGTCGGCGGGGATGCCGTACCGTGCGCGGACCTCGCGGCCGCCGACGGGGTCGACACCGGCGAACGTCTCCGGGTCGACGCCGGGGGAGAGGCGCACGGCGCGGGCCGCGACGTCGGGCCCCACCACCTGCGCCAGGGTCCCGACCGTGCGGTCGGAGAGGTACGTCAGGTGGTCGACGTTCCGGCCGATGCGAGCCAGCGCGGCCCGGGTGCCGGGCACGCGGGCCCACCACAGCTCGTGGCCGTGGGTGGTGGCGACCATGCGACGTACCGCGGTGCGACGGCGCAGCGTGGGTGCCATGAGGCCCAGCGGTGCGGCGGCGCCGAACCAGACGGCCTCGCACCGGTGCTCCTGGACCAGCCGGACCACGTCGCGTGTCCGGGCGGGCGTGGGCAGCAGCATCCGGGTGGGGGCGCGGACGACGGGGTGGGCGAGCGTGCGGTCGTACTCCTCCTGGCCAGGTGTCGACGAGGTGTAGACGACGAGGTCGGCGGGGTCGAACCGCGAGGTCATCGCGTGGACGAACGTCTCGATGCCACCCTGCCGGGGCGGGAAGTCGTTGGTGACGACGAGGATCCGAGGCACGGGTCCAGGCTATCGGGGCGGCGGGGTCCGCGGCCGGGGTCGGCGCCGACCGTGAGCATGTCGGTCCCGTCTGGCAGGCTGACCCCGTGCCGTCCGCTGCCTCTCGCTCTCGTTCCCGGCGCTCCGCGTCCGCCGACGCCACGCCGTGGGACCAGCCGGTGCTCGCACCGGTGGTCCTGGTGCGCGGACCGGAGGCCCTGCTGGCCGAGCGCGCGGTCGACGGCGTCGTGGCGCTGGCCCGCGAGCGCGACCCGGAGGTCGAGAAGGTCGAGCTGCAGGCTCCCGAGTACACGGGTGGCAGCCTGACGGTCGCCGCGAGCCCGTCGCTGTTCGGCGAGGCGAAGGTCGTCGTGGTGCGCGGCGCGGAGGCCTGCACGGAGGACCTGGTCGCGGACGTGGTCGACTACGTGGCCGCACCCGACCCGGAGACCACGGTCGTCGTCGTGCACGGCGGCGGGAACCGCGGCAAGCGGATGCTCGACGCGGTCCGCGCCTCGGGGGCGCCCGTGCTGCAGTGCGACGCGATCACGCGGGACGCGGACAAGACGTCGTTCGTGGCGGGGGAGTTCAAGGCCGCGCGCCGCCGGGCCGAACCCGCGGCGGTGCGGGCGCTCGTCGACGCCCTGGGCAACGACCTGCGTGAGCTCGCGGCCGCCTGCGCCCAGCTCGTCGCCGACACCACGGGCACCATCGGCGAGCAGGTGGTGGACCGCTACTACGGCGGTCGGGTCGAGGCCACCGGGTTCAAGGTCGCGGACGCCGCGGTGGCGGGCGACGCCGGGGCCGCGGTGTCGTTGCTGCGGCACGCGCTGGCCACGGGTGCGGACCCGGTTCCGGTGGTCGCCGCGCTCGCGCTGCGGCTGCGGACGCTGGCCCGGGTCGCGGCGATCCGCGGCGGGTCGACGACGGCGCGCGAGCTGGGGCTGCAGGACTGGCAGGTGCGCAACGCGAACCGGGACCTGGCCCGCTGGACGCCCGAGGGGCTGGCGTCCGCCATCACCGCCGTCGCGCAGGCGGACGCCGACGTCAAGGGAGGTGGCCGCGACCCGGTCTACGCGGTGGAGAAGGCGGTGCTGTCGATCGCGGCCGCGCGCGGGACCCGGTAGGACCGGCGCGGCCCGTCATCGACGGGCAAACGGCACGAGGGCGCCGCTCCCCGTGGGGAGCGGCGCCCTCGTCAGGCCGGGTCGGTCGACGTCAGAGCGCGTCGACGGACTTCGCGAGGGCCGACTTGCGGTTCGCGGCCTGGTTGACGTGGATGACGCCCTTCGAGACAGCCTTGTCGAGCTTGCGCGACGCGGTCTTCAGGGAGGCCTGCGCGGCCTCCTTGTCGCCGGCGGCGACGGCGGCGCGGACCTTGCGCACGTGCGTCTTCAGCTCGGACTTGACGATCCGGTTGCGCTGGCGCGCCTTCTCGTTCGTCTTGATGCGCTTGATCTGGGACTTGATGTTTGCCACTGGTGTACTTCCTGGTGTGTTCGCCTGTCGGCGAGCGGATAGGTCGTAGAGGGCGGCCACAGCTCCGGGACTGGGGTGGGGAACCCGTGGAGAGGAACCGTGGCTGTGCCCGCCGACCTGGGCGGACACGCGAGGATCAACTCTACCAGGGCGGCGTCGGTGCGGGAACACCGCCGGCGGGGGTGTGAGCCACCCCTCAGCGGACGCCGATCCGGGTCGGCGGGCGCACCGACTCGACCCGGCTCACGCGTCACCTCCGGGCGCGCCCCATCGCGGTGACCACCTGGTCGAAGACCTTCCGGTCGAGCACGGCGCCCTCGCGGCGCACGCCGTCCGGCGCGAGCCGCACGACGCGGTCGACCCGCACCTCGCTGGGCCGGCGCCGGGAGTCCCAGGCGCCCGTGCCGACGTCCATCCAGATGCGGCCGTACCGGGCCTCCTGCAGCGCGTCGGCGTCGTGGTCCTTGCTGGTGAGCTGCAGGGCGAGCAGCCACGGTCCGTCGCGGCCGACGAGGAGCACGGGCCGGTCCTTGCCGCGGCTGTGGTCCTCCTCGTACGGCACCCAGGCCCACACGACCTCGCCCGGGTCGGGTGCGCCGTCCAGGTGCGGGGCGTACACGGGCCGCACGACGCCGGTGAAGTCGCCCGGGTAGCCGGCCGGACGTGCCGCCGGCCCGGGCCGCGGCACCGACCGGGACCGGGACCGGGGACGTCCCCGGGTCAGCGTCGAGCCGATCGCGCGGGCCGTCCCCCGCAGCAGGTTCCTCCAGCGGTGCGTCGTCACGGCCGTCAGCCTACGGGGCGACACCGGGGCGAAACATGCCCGGAACCTGGGGGCCGTCCGCGCCGTCTAGCGTGCGTGCATGGCGGACCTCTTCGACGACTACGCGCTCGGCCGGGCGTTCGACGAGCTGCTCGACCACGAGCGCCGTGTCCGTCCCCGCTACGGCCCGGTGCACGACACCCTCGCCTCCCTGACGCCGGACGAGGTGTCCACGCGCGCCGAGGCCCTCGGCAGCTCCTACCTGGCGCAGGGGATCACCTTCGACGTCGCCGGTGAGGAACGCCCGTTCCCCCTCGACGTCGTGCCCCGGGTGGTGGAACCGGGCGACTGGGACCGCATCACCCGGGGCGTGCAGCAGCGGGTGCGTGCCCTGGAGGCGTTCCTGGCCGACGTGTACGGGCCGCAGGAGGCGGTGCGTGACGGCGTCGTGCCGCGTCGGCTCGTGCTGTCCAGCCGGGAGTTCCAGCGCGAGGCGCACGGCATCGAGCCGCCCAACGGGGTGCGCTGCCACGTGGCGGGCGTCGACCTGGTCCGTGACGAGGCCGGGGAGTTCCGCGTGCTGGAGGACAACGTCCGCGTGCCGTCGGGCGTCAGCTACGTCCTCGCCAACCGGCAGGCGATGGTGCGCACCTTCCCCGAGCTGTTCTCCGAGCTGCGGGTGCGCAGCGTCGTCGACTACCCGCGGCACCTGCGGGCCGCTCTGGACGCCGCCGCACCGGACGGCGCACCGGACCCGACCGTCGTCGTGCTCACCCCGGGCGTGTTCAACTCCGCCTACTACGAGCACGCGCTGCTGGCCCGGCTCATGGGCGTCGAGCTCGTCGAGGGGCGCGACCTGTACTGCGCCGCGGGGCGCGTGTACATGCGCACGACGGCGGGGCCGCGGCGGGTGGACGTCATCTACCGCCGGGTCGACGACGCCTTCCTCGACCCGGTGCGGTTCCGCGCCGACTCCGTGCTGGGGGTGCCAGGGCTGGTGGACTGTGCCCGGCGGGGCACCGTCACGCTGGCCAACGCGATCGGCAACGGCGTCGCGGACGACAAGCTCGTCTACACCTACCTCCCCGACCTCGTGCGCTACTACCTGGGTGAGGAGCCGGTGCTGAGCAACGTCGACACCTGGCGGCTCGAGGACCCGGAGTCGCTCACCGAGGTCCTCGACCGCCTGGACGAGCTCGTCGTCAAGCCCGTGGACGGTTCGGGTGGCAAGGGCATCGTCGTCGGGCCGGACGCCTCCCGTGCCGAGCTCGCCGTGCTGCGCTCCCGCCTGGTCACCGACCCGCGCGGCTGGGTGGCGCAGCCGGTGGTGCAGCTCTCCACGGCACCGACGTACGTCGACGGCGCGTTCCGGCCCCGCCACGTGGACCTGCGACCGTTCGCCGTCAACGACGGCGACGACGTCTGGGTGCTGCCGGGCGGACTGACCCGGGTGGCGCTGGCCGAGGGCCAGCTCGTGGTGAACAGCTCCCAGGGCGGCGGGTCCAAGGACACCTGGGTGCTGCAGGACCGGCGGGTCCCGCCCACCGGGGAGATCGCCGTCGGCGGCGTGGCAGGTCCGCACGGCACCCTTCCGCCGACCGCCGCACCCGGTGTACCGATCGACACCAACCCGGCCGACGCCGTCGGCGCCCTGGGCCAGCAGCAGCAACAGCAGCAGCAGGGTCGCCGTCGCAGACGCCGGGACACTCAGGAGGAGGTGGTCCGGTGCTGAGCCGCATCGCCGAGGCGCTCTTCTGGATCGGGCGCTACGTGGAGCGGGCCGACGACACGGCCCGGATCCTGGACGTGCACGTCCAGCTGCTCTCGGAGGACCCGTGGGCCGAGGAGTCCCTCGCCTGCCGGTCGCTGCTGGCGATCATGGATCATCCCGCCCCGCCCGAGGAGGGGACGGTCGGCCGCGAGACGGTCCTGCGCCTGCTCGCCCACGACCCGGCCAACCCGTCCTCGATCGCCGGGGCGCTCGTCGCCGCCCGCGAGAACGCGCGGCGGGCGCGGGAGATCGTCTCGACCGAGCTGTGGGAGACCCTCAACACCACGCGCAACCAGGTCGGTCCGGTGGGCCACCGCGAGACACCCCACGAATTCTTCTCGTGGGTGCGCCAGCGGGCCGCGGTCGTCGCGGGTCTGATGGAGTCGGCCACGCCGCACGACGCGACGTGGCACTTCATGGTGCTCGGGCAGTCGATCGAGCGTGCCGACATGACCGCCCGGCTGCTGACGACGCAGGCACGGCTGGGCGCCGCCGGACCGGGCTGGACCACGCTGCTGCGTTCCTGCGGAGCCCACGAGGCTTACCTGCGGGCCCACCGGGGCCGCACCTCGGACGCCGACGCCGCGGGGTTCCTGGTGCTCGACCGGCTCTTCCCGCGCACCATCGTCTACGCGCTGGGGTCGGCGGGCCGGGCGCTGCGGGCCCTCGAGCCCGTCGAGGAGCGCCGCGAGGTGAGCGACGAGGCCGTCCGTGAGCTCGGCATCGTGCGCTCACGCCTCGAGTTCGCCCGGCGCTCCGAGACGCTGGAGGACCTGCCGGCGGCGATGGAGCACGTCCAGGAGGCGTGCTCCCGGGCCAGCGAGGCGATCCGAGACCGATACTTCCCGTCGCCGACGAACGCGACGGCCTGGGTGGGGGAGGCGCTGTGAGCCTGCTGCGGGTGGTGCACACCACGAGCTTCGAGTACTCCGACGCGGTGACGGCGTCGTACAACGAGGCCAGGATGCTCCCGGCCGACGACGCGCGGCAGCGTGTGCGGTCGGCGGAGGTCGAGGTCTCGCCGCACACCTGGACCGACTCCTACGTCGACTACTGGGGCACGGCCGTGACGATTTTCGAGGTGCTGCGTCCGCACGACCGCCTCGAGATCGTGTCGACCTCGACGGTGGACGTGGGCGCGCCGCCTCCCCTCCGCGCCGACGTCGACTGGGCGGACCTGGGCGGGGACGCGGCGCGCGACGCGCACTCGCCGTTCCTGGCGGAGACGGCGACGACGGCGGTCCCCGACGACGTCGCGGCGCTCGCCCTGGAGGTCGCGGCGGGGATGCCGTTGTCCGACGCCGCCCAGGCGGTGTGCGTGGCGGTGCGGGACCGGCTCGAGTACGTCCCGGGCGTGACGACGGTGCACAGCCCGGCGGCGGACGCCTGGTCCTCGCGCACCGGCGTCTGCCAGGACATGGCGCACCTCGGTATCGGTGCGCTGCGATCGGTCGGCATCCCCGCGCGCTACGTCTCGGGCTACCTGCACCCGGAACCGGACGCCCCCGTCGGGGCCACCGTGCAGGGGGAGTCGCACGCCTGGCTGGAGTGGTGGGCCGGGGAGTGGGTCGGCTACGACCCGACCAACCGGACGTTCGTGGGTCACGACCACGTCGTGATCGGCCGCGGCCGCGAGTACGGCGACGTCCCGCCGCTCAAGGGCGTCTACGCGGGCGCGGGGGCGAGCGAGCTGGAGGTCACGGTCGAGATGACCCGGCTGGGGACGGCGGAGCCTGACCGCTGAACCGGGGCGTCTCCTTGGCCAGGAACGCGCGCACCGCACCCTGGTGGTCGGCGGTGCGCACCAGGGCGTCCTGCTCGCGGGCCTCGGCGGCGAGCGACACGGCCAGCGGGCGGTCGAGCGCCGCGGCCACGAGCCGTTTCGACGCGGCATAGGCGGCGGTGGGGCCGGCGGCCAGGCGTTCGGCGAGCGCTCGCGCCTCGGTCAGGACGTCCGACGGCGGCACCACCTGGCCCGCGATGCCCCACGCGACGGCGCTCGTGGCGTCGAACGTCTCCCCGCGCAGCACGATCTCCCGGGCCCGGGCCGCCCCGACGGCGCGGGTCAGGGTGACCGACAGCCCGGAGTCGAAGGTGAGGCCGATGCCGGTGAAGGCGGTGCCCAGGACGGCGTCGGTGGCCAGCACCCGCAGGTCGCAGGCCAGCGCGAGGCCCAGACCCGCCCCGACGCAGGCGCCGTGCACGGCCGCCACCACGGGCTTGGGCATCGTGGCCAGGCTCGTCACGATCGGGTTGTAGTGCCGCTCCACGGTGCGCTGCTCGGCCCAGGCGCCGGTCTCCAGCGCCGCGGCGTGCTCGCGCAGGTCCTGTCCGACGCAGAACGCGGGGCCGCGGCCGGTCAGGACCACGGCCCGGACCGCGGGGTCGCTGCCGACATCGCCCAGCGCCCGGACGAGCGCCTGCTTCAGCGGCAGGTCCAGGGCGTTGCGGGCGGCGGGACGGCAGAGCGTGACCTCGGCGACGGCACCCGAGACCGACACCTCCACGGGGGACTGCGGCACGGGAGCTCCTGGGGTTCGACGACGGACCGGTGGCCAGTCAAGCACCGGGCGGCGCGCCGGGGCGGGCGGACAGCGTCTCAGCCCTCGTCCGGTCAGGGCACGATGCGGGCCGCGAGCGCCGCGTCCACGGCTGCGGGATCGCCCGCGACGTCGACGTCGGTGCCGGCGAGCGGGCGGCGGCCCCACAGGACCAGCGCCAGGTCGTGCGCGGTCGCCGTCAGGGTGGCCGACGGTGCGTCGCTCGCCGGGCGGTCCGCGTCCTGACCGCCGAGCGTCCACGTGTCGCCGGTGTCGGCGGCCATGAGGCGCACGGTGGCCGGAAGCGGCTCCATCCGTCCGAGCCGCACCTGGCGCGGCTGGAACATCCGCACGACCTCGTCGACGGTGTCCGCCCACACCGGTGCGGGGACGTCGATCGGGCGCTCGCGGGCGACGGCCTCCGCGGAGCCCAGCGCGGCGGCGCGCAGGTCGTGCAGGTGCACGAGCGTCTCGTGGAGCTGGCGCCGGTGCCAGAACGAGGCGGGTCCGTTCCCGAGCAGCGTCCAGGAGGTGGCGTCGGGGCCCAGGTCGGCCAGCGTCCCCCGCAGCTCGGCAGCCTGCGCGGTGTAGAACGGTCCGAGGTCGAAGGGCCCCCGTCCGAGAGGTGTCTCCTGCTGCCGGCGCGCCTGGCCCGCGGCCCAGTGGTGGATCCGGCCGAGGTGCACCACCAGGTCCGCCACCCGCCACTTCCCGCACGCGGGCACGGGAGCCGCAGAGTCGGCACCGGCGATCCCGGCGGCGAACGACGCCTGCAGGTCGGTCAGCAGGCCGAGGCGGTCCAGGTCCGGTGCGCCGTCGGTGCGGCGCCCGGAGGTGGGGTCGACGGCGGAGGCGTGCGTGGTCACGCGGCCCAACGTAGCGGGGCGGTGCGTCCCGCCCCAGGGCCGGTCCCGCCGTCGGGCGTCGAGATCGTGCCACGGCGGCCACCGGGGGCGTGGGACAATGTGCGGGCCCACCCCTGCAGGCCCCGACCCGACGGAGCGAGACGCGTTGCCCATCCCGACCGCCGCGCTGAGCGAGCGCATCCAGCCGAACGCCACGGCGCCCGAGCTGATCCGCAACTTCTGCATCATCGCGCACATCGACCACGGCAAGTCGACCCTCGCGGACCGGATGCTGCAGCTCACGGGGGTGGTGCAGCCGCGGGACGCGCGGGCGCAGTACCTCGACCGGATGGACATCGAGCGCGAGCGCGGCATCACCATCAAGTCGCAGGCCGTGCGCATGCCGTGGCAGCTCGGAGCCGAGCCGTACGCGCTGAACATGATCGACACCCCGGGTCACGTCGACTTCACCTACGAGGTCTCCCGCTCGCTGGCCGCCTGCGAGGGTGCCGTGCTGCTCGTGGACGCCGCGCAGGGCATCGAGGCGCAGACCCTGGCCAACCTGTACCTGGCCATGGAGAACGACCTGGAGATCATCCCGGTCCTGAACAAGATCGACCTGCCGGCGGCGCAGCCGGAGAAGTACGCTCTGGAGCTGGCGAACCTGGTCGGCGGGGACCCCGAGGACGTGCTCAAGGTCTCCGGCAAGACGGGTGAGGGCGTCGAGGCGCTGCTCGACCGGATCGTGGACCGCATCCCGGCACCGGTCGGCGACCCGGACGCGCCGGCCCGCGCCATGATCTTCGACTCGGTCTACGACACCTACCGCGGCGTGGTCACGTACGTGCGGGCGGTCGACGGCGAGCTCAACCCGCGCGAGCGCATCCAGATGATGTCGACGCGGGCCACGCACGAGCTGCTCGAGATCGGCGTGATCTCCCCGGAGCCCATCAAGACCAACGGGCTGGGCGTCGGCGAGGTCGGCTACCTCATCACCGGCGTCAAGGACGTGCGCCAGTCGAAGGTCGGCGACACGGTCACCACGGCCAACCGACCCGCGGAGCAGGCGCTCGGCGGGTACGCCGACCCCAAGCCGATGGTGTTCTCGGGCCTGTACCCGATCGACGGGTCGGACTACCCGACGCTGCGCGACGCCCTGGACAAGCTCAAGCTCAACGACGCCGCGCTCAACTACGAGCCGGAGACGTCGGTGGCGCTCGGCTTCGGGTTCCGCGTCGGGTTCCTCGGGCTGCTGCACCTGGAGATCGTGCGCGAGCGCCTGGAGCGCGAGTTCGACCTGGACCTCATCTCCACGGCGCCCAACGTGGTCTACGACGTCGTGCTCGAGGACGGCACCACGGTGAAGGTGACCAACCCCTCGGAGTTCCCGGGCGGCAAGATCCGCGAGGTCCACGAGCCGGTGGTGCGGGCGACCGTCCTGACGCCCAGCGAGTTCGTCGGTGCGGTCATGGGGCTGTGCAACGACCGTCGCGGCACGATGCAGGGCATGGACTACCTGTCCGAGGACCGGGTCGAGCTGCGGTACACGCTGCCGCTGGCCGAGATCGTGTTCGACTTCTTCGACGCGCTCAAGTCGCGCACCCGCGGGTACGCCTCGCTGGACTACGAGCCGACCTCCGACCAGGTGGCCGACCTGGTCAAGGTCGACATCCTGCTGCAGGGCGACCAGGTCGACGCGTTCAGCGCCATCGTGCACAAGGACGCGGCCTACGAGTACGGGGTGCGGATGACGAACAAGCTCAAGGAGATCATCCCGCGCCAGCAGTTCGAGGTGCCGATCCAGGCGGCCGTCGGCGCACGCGTCATCGCTCGCGAGACGGTGCGCGCCATCCGCAAGGACGTGCTCGCCAAGTGCTACGGCGGTGACATCTCCCGCAAGCGCAAGCTGCTCGAGAAGCAGAAGGAGGGCAAGAAGCGGATGAAGAACATCGGGGCGGTCGAGGTCCCCAAGGAGGCCTTCATCACCGCGCTCTCCTCCGACGGTTCCGACGGCGGCGGCAAGGACAAGAAGAAGTAGTGCCCGCCCTGCCCGACGGCACACCCGTGCCCGACGACGGTGCGCTGCCGCAGCTCGCCGGCGGCGCGGCCCGCGGGCGGTTCGGCGTGTACGTGCACGTGCCGTTCTGCTCGGTGCGCTGCGGCTACTGCGACTTCAACACCTACACCGCCTCCGAGCTCGGTGGCGGTGCCTCCCAGGTCGCGTACGCGACGACAGCGCTGCGCGAGGTGGACCTCGCCGCGCGCGTGCTGGACGACGCCGGCCGCGGCGGACGCGAGGTCTCCACGGTGTTCTTCGGCGGCGGCACGCCCACGATGCTGCCCGCCGGCGACCTGGCGCGGATCCTCTCCGGTGTCCGGGACGCGTGGGGGCTGGCTCCGGGTGCCGAGGTGAGCACGGAGGCGAACCCCGACTCGGTCACGCCCGAGTACCTGGCGGTGCTGGCCGAGGCGGGCTTCACCCGGGTGTCGTTCGGGATGCAGTCCGCCGTCCCGCACGTGCTGGCCACCCTGGAGCGCACGCACGACCCGGCGCGGGTGCCCGACGTCGTGCGGTGGGCGCGCGAGGCCGGGCTGGACGTCTCGCTGGACCTCATCTACGGCACACCGGGGGAGTCGCAGGACGACTGGCGCGCGTCGGTCGAGGCGGCGCTCGCCACCGGTGTCGACCACGTCTCCGCGTACGCGCTGGTGGTGGAGCAGGGGACGAAGATGGCGGCCCAGGTGCGCCGCGGCGAGCTGACCCTCCCGGACGAGGACGACCAGGCCGCCAAGTACGAGATCGCCGACGACCTGCTCACCGCCGCGGGGCTCGACTGGTACGAGGTGAGCAACTGGGCGCGCGGTGAGTCCCACGCCTGCCGCCACAACCTGGCCTACTGGCGCGGGGACGACTGGTGGGGCATCGGCCCGGGCGCGCACTCCTACGTGGGCGGCGGGGCCGACGTCGTCGACGCAGCACCCGCGGGGGTGCGCTGGTGGAACGTCAAGCACCCGCGGCGCTACGCGGCGCTGCTCGAGGCGGGCCGCTCGCCCGGTGCGGGCCGTGAGCTGCTGACCGCCGGCGAGGCGCACCTGGAGCACGTGATGCTCGGTGTGCGTCTCGCCGACGGGCTCGACCTCGGCGTGCTGGACGCGGCGGGCCGTCGCGCCGTCGCCGGGCTCGTGGCCCGCGAGCTGCTGGACGGTACGGCCGCCGTGCGGGGCCGCGCGCTGCTGACGCGACGCGGCCGGCTGCTGGCCGACGCCGTCGTGCGCGAGCTGACGGCCTGATCCCTGCCCGGCGTGACCGGGCAGGGGACCGGGCTCACTTGATGAACGTGACCTTGAACGGATAGGTGTACGCCTCGTCGCGCGAGGCCGCCACGGCGCCGAGGATGCCGAAGATCACGGCGCAGACCCAGGCGGCGAAGACCAGCAGCCCACCGAGGACGCTGATCAGGCCGATGATCGGGATGACGGCGATGAAGCCGAACACGATCGGGAACCCGACGTAGGCGATCAGCAGGGTGAGCTGGAAGTTCAGCGCCTCCTTGGCCTGATGGTCCAGGCGCGCGCTGCGGTCGCGGTAGACGAGCCACACGATCAGCGGCGCGATGAACCCGACCACGATGCCGCCGGCGTGGGCGACGATCGACCAGGTGCGCTCGTCCTGAGGCGTGACGGGTGCGGGCCCTGCCGGGGCGTACGGGGGCTGGGGCGGCACCTGCTGCTGCTGCGGCTGCTGGGGGTTCGGCGGTGTCGGCTCGGTCAACGGAATCTCCCGTGTGTCGTCTTTGTGCGGATCGGCCGGTGGCACGCTACTGACCGCAGGAGTGCCCGCGGGCCCGGTTGACCGAGACTTGAGGAAAGTTCACCCGGTTCACCCGGGCTGGTCCTTCCTCGCAGGGCCCGGCGGGCCAGGTGTCACGTCACCCGGGGTCACTTCACCAGGCGCAGCGTGAGCGGGTAGCGGTAGGCCTCGTACCGGTTGACGGTGATCGCCGCGATGATCGCCAGCACGATACCGACCACCCACACGGCCGCGAGCACGAGCCACCCGACCAGCAGCCCCACGGTCAGCCACCCGATCGCGGTGCCGATGAGCAGGGTGATCTGGAAGTTCAGCGCCTCCTTGGCCTGGTCGGCCACGAAGGCGCTGCGGTCGCGCAGCACGAGCCAGATGACCAGCGGGGCGACGAACCCGAGCCACCCGGCGCTGATGATCCCGACGAGGAGGGGACCGATGTGGGCGAAGATCGCCCACGTGCGCTCGTCGGACTGCGCGAGGGGCCGTGGCGCGTCGCCGGGGGGAGGCGGTGTCTGTGTCATGGGTCCATCCTTCCAGGACGCGGGGTGCGAATCCCACATCCGGGACAGACGGGCGTCCACCGGTGGCGAAGTGCCTGGTGAGGGTCGAGTCTGGTGCCGGTCGCAGTCCGCACCGACAGGAGGAACGATGAGCGAGAACCCGCCCACCCCGCCCGGACGTCCGGAGGACCCGTACGGCCAGGAGCCGGAGCGTCCCACGCCTCCGCAGCAGCCGTACCAGCCCCCGCAGCAGCCCTACCAGCCGCCCCAGGAGCCGTACCAGCAGCAGGCCGGCGGCCAGCAGCCGCCGGGTCAGCAGCCCTTCTACGCCAACGCGGCGTCCTCGGCGGCGGGGGTCGCGCGTGACGACACCAAGGGTCTGCTCGGCTCGTTGTTCGACTTCTCGTTCAACAACTACGTGACCCCGAAGATCGTCAAGATCGTCTACGTCATCGTGACGATCCTCATCGCGATCTGGTGGGTCATCGCCTTCATCGCGTCGTTCGTGACGCTGTTCTCCGACCAGTGGTACATCGGCCTGCTCGGGATCCTCTTCAGCTGGATCGTCGCGCTGGTCTACCTGGCGATCTGGCGCATCGGGCTGGAGGTCTTCCAGGCGGTGGTGAACATCTCGGAGAAGGTCAACCACTACGCCCGGCGTGACGGCATCGCCTGATCAGGCCGTCACGAAGTCGATGAGCTCCTCGACCCGGCCCAGCAGGGCCGGGTCGAGGTCTCGGAAGTCGCGCACGGAGGCCAGGATCCGCTGCCAGGCCCGTCCGACGTCGGCCGGGCCGGACGCTGGCCAGCCCAGCTCCCGCAGGATTCCGAGCTTCCACTCCGTCCCCCGCTCGATGGTCGGCCAGGTCTGCAGCCCGAGCCGGGGCGCCTTGACCGCCTGCCAGACGTCGACGTACGGGTGACCGAGCACCAGCACCGTCCCGGCGGGCACGTGGCGCAGCGCGGCGTCCGTGATCCGCTGCTCCTTGGACCCCCGCACGAGGTGGTCCACCAGGACGCCGACGCGCCGCTCCGGCGTGGGGCCGAACTCTGCCAGCGCCTCGTCGAGGTGGTCGACGCCGTCGAGCATCTCCACGACGACGCCCTCGACGCGCAGGTCGTCGCCCCAGACCTTCTCGACCAGCTCGGCGTCGTGCTTGCCCTCGACCCAGATGCGCGAGCCCCGGGCGACCCTGGCCCGCCCGCCGTGGACGGCCACCGAGCCGGACGCGGTGCGTGCCGGTGCCGCGGGCGCCCGTGACGTGACCGGCGCCGTCAGCTCGACGGGTGCGCCGTCGACCCAGAACCCCGGGCCGAGCGGGAACGATCGGGTGCGGCCCCGGCGGTCCTCCAGCACCACCAGGTGCACGCCGCCGGACTTCTCCACCCGGACGACGGCGCCGACCCAGCCGGTGCCGACCTCCTCGACGACGAGGCCGAGGTCGGCCGGCCGCGGCTGCGACGTCGGATGTCGCCGGTGGTGGGCCGAGCCGTCGGGTGCGCCCGGGGCGCGGGACGAGGCGGCGGCGAGGACGTCGGATCCGTAGCGGTCGTGCACGGAGGTGAGCCTAGGTACGTCGGCCTCCGAGCGGCGCGACCGACACACCCTGCGCCGTCAGGCGGCGTGCGGCCGGGAGGGCCGGTGGCCCCAGCGGCGGGCGAGTCCGGCAGGCGTCCCGTGGGTCCGGGTCCGGGTCCGTGCCGGCGCCGGAGCGGCCGGGTCGGCTCCCAGGCCCGACAGGGCGCGGGAGATCTGCTCGGCCCGCTCGGCGGCGGCCCGCTCGGAGATCACGCGCCGCAGCTCGGCGGCGCGGGCCACCTCGGCCTCCTGCTGGCGGTACAGGACCTGGAACAGCTCGGGGTGCATGGTGTGCCTCCTGGTCGGCGGGCCCGTGCGGTCCGCGGTGGTACCAGGTTGCTGCTCTGAGGTAGGCGAGCGGATCGGGCGGATGACCGAACCTGCGGCGGCGACGACGACGCTCCGGGTCTGAGGTACCTGGGCCGTCTTCTAGCTCCCGCCGCCGGAGGCACCCGACCGCAGCCGGACCGCGGCCTCCGTGCGGGAGGCGACGCCGAGCTTGCGCAGGATCGCCGAGACGTGCACCGAGACCGTCTTGCGGGTGATGTACAGCCGCTCGGCGACCTGCCCGTTGGTCAAGCCGTCGGCGACGAGGTCGAGGACCTGGCGCTCGCGGTCGGTGAGGCTGTCCAGACCGGACGGCGCCACCCCGCTGCCGGCGACGTGGCGTGGCGTGGACGGTCCGACGTCGTCGAGCAGCGCGGTGGCTCGTGAGCGGACCGTCCCGGCGCCGATCGCCGCTGCTTCCTCGACGGCGGCCGCCAGCTCCTCCCGGGCCCGACCGACCTGCCCGGCACCCAGCAGCGACTCCCCGTGGCGGAGCAGGGCGTAGGGGCGCAGGTGGGCCGGTGCGCCGTCGTCCACTCCGAGCTGCGCGACCGCGGGCCACGAGGACTCGCCGAGCTCGGCGTGGAAGAGGGCCGCCCACACCCGGTGCGTGGGCCAGGTCGAGGCACGTGCGAGCGCCTCCCGGTAGGGCGCGAGGTCGACGTGCCGACCCTCGGCCTGCGCCCGGGCCAGCACCCGGGCCGCCACGGCCAGGACCGGCAGGGCGTAGTCGCCGGCGAGCCGTCCGGGCTCGGCGACGTCGGTGACGAGCGACAACGCGTCGTCGAGGTCGCCGCGGGCGAGGGCGAGCTCGGCCAACGTGCCGGTGACGCGCGATCGCACCTGCATCTCGATCTGTGCGTAACGCAGCCACGTGGCCCGATGGGCGTGTGCAGCCGCCTGGGCGCTCTCGACGTCGCCGCGCCAGAACGTCAACCAGGTCCACCGCTCGCTGAGGTAGACCGCGTAGATGCTCGCCCGGACGAGCGGGACGGACCGGCGGTACCAGGTGTCGGCCTCGTCCCAGCGTCCCAGGCCGATCATCGCCTCGGCGACGTTGCCCTCGAGCATCGCCCGGTAGTCCCAGCCCGCTCCGTGCCGGCGGGCCTGCTCGGCGCCCGCCTCGCCGATCTGCAGGGCGCGGTCGTACCGTCCGAGCCGGACGTGCGCGTCGGAGGCGTTCGTGAAGTACCGGCCGATCGCGGTCCACGCGTCACCGGCGAGGCCGCGTGCCCGCTCCAGCTCCTGCAGTGCCTCGAGATCGCCCTGGTGCAGCCGCGCCATCGCGTGGGTGTTGAGCGCGGCGGACGCCGTGGCCGTGTCGTCGACGGCCATGGCGGCGTCGTAGGACGCCGCCGCGGCGGTCACGGCCTGCTCGTACTCGCCGGCGAGCATCGAGGCCCGTGCCCGGGCGCGTTGGAGCGTGGCGACGGTGGCGAGGTCCGCCGCGGGGACCACACGCAGGGCCTCCTCCAGGGAGTGGCGCCCGTCCGGGTCGCCGCTGCGCAGCTGGAGGATGCTGATGAGGCCGAGCACGGCGGCCCGGCCCGAGGGGTCCTCGGCGGGCCACTCGGCGAGCGCACCGCGCGCGAGAGCCAGAGCGCGGTCGACCCGGGTGGCGGTCTGCTGGGCCTCGGCGGCCCGACGAAGCATCTCGGCGTGGGTGATACCGGCGACCTGCTCGGGATCGGGGACCAGGTCCCAGGCCTCGAGGGCGCGCTCGGCGAGCCGGACGGCGGTGGTGGCGTTCCCGGACTGCGTGGCAGCGTGCTGGGCGCGGACCGCGGCGGCGAGCGCGCGGTCCGGGACCCGGGCCCGCCACCAGTGGTCGGCCACCTCGGCGAGTCGCTGGACCGTGGATGCGCCACCGGCGAGGTGCTCGGCGTAGGCGGTGTGCAGGCGCCGCTGCTCACCCGGCAGGAGCTCGGCGTCGACCGCCTCCTGCGTCAGGGCGTGGCGGAACCGGTAGCCGTCGTCGTCGGTGACGAGCACGAGTGCGTCGACGGCTTCGCGCAGCGCGCCCTCGGCGTCGGCGAGGGCCGCGTCGCCCACGACCGCGGCGAGGGTGTCGTGCCGCACGCGGGAGCCGGCCGCGGCGACGACCCGGCAGATCTCCTGCGCCCGCGCGCTCAGCAGGGTGTACCGCAGCAGCAGCACGTCGCGCAGCGACGTGGGCAGCTCGAGCCCGCGATAGGCAGCCAGCTCCTCCACGTAGAACGGCACGCCCTCCGAGCGTTCGACGACGTCCTGCAGCGCGCGGGCGCCCAGGGGTGCGTCGTCGGGCACGGCGCGGGCGAGCTCGACCACCTGACCGGCCTCGAGGCGCGGTACCTCGACCCGGGTGACGAGCCGTGCCCGGTCCAGCTCGGCCAGGGTGGCCCGCAGAGGATGACGCCGATCGACGTCGTCGCTCCGGTACGTGGCCAGGACCAGCAGGGACGCCGAGCCGGCGGCGCGCGCCAGCCGCGCCAGCGTCGATCGCGTCACGTCGTCGGACCAGTGCAGGTCCTCCAGCACGACGATCACGGTGCGATCGGCCCCGAGAGCGACGAGCAGGTCGGTCACGGCCTCCGGTGCTCGTCCGGCCCCGACGTCCTGGCGCACCTCGACCAGTGCGGGCGCCACCGCTCCGAGGGCGTCGGCAGCGGGCCCCGCGGCCTCGAGCACCGTGGCGCTCCCGAGCGCCGTGACGAGGTCGCGCAGGATGCCGTCGAGACCGGAGTACGGGACCGGTCCCGTTCCCGAGTCGGCGCACTGCCCCCTCGCGACGAGCACGTCGGGCCCGGCGGCGTCGAGCAGCTCGGTCACCAGCCGGGTCTTGCCGATCCCGGCCTCGCCCGAGACGAGGACGGTGTCTCCGCTGCCGGTCCGCGCGCCGGCCAGACCGGCGTGCAGGACGGCGAGCTCGGCCGCGCGGCCGACCAGCGGGGAGCGCTGCGGTGACATGCCGTCATCGTGCCAGGTGGACGGTGCGGCCACCGCCGCGCCCACCGCCGCGCCCGACGCCGCGCCCGACGTCGCGCCCGACGTCACGAGGGTCACGCGGGGCGGCGCAGCGCGGCGAGCAGGCGGACGGGCGCGGGACGGCGCGCGAGCTCCGACGGGGCCGCGGCGGTGCGTGCGGTGCGGCGCTCACGGGCCGCGCGGGCTCGTTCGACGCGGTGCACCAGCTCGGCCTCGTGCAGCCGGTGGGCGGTCAGGTGCTCGATCGGGTTCATGCTCACAGCCTCGGCGGCTGAGGCAGGCGGGCGGATCGGCCGGATGACCTGTTCTCGGGCGCTGCCACCGGGAGCGGGAGCGCCTGAGGTACCTCAGGGACCCGACGGCGCCCTCCGTGGCGTCCGTGGCGGCGCGTAGGATGGCACTCACGGCACGAGAGTGCTAAACGTCCGGAGCGTCGAGGGGAGGCCGACCATGAGCGAGGCACGCAGGCTCGCCGTGCTGCGCGCCATCGTGGAGGACTACGTCACCTCGCGCGAGCCCGTCGGTTCGCGCGTGCTCACCGAGCGGCACCAGCTCGGGGTCTCGCCCGCGACGATCCGCAACGACATGGCCGCCCTGGAGGAGGCCGGGTACATCGCCCAGCCGCACACCTCCGCCGGGCGGATCCCCACCGACGCCGGGTACCGCGTCTTCGTGGACCGGCTGGCCGAGGTCCGGCCCCTGAGCGTCCCGCAGAAGCGGGCGATCGAGACCTTCCTCTCGCAGGCCGTGGACCTCGACGACGTCCTCGTCCGTGCCGGGCGGCTCATCGCCCAGCTCACGGGACAGGTCGCCGTCGTGCAGTACCCGTCGCTGCGGCGCTCGGGGCTGCGCCACCTCGAGCTCGTCCCCGTGGCCGAGGGTCGTCTGCTGGTCGTCGTCATCACCGACACCGGCCGGGTCGAGCAGCGTTTCTGCGAGCTGCCGTCCCGTCCCGGGCACGACGGCGGACCTCGGCTCGACGAGGGCACCCTCGGCGAGCTGCGGGCCCGGTTCAACGCCGCGGCGGCGGGCAAGCGGCTCACCGAGCTGCCCGCCGCGTTCGTCGACGTCGTCGAGGCCGTCGGGCCCGACCTGGGTGGGGTGGCCCGCGCCGTGGCCGACCTCGTGATCGAGACGCTCGGCGAGGAGAGCGAGGAACGCATCGTGCTGGCCGGCACGGCCAACCTCGCGCGCCCGGAGGCCATCTTCGAGCAGGGGCTGAGCCCCGTGCTCGAGGCGCTGGAGGAGCAGGTCGTGCTCCTCGGGCTGCTGACCGAGATGTCGGGGGACGGGGTCGGTGTGCGCATCGGCCACGAGAACCGGCTCGACGGGCTGGCCGAGACGTCTGTCGTGGCATCGGGCTACGGTACGGACGGCGACACGGTCGCCACCCTCGGCTCGATCGGCCCCACCCGCATGGACTATCCCGGCACCATCGCCTCGGTGCGTGCCGTGGCCCGCTACCTGTCGCGCGTGCTGCCGGGCTGACCGGCCGGCGCGACATCCTGACCAGACTGCGTACGTCACCGAAGAGAGACCTGTGACCGACTACTACGAGATCCTCGGCGTCGACCGCGACGCCTCGCCCGAGCAGATCAAGAAGGCCTACCGACGCCTCGCCCGTGAGCTCCACCCGGACGTCGCCGGCGCCGAGGGCGAGGAGAAGTTCAAGGACGTCGCCCGCGCCTACGAGGTGCTCTCCAACCCGGAGAAGCGCCAGCAGTTCGACATGGGCGTCGACCCGAGCGCCCCCGGAGGCGGTGCCGGCGCCGGGTTCGGCCAGGGCTTCGGCTTCCAGGACATCTTCGAGACGTTCTTCGGCGGCGGCCAGCAGACCTCCGGACCCGTCCCGCGCGCCCGCCGGGGCCAGGACGCCCTGGTGCGCATCGACATCGACCTGGCCGAGGCCACGTTCGGTGCCAAGCGTGAGCTGCAGGTCGACACCGCCGTGGTGTGCGGCACCTGCAGCGGCAACGGCTGCCGACCCGGCACCGACGTGCGCACGTGCGAGGTCTGCCAGGGCCGGGGCAACGTCCAGCGCGTCGCCCGGTCGTTCCTCGGTCAGGTCATGACCACGGCGCCCTGCGCCGCCTGCCAGGGGTTCGGCACGGTCATCCCGGAGCCGTGCGCGGAGTGCTCCGGCGAGGGCCGCGTCCGCTCGCGCCGCACCCTGACCGTCAACGTGCCCGCCGGTGTCGACACCGGCACCCGGATCAAGCTGTCCGCGCAGGGCGAGGTCGGTCCTGGCGGCGGCCCCGCCGGCGACCTGTACGTCGAGATCCGCGAGAAGGCGCACGACATCTTCGTGCGTCGCGGGGACGACCTGCACTGCACGCTGCAGGTGCCGATGACGGCGGCGGCGCTCGGCACGGTCCTGGAGCTGGACACGCTCGACGGCCCCGAGGAGATCGACCTGCGGCCCGGAACCCAGCCCGGCCAGATCGTCACCCTCAAGGGGCTCGGCGTCGGACACCTGCACGCCACCGGCCGCGGTGACCTCAACGTCCACGTCGACGTCCAGATCCCGTCGACCCTCGACGAGGAGCAGACCGAGCTGCTGCGCAAGCTCGCCGCGGTGCGCGGCGAGGAGCGGCCCGAGCCGCGCCTCACGGCCGCCCACCCGGGCGTCTTCAGCCGGCTGCGGGACAAGCTGAGCGGACGCTGACACGTGAGCGAGGCACCGCAGGGCTCGCGAACGGGGGGCACCCCGTGAGCGCGCCGGTCTTCCTCGTCGACGCCGGCGTCCTGGCCACCACCGCCCCGGGCGGGAGCGTCGTGCTCACCGGGTCGGAGGCACGCCATGCGGGCGTCGTGCAGCGGCGTGCACCGGGGGAGCGGGTCGACGTCGTGGACGGCGTCGGGACGCGCGCCCGGGGCGTGGTCGAGTCCGTCGCCGACGGCGCGGTGCACGTGCGCGTCCAGGACCTGCGGGTCGAGGCCGCCCCGACGGTGGTGCTCACGCTCGTGCAGGCGCTGGCCAAGGGCGACCGGGACCACCAGGCCGTGGAGGCCGCCGTCGAGCTGGGCGTCGACGCCGTCGTGCCGTGGCAGGCCGACCGGTCCGTCGTCGTGTGGCGCGGCCCGCGGGCCGAGAAGGCGCTCGCCAAGTGGCGCTCCACCGTGTGTGCCGCCGTCAAGCAGTCGCGCCGGGCCTGGTCGCCCGACGTCGCCGAGCACCTCACGAGCCGCGGGCTCGCCGCCCACGTCCGCGACGTCGTGGCCGGCGGTGGTGCCGTCGTCGTGCTCCACGAGGAGGCGACGACGGCGCTCGCGGACGTGCCGCTGCCCGGTCCCGGCGGGCCGGGGGCCACCGACGGCGCCGCACCCCGGCTGCTCGTGGTGGTCGGGCCCGAGGGCGGCATCGGCGAGGACGAGCTCGCGCTGCTCACCAAAGCCGGCGCGGTCACCGCACGTCTCGGTCCCCACGTGCTGCGCACCTCGACGGCGGGTCCGGTCGCCGTGGCGCTCCTGAGCGACCGGCTGGGCCGCTGGCGGGTAGGTTGGGACGTATGACGGACACGACCGACACGGACTGCCTCTTCTGCAAGATCGTCGCAGGCGAGCTGCCTGCCGACGTGGTCGAGACCACCGACCGCGTCGTCGCGTTCCGGGACATCGACCCGCAGGCGCCGGTGCACGTGCTCGTCGTGCCCAAGGAGCACCACGGCGACGTCTCGGTGCTGGCGGCAGCAGACCCGACGCTGCTCGCCGAGGTCGTCGAGGTGGCCGACACCGTCGCCCACGACCTCGCCGATGGTCAGTACCGGTTCATCTTCAACTCCGGTCCGCGCGCGGGCCAGAGCGTCTTCCACGTGCACGGCCATGTCATCGCCGGCACCCAGCTGGGATGGAGTCCCGCCTGAGCATGACGTCCTCCGCATCCACCCCCCGGGCCGCCGCGTCGACGGCGCCCGGCGCCACTCCGCCCGGGCACACCGCCGAGCACCGCGTGGTGGTCCCGGACCACGTACCGATGGTGGCCCTCCTCGGGAGTCGCGACGCGGTGCTGCGCGCGGTCGAGGACGGGTTCCCGGGTGTCGACGTGCACGCCCGCGGCAACGAGATCGCGGTGCACGGCCCGGCCGGTGACGTCGCGATGGTCTCGCGCCTGCTCGACGAGCTCGTCGAGGTCGTCGAGTCCGGGACGCCGCTGACGCCGGAGGTCGTCTCGCGCTCGATCGCGATGCTGACCGCGGCCACGGCCCAGCGCCCGGCCGAGGTGCTGACGCAGCACATCGTCTCCAGCCGGGGGCGCACCATCCGGCCCAAGACGGTCGGCCAGAAGCACTACGTCGAGGCGATCGACGCCAACACCATCACGTTCGGCATCGGTCCGGCCGGGACCGGCAAGACGTACCTGGCGATGGCGAAGGCCGTGCAGGCGCTGCAGGCCAAGCAGGTCAACCGCATCATCCTGACCCGCCCGGCGGTCGAGGCGGGAGAGAAGCTCGGCTACCTGCCGGGCTCGCTGAGCGACAAGATCGACCCGTACCTGCGGCCGCTGTACGACGCGTTGCACGACATGGTCGACCCGGACTCGATCCCGCGCCTGATCGAGGCGGGCACCATCGAGGTGGCGCCGCTGGCGTACATGCGGGGCCGGACGATCAACTCGGCCTTCATCGTGCTCGACGAGGCGCAGAACACCTCCGCGGAGCAGATGAAGATGTTCCTCACCCGGCTCGGGTTCGGCTCCACCATGGTCATCACCGGTGACGCCACCCAGGTCGACCTGCCGGGCGGCGTCGTCTCCGGCCTGCGGATCGTCGAGGACATCCTCAGCGGCGTCGACGACGTCGAGTTCTGCCGCCTGGGCAGCGGTGACGTGGTGCGACACCGCCTCGTGAGCGACATCGTCGACGCCTACGCCCGCTGGGACACCGCCCGCCCGGCCGACGACCGCCGTCGGACGGGACGTCACGACCGGGGAGGACGCCGGTGACCATCGAGGTCAACAACGAGTCGGGGGTCGAGGTCGACGAGGCCGAGTTCGCGGGCCTGGCCCGCTTCGCGCTCGACGAGCTGCACGTGCACCCGGGCAGCGAGCTGTCGATCCTGTTCGTCGACGTCGAGGCGATGACGGACCTGCACGTGCGCTGGATGGACGAACCCGGTCCGACGGATGTGCTCTCCTTCCCCATGGACGAGCTGCGCCCGGGGCGCGAGGGCGCCGAGACGCCGCCCGGCACCCTGGGCGACATCGTGCTCTGCCCCGAGGTCGCGGCCACGCAGGCGCAGGCTGCCGGGCACTCCACGGTGGAGGAGCTGTTGCTCCTGACGACCCACGGCATCCTGCACCTGCTCGGCTACGACCACGCCGAGCCGGACGAGGAACGCGAGATGTTCGCCGTCCAGCGCCGGCTGCTGCTGACGTTCCTGGCCGGGCGGTGACCCGTGGACGCACCTGACGCGCTCCTGTGGCTCGTGCTCGTGGTGGCGCTCGCCGTGGCGGCTCTGCTGAGCGCCGGCGAGGCCGCCGTCCAGCGGGTCACCAAGGTCTCACTGGCCGTGGCGCTGGAGGACGCGGGCAGCGAGGGCGCGCCGGAGGCCCGACGACGGCGCATCCGCCGGGCTCAGCGGCTCGCCGCCGCGCCGGACGCGGCGGCGTCGTTCGCCCTGGTGCGGGTGCTGGCCGAGACGGTCGCGGTCGCGTCGTTGACGCTGCTGCTCGTGGGGTGGTTCGCCGCGTGGTGGGAGGTCCTGCTCGGGGCGCTCGTCGTCGGCGTCGTCGCGGGTGTCGTGGTGGTGCGCCTCAGCCCGCGCACCTGGGCCCACCACCGCCCCACGCAGGCGCTGATCCTGCTGGCCGGACCCCTGGCGACCGTCCACCGGGCCGTGGCCTGGATGCCGCGCCGGCCGTCCGGTGCGGACAGCACGGTGCCCGAGTCGGACGAGTTGCGCGAGATGGCCGACCGCGTGCGGGAGAACGAGTCCATCGAGGAACCCGAGCGCGAGCTCCTGCGCTCGGCGCTCGAGCTGGGCGACACCCTGGCCCGCGAGGTCATGGTGCCGCGCACCGACATGGTGACCGCGGGCGCCGGGACGCCGTTGCGCAAGGCGATGCGGCTGTTCCTGCGTTCCGGGTTCTCCCGGGTGCCGGTGGTGGGGCGCACCGTCGACGACCTGGTCGGCGTGGTCTACCTCAAGGACGTGGCACGCCTGCTCGACGCCGACCCGCGGGCCGAGGACCGGCCCGTCGGCGACGTGGCGCGCGACGCGCTCTTCGTGCCCGAGTCGAAGCCGGCCGACGACCTGCTGCGCGACATGCAGGCCCGCCGTTCGCACATCGCCGTAGTCGTGGACGAGTACGGCGGGGTGGCCGGGCTCGTGACGGTCGAGGACATCATCGAGGAGCTCGTGGGCGAGCTGACCGACGAGCACGACACCGCGCCCGAACCGGAGCCGGAGGACCTCGGCGACGGGTGGTGGCGGGTGCCCGCACGGTTGCCGGTCGACGAGCTCGGCGAGCTCTTCGACCTGCGGCTCGACGACGACGACGTCGACACCGCGGGCGGGCTGCTCGCCAAGGCGCTGGGCAAGGTGCCGCTGGCCGGGTCCTCCGCGGAGGTGGGCGGGCTGCGGCTCGAGGCCGAGCACGTCGAGGGCCGCCGCAAGCAGCTCGCCAGCATCCTGGTACGGCGCGTCGTCGTCGAGGCAGCGGACGGGGAGACCCTCGTGCCGCACGATCAGAAGGACACCGCATGAGCCACGAGATCCCGCACCGGTCGGGCTTCGCCTGCCTGGTGGGCCGCCCCAACGTCGGCAAGTCGACGCTGACCAACGCCCTGGTGGGCCAGAAGGTGGCGATCATGTCCGCCCGGCCGCAGACGACGCGGCACACGATCCGCGGCATCGTCCAGCGCGAGGACGCCCAGCTCGTCCTGGTCGACACCCCGGGTCTGCACCGGCCGCGCACCCTGCTGGGCGAGCGGCTCAACGCCCTGGTGACCGACACCCTCAGCGAGGTGGACGTCGTGGCGTTCTGCCTGCCGGCCGACCAGAAGATCGGTCCGGGCGACCGCTACATCGCCTCCCAGCTGACGCCGCTCATGGAGGGACGCCGCGCGGTGCCCGTGGTGGCGGTGGTGACGAAGGCCGACCTGGTGGACCGCGGCCGCCTGGCCGAGCACCTCGTCGCCGTCGACCAGCTCGCGCAGTCGCTGGACCGGGACTGGTCGGCGATCGTGCCGGTCTCGGCCAAGGGCGGGTTCCAGGTCGACGAGCTCACCGACGTGCTGGTGGCGCACCTGCCGGAGGGACCCGACCTCTACCCGGACGGGGAGCTCACGGACGAGCCCGAGGAGACGATGATCGCCGAGCTCGTGCGCGAGGCGGCGCTCGAGGGTGTCCGGGACGAGCTCCCGCACTCCCTGGCGGTCGTGGTCGAGGAGATCGTGCCGCGCGAGGGCACGGACCGGGGCGGCAGCGACGACGACGCCGCGCTGCCGGCGCTGCTGGACGTGCGGGTGCACCTGTTCGTGGAACGGGAGAGCCAGAAGGGCATCATCATCGGCCGCGGGGGCGCGCGGCTGCGCGAGGTCGGCTCGACGGCCCGCGAGGGCATCGAGAAGCTGCTCGGGACCCGCATCTACCTCGACCTGCACGTCAAGGTCGCCAAGGACTGGCAGCGCGACCCCAAGCAGCTGCAGCGCCTCGGGTTCTGACGGCGCCCGGCCGGGACGGTGACCGGCCCCGCGAGTAGCATCCGGTGAGTGGTGTTCCGGACGATCGCGACGAGCGTGGCCCTGCTGGTCGGCCTGGCCGTGGTCGGATCCGTCGCGGGGCCCACGTGGGACCCGGTGCCCGTCACCGACCACCTGGAACCGGCGTCGTCCGACACGACGGTCCACGGCGCCGACGCGCCGGGCGTGACGACCGGAGAGATCGGCGACCACGCGGTCCGCACCACCGACGTCACGATCGAGCTCGACGGCGCCACCGTGCACGGACTGGTGCGTCAACCTCTCGACGCGGACGGCCAGGTGCTGACGGACCGTCCCGGCGTGGTCTTCGTCCACGGCGCGGGGACGGGTGACGCCGCCGAGGCGTTCGTGGACACGGCCGAGCTCCTGGCGAGCGCCGGCATCGTGACGCTCGTGCCGGACAAGCGTCTGGACACCTACTCCACACGGGACCGTGACTACGAGGCGATGGCTGCGGACTACGCGCGCTCGGTGGCGTTCCTGCGGGGGACGGACGGCGTCGACCCGGACCGGGTCGGCCTCTACGGCGAGTCGGAGGGCACCTGGATCGTGCCGGTGATGCAGGCCCGCGACCCGTCGATCGCCTTCACGGTCCTCGTCTCGGCTCCGGTGGTGCCGCCACGGGAGCAGGCCGCCTACGCCGTCGACAACTACCTGCGCAACACCGGCGTGCCCGGCCAGGTCTTCCGCGCCATCCCCCGGGCCGTCGGCATGCAGCTGCCGGGCGGGGGGTTCGGCTACGCCGACTTCGACGTGCGGCCCTGGCTGGAGCGGCAGAGCGCGCCCGTCCTGGTGGTGTACGGCACCGCCGACCCGTCGATGCCGATCGAGCAGGGCGCGCGGCTGATCGTCGCGGACACGGCCGTGAGCCCGGACGACGCACCGGTGACCGTGCGCTACTACGGGGGAGCGGACCACGGCATCCGGCTGCGCGACCTGCCGCCCGACGGCCCGAACGGCGAGTACCCCCTGCACCCCGACTTCCCCCGCGACCTCGCCGCGTGGGTCCAGGGTCTGCCCGCCACGGCCGAGTCCCCGCCGCAGATCGCGGGGGCGACGCCGGACCAGCACTACCTGGCCGCCCCCGTGCCCCGGCCGCGCTGGTGGGGCAACGGCGACGTGGTGGTGGCCGTCGTCGTGGCGGGAACCGGCCTGGTGGTGCTGGCGCTGGCCGCCTGGGGTGTCGCCGTGCTGGCGCGGCGGCTCATGGGACGGCGCGGTGGCGTCACCGGCCGGCGGTTCGCCCCGGGCGTCGCCGCCCCGCTGGTCACGCTCGGCCTCGCCGCGATCGCGACCGTCGTCGCCCTGGCCCTGTACCTGTTGGTCGTGGCCCGGCTCGCCCTCGACTACGAGCGCGACGCGCTGCTGGTGCAGGGCGGGTGGGTCGCCGTGCGGCTGCTCGGGGTCGTGGCGGTCGTCGCCGCCGCGATCCTGCTGCAGCGCGTCACCGACCGGCGCAGCCGCCGGCGCTCCGACCGAGACGTCGTCCTGGCCGACGGCGCGGTGGCGCACCTCACGTTGTGGGCCGTGCTGGTGGGTTCGGCGTCGTTGCTGGTCACGCTGGCGTACTGGGGCGTGTACCAGCTGGGGATCTGACCGGCCGGGCGCGGTGGGGCGACGCGGCCGCTCGGATCGGGTAGAAACGTTCCGGGCCGGTTTCGGTCCGGGATCGATCACGAGGAGTCACTGCCATGCCCGACGTCGCAGGCGCCGTCCGCCGTTCGCCGTTCGCCGGGGCGAGCACCCGGGACGTGGTGCGCGACGTCGTCGCCGTCGTCGCGATGCTCGTCGCCCTGCCCATGCCGTGGGACCTGGGGCACCGCGGCAGCGACCTGCTGTGGGTGGTGCTGACCACGGTCCTGGCCGTCCTGGCGGTCGCCGCGCCGTACGCAGCCCGGGCGGACGTGCTCCGCGGCGCCGGGGCGCGGTTCGCCGAGCCCACCACGCGCCTGCTCTGCCTGGTGCCCTACGCGGTGGTCGGGCTGCTCTACCTGGTGCTCGACGTCGTCCGGTCCGCCGGGGACGCGGGGTACGTCGGGGGCGGGCTCGCGCTGGGCCTGGCGGGCGTCGTGCTCGCCGCGGCCGTGCCGGGGACGCGCGCGGTGATCGTCGCGGCCGTCGTGCTGGCCGCCGGTGCCGTCGCCACCCCGCTGGTGGGCGTGGTGCAGGGCGCGACCTGGCCGGGGACCGTCGGGTCCGTGCTCGCCGCGCTGCTGGTGCTGGGTCTGCTGTGGCTGACGGTCTGGCGGTTCCTGCACGACGACGAGGCCGCGGGCATGGTGCTCGTCGCCCTCGGCGCTGCCGTCGCCCTGGAGCTGGCGATCCTCGGCGGCGGGTCCGCCGCGGCGTGGTTCGAGTCCCTGCACGGCGGGCGCTACGGCCTGCTCCTGCTGCCCGTGGTGGCGGCCGCGGCCGTCCCCGTCGCCCTGGACCGGGCCGTGGCGGCGGCCGGCGAGGCGCCCGAGGCGAGCGCCCGGCGCTGGGTCCGGGTGGCGGTGCAGGCGTTCGAGCTGACCCTCCTCGTGGCGGCGTTCGTGGCCCTGGTCGCCGTCGTCCGGCTCGTGGGGATCGGGTTCTCGGCCGAGGCGGTGCTGCGGCTCGTGGTCGGGGTGCTCGTGGTGGTCGTGGCGTCGCTCGCCCGGCGGGCGCTGCTGCGGGACGCCCGGTCGGGCCACGCGACCGCCGTCGGCGCCGCTTGCGTGATCGTCGTCCTCGGCGTGGTCGTCCTCATCGCGCGGGCCGGGGTCGGCACGGCCTCCCGCCTCGAGGAGCTGTTGCTGGCGCTCGCCCTGCCCGGCCTCGTCCTGGGCGCCCTGCTCCTGCCGCCCTCGGTGCGCGCGGTCCTGGCGGCGGACCCGCCCGCCGAGGGGTCGGTCCCGGCCGGAGAGCCGGAGCAGTGGCAGCAGCCGGGCGGCGGCCAGGACGCGGCGTGGCAGGTGCAGGCACCCGACGCCGGCGACCAGGCGTGGCAGGAACCCGCCGCGCAGCAGACCGCCGTCCAGGACCCCGTCGTGGCGGGCCACAGCTGGCAGCCGCCCGCTGCCGAGGAGGACGCGGTGACGTCGGCGACCGAGGCGCAGGGGTCGCGGTGGCGCGGCACGTGGGCCGACGGCACGGACGCCACCCAGCAGATGTCCCCGGTGCGGCCCGACGTGGCGGGTGACGGGCAGCAGACGGCGCAGGTCCATACCTCCGCGGCGTCGGCGTGGTCCACGCAGTCGGCCCCGTCGCAGGCGCAGCCGGTGCAGCGGACGCAGGTCCTGCAGCCCGTGGCGGACGTCCCGGGCAGCCCGTGGACGTCCGAGCAGGCCCTCGACCCGGGTACCCCGCTGGAGCAGCTCGCCCAGATCGTCCAGGAGGCGCCGCACCTGCGCCCGCACGTGGCAGCCAACCCCTCGACGTACCCGGCGCTGCTCGACTGGCTCGGCGCGCTGGGCGACCCCGCCGTCGACGCCGCGCTGCGCACCCGCCGCTGAGCCCCCGGCCGAGGTAGGCAACCTCCCGCCGAGGTAGGCAACGTCCCGCCGGGGTAGGCAACGCCCGGCCGGGGTAGGCAACGTCCCGCCGGGGTAGCACGCCCGGTCGGCGCGACTTCCCGGGGACGCGGGCACCGGGGTGACGGGGACCACGCACGGTGTACGGTGTGAGGGTGCAGCGCATGGTGAGCCTTCTCCTTCGGTGCCGCGGCGAGGCCCTCTAGAGGCCGGTCCCTCGCCGCGGTGGACGTTGGTGCGCCGGCCGTCACCACACCACCCCGAAGGAACTCTCCTGATGACTACCGAGCACGCCCAGGCCACCACCGGTATCGCGGCGCACAACCCCCAGCGCCCCTCCGGGATGCCGTACCACCGCTACGTGCCGTTCCACGAGCAGATCTCCGTCGACCTGCCGGACCGCACCTGGCCGGACCGCCGCATCGAGAAGGCCCCCCGCTGGTGCGCGGTCGACCTGCGCGACGGCAACCAGGCGCTCATCGAGCCGATGGACGCCGCGCGCAAGCTGCGCATGTTCGAGCTGCTCGTGGCCATGGGCTACAAGGAGATCGAGGTCGGGTTCCCCTCGGCGTCCCAGACCGACTTCGACTTCGTACGGACCCTCGTCGAGTCCGGCCGCATCCCGGACGACGTCGTCATCCAGGTGCTGACGCAGTGCCGTGACCACCTCATCGAGCGCACCTACGACGCCATCCGCGGCGCCAAGCAGGCGATCGTGCACATCTACAACTCCACGTCGATCCTGCAGCGCGAGGTCGTGTTCCGCACCGACATGGACGGCATCGTCGACATCGCGCTGCAGGGGGCCCGCCTGTGCCGCAAGCTCGAGGAGACCATTCCGGAGACGACCGTCTACTACGAGTACTCCCCGGAGTCCTACACGGGCACCGAGCTGGAGTTCGCCGCCCGGATCAGCAACGAGGTGCTCGACGTCCTGGAGCCGACGGCGGAGCGCCCCGTGATCGTCAACCTGCCGGCGACGGTCGAGATGGCCACCCCCAACGTGTACGCCGACTCCATCGAGTGGATGAGCCGGAACCTGAAGTACCGCGAGAACGTGGTGCTGTCCCTGCACCCGCACAACGACCGCGGCACCGCCGTGGCCGCCGCGGAGCTCGGCTACCAGGCGGGGGCGGACCGCATCGAGGGCTGCCTGTTCGGCAACGGCGAGCGCACGGGCAACGTCGACCTGGTGACGCTCGGCATGAACCTGTTCGGCCAGGGCATCGACCCGCAGATCGACTTCACCGCCGGCGGCGGTATCGACTCGATCCGGCGCACGGTGGAGTACTGCAACCAGCTGCCGGTGCACGAACGGCACCCGTACGTCGGCGATCTGGTGTTCACCGCCTTCTCGGGGTCCCACCAGGACGCGATCAACAAGGGCCTGAACCACATGGCCGCCCGCGCCGAGGCCGAGGGCAAGGACGTCGACGAGATCACCTGGGGCGTGCCATACCTGCCGATCGACCCCAAGGACCTGGGCCGGTCCTACGAGGCCGTCATCCGCGTGAACTCGCAGTCCGGCAAGGGCGGGGTGTCCTACCTGCTCAAGACGGAGCACCACCTCGAGCTGCCCCGACGCCTGCAGATCGAGTTCTCCGCCGCCGTGCAGCGGCACACCGACACCGGCGGCACGGAGGTCACCGGGGAGGACATCTGGCGCATCTTCTCCGACGAGTACCTGCCGGTCGAGGAGTCCTCGGGGCTGGAGCCCTGGGGGCGGCTGCGGATGCGCCGCACCCGGTCCACCTCCGCCGAGGACGGCACGACCCTGCTCGAGGTGGACGTCGTCGACCGCGGCCAGGAGCAGACGCTGAAGGGCAGCGGCAACGGCCCGCTCGCGGCGTTCGTCGACGCCATCGCCCAGGTCGGGCTGGACGTGCGGGTCCTGGACTACGCCGAGCACGCCCTGTCCGAGGGCGGTGACGCGTCCGCGGCCGCGTACGTGGAGTGCGCCGTCGGCGACGACGTCCTGTGGGGCGTGGGCGTGGACCCGTCGATCACGACGGCGTCGCTGCAGGCCGTCGTCTCGGCCGTGAACCGCGCCGAGCGCGCCTGACCGGGCGTCGGGGCCGGGGCGACGACCGCCCGCACCGGCCCCGACGTCGCGGCCCGGCACCATCCGAGGTGTCGGTGGACCCTGGGACAATGGTCTGGTGCCCCTGTATCGAGACGACGCGGTCGTGCTGCGCACCCACAAGCTGGGCGAGGCCGACCGCATCATCACGTTCCTCACGCGGGAGCACGGCAAGGTCCGCGCGGTGGGCCGCGGCGTGCGGCGCACGTCGTCGCGGTTCGGCGCCCGGCTCGAGCCGTTCATGATGGTCGACGTCCAGCTCTACACCGGCCGCAGCCTCGATTCCGTCACCCAGGTCGAGACCATCGGCGCGTTCGCCCGCCAGATCAGCGCGGACTACGGCCTGTACACCGCGGGGACGGCGATGCTCGAGGTCGCGGACCGGCTGGTCGCGGCCGAGCACGAGCCCGCCGTCCAGCAGTACTGGTTGCTCGTCGGCGGGCTGCGCGCCCTGTCCGAGCGGGCGCACGCCCCCGGCCTCGTGCTGAACTCCTACCTGCTGCGCGGTCTCGCGGTGGCCGGCTGGGCGCCGTCGTTCACGGACTGCGCCCGCTGCGGCGAGCCGGGGCCCCACCACGCGTTCGCCGTCGCTCAGGGCGGGGCCGTCTGCCCGCGCTGCCGCCCGCCCGGGTCGACGGCGCCCGCCCCGGAGACGTTCGCGCTGCTGGCCGCGCTGCTGGCGGGCGACTGGGACGTCGCGGACGCCGCCGAACCCCGGCACCGCAGCGAGGCGGACGGACTGGTCGCCGCCTACTCGCAGTTCTACCTGGAGCGCACCCTGCGCTCGTTGCGCATGATCGAGAGAGAGTCGTGATGCCCCGCCCCACCTCGTACGCCGAGCCGTTCCCGCACCCGTCGGGGGCGACGCCGCCGCAGATCCCCGCACAGTTCGTGCCGAACCACGTGGCCATCGTCATGGACGGCAACGGCCGGTGGGCCAACGCCCGGGGTCTGTCGCGGATCGAGGGGCACAAGGAGGGGGAGAAGTCCCTGCTGGACGTCGTCGCGGGTGCCGTGCAGATCGGCGTCAAGCACGTCTCGGCGTACGCGTTCAGCACCGAGAACTGGAAGCGGTCGCCGGAGGAGGTCCGGTTCCTGCTGGGGTTCAACCGTGACGTGATCCGCCGACGCCGTGACGAGATGTCCTCGTGGGGCGTGCGGATCCGCTGGGCCGGCCGGCGGCCGAAGCTGTGGGGCTCGGTCGTCGACGAGCTGCAGACGGCCGAGGAGATGACGAAGGACAACGACCGCTGCACGCTGACGATGTGCGTCAACTACGGCGGCCGCGCGGAGATCGCCGACGCCGCAGCCGCCATCGCGCGGGACGCCGTCGCCGGCAAGGTCAACCCGGCACGGATCACCGAGAAGACGATCCAGAAGTACCTCGACGAGCCCGACCTGCCGGACGTCGACCTGTTCCTGCGGTCCTCCGGCGAGCAGCGCACCAGCAACTTCATGATCTGGCAGGCGGCCTACGCCGAGATGGTGTTCCTGCCCGAACCGTGGCCCGACGTCGACCGGCGGCACCTGTGGCGCGCCGTCGAGGAGTTCGCGCGGCGTGACCGGCGCTACGGGGGAGCGGTGGACGCACCGACTGCCTGACGTACCAGTCGCCGGCAGGTCGATACCGCCGCACGATCGCGTTCACGCGCCCCAGGGGGCGCTCCACTTCGGGGATTGACGATCGTGCGGCGGTATCGACCTGCCGGCGTGGGTGCGAGCCGGCGCTTGAGAGCTCTCGGTCAGTCCTCGCCGTAGAGGGCCGCGAGCTGGTCGACGATCGCCGGGACGCCGTCGGGCCAGTCGTAGGACAGCGCGGTGGGCGGCGAGACGGACGAGACCGCGACGTTGCCGACGACCTTGACGACGTCGCCCGCGGCGACGGCGGGGATCGCCTGGAGCTCGTCGGACTCGCCGAAGGTCTCGGCCTCCTCCTCGGTGTACGTGTAGGCGATGACGAAGTCGGAGTCGAGCTTGTCCAGCTCCTCGTAGGACAGCGTGTAGTAGAACCCGCCGTCGGAGGTGTCCAGCTCCTCCACCGACGGCGCCGAGACCACGCCGAGCCCCTCGAGGATGCTCACGCGCGGGTCGGCCGGGGTGTAGACGTACACCAGGCCCTCCGACGGGGAGTCGACGATCGCCGCGAACGTCTTGCCCTCGAGCTCGGGGTGCTCGGCGGCGTGGTCGGCGAAGTAGGTGTCGATGTCCGCCAGCACCTGGTCGCCGGCCTCGGAGCGTCCGAGCGCCTCGGCGGTGATCGTGATGATCTCGTCCCACGGGGTGGTCCACGGCGCTTCCGGGTAGGCCACGACGGGCGCGATGTCGGAGAGCACGTCGTACTGCTCCTCCGTCAGCCCGGAGTAGGGGGCGAGGATGAGGTCGGGGTCGGCCTCGACGAACTCCTCGTAGGGCACGGTGGCGCCCGCCTCAGGGTCGGTGAAGATGACCGGCTCCTCGGCGCCGAGCGCCTCGTACTCGTCCGCGACCCACGGGATGAGCGCCTGCTCGCCGACCGTGAAGACCTGCTCGGCGACGCCGACCGGCGCCACGCCGACGGCCAGGGCGGCCTCGGTGGAGCCCCAGCCCCAGGTGGCGACCCGCTCGGGCTCCGACTCGATGGTGGTCTCGCCCAGCGCGTGGGTGATGGTGATCGGGAACTCGTCGGTGGCGCCGTCGGCGGCCGTGGCCTCGTCGGTCGCTGCGGCGTCGTCCGCGGCCTCGGGCTCGCCGGAGTCCGAGCACGCGGTCAGCGTGAGGGCGGCGGCCGCGGTCAGGCCGACGGCGGTGGTCAGGGAGCGGCGAAGGCGCACGGGTTCTCCTCGGTGTGCTCACGGCCGGGCCGTGAGGAACGGTTCAGATGAGGGAAGGCTAACCTCATTTGTCCGCGGGTCGGAACCCCGAGGTCCGGTTCGTGGGCGAATCGTGATGTGAGGTCCCTCACGACGAGGGTTCGGCCACACCGTGCTCGGTCGGCGGCGTTCCGTCGGCGCGGCGGTGCCGCCCCACGGGGACGATCATCGGGGTGCCCGCCACCGGGTCGGGGATGACCTTCGCGTCCAGGCCGAAGGCCTCCAGGACCGTCCGCTCGTCCAGCACGTCCGCCGGGGCGCCCTGGGCCACGACGCGGCCGGCGCACATGACCACCAGGTGGTCGGCGTACCGGGCCGCGAGGTTGAGCTCGTGCAGCACCATGACCACGGTGGTGCCGCGCTCGGCGTTGAGGTCGGTCAGCAGGTCGAGCAGTTCGATCTGGTGGGTGACGTCCAGGAACGTGGTGGGCTCGTCGAGCAGCACCACGTCGGTCTGCTGGGCGAGCACCATGGCGATCCAGACCCGCTGCCGCTGGCCGCCGGAGAGCTCGGCGACCGGGCGGTCGGCGAGGTCGGCGACGCCGGTGGCCTCCAGCGACTGCAGCACCACGGCGTCGTCGTCGCTGGTGTGCCGGCCGAACCAGCCCTGGTGCGGATAGCGGCCGCGCCCCACGAGCTCCGCGACCCGGACGCCGTCGGGCGCCACCGAGGACTGCGGCAGCACCCCGACCAGCCGTGCGAGCTCCTTGCGCGCCATGCCGGTCACGTCACGATCGCCCAGGGTGACCCGGCCCGCCTCCAGCGGGTGCAGCCGTGCCAGGCCGCGCAGCAGCGTGGACTTGCCGCACGCGTTCGGCCCCACGATCACCGTCACCCGACCCTCGGGCAGGGTGAGGTCGAGGTCCTCGATCACCCGGTGGCCGTCGTAGCCGATGGCCACGCCGTGCGCCGACAGTGCGCCGGCGCCGGACGTGACGCGCGGGGTGGCGTCGGTGGGGCGATGGGTGTCGATCATGAACGGCTTCTCTTCTCGTGGGTGGCGAGCAGCCACAGCAGGTACGGGGCGCCGACCAGGCCGGTGACGATGCCGGTGGGGGCGGCCACTCCGAGGAGCCCGTGCTGGGCCACGACGTCGGCGGCCAGGACCAGCGTGGCACCCGTGGCGACGGACACCGACAGGGCCGGGCCGCCGTCGTCGAGCAGGTTGCGGGCGATGGCGGGCGCGACCAGTGCGACGAACGCGAGCGGCCCGACGACGGAGGTCGCCAGGGCGACCAGCCCGACGGCGGTCAGCAGGGTCAGCACCCGGGCACCGTCGGTGCGCACGCCGAGCCCGCGGGCGTGGTCGTCGCCGAGGGCGAGCGGCGCCTGCCAGCGAGAGATCCCGGCGACGACGAGGGCGAGCACGACCAGCCCTGCGCCGAGCACCGCCAGCTCGGTGCCGCGCACGTCCGCCACGCTGCCCACGGTCCACACCAGGGCCGAGGCGGCGTCGCGCTCGTCGGCGCTCGCGAGCGTCCACGCCAGCAGCGACGACGCCAGGTAGGCGAACCCGACACCGACCAGCACGAACCGCATCGAGTGCAGCCCCTGGCGCCAGGCGAAGAACCAGATGAGCAGGGCGATGACGGCCGCGCCCGCGAAGGCGGAGGCGGAGACGGCCAGCCCGGTCAGGCCGAACCCGAGCAGCGCGGTGACGGCACCGAGCGAGGCGCCGGTCGCGATGCCGAGGATGTCGGGGCTGGCCAGCGGGTTGCGCAGCGTGGACTGGAAGAGCGCGCCGGCCAGGCCGAACGCGGCCCCGGCCAGGAGCGCCGCGCCGATCCGCGGCAGGCGCAGGCGCTGCACGACGAACAGGTCGCCGTCGTCGCCGATGCCGAACAGCGCGAGCACCGCCTTGCCGGGGGGCAGCGAGGCGGCCCCGAGGGTGAGGGCGAGCGTCGCCAGCGCGATCACGACGAGGACCAGTACGCCGAGCACGAGGACCAGGCGGCGGGTGCGGCGGGTGCGCAGCAGGGTGACGGTGCTCGTCATCAGACCCCCATCACCTTGCGGCCGCGGGCGACGGCGACGAGCACCGGGGCGCCGAGGGCGGCGGCCACGACGCCGGCCTCCAGCTCGCTGTTCGGCAGGACCAGGCGCCCGATGACGTCGGCCCCCAGCAGCATGACGGGCCCGAGGATCGCGGACAGGCCGAGCACCCAGCGGTAGTCGGTGCCGACCAGCCGTCGCGCGGCGTGCGGGACGGCCAGACCGACCAGTGCGATCGGCCCGGCCAGCGACGTCGCCGACCCGGCCAGCAGCACGATGACCAGGCCGGCCAGGGCGCGCGTCACGCCGACGTTCTGCCCCAGGCCCCGGGCGACGTCGTCCCCGAGCGCGAGCATGTTGAGGCGGTGGGCGAGCCCGGCGGCGAGCACGGTGCCGACGACGACGAACGGCAGCACCACGGTCAGCGTCTCCAGGCCGCGACCGGTCAGCGAGCCGACGGCCCAGAACCGGTAGAGGTTGAACGCCTGCTGGTCGCGCAGCAGCACGAGCGTGATGAGCGGGGTGATCAGGGCGGTCACCGTGGCGCCGACGAGGGCGAGCTTGACAGGCTGGCCGGATCCGATGGAGAAGACCAGCGCGGCGGCCGCGGCGGCGCCGAGGAACGCGAACCACACGAACTGGGACGGCGCGGTGAGCCCCAGCAGCCAGACGGCGCAGACGACGGCGAACGAGGCGCCCGAGTTGAGGCCCAGCAGGCCGGGATCCGCGATGGGGTTGCGGGTGACGCCCTGGATGACGGCGCCCGCGACGCCGAGCGCGAGGCCGGCGGCGATGCCGACCAGGGCGCGGGGCACGCGCTGCCCGGCGATGACCTGGTGGTCCACGTTCCCGGCCACGGGCGCGGTGAGGGCGTCCCAGACGACGGGGAGCGACACGTCGCGCACGCCGAGCACGAGGCCGGCGGCCACGACGAGGACCAGGGCGACGAGGGCGAGGGCGCAGGCCGCGATCCGCCGTCGGGTACGCCGCGCCACGAGGTCGGCCGCGTCGAGGGCCGCCGCACGAGGTGAGGCAAGCATTGCCTAAGTCTGTCACAGCGGACCCGGTGCTCGGTCCGCCGTCCACGACGGAAGGGGGTCAGGCGGCCCCGGCGGGAGCGTCCTGCGCGCGCATCCGGGCGCGCCGGCGGTGCAGCCACCACCACACCAGGCCGGCCGCGAGCGCGACGGCGCCGGCGAGCGCCGCCGGGTGCAGCAGGAACAGCCAGATCGCGGCGTAGACCGCCGCGGTGCCGATGGTGGTCCACACCGCGGCCCACACCAGGCACCCGAAGAACAGCGCGACGCAGTAGCGACCGAACGGCATGCGCAGGTACCCCGCGGCGAGGTTGACGACGGTCTGCACGCCGACGGTGAGGAACGACACCGTCACCGCGGGCGGGCCCCAGCGATGGATCCGCTCGACGACGGCGACGGCGCGCGGACCCGCCAGGAGATCCGCCACCCGGGTGCCGCCCATGCCCCGGGCGACGCCCCGGCCCAGCAAGTAGGTGGCCTGGGCGCGGGCCGCCACGATGCAGAACGCCACCGCGTAGACCGCCCAGAACGGGAAGCCCTCCAGCGTGAAGACGCCGTGGCGTTCCGCGTCGTCGGCCGCGGCGGCGAGGGTCGTGAGGGTCGGCACGGACCTATCATGCCCTGCTGAGGAAAGCCTGGCCTAACCTTCTCGGGCTGCGGACGCGCGGCAGTCGGCGCAGGTGCCCCACAGCTCCACGGTGTGCTCGATCTCGGCGAACCCGTGCGCCGCACCCACGCTCGCGGCCCACGCCTCGACGGTGGGGCCGTCGATCTCCACGGCGCGCCCGCAGGCGCGGCACACCAGGTGGTGGTGGTGCTCGGCGCGCGCGCACCGCCGGTACAGCGCCTCGCCGTCCTCGGTGCGCAGCACGTCCACGTCCCCGCCGTCGGCCAGCGCCTGCAGGGTGCGGTAGACGGTCGCGAGGCCGACGGCGTCGCCGCGGTCGCGCAGCGCCTCGTGGAGCTGCTGGGCGCTGCGGAACTCCTCGCTGCCCTCCAGCACGTCGGCCACGGCGGCCCGCTGCTTGGTCATGCGCAGCGGCTGGTTCATCGTTCGCACTCTCCTGCGTCGGTGGTGGCGACCTCGACGTCGTCGGGGATGTCGGGGTGCGGGTCGTGTGCGGGCCGGCGGCGGGCCAGCAGCGGGTGCAACCCTGCCACGACGGCGTACACGGCGATCGCGAGGACCACGATGAGGGCGCCGGGAGAGACCGGGTACCAGTAGGTGATGCTCAGCCCGACCACGCAGACGACGACGCCGATCACGGAGCCCACCGCCATCGTGCGGCGGAACGAGTGGGTCACGAGCTGGCCGATCGCCACCGGCACGATCATCAGCGCCGAGACGAGCAGCAGCCCGACCACCCGCATCGCCACCGTGACCGTCAGCGCGGCGAGCACCGCGACGGCCATGTTCAGCGCCCACACGGGCAGACCCGAGGAGATCGCGAACTCCTCGTCGTGGCTGACGGAGAACAGGGCGGCCCGCAGCCCCACGCCGACCACCAGGATCAGCGCGCACAGGACGACCGTCAGGATCAAGTCGGTGGTGGTGACCGTGGAGATGGATCCGAACAGGTAGGCCATGAGGCTGCCCGAGGACCCGCCCGCGATGCCGATCAGCAGCACGCCGCCGGCGATGCCGCCGTAGAACATGATGGCCAGGGCCAGGTCGCCCGACGTCCGTCCGCGCCGTCGGACCACCTCGATGAGCACCGAGCCGACGACGGCGGCCACCACCGCGCCCGGGACGGCCAGCACGTCGTTGGGGACCAGCCCCATCGCGGCGCCGACCAGCCAGCCGAGCGCCACGCCCGTCAGGGCGACGTGCCCGATGCCGTCGCCGAGCAGGGCCAGGCGGCGCTGGACGAGGTAGGTGCCGACCACGGGCGCGCTGGCGCCGACGAGGAGCGCGGCGAGCAGCGCCCGCTGCATGAGCGGGTCGGTGAGCATGTACGCGATCTCGCTCACGGGCGCCCCTCCGTCTCGGTGGTGTCGAGCGGCCCCTCGCCCAGGCCGACCTGCGGCGTCTGGACGGGTAGCTCGGAGGTGTGGGGGTGCACATGGTCGTGCCCCGCGGCGTCGTGCCCTCCGTGCGGCCGTGGCGGGGCGCCGTCGTGCACCACCCGGCCGTGCCGCAGGACGACGGCGCGGGTGATGAGGTCGGCGAGCTCACCGAGCTCGTGAAGCACCACGAGCACCGTGATGCCGTCGCCGACCAGGCGGGTCATGGTGGCGGCGAACGCCTCCTGGCTGGGGCGGTCGACGCCGGCCACGGGCTCGTCGAGGACGAGCAGCTCCGGTTCGCGGACCAGCGCGCGAGCGATGAGGACGCGCTGCTGCTGGCCGCCGGAGAGCTGGCTGGTGGCCTGGTCGGCGCGGTCGGCCAGGCCGACCAGGTCGAGGGCTTCGCGGGTCCGACGGCGCCACCCGCGGGGGAGCGCGAGGCGGCGGCCGTGCAGGAGGCCGGAGGCGACGACCTCGCTCGCCGTCGACGGGACACCGGCCGCGGCGCTGACCCGCTGGGGGACGTATCCGACGCGCTGCCAGGGGACGTCGTCGCCGAGGTGGTGGCCCAGGAGGCTCACTTGGCCCGTGCTGGGAGTCAGGACGCCGACGACGGTGCGCACCAGGGTGGACTTGCCCGAGCCGTTCGCGCCGAGCAGGGCGACCACCTCGCCGTGCTCGACGGTCAGGTCGACGCCGCGCAGCACGTGGCTGGCGCCCAGGTGGACGTGGACGCCGTGCGCCTCGATCGCGGGCGTCGTCACGCGCAGCCCAGCCCCTCGGTCAGGGCGGTCAGGTTGTCGGTCATGACAGCAACGTAGTCCGCGCCGGACTCCTCGGCCTCGGTGGACAGGCCCTCCAGCGGGTCGAGGACGGCGGTGCGCACGCCCAGGTCGTCGGCGAGCGTCTCGGCGACCTTGGGGCTGGTCAGGGTCTCGGTGAAGATGGTCTGCACGTCGTTCTCCTCGACGACCTCGCCGATCTCGCGCAGCCGCGCGGGGGAGGGCTCGGCCTCCGGGTCGATCGACGAGATGCCGACCTGGGTCAGACCGTAGCGCTCGGCCAGGTAGCCGAAGGCGGCGTGGCTCGTGACGAGCGTCTCGCCCGCGCAGGGCTCCAGGGCCTTGGCGTAGGTCGCGTCGAGGTCGTCGAGTGTGGACGTCAGCGCCGCGGCGTTGGCGGCGTAGGTCTCGGCGTTGTCCGGGTCGGCGGCCGAGAGCTCGTCGGCGACGGCGTCGGCGACCGGCTCCAGCCGCGTGGGATCGAGCCAGAAGTGGGGGTCGAGGGTGCCGTGGTCGTGGCCGTCCTCGCCCTCCTCGTCCGCGTGCTCGTCGGCGTCGTCCAGGTGCTCGACGGTGCCGGGGCTCTCCTCGAGCTCCACGACGTCGGCGGCGTCCACCAGGTGCTCGGGGGAGCGGGCCTCGACGGCCTCGTCCACGGCGGGCTGGAAACCGGACTGGTAGACGACGAGGTCGGCGTCGCCGACCTCGCGGACCTGGGCGGGCGCGAGCTCGAGGTCGTGCGGCTCGGCGGCCGGGGGAGTGAGGTTGTCGACGCTCACGAGGTCACCGCCGACCTGCTCGGCCACGTACTGCAGCGGGTAGAACGACGCGAGGACCTGGAGGCGGCCGTCGTCGTCCCCGCCGCCGGCGTCGGTGGCGCAGGCGGTCAGGGCGAGGCTGAGGGGGAGCGCGGCGGCGAGGCCGAGCGCGGCGCGGCGGTTCATGAGAACGATTCTCACCCAGGTTGAGAATGAAAGTCAAAAGCGGTTGGTGGGGTGTGCGTCACGCTACCCGCGACGCCGGTTGGAGGCCCGTGTCTCGCCGTGCGCATGTCCACGTGACGAACAGTGCGTGTGCGGAACGGCCTCAGATCACGTTTCGGCAACGAGGTCTGGCATTCGGTTGATCTTGGCGACGGTTTGGTCGAGCGTTGTCGATGACACGACGGCGATGTGGGTGGACGGGCCGATTCATGGGGTTGATTCGGTCAAGGATGATTCGGCAGCTGGTCCCGCTCTTGGCTGCGGCTGCCCTGGTGAAGCTGCCGAGTGCGTCGCCGGCGCGGTTCGAGGGCTCTACGGCTACGACGCGGCGGGCAACGTGCTGTCGATCAAGGACGCTCCGAACCCGTCGCTGGGCGGCTATGCGGCCGATCAGCAGTGCTTCGACTACGACTGGGCACGCCGCCTGACCCAGGCATGGACCCCCGTCGGCGGCGACTGCACGGCCAACCGCTCGACCGCCGCGCTGGACGGTGCTGAACCGTACTGGACGTCGTACTCCTACGACGTGCTCGGCAACCGCACCAACACCGTGCTGCACCGTCCCGGCGGCCAAGGCGGGAACCTGACCTCGACCTACACCCAGCCCACCTCGGGGGAGAACCACCCCCACGCCACCACCCAGGTGGTCGCGACCGACGACACCGGTCAGGTCGGCACCTCGACCTTCGGCTACGACGCGGCCGGGAACATGACCGCCCGCGACACCCCCGGACAGGCTGCCCAGAGCCTCACCTGGGACCGTGAGGGTGAGCTGCGTGGCGTGCAGTCCGACGGCGACGGTGATGGCACGGTGCAGGTCGATGAAAGCGACGAGTACGTCTACTCCGCCGACGGCGACCGGCTCGTGCGCCGCCAGGGCGACACGACAACGGTCTACCTGCCCGGCCAGGAACTGACCATCACCACCAGTGGGAACATCCAGGCCACCCGCTACTACACGTTCGCCGGACAAACCGTGGCCATGCGCACCGACAACGGGTACGAGGGCGCCACCACGATCTTCGCCGACCACCACAACACCGGCAGCATCCAGATCTCCAACGTCACCAACACCGTGACCCGCCGCCACCTCGACCCCTTCGGCGCACCCCGCAACACCGCCGCCGGCAACCCGAACAACACCCCCACCACCCAAGACTGGACCGGAGACCGCGGCTTCATCGACAAACCCACCGACACCACCGGACTCACAGCAATCGGCGCCCGCTACTACGACCCACTACTCGGGGCATTCATCTCCGTCGACCCCGTCATGGACCTGACCGACCCCCAGCAATGGCACGCCTACACCTACTCCAACGCCAACCCCGCCACCTGGACCGACCCCACCGGCAAACTCCTGTTCAACACAATTCCCGGCGCTGGAGGCAAGGTCAACCCGCAGAACAAGATCAGGAAGCCGCCAGGCCAAGAGGCGGCTCCTTCACAGCCCGAACCCGAACCACAGGTTGTTCCAGAACCACCCACACCGCCGACCAGCACCGAACCCGACGACGGTGGCGGCTTCTGGGACGGTGTCGGAAATGCCCTCGGGGTCGCGAGAGATGCGATCAGTGAGACCGCATCAAATACTTGGGGGAGCATTGATAGCTACATTCGTTCCGACGGGTTTATGAATGGCCTCCAAATCGCTGGAACTGTAATCGGTGTTGTGGGCGCGGGCCTCTGCATTGCGGCCACTGCTGGTGCCTGCACAGTGGTCGGCGGTTTGGCACTGGCGGCATCTGGTCTGACGCACGGGGCAAAGCTCTATCGCGGTGATGAGAGTTGGCAGCAGGCGGCTGGCAACTTTGGAATCGACCTTGCGATGTCATACGTACCGGGAGCGCGTATAATCAAGAACACGCAGGTGCTGAAAATGGGTCGCCATTCGCCATTGGCGGATTATGCGCGAAGGCCTGGAACAAGTCGATCCAATATAACGCTTTCATTGCAGTCCGCGGCGAGGCACAGGCCTGTTGCCACTGTCGCAAGGTTCACAACGCATTCAATGCTTGGCTTCAAAGCGACTACTGGCAATGATTGGATCGAGTAGTGGAATTATTGCTCCCCTTGATTGGAGTCCCGTTGGCCCTGGCCGCCGCCTGGTATTCATTTCGAGCGGCATGGGCCGGGTTGCGGTTCTCGCATCTCGAAAGCTTCCATGTGCTCAATTCTACAATCGGTGGATCAGTAGTGTTGGGCTCGGCTACGCTGGCCGGATTTGGATTTCTTTTCTCTCTTATTATGGCTCTCGAGCTGCTTTCTGGCAGCGACCTGCTCCCTACTGGTGTCGCTTTTGTCACGTCGGCCAGCGAAGTTGTCCTTGGTGGAGGTGCGTTCTATGTTTCTCGCTATATGAGTGCATCACGCAATGGACTAGTGCTGGCCGATCTCGACATAGTCAAGCTGGTCGGTGGCAGGGTGGTAATTTCTGGGGTTGCGGTCGGCGTGACGAATTTGACGCTACTGCTTCAGTAGCGTCATTGGGAACTCACGGGGCATCCGTAAGGGACAGGGGCTCGCCGGTGACCATTTCCGTGCGCAGGGTCCGGCCGAGGCGCGCGACTTCGGGGACCGGGCAGGTGTGGAACGAGGCGAGGACGTTCTTGGCCAGGCGTCGTCCGTCAGCCAGGTCCCTGGCCTGGTAGGCGGCTCGTAGTTGCTGCGCACTGCCAGGCGACGAACACTTCCTCGTGGCGGTCGGCGGCGTTGATCGCGCGAGCCAGGCGGGCCCGCTGCCTGACGGTGACCTGACTTGGGTCAAATGGCCTAGGGGACTGCTGCACGGTTGGGTGTCACCCAACGTGTGGTGCCGAGAGGCGCTGCTGGAAGGATGTGTCCCGTGCCCAGACCCCACCCGAAGGAGTTCCGCGACGACGTCGTGGCGATCGCCCGCCAGGGCGAGACTCCGATCAAGCAGATCGCGAAAGACTTCGGCATCAGCGAGTCGTGCCTGCGCAACTGGCTCCACCAGGCCGACGTCGAGGCCGGCGCCAAGCCCGGTGTGACGAAGTCCGAGTCGGCCGAGCTCCGTGAGGCCAGGAAGCGTGTGCGGCTGTTGGAACAGGAGAACCAGGTGCTGCGCCGGGCGGCGGCGTACTTCGCCCAGGCGCACCTGCCCGGAAAATGAGCTACCCGCTCGTCCGTGAGCTCGCCGAAGACGGATCCCAGTCGCGGTGACGTGCCGGGTCCTCAACCTTGCCCGCCAGCCGTACTACCGGTGGCTCGCCGCACCGGTCAGCGAGCGTGAGCTGGCCCAGGCCTATCTGGCCAACGCCCTGTTCGACGCTCACCGCGATGACCCGGAGTACGGGTACCGGCTGCTGGCCGACGAGGCACGCGAGGCCAGCCACGTCGCGTGCGACCGCACGATGTGGCGGGTCTGTCGGGACGGGCGCTGGTGGTCGGTGTTCGGCAAGAAGCGGTCGAAGAACGGCAAGCGGCCCGGCCCGCCCGCGCACGACGACCTCGTTCTGCGCGACTTCACCGCGGCGGCGCCGAACGAGCTGTGGCTGACCGATATCACCGAGCATCCCACCAGCGTCGGCAAGGTCTACCGGCTCAACGCAGATGCGGGTGTAGCGCTGGCTGGCTGAGCCGGTGCGGGGATGGGTCGAGGTCCCCGGGGATGATCGGAGCGCGTGCGCGTCCGAACGCGCGCGAGTCGTAGGGCGGGCGACGAGATCCTGGCGGACTGGGCGACCGGTAGGCTGGCTGCCGGTGCCCGTCGGGCGCCGCCCACCCATGCACATCAACCCCGCCGGAGCCACCTGCGGGGTCGACCTCAGGAGTGATCCGTGGCAGCATCCGCGACCGCCCAGCTCGACGCCGTCGTCTCCCTGGCCAAGCGCCGAGGTTTCGTGTTCCAGTCCGGCGAGATCTACGGCGGGACCCGCTCCGCGTGGGACTACGGCCCCCTGGGCGTCGAGCTGAAGGACAACATCAAGCGGCAGTGGTGGAAGGCGATGACCCGCCGGCCCGACGTCGTCGGCCTCGACTCGTCGGTCATCCTGCCCACGCCCGTGTGGAAGGCGTCGGGCCACCTCGGTGCGTTCACCGACCCGCTGACCGAGTGCCTGAGCTGCCACAAGCGGTTCCGCGAGGACCAGATGGTCGAGGAGTTCGAGGAGAAGAAGGGCCGCGCACCCGAGGGCGGTCTCGCCGAGATCGCCTGCCCCAACTGCGGCACGCGTGGCGAGTGGACCGAGCCGCGCGACTTCAACATGATGCTGTCCACCTACCTCGGCGCCGTCGAGGACGAGGCGGGCAAGCACTACCTGCGTCCGGAGACGGCGCAGGGCATCTTCGTGAACTTCGCTAACGTGGCGGCCGCGTCGCGGCAGAAGCCGCCGTTCGGCATCGCGCAGATCGGCAAGTCGTTCCGCAACGAGATCACGCCGGGCAACTTCATCTTCCGTACCCGTGAGTTCGAGCAGATGGAGATGGAGTTCTTCGTCGAGCCCGGCACGGACGCCGAGTGGCACCAGTACTGGATCGACACCCGCATGGCCTGGTACACGGGCCTGGGCATCGACCCGGAGAACCTGCGCCTGTACGAGCACCCGCAGGACAAGCTGTCGCACTACTCGACCCGCACCGTGGACATCGAGTACCGCTTCGGGTTCACGGGTTCCGAGTGGGGCGAGCTCGAGGGCATCGCCAACCGCACCGACTTCGACCTGTCGACGCACGCGGAGCACTCCGGCAAGGACCTGATGTACCGCGACCCGGTGACGAACGAGAAGTACTTCCCGTACGTCATCGAGCCGGCCGCCGGCCTGACCCGTTCCCTCATGGCGTTCCTCGTGGAGGCGTATGCCGAGGACGAGGCGCCCAACACCAAGGGCGGCGTCGACAAGCGCACCGTACTGCGCCTCGACAAGCGACTCGCCCCGGTCAAGGCCGCCGTGCTGCCGCTGTCCAAGAGCTCCGAGCTGCTGCCGACGGCGGAGAAGCTCGCCGCCGAGCTGCGCGAGCACTGGAACGTCGACCACGACGTCACCCAGGCGATCGGCAAGCGGTACCGCCGTCAGGACGAGATCGGCACGCCGTACTGCGTCACGGTCGACTTCGACACCCTGGACGACCAGGCCGTGACGATCCGCGACCGCGACACCATGGCGCAGGAGCGCGTGGCGCTCGACCAGGTGGCCGGCTACCTCGCCCAGCGGATGCCCGGGGTCTGACCCACGCTCCGACGCCGCCGCGTCGTCGCAGGTGACCGGGGGCCGTCCAACTGGGCGGCCCCCGGTCACGTCTGCGGCTGCTCTCAGTCGGTATCGGGCTCCGGTGCCCCGAGCACCGTGACGCCCCGAGCGCGGGCTTCACGCGCGACACGTCGGTCGAACGTCGCGAGGTCCGCCCCCAGGTGCTCGGCGGTCGCGAGGACGCAGGCGTCGGGCATCTTCAAGGACGTCGTCGCCCGGACCAGGGCGAGGGCTTCCGAGGCAGGGTCGCCGTCAGGCGATACGGAGAAGCCTGCGCGTTCGAGGCGGGCGCGCGCTTCGACCTGACCCCCGGTGCGAGCAGGCCCGACCAGGACCTCGGCCAGAGTCAGTGAGTGCAGCACGATGCGGTCCCGCCCATGGGTTCGCACGACGTCCCGCGCCGCGGCGTGATGTGCATGTCCGGGGTTGGCCGCCGCGATGACGACGTTCGCGTCGGCGACGATCACTCGTCCCACCCGGCGCGCACGTCGTCCAGATAGCCGTCGGGGTAGTGCGTGGCCAGCAGTGCCAGGTCGTCGACAGCGCGCTCGTGCTCGCGGTCGAGCGCGGAACCCTGCTGTTCGACCGTCGAGGCACCTTCCTCGATGAGATGTGCCAGAAGTCGACTCGTGGGTTCCCCCGGCCAGCGTCGACGGGCAACGGCGAGCGCATGGGAGATGGCCTCTGACTCGGTGATCGCATGGCGGGGCTTCGTCGTCGGCATCGCCAAAGTGTAGCACCGAGGCGGCAAGGTGTGACACCGATCGTGCCACTGCCCGACCGACAAGCAGCGGGGCCGTCCCGAAGGGGACGGCCCCGCTGCTGTCTTCCTGCTGTCCAGGAAGGGGTCGTGCTGAAGGGTAGGTCGCTATTTCGCTCGTCGCACGAGAGCCAGCACCAGGCTGACGACCAGCACGATGATGCCGACCCAGATCAGGAACTTCGCGATCCCCGCGAGCCCCAGGATCAGGAGCACGACACCGATGATGATCAGAATGAGCCAGAGTGGCACGTGGACCTCCTTCGTCCGTCGCGACAGGTCTTGTCACGACACGTAGTAAACGTTCCACAGGTCCCGACATGTCGCATCTCGACGCCGGACCTCCGCGGGGCCGGGTCAGCCGACCTTGCGGTTCCCCCGGTTGACCAGCACCAGGACGACGCCGACCACCATGGCGATGACGCCGACCCAGATGAAGAACTGGCCGAGGCCGACCAGGCCGAGGATGAGCGAGACGAGACCGGCGATGATGAGGACCAGCCAGAGTGCCATGAGTTTCCTTTCGTCGGGGCTGCGCCAGAATGCCACCGACGTCCTTTCTGGGCACGTCGGGACCGGCGGAGGGTGAGCAGCGCCACCGCTGCGCGTCACAGCCGGGCTCGGGGCGTGGATGGGAGAATGACGCCGTGAGCGCTGTCCTTCCTCCCCTGCAGATCGGCCCCCTGACGGTCGCGACCCCGGTCGTGCTCGCACCCATGGCCGGAGTCACCAACCGGGCGTTCCGCACCCTGTGCCGGCAGGCGGGCGAGTCCACCGGCTTCGACCCGGGCTTGTACGTCGCCGAGATGGTCACCTCGCGCGCGCTCGTGGAGCAAAACACCGAGGCGCTGCGCATCGTGACCTTCGGCGACGACGAGACGCCGCGCTCGGCGCAGGTCTACGGCGTCGACCCGGCCACGGTGGGCGAGGCCGTGCGCATCATCGCCAGAGAGGACCGGGCCGACCACGTCGACCTCAACTTCGGCTGCCCCGTGCCCAAGGTGACGCGCAAGGGCGGCGGTGCGGCGCTGCCGTGGAAGAAGCAGCTCTTCACCGACATCGTGCGCTCGGCGGTCCAGGCGGCGGAGCCGTACGGCATCCCCGTCACGGTCAAGATGCGCAAGGGCATCGACGAGGACCACCTCACCTACCTCGAGGCCGGCCGCACGGCCGAGTCCCTCGGCGTCGCCGCCGTCGCCCTGCACGCCCGGACCGCGGCCCAGCACTACTCGGGCACCGCGGACTGGGTGACGATCGCCCGGCTCAAGGAGGCCGTGCGTTCCGTCCCGGTGCTCGGCAACGGCGACGTGTGGGCCGCCGAGGACGCGATCCGCATGGTGGGGGAGACCGGGGCGGACGGCGTCGTCGTGGGCCGCGGCTGCCAGGGCAGGCCGTGGCTGTTCGCCGACCTGGCCGCAGCGTTCAACGGTTCGGACCTGCGGGTGCGCCCCGGGCTGCGCGAGGTCGCCGAGACGATCTACCGCCACGGCGAGCTGATGATCGAGTACTACGACGGCGACGAGGGCAAGGGCATGCGTGACCTGCGCAAGCACATGGCCTGGTACCTCAAGGGGTACGCCGTCGGGGGCGACGCCCGCCGTTCGCTGTCGATGGTCTCCACGCTGGCCGAGCTGCGGGAGCGGCTCGACGCGCTCGACCTGTCGCTGCCGTACCCCGGCGAGGACGCCGAGGGCCCGCGGGGGCGGGCCGGTTCGCCGAAGAAGCCGCACCTGCCCTACGGCTGGCTCGACTCGCGCGACCTGGACGCCGAGTTCGAGGCCAGGCTGCGCGAGGCGGAGCTCAGCGTCTCCGGCGGCTGACCCGGTCCGGACCACCCGACGCTGTGGGCATGAAATCGACGGTTGTCCATCGATGGACAACCGTCGATTTCATGCCCACAGCGTCGGGGGTGGGTCAGGCGCGCAGCCAGACCGTCGTGTCGGCGGGCACGACGACGGTCGTGTCGTCGAGCCCGGGCGCCAGCGGACCCGAGGCGAGCAGCACCTCGCCGGCCCCCGGGATCTCGACCGGCTCGGCGCCGAGGTTCGCCACCACGACCACGTCGAGGTTGCGCAGCGCCACGACGTCGCCGGAATCCTCCCAGCCCGCCAGCCACGTCAGACCGCCGTGACCGAGTCCCTCGGCCCGGCGGGTGGCCAGCGCCGCCCGGTACAGCTCGAGCGTGGATCCCTCGACCCCGTCCTGGACGTCGGCGGCGTACCGCGCGTACGCCTCCGGCTGCGGCAGCCAGGTCGCACCGGTGGGTCCGAACCCGAGCCCGGGGGCGTCGGCGGACCACGGCAGCGGCACCCGGCAGCCGTCGCGGCCGGCCTCGGCACCCTGGGTGCGGAAGTGCGCCGGGTCCTGGCGCACGTCGTTCGGCATGGTCGTGTGCTCGGGCAGCCCGAGCTCCTCGCCCTGGTACAGGTAGGCGGATCCCGGCAGGCCCAGCATGAGCAGCGACGCCGCCCGGCCGCGCCGCAGGCCGAGCTCCTCGTCGGGCTGCGGGTCGGTGGCGAAGACGCCGTTCGGCCGCACGCCGGGGTTCGGCAGGCCGAGCCGGGTCACGTGCCGCACGACGTCGTGGTTGGACAGCACCCAGGTGGTGGGTGCGCCGACCTCGTCGTTGGCGCGGTACGACGCCGCGATCACGCGTCGCAGCGCGGCGGCGTCCCAGCCGGTGGTCAGGAAGGAGAAGTTGAACGCCTGGTGCATCTCGTCGGGACGGACGTACCGGGCCAGGCGGGACAGGGGCTCCACCCAGGCCTCGGCGACCAGGCAGCGGTCGCCGTCGTACTCGGCGAGCACCTCGTGCCAGGACCGGTAGATCTCGTGGACGCCGTCCTGGTCGAACATCGGGCCCTGGTTGCCGGCGCCGGTGGAACCGTCCTCGGGCGCGCCCGGCTCGGACTCCTCGTCGGACGTGCCGCCGTCGACCATCGACACGTGGCCGTGCCAGTCGGGCAGCCCGTCGGCCTTGACCATGCCGTGCGCCACGTCCACGCGGAACCCGTCCACGCCCTTGTCGAGCCAGAACCGCAGGACGTCGACGAACTCGGCGCGCACCTCGGGCCGGTTCCAGTCGAGGTCGGGCTGGGTCGAGTCGAACAGGTGCAGGTACCACTGGCCGTCGGGCAGGCGCGTCCAGGCCGGCCCGCCGAAGATGGACTGCCAGTTGTTCGGCGGCTCGGCGCCGTCGGGGCCCTGGCCGTCGCGGAAGATGTAGCGGGCGCGCTCGGGGGAGCCGGGCTCCGCGGCCAGCGCCGCCTGGAACCAGGCGTGCTGGTCGGAGGTGTGGTTGGGGACCAGGTCGACGATGACGCGCATGCCGCGGTCGTGCGCGCCGGCCAGCATGGTGTCGAAGTCGTCGAGCGTGCCGAACAGCGGGTCGACGTCGCGGTAGTCGGCGACGTCGTAGCCGGCGTCGTTCTGCGGGGACCGGTAGAACGGCGAGAGCCACACCGCGTCGATGCCCAGCGCCTGCAGGTGGTCGAGCCGCGCCGTGATGCCCGGGATGTCGCCGATCCCGTCTCCGTTGCCGTCGGCGAAGGAGCGCGGGTAGACCTGGTAGATCACGGCGTCGCGCCACCACTGGCGGGACGCGCGCGACCCGACGTGCACGGTGGTCCCCTCCTGGAGGGCTTCCGGGGTGGGGGTGGTCGGCTCGGTGGTGGCCATGCGGTGGTCCTCGCGATGATCGGTGGCGGGTTCGGCGTTCGAGTGTAACCGTTGCTGCAACGTTTGCAGGGCGGCTGCGGGAGGCGTTCGGGCGTGTCGAGGCGTGGGCACCAGCCTGCGCGGAGTCCGTGCGCCGCGCAACGTCCCCGGTCGGGGCCGGTCAGTGCCGCGGCACGGGGCCGGTCGAGCCCCGCACGACCAGCTCGGGGGAGAAGAGCAGCTCGGTGCGCGGCGCGCGGTCGCCGCCGATCTCGGTGAGCAGGGCGCTCACCGCGGCGTGCGCCATCGCCTCGACGGGCTGGCGCACCGTGGTCAGCGGGGGCTCGGTGAACGCGATGAGGGGGGCGTCGTCGTACCCGACGACCGAGACGTCGTCGGGCACCTTGAGCCCCTGGGAGCGGGCGGCGCGCACGGCGCCCAAGGCCATGAGGTCCGAGCCGCACACGACGGCGGTGTGACCGGAGGCGAAGAGCTCCCCGGCCGCGGCCTGGCCGCCCTCGAGCGTGTACAGCGTGCTGATGGCGTGCGCGCGCGCCGCCGGCTCGTCGTCGGCCAGGCCGTGCCGCACGAGCGCCCGGGAGAACGCCGCTACCTTGCGGCGGGCGGGCACGTAGCGCTCGGGCCCGATGGACAGCCCGATGCGCCGGTGACCCAGCGTGACCAGGTGCTGGACCGCGACGTCGACGGCCTCGGCGTCGTCGGGGGAGACGAACGGGGCGTCGATGTCGTCGGCGTAGCCGTTGACCAGGACGATGGGCACGCCCTGGCCCGTCAGCAGCTCGTAGCGCCGGTGGCTGGCCCGGGTGTCCGCGTGCAGGCCGGAGACGAACACGATGCCGTCCACCGAGTGGTCCACCAGGGTCGAGACGTACTCGTCCTCGGTGGTGCCGCCCGGCGCCTGCGTGCACAGCAGCGGGGTGTAGCCGCGCTGCGCCAGGACCGACTCGATCGCCTGGGCGAACGCGGGGAAGACGGGGTTGGTCAGCTCCGGCACCACGAGCCCGACCAGGCCGGCGGAACGGCTGCGCAACGCCGACGGGCGTTCGTACCCGAGGACGTCCAGCGCGGCCAGCACCGACTGGCGGGTGGAGCTCGCGACGCCGGGCTTGCCGTTGAGCACGCGCGACACCGTCGCGGTGGAGACCCCGGCCTGTTCGGCCAGGTCGCTCAGACGGGTACGCACGCCTGTGATCGTAGGGGACAACGGTTCTCCTCGGTCGGTGACGCCCGGCAGGCGGACGCCCCCGCGGCACTGCGTTGCAGAAACGTTATTGCAAGATCTTGCAAAACGCGAACAGACCTCATACATTCATCCCTCAGCAGGGCCCACCGGCGCACCCGCCACCGGGCCACCGAACGATGCTGGGAGTACCCCGATGCGACGGAGCATCCTTCTCGCCTCCGCCCTGGTCGCCACGCTCGCCCTGTCGGCCTGCGGGACCGACGACACGGCCGAGCCGGCCGAAGGCACCGCCGACGACACCGCGACCGAGGCGGCCGGCGACGACATGGCCGACGGCGGCACGCTGACGGTCTGGGTCGACGAGACCCGCCAGGCCGCCGTCGAGGCCGCGGCCGAGGACTTCACCGCCGAGACCGGCACCGAGGTCGAGACCGTCCTCAAGCCCTTCGAGGACATCCGGGCCGACTTCATCGCCCAGGTTCCCACGGGCGAGGGCCCCGACGTGACCGTCGGCGCCCACGACTGGCTCGGTGAGCTCATCACCAACGGCGTCGTGGCCCCCGTCGAGCTCGGCGACAAGGCCGGCGAGTTCGAGGACGTCGCCGTCCAGGCGTTCACCGCCGACGGCGCCGTCTACGGACTGCCCTACGCGATCGAGAACATCGCGCTGATCCGCAACACCGAGCTCGCCGACTCCGCGCCGGCCACCTGGGACGACGCGATCGCGATGGGCAAGGACGCGGGCACCAAGTACCCGTTCCTCATCCAGACCTCGACCGAGGGTGACCCGTACACCTTCTACCCGTTCCAGACCTCGTTCGGTGCGCCCGTGTTCGAGCAGAACGACGACGGCTCGTACTCGCCCGAGCTCGCCATGACCGGCGACGCCGGCGAGGCCTACGCCCAGTGGCTCGCCGACCAGGGCGCGAACGGCAACCTGAGCACGGACATCACCTACGACATCGCGGTCGAGGCGTTCGCCCAGGGCAAGTCGCCGTTCATCGTGGGCGGTCCGTGGATGCTGGACCAGTTCTCCGACCTCGACCTGTCGATCGACCCGGTGCCGGCCGCCGGCGACGAGGCCGCCCAGCCGTTCGTGGGCGTCCAGGGCTTCTACGTCAGCGCCCAGAGCGAGAACGCGCTGCTGGCGAACGACTTCCTCGTGAACTACCTGTCCACCGAGGACGCCCAGACCGCGCTGTTCGAGGCGGGTGGCCGCCCGCCGGCCCTGACCGCCGCTGCCGACGCCGCGTCGTCGGACCCGATCGTGGCGGGCTTCCGCGAGGTCGGCGCCGAGGCCGTGCCGATGCCGTCCATCCCGGAGATGGGTTCCGTGTGGGCCTTCTGGGGCGTGACCGAGGCCAACATCATCTCCGGCTCGGCCAAGGACCCGGCCAAGGCCTGGGACAAGATGAACTCCGACATCGAGGGCGCCCTCGGCTCCTGACGTCCTGACCTCTCGTGACGGGCCGTGGCAGTCGCCACGGCCCGTCACGCGACCCCGGAAGGCCCCCGATGAGCGACCTGCAGCAGCCCGGCGCCCCGAGCGCCGTCGCCGAGCGACCCGACGCGGCCACCGGCGCCACCCCTCCTGACGCCCCCCGCCGCCGGCGGGTCCGTCCCGACGAGTCCCACGCCCGCCGCTACGGCGCCGGGTTCCTGGTCAAGCTGGCGATCATGGCCGTCGCGGACGCGTTCGGCGTCTACGTCCTGTGGTCCGCGTGGGTCGCGGAGTCGTGGGTCGTCCTCGGCGCCATGCTGGCGATGCTGGCCGTGGTCAACTGGGTGTACTTCTCCCGGCGCACCGTGCCGATGAAGTACGTCGTGCCCGGACTGATCTTCCTGTTCACGTTCCAGATCTTCACGATCGCCTACACCGGGTGGGTGGCCTTCACCAACTACGGCGACGGGCACAACTCCACCAAGGACGACGCGATCACGGCGCTGCTCGCGCAGAACGAGCGCCGCGTCGAGGGGTCGCCCGCCCTGCCCCTGACCGTGGTGGACGACGGCGGCACGCTCGGCTTCGCCGTCGTCGAACCGGACGGCACGACGGCGGTGGGCGACGCCGAGCAGCCGCTCGAGCCCGTCGGGGCCACCGTCGCCGACGGGCAGATCACCGCCGTGGACGGCTGGGAGGTCCTGGACCGTCAGGACGTCATCGCCCGCCAGGGGGAGGTCACCGACCTGCGGGTGCCCGTCTCGGACGACCCGAACGCCGGCTCGATCCGCACCCAGGACGCGCGGACCGGCTACACCTACACCCCGACGCTCGTGTACGACGAGACCGCCGACACGATGACGGACACCGTCACCGGCGCCGTCTACACCCCGAACGACGACGGCCAGTTCGAGGCGGCGGACGGCAGCACGCTCGACGTGGGCTGGCGGGTGTTCGTCGGGTTCGACAACTTCACCACCGCCTTCAGCGACTCCCGGTACGCCGGACCGTTCTTCCAGGTGGTCGTGTGGACCTTCGTGTTCGCGATCGCGTCCGTGGCCACCACGTTCCTGCTGGGGATGTTCCTGGCGTCGGTGTTCAACGCACCGTTGCGGGGCCGGCGGGTCTACCGCACGCTCCTCATCCTGCCGTACGCGATCCCCGGCTTCGTGGCGCCGCTGCTGTGGTCCGGCCTGCTCAACCGCAGCTTCGGGTTCGTCAACCAGGTGCTCCTGGGAGGCGCGGCGATCCCGTGGCTGACCGACCCCTGGCTCGCGAAGCTGTCCCTGATCGGCGTCAACCTGTGGCTCGGTTTCCCGTACATGTTCCTCATCTGCACCGGCGCGCTGCAGTCGTTGCCGTCGGACGTGCTGGAGGCCGCCAAGATCGACGGCGCGGGCCGGTTGCGGACCTGGCGCTCGGTGACGATGCCGCTGCTGCTGGTCTCCACGACGCCGCTGCTCATCTCCAGCTTCGCGTTCAACTTCAACAACTTCGCCCTGGTGTACATGCTCACCGGCGGTGGTCCACGGTTCGAGGACGCGTCCGTGCCGCTGGGTCACACCGACATCCTCATCACGATGGTCTACTCCGTGGCAGGGCTCGACGGCACGGCCCCGAAGAACTTCGGGCTGGCCAGCGCGCTGTCCATCGTCATCTTCGTGATCATCGCGACGATCTCGGCCGTCGCCTTCAAGCGGACCCGCTCGCTCGAGGAGATCAACTGACATGACCACCGTCTCGCTCCGCGGGAGCCGCACCGCGCGCCCCGCCCCCGATGCGCCCCGTCGCCGGACCGCCGGCCGGTGGTTCGCCGAGGACGGCTGGCGCCACCTCGTCGGCGTCGTGTTCGTCGTCTACGCCGTCTTCCCGATCGTGTACGTCCTGTCGGCGTCGTTGTCCGAGGGCGGCACCCTGACCGGGTCGAACCAGCTCTTCGACACGGTCAGCGGCGCCAACTACGCGGCGCTCGGCGGCACCATGTTCTGGTCGTGGGTCGCCAACTCCGTGCAGGTGGCCGTCGTGACGGCGATCGGCACCGTGCTCATGGGCGCGGCGGCCGCCTACGCCTTCAGCCGGTTCCGGTTCCAGGGCCGGCGCGCCGGTCTGACGACCCTGCTGATCATCCAGATGTTCCCGCAGATGCTCGCCTTCGTGGCGATCTTCCTGCTGCTCATCAGCCTCGGCGAGGTCGTCCCGGCGCTCGGCCTGAACTCCAAGGTCGCGCTGATCTGCGTCTACCTGGGCGGAGCGCTCGGCGTGAACACGTTCCTCATGTACGGGTTCTTCAACACGATCCCGCGTGAGCTCGACGAGGCGGCGAAGATCGACGGCGCCACCCATGCCCAGACGTACTGGACGATCATCCTGCGGCTGGTCACGCCGATCCTGGCCGTCGTGGCGCTGCTGTCGATCATCGCCACGTTCGGCGAGTTCGTCATCGCGCGCGTGCTGCTGCAGTCGGAGGCGAACTGGACCCTCGCCGTCGGGCTCTACTCCTGGGTGTCCAGCCTGCTCGAGGCCAACTGGGGGCTCTTCGCGGCCGGCGCGGTGATCTCCACCATCCCGATCCTCGCGCTGTTCCTGTTCCTGCAGAAGTACATCGTCGGCGGGCTGACCGCCGGGTCGGTGAAGGGCTGAGGAACTTCTGCCCGGGCTGTGGCGGGCCTCACACCACGGCTCTAGCCTGGGCACATGACCGACGACACGCGCAGCTACACCCCGGACCTCGGGCGGCTCACCGACGCCGCCGACGACTCCTTCTCCGTGCGCCGCGCGTACGGGGAGGCCTACGAGCACCAAGGACAGCTCCTCATCCCCGTCGCCAAGGTGTGGGGCGGCATCGGGACCGGCTCGGGCGGCGCCGCCGGCAGCGGCACCGGGCACGGGTCCGGCCAGGGCACCGGCACCGGCAAGGGGTCCGGTCACCTGGCCGGCTGGTCGAAGTCGTTCCGGGTCGGCTCGGCCGACGCGGAGGGCGACGACGGCAAGGGCTCGGACGCGGGCGACGCCTCGGGCGACGCCCAGGGTGAGCTCCGCGGCGAGACGCACGGCGAGGGCAGCGGGGAGGGAGGCGGCGGTGGCGGCGGCTACGGGCTGCAGGTCAAGCCGCTCGGCGTCTTCGTGGTCTCGGCGGAGGGGGCTCGCTGGCAGCCCGTGCTCGACCTGAACAAGGTGATCCTCGGCGGACAGATCGTCGGGGTCGCGATCGCGCTCGCCGCCGGGTGGGCCATCGGTCGACGCCGCTGACCTCGGTCGGCGGCACCGGCCGCCGACCGAGAGGACAGCATGACCCGCACGCCGCACCTGCTCGACCTGCCCCACCACGACGGCTCGTCCGTCCACGTCCCGGCCGGCACGCCCGCGCTCGGCGACACGGTGCCCGTCCGCGTGCGGGTGCCGCACGCGTCCGGCGCCGGGCGGGTGTGGCTGCGCACGGTGCGCGACGGCGAGCCGCGGCTCGTGGAGGCCCTGCCCGACGGCGGCACGGACGGCGAGGCCGTCTTCGCGGCCGACGTCGTGGTGCACAACCCCGTGGTGCCGTACCGGTTCCTGCTCGAGTCGCCCGGCGGGTACCGCTGGCTCGACGGACGCGGGGTGCACGACCGCGACGTGTCCGACGCCGGCAGCTTCCGGCTGAGCACGCACGCGCCGGCGCCCGACTGGTTGGCGGACGGGCCGGTCTACCAGATCTTCCCCGACCGGTTCGCGCGGTCGGCGGCGGCGTCCTCGCGCCCGCTGCCGGACTGGGCCGCGCCGGCCGCCTGGGACGACGAGCCCGCCGGCACCGGCGTGCTGGCCGGGACGCAGCTCTACGGCGGCGACCTGGACGGGATCGTCGACCACCTCGATCACCTCGCGGCGCTCGGTGTCGGCACCGTCTACCTCACGCCCGTGTTCCCCGGCCGGTCCAACCACCGCTACGACGCCTCGAGCTTCGACCACGTCGACCCGCTGCTCGGCGGCGACGCCGCCTACGCCCGGTTGTCCGCGGCGGTGCACGCCCGCGGGATGCGGCTGATGGGCGACATCACCACCAACCACACCGGGCAGGACCACGAGTGGTTCCGCCGGGCCCTGGCGGACCCGGCCTCGCCCGAGCACGGCATGTACGTCTGGGCCGAGCCGGGCGGACCCGACGTGGCGACGACGCCGGCCGGCGAGGGCTATGCCGCGTGGCTCGGCTTCGGCTCCCTGCCCAAGCTCGACTGGTCCTCGCCGCAGACCTGGCGGCGCATGGTCACCGGTGACGACGCCCCGATCGGGCGGTACCTGCGTGCCCCGTTCGACCTGGACGGCTGGCGGGTCGACGTCGCCAACATGACCGGCCGGTGGGGGAGCGACGACCGCACCCACGCCGTCGCGCGCGAGCTGCGTGCCGCCGTCGTGCAGGACGCCCCGCACGGGGCCCTGATCGCCGAGCACTTCCACGATGCGACCGACGACCTGCTGGCCGGCGGCTGGCACGCGAACATGAACTACACGGGCTTCACCCGCCCGGCGTGGTCGTGGCTCGCGGTGGACGGCTCGCCGGTGGCGGCCCACGGGCTGCCCGTCGCGGGGGCGCGCCGCCCGGCGGGGGCGATGGTGGCCACGATGCGGGAGTTCGGCGCGTCCGTGCCCTGGTCGGTGACCGCCCGCCAGTGGAACCTGCTCGGCTCGCACGACACCCCCCGGTTGCGCACCGTCGTCGGGTCGGCGCAGGCCGCCGAGGTCGCCGCCGCGCTGCTGTTCACCTACCCGGGCACGCCCGTGGTGTTCGCCGGGGACGAGGTGGGGGCCACGGGGGACAACGGCGAGCACGCGCGCACCACCATGGCCTGGGACCAGGGCGCGCGCGGTGGCGGGTCGCGGTGGGACGCCGCGACCCTGGACGTCTACCGGCGCCTGTCGGCGGTGCGGCGCGCCTCGCCCGCGCTGAGCGACGGCGGCATGCGGTGGGCCGTGGTGGCCGACGACGCCGTGGTGTTCCTGCGCGAGACCCCGACGGAGCGCGTGCTGGTGGTGCTGGCGCGGGCGCCCTGGCAGGGTGCGGTGCTGCCGGGCCGGCTGCTGGCCCCGGGCGCCACGCCGGAGCGCCTGTACGGCGACGTCCCGGTCACGGCCGGACCCGGGGGACTGGCGATCCCGGGCGACGGGCCCGGCGTCGGCGTCCACCGCCTGGCCTGAGCGGTCGCGGATCCGCTCGGCAGGGGGCACCGTGGGCCCAGGACGACCACGGACGGAGGCCACGGTGGAAGGCATCGAAGTGCTCGAGGACCTGTACTCGCGGATCGGCCCGACGGTGCGCCGCGGGGTCGAAGGGCTGACGGCGCACGAGCTGACCGCGCGGGTCGATCCGGGGGCGAACACCATCGCCTGGCTGACCTGGCACATCGGCCGCGGGCAGGACGTGCAGGTCTCCGCGGCGTGCGGCCGCGAGCAGGTCTGGACCGCGGGCGGCTGGGACGAGAAGTTCGCTCTCCCGTTCGGCCCGGAGGACACCGGATTCGGTCACACCCCCGACGACGTCGCCCAGGTGCAGGCCTCGGCCGAGCTGTTGCTCGGCTACGTCCAGGACGTGCAGAACGAGTCGCTCGACGTCCTGACCGGCCTGGCCGACGCGGACCTCGACGTCGTCGTCGACCAGGCGTGGGACCCGCCGGTCACGCTCGGCGCCCGGCTGGTCTCGGTGGCCGCGGACGCCCTGCAGCACGCCGCGCAGATCGCGTTCGTCCGGGGCATGCTTGAACGGCGCTGACCCCCGGTCCCGCCGGTTGTGGGAGCATCGACGCGTGGCCACCGAGCAGATCGCGATCGTCTCCGACGTCCACGGCAACCTCACCGCGCTCGACGCCGTCCTCGCGGACGTCGCCCGGCGCGGGATCACCCGGATCGTCAACCTCGGCGACGACGCCGGCAAGGGTCCCCGCGGCAGCGCCGTCGTCGACCGACTCACCGCGGTCTGCGAGGCCGACGTGCGCGGCAACTGGGACGACTTCCTGCCCGGCATCGCCGACGACGGGCCCGCGGAGATGGTCTGGTGGCGCGACGAGCTGCGACCGGACCAGCGCGAGCGGATCGCCGCCAAGCCGCTGTGCCACGACCTGCAGCTCTCCGGGCGCCGCATCCGGCTGTTCCACGCCTCGGCCACCAGCGTCCACACCCGCGTGCACTTCGACCACACCCCCGAGGAGTTCGCCGGCATGTTCGCCACCACCGACCTCACCGGCCCCGGCCCCGAACCCACCCTGGTCGGGTACGGCGACGTCCACGACGCCTACGTGGAGACCTTCCGGGGCCGCACCCTGTTCAACGTCGGCAGCGTCGGCAACTCCCTGGACGAACCCACCGCCTGCTACACGATCCTCGACGGGGTGCCCGACGCCGACCGGCCCGCCCCGTTCGGTCTGCAGCACGTGCGCGTGCCCTACGACGTCGAGGCCGAGCTCGCCGTCGCGCGCGACCTGGGCATGCCCCAGTACGAACCCTGGGCGCAGGAGCTGCGCACCGCCGTCTACCGCGGTCTGCAGCCCGCCAGGTAGGGTCCCGGACGGAGCGTCGGCGCCGCTCGGTAGGCTGACCTGCGTGCAGACGTTCTCGCAGGACGCGTTCGACCCCGCCGTGGTGGGGACCGGGCCGCGCCCCGTCCCCGGCGAGGAGGGGACGGCGTCGTACACCGACGCCGACACCGAACGCTGGGCCGCCGAACCTCCGAAGTCCAAGCACCGCACGCCGTTCGAGCGCGACCGCGCCCGCGTGGTGCACTCCTCCGGGCTGCGGCGCCTGGGCGCCAAGACCCAGGTCCTGACCCCGGGCAGCGACGACTTCGTGCGCACCCGCCTCACGCACTCGCTCGAGGTCGCGCAGGTCGGCCGCGAGATGGGCCGGGCGCTGGGCTGCGATCCCGACCTGGTCGACACCGCCTGCCTCACCCACGACCTGGGCCACCCGCCGTTCGGGCACAACGGGGAGCGGGCGCTCGCGGAGGTCGCCGCGGACATCGGCGGGTTCGAGGGCAACGCCCAGACGTTGCGGCTGCTCACGCGGCTGGAGCCGAAGATCATCGCCGACGACGGCGCCCCGCGCGGGCTCAACCTGACGCGCGCCTCGCTCGACGCCAGCGTGAAGTACCCGTGGCGGCTCGGCGAGGGGCCTGCCCGGCCGGACGGGCGCGCGACGCACAAGTTCGGCGTCTACCCGGACGACGCCGAGGTCTTCGCCTGGCTGCGGCAGGGCGCCCCGCGCGGTGGCGTGCGCTGCATGGAGGCACAGGTCATGGACCTCGCGGACGACATCAGCTACTCGGTGCACGACGTCGAGGACGCCGTCGTCGGCGGTCGGGTCGACCTGCGACTGCTCCACGACACCGAGGAACGGTCGCGGATCGTGGACCACGTGCGCTCCTGGTACGGCGACTGGCACGACCCGGACGCGCTGGACGCCGCGCTGTGCCGCCTGCGGGACACCGGCTACCTGGTCACGGACTTCGACGGCTCACGCCGGTCACTGGCCGCGTTGAAGGACGCCACGAGCCAGCTCATCGGGCGCTTCAGCGGCGCCGCCCAGCGCGCCACCCGCGAGATCTACGGCGAGGGGCCGCTCACCCGCTACTCGGCGCGGCTCGTCGTCCCGGACGAGACCGCCGACGAGATCCTGGCGCTCAAGGGCGTCGCGGTCACCTACGTCATGGCACCGCGGGAGTCCGAACCGGTCTACGCCGCGCAGCGCGACATCGTCGTCGACCTGGTCGAGGCCCTGACGGACCGGGCGCCGCTGGCCCTGGAGCCCGCGTTCGCCGCGGACTGGCGTGACGCCGCGGACGACGCCGCGCGGCTGCGGGTCGCCGTCGACCAGGTCGCATCCCTCACGGACGTCTCGGCGATGCAGCTCCACGTCCGATTGGTGCGCGGCGACTGACGCCGCGGCCCGCCCTGGCTACGTCGCCGCCGTGGGCTCGGCCGCGCCGGAGCGGCGGTCGCGGGCCTCCTGCAGGTCCGCGGGGATCAGGGTGGCGAGCACGAGCAGCAGCACGCCGCACGACGCCAGCACGCCGAAGACGACGTGCATGGCGGACATCAGGCCGGGACCGACGGGGAGTCCCTCCGGCCCGAGCGTGGTGCCGGCGTTGACGATCGCCCCGCAGACGGCGACGCCGACCGCCGAACCCAGGGACCGGGCGAACATGTTGGTGCCGGTGACAGCCCCCCGCTCGGTGAACGACGCCGACGACTGGGCGGCGATGAGCGTGGGCACGGCCGTCAGACCCATGCCGACCCCGACGAGGAAGCAGACGCCGGCCACGGCCACCACGAGGCTCGACGCGCCGAGCAGGAGCGCCAGTGCGGTTCCCGCGACCACCACGGCCGAGCCGATCATCGAGGTGAGCCGGAACCCGATGCGCAGGTAGAGCCGGCCGGCGTTGGAGGCGGACAGGGGCCAGCCCACCATCATCGCCGCCAGCGTGAAGCCTGCCACCAGCGGTCCGACGCCCAGCACTCCCTGGGCGTAGATGGGGATGTAGGTGGACAGGCCCAGCACGATGACGCCGACCACGAGCGAGACCGCGGTCGAGACGACGACGATGCGCCGCCGCAGGATCGCGAGGTCGAGGATCGGGTACCGCGTCCGGCGCACGCGGACCACGAACGCCACGAACAGCAGCACCGCGGCGGCGAAGATCGACGTCGTCGTCGGCGACGACCAGCCCCAGGTGCTGCCGCCCTCCAGGAGACCCAGGAGCAGGGCCGTGCTGCCACCGGCCAGGAGCCCGGCGCCCAGGTAGTCGATGGGCTCGCGGGTGCCCTCGCGCGAGGACTCGTGGTACCGGCGGATCAGCATCCAGGCCGCCAGCGCGCAGAGCGGGACGTTGACGAAGAAGATCCACCGCCAGCTGACGAACTCGGAGAACACCCCGCCCAGGGTCGGCCCCACGACCGACGACATCGCCCACACCGAGGCCAGGTAGCCCTGGGTCCTGGCGCGCTCCTCGAGGGTGTAGATGTCGGCGGCGATGGTCAGCGAGACCGGCATGACGGCGCCCGCGCCGAGGCCCTGCAGGACGCGGCCGACGATGAGCACACCCATGGACCAGGCGGCGCCGCACAGCACCGAGCCCAGGAAGAACAGCGCCACGCCGGCCAGCATCATCCGCTTGCGGCCCAGCACGTCCGCGAGCCGACCGGACAGCGGGGTGCCCACGGCCTGGGCCAGCAGGTAGGTCGAGAAGAGCCACGGGAGCTGCTCGAACCCGCCCAGCTCCCGGGCGATGGTGGCCGACGCCGTCGCGATGATCGTCGCGTCGAGGGCGACGAGCGCCGTCGCGAGCATGAGGGACAGCAGGATCGGTCCGCGCTCGGAGCGCAGCCCGACGGAGGTAGTGGCCACGTCACTGGTCAAGGCGTCGGCCGCGACCGGTATTCCGGAGCAACCGGTGAAGGGGCGCCGGGGACCGGTCCGCCGTCGCCGGCGCCCTGCGGTTGCCTGCCCCGTGCGGGGCCGCTATGACATGAGGATGGTCCGAGCAGCACTCACGGCGGGACCGGGTGGTCCGACGCCGGGCGACGCGAAGGTCTCGCTCCGATGACGGCGGACGTGGAGGTGCGTCCGGCGCGCGTCTTCGAGGACGTGCGCACGCTGGTCGGGCCGAAGCGCCCCGACGCCACCGTGTGCTTCTGCCTGAGCTATCGGATCGGCTCGAAGGAGAACCAGGCTCTCCGGGGTCCCGACCGTGGCGAGCGGGTGCGCGAGCTCTGCGCCCAGGAGCCGCCCCCCGGCGTGATCGCCTACGAGGGGACGGAGCCCGTGGCGTGGGCCGCGATCCATCCGCGTGCGGACACGTCGTTCGCGACCCACCGCAGGATCCCGCACGTCGACGACGTCGACGTGTGGTCGCTGTGGTGCGTGCGGGTGCGCCCCGGCCACCGCAGGAAGGGGCTGACCCGGCCGCTGATCGCCGGTGCCGTCGCGTTCGCGCGGACGCAGGGGGCGCCGGCGGTGGAGGCCTACCCGGTCGACAACGGCGGCGAGCGTGTCGACCTCACGATGGCCTACACCGGGACCCGGAGCATGTTCGAGGAGGCGGGGTTCACCGTCGCCGCGCCGACCTCCTCGACCCTGAACGGCTTCCCGCGCGTGCTGATGCGGCTCGATCTCGGCGACCCGCGCGAGGGCACGTAGCACCTAGACTGCGGATCGTGGCAGGTCTGATCAAGCGCGAGGACGTGGAGGCGGTCCGCGACCGCGCGCGGATCGACGAGATCGTCGGCGCACACGTCACGCTCAAGCCCGCGGGCGTCGGCTCCCTCAAGGGGCTGTGCCCGTTCCACGACGAGCGTTCGCCGTCCTTCCACGTGCGTCCCGGCGTCGGGCGCTGGCACTGCTTCGGCTGTGGCGAGGGCGGGGACGTCATCTCGTTCGTGCAGAAGATCGACGGCATGGGGTTCACGGACGCCGTGGAGCACCTCGCCGACCGGGTCGGCGTCCAGCTGCGGTACGAGGACTCGCGCACGGGGGAGGCTGCCGCCCGCGGCTCCCGCGAGGAGCCCGGCCGCCGCCAGCGACTGATCGAGGCCCACCGGGTGGCCGCCGAGTTCTATGCCGAGCAGCTCTTCGGCCCGCACGCCCAGGCGGCTCGCGCCTTCCTGGCCGAACGCAGCTTCGAGCGCGCCGACGCCGAGACGTTCGGGCTGGGTTACGCCCCCACCGGCTGGGACGCGCTGCTGCGCCACCTGCAGGGCCGCGGGTTCACCCAGCCCGAGCTCGTCGCCTCCGGATTGGTCAGCCAGGGCCAGCGCGGCATCTACGACCGGTTCCGTGGCCGGCTGGTGTGGCCCATCCGCGACGTGACGGGCGCCGTCATCGGGTTCGGCGCGCGCAAGCTCTTCGACGACGACCAGGGCCCCAAGTACCTCAACACCCCGGAGACGAGCCTCTACAAGAAGGCCCAGGTCCTCTACGGGATCGACCTGGCCAAGCGCGCCATCGCCCAGTCCAAGCGGGTCGTCATCGTCGAGGGGTACACCGACGTCATGGCCGCCCACCTGTCAGGGGTCGACGTCGCCGTGGCCACCTGCGGCACCGCGTTCGGCGGGGACCACGCCAAGGTGGTGCGCCGCCTGCTGGGGGACACCACCGCCGGCGGAGGCCTGCAGCTCGCCTCGGGGGCGTCCCTGGGCGGCGAGATCATCTTCACGTTCGACGGCGACGCTGCGGGCCAGAAGGCCGCGATGCGGGCGTTCGGTGAGGACCAGCGCTTCCACGCCCAGACGTTCGTCGCGGTCGAACCCGGCGGCATGGACCCGTGCGACCTGCGCATGGCGCGCGGACCCGAGGCCGTCAAGACGCTCGTGGACGGCCGGGTGCCGCTCTTCGAGTTCGTCATCCGCACCACCCTGGACGGGTTCGACCTGGACACCGTCGAGGGCCGCGTCGGGGCGCTGCGGTCGGCGGCGCCGTTCGTCGCCGGGATCCGGGACCGCTCCATGCAGCTCGGCTACGCCCGCTCGCTGGCGCGGTGGATCGGCATGGACACCGAGGAGGTGCGGCGCGAGGTGGCCCGCGCGGGGTCGCGGTCGGGACCGACCGGACAGCGCCCCGGCCGCCGGGACGAGCGCCCCGTGCCCGGACTGCGCGACGACGGTGCGCCGTCGGGCGAGGCCGTGCACGGGCCGGTGCTCACCGCACCCGACCCGTCGGACCCGGTGGCGCGGATCGAGCGCCTCGCGCTCGTGGTGGTGCTGCAGTACCCGCAGCACGTCCCGGCCACGTTCGACGATCTGGACCAGGACGCGTTCGCCACTCCCGCCTGGCGGGCCGTGCACGCCGCGGTGCGTGCGGCCGGGGGAGTGGGCACCGGCAGCGGACTGGGCGGTGGACGCTGGGTCGAGAGCGTCGTGGAGGAGGCGGGCGACGCCGTCGCGCCGCTGGTGACCGAGCTGTCGGTGGCGCCGGTGCCCGAGGACCGCGAGAGCGTCATCGCCGCCTACGTGGCCGACGTCGTGCGCAAGGTGGCCGATCTGGGGCTGACCCGCCGCATCGCCGACGCCAAGAGCCGCGTGCAGCGGCTCGACCCGACGTCGGACCCGGACACCTACCGGACGGCGTTCGAGCAGCTCGTGGCGATCGAGGCCGAGCGTCGCAGGCTGCGCGAGAGCGTCTGAACCGGCGGCTCCGCAGGAACGACGAGGGCCCCGGATCCGCGCGGCGGATCCGGGGCCCTCGTGGTGGCTCCCGCGACTGGACTTGAACCAGTGACCGTCCGATTAACAGTCGGATGCTCTGCCAGCTGAGCTACGCGGGATCGCAGGCTCCCGCTCCACGGAGCGGCGAACCGGTGAAAACCATACCAGGTTCAACCCGGTAGTCCGCACGCCCCCCGGACCTTCGATTCCGTGGCGTCCACCACTCTCGCGACCTCGGGTCGGTACAGGTCGACGCCGTCGCCGGCGATCGCCTGGGAGTACATCGTGCCGTCGAGGTCGCGGCGCACGGCGACGCGGACCTGACCGCCGGGGACGTCGACCGTCTCGGCCAGGACCACCGACCAGATCACCCGTTCCCGCAGGACGGCGGGCAGGCGCGTCCCGGCGGGGTCGGCGAGGTGCAGCCGAAGGTCCGGTGCCGCATCGACCCACTCGACGGTCAGCTCGGAACGCTCCGGGTCGAACGCCGCACGGTCCACGTCGCCCCAGGGGCGCCGCAGCGTGAGCCGCGCGCCGTCGTCGGGCCGGGACACCGTGGCGAGGTCCGCCGTCGTGGCCACGACCCAGCCACCGTCCGCGAGGTCGGCGCCGGCCAGCAGGCGCTCGTTCCCGACGGTCGGGACGGCGGCACGTGCCGGGGCGGGGAGCTGGCGGCGGCGCGAGAACATGGGGCCACGGTAGCCGCCGTCGCCAGCGGCGCGGCACGTGTCCGCAGGCACGGTCGCGACCGTCACGGCCCGAGTCGGCAGAGGATGCGATCACAGCCCGAGGCTCCTATCGTCGAGCTCCCGGGGAAACCCTCCGGAGAAGGAGGCCAGCATGAGCATCGGTGACAAGGCGAAGCACGCCGCGGAAGAAGCCGTCGGCAAGGCCAAGGAAGGCCTCGGCAAGGCGTCGGACGACGAGAAGCTGCAGGCCGAGGGCCAGAAGGACCAGTCCCAGGCCAACCTCAAGCAGGCCGGCGACGACGTCCGGGACGCGTTCAAGAAGTAGACCGACCACCACGACGGGCGGGATCGCAGCACGCGGTCCCGCCCGCCGTGCGTCCTGGCCCCGGAGGCGCTGCCCGGCCGACGGCGTAGCGTTCGTCCCAGGGACGTCGTCGCGGACGGTCCACTCGGTGAAGGAGATCGCCATGACCAGCATGGTCCAGTTCGTGCGGGATCGGATCGCGGAGGTCCTGCACACCCACGAGGCACACCACGCACCCGATGCCGGACATCCGGACGACGCCGACCGTGAGCGCCTGGCCGAGCTCCGCGAGCTGCACGAGAACGCGGGACGGTTCGAGGCGGGGTTCTTCGGGCCCACGCAGTCCGCAGAGATCGAGGCGCAGCTGCGGGAGACGGCGGCCGGGTTCTCGGGTCACCCGGACTACCGGGAGGACTGGCAACGATGACGGGCGGGACGGGCCGTCGTCGTTGCCCGTCCGCACGTGCTGTCGCCCTGGTGCCCCGTGCAGGACTTGAACCCGCGACCGAGAGATTATGAGTCTCCTGCTCTGACCGGCTGAGCTAACGGGGCGCGGCGGTGAGCCTACCGGAACGGGGCCGAGCCGGCCCCGCGCGGGCTCTGCCGTCGGCCCCGCCACGGCGCAGGTCAGGGCCGCGCCGTGGAAGAATGTCACCCATGGCGATGCGAGAGATCCGGGTGGTGCCCGACCCCGTGCTGCGCACGGCGTGCGACGAGATCACGACGGTCGACGACCGTGTCCGCTCCCTGGTGGAGGACCTGCTGGACACGGTGGACGCCGAGGGTCGTGCCGGGCTGGCGGCCAACCAGATCGGCGTCAGCCTGCGGGCGTTCTCCTGGAACATCGACGACGAGGTCGGCTACGTGCTGAACCCGCGGCTGGTGGCCGTCTCGGACGAGCAGCAGGACGGCGACGAGGGGTGCCTGTCGGTCCCGGAGCTGTTCTACCCGACCACTCGCGCCTGGTACGCCCGGGTCGAGGGTGTGGACCTCGACGGGAACGAGGTCGTGGTCGAGGGGACCGACCTCATGGCGCGCTGCCTGCAGCACGAGTGCGACCACCTCGACGGCAAGCTCTACCTCGACCGGTTGGAGCGGGGTACCCGCAAGAAGGCGATGCGGGAGCTGCGCGAACGGCTCTGAGGTGTCTCAAATGTTCCTTTCACTCTCGCGCGGCCCGGACCCTTCGGGCAGGATGTGACAAGGACGCAAGACGACACGCCGCAACGTGGCGCTGACCAGTGGCTTCGCTGGCGCACCGAGGACGTAGGGGAAGACGGACCTCGGAACCCAGGGAGGAATCATGGCCGGAGCGATCACTCGCGGTGTACTTCTCGTGCACTCCGCGCCGCGCGCGCTCTGCCCCCACCTCGAGTGGGCGGCAGGCAGCGTGCTGGGCGGGCACGTCTCGTTGGACTGGACACCCCAGCCGGCGGCACGTGGCCTGTACCGCGCGGAGTACTCGTGGCAGGGCGCCCAAGGGACGGGCGCCCGCCTCGCCTCCGCGCTGCGTGGGTGGGACCACCTGCGCTACGAGGTGACGGAGGAGGCGAGCCACGGTGCCGACGGCGCCCGCTGGTCGCACACCCCCGATCTCGGCATCTTCCACGCCATGACGGACGTGCACGGCAACACCGTCGTGCCCGAGGACCGGGTGCGGTCGGCGATGGAGGGCGCACACGACGCCCGCGCGCTGCGGGAGGCCATGGACCTCGCGCTCGGCAACGCCTGGGACGACGAGCTCGAGCCCTTCCGGTACGCCGGCGCCGGCGCCCCGGTGCGCTGGCTGCACCGCGTCGGCTAGCCCGCGCTCCCTCCTGGTTCCGTACGACGGCGCCCCACCGGTCACGATGACCGGTGGGGCGCCGTCGTCGTCGGCCCGGCAGCCGGGGCCGCGGGGCAGGGTCGGCTCAGACGCTGGTGACCGCCAGGGCCACGTTGTGCCCGCCGAACCCGAACGAGTTGTTGATGGCCGCGATGTCGCCGTCGGGCAGTGCCGACGGGGTGTCGCGCACCAGGGGGACCTGCAGCTCCGGGTCGGGGTTGGCCACGTTGATCGTCGGCGGGGCGAGGCGCTCGTGCAGGGCCTTGACCGTGAACAGCGTCTCGAGCGCGCCGGCGCCACCCAGCAGGTGACCCGTCATCGACTTCGTCGCCGAGAGCTGGACGTGGTCGGTCTCCGCACCCAGCACCGTGCGGATCGATCGCGTCTCGGTGAGGTCGCCCACCTTGGTGGACGTGGCGTGCGCATTGATGTGCACGACGTCGCCGCCGGTGAGCCCGGCGTCCTCCAGGGCCCGGCGCATCGCGGAGACCTGACCGGTGCCCTCCGGGTCGGGGGAGGTGATGTGGTAGGCGTCCGAGGACAGCCCGACGCCGGCGAGCCGCGCGTAGACGCGTGCGCCGCGGGCGGCGGCGTGCTCGGCGCTCTCCAGCACCAGCACCGCCGCACCCTCGCCGATGACGAACCCGTCCCGGTCGACGTCGTAAGGACGCGAGGCGCCCGCCGGGTCGTCGTTGCGCAGCGACAGGGTGCGTGAGGCGGCGAAGGCCGCGATCGGCATCGGGTGGATCGTGGCCTCGGTCCCGCCGCACACGACGACGTCGGCCCGGCCGGCGCGGATCATGTCGATGCCGTAGCCGATCGCCTCGGCGCCCGACGCGCACGCGGAGACCAGGGCGTGCGCCCCGGCCTTGGCCCCGAGCTCCAGCGACACGTACGCCACGGCAGAGTTCGGCATGAGCATCGGCACCGTCATGGGCAGCACGCGGCGCGCACCGCGCTCGCGCAGGGTGTCCCAGCCGTCGAGCGTGGTCCAGATGCCGCCGATGCCGGAGGAGACCACGGCGCCCAGACGTTCGCCGTCGACCTCGGGCGCCCCGGCGTCCTGCCAGGCCTCCCGGGCGGCGATCATCGCGTACTGGGCGGACGGGTCCATCCGCTTCGTCTCGGGCCGCGACAGCTTCTCGGAGGGGTCCTGCTTGATGGTCGCCGCGAACGTGACGGGGATGCCGTACGTCTCCGACCAGTCGTTGTCCATGGTGCGAGCGCCGGACTCGCCGGCGAGCGCGGCCGCCCACGTGGTGGGGGCGTCCCCGCCGAGGGGGGTGGTGGCACCGAGGCCGGTGACGACGACGTCGCGCGTGGACATGTGCGATCTCCAGAGGCTGGTCGAGCTGAGACGGGCGGGCGGCGCGGGCAGACCGGGTGCTCCCGGTCTGCCCGCGCGGGCGGGGGACGGTCAGTCCTGGGCGCCCTCGATGTACTTCACGGCGTCACCGACGGTCGTGAGGTTCTTGACCTCGTCGTCCGGGATGCGCACGCCGAACTTGTCCTCGGCGTGGGTCACGATCGTCATCATCGACAGCGAGTCGATGTCGAGGTCGTCGGTGAAGGACTTCTCGGCGACGACGGCGTCGGTCGGCAGACCGGTCTCCTCGGCGACGATCTCGGCGAGGCCCTCGAGAATCTCGGAAGCGGTGTGAGCCATGGGGTACGTCTCTCCTTGAACGTGGTGCCGGCCGTCCGGCACCGGGTCGGGGTGGTGGCAGTGCGATTGTCGCGCACCACCGGGTTCGGACTCTACGGGCCCTGCTAGGGAAGCACGACCACCTGGGCGGCGTAGACCAGCCCTGCGCCGAATCCGATCTGCAGTGCCAGGTCGCCGGAGCGGGCCGAGCCCTCGGCCAGCAGGCGGTCGGTGGCCAGCGGGATGGAGGCCGCCGACGTGTTGCCGGTCTCGGCGATGTCGCGGGCGACGACCACGGAGTCTGGCAGCCGGAGCTGCTTGACGAGCTGGTCGATGATCCGCATGTTCGCCTGGTGGGGCACGAACACCTGGATGTCCTCGGGCTCGACGCCGGCCTCGGCCATCGCCTTGGCGGCGACGGGCGCCATCTGGAAGCTCGCCCACTTGAAGACGGTCGGGCCGTCCTGGCGCAGCGTCGGCATGCCGAGCGTGCCGTCGGCCGCGAGCTCGGCCAGCGAGTGCGTCTGGCGGATCGCCTGGGCCTTGGAGCCGTCGGACCCCCACACGGTCGGGCCGATGCCCGGCGTGTCCGAGGGGCCGACGACGGCCGCCCCGGCGCCGTCGCCCAGCAGGAACGAGATCGACCGGTCGGTGGGGTCGACGACGTCGCTGAGCTTCTCGGCGCCGATCACCAGCACGTTGCGGGCGGCGCCCGAACGCACGAGGGCGTCGGCCTGTCCGATGCCGTAGGCGTACCCGGCGCAGGCGGCCGAGATGTCGTAGGCCGCCGCCGGCGTCGCGCCGAGACGGTCGGCGAGGACCGCGGCGGCCGCGGGCGTCTGGTGGAAGTAGGTGATGGTGGACAGGATCACCGCGTCGACGTCGGCGCCCGTCAGCCCGGCGGCGTCGAGCGCGCGGCGTGCCGCGGCCTCGGCGAGGTCCAGGACGTCGACGTCGCCCGCCGCGCGACGCCGGGTCACGATGCCGGTGCGCTGGCGGATCCACTCGTCGGAGGAGTCGATCGGTCCGGCGAGGTCGTCGTTGGTCACGACCTGGTCGCCACGCTCGGCGCCGAGGCCCAGGATGCGGCTGTGCCGGACCGGCTCGGCCTGGCGCAGGGCCCGGCGTGCGGTCACTGCTCCGCCCCTGCCGACGCGCCGGCGGCCCGGGAGTGGCGTGCGATGAGGTCGCGGGCCGCCTCGACGTCGTCGGGGGACTTCACGGCCACCGACTCCACGCCCTTGAGGGAACGCTTGGCCAGTCCCGTGAGGACCCCGCCGGGCGCCAGCTCGAGCAGCCCGGTCACCCCCAGGTCCGCCAGGGTGGCCTGGCACAGGTCCCACCGCACCGGCGCCGTCACCTGGGCGGTGAGGCGCGTCAGCACGTCCGCGGAGGTCCCCTGACCGTGTGCTCCGGCGCCGAGGGTGCTGTAGGCGGCGCCGTCGGCGTTGCTCAGCAGCGGCAGCCGCGGGTCGGTCGCGAGCCAGGTGGTGGACACCTTCTCGAACGCGGCGCGGGCGGCGTCCATGTACGGCGTGTGGAAGGCGCCGGCCACGGGCAGCGGGATGACGCGGGCTCGGGCCGGCGGGTCGTCGGCGAGCGCGGCGAGCCGGTCGGTGGCACCGGCCACGACGGTCTGGCCGCCCCCGTTGACGTTCGCCGGGAACAGCCCGGCGGCCTCGACGGCCGCGAGGACCTCGTCCGGGTCGCCGCCCACGACGGCGCTCATGCCCGACGGCGCCGCGGCGGCGGCGTCGGCCATGGCCCGGGCGCGGTGGGAGACGAGCCCGACGGCACCGGCGTCGTCGAGCACGCCCGCCACGGCGGCGGCCGACAGCTCGCCGACGGAGTGGCCCGCGGTCACGTCGACGACGTCCGTCGTCGCACGGCCGTCCAGGATCGTGCGCAGCGCCACGAGCGAGGCCGAGACGATGAGCGGCTGCGCGACGGCGGTGTCGCGGATCGTGTCCGCGTCCGACATGGTCCCGTGCAGGGCGACGTCGGTCCCGGCGGCGGCCGAGAAGGTGTCGATCAGGTCGGTGGTGCCGGGCAGCTCCAGCCAAGGGCTGAGCATCCCGGGGGTCTGCGAGCCCTGTCCAGGGCAGACGACGGCGAGCACGGATCCACGGTGCCACCCTGGTGTGGTGGTGGCGCGTCGCGACCCGCACCAACCTCACCGGCACCGATTGTGGGAATCGGCAACCCGGCCGCCGTCGTCAGTGGTCCGGGCCGAGCTGGCCGAGGGCGAGGGCGACCTGCAGCACGAACGACTCCCGGGCGTCCAGCGGGTCCCAGCCGGTGATCTCGGAGACCTTGCGCAACCGGTAGCGGACGGTGTTGGGGTGCACGTACAGGCGACGTGCGGCGGCCTCGAGGGAGCGCCCGGTGCCGAGGTAGGCCGACAGCGTCTCGAGCACCGACCCGGTCGCCTCCTCCAGCGGCCGGTAGGCCTGCGCCACCAGGGTGCGGCGCGCGGTGCGGTCGCCGGTCAGGACGCGTTCGGGCAGCAGGTCGTCGGCCAGCACGGGGCGCGGCGCCTGCGGCCAGGCCGGGGCCGCGGCCAGTCCGGCGAGCGCCGAGCGGGCCGACGCCGTCGCCTCCGAGACGTTGGGCACCACGCCGCCGAAGACGACGGGGCCCGGGCCGAACCTGTCCACCAGGGACGTCGCGGCCGCGACCAGGTCTCCCTCGCCGCCGAGCACCAGGACGAGGCGGTCGCCGTGGATGCCGACCAGCGTGTCCCCGGCGGCGCGCCGGGCGGCTCGGCGCAGCTCGGCGGTGCCGACGTCGTCCAGGCCGTCCGTGGCCTCGCCGACCACCACGAGCACCTGACCGCGGCCGCTCCAGCCGAGCGCGGAGATCCGGGACCGCAGGGCGTCGTCGGTGTCGCCGCGCACGAGCGCGTCCACCACCAGCGCCTCGAGGCGGGCGTCCCACGCCCCCCGGACCTCGGCCGCGCGTGCGTAGACCTCGGCCGCGGAGAAGGCGACCTCGCGCGAGTAGAGCAGCACGGCCTCGCGCAGCTCGCGCTCGAACCCGGGGGCGGCGATCCGGTCGGAGTGGGACTCGACGACGTCGACCATCAGTCGCACGAGCTGCAGGGTGTGCTGCAGGGAGATCGACCGGGTCAGCTCCGGCGGCGCGGCCGCGAACATCTCGCCGACGCCGTGCGGCGTCTGGCGGGGGTCGGAGAACCAGGAGACGAACGCGTTGATGCCGGTCTGGGCCACGAGGGCCACGTACGACCGGTCCTCGGCCGGGAGCTGGCGGTACCAGACGACCTCCTCGTCGAGGCGTCGCATGGCCGCCGCGGTGAGCAGGCCGAGGCCTTCACGGACGCGCTGGACGTTCTCGTCGCGCGAGACGGTCGAGGTCGACATGCTCCGAGGATAGGGGGTGCGTTGTGGGGAACGCACAAACGAGGGTCGGACGCGGCGCGCGCGCTCCGTTGGCCGACGCCGAGTGGGCACCAGGCGATATGGTCGATGACATGGCCCTGATGCCCCGGCTCCGCCAGCTGCTCCGCCGCCCGCGCTCGTCCTCACGGGTGGGGACGCGGCGGCCCACGGACACCCGCCGCTATGGTGATGAGGTGCACGAGGACGCGCTGCGCGCCATGCTGCAGAACGACCCGAACGACGAGCGGGCCTTCACCGCCCTGGCCGAGCTCGTCCGGCGTCGTGCCACCGAACCCCCGAACGCCGAGGACCCGCTGACCGCGGCCGCGGACGAGCCCGAGTCCCAGCAGGCCGCCGACCTGGCGGTGTGGTCGCTCGCCGAGGAGCTCGCCGGACACCCCCGCGCGTGGCGCCCGCTGCTGGAGTTGGGGCGCCTCTCGGTGGCGGACGACCCGGAGGGAGCGCTGCGGCGGTTCTCGACGGCCTCCGAACGCGACGAGTCCGGTCAGGCGCTGGCGACGAGCCTGCAGGTGCTGCGCGACGCCGGGCTGCCGGTCGACGCCCTCGGGCTCGGGATCGGCCACTGGCGGGTGCGCGAGCAGACGCCCGAGGTCGGGCGGCACCTCGTCATGGCCGCGATCGAGGCAGACCGCGTGTTCGAGGCGAAGCAGCACCTGGAGGCGCTGGACTCGCACCCGGACACCGCGGCCGTGGCCCGGATCCGCCCGGAGCTCGTCGCCGCCGTCGAGGCCGCCGAGACCGCCGGCTCGCCCACCTAGGCACTCCTCCCGTGAGGGAGGCCGCCCCCCCGCGAGGTGGGCCCCGCACACCGCGAGGTAGGCCGACCCCCCGCGAGGTAGGCCCCGCACACCGCGAGGTAGGCCGACCCACCGCGAGGTAGGCGTGCGCTCGCCCAGGTAGGCGTGCGTACGCTCAGGTAGGAGATCGCGCGAGGCGGGTCCCTCCGCACACGGCGACGGCCCCCGCCACCCTCTCGGGTGACGGGGGCCGGCGTCGCGCGCGCCGCCTCAGCAGCGGCGGTCGGTCAGCTGTCGCCGCCGGCCACGCCGGACGTCCCGGCGTTGACGTCGGCCAGGCGGTACTTCTCCACGGCCTGGGCGACGACGTCGGACGCGACCTCGCCGCGGCGGGCGAGCTGCTGCAGCGTGCGGACCACGAGCGACGGCCCGTCGATGAGGAAGTGCCGGCGGGCGGCGGCGCGGGTGTCGGAGAACCCGAACCCGTCGGCGCCGAGCACCGCGTAGTCGCCGGGCACCCAGGCGCGGATCTGGTCGGGGACCAGGTGGTCGTAGTCGCTGGTGGCGACGAACGGACCCTTCGCGCCCGAGAGCTTGGCGGTCACGTACGGCACCCGCGGCTCGGCCGCCGGGTCGAGCAGGGCGTCCTTCTCGGCGGCGAGCGCGTCGCGCCGCAGCTCGTTCCAGCTCGTCACCGACCACACGTCGGCGGCCACGCCCCAGTCGTCGCGCAGGAGCTGCTGGGCCTCGAGCGCCCACGGCACACCGACGCCCGACGAGAGGAGCTGCGCCCGCGGGGTGTCGTCCCCGGCCTCCAGGTCGGAGGTCGAGATGCGGTGGATGCCCCGCCGGATGCCCTCGACGTCGACGTCCTCCGGCTCGGCCGGCTGGACCATGGGCTCGTTGTAGACCGTCAGGTAGTACATGACGTTCTGGTCCCGACCGTCGGACCCGTCGCCGTACATGCGCTCGATACCGTCGCGCACGATGTGCCGGATCTCGTAGCCGAACGCCGGGTCGTACTGCACGACGGCGGTGTTGGTGCCGGCGATGAGCGGCGAGTGGCCGTCGGCGTGCTGCAGGCCCTCACCGGTCAGGGTCGTGCGACCCGCCGTGGCGCCGATGATGAACCCGCGGGTCATCTGGTCGCCGGCCGCCCAGAACTGGTCGCCGGTGCGCTGGAACCCGAACATCGAGTAGAAGATGTAGACGGGCACCATGTGCTCGCCGTGGGTCGCGTACGCCGTGCCCACGGACTGGAACGCCGCGGCGGATCCGGCCTCGTTGATGCCGGTGTGCATGATCTGCCCGGCCTCGGACTCCTTGTAGCTCAGCATGAGCTCGCGGTCCACGGCGAGGTAGTTCTGCCCGACGGTGTTGAAGATCTTCGCGGTCGGGAAGATCGCGTCCAGACCGAAGGTCCGGGCCTCGTCGGGGATGATCGGCACGATGCGCTTGCCGAAGTCCTTGTCCTTGATGAGGTCCTTGAGCAGCCGGACGAACGCCATCGTGGAGGCGACCTGCTGGGTGCCGGAGCCCTTGGCGAGGATCTCGTAGGACTTGTCCTGCGGCAGCGTCAGCGCCTTGGGCGCCGAGCGGCGCTCGGGCACGAACCCGCCGAGCTGGCGGCGACGCTCCAGCATGTACTGGATCGACTCGTCCTCCATGCCCGGGTGGTAGTACGGGGGCAGGCCGGGCTCGGCGTCGATCTGCTCGTCCGTCAGCGGGATCCGCAGGTTGTCGCGCAGCGCCTTGAGGTCGTCGTTCTTGACCTTCTTCATCTGGTGCGTGGCGTTGCGGCCCGCGAAGCTCGAACCGAGGCCGTAGCCCTTGACGGTCTGGGCCAGGATCACCGTGGGCTGACCCGTGTGGGCGCGCGCGGCGGTGTAGGCCGCGAAGATCTTGCGGTAGTCGTGGCCGCCGCGACGCAGGTTCCAGATGTCGTCGTCGGTCATGTTCTGCACGAGCGCCTTGGTCCGCGGGTCGCGGCCGAAGAAGTGCTCGCGGATGAACGCGCCCGACTCGGCGCGGTAGGTCTGGTAGTCGCCGTCCGGCGTGGCGTTCATGAGGTTGACCAGCGCGCGGTCCTTGTCCGCGTTGAGCAGGGCGTCCCACTCGCGGCCCCAGACCACCTTGATGACGTTCCAGCCGGCGCCGCGGAACTGCGCCTCCAGCTCCTGCATGATCTTGCCGTTGCCACGGACGGGGCCGTCGAGGCGCTGCAGGTTGCAGTTGACCACGAAGGTGAGGTTGTCCAGGCCCTGGTGGGCGGCGTGCTGGAGCATGCCGCGCGACTCGGGCTCGTCCATCTCGCCGTCGCCCAGGAACGCCCAGACGTCCTGCTGGCTGGTGTCCTTGATGCCGCGGTTGTGCAGGTACTTGTTGGTCCACGCCTGGTAGATCGCCGAGGCCGGGCCGAGGCCCATGGAGACCGTCGGGAACTCCCAGAAGTCCTGCATGAGGCGCGGGTGCGGGTAGGACGGCAGACCGCCGGCGGTGTGCGACTTCTCCTGACGGAACCCGTCCAGGCGGTCGGCCGAGAGGCGGCCCTCGAGGTAGGCGCGGGCGTACTGGCCGGGGGAGGAGTGTCCCTGGAAGTAGACCTGGTCGCCGCCGCCGGGGTGGTCCTTGCCGCGGAAGAAGTGGTTGAGGCCGACCTCGGTGAGGGTCGCCACGGAGGCGTAGGAGGAGATGTGCCCGCCGACCGCGATGTCGGGACGCTGGGCGCGGGTCACCATGACCGCGGCGTTCCAGCGGATCCACGAGCGGTAGCGGCGCTCCATGACCTCGTCGCCCGGGAAGTACGGCTCCTCGTGCACGCCGATGGTGTTGACGTACAGGGTCGCCACGGAGGTGGGGATCTGCACGCTGCGCTCACGGGCGCGGCGCAGCAGGTTGAGCATGACGTAGCGGGCGCGGGGTCCGCCCTTGTCGTCGATCAGCCCGTCGAGGGACTCCACCCACTCCGAGGTCTCGGACGGGTCGATGTCCGGCACAGCGCTGAGCAGACCGTCGATCAGCGGTCCGGTCTCGTCGTACGAAGCCACCAGCAACCTCTCTCTTCTGCGGGCTGCCGCCGTCGTCCGGCGACCGCTCGTGTCAGGTGTCCCGTGCGCGCCGCCCGCGACGTCGGGGTCGCGACGGCGCAGGCCACCGACGGGTGGTCACTAGACATTGTGTCTCGACTTTCTCCGGGCGAACACCAGGGAGCGGTCAAGAATCCGTGATCTACGTCATGCCGTCTTCTGCAGAGTGTGCCTGCGGCGCGGACCTGGCGGGCATCCGGGGCCCGCGTGCATTACGTTGACGCACAACAGAACGCAGACAGGGCGCCGGCGACGGCGCCGCGGGTATGACGGAAGGAACACAGGTCCTCGTGGGACAGCAGGCGGACACCCTGGCATCACGCTTCGGGTTCACCACCGGTCAGGTCGTGCAGGAGTTCGGGTGGGACGACGACGTCGACCAACCCTTGCGCGAGGCGCTGGAGGGCGTGCTCGGCAGCGAGCTCGTGGACGAGGACTACGACGACGTGGTCGACGGCGTCCTCATCTGGTGGCGTGAGGAGGACGGCGACCTCACGGACATGCTCGTGGACGTCCAGACGGCGCTCGACGACGGCGGGCAGGTGTGGTTGCTGACCCGCAAGCCCGCCCGCGACGGGCACGTGGGGCACAGCGAGATCCAGGAGGCCTCCACCACGGCGGGCCTGCACGCGACCAGCACGTTCTCCGCGGGCGACGACTGGTCCGCGACCCGGCTGGCGCCGCGGGGCCGGTAGCGCGATGTCGGACGGCGCTCCGGTCGCGGGCGACCCCGCGCCGGACCTCACCCTTCCCGACACCCACGGCACGCCCACCCACCTGGCCGACCTGCGCGGTGAGCCGGTGCTGGTGGTGTTCTTCCCGTTCGCGTTCTCCGGCCTGTGCACCGACGAGCTCGGTGAGCTGCGGGACAACCTCGGCGAGTTCGAGGCGGCCGGGGTGCAGGTGCTCGCCGTGTCCACCGACCCGGTGTTCGCGCTCAAGGCGTGGCAGGAGGTCGAGGGATTCGGGTTCGACCTGCTGAGCGACTTCTGGCCGCACGGCGCGGCGGCACGGGCCTTCGGCGTCTTCGACGACGAGTCGGGTCATGCCCTGCGCGGGTCGTTCCTCGTCGACGCCGACGGCATCGTGCGCTGGTCGGTGGTGCGTCCCCGGGGCCGGCGGCGCGACCTCGACGCCTACCTGCAGGCCATCGCCCAGGTCTGACGTGCGCGCCCGGCCCGCGAGCCCGGCGCACGCACCGGCGCGCGCCGGGTATCCTGTGCTGCGCCGCCAGGGCATCGCCCTGGCCTGCCGGGGCCTGTAGCTCAGTTGGTCAGAGCGCCACGTTTACACCGTGGATGTCGGGGGTTCGAGTCCCTCCGGGCCCACCGCGAGCAACAGCTAGATGCAACATTCGCCCGACGATCAGGCGCCTGCAATCCAGCCGCCCGGCGCGACCGAGCCACACGCGCCCCGCAGCTTCAGCTCCCCTGCCGGGTGCACCAGAATCGGGTTCTGGCAGATCCGAACCTCCCGGGCGTGGCGGGCCCGAGCGCCGCCTCCTGCTCTAGCCTTGCCGGTCGGTCGCGCTTGCCCGCTGTCCGCGCAGGAGCACGAGCGCGAGCACTGCTGCGGCGAGGAGCAGGCCTGCCGCGACGGTCAGCGCGGTGCTGTATCCGGCAACGAGTGCCTGATCGGAGGGCAGGTTGGCGTTGTCCGGGCGGGCGGTGACGGTGGCTGCCACGCCGGCGAGCAGGGCGAGCCCGAGCGCGACGCCGATCTGCTGGGCGGAGTTCAGCAGCGCGGAGGCGATGCCGGCCTTGTCGGGATCGACGCGGTAGACCGCGGCCTGGGTCAGGGTGAGGACGCCGAGTCCGAAGCCGAGCGCGAGGACGAACATCGCGGGGGCGAGGTGCAGCCAGTACCCGGTGTCGACGGTGATCGTGGAGAACCAGAACGCGGCGGTGGCGCCGAGCAGCGCGGCGGCCGCGGCGACGTAGCGCGGCGCGATGCGCAGCAGCAGCTTCGGCGCGATACCGGCGCCGACCACGATGCCGAGGGCGAAGGGCAGCCAGGCGAGCCCGGTCTGTAGCGGGCTGTAGTGCTGGACCTGCTGCAGGTGCAGGGTGATGACGTAGAACGTGCCCATCGGGCCGATCGCGAGCAGCAGCATGGTCAGGTAGGCGCCGATACGGTCGCGGTCGTGGAACAGGCTCAGCGGCAGCAGCGGGTCGCGGCTACGGGCCTGGGTGACGACGAACACCGTCAGCAGCGCGGCCGCGGCGACCACGAGGCCGATCGCGACCGGGTCGCCGAGGCCTTCGTCGCCGAACCGCGTGATGGCGTAGATGAGGCTGACCATGCCGGCGGTGCCCAGGACGGCGTCCAGGACTCCGACGCGGCCGCGGTGACGGTCGGCGGACACGAGAGTGCGGCTGCCGAGCAGCACCATGAGCCCGATGGGGACATTGATGAAGAAGACCCACCGCCAGCCGAGGGTGTCGGTGAGCACGCCACCGAGCAGCAGACCCAGGATGATGCCGAGCCCGGACATCGCCCCGTAGAGCGAGAGCGCCTTGTCACGCATCGAGCGTTCGGAGAAGGTCGTGGCGATCAGCGCCAGAGCGTTCGGGGCAGCCATCGCCGCGCCGATGCCCTGTACGGCGCGGGCGCCGACGAGCATGGCCGTCGTCTGCCCGAAGCCGCCGACCAGGGACGCCACGACGAACAGCGTGATGCCGACCTGCAGGGTGCGGCGCCGGCCCCACAAGTCTCCGACCCGGCCGCCGAGCATCAGCAGCGCGCCGAACGAGAGGATGTAGGCGTTGACGACCCACGGTAGATCAACGGCCTCGACGTCGAGCTCGGCCTGAATGCTCGGCAGCGCGATGTTCACGATCGAGTCGTCGAGCACGAGCATCAGCTGTGCGGTCGCGATCACCAGCAGAGCCACCTGGGCACCGCGCTGGGTCGTCGCCGACTGGTTCTTGGCCACGCCTTCCTCCCGTTCACGGCGCTCGGGCCGCTTCCGCTTCGTCATCTGAGTCCGGGCCGCAGCTCTGTCCGGTCGGACGAGGGCAGCGCAGCACGCCGACGACTATACCCCAGGGGGGTATGTTTCGCTGCTAAGGCGAACTCGTCTGCGACTCCCTGCCAGCCCTGCTCGCCGTTCACGACTGACCGTTCCCGACACGGCCGGACCGCGTGCTCGAGGTGTGGATCTGATCGCTCGGTGGCGGCGTATCTCCTTCAGGTGTGGCGGTGATGCAGCCTTGCTCGACGTCGTATCACCGCTGAACCCCGCGGACGACTTTCGGGGAGCAAAGGTGCAGGTCAACGTGCATTCCGAGGCTTGCACCGTGGATGTCGGGGGTTCGAGTCCCTCCGGGCCCACCTCACGCGGACTCCGATCCGCCTTCTCGCCGTCCGACGTCGTGCACGGCGAGTGCGACCGAGGCCCGGGCCCCGACGCCGTCTCTACGGTAGCCACGACCGCTCGGGGTGCTCCGGTCAGGGGTGTACCAGCAGGGTCTCCCTGTGCGCTCGACGCCGTCCTAGCGTGGAGTCCGCGGCACACGGCCGCGTCCGGCCGAGGACCAGCGTCCCTGGTGAAGGCCACCCAGGTCACACAGAAGGAGTCGACATGAGCGACGAGTTCGATCAGATCTTCCCGCTCGGGGAGCCCAACGACGCCTTTGCGCAGTACTTCGTCGGCCAGAGCTACCTCGCCCCGCTGGCCGGCGGGAACGTCCCGGTGAGCAACGTGTCGTTCGAACCGGGCTGCCGCAACAACTGGCACATCCACCACGGCACCGACGGCGGCGGGGACCAGATCCTGCTGTGCACGGCCGGCAGCGGCTGGTACCAGGCCGAGGGCGAGGAGCCGGTCAGCCTGGAGCCGGGAACGGTGATCAGGGTCCCTGCCGGGACGAAGCACTGGCACGGGGCGAAGGCCGACTCCTGGTTCTCCCACGTCGCCTTCATCACCCCGGGCGAGGACGTCAGCAACGAATGGCTCGAGCCGGTCACCGACGAGGTGTACGGGCGCCTGCCGAAGAACGGAGAGCACGCATGAGCATCCTGAACGAGACCTCCACCCTGTCCGGCGGTGTCGAGATCCCCAAGCTGGGGCTGGGCACCTGGTTCATCGACGATGACCAGGCCGCCGAAGCCGTTCGCGCGGCGGTCGAGATCGGCTACCGGAACATCGACACCGCCCAGGCCTACGGCAACGAACGCGGCGTCGGCGAAGGAATCCGCACGTCCGGCGTCGCCCGCGAGGACCTGTTCGTATCGACCAAGCTCGCCGCGGAGATCAAGGACTATGACGGTGCGGTCGCCGCGATCGACGGGTCGCTGGCCACGATGGGCCTGGACTACATCGATCTGTTCCTCATCCACGCCCCGCAGCCGTGGGAGGACTTCCGCGGCGGTGACTACGCCGACGGCAACCGGCAGGCCTGGAAGGCCCTCGAAGAGGCGCACCGGGCGGGCAAGGTCCGCGCCATCGGAGTGTCGAACTTCCTTCAGTCCGACCTCGACAGCCTCCTCGAGAACGCGACCGTCACACCGCACGTCAACCAGCTGCTCGTCCACGCCGGCAACACGCCGACCGAGCTGCTCGACTACTGCGAGAGCAAGGGCATCGTGGTCGAGGCCTACTCGCCGATCGCCCACGGCGAGATCCTGAACAACCCCGACGTCCAGGCGATGGCCGAGACGTACAGCGTGACGGTGCCGCAGCTCTGCATCCGCTACACGCTGCAGCTGGGCGCTGTGTCCCTGCCGAAGACGGCGAACCCGGACCACATGCGGTCCAACGCGCAGGTCGACTTCGTCATCTCCGACCACGACATGGCGACGCTGCGCGATCTGCACGACCGCGACTACGGCGACTCCAGCGTGTTCCCGGTGTACAGCGGGAAGTGAGCCGGGCCCACCGGGTCATCGACGACCACTGCCGGCTGGCGGTCGCGCCCTTGGTCGCCGAGGGCGAGGCCGCCAAGGCCGCCGTCCGGGTCGTCTCGGGCGCGATCGTCCCCAGGTCCGCGCACGGTGCCGGGACGTTCGGCCCTACTGCGCTCACCCCCGTGCGGCGGACGATGGGGTCCGAGGGGGCCCGATGAGTGACGCGGTGTCGTTGACGTTCCTCGGTGGCGCGGGAACCGTCACCGGGAGCCGTTTCCTGATCGACTCGGGCGATCGTCGTCTCCTGGTCGACTGCGGTCTCTACCAGGGCGAGCGGAGGTGGAGACGCAAGAACTGGGACCCCTTCCCGGTTCCACCCCGGACCATCGACGACGTGGTGCTGACGCACTGCCACCTGGACCACTGCGGTTTTCTCCCCGCCCTCGTCCGCGACGGCTACGAGGGATCGATACGGATGACCGAGGGGACGGCGGCGCTCACCGCGATCGTCCTGCGGGACAGCGCGAACCTGCAGGAACGCGACGCGGACCTCGCCCGGAGCGGCGGGTGGTCCCGTCACGACCCACCCCTGCCCCTCTACACCGTCGCCGACGCCGAGCGGGCGATCGGGCGTTTCGCGACCGTGCCGTTCGACGTCGACCTCGACCTGGGTGCCGGGTCCGCCGTCCGGCTGGTCCGAGCCGGTCATGTCCTGGGTTCGGCCAGCGTGCTCGCGCGCGTCGGGCCGGCCCAGGTCCTGTTCTCGGGGGATCTCGGCCGCACGGAGCACCCGGTGCTGCGCCCCCGCGCGGACCCGCCGTCGGCGCGCGCCGTGGTGATCGAGTCCACCTACGGGGACCGGGAGCACCACGACCCACCCCGGTCCCATGCGGCGTTCGCGGACGCCGTGCGGCGCACGATCCGGCGAGGTGGGGTGGTGCTCGTGCCGGCGTTCGCCGTGGACCGCACGGAGCTGGTCCTGCACGCCCTGTCGGGGATGGTCCGCGACGGGCGGATTCCTCCGGTCCCGGTGTTCGTCGACAGCCCGATGGCGCTGGCCGCCCTCGAGGTGTACGACCGCGCCGAGGTCGCGGGGGAGCTCCGCCCGGGTCTGGCGAAGTTCGTCGACCTTCCCTCGCTGCACGCGGCGCGCACCCCGGAGGAGTCGATGGCGCTCAACTCACCGCGCCAGCCGTGCATCATCGTCTCCGCCTCCGGCATGGCGTCCGGCGGCCGGGTGGTCCATCACCTGCGCCATCTGCTCCCGGACCGAAGGAACTGTGTCGTCCTGACCGGCTATCAGGCGATCGGCACCCGAGGCAGGATGCTGCACGACGGCGCGCACGAGGTGAAGATGATGGGCCGGTACATACCGGTCAAGGCGGAGATCGTCGAGGACCAGGAGTTCTCCGTCCACGCGGACGCGAGCGAGCTGATCGACTGGTTGGGGCGGATGTCGGAACCGCCCGAGGTCGTCTACGTCGTCCACGGTGAGGCGCACGCCTCGGCCGCCCTGGCCGACCGCGTCCGTGACGAGGTGGGTTGCCTCGCTGTGGTTCCTCGCCCGGGCGAGAAGGTCCTGCTGGACTGACGGCCGAGGCGCTGGTCGCCGCCACGCCCGCCCCGTGATCATCGCCCTGCCGGCCACCGTCGGCACCGGGTGTCGGCTGTCCGGTCCGCGCCGTGCGGGACTTCCGTCCGCTCGACGTGGGACCAAGGTCCCTGTCCAGGACCGGGGATGGGGCGCGATCGTGGATCCAGCGGTCGTCGGTCGGGCGCGTCGATGACCGCCGGGGAGGTTCAGCACGATGGACGAGGGACACGAGATCCGGCTCATCGAGTCCTTGGAGCAGCCCACCTTCGGTGTTCGTCAGCTGGCCCGGCGGGACGACCTGCCCGCGTTGTTCGCCCGGGTCGTGCCGCTGGTGGCCGCGGCGCTGGAGCGTGGCGGCCGGCAGCCGGCCGGGCCACCGTACGCCCGCTACCGCGGTGCGATGTCCGGAGGGTTCGACGTCGAGGTCGGGTTCCCGCTGGCGGAGCCCGCTGAGCTCAGCGTCCCCGACGCCGGTCCGGGCACGCCCGTGTCCGGCGTCCTGCCCGAGGCGCGGGTGGTGGAGACCGTCCACGTCGGCGCCTACGACGGCCTGCCGGAGACCTATGGACGCCTCGAGGCCTGGATGGTGGACCACGACCTCCAGCCGTTGGACGAGTCGTGGGAGTACTACGAGTCCGGACCCGAGTCGGACCCGGACCCTGACACCTGGCGCACCCGGATCGTCATGCCGGTGAGCGGCCCGGCGGTCGGGGCCGGCTGACGGTGCCGGCGGCGAGAGGAGTGGATCGAGATGTCCGCACTGGTGGTCTACGAGTCCTGCTTCGGCAACACGGCCCTGGTGGCGCGCTCCGTGGGAGACGGGATCGCCACGCACATGCCGGTGCGCGTGTGCTCTGTCACCTGCCTGGACGACCACGGGACGGACGGTGAGGATCTGGTCGTCATCGGTGGGCCGACGCACGCGTTCGCCATGAGCCGGCCCCAGACGCGGCGCGACGCCATGGAACGCCTGGGCGACCGGCCGGTCGACCAGGCGGGGATCCGGGAGTTCATCGATCGGCTGGCGCCGGCTCGGTCGATGCAGCTGTACGCCACCTTCGACACCCGGGCGGACAACGTCCGCCACCTGCCCGGTTCTGCGGCCCACTCCGCAGCGCGAGCACTGCGCCACAACGGGCACCGCGTGGTGGACCGCGGCGCGTCGTTCTACGTCGCCGGCGTCGAGGGTCCGCTGTTGCCGTACGAGCGCGACCGGGCCCGCGAGTGGGGCGAGAGAGTGGCTCTCCGGGCCGAGGAGCTCCTCCAGCGGGCGTGACGCCCACTCCCTCCCCGGTGCCGTCCCTGCCGGCCGACGTCGTCAGTCCGGCACGAGGACGAGGGACCCTGCCACCCGGCCGGCGCGCAGGTCGTCGAGGGCGGCGTCGGCAGCGGTGAACGGGTACCGCGTCACGGTCGGTGCCAGCTGCAGGGTGGTCGCCAGGCGCAGGAGCTCCGCCCCGTCGGCCCGGGTGTTGGCGGTGACGGTGCGCAGGTCGCGCTCCTCGAAGAGGTGGCGGTCGTAGGCCATGGACGGGATGTCGCTCATGTGGATCCCGGCCAGCACGACGGTGCCGCCCCGGTCGGTGGCCCGCAGCGCGTACGGGACGAGCTCGCCGGCCGGCGCGAAGACGATGGCGGCGTCGACGAGGACCGGCGGGACGTCGGTCGCCCCACCGACGAACCGCGCCCCGGAGCGCCGGGCGAGCTCGCGGTGGTGCTGCCCGCGCGTCATGACGAACAGCTCGGCCCCTCGGGCCGCCGCCACCTGCGCGGTGAGGTGGGCGCTGGACCCGAACCCGTAGATGCCGAGCCGGCCGCCGGGTGGCAGGTTCGCCCTGGTCAGAGCGCGATATCCGATGATCCCGGCGCACAGCAACGGTGCCGTGGTCACCGGGTCGTGGTCGGGGGTGAGGGGGTAGGCGAAGGCCTCCGGCACGGTGGTCCGCTCCGCGAACCCGCCGTCGGCGTCCCACCCGGTGAACTCCGCGTCCGGGCAGAGGTTCTCGCGGCCCTCGCGGCACCAGCGGCAGGCCCCGCAGGTGCGGCGCAGCCAGGCGACGCCGACGCGTTCGCCGGGACGCAGCCGGCGGACCGCGGACCCGGTGGCCTCGACGGTCCCGACGACCTGGTGGCCGGGCACGACGTGCCCTCGGTGCACCGCCAGCTCCCGGTCCACGACGTGCAGGTCGGTGCGGCACACACCCGAGGCCTCGACGCGGACGAGCACCTCGTCCGCCGCGGGCTCCGGGTCGGGGAGCTCGGTCAGGGTGATGCCGCCAGGCTCGTCCCCGGTGGCCCAGGCCCGCACGACCGGCCTCAGTCCGTCGCGGCGTGCGGGCGGGCGGTGTGCGCCACGGCCACCACGCACGGCGCGTCGCCGAGGAGCACGTCCGGTACCGACCCGAGCAGCCTGCCGACGAAGCGGGGGTGGCGGTGCCCGCCGAGGACCAGCAGGTCCGACGGCGTGACGTGCTCGAGCAGGGCGTCGACGGGACTGCCCGTGCGGACCTCCTGACGGCACTCGACGTCGGGCACCAGCTCCTTCCACCGGTGGGCGAGGCCCTGCAACGCGGCCTCGACGTCCTCCATGCGTCCCGCTCCTGCCTCGCGCGCCACCCGCGTGGATTGTTGGACGGTGTGCAACAGCACCACGGGGCAGCCGGCGGCGCGGGCCTCGGCGAACGCGAGGTCGAGGGGGGCGGCGGGGTCGTCGTCGAACCCGATGCCGACGACGACCCGCTCCGGGTCGCCGGTGCGGGCCCCGGTGGGCACGACGGCGGCCGGCCCGCGGGCGTGGGCGGCCACGGTCGCCGAGACGGAGCCGAGGATGTGCCGGGTGACGTCGGTCCCGCGACGTCCGACGACCACCAGATCAACGTCCCGCGAGGCGTGCAGGAGCGCGGGGGCGGGAGCCCCGACCGACGGGACCGCGTCGACGTGCACCGATACGCGGTCGGCGTGATCGATCCTGTCGAGCGCGCTGCTCAGGATCCGTTGCGTCGCGTCCTGCAGCGTCTCGATCTCGTAGGCGGGCACCGGGGTGACCGGGCCGACGGGCACCGCCTCGGCGTGCGAGATGGTGAGCGGGACGTGGTGCCGGGCGGCGGCTGCTCGAGCCCAGTCGAACGCGTGGTAGCTCTCCGGTGAGCCGTCGACCCCGACGACGATCCCACGGGTCCAGGTCTCGTCCATGGTGCTCATCTCCTTCTGCGGCCAGCACACCACGGGGAATCTGGCCGTCCCAGGTGCCAATGACCCGTGGCCGAGGGCCGAAGGTCCCGGACCGGCCTCGGCGTCCAGGGACGGAACCGTGCGCCGACCGCGCCCGGACCGTCCCCCACGAGGTCCGGTCGATGCCGGCTCGCTCGGAGCTCCTGGGCGGGTCAGGACACCGCGTGGGTGATGACGAAGACGGCGGAGACGACGGCGATCAGCAGAGCCGCCACCGTGACGACGGCGAGCATCCCGCCGCCGGGCATCACGGGGACGGTCGGTGCGGGGCCTGCGGTGTGCAGGGCGTCCGTGAGTCGGCGGAACCGGACCGTGGACGTGCGCAGCATCGCGAGACCGCCGAGCAGGGCCAGCAAGGGAAGGACCAGACCCAGCACCGGCTGACTCGCCCCGAGATAGCGTGCCGCGACCGCCGTACCGGCGGTGGTGGCCAGGACGGTGCGGCGCCACGCCAGCTCGGTGCGCTCGGGCTGGAGGCCCTGGTCCCAGGGTGGCTTCACGCCGGCGTGCCGAGCACGAGGCCCATGGCGACCAGGACCGCGGCCGCCAGCAGGCCGACGGCCGCGGGCAGCGCGGACACCGGCGGTGGCAGCGGCCGTCCGTGCCGCATCGCGCGCTCGGTGCGCGTCCAGCCGACCCAGGCCTCGACGACGAGCGCGATCGCCGTCGCCACCAGGATCAACGCAGCGGCGAGTCGCAGCGGTGGGTGCAGCGGAGTGGCGAGGGCCTCGAGCGCGACGGCACCGGCCAGAAAGGCGAGCGCGGTACGGATCCAGGCCAGGAAGGTGCGTTCGTTGGCGAGGGAGAACCGAGGGTCGGGCTCGTCGCCGCTCCGGTAGACGCTGCGTGGGAGTCGTGGGTCGGTCATGTCCTGCTCCGTGATCGACGTGCCGTGGTCTCGCGCGGTCGGTGGTGGGGTCAGCTGCCGGAGGAGGCGGCGAGGCGTTCGTGGCGCCGCTCGAGCTCTCGGCCGAGCGCGTCGCGGTCCCGCCGGAACGGCTTGTACAGCAGCGTGAGGTAGACCGCGTTGAGCGTCATGATGCCGACGACCAGCCAGAGCATCGTCGCGCGCATCCCGATCGCCTCGGCGAGGAACCCGGCGGTGAGGGTGTAGATCGCGAAGCCGACGGACTCGGCGATGGAGACGAAGATCGCGAAGGCGGCCGGTCGCAGCTCGGGCGGCGTCACGGACATCACCAGGGGTCGGTTGACGCCCGGGTTCACCCCCATGGCCGCTCCGACCAGGGCGAAGAGGACCAGGTACGGCGCGATGCCGCCGTAGGCGAACTGGGTCGCGAAGAACGCGATGACGGCGTAGGCGAGCTGCGCAGCCTGCAGGAACGCCACCCGGCCGTAGTTCGGGCTGACCTTGTGCAGCGCGTCCGAGAGGATCCCGCCGAGGAACGTACCGGCGAGGTAGCCGAAGCCGAACGGAGCCATCACCGTGGCGGCCACGGCCGTGTCGAAGCCGTACTCCTGCACCAGCAGCACGACGCCGAAGCTGGCCAGCAGCAGGTGGCTGGACAGCAGCCGGCTGCCGAGGAGCACGACGAAGCTGGGGATCTTCAGCAGGGACTTCACCTTGTCCCACGTGACCGTCTGCTCGGCGTCGCGCGCCTTCTGGTCGAACTCGCGCAGCTGGGCCTCCCCGGATCCGACACCCGGATCCTTGTAGAAGGCCAGGATGAGCACACCGAAGAGCACGTTGACCGCACCGAAGGCGAAGAAGCCGTAGCGCCAACCGTTCTCGATGTTCGCGAGCTGGCCGATCAACGGCGCCAGCAGCGAGCTGGTGGCGGTGACGCCCCCGTAGACCCAGCCGACGACGCGCCCGCGACGCTTCTCCTCGAAGGAGTCGCCGATGACGGCGGGAACGAACGTGTGGGCGGCGACCGGCCCCATCGCCATGATCGCGTAGAGCACCAGGAGCTGGGTGAAGTTCTGCGAGAACCCGGCAGCCACACCCCACAGGCCCCAGAACCCCGTGGCCAGCGCCAGGGCACCCTTGCGGCCGGTCTTGCGGGCGACGAGCACCCAGGCCGGCCCGGCCACGGCGCCGACGATGCGCCCGGTCGCCGCGAGGATGCCCAGCGCGCTGGTCGCCAGGCCCAGGGAAGCCTGGATCACCGGGAACAGCGTGGTCATGATGCTGCCCTCGCCGCCGTCGGTGGCCATCGAGCCACCGAGCAGGGCGAGGTTGGTCTTGCGTCGGGGCACCACCGGGCCACCTCCGGACGTGTCGTCGGTGGGGGCTGCGGCGTCGGTCGACGTCGCCGGGCCGGTCCTCAGGGTGGGTTGGGTCATCGTCACTCCTTCGTGGCATGCCGCACGGTCGTTGTGCGGCGCGAGGTGGAACCTGGGAAGGCTCCGTGCTGCAGGTGGGTAGGCGGTCAGCCGGCGGTCGGGACGGTCGCGTCCCGTGCCGACTCCAGGGCTGTGGCGAGAGCCGCCAGGAGGGGCCGGGGCAGGAGCCCGACCAGCGACGCCGCGATCTCCAGCAGCGAGAGATCGGCGACGTAGTCGGTGAGCGGTGGCGCGGTGAGCATGGGCGCGTGCTGCGCCAGCACCGCACGGGTGGACTCGTCCTGGAGCAGTGAGCCCAGCGTGAGGTCCAGCTGCAGACCGGCGGTGCCGAAGTCCTCGGCGCGTGCTCCCGGTTGGAGGGAGGCCTGGAGGAGAGGCCACTGCTGCTCGACGAGCAGGTGCTCGGTCGACAACGGGCCGGTCGGCGGCAGCCCCAGGCGGACGAACTGCTCCTGAGGCGCGTCGGAGTCGGCCAGGAGGTCGCGCAGCATCGTCGCCATCCGCAGCTCGAGCGCCTCGTCCCGCAACGGCCGCGTCTGGTGCGGGTCCTCGGTCAGGTCGAACAGCTGGGTGCCGAAGACGTAGGGCGTGACGAACGACTGTGCGGGGGTGCGCAGGACCTTGGTCCCCTTGGTGAAGGAGAACCCGTCCACGTGCTCGGCGGCACCGAGCTCTCCGGCTCCGAAGAAACCGTTCATGCGGGTCGGCATGAGGGTGTACTCGAACAGGGGGCCGTTCTGCGCCGTCGTCGAGGCCCGCATGTAGACGTAGCGTCCGTCCGAGACGCAGACGTGACCGCCGAAGATGCCGAACAGGCCGGCGGTGCGGATCGGTTCGTCGCGGGCGACGACGTCGGTGAGCGGCCGCCCCTGCATGTCTGGCGTGGGTGTCACGCCGAAGAAGTCGAGCAGTGTCGGCCCGAAGTCGATGGTCTGCACCAGGGATTCCCGGCGTTCGCCGGCGACGCCGGTCCGGGGGTCCCAGATGAAGAGCGGGGTGTGGATCGTCTCGTCGTACCAGGGCTGGATGTTCTTGCCCCACCAGCCGTGCTCGCCGAGCATGAATCCGTGATCGGTGTTGACGATCAGCAGGGTGTCGTCCCACAGGTCGTGCTCGTCCATGAGGTCGAGCACCCGCCCCAGCGAGTGGTCGCACATGCTCAGCAGCGCGGCGTACTCGGCGCGGCCGTGCTCGACGACGTCCGCGTCCTCCGTGACCTGGCTGTAGGACGGCCAGTCGAAGTGCGGGCCGTCGTAACCGGTGTCGTAGTGCCGCTTGTACTGGGCGTAGCTGAAGAAGGGCTCGTGCGGGTCGAACGTCTCGATCTGCAGGAACCAGTCGTCCTGATCCTTGTTGGTCTCGATGAACTCCACCCCGGCGTCGAAGGTGCGCGTCTGGGGGTGGTCGGCCTCGTCGGTGAGGTGGGATCGGTTGACCCAGTCCTGACGCCAGAGGTTCGGCTTGAGCCGCGCGGTCGTGCCTGCCGACTCGGGGATCTGCGGATCGGCGACCTGACCCTTCCACGGGTCGCCCTCCTGGCCGCGGAACATCTCGAACGTGCTGTAGCGCGTGTGGTAGGTGGCGCCGCCGTCCTCCCAGTAGTGCTGGTGGTCGGTGGCCAGATGGGTGTGCACACCGGCGGCGGAGAGCATCGCCGGGACCGAGTCGTCGAACGGCTCGAGGGGGCCCCACGATCGGTGCAGGAAGTTGTGCCGTGCGGTGTGCATCTCCCGGCGGGCGGGCATGCAGGGCATGGAACCGCCGTAGCAGTTGTCGAAAGTGGCGGTCCGGTCGGCGAGCCGCCGGAAGTTGGGGGCGTGCACCCAGTCCGCGCCGTAGGGCGGCAGCATCTGGCGGTTGAGGCTGTCGAACATCACCATGATCGCTCTCATGCCTGGTCCTCCTTCTCGGCGTCGGCGACGGTGGACGGGTCGTCGACCATCGCGCGGATCTCGGTGCGCATCTGCTCGAGCCACTCGATCCAGGCGTCCACCGCCTGCATCCCCTGACGGTGCAGCGCCTCGCCGACCCACTCGCTGCGCGCGGGGTCGAGGTCTGTGAGCGTGCCGTCGGCCGGCAGCCCACGCTGACGGCTCCGGTTCTCACCGACCTGCTTGCGGCGGTAGGTCAGCTCCGTCTCGACGACGTCGAGCGCGGCGCGGACGTCGAGAGGGACCGTGAACATCAGCCGGGCGGAGAAGTCGGCGTCCTGGTAGCGGCTCGACGGTTCGTAGGGCGACCGGACCCACGACAACAGCTCCTGGTGGCCGGCGTCGGTGATCCGGTAGACCTTCGCGTCGGGGCGGCCGTTGCTGGGGTGGATCGCGGAGTCCACGAGCCCGCGTGACTCCATGGCGCGGAGCTCTCGGTAGACCTGCGAGTGGTGGAGGTTCGACCGGAGGAACTTGCCCTCGACGTCGAACCAGCGCATCAGGTCGTATCCGTGGTGGGGGCGGTGGGCGAGCAGCCCCAGGAGAAGGTGGGTGAGCTTCATCGGTCTCTTCCGGTCGGTGATAGGTGCGAGAACGACTATGTGCAACTGCACCTATGTGTGAAGTGTTATAGCCTGCTTGCCGCGGTGGTGTCAACATCCAGGAGGGCTGCATGGCCGTGACGGAGCACGTGAACGTCCCTGGCGGGAGGTATCGGCTCGGGGACCACTTCGACGAGGGGTACCCGGCCGACGGGGAGTCCCCGACGTTCGAGGTGGCCGTCGAAGGCTTCGACATCGACGCCACCCCCGTGACCAACGCGCAGTTCGGCGCCTTCGTCGAGGCGACGGGCCACCAGACGGACGCGGAACGCTATGGCGACTCCGCCGTGTTCCACCTGGCCGTCGCGGCGCGGCCCGAGGATGTGGTGGGGCGGTCCGGCGCGGCGCCCTGGTGGCTCCGGGTGCGTGGAGCCGACTGGCGACACCCGTACGGGCCGACGAGCGGCATCGACGATCTGGCGGAGCACCCGGTGGTCCACGTGAGCTGGGCCGACGCGCGGGCCTATGCCGGATGGGCGGGGTGCTCGTTGCCGACCGAGGCGCAGTGGGAGGTCGCCGCACGTGGCGGGCTCGTCGGCGCGCGGTTCGCCTGGGGCGACGAGTTGACTCCCGGTGGACGATGGATGTGCAACATCTGGCAGGGGCGGTTCCCGACCCGGAACACCGCAGAGGACGGGTGGCTCGCCACCTCGCCCGTCGCTACCTACCCGCCCAACGGCTACGGCCTCTACGACGTCGCGGGCAACGTCTGGGAGTGGTGCGAGGACGTCTTCCGCGCTGCGCGCCCTGACCAGGGTGCACGGGTCGATGACGGTGGTCGCCGACACCTTGGACTCGCCGACGACGGCGTGACGGCCGCGCCGCTGCGCCGCGTGACCCGGGGTGGTTCGTACCTCTGTCACGACTCCTACTGCCACCGCTATCGCGTGGCCGCGCGGACGGGCAACACCCCGGACTCGACCGCCGGCAACTGTGGGTTCCGGACGGTCGGTCGCTGACCAGCGATGCGCCGTCCCTCTCGCGGGGGGCGTGTGCGGCCGGATGCCCGTAGCGTCGAAGGTGCAGGCCGGGACGACGATGTCCTGGCGCGCACCGGACGGAGGTCTGAGATGCGAGTGACGGAGATGTTGCGCCACAAGGGCGACGAGGTCGTCACCACCACGTCGCGAGCGAGTGTGCGGGACCTGCTCGCGCTGCTCGCCGAGCACCGGATCGGTGCCGTCGTCGTGTCGGACGACGGCGTGCACGTCGACGGCATCGTCAGCGAGCGCGACGTGGTCCGGCGCCTGCACGCCGAGGGCGACGGCGTGCTCGACGAACCGGTGTCACGGATCATGACGGTCGACGTCCACGGCTGCGCACCGGAGACGCCGCTCGACGACCTCATGGTGGCGATGACCGAACGCCGGATCCGGCACGTGCCCGTCCTGCACGACGGCCGGCTGGTCGGGATCGTGAGCATCGGCGACGTCGTCAAGCGCCGGATGGCCGAGGTGCAGGCCGAGCGGGACCAGCTGACCGACTACATCACCGGTGGCCGGATGCCCTGACCCGACGTCAGGGACAGGATCGCCGTCCCTCCCGGTTCGTGGCGGGGGCGCCGGTGGGGCCGCCGGGCCGTGAGGCGAGCCGGCGCGATAATGACAAGGTCGTTCGATCGACATCCGGCCTCCAGATTCGCTCACCACGCTCTTGCCCACCCGGCGACCAGGGGCGATGCACAAGCAGGACGTTCGCTTTTCACCCGCACCCGTGCCTCGTCCGGCTCGCATCGTTCGCTCTCCTGTCGGATGCTGGGGACCTGGGTCCTGCGCTGCCTGACCGGCTCGAAGGAGATCTGATGTCGCACACGGTGCCGGCTCGTCCGACGAGCGGCCAGACGTTCGACGCCGTCCTCGGCCCGAGGAGCAGTCGTTACTTCGGCGCCGGGTACCGGAGGACCCGATATCACCTGCCGCCCTTGCGGCCAGAAGAGGACGACGGCGGGCTCCTTGCCGGTGTGGCTGGTGTCTCGTACCCCGCCGACTGGTCCCACAAACCGGGAGTGTCTCGCGTGCCTCATCTCAGCACCGCAGACGCCATCGTCCTCGGCGCTCACGCTGCGGAGATGGCCCTCACCCGCGCCCTCGGCCTGAACCGCGACGAGCTCCGGGACGCGTGGTTCGCCGAGTTCGCCGTCCGCACCGGAGCCCATCCGGTCAGTGCCCTCGACGAGGTCCCGGTGTCGTGCCGGTGGGCGGTGGACCCGGACGACAGGCGACGCAGCGACTATCTGATCAAGGTCGGGACCTTCACGGTCACCGCGGTGGTCTGCCACCCCGAGGTGGGGATCCCCGCTCGTCGCCGGGTCGGCACGATCGGCCCGACCCTCTACACGCACGGCTTCCGCGAGACCGACCATGTCGGACGCATCCTCGACGCCGACGCGACCGCAGCAAGTTTGAAGTGCTACACGGAGGTCGGCCCTCAGGTGGTCCACGACGGCATCGAGAGCGGCACGGGCACGGCTGCCTCCCTGGTGGACTGCCTGGTGTTCGCCGGGCAGATGCTGCAGATGCTCGTGAGTCTGATCGACGGGGTCACGCGGGACCGGTCCGGCAACCTGTGGCTACGGACCATCACCTTCTCGACGTCTGATCCTGCGCGGCCGGCCTGGGCGCAACCTCGGATGCGGATCACCGACCGTCAGGACGTCGTGCGCGGGGACGACGTGCTTCACGCGTTGTCCGTCCGTTGTGAAGGGATGTTCGGCACGACGATGGCCGGCAAGGCCGCCTACGCCGACACACCGGGATGAAGACGTGCTCCCGGCTGAGAACGGTCGAACAGGTCGTCCACCCGGGCCAGAAGCCGCTCCTGCCGATCGGCCGCCCCGATGCTGTGCACGACCAGGTGCCACATGGTCCGCAGACGCCGGTACAGGTCCGCGCGACCGCTGAGCACGTCAGACACGACGTGAACACCGGTGAAGTAGGGAATCAGGGTCTCGGCGAGGTCCGGCAGCGGGATGCTCGTGACCACGTCACCGACGTCGACCGCGTCCTGCAGCGGTGCGATCAGACCATCGATCCAGCGGCGGTAGAACTCCGCGGTGGGAACGGCCAGCGTCCCCTGTTCGAGGGAGAGCCGGATCCCCGCGCGGACGACGACGTCCGTCAGCAGGGCATCAGCCACCGCACGCGACGCGCGGAACAGCACGTCCATGCCCCGGTGCCGGGCGATGATCTCCCCAAAGCCTGCGAGAGTTCGCGCGTTCTGCTCCTCGATCACCGCGAGGGCGATCGATTCCTTCGTCGGGAAGTAGAAGTACACGGAGCCGGTCGTGGCGCCGGAGGACTGCGTGATCAGCTTGAGCGACGACTGCCCGTAGCCATACTGCTCGAAGACGCTCGCCGCGCCCTCCAGCACCGCAGCCCGCCGCTCGAAGCCTCGCTGTTGCTGGGGTTCCCTGATGTCCATGTGTCCACCTCTCCCACAGATTCGAGGGCGCCGAATGGCACAGTACCCCGACGCGGACCAGTCCGGGGCCAGGATTTCTCGCGTGGCGTTGACTGGCGCGACGGGGTTCATCGGCTCCGCCGTGGTGCGCCATCTGTCCGCAGCGGCCGAGACGGCGGTGCTCGTCCGTGAGGCGGGGCGGGTAGACGCCCCGGCGCGGACGGTTCAAGGCACGCTCGACGACCGCGGTGCGCTCGAGGACCTGTGTGCCGGGGCGCAGATCCTCGTCCACGCGGCGAGCTACGTCGGCGACGATCCGACGCTCCAGCAGTCGGTCAACGTCGAAGGTACCGCCCGCGTTGTCGAGGTCGCGCGTCGGGCCGGTGTCCGCCGCATCGTGCACCTCTCGACGGCGGGGGTGTACGGCGGTGATCTGAACGGTCGGGCGGAGAACGAGCGGCCCGAGCGTCCGAGGTCGGCCTTGTCCTCCAGCCGTCTCCTGGCCGAACGCTACGTCCTCGACGCCGGCGGTACCGTCCTCAGGCCGCATCTCGTCCACGGACGCGGTGATCGTTGGTTTCTCGCGCCCCTCATCGCCGCGGTGCGGCGCCTGGGTGCGTGGGTCGGCAACCCGGACGCGCCGCTGTCGTGCATCGGGCGTGATCGGCTGGGGGCCTTGGTCGCGCGAACCGCGGTTGACGATCTCGCCGCGGGCGTCTACCACGTGGCGGAGCCACGTCCCACCAGCGTCCGCAGCCTGGCGGGACCCGTGTTCGCACATGCCGGGACCGAGACCCCGACATGTGCGTTGGGGGCTGGTGAGGCCGCGATCGCCCTGGCGCCGTTGGGCATCACTCGTGCCCAGATCGACCTCGTCGCCCACGATTCGTGGTTCAGCACCACCAAACTCTGGACGGCCTCGCCGCCCGCGGTCAGACTGTCACTTCCCGCGCAGCGGGTGCCCGAGGACGTGGACTGGTACGCCTCCGCCCTGGCTGACCCGCACCCGGCCCGCAACTGACTGCCTGCACCGTCCGTCCAGGACGGTGGCCGGGCGCCGCGTCACGACACCATCGACCAGGTACCCGATGACGCCGAGCCCATCGACGAGGGCCTGCCCCCGATCGTCGACGCGATCGAGGGCAGGCCCGATGCGGTCAGAGGTCAGTCTGGCACCTCGCGACCGCGGTCCGTCGTGCTGGACTCAGCAGGTGATGATCACCCCGGTGAGGCTGGCGCAGTGCGCAGAGGACGTGTCGTTGGCCGGGTTGGGGTCGGACGGGCTCGACGACACGCGCGTCGCGGTCGCGTTGAGTGACCCGATGGCCAGCAGAGCGATGTTCGCCTTGAAAGACCTCGACGCCTCATCACCACTGGCGATCGCTCCCACGTCGCAGACGACGATATCCGTCGAAGACGCGTACGAGCATCCCGCGGGCAGGTTCGACACCGAGTACACCTTGTGAGGAAGCGCGAACTCGACGCTCGAGGCCGTCGCCTCATCCGGGCCAGTGTTCGCGACGGTGAGCTGGTAGGTGATCTGGGAAGCAAGCAACGGTCCAGCGGCGGCCTGAAGGTCGACGGCGAGATCCGCCTCCTGCGGCACCGACTCGACGGTCAGCGGGAGGACTGCCCCATAGCCTCCGGAACCACCGGTGATGCCCACCTCGAACACCAGCTGCTTGGTCGTCGGGGCGACCACGTCCTCCCGCACGTCGTAGTGGAGTGTCGCCGACTCGGTCGCTCCGCCCGCCACGGGGATCTCGACCGTGTAGTCGGTTTGCGGTGGGTTGCTCTGGTCCTGGGTGCACGACGAGACCCCGGTGGTCGCACCGCAGTCGAGATCCAGAATCGTCGTGTTCGGAGGCGCTGCGAACATCCGGATGCTGGCGGTGCCAGCGCTGGCCAGCTTGCTGGTGACGTCGATCTGGATTGTGAACGACTCGCCGGGCAGGACCTCGCTGTCGGAGATCGTCATCACGGCGGACATCGAGGGACCGTCATAGGTCGTGCTGGCCGGGGCGGCCGCTGCCGGCTGGGCTGCCACGGCGAAGCCTGTTGCAGCCAGGATGAGAAAACTCATCGCGGTCAGGACTCTTCGCTGTCTGGTGGACATTTGCTGCTCCTGGTGAGAGGGCACGAGCTCGACCTGAGCCGACGCGTGCAGGTGGCGAGACTGTTCGGTGATGGTCGGCGAGTACCGACGCGCGGGCCGCACTCGAACGCGGCCGGCTGGCCGAGCGGCTGGCAAGCACGCTGCCGCACCGGGCAGCGTGCTTGCCCCCTCAGCAGGTGATGACGACTCCGAGAAGGTTCTGGCAGGTCTTCGTCGCGGTGTCGTTGGCGGCGTTCGGATCGCTCGGGCTGGACGAGACCCGGCTCGCCGTGGCCGTGAGCGAGCCGTGCGAGAGCAGGACGACGTTCGCCTTGAAGTTCCTGGTGACGGTGTCGCCTGACGCGATCGCTCCGGTCTCGCAGGTGACGACGTCGGTCGCCGAGCTGTAGGTGCAGGTGGCGGGCAGGCCTGAGACCGAACCTGTCTGAGCGGGCAGGGCCACGTCGACCGTGGACGCTGTGGCAGCGGCAGGGCCGTCGTTGCTCACCTTGAGCGTGTAGGAGATCTGCGAGGTGAGCAGCGAGCCAGTCGCGGACAGGCCGACGTCGAGGTCGGCCGCAGGCTCGAGGACGGTGATCGTGATGACGGGGGTGAAGTTGCTGCTGAACGACGTCCCGAGACCGACGTCGGGCTCGATCTCGTAGGTTCCGGGTGCGGCGTCGGAGCGGACCTGGAGGTCGAACTCCACGGTCTCGGTGCCCGAGGGCGGGACGTCGGTGCGGCCGCGCAGGGCGATGCCGTCCAGGAGGGAGTCGCAGTCCCCGGACGGGTCGTCGACCGTGCAGGAGTTCAGGTCGAAGATGGCGGTCAGCTCGTCGGTGTAGGCGTACAGCCCGCCGGAGGCGTAGATCGTCGCGTTCGTGGAGTTGGTGTACTCCATGGTGAGCGACACGTCGTCGCCCTGAGACACGACGGTGTCCGAGAAGCTGAACGTGGCGCTGCCGGTGGCGACCGTCACGCTCGTCGACGCCGGGTCGGAGGCCGAGGCAGGAAGCGTGCTGGTGGCAAGCGTGGCCGCCGCCAGGACGGCGACGACGGTTCTGCCGACAAACCGGCGTGAAGTGGGAGAACGCATGGGTCTACTCCTTCGGAGACAAAGATTGGTCGGCACCCGGTCAGCAGGTGATGATGAGGCCGGTGAGGCTGCCGCAGTGTGCGGTGGAGGTGTCGTTGGCCGGGTTGGGGTCGTCGGGGCTGGACGAGACGCGGGTGGCGGTCGCGTTCAGTGAGCCGATGGCCAGCAGGGCGATGTTGGCCTTGAACGACAGCGAGCTGGTGTCGCCGTTGGTGACGGCCCCGGTGTCGCAGGTGACGACGTCGGTGGACGAGTCGTAGGCGCACGCGGCGGGCAGGTTGGACACGGAGTACACCTTGTGCGGCAGGTCGATCTCCACGCTGGACGCCGTCGCGTCCCCCGGGCCCGTGTTCGACACGTCCAGGTCGTAGGTGATCTGTGAACCGAGCAGCGGACCCGCCGTCGCGTCCAGAGCGACACCCAGATCCGCCTCCGCCGGTGCCGTCACGGTGAACGGGGTGGCCGGGCCGAGCTGGCCCGCGATGTTGGGCAGGCCAGGCCTCTCAGCGATCCCCAGTCCCGTGATCGGATAGGTGCCAGCGGGCGCCGCGTTGTTGACTCGGAGCTCCACCGTCGCTGTGGCCCGAGTATCGACGGGCGGGCTCCCTGCCACGATCACGCCACCGTCGGGCCCCGCCGTGATCCCGCAGGTCTCGACCGCCTCGGATTCGTCGATGCAGCCGTCGAAGACGAAGAGTGGGATGCCGCCAGCTTCCGGGACGTCGAGGTTCAGGCTGAGCCGCGCAGGGCCCTCGTAGTTGATCAGCGTGACCGCAACGGTGAATGCGTCTCCGGCCGACAACGTGGTGTCCGAGAACTCGGCGCGAATCGTTCCCACGTTCGTGTTATAGGAGACGGTGGCAGGGTCTGCGGCCGTTGCCGACGGTGCCACGGAGACGAGTCCGACCACGGCCAGTGCGAGCGCGCTGGCAGCGCCGAGGGATTGAGGCAGACTGTTGAACATATCGAGCTCCTCTTCGGGAGGCGGTCGGCGAGCCCGGTCAGGCACGCCGCAATGCTGGTGGCGCCGGAGGTGGAGATGTAGGGGCGACGTGAGGCGTGGAGATCGTCCATGTGCCTCGTGTTCGCGGGCCCCGGGGCTTCGGGTGAGATGCCCGGTGAAGAGCCGTCCGTGGTTCGCTCCCGCCCGGTCGGCGCACCGCACGACTGGGCGGGAGCGGTGAGCACATCTTGGTCAGCAGGTGATGATGAGTCCGGTCAGGCTGCCGCAGTGTGCGGTGGAGGTGTCGTTGGCCGGGTTGGGGTCGTCCGGGCTGGAGGTGACGCGGGTCGCGGTCGCGTTCAGTGATCCGATGGACAGCAGCGCGATGTTGGCCTTGAACGACAGCGAACTCGTGTCGCCGTTGGTGATCGCTCCGGTGTCGCAGGTGACCACGTCGGTGGAGGAGTCGTAGGCGCACGCGGCGGGCAGGTTGGACACGGAGTACACCTTGTGCGGCAGGTCGATCTCCACGCTGGACGCCGTCGCGTCCCCCGGGCCCGCGTTCGACACGTCCAGGTCGTAGGTGATCTGCGAGCCCAGCAACGGGCCCGCCGTTGCGTCCAGAGCGACCTCGAGATCAGCGGGCGGCGGGCCGACGGTCAGGGAGACGGCAGGACTGAAAGTGACGGCCGTGCCATCGACGGCACCGGTGAGGGTCATCGGGTAGGTCCCGTCGGGTGTGGTGGGAAAGACGTACAGCCCGACAGAGATCGTTCCGCTCTCGCCGGCGGGGATCGACACCTCCAAGGTCACCTCGTTGCCCGCCTGGCTGCACGTCGGCGGTAGGCCCGTGGTACCGCACCCTGTGAGAGTGAAGTTCACCGCTGGAGGCGCGACGATGACGAGACTGGACGAGATCTCCGAGCCCGTCGTGTTGGTGAACGACGTCTCCAAATCGGTGACGGGGAAGCCCGGGTCCAGGACTGTGTCCGAAACGTTGATGGAGATGTCACCGCTCGGTGCCGACGCCGTCGTCGTGACGGGTACGGCGCCGTGAGCCGACGCCGACGTCGCCGTCAGGCCCGCTATGGCGAGTGCGGCCACACCGAGTGTGGCAAGAGTTCTTCTTGAGAGAGCGCGCATGGCGTTTCTTCCTTCCGAGCACTAGCAGGTGATGATGAGTCCGGTGAGGCTGCCGCAGTGTGCGGTCGACGTGTCGTTGGCCGCGTTGGGGTCGTCCGGG
>NZ_JBJBAE010000007.1:0-249520 GCF_044769875.1 Isoptericola aurantiacus
CGGAACCAGGAGCCGGGCACCTCGTCGTGGGGTCCGTGGCAGGTGAGCGCCGGCTGACCTCCTGACGTCCCACCCCTCGACGTTGTGGGTATGAAATTGACGGCCTTCCACCACTGGAGGGCCGTCAATTTCATACCCACAACGTCGAGGGGTGGCGGCGCAGCGGGCGGCGGGCGCTACCGGCGCACGGCCCCCGTGGACTCGCGGACCATGAGCCGGGGGCTGATCGCCTCGCGGTGCACGGGGCGCGACGGGTCGCCGAGCCGCTTGAGCAGCAGGTCCACGGCGGCGTGCCCGACGGCGTCCCGCGGGGGGCGCACGGCGGTCATGGCGGGGCTGAACAGGCTCGCCACCTCGTCGTCGTAGGCCACGATCGACAGGTCGCCCGGCACGGAGAGCCCCCGGTCCATGGCGCGCTGCGCGACGGCGGACGCCTCCGGGTCGGAGTGCACCAGCAGCGCCGTGGTGCCGGAGCCGAGCGCGGTGTCGACGACCTCGTCGACCACGCCGGAGAACTCCGGCCGGCTGCGGTCCGGCGCGAGGCGCTCGAAGTGCTCGGCGCTCGTCAGGCCCAGCTCGTGGCAGGCCGCGCGCCAGCCGGCGGCGATCTTGCGCGAGGTGGGCGACTCCCGGGAGAGCACGAGCCCGACCCGGCGGTGGCCGAGGTCGGCGAGGTGGTGGACGGCCATGAGCGCGCCGAGCGCGTGGTCCGAGACCACGGCCTCGAGCGCCGCCCGGTGCGGTCCCCGGGTCGCCTCCCGCTCGACCAGCACGTGCGGCACCCCGGAGGTCGCGAGCCAGGTGACGACGTCGCCCGCCGTCGGCCCGTCCATCCGGGGCGCGCAGATCAGCCCCCGCACGCCGTCGACCTCCACGAGGCGGCGCAGGGCCGGGCGCTCGTCGGCGATGTCGTAGGAGGACCCGCGCAGCACGATCCGCAGGCCGTGCCGGCGCGCCTCGGCCTCCATGCCGCGCACCACGCCGGGCCAGTAGTAGTCCAGGGACGGCACCAGCACACCGATGGCGGCGCTCGACGGCGGCAGCGCGGTCCCGTCGTCGTCTCCCGCGTCGGGGTCGGGTGCGCCGACGCCGCGGGACGGTCCGGCCGCGACGGCGCCGCCGTGCACGCGCTCGAGCCGGCCCTCCCGCTCGAGCCGCGCGATGTCGCGCCGCACCGTCACCGGGGTCACGCCCAGCTCGGTCGTGAGGTCGGCGACCCGCACGACGCCGTCGCGCTCGAGCGCGGCCAGCAGGTGGGACCGGCGCTCGGCAGGCAGGGGGGAGCGCGCCGGCTCGGTGGTCATCGGACCTCCTGGATCAGGGGGGTGGCGACCACGCGCAGCGCGTCGCGGCCGGTGACGTCCAGGTCGAGGCGGGTGAGGCGGTCGCCCCAGACGTCGGAGAGCATCGGGTCGTCGAGAGGCCGCTCGGTGGCGGTGGCCGGGACGTCGTCGGGCCAGCGCAGCTCGACCGGGGCGGCGTCGTCGAGCGGACGGACGACGGCGTGCCCCGGCCCCAGGGTGACGTCCCCGGCGAGCAGGAACCGCACGCTGGTCGGCCCCGCCCCGGCATCGAGGTCCCAGGCGTCGTCGACGACGACGCGTGCGGCGTCGGACCTCTCGAGGCGGGCGCTGCGCCGCCAGGACCGCAGCCCCGCCACGGGGTAGGCGCCGGCGAGGTCGAGCCTCAGCCCGGCGCCGTCGTCGACCACCGCGACGTCCCGGGCCGCGAACGCGGCGCCGATGCCCTGGGCGGTGCCCGCGATCTCGGGCACGCCGTGCCAGGAGGACTGCATGGTCCAGATGTCGTAGCGGTCGGGGCCGAACGTCTTCGCCGTGTAGGTGGGGCGCCCGGCGTCCACGACGACGGGGACGCCGTCGGACGCGACGACGACGGAACCGACGTCGGCGTGGTTGTGCGCCTCGCCGTTGTGGCCGCCCTTGGCGGCCAGCGTGAGGCCGGCGGGCGTCCCGCCGTGCTCCCGGGCGATCAGCACCTGGGTGGAGGGCCACCACACGCTCGCGGGCAGCGGCGCGGTGGCGCCGGCGTCGACGGCGGCGTGCCAGGCGGTGTCGGTGATCCCCCGCAGGAGGCGGGCCAGCCCGGCGTGCTCCCCGGCCAGCGGTGCGCCGGCGGGGACCCGGGAGGCGGCGTACGCCGCGGCGTCGCCGTCGCCGACGGCGCGGGCCGCCCGGTGCAGGGCGTGCCACGGGTGGACGTCGGTGGGGCGGGCCTGGGCGTCGGCGACGGACAGGTACCAGTCGCCGCCGAGGTGCATGCGGTGGGGGAAGGCGACGGTCTCCCGCAGGGCGGGCGGCACGACGGCGGGGTCCAGCGCGTCGAGGGCGCCGCCGGTGGCGTGCCGCAGGACGTCGAGGGCCTCCAGGGTGCGGCAGGCGCCGTTCCACCAGTAGCCGTAGCCCTCGTCGATCGCGCCGTCGGCGGGCAGCGCGGCCACGTACCGGTCGATGCCCTCCAGGCACAGGTCCACCACCCGGGTCCGCTCGGGCCCGGCGTCGAGGAGCCGCAGCGCGGTGACCAGCACGTTCCCGTGGATCCACGGGTTCCAGTTGTGCACGGGGGTGTCCAGGCCGAGCCAGTGCCAGTCGCGGCGGCGCAGGAACGGCTCGACGACGCGGGTGCGGGCCTCGTGGCGCACCCGGGCGCGCAGACCCGGGTAGCGGGCGTCCAGCAGGTCGCCCAGCACGTGGTCGGCCCAGGCGAGCTGACCGGCGGCCTCGCCGGCGCCGAGGTCGAGGTAGGGGTCGGTCACGGTCGGCAGCACGGCGCCGTGCCGGGTGCGGGTGTCGTCGTGGGCGGGCCAGCACCAGGAGGACTGCTCGCAGAGCTGCCAGATCCCGTCGGCGGCCTCGTCGACCCAGCGGTCCTCGAGGGTGGTGGCGGCGAGCAGGACGGCGCGCGACAGCCGGTGCTGCCGGGTGAACACGAGCTGTTCGTGGGTGTCGCGGTCGCCGTCGCGGTGGACGCGCGCGGCGGTGCTGGCCAGCGGCTGGGGCCAGGGTGCGGCGAGGTCGCGGTCGGCGCGCGTCGCGACGTCGTCGGCGGTGGGGCGGTGCACGACGCCGGAGCGCGGGTCCCAGACGGACCGCTCGGTGGCGGGGGCCAGCGGCAGGGCGTCGACGGGATCGCGCAGCAGGGTGCCCAGGGGTGTGCCGCGCAGGGTCGGGGCGAAGGCCGCGGCGAGCGGCCCGGTGAAGCGGTCGGTCCCCATCTCTCCTCATCGAGATCGGTGTATGACTCATTTCAGCAGCGAAACGATCGGAAACGATCATCACAGTACAGCAACGCGGTTGACATGGCGAGAAGATGAGCACTTTACTTCGAACATGTTCGGTCACGGAGGATCGAACCTGATCGCCACGGCGGCGATCCATCCGACTGAAGAAGGACGGCATGTTCGAGTCAGCGACGCTCCCCGGTGACCCCGGCACGGCCCCTGCGGCCGACGCCTGGGACCGGGACCGGTGGGCGGCCCACGCCGACCGGATGCTCGCCGCCGTCGCCCCGTACACCTCGCCCGCCGGATCGCTCGTGACGCTCCCCGGCGCCGAGGGCGGCTACGGCCGGGCGATCGACGGCCTCGAAGGCTTCGCCCGCACCTTCCTCCTGGCGGGGTTCCGGCTCGCGGGGGAGCGCGGCGCGGACCCGCACGGGTACGCCGACCGGTTCGCCGCCGGGATCGCCGCCGGCACCGACCCCGCGTCACCCGAGAGGTGGCGGCGCCTGTCCGAGCACGCCCAGGCCAAGGTCGAGGCCGCCTCGATCGCGCTGATGCTCGACATGACCCGCCCCTGGATCTGGGACCGGCTCGACGCGCGGGTCCAGGAGCAGGTCGTGGACTACCTCGCCGAGGCCGTCGGCGACGACACCTACCCCCGCATCAACTGGGTCTGGTTCCGCCTCGTCGTGCAGACGTTCCTCCGCTCCGTCGGCGGGCCCTGCTCGCTCACCGAGATGCGCGCCGACCTCGCCACACACGACACGTTCGTGCGCGCCGACGGCTGGCTCGCCGACGGCCCCGAGCGCTCGTTCGACCACTACAACGGGTGGGCGCTCCACCTGTACCCGACGCTCTGGGCCCGCATGGCCGGGGCCGAGGACCTCGCCGCGCCCCGTCGCGAGCACGACGTCGCGCAGCTCGACCGGTTCCTCGGCGACGCGCTCGCGCTGATCGGCGGCGACGGCTCCCCGCTGATCCAGGGCCGCTCCCTCGCCTACCGGTTCGCCGCCGCCGCACCCTTCTGGGTCGGGGCCATGGCCGAGGTCCCCTCGCACACGCCGGGCCGGCTGCGCCACGCCGCCTCCGCCGTCGTCGGCCACTTCGCCACGCACGGCGCCCCCGACGACGACGGTCTGCTCACGCTCGGCTGGCACCACGCCTGGCCGCGGATCGCGCAGGCGTATTCCGGGCCCGGCTCGCCCTACTGGGCGAGCAAGGGGATGCTCGGGCTCGCGCTGCCCGCCGACCACCCCGCCTGGACCGCACCGGCCGAGCCGCTGCCCGTCCAGGAGGCCGACGTGCTGCGCGCCGTCGCCGCGCCCGGCTGGATCGTCAGCGGGACCCGGGCCGACGGCGTCGTGCGGGTGGTCAACCACGGCACCGACCACGCCCTGCCCGGGGACGACGTCGGCGACTCGCCGCTCTACGCGCGCCTGGGATACTCCACCGCCACCAGCCCGTGGCTCGACGAGGAGAGCTGGGCCTCGCCCGCCGACCAGTCGGTCGCGCTGCTCGACACCACCGGGCGGGCCTCGCACCGCGCAGGGTTCGAGGTGCTCCAGGGTCCGCGGATCGAGGGCGAGGGCACCACCGCCGTGGGCGTCGCGGCGTCCCGCGCCCACGCCCGGTGGCTGGAGGTCGAGCCCGGTCAGCGCGACCACGGGTCCGGACGCCGCGGTGCGACCACGCCCGCCGGCACCCTGACCACCGTCTCGCTCGTGCGCGGTCCCTGGGAGGTGCGGTGCGTCCGCGTCGAGGAGCTGCCCGACCGCGCCGCGCCGACCGCGCTGCGCGTCACCGGCTGGCCCACGGTGGACGGCGACGGCCTGGACTCGCGCCTCGACCCGCTCGTCGGGAGCTGGGCCGCGGGCACGGAGTCCCGCGACGGCGCCGACCCGCTCGGTGAGGGCGCCCGGGTGCCGTTCCTCGACACCCAGCCGGCGCCGGGCCGCTGGGCCGCCGTGCTGCTGACCCTGCGGCGCGGCCCCGATCCCGTGGCGGACGAACCCGCCACCTGCACGCTCGACGGTGCCGACGCCGTCGTCCGCTGGCCCGACGGCGTCACCACGACGACGCGGCTGGTCTGAACCGTACGACCCCTGTCACGACGGCCCGACGACGGTCCGTCCACTCGAAGGAGAGAACACCGATGAAGCGCACGATCCCCACCGCGGCCGGTGCAGCCGTCGCGGTCGTCCTGGCCCTCACCGCCTGCAGCGGCGGCGACACCGGCGAGTCGGGCGGCAGCGACGACGCCGCGGCGGCCGAGGGTCCCGTGACCCTGACCCTGGCCGGGTGGAGCCTGTCCACCACACCGGAGTTCCAGACGCTCGCGGACGCGTACCACGAGGAGAACCCCGACGTCACCGTCGAGCTCGCCGAGTACGACGCCACCGAGTACGACACCCAGATGACGGCCGACCTCGCCGCCGGGTCCGCGCCCGACATCTACGTGCTGAAGAACCTCAAGAACTTCTGGACCTACTACGACGGCGGACAGCTCCTGGACGTCTCCGACGTCACCTCCGGGCTCGACCCGGCCACGGGCGGCGCCGACTTCTACGAGGTCGAGGGCACCAGCTACGCGGTCCCCTACCGCCAGGACTCCTGGTTCCTCTACTACAACCAGGACCTGTTCGACGAGGCGGGCGTCGACGCGCCGGACGGCTCGTGGACGTGGGACGACTACGCCACCGCCGCCAAGGACCTCACCAGCGGCCTGAAGGACTCCGGCAGCAAGGCGCTCGGCACCTACCAGCACTCCTGGCAGTCCGTGGTGCAGGGCTTCGCCCTGGCCCAGACCGAGGGGGCCGACCTGACCAGCGGCGACTTCGGCTACCTCGAGCCGTTCTACGACCAGGCGATCGAGCTGCAGGACGCCGGTGCCCAGGAGGACTTCGGCACCGTCACCACCAACCAGCTCACCTACCAGGCGCAGTTCGGCACCCAGCAGGCCGCCATGATGCCGATGGGCTCCTGGTACGTGGCCACCCTGCTCGCGCAGCAGGAGTCCGGCGACGCCGACGAGTTCAACTGGGGCATGGCCCCGATCCCGCAGGTCGACTCCTCCACGACCGGCATGGACGCCACGCCGGTGACCTTCGGTGACCCGACCGGCCTGGGCATCAACCCGGCCATCGACGAGGAGAAGGTCGCCGCCGCGAAGGACTTCCTCGCGTTCGCGGCCGGCGAGGGCGGTGCCGACGCGCTCGCCGCCATCGGCATCACCCCGGCGCTGCTGAGCGACGGCGTCGTCGACACGTACTTCGGCATCGACGGCGTCCCCGGCGACGACCTGTCGAAGTTCGCCTTCGCGACGCACGACACCCGTCCGGAGAACCCGGTCGACGCGAACACCGCCGCCCTGCAGAACATCCTGGGCGACACCCACTCGGAGATCATGTCCGAGTCGTCGTCGGTGGCCGACGCCATCGCCGGCGCGGAGTCCCGCGCCGCCTCCGAGGTCGGCTGAACCGCAGGCGCAGGCTGAACCGGACCCCGTCGTCCCGGGGGTGTCGCGCCCGCCGCGACATCCCCGGGGCCACCCCGCCGAGACACAGGAGTCACCCATGGCGACGACGACCGTCGACGACCGCCGCAGCGGTCCCCCGGGCCCCCTCCCGGGCGCGCCGCCCGGCCCCCGCCGGCGGCGGCCGGGCAGCCGGCTCAAGCTGCGCAACACCCTCATCGGGTGGAGCTTCATCCTGCCGAACTTCGTCGGCTTCGCCCTGCTGACCCTCGTTCCCGTCATCGCGCTGTTCTACTTCTCGCTGACGGAGTGGAACGTGTTCGGCGGTGCCGAGTTCATCGGCCTGGACAACTTCACGCGGCTGGTCGGTGACCCCAGCTACCGCACCGCGCTGCTGAACACCCTCTACTACTCGGGTGTCCACATCCCTGCCACGCTGGTGGCCGCGATGTGCCTCGCGCTCCTGCTCAACCGCAAGCTGCGCGGCGTCGCGTTCTTCCGCACGGTGGCCTTCTTCCCGTACATCACCTCGATCGTCGCGATCGCCGTGGTGTGGAACATGCTGTTCAGCCCCGAGTACGGGCCGATCAACCAGTTCCTGACCTTCCTCGGCGTGGACGACCCGCCCGGGTGGACGACGTCGGCCGACTCCTCCATGCCCGCCGTGATCATCGTCGGCGTGTGGCGCGAGATGGGCTACTACATGCTGCTGCTCCTCGCGGGGCTGCAGACCGTGCCGCCGGAGCTCTACGAGGCGGCCCGCGTCGACGGCGCCGGAGCGTGGTCCCGGTTCTGGAACGTCACGCTGCCGTGCCTGCGCCCCACCATGTTCTTCGTCACCGTGATCCTGACGATCAACAGCCTCAAGGTCTTCGACCTCATCCTCGTGATGACCGACGGCGGGCCCGGGCAGTCGACGCTGGTCCTGAGCCAGTTCATCTACGCCAAGGGCTTCGAGGAGAACCAGTTCGGGTACGCCTCCGCCGTCGCCGTGACGCTGTTCTTCATCTGCATCGCCGTCACGATCTTCCAGTTCCTGTGGAACCGAAGGAGGGACGCCTGATGGCTACCGTCTCCCCGTCCGCCGTCGACCCCGCGGCCACGACCCTGCGCCCCGCGCAGGTACGGGCCCGTCGGCGGAGCCTGGCCTCGCGGATGGTCGGCTACGCGGCGCTGATCGTGGCCGCCGCGGGCATCCTGCTGCCGTTCGTGTGGATGGTCATCTCCTCGCTGAAGGAGAACAACCAGGTCTTCACCGTGCCGCTGCAGTGGATCCCCGACCCGTTCGTGTGGCAGAACTACGTCGACATCTGGGCGAAGTCCGACATGACGACGTGGATCAAGAACACCCTGATCCTGTCGGTGGGCGTGACGTTCCTGCAGGTGCTGACCGGCAGCTTCGCCGCCTACGGGTTCTCCAAGATGCGGTTCCCGGGCCGCGACGCCCTGTTCCTGCTCTACGTGGCGACCATCGCGGTGCCGTGGCAGGCGTACATGATCCCGCAGTTCGTCATGCTGTCGAACGTGGGGCTGTCCAACACCCTGTGGTCGATCCTGGCGCTGCAGACCTTCAGCGCCTTCGGCGTGTTCCTCATGAAGCAGTACTACGAGTCGATCCCCGAGTCGCTCAGCGAGGCCGCCCGGATCGACGGCATGAGCGAGTACGGCATCTGGCGGCGCATCATCCTGCCGCTGTCCACGCCCGCGATCGCGAGCCTGACGCTGTTGACCTTCGTCAACACGTGGAACGACTACCTCGGGCCGCTCATCTACCTGCGCAGCCCGGACCTGTGGACGCTGCAGCTCGGTCTGCAGACGTTCGTCGGCCAGTACAACGCCGAGCACGCCCTCATCATGGCGGGCTCCGTGATCTCCGTGCTGCCGATCGCCGTGATCTTCCTGTTCGGCCAGAGGTTCTTCGTGCAGGGCATCGCCACCGCGGGGGTGAAGGGATGAGCCGGGCGCACCGCACGAGCACCGGGACGCCGCAGCGGCGTCGGCTCGTCAGCCAGGAGATGTACGAGACGGTCTTCGGGACCGTGTACGTCGGGCTGGCCACCAACGCGTTGCTCGCCGTGGCCTGCCTGCCCGTCCTCGTGCTGCTGATGACCACCGACCCCACGGCGTCCTGGCCGGCGCTCGCGCTGGTCGCCCCGCTCACGGCGCCGGCGCTGGTCGGTGCGTTCGCGGTCTTCACCGCGCTCTCGGCCGACGGGTCCACGACGGCGGTGCGCACCTTCTGGCGCGCGTACCGCCGTCACCTGCGGCGGTCCCTGGCGATCGGTGCGCTGGCGAGCGCCGTCGTCGTGGTGCTCGCCGTCGACGTCGCGGCCGTGTGGGGCGCGCGCGTCGGCGCCGCGGCGATCCCCGTGTTCGTCACGTTGCTGGTCCTGACCGTCCTCACCGCGCTCATGGCGCTCGCGGCCGTGCCCGTCCTGCCGGACGCCCGGCTGCGCGACCTGCTGCGCACCAGCCTCTACCTGGCGGTGCGCCGCTGGTACGCCAGCGTCGGCGCCGTCGTCGTCCTGGGCCTGCTGGCCGCCGTCACGACGGCCAAGCCGGCTCTCGCGGTCGGGTTCCTCACGGCGCCGCTGCTCTTCGTCGTCTGGGGCGGCTACCGCGCCGCCCTGCGCTCCGTCGTGCCCGACGACGCCGCCCCGCCCGCGCACGCCGCGGCCGCTGCCTCCTGAACCACCCCGACGGCGCGCCGCGGCGCGCCGGAAAGCGAGACCGACCGATGTCCTCCACCGACGTGCGCGCCACCGCGCCGACGTCCGAGCCGGATCCCGGCGCCGGCCAGTACCCCGACCGCACCCCCCTCCGGGCGGCGGTCGAGGCCGCCGTGGCCACCGTGCGGCGCAACGCCGCCGCGTTCGGGGCGCGGTACCCCGACTCGACCACGCGGGAGAACGTCTACCCGCTGCGACCGGCCACCGCGGAGTTCGCCGAGGGGGCCAACCGCGACTGGACCACCAGCTTCTGGCCCGGCATGCAGTGGCGGGCCGTCGAGCTCACCGGTGACACCGAGCTGCGTGGCGCCGCGATGGCGCACGCCGCCGACTTCGCCCGCCGGGTGCACGCCGGCGAGGACCTCGACACCCACGACCTGGGGTTCCTCTACACGCTGTCCTGCGTCGACGCCTGGCGACTCGCCGGCGACGAGGCCGCGCGGGACGCGGCGCTGGCCGCCGCCGACCACCTCATGACGCGGTTCCTGCCGTCGGCCGGCATCGTGCAGGCGTGGGGCGACCTGTCCGACCCGGCACAGCGCGGCCGGACCATCGTGGACAGCCTCATGAACATGCCGCTGCTGACCTGGGCCACGGAGGTCACCGGTGACGAGCGGTACGCCGACGTCGTGGCCCGGCACGTGGTGCAGGTGCGCACGCACCTGCTGCGCGACGACGACTCGACGTTCCACACGTTCTACTGGGACCCGGTCTCGGGGGAGCCGCTGCGAGGCGCGACCGAGCAGGGCGCCGGTGACGACTCCTGCTGGGCGCGCGGTCAGGCGTGGGGGATCTTCGGGTTCGCGCTGCACCACCGCACCTCCGGCGACCCGGAGTCGCTGCGCGCCTCGCAGCGGTGCGCCGACTACTTCCTCGCCCACCTGCCGGCGGACGGCGTGCCCTTCTGGGACCTGGTCTACACCGACGGCTCGCAGGCACCCCGCGACTCCTCGGCCGCGGCCATCGCGGTCTGCGGGCTGCTGGAGCTCGCGTCCGTCCTGCCCGACGCCGACCGGGCCGCCGCGTACGACGCCGCGGCACGGCGGATGCTCGCCGCGCTGGTGACGGGGTACACCCCGGCGCGGCACCAGCGCGCCGACGCGCTGCTGCTGCACGCCGTCTACGACGCCCCCAAGGGCAAGGGCGTCGACGAGGGCTGCCTGTGGGGCGACTACTACTACCTGGAGGCGCTGACCCGCCTCACGCTGCCCGGCTGGGTCTCGCCCTGGTGGCCCGCCGCACCCGCCGTCCCGACCCGGGACACCGTGACCGACGCCGTCCTGCCCGACACCGACGGAGGCAACGCATGATTCTCGAGACGTTCCGGCTCGACGGGAAGGTCGCCCTGGTCACCGGCACCAGCCGCGGCCTCGGGCAGGGCGCCGCCGTGGCGCTCGCCGAGGCCGGGGCGGACGTCGCCCTGCTGGACCGCAGCGTGCCCACCGAGACGATCGCCCGCGTCGAGGCCCTGGGGCGCAGGGTGCACAGCGTGCAGCGCGACCTGGCCGCCGCGACCCCGGCGGACCTCGACTCCGCCGTCGCGGAGGTCGAGGACGCGCTGGGGGCGGTGGACGTGCTGGTCAACAACGCGGGCACGATCCGTCGCGCGCCGGCCGCCGAGCACCCCGCCGAGGACTGGGACACCGTCCTGGCGGTCAACCTCGACGCCGTGTTCCACCTGTCCCGCGCCGTCGGCCGGGGCATGCTCGAGCGGGGCTCGGGCTCGATCATCAACGTCGCCTCGATGCTGTCCTTCCAGGGCGGCATCCTCGTGCCCGGCTACGCGGCGTCCAAGCACGCCGTCGTCGGGCTGACCAAGGCGCTCGCGAACGAGTGGGCCGGGCGGGGCGTCAACGTCAACGCCGTGGCCCCCGGCTACATGGCCACGGACAACACCGCGCCGATCCGCGCCGACGCCGAGCGCGAGCAGTCGATCTCGGCACGCATCCCCGCCGGCCGCTGGGGGACGCCCGACGACCTCGCGGGGATCGTCGTCTACCTGGCCTCGCCGGCCTCGGCCTACGTCCACGGGGCCGTCGTCCCCGTGGACGGCGGCTGGCTGGTGCGCTGAGCCGCGCACGGCATCACCGACCGAACGACCGCACCACACGGAGGAGCATCATGGAACAGCGCTACGCGACCAACCCCGAGCAGATCCCGGGGATGACCACGCAGGACCTGCGCGACCGGTTCCTCGTCGAGGACCTGTTCGTCCCCGGCGAGGTCCGCACGGTCTACACCCACCACGACCGCATCGTGCTCGGCGGGGCGCTGCCCGGCGCCGAGCCGGTCGCGCTGCCGAACCCGGCCGAGCTGCGCGCCGAGTACTTCCTGCAGCGGCGCGAGGCCGGGATCGTCAACGTGGGCGCCACGGGGACGGTGACCGCCGACGGCGAGTCCTACGAGCTGCCGAACGGTGCCCTGCTGTACCTCGGCAGCGGCACCCAGGACGTGACCTTCGCGGGCGAGGGCGCCGCGTTCTACCTGTTCTCGGCCCCCGCGCACACGAGCTATCCCACGGTGCTGACGCTGCCCGGCGAGGGGAACACCCTCGAGCTCGGCGACCAGGTCACCTCGAACCGGCGCTCGCTGGAGCAGGTCGTGCACGCCAAGGGGGTGCAGTCCTGCCAGGTGGTGATGGGCGTGACCCGGCTCCACGAGGGTTCCATGTGGAACACGATGCCGGCGCACACCCACGACCGGCGCACCGAGTGCTACCTGTACTTCGACCTGCCGGAGGACGCGCGGGTGCTGCACCTGTGCGGTGAGCCCACCGAGACCCGGCACCTCACCGTGGCCGACCGCCAGGCGATCATCTCGCCGTCGTGGTCGGTGCACTCGGGGGTGGGGACCGCCAACTACTCGTTCGTCTGGGCGATGGCGGGGGAGAACCAGGACTTCACCGACATGGACGCGGTGCCGCCCACCGAGATCCGCTGAGGTCGCGCGCGCCGCACCCCCTCGCGAGGTAGGCCACCCCTTCCCGGGATAGGCCACCTGCCGGCGGGGTAGGCCACCCCTTCCCGGGGTAGGCCACCGCCTCGCGAGGTAGGGCACCGCCTCGCGAGGTAGGGCACCTGCCGGCGGAGTAGGTACGCCCCTCGCGAGGTGGTGCTCAGGCCGCGAACGCCTTGCGCTCGTCGGGCATGAGGATCCAGAAGATGACGTAGGCGAGGAACTGCGGCCCCGGGATCAGGACCGATGCGACGGCCAGGACGCGGACCAGGGTCCGGTCCCACCCGAAGTAGTCGGCGATACCGGCGCACACGCCGCCGAGGATCCGACCGCGACTCGGCCGGTAGAGCTTGCGGGGCTGGGCGGTCTGAGGAGTGCTCATGTTCCGACACTAGGCACGACGGCGGCTGCTCGGTATCGGGCGATACCCCGGTTCGACCCTGACCCGTCCGGTGCAGGTCGCCGTGGTGCCCGGTCGGACCGCCGCCGGGAGGGCGGCGGTCCGACGGCCTACACGAGCGACACCCGCCGCTTCCAGGAGTGCACCGTCCAGCCGAGACAGACCAGCGTCGTGAGCAGCAGGCCGGGCAGGAAGCCGACGGGCATGACGTCGGATGGCCCCGTGCCGCCCGCGGTCATCTCGGAGAGCAGGTCGAAGGGCACGAGCGCGAGCTGGCCGCCGTCGAGCCCGACGGCGACGGGCACGGCGGCGAAGGACGCGAGGGTGATCACCTGGACCGCCACGTAGACGGCGACCCAGACGATGATCGGCCCACCGGCCCCGAGCCTGTTGAGGGGGGCCTGGCTGCCGACGGACGCGGCGAAGAAGTACTGGGTGGGCCAGGTGAGGATCAGACCCACGACGACGGCGATCGCTGCTGGTGCGACCCAGGCGGGACCGATGTCGGCGAGGGTGGCCCACCCTTCGCGCAGAGTCTCCAGCACCCGCAGGGATCGTCCGGTGGCTCGTGCGACCAGCTCGCCGACGGGGAGCGCGACGGCGACAGCGATGCCGGTCATGACGATCGAGACCGCCCAGGCCCAGAGCATCTTGGCCCAGAAGATCGTGGTCCCGCGCAGGGGCAGGGTCTGCGTGAGGTAGCCGACCCGGCCGTAGCTGGACTGCCAGTAGTGCACGGCGAGCAGGACCTGCGTCACCGGGACGAGCCCGACGGTCGACATCAGGGCGACGACGGTGCCGAGCGGCGCCAGGACCGGCCAGCCCGTCGCGGCGAGCGCCGCCCCGGTGAGGGTGAGCAGTGCGGACGCGCCGGCTACGAGCCCGAGCATCGCGCGGGTCTGGACGAGCTCGTGCTTGAGCAGGGTGATCATGAGCCGTACACCTTCCGGAAGATCTGCTCGAGGCTGCCGCCGTGCTCGGCGCGCAGGTCGTCGACGTCCCCGGCGAGCAGCACACGACCGTGCCGCATCATCACCACGGAGTCGAGGGACGTCTCCAGGTCGTGCACCAGATGGGTGGCGACGACCAGCAGGGAGTCGGGGTCGAGCGTGTCCAGGATGCCGCCGAGGATTCCTTCCCGGGCGGCGGGATCGACGCCGGAGATCGGTTCGTCGAGCAGGTACACGCGGGCGCGGCGGGACATGGCGAGCGCGATGTGCGCCTTCTCCCGCATCCCCTTGGACATCTCCTTGAGGCGCAGCGCGGGGTCGAGGCGGAAGCGGGCGAGGAGCGTCTGGGCGCGGGCTCGGTCGAAGTCGGGGTAGAAGTCCGCGAACAGGTCGAGGCAGTAGCGGACGCGAGCCCGTTCGGGCAGGGCGCTGCGGTCGGGCAGGTAGGACACGACCGCCTTGGTCCGCGGGCCGAGGGGGTGCCCGGCGATCCGGACGTCGCCGCGGTGGTCGGCGTACACGCCGGCGAGGGTCTTGAGCAGTGTCGACTTGCCGCAACCGTTCTCGCCGAGCAGGCCGACGATCTGCCCGGCGTGCAGGTCGAGGTCGAGCGCGTCGAGGGCGGTCCGGGCGCCGTAACGCACGGTGAGGCCCCGCACGCTGATCAGGGCGGTGGGTTCGGGCACGGCGCGCTCACTCCCCGGCTGCAGGGCTGGTGTGGTGGTCATTCCATCGCTCCTCGATCAGTCGCTGTGCCTGGGCGGGTGTCATGCCGAGTCCGTGTGCGCGTCGCACGAAGTCGTCCGCGACCTCCTGGGCGAGCTCGGCGCGCAGCGCGTCGACCCGGGCGGTGTCCGATGTGACGAACCGACCTGCGGTGCGTTCCGACCGGCACACGTCCCGGCGCTCCAGCTCGGAGAGCGCCCGCTGGACGGTGTTGGGGTTCACCCCGAGGTCACCGGCGAGGTCGCGGACGCCCGGGATCCGGCCGCCGGCCGGCCACGTGCCGGTGACGATCCGTCGGGAGAACTCGGCGACGAGCTGTCCCCAGATCGGTGTGCTGGTGTCGAACTCCACGCGGCCGCACCTCTCTTGTATGAAGTGCTTAGTACAGTGACACAGGCGCCCGCCCGGGTCAAGGCGGCGCCTCCGTGGACGACAGGCCCGGGGTGCGCCATGATCCGGTCATGAGACGCATTGTGGCGGCGCTCGGGTGCGCGACGGCGGCGCTCGCGGGCGGGTGCGCCGGGACCGGCGCGCCGGTGTCCGGTGGTGGGAGCGACGCCGTCGTCTACACCTGCTGGGGCGAGCCGGTCCCCGCCGAGGCGCTGGACGCGGGACGTTCCGCGCGGGAGCTCGGGGAGGACGGACGCCTGGCCCTGCAGGGCCAGGAGGTACCCGCCGTGGACCCCGCCGACTGGCTGGTCGTCACCGAGACCCCGGAGTGGCTCGCGCTCGTTCGTGAGCTCGACACCGTCGACGACCGTGGAGCGGGGGACGTGCGCACCCACGAGATGCTGACCGTGGAATGGACCGAGGCCGTCAACCTGGAGCCGTCACCGACATGGGTGCTGAGCTCGTACGGCTCCTGCGCGTTGCACCGCGACGTCGGCGGCGAAGTTGCGACCGTAACCCTGGATCCGGACCGTCCGCCGGACCCGGACTCCCGCGAGATCGCTCTGCTCGTGACCGAGACGGCGTGCCACTCGGGTTTGGACGCGCAGGGTCGGGTGCGGGTGGCCGAGCAGCGCGAGTCGACGACGGCGGTCCACCTGGCGATCGTCGTCGACCCGGAGGGCGGTGACCAGACCTGCCCGTCGAACCCCGCCACGCCGTTCACGGTCGAGCTGGACGAACCGCTCGGAGAACGTGTCGTGCTGGACGCAGCCGTGGCGCCCCCGCGCGAGGTGGGCATGCCGGTCTCCCCGTGAACGAGGACGGCCGGCGCCGGGCTCACCAGCCGCCGGGGGTGAGGATCTTGCGGATCCGCTTCTCGCTGACGGCGCCGTCCGTGCCGAGCTGCTGCGCGAACAGCGAGACCCGCAGCTCCTCGAGGAGCCAGCGCACCTCGGTCAGCTCGGCAGCCCGCGCCGGGTCGGCCGCCCCCGCTGCGTACGCCGCTCGCGCGGTGTCGTAGGCCGCGGTGACGTCCTGGACACGCCAGGCGAGCTCGCCGTCGCGGGCGGGGTTCGACTGCGCCTTGTCCAGCCGGTACGACGCCGCCCGCAGGTAGCGCACCAGGTGGGCGAGCCGTCGGGGTGGGGTCGCGGAGACGAAGCCGTCGTGCACGAGCCCGGCCACGTGGTCGCGCACGTCCTGGAGGGTGTTGAGCAGGGCCAGCGACGACGACGCGCGCACCTCGCCCTCGACCGTGCGCCACGCGGTGAGCGCGGCGACGACATGCCCGACCACGCGGTGCACCTCGTCCTCCAGGTGCCGGCGCACGAACGTGACAGCATCCTTGTACACCTCGGCACCACGGATCTGTACGGCGACGGGACCCCCGGTCGGCGTCCCCGGTGCCTTGTCGGCGTCCGGGCTGGTCAGCGCGATCACGGCGGCGAGCTGCAGGTCCGCCACCAGCGCATCGGTGTTCCGGTACGGCGCGGCCGCCAGCGTCAGCGACTGCTTCGCCGACCACCGCGACGTGATCCGCGCGGTCGCCAACGCCGTCTCGGAGAGCAGGAGGCGCCGGACCCCGGCCGCGTGCGCGGCGTCCCGCCCGGACGCGTCGGCCAGGATGCGCAACGCCACCGACGGCGACGTGCCGGACGAGCCGGAGCCCGTCGCACCGCGTTCCTCGACGAGCGCGGGATACCCCTGCACGACGACGCCCCCGCCGAGATCGGTCGACACCACGTCGGGCAGCACCCCGCCCGCGAGGCCCTCCGGCCACGTCGTCAGCCCTTCGGCCTCCTGCACGACAGCACCACCGCGAGCACCCTCATCGCCCGGTGACCCCGTAGCGGGGGTCACCGGAGCGCCGTCGGACTCGGAGGGGGAGGCGCCGCCGTCAAGCCGTAGCGGAGGGCCCCCCGGGGCCCGTGAGCGAGGCGGCGCCTCCCCCTGCGAGACCGACGCCCCCGACACCGAATCCGCTCCGGACGCCGCGCGAGCGGCCTCCTCCAACGCCACGCCGACCGCCCCCTTGACGGCCGCCCGCACCGCGGCCTCGGCCTGGGGAGCCAGCGTCTTCTGCAGCGAGAGCAGGTCCTTCGACTCGTCGAGCACCACGGGGCCGGTCGGCTGAGCCGTCCGGGGTCCGCGCCCGACCGTGCCACCGGCCTTCCGCCGTCGGCCCCCGCCGGCCGGGCCGCCGCTGCGCCGCGAACCGCCGCCGCGACGCGATCCGCCGCCGTCCTCGGCGGGGTTCGGCGGACCCTCGACCCGGAACGTCACGCGCAGGTGGGCCGGCAGCCGCTCGATGCGCTCGGCGTCCCACACGTCGTCGTCGATGACGACGTCGCGCACCTCGCGCACGGCGCGCGTGAACTCGACGTGGAACGGGGTGGCCATGTCACCGGCCCGGGTGATGTCCTCCCACGCGGGTGCGTTCGCCCGCAGCCACGCGGCCACTGCCGAGCCGACGTCGGGCGCCGGCACGAGCTCGCGGCGGACCGCCTTGGGCAGCGACCGGATCGTGGCGACGCACAGCTCGTCGAGCAGGCCGGGCACCATCCAGTCGAACCCGTCGGGGCTGACCCGGTTGAGGATCGACAGGGGGATGTGGACGGTGACGCCGTCGGCGTCGGAACCGGGCTGGAACTGGTACGTCAGCGGCAGGGTGACCTCGCCCTGCGTCCACGTCTCGGGGAACTCGGAGGTGTCCACGGCGTCCGCGTCGACGAGCTGGTCGAGCGTGAACGTCAGCAGGTCGGGGTCGTCGCGGCGGGCCTTCTTCCACCAGGAGTCGAAGTGCCGGGCGCTGACCACCGACGCCGGGACTCGTTCGTCGTAGAAGGCGAACAGGTCGTCCTCGCTCGCCACGAGCCCGCGCTGCCGGGACCGCGCCTCGAGCTCCTCGGCCTCGGCGAGCAGCCGCCGGTTCTCCGCGAAGAACTGATGGTGGGTGGTCCACTGCCCCTCGACGAGGGCGTGCCGGATGAACAGGTCCCGCGCACCCTCGGGGTCGATCTTCCCGAACAGCACGGGGCGGTCCGCGACGATCGGCACTCCGTACAGCAGCACCTTCTCGGTGGCCATTGCGGCGCCCTGCCTGGTGGACCAGTGCGGGTCCGAGTAGGTGCGCTTCGCGAGATCCCCGGCGAGCTCCTCGGCCCACTCGGGCTGGATCCTCGCGACGTCGCGCGCCCACAGCCGGGAGGTCTCGACGAGCTCGCCGGCCATGATCCAGGCCGGCGGCTTCTTGCTCAGCGGGGAGCCGGGGAAGATCGCGAAGCGGGCGCCCCGCGCCCCGAGGTACTCGTTCCGTGCCCGCTTGGCGGCCTGCCGCAGCGCCCGCGCACGGGCCTCGCCGCGCAGATGAGCCACCGCGGACGCCTTGACCTCGCCGGTGTCCTGCATGCCGATCTGGGAGAGCATCCCGGCCAGCAGGGCGCGGTGGACGGTGTCGCCGTCCCAGGACCGCTTCCAGCTCGCCTCGCCGTCGCCGTCCCCGTCGGTCGTGGGGCCCGTGGTGGAGGGCCGGAACGACATGTCGATGTCGAGCTGTTTGGCCATCTGCCGCAGCTGGGCGACGACGTCCTGCCACTCGCGCACCCGCAGGAAGTTGACGTACTCGTTCTTGCAGAGGCGGCGGAACGCCGAGGAGCCCATCTGGTGCTGATGCTCGCGCAGGTACTCCCACAGGTTCAGATAGCTCAGGAAGTCCGACGTGGGATCGGTGAACCGGGCGTGCGCCTGGTCGGCCTGCTCGCGGGACTCGGTGGGGCGTTCGCGGGGGTCCTGGATGGACAGGGCGGCGGCGATGATCGCGACCTCGCGGGCGACGCCGAGGCGGGAGCCCTCGATGACCATGCGCGCCAGCCGTGGGTCCATGGGCAGTCGAGCCAGCGTGCGGCCGACGTCGGTGAGCCGCGTCCGGCCGGAGCCGCCGCGCCCCGAGAGCTCGAGCGCGCCGAGCTCGGAGAGCAGGTTGACGCCGTCGCGCACGGCGCGGGTGTCCGGGGGCTCGACGAACGGGAAGCGCGCGACGTCGTCGGGGGAGCCGACCACCCCCACGGAGATCATCTGCAGCAGCACCGAGGCGAGCGAGGTGCGCAGGATCTCCGGCTCGGTGAACTCGGGACGGCCCTCGAAGTCCTCGGCCGAGTACAGCCGGATCGCGATGCCGTCGGCCACGCGCCCGGACCGCCCGGACCGCTGGTTGGCCGACGCCTGGCTGATCGGCTCGATGGGCAGCCGCTGGACCTTGGTGGCCTTGGAGTACCGCGAGATGCGGGCGGTGCCCGGGTCGACGACGTAGTGGATGCCGGGCACGGTCAGCGACGTCTCGGCCACGTTCGTGGACAGCACGATGCGCCGGCCCGGGTGCGACTGGAAGACGCGGTGCTGCTCGGCCGAGGACAGCCGGGAGTACAGCGGCAGGATCTCCACGTGCTGGGGGTGCTTCGGGTCGCGGACACGTTCCTTCAGGTGACCCTCGAGCGCGTCGGCGGCGTCGTGGATCTCTCGCTCGCCGGACAGGAACACGAGGATGTCTCCGGAGCCCTCGCGCATCAGCTCGTCGCAGGCCTCGACGATGCCCGTGACGAGGTCCTTCTCCTCGCCCTTCTTCCTCCCCGGCCGGTCGGCGTCCGGGGTGAGCGGCCGGTAGCGGATCTCGACGGGGTAGGTGCGCCCGGTGACCTCGACGACGGGGGCGGCGTCGGGCAGCGCCTCGACGACGGCGGGCGGCGCGCCACCGATCTCGGCCAGGTGCGCCGGGGAGAAGTGCGCCGCGAACCGGTCGGAGTCGATCGTGGCGGAGGTGATGATCAGCTTGAGGTCCGGGCGGCGGGGCAGCAGCCGGGAGAGGTACCCGAGCAGGAAGTCGATGTTGAGGGACCGCTCGTGCGCCTCGTCGATGACGATCGTGTCGTAGGCGAGCAGCTCCGGGTCGCGTTGGATCTGGGCGAGCAGGATGCCGTCCGTCATCACCTTGACCAGCGTGTCCGCGCTGGAGGTGTCGGTGAACCGGACCTGGTAGCCGACGACACCACCCAGCTCGGTCCCCAGCTCGTCGGCGACGCGGTCGGCCACCGAGCGCGCGGCGATCCGCCGGGGCTGGGTGTGCCCGATCTGACCGGTCCGCCCGCGCCCGAGGTCCAGCAGGATCTTCGGCAGCTGCGTGGTCTTGCCGGAGCCGGTCTCGCCCGCGACCACCACGACCTGGTTCTCGCGGATCGCGGCGGCGATGTCGTCGCGACGGGCCGAGACGGGCAGCTGCTCGGGGTAGGTGATCTCGGGGACGACGACGGCGGCCCGCGCGGCGGCGGCGCGTTCCAGCTGCTCGCGGCTCACCCGCGCGGGGCCGCGGCCGTCGCGCGGTGCACCACGTCGGCCGCGGTTCCGCCCCCGGTTCCGACCCGTGCCCCGTGGGCCGCGGCGTTCGCCGTCGCGGCGCCCGGTCTCCTGCGGTGGTTCCTGCGTACGGACCCGAGCCTCGCCGCCCCGCGACCCGCCGTCAGCGCGCGACCCGCCGTCGTCGGCGGGCTGCGGGGCGGATGACTGCTCGGCACTCACGGGGATCCATTCTCGCAAGGTGTGCAAGCCGATAGTGCAGTGCTAGCATTGTGCTGTCAACCTACGGAGGAGGTCGGGATGGGGCACACGATCACGGTGCGCGGGCTCGAGGACGAGCTCCACGCCAAGCTCAAGGAGCAGGCGCGCGACCACCACCGCTCGATGGAGGCCGAGGCCCGTGCGATCCTCGCCGCCGGGGTTGCCGGCGCACCGGTCGATCTGAGCTGGGCAGAGCCGAAGGCCCAGGACTGGATCGATCGTGCGCGGTCCGCCGTCGCCGCCGCCTGGTCCGACTGGGACGACGACTGGGTTCCGGCACGTCGGAGCTCGCCGTCCCGAGGCGTGCCGAGCCTCGACCGGTGACGCGGTATCTCGTCGACACGAACGTCGTCTCGGAGGTCCTGCGACCACGGCCCGAGCCCGTCGTGCTGGACTGGCTCCGGGACCACGGGGAGGGCCTGTGGACCACGTCGATCGTGGTCGCGGAGATGTTGTCGGGGGTGGCGCTGCTTCCGCCGGGACGTCGACGTGACGGCCTGTCCGCCGGGGTGATCGCGGTTCTCGAAGACCGGTTCGCAGATCGTGTTCTGCCGTTCGACGGCGCTGCGGCAGCCGAGTATGCCGTCGTGCGAGCCCGCAGCGAGCGGGAGGGCCGGGTCGTGGGCGATCTGGACCTCATGATCGCCGCGGTCGCACGGGTGCACGGTGCGGTGGTGGCGACCCGGAACGTGCGGCACCTGGCCGCTGCAGGCGCCGAGGCCATCGATCCCTGGGCAGGGTCGCCGCGGGGCGCATAGTGCGGCGACCGTCAGGCGTTCGTCGCCCGCGCGGAGCCGGCAGCGAAGGCTTGGCTCCGGACGCCGTTCGCGAAGGCCCCGGGTGCGTCCCGCTCCGGACGCACCCGAGGCCGACGCCGGTCAGACGGTGGAGGTGAACGCCGCGCTCATCGTGCCGAAGACGGCGACCACGAACACGACGTAGCCGATGACCGCTAGGACGCCCAGCGCGGTGAAGGCGATCGACAGCCAGAATCCCCACTTGCCGAGGACGTTGTCGTAGCCGACCTTCTTGGACTCGGACAGCGCCATCGCGCTCAGGACGATCCCGGCCGGGGAGAAGACGAAGGCCAGCACGAAGCCGATGATGCCCAGCGTCTTGCCGGGCGGGTCCGGGGCGTAGCCCGGATACGTCGGCTGGCCGTAGCCGGGCTGCTGGCCGTAACCCGGCTGCTGGCCGTACCCCGCGGGCTGGCCGTAACCCGGCTGCTGGCCGTACCCCGCGGGCGGGTAACCGGGCTGGCCGTAGCCGGGAGGCGGCTGGTGCGGGTCGGTGTGCGGCTGTCCGCCGCCGTGGCCGGGTTCACCGGCGCCCGAGGACCCCGGGGTCGAGTAGGGCTGGTACGGATCGGTCATTTCCCCAGTGTCCCGGATCGGGGCGCCCGGCACCAGATCCCGGTCCCCGGTCCATCCATGATGTGATCGTCAGGTGTTCGACCGGCCCCGCACCTCGTCCCAGCCCGTTCCCCGCCGCGCCCGCGTGCACGCGGTCCGTGCGCTCACCGGCACGATGGTCCGCACCACGCTGCGGGACGCCGACGGCGCCGACCCGGCCGCGCCGTCGTCGCTCGCCGCGCTGCGCGCCCCGGGCCCGGAGGATCACGTGAAGGTCTTCCTGCCGGACCCCGCCACCGGTGCGCTGCACGCCCCGACGCTCGCCCCCGACGGCGGGCTCCAGCGTGCCACCGGCGGGGTCTCCGTCTCGCGCGAGATGACCGTGCGTGCCACCCGGACGGTCGACGGCGCCGCCGAGGTCGACGTCGACTGGGTGCGGCACGACGGCGGCGGGCCGGCGTCCGCGTGGGCGGCGCGCGCCGCCGTGGGCGACGAGATCGTGCTCGCCGGACCGGCGAGCAGCCTCGGTGTGCCCACCGGGATCGGGCGGCTGACGCTCGTGGTCGACGAGACCGGTCTGCCCGCCGCCGCGCGCTGGGTCGACGCCGTCGGGGCGGACGTGCCGGTGACGGCGATCGTGGAGATCGGCGACGACGTCGACGAGTCGTTCGTCGAGGCGGAGCTGGGCCGTGCGGACGTGGAGATCCTCTACCGGACCGACGGCCCCGGGCAGATGGTCGAGTCGGTGCGGTCGCTCGGTGCCCTGGACGACGACGAGTACGTCGTGGCGCTCGGCGAGGCCGGCGAGCTGGCGGCCGTGCGCCGCTGCCTGCGCCAGGACCTGGGACTCGGGCGGGACCGCGCGACCGTGGCGGGGTACTGGCGCCGGGGCACGGTGAACCTCGACCCCGACGCGCCGTTGGACCCGGCCGACCCGGACTGAGCCGACCCGTGCTCAGAAGTCGCGAGCGGTCTCCGCGCCGGCCGACCCGATCCGCTGCAGATGGACCCGGCGCGCCAGCCGGATCCCCGGGCGCACCAGCATCTGGACGCTGCCGACCAGGAAGAGCCAGGTGCCCGCCGTGGCCGTGGCGTCGGAGAAGAACAGCACCGAACCGATGACGAACCACAGGCCGATGCAGATGTCGTTGGCGATGCTCAGGGTCTCGTAGCGGTGCCGGACGACGATCTCGTCGTGGCCGATGCGCAGGTGCAGGGTGCGGTCGTCCTCGGTCATGCCCCCTACTCTTCCCGTCACCGCGCCGAGGTGCACGCGCCGGGCATCATGACCCCATGAGCACCCTCTCCACCGCCGAGCTGACGGCGATCTACACCGACCTGCACGCCCACCCGGAGCTCGCCTTCGCCGAGCACCGCACGGCGGGCCTGGTGGCGCAGCGCCTCCGGACGGCGGGCTTCGAGGTGCACGAGGGCATCGGCACCACCGGCGTCGTGGGCGTCCTGGCCAACGGCGACGGCCCCACCGTGCTGCTCCGCGCGGACATGGACGGCCTGCCGGTGGCCGAGCGCACGGGTCTGCCCTACGCCTCGACGGATACCGCCACGACGTCGGACGGCCACGAGACCGGCACCATGCACGCGTGCGGGCACGACGTCCACGTCACCTGCCTGCTGGGCGCCGCGGCCGAGCTGGCCGCCCGCCGCGCCGAGTGGTCCGGCACCCTGCAGGTCCTCTTCCAGCCGGCGGAGGAGGTCGGGGCGGGTGCCCGGGCGATGGTGGCCGACGGCCTCTACGCCCGGATCGGCACCCCCGACGTCGTCCTCGGCCAGCACGTCATGCCCTTCCCCGTGGGGGTCGCCAACCTCACGCCCGGCACGGCGATGGCGACGGCGGACTCCCTGCGGATCACCCTGCACGGCACGGGCGGGCACGGCTCCAGCCCGGAGGCGACGGTGGACCCGGTGCTCATGGCGGCCGCGACGATCCAGCGCCTGCAGGGGATCGTGGCGCGGGAGGTCGGCGCCGGGGAGCAGGCCGTGGTGACCGTCGGATCGGTCCGGGCGGGCACGCAGGCGAACATCATCCCGGACCGTGCCGAGCTGGGCGTCAACGTGCGCACGTTCGACGAGGGCGTGCGCGAGCGGGTGCTGGCCGCCGTCCACCGGATCGTCGACGCCGAGGCCGCGGCGTCCGGCGCACCGCACCCGCCGGAGTACGAGCAGGTCGCGACGTTCAACCTCACGGTCAACGACCCGCAGGCGTCCGAGCGCACCCGCGCGGTCCTCGCCCGCGTCCTGGACGACCACCGCGCCACGATCGAGGCGGCCGGCGGCCGGCCCGCCGTCGTCGCCCTGGCTCCGATGCCGGGGTCGGAGGACGTGGGTGACCTGGCCTCGGCGGCGGACGCCCCGCTGGTCTACTGGAACCTGGGCGGGTGCGACCCGGCGCTGTTCGGGGCGTTCGACCCGGCGCGCACGACCGGCCTGGGCGGCCTGCCCGACGGCGTCGCACCGAACCACTCGCCGTCCTTCGCGCCGGTGCCGGAACCGACGCTCGACCTGGGCGTCGACCTCCTGGTCGCCGCGGCGACGGAGTGGCTCGGCTGACCCGGGCGGCACCCCGGGCGGGGAGCGAGGCTACTCGGCGGCGTTCTCCGTCTCGCCCCGCAGCGCGTCGATCTGCTCCTGCAGCTCGGTGAGAGCGTTCACGACCTCGGGCGGCGCCTCGGTGTTCTCGATGACGTGGTGCAGCTCGGCCGACGCCGCCTCGAGCGCGACCTGAGCGTCCGCGAGCGCCACGACGGCCCCGTCGGAGGACTCGGCGGCCTTGTCGAGGGCGGTCCGCGCCTCGTCGGTGGCGGCCTGTGCGGAGTCGACGGCGTGCGTGACGTCCTCCCCGATCCCGGTGGTGAGGTCCGATGCCTGGTCGGAGAGCTCCTGGATGTCGGCCTCGAGGCTGTCGGCCTGGACCTGGGCGTCGGCGATGAACCGTTCCACGTCGTCGGGTGCGGAGCAGGCGCCGAGCATCATGGTGACCGCCAGGAGGCCGGCCGCCGCGATGCGGCCGGGTGCTCGCCCGGTCGAGGAGGGTGTCGTCGTCGACGTCATGGGTCGATTGTGCCCGGGACGTCGTGCTTTGTGTGTGGTGACCACCACAGAAGACGTGGAGATCTTGCGCACACTCAGGTCACACGGAAGCGCAGGCGGGCCCCGGGGGGCGCCTGGCCGGCGAGCCACAGGTCCGACGTCGGCACCGCGGCGACGACGGGATACCCCCCGGTGAGGGGGTGGTCGGCCAGGAAGAGGACGGGCTGCCCGTCGGGGGGAACCTGGAGCGCGCCGGTGACCACGCCCTCGCTGGGCAGCTCGGCCCGGGCGGCGGCGTCGGTGCGGGCCAGCGGGGTGCGTCCGGACAGCCGCAGCCCGACCCGGTTCGACCGTGCGGTGACCTCCCACTCCTGCGTGGCCAGCAGGTGCAGCGCGTCGGGGGTGAACCAGTCCTGCCGCGGTCCGAGCACGAGGCGCAGCTCGACGACGTCACCGGGGGCGGGCAGGGAGCCGGGGTCGGGTGCGCCGACGTCGTCGGTGGCCACGGCGTCCGACGGCGGCGGCCCGGGGGGCAGCGCGGCGCCGGTCCGCAGGGGCCCGGGTCCGAGCCCGGCGAGCACGTCGGCGGACCGGGAGCCGAGCTCGTGCGGCACGTCGACACCGCCGCGGAGCGCGACGTAGCCGCGCAGCCCGTGCTCGGGCGCGCCGACGGAGAGCTCGTCGCCCTCGGCCAGCGCGAACGGCCGGCCGAGGGCCTGCTGCCGGGCGGGGCCGCCGTCGTCGGGCACGACGTGGACGGGCACGAGCGCACCGGTGACGGCGACGACGGCGCGTCCCCGGGCGCGCAGGCGCAGCCCGCCGAGCGTCTCCACGGCGGCGGACCCGGTGGGGTTGCCGACGGCGCGGTTCGCGGCGCGCAGGCTGCGGGGGTCGGCGGCGCCGGACGTCGCCACGCCCAGGTCGGCGTGGCCGGGGCGGCCGAGGTCCTGGACGAGGGTGAGGGGTCCGGGCTCGATCACGACGAGGCCGGTGCGTTCGGCAGCTCCGCTCTCGCTCGGCAGCTCAGGCTGCCGATCCGGGTCGGAGCTGCCGAGCGCACCGACAGCGCGTACCTGCTCCCGCACCGCGGTGAACCGCACCCGGTCGCCGGGGACCCACAACGCGGGTGATTCCCGGGCGGGGTCCCAGGTCACGACGTCGGTGCGGCCGACGAGCTGCCAGCCACCGGGGCTCGGGCGCGGGTACACCCCCGAGTACTCCCCGGCCAGCGCCACCGCCCCCGCCGGCACGCGGGTGCGGGGGGTGTCGCGCCGCGGCACGACGAGGTCCGGGTCGTCACCGACCAGGTAGCCGAAGCCCGGCGCGAACCCGACGAACCCCACCGTCCAGGCGGAACCCGTGTGCCGGCGCACCACCTCGGCCGGGCTCCAGCCCAGGTGGGCGGCGACGTCGTCCAGGTCCTCGCCGTCGTACACCGTGGGGACCTCGACCAGACGTCCCGCGCCGCCGGTACCGGACGCCGCGGCGAGGGCCCGCTCCCGCAGGGTCACCGCGAGCGCGGGGGCCGCCACGACCCACGGGTCGAACGGCACCAGCACGGTCCGGGCGCCCGGCACCGGTTGCCGCACGCCCGGGACGGGCGCGTCGGTCAGCGAGCGGTGCAGGGCCGTCGCGGCGACGAGGTCGGCGACCTCGACGAGCAGGGCGTCGGCGCCGGCGACGAGCACCCGCACGCGGTCCGGTCCGGCCGCGGGCCGCGTCCCGCCGTCGGGCGCCACCGTCACGACCCGACGAAGGACCGCAACCGCACCCCGCTTGCAGTGAGGACCTCCCGCACGCGCGCGGCCATGCGGACCGACCCCGGGGTGTCGCCGTGCACGCAGACCGAGTCGGCCGCGACCGCCACCTCGGTGCCGTCGGAGGCGGTCACGACGCCGGTCGTGACCAGCCGCAGGACCCGTGCGGCCACCGCCTCCGCGTCGTCCAGCACCGCCCCGGGCTCGCTGCGCGGCACGAGCGTCCCGGCGCGGGTGTAGGCACGGTCGGCGAACGCCTCGGCCGCGACGGCGAGCCCGGCCGCCTCGGCGGCGGCGAGCGCCGCGCTGCCCGGCTGGCCGAGCATCACGAGGCCGGGGTCGACGGCGGCCACCGCCGCGGCGACGTCGTGCGCCACCCGCTCGTCCACCTGTGCCGTGTTGTACAGGGCGCCGTGCGGTTTGACGTACTCCACACGACCCCCCTCGGCGGCGGCCACGCCCTGCAGGGCGCCGAGCTGGTAGACGATGTCGGCGCGCAGCACGTCGCTCGCCACCTCCATCTCCCGCCGCCCGAACCCGGCCAGGTCCCGGTAGGCGACGTGCGCGCCGAGCCGGACCCCGCGTGCGACGGCGCCGCGCACGGTGCGGCGCATCGTGGCGGGATCGCCCGCGTGGAAGCCGCAGGCGACGTTCGCGCTCGTGACGACGTCGAGGATGCGTTCGTCGCCACCGAGGCTCCGGCGGTCGATCCCCTCGCCGAGGTCGCTGTTGAGGTCGATCTGCGGCGTCGGCGTGGCACGGTCGGTCATGGTTCCCAGTCTGCCCGGTCGGCGCCCGCGGGCAACGCCCGGGTGACGCCGGGGCGAATTCGCCGGACTGGGGTGGCGGCCCCGGGGACGGTGCCGCAGAGTGATCCCAGAGGATGTTGCGCGCGGCACCGGTGCACGCCGATGTGCGAGGATGTGAGCGGCAGCACAGCAGCTCTTCGGAAGGTTCCGCGTGGCGGTCGACAAGGACGGTGACCTGGGCGGACGCGACGATGCCGTCGTCGCGGGGACCCCGGTCGCCGCAGCGTGGACGGCACCGCGTGCCCAACGCGTCCACCCCGTCCTGCGGACCCTCGGTGCGGGCGGCGCCACCCTGGTCCTCCTGGCCGGTTTCATGGCCGCCTCCGTGGCCGACCTCCCGTGGAACCGGCTGGCCCAGCACCCCGGTTTCTCGGCACCGGTCGAGCAGGTTCCGGCCGACGCCGTCGAGGTCGTCGGTGCGTCGTCGGCCACCGGCCCGCAGTCGGTCGCCGAGGTGCTCCAGGTCGTCGAGGACGCCGAGATGGCGGTGCTCGAGTCCGGGCAGCAGGTCGATCCCGAGATGCAGCAGGCCGCCGCCGAGCTCGGTTCCCTGCTGGCCGTCTACGTCGCGCAGCAGGACGCGGCCGTGGTCCCGCGCGTCGGGACGCCCGCCGACCGCCCCGACGTGGTGCAGTACCGGTCGGGAGACGCCGGAGCGCAGGACGACGCGGCGACGGGCGGTGCCGACGCGGCGGAGGTCGACGTCGAGACGGACGGCCTGGGCATGGCGGACCTGGAACCCCCGGCGCGGGCCGAGCAGGACGACCGCACGGGCGACGACGCGCGGTCCGTGGACCGGAAGGGTGGTGCCGGGCAGGGGAAGGACGCTGCCGGGCAGCGGCTCGCGGACCCGGCCGCGACGGCCCCCACGGACCGACGGGCGGACGACGCCGACGGCGCGGATCACGGCGCGGCGTCGGACCCCTCCACGCGGCCGGCACAGGACGACGCGTCGGCGGCCGTCCCGCAGCTGGGGCTGCCCACGCTCGACGAGCTGCTCGGCGGGCAGACGTTCCCGGTGGGCGACGCACTCGGCGCGGGTCCGGCCGCCGACGCCGCGCCGGCCGGCAGCACGGCGGGTTCCGGTGCCGGAGCGGACGCCGCCGGCGGAGACACGATCCCGGGTGCGGCCCCGGCGGCCGAGGAACCGGCCACCGTGGCGAGCGGCGTCGCGGTGACGTTCGACGACGTCGTGGTGGCTGCCACGCGGCTCGTGTCCCTGCTGAACGCTGCGTCGACCACCTTCGTCGTGGACGTGCGCCCGGCGGTCACGGAGCTGCCGGACGGCACGTTCGTCACGGCCGACGGCGTCCGCGTCACCGCGAACGGCATCCCGCTGGACGACCTGGACGGGACGCTGTCGGCAGCGCTGGCGTCGGTCGTGGCCGAGCACGCCGGTTCCACGGCGGGCTACAGCAACGGCAACATTCCCGCCTCGGTGCTGTGCGAGATCGCCTCGGCGCCGGGGCACCTGCTGCGGTGCGACGCCGCGGAGCAGTTCGCCGCCCTGAACGCGGCCTACCGGGACCGGTTCGGCGTGGACATCCCGATCACCGACTCCTACCGGTCGTACGCCGCGCAGGTGGCCGTGCGCGCGACCAAGCCCCATCTGGCCGCGGTGCCGGGCACCTCCAACCACGGCTGGGGCCTGGCGCTCGACCTCTCGACGCCCATCTCCGGCGGTGCGTCCGCGGAGTACGCGTGGCTGCGGGTGCACGGCCCCGACTACGGCTGGGACAACCCCTCCTGGGCGCGTCCCGGCGGGACCAAGCCCGAGCCGTGGCACTTCGAGTTCTTCGCCGCGGGTCCGATCCCGGACCGCGCCACCTCGACCGCCGACGTCTCCGGCGTCGGGTCCGTGGGCACCGCGACGGGTGACGACGGCGGTGCGGGGGCGGACGGCCGGGACGACGGCGGTGCGCAGGACGCGGGTGGCGCGAAGGACCGGGGTTCGAAGCATCAGGGTGGCGCGAAGGACAAGGGCGGCTCGAAGAACACGAGCGGCGCGAAGGACCAGGGCGGCTCGAAGGGCGGGGAGCAGGCGACCGGCGCCCTGCCGAAGCCGGCACCGGAGCCGACGCCGACGGTGAAGCCCAAGCCGACGCCGTCGGCCAGCCCGTCGCCGTCGCCGGAGCCGTCGCCGTCGCCGTCGCCGGAGCCGTCGCCGTCGCCGTCGCCGGAGCCGAGCCCCAGCCCGTCGGCCTCGCCCACCCCGACGCCGTCGCCGACCACGTCGCCGAAGCCTTCGCCGTCGCCCAGCCCGTCGCCGAGCGCCGAGCCGTCCTCCGCGGCGGGCTCGGAGGATGCCGAGGACCTGGCGACGGAGGAGGACGCGGCGACCGAGGACGCCGAGGACCTGGCGACAGAAGACCTCGCGACCGAGGACGCGGAGGGCACCGCGGCGCGGACGGAGCTCGAGCGCGTGGTCGGCACCGAACCCGACGAGGACGAGTGACCGCGTCGGCACCAGGCGGCGACCCCCGGCGATTCCTCACGGGGGGCCGGCTGGAGCGTTCTCCGCGTCGGTGGCGCGACAAGGTGGCGGTGACCCGCTACCTGGCGACGATGGCCATGCCCCACCTGCTCGAACCGGTCGACGAGCGCGCCCTGACCGACCGCCTGGGCGATCTCGCCTCCGACCCGGTCGGGCTGCGGCGCGCGATGGTCGACCTGGGCCTGGTGGCACGGACCCGGGACGGCGCCGAGTACTGGCGGACCGAACGCACGGAGCACGACCCGGAACCCGATGCCGTCCAGGATGCGGAGCGAGCGCTGGGGGAGCAGCGATGAACGCGGCGCGAGCGGGCGCTCGACCGAGCCCGAGGCTCCGCCGTCGCCCGGTATCTTCCGTGAAAGACCTGATCAGCGCGCTGGAGGCCCGGTGGGTGGTGGCGACCGACCCGGAGTCGACGACGTCGTGAACATTCCGCACGAACCGCCACCCCCACTGGACGAATCCGCCTGACAGGTGAACACTCGACCCGTGGCCGTCGACCTCGGGGGAGCGACTGCCGCGGTTCGCCGCTGACGGCACAACTGGAGCACGTGACCTCGATGGACACTGAACTCACCACGGAAACCGACCCGGAAGCCGGGTCCGGCATCTCCTGCCAGCACCAGGAGGACGGCACGTACCTGACCCTGTGGGGTGAGGTGGACGCTGCGCTGCGCGAAGCCGCGAGCGACGCCATGGCGGCCGTCGTCTCGCGCCCGGCGGCGACGCCGATCGTCCTGGACGTGCGGGACGTCACCTTCATCGACTCCTCGGGGGTCGCCTTCATCCTGCAGATCTACATGCTCGGGCAGGAGACGGGCGCCCCGGTGCGACTCCTCGAACCGTCCGAGGCCGTGACGGAGGTCCTCGAGATGGTCGGGATGGGCGGCCGGATCGAGATCGTGCGCGCGGAGCAGCCGGCGGGCGCCTGAGGCCCCTCCCGCTCAGGCGGGCCGGGTGGTGGCCCGGGGGATCAGGCGGACCGGTGCGGTGACGTGCTCGGCGGGTGGCCCGTCCGGAGCGCCGACGCCGGAGCGGCCGGTCCCGAGCCGATCGAGGAGCCGGAGGGCGTCCGCGGCCATCTGCTCGTGGGCGGGGTCGACGGTCGTCAGTGCCGGCACCGTGAGCTCGGAGGTGGCGAGGTTGTCGAAGCCGACCACCTGGACGTCCTGCGGCACCCGCAGCCCGGCCTCGGCCAGACCGGCGAGCACCCCGGTGGCGAGCGTGTCGGTGACGGCGAAGACGGCGTCGAAGGCGATGCCCTCGCGCAGGAGCCGGCGCACGGCGTCGCGTCCGTGGAACGGGTCGGAGGGTGCGGGGACCAGCAGCTCCGGGGCGGGCACGGTGCCGGCGTCGGTGTGGGCCGCGGACCAGCCGGCCGTCCGGGCGGGCATCATGCCGCCCTCGGGGGCGGGGTCGGTCCCGCCGACGATCGCGACCCGCCGCGACCCGGTGGCCAGGAGGTGCGCGGTGGCGAGGCGCGCGCCCGCGACGTTGTCCATGCGGACGTGGTCCCACCGCGCCGGCATCTCCTGCTCGCCGAGCAGGACGAGCGGTACCGAGGTCTCCAGGTCCGCCACGTCGGCCGCGGACATCCCGACCACCGACAGCAGCACGCCGTCGTAGAGCTGCCAGCGAGCCTGCCCGACGGCGGCGAGCTCGGCCTGCCGGCTCGCGCCGGTCTGCTCGACGACGAGGTGGCGGCCGTCGGCGGCCAGCAGGCGGGCCAGGCGGGCGGCGAGCTCGCCGTAGTACGGGTGGTCGAAGTGCGGCACGACGAGCGCGACGGTGTCGGTGCGGCCGGCGCGCAGGTGCCGCGCGGTGAGGTTGAGCTCGTAGCCGAGGTCGGCGGCCGCCTGCTGCACCCGGGCGCGGGTCGCGGCCCCGACGCGGCGGCGCCCGGTGAGGACGTTGGAGACCGTCATCGCGGACACGCCCGCCGCGCGGGCCACGTCGCTCATGGTCGGCTTCACGCGCGTCACGGTATCGAGTCCTTCCGTCCTGCTTGATTTTATCGTTAAACTGGCGCGATGGATCAGACAACGGCTGTCATCGACCTGGACCTGCCCGGTCCCCGCATCTCGCGGCACGTCTACGGGCACTTCGCCGAGCACCTCGGGCGCTGCATCTACGGTGGCTTCTACGTCGGGGAGGACTCCGACGTGCCGAACGTCCGCGGCATCCGCACCGACGTCGTCGAGGCGCTGCGGGCCCTGCACATCCCCAACCTGCGCTGGCCGGGCGGCTGCTTCGCCGACGACTACCACTGGCGCGACGGCATCGGCCCGCGCGACCGGCGTCCCCGCATGGTCAACTCCCACTGGGGCGACGTCGTCGAGGACAACGCGTTCGGCACCCACGAGTTCATGGACCTGTGCGAGCTGCTCGGCACCGACGCCTACATCAGCGGCAACGTGGGTTCGGGGACGGTCGCCGAGATGAGCGAGTGGATCGAGTACCTGACCCGGGCCGACGACTCGCCGATGGCGGCGCTGCGCCGCGAGAACGGCCGCGACGAGCCGTGGAAGGTGCCGTTCTTCGGCATCGGCAACGAGGCCTGGGGCTGCGGCGGGAACCTACGCGTCGAGCAGTTCGCCTCGCTGGCCCGCCAGTACTCCACCTACGTGCGCGACCACGCCGGCAACGAGGTGTACCGGATCGCCGCGGGCGCCTCCGACGACGACCTGCACTGGACCGAGGTGCTGATGCAGTCGTTCGGCCCGCTCGACGCCCCGGCCGACGCCGCCGCTCCGGCCACCCCGTTCCAGGGCGTCTCCCTGCACTACTACACGATGACCGGCACCTGGCAGGACAAGGGGACCGCCACCGAGTTCACCGAGGACGAGTGGTACCTCGCCCTGCAGAAGGCCGGGTTCATGGAGCACCTGCTCACGCGCCACGGTCAGGTCATGGACCGGTACGACCCGCACCGGCGCGTGGGGCTCGTGGTCGACGAGTGGGGCACCTGGTGGAACGTGGAGCCGGGGACCAACCCGGGGTTCCTGTACCAGCAGAACACCCTGCGCGACGCCCTGGTGGCCTCGGTCCACCTCGACGCGTTCCACCGGCACGCCGACCGGGTGGTCATGGCCAACATCGCCCAGACGGTGAACGTGCTGCAGGCGATGCTGCTCACCGATCCGGAGTCCGGCGCCCTGGTGCGCACGCCGAGCTACCACGTGTTCGAGATGAGCACCGGCCACCACGACGCCGACTCCCTCGCCGTGCACCTCGACGGCGTGCCGACGCGGGCGACGGACGGCGCCGAGCTGCCGCTGGTCTCGGCGTCGGCCTCGGTCAAGGACGGTGCGGCGCTGGTCTCGCTGAGCAACCTGGACGCGGCGGCCGAGCGCACCGTGGTGCTGGACCTGCGGGGACGTGAGGTGACCGGGCACCGCGGGCGGGTGCTCACCGCGCCGGAGCTGGCCACCCACAACACGCCCGAGGCGCCCGACGCCGTCGCCCCGGTCGAGCTCGCGGCGATCCGCCCGCACACGCGCGGTCTGGAGGTCACCCTGCCGGCGCACTCCTACGCGACGGTGCGGCTCGACCTGGCCTGACGGGCCACCCCCGGTGCCTGACGCACCACCCCGTGCCTGACGCACCCCCTCCGTTGTGGGCATGAAATCTGCAGCTCTTGTCCCGGGAAAGCTGCAGATTTCATGCCCACAACGGGAGCGGTGGGGGGTCCGGTGTCGGGAGCGCCTGGCATCCTCACCGCATGAGCGTCGACGCCGCCACGGTCCGCGCCGCCCGCCTGCGTGCGACCCGCCTGCGCGAGCCCGATCTGCCCGACGTCCCGCGCGCCGTCGAGCACCTGCTCGCCGTCCAGGGCCAGGAGCTGCGGCCCACGCTGTGGGGTCTGGCGTGCCGGATCGACCCTGCCGCCCGCCCCGGGGCCGCGGCCGCGCTCGCCGCGCTCGACGACGGCAGCATCCTGCGCACCCACGTGCTGCGCCCCACCTGGCACCTCGTGCGGCCCGCCGACGCCCGCTGGCTGATCCGCCTCACCGGGCCGCGGGTCGCACGGCAGATGGCCTCCACGGAGAAGCAGTGGGGCCTCGGCGACCCCGGCCCGGGCATCGCCGCGGTCGCGGCGGAGGTCGCCGACGGCCCGCGCACCCGACCCCGGCTCGCCGCGGCGCTGGTCGCCCGCGGCGTGCTCGACGCGGACGCCCCCGGCATCGCCCTGACCCACGTCCTCATGCACGCCGAGCTGCAGCAGGTGGTCGTCAGCGGGCCGACGGCGGACGGGGCGCACGCCTACGCCGCGTTCGACGACCGCGTCCCGGCCGGGTACGGGCCGCTGGGTGAGACCTTCGACCGGGAGCCGGCCGTCCGCGAGCTGTGGCGGCGCTGGCTGCCCGGACGCGCGTACGCCACCGTCAAGGACCTCGCGCAGTGGTCCGGGCTGACCCTGACCGAGCTGCGTGCCGGGCTCGCCCCGCTCCTCGACGCCGGCGAGGCGACCGAGGTCCCGGGAAGCGGCGCGCTCGACGGCCTCACCCTGGTCACGACGCCCGCCGTGCACGACGACGTCGCGTCCGCCCCGCCGTCGGCCCCGCCGCCGCGCGGCCAGCGTGCGGCGGACCTGCTGTGCGCCTACGACGAGCTCGTCTGCTCCTTCGGGGAGTCCCGCCACGCGATCGCCGACCCGCGCGCGCCCGAGCCCGACCGCCGGCAGGCCTTCGTCCACCGGGTGCTCGTCGACGGGATGCTGACCGCTCGTTGGCGCTGGCCCGGCGCGCCGCCGGACGACGACGCCCTCGAGGTGCAGTGGCAGCGTGACCCGGACGCGGCGGACCGGACCGCCGTCGCCCGTGCCACCGCGGCGCTGGGCGCTCATCTGCGCACGTCCGGGCCGGTCGTGGCACCCTAGGCGGATGCGCAACTGGGCCGGCAACCTCGTCTACGGCGCGCGCGACCTCGCGCGCCCCCGCACCCTCGAGGAGCTGGCCGACGTGCTCACGGCACCCGGTCCGGTGCGGGCACTCGGGTCGACGCACTCGTTCAACGACCTCGCCGACACCAGCGGGACCCACGTGCAGGTGGACGGGCTCGACGACGGGCGCCCCGTCGTCGACCTCGACCCCGCGACCGGCGTGGTGTCCGTCAACGCCGGCCAGCGGTACGGCGAGCTGGCGCGGGCGCTGAGCGCGGAGGGCCGCGGCCTGGGGAACCTCGCCTCCCTGCCGCACATCTCGGTGGCCGGAGCCGTCGCCACGGCGACCCACGGCTCCGGTGACGCCAACCGGTCCCTGGCGAGCGCCGTCGTCGGCCTCGAGATCATGACCACCGCGGGCGAGCTGCGGCGCGTCACGCGCGACTCCGACCCCGAGGCGTTCGCCGGGACGGTGGTCTCGCTCGGCGCCCTCGGGGTCGTCACCCGGGTCGAGCTCGACACGGTGCCGGCCTTCGCCGTCCGGCAGGACGTCGCGCTCGACGTCGGCTGGGACGCCGTGCTGGGCGACCTCGACGCGGTCACCGGCGCCGCGTACTCCGTCAGCCTCTTCACCGGGTGGGCCGAGCCCGCCGTCCGGCAGGTGTGGTTCAAGTCGGTGGTGCCCGACGGCGCCGGGACGCGTCCGGAGCCCGTGGCCGGACTGCGCTGGGCCGCGCAGGACGTGCACCCCCTGCCCGGGGTCGACGCCGCCGCGTGCACCGCGCAGTGCGGCGCCGTCGGGCCCTGGCACGACCGGCTCAGCCACTTCCGGCTCGACTTCACCCCGTCGGCGGGCGACGAGCTGCAGAGCGAGTACCTGGTGCCCCGGCGCCGCGCCGTCGAGGCGATCGAGGCGGTGCGAGCCCTCGCTCCGCGCGTGGCGCCGCTGCTGCAGACCACGGAGATCCGCACGGTCGCGGCCGACGACCTCTGGCTCAGCCCGTTCGACGAGGACAGCGTCGGGCTGCACTTCACGTGGCTCCCCCGCGGGGACGACGTCGCCGCCGTGCTGCCGGCCATCGAGGACGCGCTGCTGCCCCTGGGCGCCCGGCCGCACTGGGGGAAGGTCTTCGCGATCGACGCGGCCGAGCTCGGCGCCCTGTACCCGCGGTTCGCCGACTTCCGGGCGCTCGCGGAGCGGTTCGATCCCGAGGGGCGGCTGCACGGCGGCTACCTCGCCCGCCTGCTGGGCTGACCGTCCGACGGCGTCGCTGCGGCGCCAGGGCCCGGCCTCGGCGGCGCCGGGCGCCGGCCAGGGTGTCTCGACGTGCCGGTGTGCGGTCGATCGCGCATCATCACAGGTGGGACGGTTTGACGTGGCACCGATCAACGCGGAAGGTGTGTGACCCGTGAGCGAACAAACCAAGGCCGCTCCGCGGGAGCAGTTCACCGGACAGGTCGGATTCATCCTGTCGGCGATCGGCTCCGCCGTGGGGCTCGGCAACATCTGGCGGTTCCCGGGCGTGGCGTACGAGAACGGTGGCGGCGCCTTCATGGTGCCCTACCTCATCGCGCTGCTGACGGCCGGCATCCCGATCCTCTTCCTCGACTACGCCCTGGGCCACCGGTTCCGCGGTGGCGCCCCGCAGGCGTTCCGCCGGCTCAAGGGTTGGCTGGAGAGCCTCGGCTGGTTCCAGGTGATGATCTGCATCCTCATCGCCGTGTACTACGCGGCGGTCGTGGCCTGGGCCGGGAGCTTCTTCGTCTACTCGTTCGGCCTGGACTGGGGCGACGACGCCGCGACCTTCTTCGTCGGCGACCACCTGCAGCTCGCCGACGTGGGCGGTGCCGACCCGTGGCTGACGTTCGACTTCGTCGCCGCCGTCCTCATCCCGCTGGTGATCGTGTGGATCGCCGTGATCGCCGTGCTGGCCGCGGGCGTGGTCAAGGGCGTCCAGCGTGCCAACGTCGTGTTCATCCCGCTGCTGGTCGTCGCGTTCGGCATCCTCGTGGTGCGGGCCCTGTTCCTCGACGGGGCCGCCGACGGTCTGAACGTGCTGTTCACGCCCGACTGGAGCGCGCTCGGCGACGCCGACGTGTGGATCGCCGCCTACGGCCAGATCTTCTTCTCGCTGTCCGTGGCGTTCGGCATCATGATCACCTACTCGTCCTACCGGAAGCGCCGCTCGAACATGACCGGCCCCGGGCTGGTCGTGGCGTTCTCCAACTCCGGGTTCGAGCTGTTCGCCGGGCTCGGCGTCTTCTCCGCCCTCGGCTTCCTCGCCGCGCAGGAGGGCGTGACCGTCGCCGACCTGGACTTCCAGGGGGTGCTCCTGGCCTTCGTGACCTTCCCGACGATCGTCTCCGAGATGCCGGCGGGCGCGTTCTTCGGCGCGCTGTTCTTCGGGTCGCTGGTGATGGCCGGCTTCACCTCGCTCGTGTCGATCCTGCAGGTGGTCTCCGCGGCCCTGCAGGAGAAGTTCGCGCTCTCCCGCCGGGCGGCGACCGTCGGGATGGGTCTCGTCCTGGGCACGGTCTCGGTGCTCGGGTTCAGCACGACGACGGGTCTCGTCCTGCTCGACACCGTGGATGCGTTCGTCAACAACATCGGCATCGTGGCGTCGGCGATCTTCATGTGCGTGTTCGTCATCTGGCTCTACCGCCGCGGTCCCGAGCTGCGGTACCACCTGTCGTCCGTCTCGACCATCCCGGTGGGCCGCTGGTGGTACGCCTGCGTCGGACTGATCGTCCCGGTGATGCTCGTCGTGATGCTCGTGCAGTACGTCATGACGCGGATCGACGAACCGTACGGCGACTACGACACGACCTACCTGCTGTACGCCGGCTGGGGGGCGGTCGCCCTGCTGTTCCTCGGCGCGATCGTGCTGTCCCTGCCCCGCTGGCGGGGTCGTGAGGAGTTCACCCCGTGGCCGGCGTACCCGCCGGTCGACGCCGTCACGAAGGAGGGGGCGCGATGACCACCGAAGCGATCCTGATCATGCTCGTCGCCATGGTGATCATCTGGGGCGGCCTGGTCGCGAGCATCCTGGCGTTGCGGGCCCGCCCGGAACGTCCCGAGTACCCGCCCGGCGCCGTGGACGACCACCGCGAGGACGCGGGCATCATCGAGCACGACACGTAGCCCTCTCGGGGAACGAGGTCCGGACTCCCGGAACGCGGTCGCGCTCACGGGCGCTGCGCGCCCTGCGCTTCCCGTCCGACGGCCGCGCACCGGGAGTCCGGTCCCCGTGCTGTGCCCGGCTGCGGTCGGGGACGGTGCCGCGTGATCGACGTCATGCCCGCAGGATTTGGGCGCGTGGGGAATATGTATTCATACTCATGCATAGACGCTCTGCGGCCCGGACCGGGCCCGGGTGTCCTCCTCCTCCACGCGACCCTCGGAGATCCGCCATGCGCACCCGCACCGCTCTGCCCCTGTCCGCGCTCGCCGTCGTCGGTCTGCTCACCGGCTGCACCACCGCGTCCCAGGACCTGGGCACCGGCACCGGCTCCGGCGAGGAGACCGCCGACAGCTCCGCCGCGCCGAACGCCGTGGCGTTCGACCCCGCCGCGATCGAGGCCGACCCGGAGCTGGCCGCGCTCGTGCCGGCCGCCGTCGCCGAGGACGGCGTGCTCACCGTGGGTGCCGAGCTGTCCTACGCGCCCGCCGAGTTCGTCGCGGCCGACGGCGTCACCCCGGTCGGGTTCGACGTCGACGTCGCCGCCGCGGTCGCCGCCACGCTGGGCCTTGAGTCGCAGGTGGAGCCGTCCACGTTCGACGCGATCATCCCCGCCGTCGGCACCAAGTACGAGGTCGGCATCTCCGGGTTCACCATCGACGCCGACCGCCTGCAGGTGGCCCACATGGTCAGCTACTTCGACGCCGGCTCCCAGCTGGCCGTCGCCAGCGGCAACCCGGACGGCATCGACCCCGCGGACCTCTGCGGCGTCGTCGTCGGCGTGCAGACCGGCACCGTGCAGCAGGGCGAGCTCGAGGACACCTCGGCCACGTGCGAGGCCGACGGCACCGACCCCGTCGAGATCCTGCCGTACGACTCGCAGGCCGACGTCACCACCAACCTCGCCGGCGGCAAGGTGCAGGCGATGTACGCCGACTCCCCGGTGACAGCCTACGCCGTCGAGCAGGCCGAGGGCTCGATCGAGACGCTCGGCGACATCACCGACGCCGCCCCCTACGGCGTCGTCGTGGCGCAGGACGACGACGCGCTCGCCGATGCCGTCCAGGCTGCCCTGCAACAGCTCATGGACGACGGCACCCTGACCGAGATCCTCGACGGCTGGGGCAACGCCGAGGGCGCGCTCGCCACCGCCGAGCTCGACCCCGGCGTCTGACGTGGCCGCCCGCTCCGCGAGCGCCCCGCCGCCCGGGGCGCCGTCGTCGGACCTGCCCGAACCCCTGCGCGCCCGTCCGGTCCCCCGGCCGGGCCGCTGGGTCTCCGCCGCCGTCGTGCTGGTGCTCGCCGCCATGGTGGTGCACGCGCTGGTCACCAACCCCAACTTCCGCTGGGACACCGTCTGGCTGTACCTGCGGGACGTGAACGTGGTGCGCGGCGTGGGCTGGACGCTCGTGCTGACGTTCGGCTCCATGGCGATCGCGATCGTGCTCGCCGTGCTGCTGGCGATCATGCGGCGCAGCGACAACCCCGTGATGCGGTCGGTGTCGTGGACCTACATCTGGTTCTTCCGCGGCACACCGATCTATACCCAGCTCGTGTTCTGGGGGCTCATCTCGGTGCTGTACCCGCGCCTGAGCCTCGGCGTCCCGTTCGGGCCGGAGCTCTTCGTGTTCGACACCCGCGACGTCATCACGGCGTTCTGGGCGGCGCTGCTGGGGCTCGCGCTCAACGAGGCCGCCTACCTCGCGGAGATCGTGCGCGCCGGGCTCGGGTCCGTCGACCCGGGCCAGGCCGAGGCCGCGCGGGCCCTGGGCATGAAGGAGTCGCGGATCCTGCGCCGCATCGTGCTGCCGCAGGCGATGCGCGTCATCGTCCCGCCCACCGGCAACGAGACGATCTCCATGCTCAAGACCACCTCGCTGGTCGTCGCGGTGCCGTTCACCCTGGAGATCACCTACGCGACCAGCGCCATCGGCACCCGCACTTTCCAGCCGATCCCGCTGCTCATCGTGGCCGCCCTGTGGTACCTGCTGATCACCTCGGTGCTCATGGTGGGGCAGTACTACGTCGAGCGGCACTACGGCCGCGGGTTCGACGGCGGTGCCACCGGTCCGCGGCGCGGTGCGGGAGGGCGTGGCCCCGGCGGCACCGGCAGGACCGGCCGGCGCGCCGGACGACCGAGCCGGCAGGCCGCGATCCGCGGCGCCGGCACCACGACGGACGACCCCTTCGCGGAGGTGACCCCATGAGCGCGACGCAGGTGCCGTCGTCGAACGCGACGGACGCGGGCAACGCCCCGACGCCGATGGTCGAGGCGCGCGGCGTCCACAAGGTGTTCGGGCACGGCGCCGACGCCCTGCACGTGCTGCGGGGCGTGGACCTGGTGGTACCGCAGGGCTCGGTCACGGTGATCCTCGGGCCGTCGGGTTCCGGCAAGTCGACCCTGCTGCGCTGCCTCAACGAGCTGGAGGAGATCACCGCCGGCTCGGTGCACGTCGACGGCGAGCTGCTCGGCTACCGCGAGGACGCGCGGGGCGTGCTGCACCGGCTGCACCCGCGGCGGATCGCCGCACAGCGGTCGCGCATCGGCATGGTGTTCCAGCGGTTCCACCTGTTCGGGCACCTGACGGCGCTGGAGAACGTGGCCGAGGCGCCGGTGCAGGTGCGCGGCCTGTCGCGGCGCGCGGCGCGGGAGCGTGCGGCCGAGCTGCTGGACCGCGTCGGGCTGTCCGACCGGGCCGGGCACTACCCCGCGCAGCTCTCCGGCGGGCAGCAGCAGCGGGTCGCGATCGCGCGGGCGCTGGCGATGGACCCCGAGCTCATGCTGTTCGACGAACCGACGTCCGCCCTGGACCCGGAGCTCGTGGGCGAGGTGCTGGCCGTGATGCAGGACCTCGCGGCGTCGGGCATGACGATGGTCGTGGTGACGCACGAGATCGGGTTCGCCCGGGAGGTGGCCGACCACGTCGTGTTCATGGACGACGGCGCGGTGGTGGAGCAGGGGCCGCCGGACCAGTTGCTGGGTTCACCCTCCGCGCCCCGGCTGCAGGAGTTCCTGTCCCACGTGCTCTGAGCGCGGGCGCGTGCGCTCAGAGCTTCGAGCAGGTGCTGCCCCAGTCGGTGTGGCCGATCCAGACCTTCTTCCAGATGTGCGCCGAGTACCCGGAGTAGCTGGTGCGGGTCTTGGAGATGCTGCGCGTCATCCCGCTGCTCCAGGTCCGCTCGGGACCGGTCAGCCAGGTGTCGCCGCGGTAGCAGCCCGAGGCCGACGTCGGGATCCGGTAGATCCGCAGGAACCCGGACACGCTGCCCGAGCCGCGGTACTTCCAGGAGGCGTAGATGCGCCCGCTGGACTTGTAGATGCACACGGTGCCCGGACCGCTGGTGCTGTCGCAGTCGCTGCCGGACCCGATGGCCAGCGTGCTCACCGTGCCCTCGCCCGTCCTCAGCGTCGTCCCGCCGGTCGCGGCCGGTCCGTCGCAGCTCTCGACCATGTCGACCCGGTGGGTGGCCAGATCGTCCGGGGCGCCCATGGCGCGGTTGTAGGAGACGTCGACCTCGTCACTGATCGACACCTCGTCCAGCTCGCACCCGCGGGCCGCCGAGTCGGCCTCCCAGTCGGTGGCCTCCGCCTCCGCACGTTCGTCGGCGGCCCACGCCTCCCACACCGCACGGGGACTGCCGGCCTCGGGCACACCGGGCAGGTTCTGCGGTGCCGACGCCGCGCTGGCCGGCACGGCGGCCAGCGCGAGGCTCAGCGCCACCGCGCAGGCTCCGACGCCTGCCGTGACGGTCCGGACGAGGTTCGTGCGCATGCGTGGCTCCTCACGTCGTCGTCGAGGACGCGTGGGGCGCCCGCGTTCAGTCCCCGAGCGTAGCGAGAGGGTCGATCCGGGCAACAGATGACCAGTACCGTGTAACAACCCCGGGGGTGCCGGCAATGTACAGGGTGTAGGAGCGAGAGGACGAGCGTGGACGACGCCGAGGCGCGCGACAGGTTGACTCGCCTGTGGGTGGACCTCCATGAGGACGTCGTGCGGTTCGTCGCCCGCCGGGCCCCGACCGAGCTCGTCGACGACGTCGTCTCGGAGACGTTCCTGGCGGCCTGGCGAAGGGTGGAGGACGTGCCGAGCGAACCGCGTCCGTGGCTGTTCGGCGTGGCCCGCAACGTGCTGGCCACGCAGGTCCGCACGCACGGGCGCTGGCAGGCGCTCGGCGTCCGGCTGGAGCAGGAGCCGCGCGCCGTGCAGGAGCCGCTCGACGACGTCGCCACCGATCGCACCGACCTGCGGCGTGCGTGGGAGCTGCTCGGGGACGCCGACCGGGAGGTCATCGCGCTGGTCGCGTGGGACGGGCTGACCAACATCGAGGCGGCGCAGGTGCTGGGCTGCCGCCCCTCCACGTTCGCGGTCCGGCTGAACCGTGCCCGCAAGCGGCTCCTCGCCTTCTCCGAGATCCCGCAGGGCACGGCGGCCACGCTGCGCCACATGCAGCAGGAGACGCCATGAGATCACCGATGATGGACGAGCTGGCCGGGCTCGACCCGGCGCGTCACGTACGCGCCCCGGGCGGCCCCCACGACCCGGAGCTGCGGGCCGTGCTGGCGGCCGACCGCACCGCCCGGGCCCGGTACGCGCCGCCGCGGCGCCCGGTCCGGCCCGTGGTGGTCGCCGGTGCGGCGGCGTTCGGGGTGGCGGCGGTGGCCGTCGGGGTGACGCTGAGCTCCACCCTGGGCGCGACGCCCGCGTACGCGACGTGGACGCCGGTCCCGGTGACCGTGGACGCGGCCGAGGCCGCCGAGCAGGCGGGGAGCTGCCCGGTCGCGGCGCACGCGATCACCGACGGCGACGACCCGCAGGTCACCGAGGTCCCGCTGACGCCCGTGCTCGCCGAGACCCGCGGCGACTACACCTACGTGGTGCTCGCGGGCGACGACGCCTACGGCGACTGCTTCGTCACCGCGGTGCCCGACGGCGGCGAGGACGTGTTCACCTCGGACGCCGCCGAGGCGCCGCTCGCGGAGCCCGACGCCCGGGGACTGGTCGTCGCGCAGGGCGGCACCGCGTCCTGGTCGGGCGGCGAGGCGGGGGAGGGTGCGGTCACCTCCGTGTTCGGCCGCGCCGGCGCCGAGGTCGAGTCCGTCACGGTCGCGTCCGCCGACGGCGAGCTCGTCGAGGCGACGGTGTCCGACGGCTGGTTCGCCGCCTGGGCGCCCGGTCAGGACGCGTTCGCCGCCACGGCGCAGGTCACCTACACCGACGGGTCGACGGCGGACGTCCCGCTCGGGTGAGCCGCGGGCCCGTCACCGGGACGCGGGCAGGGTGAGCGTGAAGCGGCAGCCGCGTCCGCCGTCGGGCAGGTCCACGTTGCGCACCTCGACGCGCCCGCCGTGGGCGGTGGCGACGGACTCCACGATGGACAGGCCGATCCCCGCGCCGCCGGAGCCGGGGGTGCGGGCCGCCGTGCCGCGCCAACCCGCGTCGAAGACGCGCGGCAGGTCGGCCGCCGGGATGCCGCCGCAGGCGTCCGTCACGTGCACGACGGCGGGGCCCGCCCCGCGCCGGTCGGGTCCCGTCCCGCCGGGGTCGCCCGGTCCGCGTCCCACCTCGACGTGCACCGTGCCGCCGGCCGGGGTGTGCCGCACCGCGTTGGACAGCAGGTTGCCCAGGGCCCGCGACACCTCGCGCGCGTCCGCGGACGCCACGACCGCACCGTCCACCCCGCCGGTCAGCCGCACGCCGGCCGCCTCGGCCACCGGGCCCAGCGCGGCGAGCGCGTCCGAGGCCAGGTCGCCCACGTCCGTGGGCTCCCGGGCCGGCTCGAACGACGCGGACTGCAGCCGGGACAGGGCGAGCAGGTCGTCCACCATCTCGCTCATCCGCCGGTTCTCCGCCAGGATGCCCGCCGCCGCCCGGCCCTGCGGCGCCACCCCGTCCTCGAGCGCCTCGGCCAGGGCCCGCACGGCCGCCAGCGGGGTGCGCAGGTCGTGCGAGACCCACGCCACCAGCTCACGCCGCCCCTCCTCCACCTCGCGGTCGCGGTCCCGCGCGGCCACCGCGGCGGCACGGTCCGCGGCGAGCCGGTGGGTGCGCTGCGCCAGGGCCAGGCCGATCACCAGGGCCACCGGCACGGTGGCGAGCAGCAACCACAGCACGGTGGTCGAGACCTCGTAGGACAGGAACATCGCCCGGGCGCTCGCGTAGACGCCGGCCGCCACCGAGGCGACCACCACCAGCGGTGCGAGCACCGCGGCGAGCGACGTCCGCCGTCGTCCCAGAGCCAGCACCCCGAGCGCGCCGACCACCCCGACCACGGCCGCCACCCCGGCCGACAGGCCGACCCCCGCCAGCGGCGTCACGCCGCACCTGCCGCGTCCCAGCGGTAGCCGACGCCGAACACCGTCACCAGCCGTGCCGGCACCGACGGGTCCGGTTCGACCTTCTCCCGCAGCCGGCGCACGTGCACCGTGACGGTGGACCGGTCGCCGTACTCCCAGCCCCAGACCTCGCGCAGCAGCGTCTCGCGGTCGTGCACCTGGCCCGGGTGGGCGAGGAACCACGCCAGCAGGTCGAACTCGCGGACGGTCAGCCCCAGCTCCGCACCGCCGCGCAGCACCCGGTGCGCCGGCACGTCCACCGTCAGGTCGCCGTCGTGCAGGATGCCCGACGGCGGCACGGAAGCCGGTGGCGAGGGCTGCGGTCCGCCGTCGGGCACCTCGCCGGTGGGCGCTTCGCCCTGCGAGCCCGGCGACCCGGACGCGTCGCCCCCCGCCGCGGCGCCGCCGTCGGGCAGCCAGGTCCCCGCCCGCCGCAGCACCGACTGCACCCGCAGCGTCAGCTCGCGCGGGCTGAACGGCTTGGTCACGTAGTCGTCGGCGCCGACCTCCAGCCCCGTGATGCGGTCGTCCTCCTCGCCGCGCGCCGTGAGCATCAGCACCGGCAGCCGGGGACGCTCGGCACGCAGGCGGCGGCACACCTCGATGCCGTCGACGCCGGGCAGCATCAGGTCCAGGACGACGGCGTCCGGCGGGCGCTCGCGGGCGGAGGCCAGGGCGGCCGGCCCGTCGGCGGCGTGCTCCGCCGTCATCCCGGCGCGCTCCAGGTAGGCGCACACCACGTCGGCGACGGTGGTGTCGTCGTCGACCACGAGGACCCGGACCATGGGACCAGCGTAGGGCGGCGCACCGCGGCGGCCCGCGCCGTCGTGCCGTCCCGGCGGCGTCGTCACGGGACCGTAAGGCGGGGCGGGACGGGCGCCGCGCTCCGGCACGGCGTGTCGCGTCGCGGCGAGGATCGGGCTCCCCGTCCGTGCCGGATGATCGGCGGAGGTCACGTCACCACCTCGTGAGAACTCCCTAAGACCGCCGTCATGGACCCGCGGGGCGACGCGCGGTGGGCTGGGTGCAGGGCCGCCACCGGGGTGCGGCCCGGAAGGAGTCGCATCATGCACCGCAGCAGCTCGCTCGCCCTCGCCGGGTCGGTGGCGCTCGCCGTCGGGGCCTTCCTGGTGCCCGCCAGTGCCGCCCAGGCCGGGGTCTCGCAGGGCACGGCCTTCTACGTCGACGGGGTCCCGTACCGCACCGTGGCCACGCCCAACGACCTGTCCGGGACCGGCGCCCCGGCCCACTCGTTCGACGTGATCTACGACCTGGGCGGCGCCCAGGCCAACGTCGCCGAGGCCGCCCCGGGAGACCGTGACTACAACGGTGGACGCTGGCAGGTCCACGCCCTGCAGTACGACGACTTCGACGCCGTCCTGGCCGCCGGCGACCTGGACGGCGACGGCATCCTCGGGTCCGTCGAGGAGGTCGGGGCGGCCATCGCCGCCGGCGTGGCGACCGACGGCGGCGTCGTCGCGTCCTTCACCTGCCCCGTCATCCCGTTCCCGCGCGGTCGCTGACCGCGCGCACGTCCGTCCGCCGGCACTCCCTGGCAGGACTGCCGGCGGACGGGTGTCCGAGGACCCCCGGGACCGCGGCCGCCGGCTACTCGCCGTCCTCGCAGGCGAGCCCGTTGCCGTTGGCGTCCAGCCCGCCGCGGTAGCCGGGCTGACCCTGCTGGATGGGCGCGGCGCCGGCGGCGCGGGCGTCGTCACAGCTCCAGTACCACCACTGGTCGCCCCCGCCCTGCGGCTCCTGCTCCTGCTGCTGTTGCTGCTCCTGCTCGGCCGCCGCCGCCTGGTCGTCCAGCTCGTTCTGGCGGCTGGTCAGCTGGGACTCCTTCTCGGCGAGGTCGGACTCGCGCTCCTGGAGCTTGTTCTCCCGCTTCTGCAGCTCGTCGGCCCGGTCGTCGAGCGCCGTGCGCTCGTCGGCCACCTCCGCCTCGAGGGCGTCCGCCGCGGCGACCTGACGTTCGGCGTCGGCGACGGCCTGGCGGGCGTCGGAGGTCTGGACCATCGAGAACATCACGCCGAGGATGACGCCGAGTGCCAGGCAGGCCACGGCGACTCCGGCCACCATCGTGTTCGCCGGCCGCTTGGTGCGGACGTTCCGCTCGCTGCGCGACGGGCTCTCGGCCGACGCCGCGGCCTGGGCGGCGATCCGCGGGTCGACGCGCTCGGCCGGCGTGGGGTGGCCGAGCGGCGGCACGGGGGTGGTGGAGTGCTGCGTCGCGTGCGGGTCGGACGACGGCGGGCCCGGCGGCGGGGGCGGCGGCGTGGACGACGGCGCGGGGGACGAGGTCGCGGCGGGCGCGGGCGACGGCGCGGCGGCGGGGGACGCAGCGGCCGGGGCGCCGACGGGCGCCATGACCGTGGTGGCACCCGCACCGCCGGCGGACGCCGCGGACTGCGGGGCTGCTGCGGGCGGCGGGCTCACCGAGGGGGCGCGAGGGGCGGGGTCCGGCGTGGTGACCCAGTACTCCCAGCCGGGGGGTGCCGGCGGCCACGAGGGGTCGGGCGACCAGCCGGCCTCGGGCCGGAACCCCGGGGGAACCTGCCAGCCCGGAGGGGGGTTGAATCGCACGGTCATGACTCTCCTTCGGCGTGGTGCGGCCCCACTATGCCGAATGCGACCCCCCGAGGTCCATGTCGGGGGCCGCTGGTAGACCTGGGGACATGTTCCTCCTGGGCGACGACGGCGGGTCCGGACCGCGGCTCGTACACTCCGCCGGCGATCTCGTCGTCGCCGCGGAGTGCGAGCACGCGCTGCTGAGCCGCGTCGACGAGGTCCTGGGCCGGACACCTCCCCGGCCCCGTGCGGCCGACCAGATGCTGGAGCGCACCGCCGCGCTCGGCGAGGCGCACGAGCGCGCCGTCCTGGACGGTCTCCTCGACCGGTTCGGCGCTGCCCCCGACGGCGGCGGTCCGGGCGGCGTCGTCGAGGTCGCGGCCCCGCGGCGGATGACCACGGACGATCTCCTCGCCGCGCACTCGGCCACGCTCGCCGCCCTCGAACGGGGTGCCGACGTCGTGTACCAGGCGGCGTTCTTCGACGGCAGGTTCCACGGCCGCGCGGACTTCCTCGTGCGCGACCGGGCCGGTGCCGGCGGGGCGGCCGGTCCGGCGTCGGGCCCCCCGGACCCGGGCCGGCCGCGGTACGCCGTCTGGGACACCAAGCTCGCCCGCCGCGAGAAGGTGCGGGCCGTGCTGCAGCTCGCGGCGTACGCCGACCAGCTCCTCGCGGCGGGCATCGACCCCACCGACGCCGCCCACCTCCTGCTCGGCACGGGCGAGCGCACCGACCACCTGCTGGCCGAGGTGCTGCCCGTCTACCGGACCCGCCGCGACCGCATGCTCGACGTCGTCTCCCGGCACGTCGACGCCGACGCCCCCGTGGGCTGGGACGCTCCCGGGCACACCGCGTGCCGGCGGCTCGGTGCCTGCCCGGACTGCGCGGCTGCGGCGCAGGAGCACGGCGACGTCCTGCTCGTCGCCGGGGTGTACGCGTCGCAGCGAGCGCACCTGGTCGCCGCCGGCATCAGGACGACGGCGGCGCTCGCGGAGGCCGTCACCACCCCCGCCGGGATGAGCCCGGACCGGTTCGCCGGACTGCGGCGGCAGGCGGCGCTGCAGCTCGGCACCGACCCGGGCGACGGCGCGGTGAAGATCGAGACCGACGACGGTCCGGGCGAGCTGCGCTGGGCGCTCACCGACCCCGGCGCGGTGGAACGGCTGCCACCCCCGAGCGAGGGTGACGTGTTCTTCGACTTCGAGGGCGACCCCCTGTGGACGCCGGACGACGACGTGGCCGCACCGGCGGCGTCGGGCCTCGACTACCTGTTCGGCTGGGTGACGCGGGACCTCGACGCCGAGGGGCGCCCGGCCTTCCACGCGCTGTGGGCGGACTCGTTCCTGCAGGAGGCCCGCGCGCTGGTGGAGTTCGTCGACCTCATGGCCGAACGTCGGCGCCGCTGGCCGGACATGCACGTGTACCACTACGCCGCCTACGAGCGGACCCACCTGCTGTCCATCGCCGCACGGCACGGCGTGTACGAGGACGAGGTCGACGAGCTGCTGCGCTCGGGCGTGCTCGTCGACCTGTACGCCACCGTCCGCTCCGGTCTGCGCATCTCGAACCGGTCCCGCTCCATCAAGAAGCTCGAGCCGCTGTACATGGGCGACGAGGCCGCTCGGGCGGGCGTCACCGACGCCGCGACCTCGGTGGTCGAGTACGCGGAGTACTGCGAGCTGCGTGCCGCCGGGGCGGTCGAGGAGGCGGCGCAGCGACGCGCCGAGATCCTCGACTACAACCGGTACGACTGCCTGTCCACGCTGCGGCTGCTGGACTGGCTGCGCTGGGCGCACGACGAGGTGGTCGGGCCGGTCGAGGTGCCCGTCGTCGCGCCGTTGGAGCTCGAGGAGGTGCGCGAGGAGAACGCGGAACGCGTGGCCCGGGAGGCGCTCGAGTCCGCGGTGCGCGACGTCGTCGAGCACGCCCACGCCCACGATCCCGCCGACCGCGCGGCGGTGCGCGCCCTGAGCCTGCTCGGGGCGGCGGTCGGGTACCACCGGCGGGAGAGCAAGCAGTTCTGGCAGGCGCACTTCAGCCGGATGGAGCTGCCGCCGGACGAGTGGCCGGGCCGACGCTCCGCCGCGGTGGTCGAGGGCTGCCGCGTGGTGACCGACTGGGAGACGGAGCCGGGCAAGCGTGCCCCGTCGCGGGTGCTGGCCCTGCGGTGCCCGGCGGTCGAGGGGTCGGAGCTGCGCGCGGGGACCCGGGCGTTCCTGCTGTACGACGTCCCCTGCCCGCCGGTCGTGGGCGACGCCGGGGCGCTGGCCGAGCGCTGGTTCCACGGCAAGATGGCGATCCTCGACGTCGAGCGCGTCGTCGACGGCGACCGCGACCTCGACGTGTACCTGGTGCGCGAGCACGTCGGCGCCGGCCAGGAGACGCACGACGACGTGCCGTGCGCACTGAGCGTCAACAGCCACGTCCCGGCCGGGCCGCTGGAGGCCGCGACGGGGGAGGCCGGGCAGGCGGCGCTGGATGCCTGGCTCGCCGGTGCGGACCGGCCGATGTCCGACCGCCTGCCGCCGGGGCCGATGACGGATCTGCTGCAGAGGCGTCCCGCCCGCGTCGTCGGCGGTCTGCCCGAGCCCGCGACCGGGCCGGACGGGGAACCCGACGTCGTCGCCGCCGTCGAGCAGGCGGTGCGCCGGCTGGACCGCTCCTACCTCGCGGTGCAGGGACCTCCCGGCACCGGCAAGACGTACCTCGCCTCCCACGTCGTCGCGGCGCTCGTGGCCGGCGGGTGGCGCGTCGGTGTGGTCGCGCAGGCCCACGCCGTCGTGGAGAACCTGCTGCGTGCCGTGCTGCGGGCCGGTGTGCCGGCCGACCAGGTGGCCAAGAAGCGCTCCTCGAGCACCGCGACCACGGACGCCGAGCCCGAGTGGGTCGACGTCGACGCCGCGGGGCTCCAGGACTTCGCCGCCCGGGCCCGCGACGAGGGCCACGGGTGCGTGGTCGGGGGAACCGCCTGGGACTTCGCGCACGAGCGCTGGGACCCCGAGGGCCTGGACCTGCTCGTCGTCGACGAGGCGGGACAGTTCGCGATCGCCAACACCGTGGCCGTGGCGCGCGCCGCCTCGCGCCTGCTGCTGCTCGGGGACCCGCAGCAGCTGCCGCAGGTCTCCCAGGGCACGCACCCGGACCCCGGCGTGGCCGGGTCGGCGCTCGGCTGGCTGGCCGACGGTCACGAGACCCTGCCCGAGGGTTTCGGCTACTTCCTGCCGGCCTCCCGGCGGATGCATCCCGAGCTGTGCGCTGCGGTGTCCGACCTGGCCTACTCCGGGCGCCTGCACGCGCACGCCACCACGGCGGGGCGCTCGCTGGCCGGCGTCGAGCCCGGGGTCCACGAGGTCCTCGTGGAGCACGAAGGCCGCGCCGTCTCCTCGCGGGAGGAGGCCGACGAGGTGGTGCGGCAGGTGCAGGGGGTGCTGGGCCGCGACTGGGTCGCCGCTCCCGGAACGCCCGCACGGCCGTTGGGGCCGCAGGACGTGATCGTCGTGGCCGCGTACAACGCCCAGGTGTGGGCGGTGCGGCGGGCGATGGCGGCCGCTGGTCTGGACGAGGTGCCCGTGGGGACCGTCGACAAGTTCCAGGGGCAGGAGGCGCCCGTGGCGATCGTGTCGATGGCGGCGTCCTCCCCGCAGGACGTGCCGCGAGGGATGGGATTCCTGCTCAGCCGGAACCGCATCAACGTCGCGGTCTCCCGGGGGCAGTGGTGCGCGCTGGTCGTGCGCTCGCCCCGGCTCACGGACTACCTGCCGACGTCGGTCACCGACCTGGGGCAGCTCGGCGCCTTCCTGCGGCTCCTGTCCCGCTGACCCGCGAGGTAGGCGTGGGTTCCGCGAGGTAGGACAGGTTGCGGCTGTGAAGTCTCAGGACATCGTGCACAGTTCTGTCTCACGACATCGTGCACACTTCCCGGGTTCTAGGGCGGTGTGATCGTCTGCTGGGGGCATGGAGTCAAACTCGGTGCCCCCGGCAGTGCGGTGGGCGATCGCGCAGTGGCCCGACGACGCGGCGCGTGGTGCTGTCTCGGCGTTCTGCGACGAGCACCGGATCTCGCGTCGGGTGTTCTACAAGATCAGGGCGCAGGCTCGATCTGTGGGGGCGGTGGCGGCGCTGGAACCCGCCTCGAGGGCACCGGTGTCGAGCCCGGGGCGGGTCGATCCCGACCTGGTGTCCATCGCCTTGGAGGTGCGTCGTGACCTGGTCGCCGCGGGCTTGGACCACGGCCCGTTGTGGTGATCGACAGGATGCGCCGGGCGGGCCTGCGGCCGCCGTCGCGGGCCACGCTGGCCCGCTACTTCCAGACAGCGGGTCGCGTGGTGCCTGAGCCTCGCAAACGACCGCGGGCCGCGATGCGCCGGTTCGTCTACCCGGCACCGAACTGCATGTGGCAGATCGACGCGTTCGACTGGACGCTGGCCGACGGCTCCGCGGCGGTGGTGTTCCAGGTCATCGACGACCACTCCCGACTCGCGCTGGCTTCCCTGGCCGCGCGCGGCGAGACCTCCCATGGCGCGATTGAGGTCGTCGCCACCGCGATGGACCGCTGGGGCGTCCCGCAACGGTTCTTGTCGGACAACGGCGGCGCGTTCAACCCCACCCGCCGCGGTCACACCGGCAGGCTCGTGGAGTTCTTGACGGCTCGCGGGACCGAGCCCGTGACCGGGCGGCCAGGCAGACCGACCACGCAGGGCAAGAACGAACGCATCCACCAAACGATGCTGCGATACCTGCGCGCTCAACCGGCCGCTGAGACGATCGGTGAGCTCCAGGTCCAGATCGAGACCTTCGATGCCTACTACAACCACGAGCGCGGTCACCAGAGCCTGCCCGGACCCAACGGGCTGATGACCCCGGCCGAGGCCTGGCAGGCCACCGCACCAGCCGAACCGCCCCAGCCTCCGGCCGGCCACGAAACAAGCCAGACGCTGCCTGCAGCGCCACCACGCCCCCGGCCGGCACCCAAGCCGCAGGGCTACCTGCCCCCCGAGACACACACCGCCGTCGGAGCCGCCGGCCGAGCCACCGCCCACGGCACCGAGTTCCACGTCGGGACCCAGCACGCTGCCCACACCGTCACGATCACGTTCACCACCACGACCGTGCTGATCGTCGCAGCCCACACCGGCGAGCTCCTACGCCGCTACACACGACCCGCCCCCGGAACCCGTTACGCCGGACCACGCACCCACCCCGACCCCGACAACGAACCCTGAACCGTGCACGATGTCCCGAGACAGACGAAGCGTGCACGATGTCCCGAGACATCACAGGACAGGTTGCGGCGAGGTAGGACTCAGATGTCGAACCCGCCCCCGTCGCCCCCGCCGAAGAAGTCGCCGAGGCCACCGCCGTCGCCACCGAAGAACCCGCCGAACAGCCCCTCGTCGCCGCCGTCGGCGCCGTCGCCGCCTGCCTGGTCGGCCCCGGCGTCGCCGCCCCCGTCGTCCGCCGCGCCACCGTCAGCGGCACCGTCCGCCGCGCCACCGTCAGCGGCACCGTCCGCCGCGCCATCCCCGGCGGAGTCCTCGGCGACCGGGGTGCTCGGGTCGCCGAACGCGGGGCCGAACAGCGCGTTCGCGACCGCGGAGCCGATCACCACGCCGGCCACCGTGCCGAGCAGGCTCGAGCCGATCATCGAACCGAAGCCGGGCACGCCACTCCGCGCGCCGGCACCGCCGCGGAACGTGTTCTCCAGGGTGCCGGGGTTGCGCATCTCGGCGCGGGTGGCCATCCGTGCCAGGGCCTGCGGGTCGTCGGAGGTGGCGCGTTCGGCCGGCGGGACCGTCGCGCCGACCTCGGCGAGCACCTGTCGGCGCTGCTCGGGGCTGAGCTGGGCGAACGCCTCGGCGTGCGCCTGCTCGACGGCGTCCGGCGGAGCCGTGCGCAGCAGGTAGCGGTAGCGGTCGATCGCGACGTCGTCCTCGCTGCGACCTGCCGTGCCCGACGACGGCGCCGCCGGGGCGGGTGCCGCCGTCGGCTGCGGTGTGGGTTGCGGTGTGGGGGAGGCGTAGCCGCGGGGGGTGCCGCCACCCGTCATGCCGGGGATGGAGCGGTCGTCGCGTGGCCTGCCGAGGAGTCGGTCGAGGAATCCCATGTCAGAGGAACGACCGCGGCGCGATGCAGGTTCCCCGCCGCTCGCACGCACAGCCGGGCCCCTGCGCCCGGGAACGACGACGGCCCGCACCCTCCGCCGAGAGGCGGCTGGTGCGGGCCGTGCGTTCGATGTGGTGACCGCCGTCAGGCGATCTTCACGTCAGATCAGAGGGGGCGAACGTTCTCCGCCTGCGGGCCCTTGGGGCCCTGCGTGACGTCGAACTCGACCTTCTGCTCCTCGTCCAGCGAGCGGTAGCCCTGCGACTGGATGGCGGAGAAGTGGACGAACACGTCAGCGGTGCCGTCCTCGGGGGCGATGAAGCCGTAGCCCTTCTCGCTGTTGAACCACTTCACGGTCCCGGTGGCCATGGGTACTCCTTCAAGAGTCGGCGTCCCCGCCTGTCGGGGGCGCACATCACGGTGTTCGTCGCCAACTCTTGATGACCAAGGTCCGCCGCCGGGCCGCGTCAATCCTGACGACACGACCTCGCCGACGCAGGACGGGAGACCGTCCTGGTACGAGCAACACACTGCAACAGCGACAACGGTACGCGAGCGCGCGGCATCGCACCAGCACAAAGGCCAAAGTTGTGCATGACTGTTCTCAGTATCACCCCGGACGTCGGGGCGGAGGGTGCGTCGGTGAGGCTGCGGTGCCCCGCGGTCGGGCCCCGAGCGCGGTGGCCACGGGCGCACCGGGCGATCCGGACCGCTGCGCCGACCGGCGCCGGGAGCCCAGCTCGGAGGGTCACTCCCGGCCCGGTGCTGGGGGGACGCCGGGGGCGCGGCGTTCCGTCGGCACGCCGTCCCGGCGGCTGGTCGTGCTGCGGCGCCGCCGGGGACGCCGTCGGCGCCGGGCGCACCGGTGGTCGCCCGACGCCGCAGGTCAGCGACGGGGCATCGGGCACGACGCGCTGCGCGAGAGCTCGGATCCGTCCAGGGGCGGAGCCCGGGGACGATGCCGCCCCGGCGCCTCCCGTGCCGCACGGCCGGCCGAGGCGACAGGCGGTCCGACGCCGCCGTCGCCGGCCGAAGACGGTACCGGAGGTGGTGGACCGGTACGTGCCCGGCGCCGTCGGCCCCCGTGCCCCGGTGGCCTGGCCGCCTCGGCACGTCTCACGATGCGTCCGGGAACGTGAGACGCATAACAGGTTCGTCACGATCCTGCCGATGTGGCGCATCTGACACCTGACTGTCACACGGGCGGGTTAGTTTCAGCGCCACTACATGCGGCATTGAGGTGTCGTAGCAGTCCGATCCCGAAGGGGAAACCATGAATCGACGCATGACGGCAACGAAGGGCATCGCCCTCGCTGCCACCCTCAGCCTGGGCCTGGCGGCCTGCGGCTCCGACGACCCCGCCGACGAGTCGGGCGAGTCCTCGGCCGAGCCCCTGACGATCGGCACGACGCTGCCGGTGACCGGCACGCTCTCGTTCCTCGGCCCGCCCGAGATCGCGGGCGTCGGCCTCGCTGTCGCGGACATCAACGAGGCCGGCGGTGTGCTCGGCAACGACGTCGCGGTGGAGTGGGGCGACTCGGGTGACAACACCGACGCCACGGTGGCGAACTCGACCGCGACCGACCACATCAGCAAGGGTGTGGACGCCGTCATCGGTGCGGCGTCGTCGTCCGTGACGCTCGGCGTCGTCGACCAGTACGTCGAGGCGGGCATCATGATGATCTCGCCGGCGAACACCTCCGCGGAGCTGTCCGACTACAGCGAGTTCTACACGCGGACCGCTCCGCCGGACACGGTCCAGGGCGCGGCGCTCGGCTCGCTGATCCTCGACGGCGGCCACCAGAAGGTCGCGATGATCGTGCTCAACGACTCCTACGGCACCGGTCTGCGTGACCACACGCAGGACGCCATCGAGAGCGGTGGCGGCGAGGTCGTCTACGGCGCCAACGGCGAGGGCCAGGAGTTCCCGCCCGGTGAGACGAACTTCGGTTCGCAGGTCTCGGCCGCTCTGGCCACCGACCCGGACGCGCTCGTCGTCATCGCCTTCGAGGAGACCACCGCCGCGGTGAACGAGCTCGTCGCGCAGGGCTGGGACTTCGACGGCACCACGTACTTCACCGACGGCAACCTGTCGAACGGCTACGACTTCGACAAGGGCACGCTCGCCGGCGTCCAGGGCACCCTGCCGGGCGCTCAGGCCGACGACGACCTGCGTGAGCGCCTGAACACGTGGTACTCGGAGAACGAGGACGGCGAGCTCGAGGGCTACTCCTACTCGGCCGAGTCCTACGACGCCACGATGCTGGCCGCGTTGGCCGCGGTCCGCGGTGGTGCCACCGACGGTCAGACGATCGCCGACAACATCAAGGCCGTGTCGGGCGCCGAGGGCGGTACCGAGGTGACGACCTTCGCCGAGGGTGTCGAGGCGCTCGACGCCGGCGAGGAGATCAACTACACCGGTCCCTCCGGCACCGGCCCGCTCAACGAGATGAACGACCCGTCGTCCGCGTACATCGGCATCTACGAGTACAACGACGACAACCAGTACGAGTACGTCCGGCAGATCGAGGGCACGACGGCGGAATGACCGTCTGAGGCTCTCGGCACGGGTTCCGCTCGGCCGGCACGACCACGGCGGCTCGGTCACCTCTCCGGAGGCGGCCGGGCCGTCGTCGTCGTGCGCCCCGCTCACGAGATAGGTGACCACGTCGCGACGTAGGCGTCGCGACGCAGGCACCCTTCCCGCGACGCAGGCGACATTGTCGCGAGGTCGAGCGGGCGGCCGCGAGATAGGCAACATTGTCGCGAGGTAGGCCGGCACGTCGTGGTGCCGCACCGGGGCGCGACGGCTACCCACAGCAGGCCGACGTCCACAGGCGCGGGACGACGGCGGTGCGCCGGCACCGCGCACCCGTCACGGTCGGGCCATGGCCCAGACCGAACCGCTCCACGCACCCGCCGTCCGCCGCCTGACCGGGATCCTCGAGGCGATGAACGCGCCCGGATCCCGGTTACGTTCCATGCTGTCCGCGGACCGTGAGCCTCCGATCGTCCCGCCGTCGGTGGACACACGCCTCGCCGACCCCGAGCTCGTGGCGCGACGCCTTGCGGCGGGCCGGTACACGGCGGCGCGTGGGTCGCTCCTGTCCGCTCCGCCGTCGGGCAGCATGAGCGGGCCCGGCCGGATGGCGCCTACCTGGCACGGACGACGCCTACCTCGCGGGAAGCCGGCCGACGTCGCCGGGCTCGGGCCGACGTCGCGCGGTCCGGCCCGTCCCGCGCACGTACGACAGCGGCCCCCGGGATGAACCCGGGGGCCGGCGTCGTGCTACCTGGTCGAGACGTTGCCTCCCTCGCGGAGACGTTGCCTACTTCGCGGGATCCTGGCCTACCTCGCCGTTCGTGCTCGGCTCGGGGGGAGCGGGTGCCTCATCCGCCTCGGCCTGCGCGTCCCTGTCGGCCCGCGCGTCGGCCTCCGCGGCGGCGTCCGCCTCGTCGACGTCCTCGGCCAGCGTGCCGAGGTAGAGCGAGATCACCTTCGGGTCGGCCTGGAGCTCGCGCCCCGTGCCGGTGTAGGCGTCCTTGCCCTGGTCCAGGACGTAGCCGCGGTCGCAGATCTGCAGGCAGCGGCGCGCGTTCTGCTCGACCATGATGACCGAGACCCCGGCCTTGTTGATCATCCGGGTGCGCAGGAACGTCTCGTCCTGGCGCACCGGGGACAGGCCGGCAGACGGCTCGTCGAGCAGCAGCACCGACGGGTTCATCATGAGGGCGCGGGCCATCGCGACCATCTGCCGCTCGCCCCCGGACATCGCGCCCGCCCGCTGTGCCCGCCGCTCGTGCAGCACCGGGAACAGGTCCCCGATGAACTGCCAGCGCTCGGTGAAGATCTTCGGCTTGAGGAACGTCCCCATCCGCATGTTCTCCTCGACGGTCAGCGAGGGGAACACGTTGTTGTTCTGCGGGACGAACCCGACGCCGTCGGCGACGAGCTGGTTGGCCTTGCGGCCGGTGATGTCTTTGCCGCCGAGCGTGACGGTGCCGGAGTGGATCTTCACCAGCCCGAACAGTGCCTTGAGCAGCGTCGACTTTCCGGCCCCGTTGGGGCCGATGATGCCGACGAGCTCTCCCTGGGCGACCTCGAGCGAGCACCCGTTGAGGATGTTCACGCCGGGCAGGTACCCGGCGACGAGGTTGTCCGCGTGCAGCAGGAGGTCCTTGCGGGGCACCCCGGCGGCGGACATCGTCTCGCCCGGTGCGGTAGCGGTCTGGCTCATCGCTTCTCCTCCTCGGCCTCGAGCCGGGCCAGCACCTCGGGATCCAGCAGGGAGTCGTCCCCGAGGTCGGTGTCGTGGTGCGCGCCCAGGTAGGCGTCCACCACGGCCTGGTCCTTCATGACGGAGCTGGGCGGCCCCTCGGCGACGATGCGTCCCTCGGCCATGACCACGACCCAGTCGGAGATGTGCCGTACCGCGTGCATGTCGTGCTCGACGAACAGCACGGTCATGCCCTCGTCCCGCAGCGCCTGGATGTGTCCCAGCAGCGACTGGACCAGGGCCGGGTTCACGCCGGCCATCGGCTCGTCGAGCATGATGATCGTCGGGTCCGTCATGAGGGCCCGGGCCATCTCCAGCAGCTTGCGCTGGCCGCCCGAGAGCGACCCGGCGTAGTCCGCCGCCTTCGCGTCGAGCTGGAAGCGCGCGAGGATCTCCATCGCCTTCTCGGTGGCCTCGGCCTCGTGCTTCTTCCACACGAACGGCAGCCACGAGAGACCGAGCCGTTCACCCGGGTTGGTGGGCGAGGCCAGCAGCATGTTCTGCAGCACGGTCAGGCGCGAGAGCGCCTTGGTGAGCTGGAACGTGCGCACCATCCCCGCCTTGGCGACGGCGGCGCCGCTCTTGCCGGTCAGGGAACGTCCCTGGAAGCTCCACTCGCCGGTGTTGGGGGTGTCGAACCCGGTGAGCAGGTTGAAGAACGTCGTCTTGCCGGCACCGTTGGGGCCGATGAGGGCCGTGATGACGCCCTTCTGCACCTCGAGGTGGTCGACGTCGACGGCGGTCATGCCGCCGAACCTCCGCACCACGTTGTCGGCGACGAGGATCGGGTCGGGCTTGGCGGCACCGGGGGTGCGGCCGACGGTCTCGAGATCGGTCGGGACCGGCGACGCGGTGGTCGTGGGGTCAGCGGACATTGAACGCCAGCTCCTTCTTGTTCCCGAGGATGCCCTGTGGTCGGAAGATCACCAGGCACATCAACGTGATGCCGACCAGCATGCCGCCGATCTGCTCGACGTTCGTGGTGGTGATGACGTCCCCGACACCGGTGTTCTCCGAGACGGCACGCATGCCGGTACGCAGGAACATGTAGGCGGTGAAGAAGATCATCGAGCCCAGGATCGGTCCGAACACCGTGGCCGCGCCACCGAGCAGCAGCACGGTCCACACGAAGAACGTCATGGTGCGGCCCATCGCGTCCGGTGAGATCGCCAGCGGGATCGCGTAGATCACGCCGCCGAGCGCACCGATGGCGCCACCGATCACGAGCGACTGCAGCTTGTAGGCGTAGACGTTCTTGCCCAGTGCCCGCACGGCGTCCTCGTCCTCACGGATGCCCTTGAGCACACGGCCCCACGGGCTGCGCGTGATGAGCCAGACGAACAGCAGCACGAGTGCCACCAGGCCCCAGGCGAAGATGCGCGTCCACCACGAGTCCGACCCGGTGTTGATGTACTCGAGCGGCCCGAGCGCGAACCGGCCCTCGGGCAGCGGGGACAGCGCGTGGAACGGGTCCTTGTAGTAGCGACCCTGCAGGCCGGAGGCGCCGCCGGTCCACTCCTGCCAGAGGGTGGAGCGTCCGAACCAGCGCACGATCTCCGCCGCGGAGATGGTGACGATGGCGAGGTAGTCGCCGCGTAGCTGCAGGGTCGGCATGCCCAGGATCAGGGCGAACAGGACGCCGGCCATGATGGCGATGAGCAGGGCGAGCCAGATCGACCCGCCGAGGGTGAGCGTGATGCCGAACCCGTAGGCGCCCAGCAGCATGAAGCCTGCCTGGCCCATGTTGAGCAGACCGGTGTAGCCGAAGTGCAGGTTGAGGCCGATGGCGGCCATGGCGTAGGCCGCGGTCGTCGGGGCGATGAGCTCGCCGACCGACTGCGTCAGGATGCGGAGGAATTCGTCCATGATGTGTCTCCCTTCAGCCGATCCGCTCGCGGCGGCCGAGGATGCCCTGCGGCCTGAACAGGAGCACGAGGATGAGGATCACCAGCGCCGAGGCGTAGCGCAGGTCGCTGGGGATCACGAGGTTGGACAGCTCGACGACCTGCCCGATGAGGAGCGAGCCGACGAACGCGCCGAGCGCCGTCCCGAGCCCGCCGAGGGTGACGGCGGCGAACATCAGCAGCAGGAGCTGCACGCCGAGCTGCCAGTTGAACGACCCGAACGAGATACCCCACATCAGGCCGGCGAGGGCGGCGAAGCCCGTGGCCATGACCCACACGATGCGGATGATCCTGTCGGGGTCGATGCCGGTGGCGGACGCCAGCGCCGGGTTGTCCGAGACGGCACGCGTGGCGCGGCCGATCCGGGTCCGGGTGAGGAACCAGGCGATGCCGAGCACGCACACGAGCGCGACGACCATCGACAGCCACGACGCCGCGCTGAGCGTGATCCCGAGGATCTCGATGGGGCGCGGGTTGCGCGACAGGATCCGCTCGGACCCGCCGCCGATGAGCAGCTGGATCACGTACTGCAGGGTGATGGACAACCCGATCGAGACGATCATCAGCTGCATCACCGGCACGTTGCGCTTGCGCAGCGGCCGCCAGATGCCGGCGTCCTGGGCGTACCCGGTCATCGCGCAGACGGCGATGGTCAGGAGGCCACCGAGCCAGATCGGCATCCCCATCTGGTTGATGGTGATGAACCCGAGCGCGGCGCCGAGCGCGAACTGCTCGCCGTGGGCGAAGTTCGAGAGCCCGGTGGTGCCGAAGACGAGGTTGAGGCCGATGGAGGCCAGCGCCAGGAGAAGGCCGAACCGCAGTCCGGAGCCGATCTGCTGCCATACCTGACCCAGGGTGAGGTCGCTCTCGGAGGCGTCGCCCTCCGGTGCGGCACCGACCCCTTCGCCGTCGGCGTCGGTGGTGCCGGCGTCGGTCTCCGTGCCGGGGTCGGCCGCCGTGTCGCCGGTCTCGGCGCTCTCCTCGCCGGCCGGCGCCGACTCGGGGACCTCGGCGCCCGCGCCGACGCGGAAGGCCGCGCGGCCCGTCCCGCCGGTCTGGGCGACGACCGAGACCTCCGCCTCCGCGCCCTCGGGCAGCGGCTGCCCGGCGGGCAGCGTGTCCGGGTCGAGGCTGACCGTGTAGGTCCCGACCTCCGGGACGGCGACGGCCACGGGGCCGTCGGCGCTCGAGGTGAGGTCGGCGGTGAAGTCACCCCCGGTCACGGTGAGCGCGACGTCGCCGACGCGGTCGTTGTCCGCGGTCAGCACCAGGACGGCCACGCAGGCGGTCTGGTCGTCGGGTTGGCAGGTGGCGTCGGTGCTCGCCGTCGCGGGTGGGGCGACGAGCAACGCGGGGAGCAGCGCGAGGGCGAGGGCCGCGAGGATGCGGCGCGAACGGCTCGCGATGGTGGGTCGGTCCGCTGTCATCGGACGTGTCCTCCGTCGGGTCAAGGTCAGGCGTCCGGGTCACCCCGGGACGTCGTCGGGCCACCGCCGTCCGTGAAGCCCTGCTGAAGGACCCATTGACGGTTCGGAGGTCCGAACGTGCCCGGAAGTGTAGCGGCGTGCTGTGACGTGGATGACACGAGCAGGTCACGTCGGTGGGCACGACCCGGTCGAAACCCGCCCAGGAGGGCGCTGTCCCGGCGAAAGGCGCTGAAACCGTTGCAGAGACGTGACCTCCCGGACGCCCCCGCACCACGGGTCGGGGTGCAGCACCGCTGTGGCTCCGGCGTCGTCCACAGGCAGGCCGCGTCCACAGCGGTGCCCGACGGCGGCACGTCCCGTGGCCGCGCCCCGTACGCTGGCCGGGTGCACGACGACGCCACCCCGGCCCTGCCCGAACCCGCCGCGTCGCAGGACGCCCCCAGCAACCCCCCGGTCGCGGACCGCCGTCCGGTCGAGCGCAGCCATCACGGACACACGTTCGTCGACGACTACGAGTGGTTGCGTGCCAAGGAGGACCCGGCCGTCCTCGCGCACCTGGAGGCCGAGAACGCGTGGACCCGCGACCAGCTGGCCCACCTCGGCCCGCTGCGCGACCAGGTCTTCACCGAGATCAAGGAGCGGACGCTGGAGACGGACCTGTCCGTCCCCACGCGGCAGGGCGGCCACTGGTACTACACGCGCACCCAGGAGGGTCGGCAGTACCCGCTGCACGCGCGCGTGCCGGTCGCCGACCCGCACGACTGGACCCCGCCGTCGATCGAGCCCGGAGCCGTCCCCGAGGGCGAGCAGGTGCTGCTGGACCAGCACGTCGAGGCCGCCGGCCACGAGTTCTTCTCCCTGGGCTCGTTCGCGATCACCCCGGGCGACGGCGGGCGGCTCGCCTACGCGGTGGACACCACGGGCGACGAGCGCTACACCCTGCGGATCCGCGACCTGACCACGGGTCAGGACCTGGACGACGAGATCGCCGGCACCTTCCCGGGTGCCGTGCTCACCCCGGACGGCCGGTACGTGTTCTACCCGACGGTCGACGACGCCTGGCGCCCCCACCGCATCTGGCGGCACGAGGTCGGTACCCCCGCCGAGGACGACGTGCTGGTGTTCTCCGAGCCCGACGAGCGGTTCTGGGTCGGCGTGGGGCTGTCCCGGTCGCTGCGGTACCTGCAGATCGAGCTCGGCTCGAAGATGACCAGCGAGGCGTGGTTGCTGGAGGCTGCCGACCCCACCGGCGACTTCCGGTGCGTCTGGCAGCGGCGCGAGGGCGTGGAGTACACGGTCGAGCACGCGGTGCTGCCCGGCCGGGGCGACACCCTGCTGGTGCTGCACAACGACGGTGTGCAGAACTTCGAGCTCGTCGCGGCGGACGTCCCCCCGCCCGGCGCGGGTCCCGCCGACCCGGCGCACGCCACCGTCGTCGTCCCGCACGACGGCGAGGTCCGGCTGGAGTCGGTGGACGCGTTCGCCACGCACGTCGTGCTCGGGGTGCGCCGGGGCGCCACGCCGCGGGTCGCCGTCGTGCGCCTGGCCGGGCTGCTGCCCGACGCGCCGTGGACGCCGCGCGAGCTCGAGTTCGACGAACCGCTCTACTCCGCCGGCATCGGCGACACCCCGGAGTTCGACGCGCCGGTGCTGCGGGTCGCGAGCACCTCGTTCGTCACCCCGACCACGGTGTACGACGTCGACCTGGCCACCGGCGAGCGGATCCTGCGCCGGCAGCAGCCCGTGCTCGGCGGCTACGACCCCGCCGACTACGTGCAGCGGCGGGAGTGGGCCACGGCCGCGGACGGCACCCGCATCCCGATCTCGTTGGTGTGGCGCCGCGACGCCGTGACCCTCGACGCCGCGGGGACCGGTGCGGAACCCGCGCCGCTGCTCCTCTACGGGTACGGCGCCTACGAGATCAGCATGGACCCGTACTTCAGCGTGCCCCGGCTCTCGCTGCTGGACCGCGGGGTGGTGTTCGCCGTCGCGCACGTGCGGGGCGGCGGCGAGATGGGGCGGGCCTGGTACGAGCAGGGTCGGCTCGACCGGAAGCGGAACTCCTTCACCGACTTCGTCGCGTGCGCCCACCACCTCGTCGACGCCGGCTGGACCTCCCCGCAGCGGATGGTGGCCGACGGCGGCAGCGCGGGCGGGCTGCTCATGGGTGCGGTGGCCAACCTGGCCCCGGAGATGTTCGCCGGGGTGCTGGCCGGTGTGCCGTTCGTGGACGCGCTGACCTCGATCCTCGATCCGTCGCTCCCGCTGACCGTCGTCGAGTGGGAGGAGTGGGGCAACCCGATCGCGGACCCGCAGGTGTACGAGTACATGCGCTCGTACTCCCCCTACGAGAACGTGCCCGACGACGCCTCGCGCTATCCCCGCATCCTTGCGGTGACGTCCCTGCACGACACCCGGGTGCTGTACGTCGAGCCCGCCAAGTGGGTCGCGAGGCTGCGGGCCGCGGGTGCCCCGGCGCTGCTGAAGATCGAGATGTCCGCCGGGCACGGCGGTGTCTCCGGGCGGTACGCCCGCTGGGAGGAGATCGCGTTCGAGCACGCCTGGACGCTGGACGTCCTCGGGATCGCCAGATGAACAACAGGTGAACTCCTGAGGAACTCTGTGCAGCGTGCTCGGCACTTGGTCATCGGGAGTTCTTCTGGGGGCGGACCATGGTGGGCGTGACCGAGACGCTCCTCCTCGTGCTCGTCGTCGTGACCGCACTGGCCTTCGACTTCACGAACGGCTTCCACGACACCGGCAACGCCATGGCCACGTCCATCGCGACCCGGGCGCTCCGACCTCGCGTGGCCGTCCTGCTGTCCGCCGTCCTCAACATGGCCGGCGCCTTCCTCTCGCTGACCGTCGCCGCGACGATCGCCAAGGGCCTGGTGGACGCCGGCGCCATCACCCTCGAGGTGGTGTTCGCCGGCCTCGCGGGCGGCATCGTGTGGAACCTGCTGACCTGGTTGCTGGGCCTGCCGTCGAGCTCGTCGCACGCCCTCGTGGGCGGGGTGATCGGCGCGGTGCTCGCCGCAGCCGGCACCTCCGGCGTCATCTGGTCCGGTGTGCTGTCCAAGGTGCTCGTCCCTGCTCTCGTGGCGCCCGTCGTCGCGATCGGCGTGGCCGCCACCGGCACGTTCCTCGTGGCTCGGCTGACCCGCGGCATCTCGCAGGACGTCACGAGCCGCGGGTTCCGCTGGGGGCAGGTCGGCTCCGCCTCGCTGGTCTCGCTCGCGCACGGCACCAACGACGCGCAGAAGTCGATGGGCATCATCCTGCTGGCCCTCATCACCGCCGGGGCCGTCCCCGCGGACTCCAGCGTGCCGTTCTGGGTGATCATCTCCTGCGCGTTCTTCATGGCGCTCGGCACGTACCTGGGCGGCTGGCGCATCATCCGCACGCTCGGCAAGGGGCTCGTCGAGATCGACAGCCGGCAGGGCATGTCGGCCGAGACGTCCTCCGCGGCCGTCATCCTGCTGTCCAGCCACTTCGGCTTCTCGCTGTCCACCACCCACGTCGCCACCGGTTCCATCCTCGGCTCCGGCGTCGGGATGCCCGGCGCCACCGTCCGCTGGGGCGTCGCCGGGAGGATGCTCGCCGCCTGGGGGCTGACCCTGCCTGCCGCGGGGCTCGTCGGCGCGGCCTGCTACGGCCTCCAGCACGTCGTGGGCGGTGCCCTCGGTACCGCGCTCGTGCTCGCGCTGCTGGTCGGCACCGCGGTGACGATCTGGGTGGCCTCGCGCCGCAAGCCCGTCGATCACCGGAACGTCAACGAGGACTGGGACGAGGAGAAGGGCGCGCGCCTGAAGCCGGCCGTCGTCAACACCGGTTCCGTGGGCGAGCCCCAGGTCGGCCCCCTCGTCGAGGAGCGTCGAGCCGTGGCACTGACGCCGAGCATCGCTCACGACCCGACCGCATCGAAGGAGCGCTGACATGGTCATCGACTGGGGTGCCCTCGGGCAGGTGGTCCTGGCGGGACTGATCGTCGGGGCGGGTGTGCCCGCCCTGTTCGCGCTCGGACTGCGCCTGCTGGCCGGGACGACGGCGGAGCCCGCCGGCGCTCGCGGTCCGGCGGGCGCACGCCGCCCCGCCGCGGACCGTGCGAGCGGCCGGGAGCCGAAGGGGCCGGTGGTCATCGACCGCCCCTCACCGGCGCGGCTCGTCGGCGCGATCCTGTGCTTCGGCACGGTGGTGGGTGCCGTCGCGGCCGGGCTGGTCTTCCTGGCGGCCGGCGGGCACTGACCGGGCGAACTTTCTGGTTCAGGACGGCCACGGCGTGAGACGCGGCCGTGACAGTGCCTCCGGGCATCTATGATCCGGTGAGTCAGGTCACAGCCTCGCCGATGCCGCTTGCGCCAGGAGCCGGGCCGACGACGTAGCCCGAGTTGTGCGTGGACGAGCAGGTACTTCCGGCTGGACCGGCGGCCGATCGATCCCGATCGAGTGCGGAGCGGGCCGCGTCCGTCACGGGCCGACGTGGAAGTTGACCCTCAGGAAGGAACCACATGCGCGCTCTGCTCAAGCTCGCCGCCACCGGGGTGGCCGCGGCATCTCTTCTGCTCGGCACCGCCGTGCTCCCCGCGTCCGCCGCGGACAAGCCCGTCAACGTGACCTCGGTGAAGGTGAAGCCGTCGAACGGCAGCAACGGGGTCTCCGCCAAGACCAAGTCCTACCGCGTGATCACCAAGGCGAAGATCAGCGGCCTCGACTCGACCGCCACGATCTACGCGAACGTGTACCGGGGCAGCAAGAAGGTCAAGAGCAAGGTCGAGATCGGCTGGGTGTCGCCGAACTACGACTACCTGTCCGGCTACCCGATCTCGGTGAAGTCGAAGTGGGGCCGCGGTGCGTTCACGCTGAAGGACATCCGCGTCGACTACCACGGCGCCATCTACGCGGACACGAACGTCACCGGCGGCGGATTCGCGATGAAGTCCGCCATCGACGGCAAGCTCAAGTACCACAACGCCATCCAGGTCCAGGCGAAGGGCACCAAGAAGACCATGAAGATCGGTCTGCGGTGCTACGAGAAGGGCGGCTGGGAAGGCTGCTCGGGCAAGCGCGTCCACGTCCAGTACAAGACCGACGGTCACTGGAAGACCCGCAAGACCGTCCGTCTGAACGGTCAGGGTCTGCACACCTACTCGTTCACCGCGGGCAAGAAGTACAGCTACCGCATCAAGGTCGACCCGGGCAACAAGGTCGTCGGCGGGACCACCACCGCGAGCATCAAGATCTAGGTCGAGGTCCGGACCGTCGGGTGACGCGGTCCGGGGACGCCGGGCCCCCGGGTCACGGTGCGCAGCCTGCCGGGCTGCACACCGCGGACCCGGGGGCCTTCGTGCAGCCTGTCGGCGCCGTCTGACAGACGGCTCAGCGCCCCAGGCCCTCCTTCTCGGCCAGTACGCGCTCGACGGCGGCGTCCACCGTGGCCGCGAACTCGGGGTCCTTCTCGGCGCGAGCCACCAGGGCGTCCGCCATCTCGGGGACCACGGTGGGGTCGGCCGAGGCGAGCACGAGGTCGACGCCGGCGTCGACGGCGTCGACGGCCCGGTCGCCGGGCGAACGGTCGTCCACCGCGGCGGCGGCCGACACGTCGTCGGTCATCACCACGCCGTCGAACCCCAGGTCCTCGCGCAGCAGCCTCACCACCGTGGGGGAGAACGTCGCCGGGTTCTCGGGGTCGATCCGGGTGTAGACCGCGTTCGAGAGCATGACGTAGCGGGCGCCGGCGTCGATCCCTGCGGCGAACACGTCCACGGAGGCGGAGTCCGCCGTCACCGCGTCGTCCGCCACGTCCTCGGTGGTGTCCGTGTTCTGAGTGACGTGGCCGAGCCCCGGGAAGTGTTTGACCACCGGCTCCACGCCCGCGGACCGCATGCCGTCCGAGAACGCGTTCGCGGAGCGCACCACGGACCGCTCGGTGTTGCCGTAGTTCCGGGAGAAGTGGCCGATCGGGGCGTTCGCGGACTGGTTGGCGGCCGGCACGAGGTCCATGACGGGCGCCAGGTTGAGATTGATGCCGGCGTCCGACAGCTCCTCGCCCCAACCCGCTGCGGCGTCCCGGAGCCGGTCCGGCTTCCACCCGGCCTGCGTCGTGGCGCGAGGGATCTCCGAGAAGCCCGGACCGCGCAGCACCTGCACGAACCCGCCCTCCTGGTCGGTGGCGACCAGCATCGGGACGTCCGTGGGGCCGGCGTCGGTGCAGGACCGCACCAGCTTCCGGGTCGCCTCCACACCCCGCTCGCTGCGCCCGTGCAGGAACACGTTGCCGACGTGGTCGTCGACCAGGGCGGTGCGGGTCGCCTCGCTCACGCTCGCGGCGTCGGCGGGCGTGCCCACCATGAGGAGCTGGCCCACCTTCTGCTCGAGCGACCACCCGGCCGTCGGGTCGTCGTCGGCCGGGGCGCCGTCGTCGGGCGTCGTCGTCGCGCTCGGGGTGGGGCTGGCCGTCGCGCTCGGCGTAGGGCTGGGCGGTGGCGCGGACGACGACGGCGCGCTCGCGGAGGCCGATCCGGAGCGGTCCGGTGCGGGGGTCGGCGACGGCTGCGTCCCCGGGCTGCTGCACGCCGCGAGCGCGGTGCAGGCCAGGATCGTCAACGCCGCGGTCCGTCGCGCGGTCATGCCTTCGGCGCGGGCGGTGCGTCGCGGTGGGCGAGCGTGGCGAGGGCCTCACGCCAGTGCTGCTCGGAGCGGGTCGCGTGCTCGGCGGTGTCGATGTTGCCCTGTACCACCGTGACCAGCGTGCCGCCGTCGTCGGCCTCGAGCGTGATGCGGATGTCGTGGTAGTTCTCGGGCCGGTCCTCGAGCCCGCCGAGCGGCGAGTAGTGCGTGAAGTGCAGCAGGCGGGGGCGGTCGACGGCGATCACCTCGCCGGTATCCGCAAAGGTCCGGCCGAAGAAGTGCCCTTCGAACGTGATCGGGCTGCCGGGCCGGAAGTCGGTCTCGATGTTGGCGCCCAGCATCCACCGGGCGCCGGGGTGCATGAGCTCCGCCCAGACGCGGTCCGGTGGTTCGGCCACGTGCGTGGACGCGGTGGCGGTGTGCCCGCTGGTCATCGTCGCCTCCTCGGGTCGGTTACCTGGTCACGACGGTACACGCGCTCTGTGCGGCAGTTGGTCGTCTGCGCGGCACTCCGGACTGCCGCTCAGACGACGAACTGCCGCTGCCATCGCGGCGTTCGCCGTCCACAGGCCGCTCGTCGTCCACAGGCGGCGCCTCGTGGCCTGTCGGAGCGCCCCGAGAGGGTCCACCGTGGGCGCCATGGACCGACCGATCCTGCTGTCCCGTGAGCACGACCGGATGCGGCTGCGCGCGGCGTTCGCCGCCGGCGACCTCGACCGGGTGCGGCGCGGCGCCTACCGCGCACCGCTGGGCGCGCGAGGTCCCGCGGCCGACAGGATGCGAGCCCTCGACCGGGTGCGGGCGGTGGACCGTCAGCTGCGGTCCCGGCACGTCTTCAGCCACGGCACGGCGGCGCTCCTCCACGGCGCACCCCTGTGGCGCCTGCCCGATCGGGTCCACGTCCTGGTGCGGTCGGCGCCGAGCGGACGGTCGGCACCCGACATCGCCCGTCGTCGAGGTCTCCCCGAGCACGCGGTGACGGCCCGCGGACTTCCTGCGACGACCCTGGTACGGACGGTCGTCGACTGCGCGTTGACCCTGCCTCCGCTGGACGCCCTGGTGGTGGCGGACTGGGCGATCGCCTCCGGGATGTCGCCGGAGGACGCGCTCCGTGAGCTCGCCAGGCCCCGCCGTCGCAACGGCACGGCGCGCGCCCGGTGGGTGCTCGAGCACGCGGACGGCGGGGCGGAGTCGCCCTGGGAGACCTGGGTGCGCTACCTGGCGCTGCGCGCCGGCCTGCCCCGACCGCGGACCCAGGCGCCGGTCGGGAGGTATCGCTGCGACCTGGGCTGGCCGGACCTGGGAGTGCTGGTGGAGTTCGACGGGCGGGTCAAGTACACCGACGGGGCGTTCGGCGCCGGCTACGACGCGGACCGCGCACGGTTCGACGACAAGGTGCGTGAGGACGCGATCACCGCGCTGGCGGGCGTGCGGCCGCTACGGTTCACCGCTCGGGACGGTGCGGACCCGCTGCGGGCGACGGCGCGGCTGCTGGCGGCGTTCCCGCTGCGCGTGCGGCAGGGCGCGCGCGTCGACCAACGGCTGCCGCTGCCGTGATCGGGCCATCTGTGCGGCAGTTCGTCGTCTGCGCGGCACTCCGGACTGCCGCGCAGATGACGAACTGCCGCTCAGAGCGGGCGGTCAGGCCAGCACGCCCGCCACGGTCGCCACGAACTCGTCGACGGCGTCGGCGGTGGTGTCCCACGAGCACATCCACCGGACCTCGACCCGGTCCGGCGTCTCCCCGGCGGCCCAGTCGTAGAACCGTGCCCGCTGCCGGACCTGGTCGGCGGCCTCGCGGGGCAGGGTGGCGAACACGGCGTTCGCCTCGACCGGGCGGGTCACGCGCACCCCCTGCGGGACGACGACGGCGTCCTCGTCGCCCTGGGAGGGTCCGCTGGGCGTCGGGTCGAGCACCCCGGCCGCCTCCAGGCCGTCCCGCACGCGGGTCGCCATGGCGTTCGCGTGCACCGCGTTGCGGTGCCACAACGGTCCCGGCGTGCCGTCGGCCCTCGCGTCCGAGGGGCCCACGGGTGCGCCCGGCTCCCCGAGGAGCGCCAGGAGCTGCGCGGAGACGAACCGGGTCTTGGACGCGAGCTGCATCGTCGACTTGCGCAGGTACGGCACCGCCGCGGCCGCCGCGGAACGCAGGGCACCGCCGTCGTACCCGGACCCGGGGACCTCCGGCGCCTCGGCAGGACCGAGCACCACGACGGCCTCGCCGATCATGCCGCCGATCTTGGCGGCGCCGAGGGAGACGACGTCGACCCCGAGGTCGGTGGTGAGCGCCCGCAGCGAGCAGCCGAGCGAGGCGGCGGCGTTGGCGATCCGGGAGCCGTCGACGTGCACGGCCATCCCCAGGCCGTGCGCCGTCTCCACCAGGGCGCGCAGCGCGTCGAGCGGGTAGACGGTCCCGAGCTCGGTGGACTGCGTCAGGGACAGCACGCCCGGGTGGGCGCGGTGGACGTCGTGCCGCTGCCCGGCCCACCGTTCCACGTGGAACGGGGTGATCCGGCCGTCGTCGGACGGGCAGGGCAGCAGCTTGAGGGCGCCGACGCGCTCGGGCGCGCCGTTCTCGTCGGTGTTGACGTGTGCGACGTCGGAGGTCACCACACCGCCCCAGCGCTCGGACAGCGCCATGAGGGACACGACGTTGGCGCCGGTGCCGTTGATCAGCGGGAACGCGAGCGCGCCGTCGCCGAACACCTCGCGGACGCGGGCGTCGAGGCGGGCTGTCCACGGGTCGTCCCCGTAGGCGACGGCGAACCCGTCGTTCGCGGCGCCGATCGCGGCGAGGACCTCGGGGTGGGTGCCGGCGTAGTTGTCGGAGGCGAACGGGGGCAGGGTGGTGGTCACCTCACCAGGCTAGGCACGACGGCGTACCCGGTGCGCCGCAGAGGCCTCCCGGCGGACAACGTGTCGAGATCCACACCGAGAGATGGAACAGCGGCGGACCCCGGAGCGTCATAACCTCGAGGACGGGTGTCGACACGCCCACCACGCCGGCCTCCTCCCGGGAACCGGTGATCCGTCGTCGTTCCGGCACCTCGCGTGACCGGATGTCTGGAGCTCGAGTGTCTGGAAACGCCACCACCCGGTTCGGCAACGTCGCATTGCTGTCCGTGACGAGCCGCCTGCCGTCGCGTGTCACGACGTCGACCGCGGTCCAGGAGCGCCTCGCTCCCGCACTGGCGCGGCTCCGGCTCCCGGCCACCCTGCTCGAGCGCGTGGCGGGTGTCGAGGCCCGGCGCAACTGGGGCGAGGGCGAGGACGCGAACACCGCGACGGTGGCGGCCGGACTCGAGGCCCTGGCCGAGGCGGGCGTGGAGCCCGACGACGTCGGCCTGCTCATCAACACCTCGGTGACGCGCAAGCACCTCGAGCCGTCGGTCGCGGTCGGCCTGCACCACGGGCTCGGTCTGCCGACCTCGGCGGTGAACTTCGACGTGGCCAACGCCTGCCTGGGCTTCATCAACGGCATGAGCATCGCGGCCGGGATGATCGAGTCCGGGCAGATCCGGTACGCGGTGGTCGTCGCGGGGGAGGACGCCGACGACATCCAGGACGTCACCGTCGAGCGCCTGCTGCGTGACGACGTCGGGCGCGAGGACTTCATGGCCGAGTTCGCCTCGCTCACCCTCGGGTCGGGTTCCGCGGCGGCCGTGCTCGGGCGCGCCGACGAGCACCCCGAGGGCCACCGGGTGCTCGGCGGTGTCACGCGGGCGGCGACCCAGCACCACCTGCTGTGCGTGGGCAGCACCGAGGGCATGTTCACCGACGCCCAGGGGCTGCTCGAGGGCGGTCTGGAGCTCGTCGTCGACGCCTGGAAGGACGCGACGGCGGACTGGAGCTGGGGCGCGATGGACCGCTACGTCACCCACCAGGTCTCGCGCGTGCACACCCACGCCATCGTCGAGGCCGTGGGGCTGGACCGCTCCCGGGTCCCGACGACGTACGGCCACCTGGGCAACGTGGGCCCGGCGTCGGTGCCGATCACCCTGGTCGAGGAGCAGGCCACCCTGGACGCCGGCGACCGGGTGCTGCTCATGGGTGTGGGCTCGGGCATCAACACCGCCATGATGGAGATCGCGTGGTGAGCTCGGGCGCCACCACCGTCCCGCCGGGGCTGCCCGGCCTCGAACCTCGCCACAGCCACGTGCTGACGGTGCCCGACGGCGCCGCGTGGCACTACCTGGACAACGGGCCCGAGCTGCACGCGCGCGGGATCGAGCCCGTCGGCACCGTGCTCGCGGTGCACGGCAACCCCACCTGGTCCTACCTGTGGCGCGACCTCGTGTCCCGGGCCACCGAGCAGGCCCTGACCGAGGCGGCAGCCACGGGTGAGCGCCCGGGCGGGGCACCCGACGCGTGGCGGGTCGTCGCCGTCGACCAGCTCGAGATGGGACTGTCCGCCCGGACGGGACGACGCCGGACCCTCGCGGACCGCGTCGCGGACCTGTCCGCGTTCACCGACGCGCTCGGCCTGGACGGCCCGGTGGTCACCCTCGGCCACGACTGGGGCGGCGTCGTCTCCCTCGGCTGGGCCGTCGACCACCCGGAGCAGCTGGCCGGGGTCGCGCTGCTCAACACGGCGGTGCACCAGCCCGAGGGCGTCGCCATCCCGGCGGCGCTGCGGCTCGCGCTCGCGCGCCCCGTGCACCGGCTGGGGACCAGCACCACGCGGGCCTTCCTCGAGACGACCCTGGCGCTGGCCCGGCCCCGGTTGAGCCACGAGGTGGCCGACGCCTACCGGCTGCCGTACCGTACCGCCGCCGACCGCGCCGGCATCGAGCAGTTCGTCGCCGACATCCCCGCGAGCGCCGAGCACCCGAGCCGTGCCGAGCTCGACCGCATCGCGGCCGGCGTCGCGGCGCTGGACGTCCCGGCCCTGCTCCTGTGGGGGCCGCGCGACCCGATCTTCTCCGACCGCTACCTCGACGACCTGGTCTCCCGGCTGCCGCACGCCCGGGTGCACCGGTTCGACGACGCCGGGCACCTCGTGGCCGAGGACGTCGACTACGTCGCGCCGGTCCTCGGCTGGCTGGGCACCACGACGGCGGGTCGGACGGTGCTCCCGCCGGCCGGTGGGAGCGCACCGGACCCTGCCTTCCGCCCGATCTGGGCCGGGCTCGACGACCGGGCGGCCGACCCGGACTCGAGCACCGACCAGGCCGTGCTGGACCTCACCACCACGGGCGCCGGCCGCGTCGTGAGCTGGCGGGCGCTGGACAAGCAGGTGCGGCGGATCGCGGCCGGGCTGGCCTCGATCGGCGTGCGCGCCGGCGACCGCGTCTCGCTGCTCGTGCAGCCCGGCCCGACCCTCACCGCCCTGGTCTACGCCTGCCTGCGCATCGGTGCCGTCGTGGTCGTGGCCGACGCCGGGCTCGGCCTGCGGGGCCTGACCCGCGCGCAGCGGGGGGCGTGGCCGCAGTACCTGGTGGGGCAGACGACGGCGCTCGCTGCCGCTCGCGCGGCGGGCTGGCCGGGCGTGCGCATCGCCGTCGACCCGTTGGACCGCGTGCGCCGGGCGGCGCTCGGCGTGGACCACGAGCTCATCGACGTCGCCCGCGCCGGTCAGGGTCTCGACCTGCCGCCCGAGCCGGGACCGGACGACGAGGCCGCGGTGCTGTTCACCTCCGGCTCGACCGGCCCGGCCAAGGGGGTCGTGTACACGCACGCCCGGCTGGCGGCGTTGCGGGACGTGCTGGCCGCGCACTTCGCCGTGGGTGCGGACACGGGCCTGGTCACGGGGTTCGCGCCGTTCGCGCTGCTCGGCCCGGCGCTCGGTACCCGCTCGGTGACGCCGGACATGGACGTCTCGGCGCCGCGGACGCTGACCGCTCGGGCCGTGGCCGACGCCGTGCGTGCCTCGGACGCGCGCATGGTGTTCCTGTCCCCGGCGGCGATCCTCCACGTGGTCGACACGGCGTCCGAGCTCGACGACGCCGACCGCGACGCCCTCGGCCGGGTCGAGACCTTCCTGTCCACGGGGGCGCCGATCAGCGCCGAGCTGCTGGCCTCGGCCCAGGAGCTCATGCCGCACGCGGTCCCGCACACGCCCTACGGGATGACCGAGTGCCTGCTGGTCACCGACATCACGCTCGACGGCATCCGGAAGGCGGCGGCCGCGCCCGACTCCGGCGTGTGCGTCGGGCGCCCGCTCGTGGACGCGGCCGTGGGTGGGGTGCTGATCAGCGCGCTGGACGACGACGGCGCGGCCTCGGGTCCGCCGTCGTCCGGGCCGGAGGTCCGTGGTGTGCTGGGCGAGGTGCTGGTGAGCGCCCCGCACCTCAAGGAGCGTTACGACCGCCTGTGGCTCACCGACCTCGCCGCCGAGCGCGACACCCCCGAGGGGCACTGGCACCGCACCGGGGACGTCGGTCACCTGGACGACGCCGGGCGGCTGTGGATCGAGGGTCGGCTGGCGCACGTGCTGACGACGGCGGACGGCCCGCTCGCGCCCGTGGGTCCGGAGCAGGCGGTCGAGCGGGTCGGGGCCGTGCGGCGCGCGGCCGTGGTCGGCGTCGGACCGGCCGGGGTGCAGCAGGCCGTGGCCGTCGTCGAGTCCCTGCCGGCGGCGCCGCGTGCGGGGCTGGCACCGCAGGACCTGGACGCGGCCGTGCGGGCGGCGTCGCCGGTGCCGCTGGCCGCCGTGCTGGTGGTGGCCGAGCTGCCGACCGACGTGCGGCACAACTCCAAGATCGACCGGGCGCGCCTGTCCGCCTGGGCGTCCGGTGTGCTCGCGGGCGGTCGGGTGGGCGCGCCGTGACCGTGCTGGTCACGGGCGCCTCCGGACTGCTCGGCGCGTCGGTGGCGCGGGTGCTGGTGGCGCGGGGCGAGTCGGTGCGGACCTTCCAGCGCCGACCCTCCGGGGTGGCGGGTGTCGTGGACGCCGCGGGGTCGCTGATCGATCCGCGCGCCGTGGCCGCCGCCGTCGACGGGGTCGACGCCGTCGTGCACCTGGCCGCGAAGGTCTCGCTGGCGGGGGACCCGGCGGAGTTCGAGCGGGTCAACGTGGGCGGGACGCGGACGCTGCTCGACGCCGCCGAGCGCGCCGGGGTGCGGCGGTTCGTGCAGGTGTCCTCCCCGTCGGTGGCGCACGCCGGCGACTCGCTGGTCGGCGTCGGCGCAGGGGTCGCGGATCCTGCGGCGGCGCGCGGCGAGTACGCGCGGACCAAGGCGGCCTCGGAGCTGCTGGCCCTGGGGCGGGACGTTCCCCCGGATCGAGCGTCTCTGTTCCCGCGAGATCGGGGCCCGGACCGACCCGAACAGAGACGCTCGACCAGCGCGACGGGACTCGGCGTCGTGGCCGTGCGACCGCACATCGTGTGGGGCCCCGGGGACACCCAGCTCGTGGAGCGCGTCATCGACCGGGCGTCGTCGGGACGCCTGCCGCTGCTCGGGCACGGGGCCGCCCTCATCGACACCACCTACCTGGACAACGCCGCGGACGGGATCGTCGCCGCGCTGGACCGGCTGGCCGACCGTCCGGAGGCCGTCCGCGGCCGGGCCTACGTGCTCACCAACGGCGAGCCCCGCCCCGTGGCCGACCTCCTGGCGGGCATCTGCCGCGCCGCCGGCGTCGAGCCCCCGCGGTGGCGGGTCCCGGCCGGGCTCGCGCGCACCGCGGGCGGGCTGATCGAGACCGTGTGGCGGGTGCGTCCCGGAACCGACGAGCCGCCGATGACACGTTTCCTCGCCGAACAGCTCTCCACCGCCCACTGGTTCGACCAGCGGTCGACCCGGGCCGACCTGTGGTGGCGGCCCGCCGTCAGCATCGACGAGGGGTTCCGTCGCCTGGCGGCCCACTACGGCGGCACCGCGCGCTGAGCCGAGGGCCGGGCCCCGGACCCGCGGCGCGCTGCCGGGCCGCCCGGGCTCAGACCTTCAGATCGACCCACACCAGCCGGTGGTCGCTGCTCGGGAACGGGTAGGTGCCGGTCAGGGCGGACAGCGGGTCGGCCTGCACCGGCCAGAACACCCCGGCGTCGCGCACCCGCAGGCCGTGCTTCGAGGGCAGGACGTAGTCGGCCCGCAGATTGCCCGGGGTCGTGTCGGCGAAGTCGGCGGTGTCGAGCGCCGGGTCGCCGGTGTGCGTGAGGTTGGCCCCGCCCTGCAGAGCGGCCGCCTCGACGGCGCCGTCCGACGTCGGCCGCGGGTCCCTGATGCGCGGGTGGTCCAGGAGCTGGTCGATCGCGACGTCGTAGGAGTCGCCGTCGGCCGGGTCGGCGTTCTGGTCGCCCAGGATCACGAATCGCTCGCCGCCGCCCAGGCCGCCGCGTCCGCCGTCGTCGTCGTAGATGTAGCGCGAGGCCTTGCCCGGAGTGACGTAGTCCGCCCAGAAGCGGATCTCGTCGTGGTTGCGGCGCCCGTTGCGGTCCTCCGGGCCGTCGAACGTGGGCGGCGTGGGGTGCGAGGCCAGCACGTGCACCGTCTCGCGGCCCACCCGGACCGGGACGTCCCAGTGCGACTTGCTGGACAGCCGCACCACCTCGAGCTCCTCGGCGGAGAACCAGTCGGCCGGTGCGTCCGTGGCCGGGTCGTCGGGCAGCAGCCCGCCGGGCATGTCGGCCCACAGGAAGTCCTGGAAGGTGCGCACGGCGGCGGTGTCGATCGGGTACTTCGACAGCACCGCCATGCCGTACTGCCCCTCGAACAGCCCGAAGCCGAACGCGTCGTCGCCGCCCCCGACCGTGCCGTCGTTGTTGAGGTCGAACCCGCTCGGCACGCCGGTGTTCGACGGCGCCACGAACGCGTACGGGTACACCACCGGCTCCGCACCGCCCTGGCCGACCTCCAGGTAGTTCTCGCGGAAGAGGTCCACGGCCTCGCCGGCGGCGTCGAAGTCGAACTCGTTGAGCAGCACCACGTCCGGGTCGGCACGCTGGATGACCTCGGCGACCGTCGCCGCCTGCGCGTCGTCCGGGGTGGACAGGTCCTGCACCAGCTCGCCCTCGCTCGCCCGGTTCAGCGACAGGTTGTACGTCGCCACGCGCAGCGTGTCGGCCGTGCCGGACCCGTGACCCGACCCGTGCCGCCCTGGCGAGGTACCGCCGTCGTGCCCGCGGCCGTGGGCGCTCGCGGCGACCGGGGCTAGGGCGGCGGACAGGGCCACGGCGAGCGCGGTGGCGGCGGACAGGGCGGTGCGGTGTCGCAGGCTCATGCTGCGACGGTAGCGCCGCGCCGTGACCGGTGGATCAACGGCGCGTGAACGGACCGGTCCGGGCGGACGACGACGCACGGTCGCCGGCCGCCCGGACCGTCGCGTCAGTGGTGCCACCCCCGCTGCAGCGGGTACCGCACGAGCTGCCCGTCGGGCGGGCTCGTCTCGTCCTCGGGCGGCAGGACGTTCACCGTCGCGACCAGCCCGTGCCGGTCGATCTCGACGTCCCCGGGCAGCGGAACGGACGCGACGGTGGTGCTGCCGCGCCATCCGACCTTCGAGATCTCGCCGCCGAACAGCTGGGCGACGTAGAGCGTCCCCCAGCGGTCCACGGCGATGCCCGTCGGGGAGAGCAGGTCCTTCGCGACCGTGCGGACCCGACCGGACCAGGGCGAGACGACCACGACGGAACCACGTGCCCCGAGCGACTCGTCCTCCGGTCCGCCGGGCAGCAGGGACACGTAGAGCATCCCGAACGGACCCACCTCGACGTCCGTCGGCACCGGCTCGAACCAGTACCGGTACCCGGCCGCACAGCTCGGCAGCCCCTGGGCCTCCAGCGCCTCCGCGGTGACCTCGACGGGCTGCGGCGGCAGCACGGCGACCGTGCGGATCTTCCCGCGGTGGTCGACCGACAGGATCGCGTTGGCCGCGGCGTCGGCCACGTACGTGGTGCCGTGGTGCGACGTCGTCGCGTACGGGTGGGAGTCGACGATGCCGGTGTACGTCGCGGGGAAGTCCTCGGGGAACTGGCTCGCGCACGCGGCCGGCAGGTTGCGCAGGCCGTAGGTGACCCGGGCGTCCGGGTTCCTCGCGGCCTCGTACGCGCCGACGTCGGCCAGCACGGTCGGGTTGCCCCGAGGCGTGCCCGACCTGTCGAGCCGGAGCCGTTGGACGGTCTGGGTGGCGCCCGTCTCGGTGAAGGTGACCGTGCGGCCGGCGTAGCTGACCCCGCCGACCTCCGCGCCGTCGTCGGACGCGTAGAGCACGGTGGACCCGCCGTGACGGTCGACGGCCGTGAGCAGGCCCGCGAAGTTCTGGCTGACGAACGTGGTGCCGTGCGGCCCCACCGCCAGGCTCAACGGGCTGACGAGCCCGTCGGTGACGGTGGTGGGCTCGGGCGGGAAGTGGTCCTTGGACCCGTGGGCGGCCGCGGGGGAGGCGGCGAGCGCGAGGGCGGCCAGGGCGGCCGCGCAGGAGGACAGCAGGGTGCGTCGCATGGAGAGGCTCCTGGTGTGCGCAGGGAAGGGTGCGGCCGGGTGGCACGCGGATGCGCTCGACGCGGTGCCACCGCGGGTGCGCGAGACGGCCCGAGGGCCGCAGCACGTGACGCGTCCGCTCCGAGGCGTCACTCCGAGAAGATTCTGCTCCCGGGCGCGCCCGCACGCCCACCGATTTTCCGGGTGAATTCGCGGTCAGCGCCGCGCCTGCACGACGACCATCGTGTCGCCCAGCAGCGGCAGGCGTCCCAGGGTGCGGGCGTCGTGCAGACCGGCGGCGGTGAGCAGCCTCTCGATGCCGCCGTCGGCGTTGTCGGCGTCGTGGGTGCGGCTGCCCGGACCGTGGCCCGGCTGGTGGCGGTGGCCCGGCTGACGGCCGTGGCCCGGCTGGTGGCGGTGCGACCTGCCGTGACCGTGCCGCTCGTGGTGCGTGCCGGCGTCGGGCGCCGTGCCGTCCGCCGGAGCGGCGCCGTCGTGCCCGTGCGTGGCGGCGTGGTCGCCCGCGAAGTCCGCGATCGTGACCGTGCCGCCGGGGCGCAGCACGCGGACGATCTCGACGGCCATCCGCTCCTTCTCCTCGGCCGGCACGTGGTGCAGCGCCAGCGACGAGATCACGTGGTCCTGGCTCGCGTCCGGCACCGGCAGGCGGTGGGCGAACCCGCGCACCAGCGTCACCTCCGCGCGCGCACGACGCCGCAGCTTGCGCGCCGCCCGGCGCAACGAGTCGCCGTCGGGGTCCAGGCCGGTCACGACGGCGTCCGGGGCGGTCCGCAGCACCTCCCGGCTGAGGTTGCCGGTGCCGCAGCCGACGTCGAGCACGTGCTGACCGGCGGCGATCCCCGCGAGCTCCACCGTGCGCCGGTACAGGCGGGTCAGACCGCGCAGCCGCGCCACGACGTCGTACCAGGGCATCATCCAGCCGCGGGCCATGCCGGGCAGGAACTCGTGGTCGGACTCGTCGGGGCGGACGTCGTCGACCCTGCGGACTGGGGGCATCACGGGCTCCTGAGGACGGGGACGCGTCCATGATGCGCCGCCACGGGGGAATCCGAGAACGGGCTTGCCGAACCGGCAACCGTCCGGTCGCGCTCCGCTCGTCCGGCAGGTCGACGCGGAGCCGTCCGTACGATGGCCGTATGCCAGCCGCCGGTCCGCCCCAGCCCAGCACCGCGTACCTCGACCACCTCGCCGACGAGACCGACGAGCGCCGCCGCGCCGCCGCCGTCGGACCCGGTCCGGACAGCATCGACGGGGGAGCGCCCCGGGCGCTCGCGGACCTGGTCGACGCCGCGGCCTCCGCGCTGGAGCCGGAGCTCGCCGACGTGGTGCGCACCCTGCACGCGCACCCCGAGACGGCGTGGGCCGAGCACGACAGCGCCCGCCTGCTCGTCGATCTCCTCGAGCGCCACGGGATCAGCGCCGAGCAGGGGGTGTTCGGCGCCGAGACCGCGTTCCGGGCGGAGCTGGGCGGCGGCGAGGGCCCCACGCTCGTCATCTGCGCCGAGTACGACGCGCTCCCGGGGATCGGGCACGCCTGCGGGCACAACGTCATCGCGGCCTCCGGCGTCGGGGCGTTCCTCGCGCTGCGGGACGTGCTGCGCGCCGCCGACGCCCCGCCCGGACGGGTGGTGCTGCTCGGCACGCCCGCCGAGGAGGGTCACTCCGGCAAGGAGGTCCTCGCGCGGCACGGGGCGTTCGACGGCGTGGACGCGGCGATCATGGTGCACCCGTACGGCGTGGACGTGGCCGACCAGGTCTGGCTCGGCCGGCGGCTGCTGACCTGGACGTTCACCGGGCACAGCGCGCACGCCTCCGCCCAACCGTTCATGGGCCGCAACGCGCTGGACGCCGCGAACCTCGCCTACCAGGGGGTCGGGCTGCTGCGCCAGCAGATGCCGCCGGTGGACCGGGTCCACGCGATCATGGTCGACGGCGGCACGCGGCCCAGCATCATCACCGAGCGCGCCGAGATGCGCCTCTACGCGCGGTCCAAGTACCCGGACACGCTGAAGGACCTGTCCCGCCGGCTCGACGACGTCGCCCGGGGTGCCGCGCTCATGACCGGTACCGCGGTGGAGATCACCTGGGACGACGGCGCCCACCCGTCGCTGCCGGTGCGCACGAACGCCGCGCTCACCTCGCGCTGGGTGGCCGCTCAGCAGCGGCGCGGCCGGGAGGTGCTGCCGGGCGGCGTGGTGTCCGAGACGCTCGCGGCCTCGACCGACTTCGGCAACGTCAGCTTCCGGGTGCCGGGGATGCACCCGCTGATCCAGGTGGCCGACCCGTCGGTCGCGCTGCACACGCCGGAGTTCGCCGCGGCCGCCGGCTCGGAGCGGGCGGTGCGGGCCGCCGTCGACGGCGCCGCGGGGCTCGCGGCCACCGCGCTGGACTACCTGTGCGACCCCGCGCTGCAGGCCGCCGTGCGTGACGAGTTCGAGGCCGCCGGCGGGGCGATCGACGTGCCGCGCTACTTCGACTGAGGTTCCCGATCGAGCGTCTCTGTTCGGGTCAGATCAGCGCGTGATCCGACGCGAACAGAGACGCTCGACCGGTCTGTCGGCCGCCGGTCAGGCCGCGGTCGTGACCTCGATGCGCTGCGGCGTCGTGCCGGCGAACACACCGGCGACGGTGACCGTCAGGACTCCGGCGTCGTAGGAGGCCGTCACGGCGTCGCCGTCGACGGACCTCGGCAGGGTGACGACGCGGCGGAAGGCGCCGAAGCGGACCTCGGAGACGCGGCGGCCCTCGGCCTCGGCGTCACGCTGGTCCTTGCGCTCGCCGGTCACGACGAGCTTGCGGCCCTCGACCTCGACCGTGACGTCCTGCGCGGGGTCGATGCCCGGCAGGTCGAGGCGGGCGACGAGGTCCTCGCCGTCGCGGTAGACGTCCGCGGCAGGGCTGCTGCTCTGGGGGCGCTGCGGCGCGGTGGCACGGGGCGTCCACAGGTCACGCAGCCAGGCGTCGGCGAGCAGGGTGCGGTTCAGGGTGGTGGTCATGAGGTGCTCCTCTCGGGGGTGCTTCCGAGAGGTCCAACCTGAGTCGGGTCCGCTCAATTTCCGGGTTCGCCGACGGCGGACGGCGGGCGTTCGCGGGAGACCCGTGCGCGGGCGCCTCAGTCGTGCAGCGGTGAGCCGACGACGTCGAACCGGAAGCCGCCGAACTCCCCGGACAGCAGCGGGCGGGCCGCCGCGATGGACGCCTGGACGCTCGCGAGCTCCAGGGACGCGCGGTGCGCCTGTGCCGACGTCCACAGCTCGGCGACGAACACGGTGTCGGGGTGGTCGTCGCTGACGCCGACCTCGTAGAGCAGGCAGCCGGCGTCGGCCAGCTCGTCGCTGCGGGCCGTCAGGCGGGCGACCAGCTCGTCCCGTTTCCCGGGCACGGCACCCAGGGTGCCGACGTTGGCGAAGGTCATGGTCGTGACGGTAGCGGCGGGCACCGACACCAGCGCCCCAGGGCTGCACGTCGCCGTCCACGTAGAACCAGGTGCCGCCGTCGCGCACGAACCGGCTGCGCTCGTGCAGCCGGCCACGCGTGCCGTCGTCGTCGGTGAACGACGCGACGAACTCGACGTGCCCGGCGTCGTGGAACGGTCTGCCAGCCTGCGTGCCGAGGATGTCGAGGCGGCGCCACCGCCGTCCCGGGTCGAGCTCCAGCGAGGCCGGCCGTGTGCTCGGGTGCCAGGTGGCGCGCAGGTAGTCCGCCTCGCCGGCGGCGAAGGCGCTGTAGCGCGAGCGCATGAGCGCCTCTGCGGTCGGGGCGGCGCGCTCGCCCCGGTGCAGCGGGCCGCAGCACTCGCCGTAGGGCAGGCCGGACAGGCAGGGGCAGCGGGTCGCGTCGTCCACAGGTCCATGGTGGGGCACGACGGCTCGCGGTGCGGGTCTGCGTTCACACGGACGCCGTCCACGCCTCCAGCAGGTCGGCGGGTCCGACGGCAGTCACGCCGACGACATCGACACCACTACGTGAGACGGCGACGAGCGGAGTCTCCTCGGTGGCCCCGGGCAGCCTGTCCCGGTGCTGGTGGAGCCGTGCCAGATCGCGGTGGTCGAACGCGCGGTGCTCCAGCCACTTGACGGAGCCGACGAAGGTCAGGGTCTGTGCGACGCCTTCCCGGTCGGCGCCGACGAGGTCGATCTCCGGGTCGTTGGTGCGCGTCCAGTATCCGCCCACGGCACTGGTGTCCGGGAACGGTCCGGACCCGGCGAGCCTCCACAGGGCCTCACGGATCACAGGTTCGACGGCTCGTCCCCGCCACGAGGTCCAGCCGTCGCGCACGCGGGCGAGCAGCTGGTCGCCGCGTCCCCGTTCGATCAGAGGCAACCCCGGCCTGACGAAGCGCAGCCAGAACCGCAGGTAGGGGTCGTCGACGCGGTAGCGGGTCTCCTTGCTGGGGCGCGTGGACAGTGGCGTGTCCGCGGCGACGATCCGCCGTTCGGTCAGCAGTTCCAGGGCGCGTTGGAGTGAGGCTTGCGGCAGTCCGGACGCGCGCCCGATGGTGGTGAAGGTCCGTTCTCCGTGTCCGACGGCGCGGAGCACCGTGCGTGCCTGCGCTTCGGTGGGAAGCTCGGCGGCCAGGCTGCGCTCACCACTGACGATCAGCGGAGACGTCGGGTCGGCGAGCGAGTCCGTGAGGTAGGCCCACAGGTCCGCGTCGGACGGCCAGGTGTCGAGCAGCAGGGGGAGCCCACCGGTGACGAGGTAGGCGTCGATCGCGTCGGCGGGCTGGAGCGCGAGCAGCGATGCGACGTCGGCGGGGTTGAGCGGGGGGACGACCATCTCCGTCGCGCGTTGGTAGAAGGGGCGGCCGTAGGTGTTGATCTGCTCCATCGTCGCGAGGTCGGAGCCGACGAGGATCAGGAGCACCGGCAGACGTGAGAACTGTCGGTCGAAGGCTCGCTGCAGGGCTCCCTCGAACGCGGGGTCGGCCCGGACGAGGTAGGGCATCTCGTCGAGGACGACGACGCTGGCCCGGTCTGTCGGCAGCGCGGCTGCCAGCATCTGGAAGGCGCTGGTCCAGGTCGTCGGAGGTTCTGCCGGGGTGGCTGTCGAGGCGTCGGGAAGGTCGGAGGCCTTGAGCTCCGCGGTGAAGTCCGCGAGGTCAGTGGCGGGAGGACCGCCGGCCGCCGTGAAGAAGAACGACGGGACGGCGGCGCGGTCGACGAACTCTTCGACGAGCCGAGACTTGCCGACTCGACGGCGGCCGCGGACGAGCACGGAACGCCCCGGACGGTCGGCGTCCTCAGATGTTCGCGCGAGCAGTCGGTCGAGCATGCCGAGTTCCGCGCTGCGCCCGACGAAGGTTCGCACAGGCAGACCCCTCCCAGGAAGACATTCATGTATGAGTGCTTCAAAGATGAGTGTCTCATGGATGGGTGTTTCGAGCCAGGGTGAAATCAGGTGACCAGGGCGACCCGTCCTTGGCGCATGCGTGACCTGAACCGTTCCATCGGGTACGAACGGAGCATGCCGCGTTCCTTCCCTCCCTCGCCCGACTTCCCGGAGGACGGCGGTGCCGAGCGGGCGATCTGGGAGGCGCTGCGCGACCAGCTCCCCGACGACGTCGTCGTGCTGCACGGCGTGCACCTGCAGGAGCACGAGCAGGAGTACGAGATCGACCTGCTCGTCGCCTGGCCCGGTGTGGGTCTCGCCGTCGTCGAGGTCAAGGGCGGGCACATCGAACGGTCCGACGGGCGCTGGCTGCAGGGCAGCGGACCCACGCAGCACCAGATCTCCCCGGTGCGGCAGGTCCAGGCCGCGCGGCACGCGCTGCAGGCGCTGCTGCGTCAGCAGGGGCTGGCCGCAGCATCGGCCCGCACCGCCCACCTGGTGGCGTTTCCGCACCGGTACGTCTCCGGCGGGTGGGACTCCCTCGACCTGCCGCGGGACATGCTCGTCGGGCGCGACGACGTCGAACGGGCGGGCGGCGTCGTCGAACGCGTCAAGCACGCGATCGTGCGGCACGGGCAGGGATATGCGCCGCTCGACGAGGCCGGTGCCGAGCAGATCGTCGCCGCGTTCGCCGGCCGGTTCCCCAGCCAATCCGAGAACCTGACGCGGGCGCTGGAGCACGCGACCCGGCTCGAGCAGATGACCCGCGACCAGGCGAGCGTCCTCGACACCCTGTCCCAGGTGCGGCGCATGCGCGTGGTCGGCGGGGCCGGGTCCGGCAAGACGTACCTCGCCCTCGAGCAGGCACGACGGCGGACCCGCGCGGGCGAGCGTGTCGCCCTGCTGTGCTACTCGCGCGGCCTGGGCCGGTACTTCCAGCGGATCACCGAGACCTGGCCGGCCCGGGACCGCCCCGCCTACGTCGGGCTGTTCCACGACCTGCCGCTGACCTGGGGCGCCGTCGGCGGACGCGACGACGACCCCGACTACTGGGAACGGCACCTGCCGCTCGAGCTCGGGCGGCTCGCCGCGCTGCGCGGACCGGACGAGCTGTTCGACGCCGTCGTCGTCGACGAGGCGCAGGACTTCGGCGACCTGTGGTGGCCGTCCCTGCTGCGGTGCCTGCGAGACACGGACGACGGCGGCGTGTACGTGTTCCTCGACGACGCGCAGCGGGTCTTCCCGCGCGACGGGCGCGTGCCGCTGTCCCTGGTGCCTGTCACCCTGAACGAGAACCTGCGGTCCACGAAGCAGATCGCGCAGGTGTTCGGATCGCTGTCGTCCGAGGTGGTCAAGCCGCGCGGGCTCGACGGGCCGCCCGTGCGCGTGGTCGACGTGCCGGCCGACTCGGCGCTCGCGGCGGCCGACGACGCCGTCGAGGCGCTGCTCGACGAGGGCTGGGCGCCCGGCGACGTCGCGCTGCTGGCCACCGGGCGGCGGCACCCCGAACAGGTCAACGAGGTCCAGCTCGGCGGGTACGCCGAGTACTGGGACACCTTCTTCGCCGCCGAGGACGTGTTCTACGGGCACGTGCTCGGGTTCAAGGGGCTCGAGCGGCCCGTGGTCGTGGTCGCCGTCAACGGGGTGCGGGATCTCGAGCGGGCGAAGAAGATGCTGTACACCGGGCTGTCGCGGGCGCGGACGCTGCTCGTGGTGGTCGGGGACCGGTCGTGGATCGAGGAGGTCGGGGGCGAGGGCGTGCGGCGGCGGCTCGAGAAGGCGGAGAGGTGGAGCATCGGCGGCCCCTGAGCCGAGGGCTCCGAAGCACTACTTCGTCACAAGCATCGCCAGTGAGGAAGCTAGTGACTATGCCAATGACTATGTCGACGGCGATGAGCTCGCGCGGTGGCTGACGCCGTCATGCACGACGCGCACGACCGCCCCCGCAGAGATCGGCGACGACAAGCTCGACGCTGGGGCCAAGGGCGACGAGGGCGGAGCCGCCCAGCAGCATCCCTGAGACCGTCGAAGCGATCAACTACACCCACCGCTGCGTCATCGTCCCCGGCGCTACTCGACGATAGTAGGGTGAAAGTAGTCGAATAGTGCTGCCTCGATCGGCTCAGTGAACCGGAGCTTCATGCGGACAACCGAGGCACCAGTCTCTTTCATCGTCGTCTGCTCGGCATCGTGCGACGTCGCGTCGCCGAGAAAATAAAAGTCCGACCCTTCGGCGTCGTCTTTCTTGACAAAAACAAAAAGCTTCACGTCGTTGTTGACAATCGGTTTCACTTCGCCGCTGGACAGGGTCCGGCGGCTCCTCGTGTACCAGAGCATTGTTGACGGGTCGAGCAAAGTGTCTTCATAGGCAGTGTTCGCGGAAATCTCCGTCGATTTGTGTAAGGTGACAAAGATCGGGCAAGCTGGCACAGGACCAGTCGAGAGGTCGACCTTGTATCCGTAGAGAGTCGACACCCATTTGCGTGGCCAGCAGAGAAGGCGCAGCACCTCTTTGCGTGAGTATTGCCTTGCGGGAGTGAACGGCGACGACATGTTGTACTGCTTGGCGACCAGAGCCAAGCCTGTGTCCATTAGATCGTCGATCGCGTCTCTGAAAGCCGAATTTGCTTGGTAGCCGCGGGCGATCTCAGGTCGGAGCGAGATGGCGGAACCGTCGTGTTCAACGATGCCGCCGCCGTAGCGTTTCACGTCAGCCTCCGCGAAGCCTTCGAGGGTGAAGGTATCGATTGCGCTAGTGACGTGGGAGGGGGTCGTGGGCAGCCCGCGGTCTTGCCAGAGCGTCTGCACGCGCGAGGTGGGAACACGGGTATCGTCCAGTAGAGCGCCGAGCAGAAATAGTTCGTGAGGACGCTTGGCGGGCAGGACCTCGTGGGAGAGTAGATGCAGTGCGCGGTTTTCGTCCGCGGACAGCGCGACGGACTCGCGGAGTACCTTGGCGGTAAGTGCTGGGAAATGATCCTTCTTAGTCGCCAGCACCACCGGATTGACCGACTCGAACCGGAAGAAGTCCCAGAGTTTCGGCGTGCCGCCGACACGGTTTCGCATTGCGAGGATTGCCGCTTTAAGTCGGGACATGTCATCAAGCTTTGTGTCACGGATTGAGTTAAGCACCCGCTCCTGCGCGATCCTATCGAATTGGACGCTCGACAGACCCGGCAGAGCTCCTGCCTCCTCGGCTGCGATGAGGTTCTGGCGCAACGATTCCTTGTTGAGTGAATCGTCTCCGAACAGAGCAATCGGGATGAGGAAATTGTTCGCGTAGTTGCCGATAAAGTCGATGACGACCAGATACTCCTTCTCGGCGTGTTTCCGTAGCCCGCGACCCAATTGCTGGACAAACACGATTGCTGATTGGGTCTGTCGCAGCATGATGACCTGGTTGACGGAAGGGATGTCGACGCCCTCGTTGAAAACATCCACGCTTAGGATGTAGTCGAGCTCGCCGCGCACAAGACGTTCGACCGCCTGCTCTCGGTGTTCGATCGAGTCCTCACCGGTGAGCGCTTCCGTTCGCAGCGGCCGCCCCCGGAGGGTCGAGCCATTGAGTGCTTGGGATAGTCGCCGCGCCTCGTCCTTGCGGCTACAGAAGATAAGGCCTTTTGGTGGAACTCCGGCATGGCCGTAGGTCTCTATGGTGCGGACCAGATGCGATATCCGATCTGCAGAAATGAGTAGGTTGAGATCGCTGTCCGCGTCTACTGTGGTGTTGTCGTCGAACGTGATATCCGTAACGCCGTAGTAGTGAAACGGAGCAAGCATGTCTTCCTCGAGTGCGTGGTTGAGGCGAATCTCGTAAGGAACGTTGTAGTCGAAGAGCTCGAAAACGTTGAAGTTATCGGTGCGCTCGGGGGTCGCTGTCATCCCAAGCAGGAAGACCGGATCGAAATGTTGCAGCACGCGCCGGTGCCTGGATGCCCCGGCCCGGTGGGCCTCGTCTATGATCACGTAGTCGAAGACATCGGGGGCGAATCGCGCTAGAATGTCTGGCTGGGATATGGTCTGGACGGTTGCGAACAGGTAGCGTGCGCCGAAGTCTTTCGCCGATCCTGTCAGCTTCCCGTAGTCGCTCGACGAGCCGCCGAGCACCTTGTGGTACTCCACGATGGTTCGGTCCAAGATCTGCTCGCGGTGGACGACGAAGAGTAGCCGCCGAGGGTTTACGGCGCGAACGTCGAGTGCGGACAGAATCGTCTTTCCTGTACCGGTCGCGGAGATGACGATTGCGCGTCTCTCGCCGCTTGCGCGGACGAGCGCAAGGGCATCCAGTGCATCGCGTTGCATGCTGTTTGGCGCGATCTCGGGCGCCGTGGCTTCCGGCTGGGTGGCGCCGTTCGGAACCACCGGCTCGCCCAGCGGGTATGGTGGCGGAACGGCTGATGGTAGGAGTGCAGAGAGGTCGCGCGGAATCCTAGGCGGGCGTTCGCTCGGGCGATAGTATGTCTGGGCGTACCACTCAATCCATATGGATGAGAGTGGCACTGAGTCTTCGATCTGCCGATCGGTAAGGTCATTCAATTGAGCAGCAAGGTCGCTCCCGGGAGCAGCCGACACCTTGAGGTTCCACTCATGGTTCTTCAAGAGTGCGCTTGGTGTAAGGTTTGAGCTTCCCATCATGGTCGTCACGGCGTCGGCATGTTCGAATACATAACCCTTGGGATGAAATCCGCTGGCGTTGTGTAGGCGGACATCAATTCCGAGTTGCTGGAGGTTGAGGAGTTCGGCGAATGCTTCGGGGGAGTTGAACCCGAGGTAGTCGGAGGTTACGATACGACCCACCCCTTCGAACTCCACGAGGTCCTGCTTGAGGAGGGCGATCGCTGCTGGGGCCACGAATGCCACAGAGAAGGTAAACGAGCTGCACCGGTGCAGCTCAGCGCGAATCTCACGAAGGACGGTGCTGCCGTCGTCATTCAAGACGACGCGTGGGTTGTGGCTGCGGGGAGCTCCATGGGTGGCAGTGCTGAGGAATCCGTAGTCGAGGTCGAGCTCGAACTGGTTGCTCCAGACAAAGTCAGCACTCATCGCACGTGGTCTCCCTGGATCTTTTGGACTGCGGGTACGTCCGCGGGTGCCCAGGCAAGCCTTCCAAGTTCGGCGGGTGGGAGCCACTGGACTGCTTCATGTTCGGTCAGAGTGGGGTTGCCAGAGACGAGCCCGCAGTAGAACGTGGTTAGCGTCACGACACCGAAGTCGTAGGCATGGCTGGTGGTCGCGACCTGGGCGCCAACTCGCACGTCACACCTGAGCTCTTCCTCGATCTCTCGTTGGAGGGCTTCGCGGGGTGTCTCACCGGTCTCGATCTTCCCGCCGGGAAACTCCCACATTCCTGGGAGGCTTCCGTGCGGCCCACGTTGGGCGCAAAGGACTAGTCCCTGGTCGACGATGACTGCGCCGACGACGTCGATGTGCTTCGCGGATTCCACACGCGCAGCTTTCCACGCGTGGCCGACGTGGCCAAACACCGACCGGGTGATTCTCAGATGTGGCGATGGCGACTTAACGCCACGTACTCGGGACGCGCCACGCCAGATGCGTTAACGCCCGACTCGCCGCCGCAGCTCGCCGATGAGCCACGGATACGGGTCCACCAGCGATGTCCGGTCGGCCCGGATCTGCCGCCCGAGGTCCTGCAGTTCGCCCGCTGCCGTGTAGTAGCGCCCGCGCGTCTGACCATGCGCCTCGAGGAGCCCGGCACGGACGAGCGCCCGGAGGTCGCGGCTCGCTGTCTGCTCCTCGACACCGCTCTGCTTGACGTAGGTCGGACGTACGACGCGGAGGCCGCGTACGGCGTCGAACAGTGCGTCGGCGGCGCGTTCGTTCAGCCCGGACCGGGCGACGAGCTCGTCGAGCGCGCTCCAGATTCCTTCGGCCTCGTCGAAGCGGCGTCGCAGCGTCTGCGCCTGCATGTGATGAGCGCGGAGGCTGAACTTGATCCACAGGTCGGCGCTGTTCTGGGGACTCCATGAGCCCTGGCCGGTCGCTGCGAGGACTCGGTAGTAGTCGTCGGTGTTGTTGCCCAGCCATTCCTCGATGCTGGAGAACGTCGGCTCCAGCACGTGATCCTGGGCGAGGACGAGGGTCTGCAACGCCCGGGCCATGCGGCCGTTGCCGTCCTTGAACGGGTGAATCATCACCAGGTTCAGGTGTGCCATGGCTGCGTCGACCAGGGTGTCGGTCCCATCGGTGCGCAGCGAGCAGACGAGCTCGTCGACCAGGGCGGGGACGTCGTCCGCCGGTGGTCCCTCGTAGACGGTGGCATCCGCAGCCTCGTCGCGGACGTAGATCGAACCCGGCCGGAATCGACCCGGGTCGACGGCGAGATCGTGCTCGAGCAGCATGAAGTGCAGCGAGCGCAGGGTCTGGGAGTCCACGGTGAAGCCGACTTCGGGCGCCATGCGCAGGACGTAGGTCATCATGCGGCGATAGCCGAGGATCTCCGACCAGGTGCGCTCGTCGGCGGTCATCGGGGGCTCGTCGTCCACGGCCGCCAGCGCGTCCTGGTCTGTGACCGTGTAGCCCTCGATGGTGTTCGAGCCCTGGATCGCGCGAGCCTGCGTGGTCCGGCGCATCCCGCTGGTCCAGCGCCGAGGGGTCCGCAGCATCATCGCGAGAGAGTCGCGCAGGTCGTGGATCTCGGCGACGACCCCGGTGTCCTCCAGGTCGGTTTCGGGGGTGCGGTAGATCGTTGCCATGGCCGACCACTCCCTCCCCGATGACGCTATGACTCAATCATTGTGTCATCGGCGTCGACCGTGACGCAATGATTGAGTCATAGTGTCATCGTCCGACCCTTGCCGCGCGTGACCGCAGCCGTCCCAGAAATTACCCACCCGTCACACTGCTTCATCCCGCTGAAACCAACCCTCTTTAGCGTGCACTTAACGCCGCCGCACGGGCGACCCACGCCACGGAGGGACCAGCGACATGACCGACGCGCCACCCGCCCCAGAAGCCACGCAACCGCAGCAACCCGCCGCTCCGCACGCCAAGCACCCGGTGGACGAGATCCCGCGCCTCGCCCGCCTCTTCCCGCTCGGCCTGCAGCACGTGCTCGCCATGTACGCGGGCGCGGTCGCCGTCCCGCTCATCGTGGGTGGCGCCCTGGGCTACTCGGCGGAGGACCTCGCGTTCCTCATCAGCGCCGACCTGTTCGTCGCGGGCATCGCCTCGATCATCCAGTCGGTCGGGTTCTGGCGGTTCGGCGTCCGGCTGCCGCTGATGCAGGGCGTCACCTTCGCCGCCGTCGGCCCGATGATCAGCATCGGCACCACGTTCGACATCACCGCGGTCTTCGGCGCCACGATCGCCTGCGGCCTGTTCATGATCCTCGTCGCGCCGTTCTTCTCCCAGCTCCTGCGGTACTTCCCGCCGCTGGTCACCGGCACGGTCATCCTCATCATCGGCGTCTCGCTCATGGACGTCGCCGCCGGCTGGATCACCAACCAGGGCGAGTCGGCCGCGCCGTCGGACCTCGGCCTGGCCGCCGGGACGCTGCTGTTCATCGTGCTCATCGAACGCTTCGCCCCCGCGGCGATCGCCCGCTGCTCGGTGCTCATCGGCCTGGCGCTGGGCACGCTCGCGGCGCTGCCGATGGGCAAGGTCGACTGGTCCGGCGTCGGCGAGGCGGGTTGGTTCGCCCTCGTCACGCCGCTGCACTTCGGCGTACCGACGTTCCCCGTCGCGGCCGTGCTGTCCATGCTGGTGGTGGGCCTGGTGATCATGGTCGAGACCACCGGCGACATGATCGCCGTCGGCGAGATCATCGACAAGAAGGTCACCAAGAAGCGCCTCGCGGACGGCCTGCGGGCCGACGGGCTGTCCACCGTGCTCGGCGGGTTCTTCAACACCTTCCCCTACACGGCGTTCGCGCAGAACGTCGGCCTGGTCAGCCTCACGGGCGTCGCCTCGCGGTTCGTCGCGACGATGGCGGGCCTCATCCTCGTGGTCCTCGGCCTGGTGCCGAAGGTCGGCGCCGTCGTCGAGGGTGTCCCGAGCGCGGTGCTCGGCGGGGCGGGGATCGCCCTGTTCGGCATGGTCGCGGCGTCGGGCATCCGCTCGCTGTCCAAGGTGCGGTTCGACAACAAGAACATCCTGGTGGTCGCCGTGTCTCTCGGCGTCGCGATGCTGCCCACGGTCAAGCCCGAGATCTACGCGGACTTCCCGACCTGGTTCCAGCTCATCTTCGACTCCGGCATCAGCGCGGGTGCCATCACCGCCATCGGGCTCAACCTGCTCCTGAACGGCGACCAGCTCCGGGGGATCCAGGACACCCAGGAGATCGCGCCGCACGATGCCCTGCGGGCGGTCCAGCCCGCGGTGCTCACCTACGACACGGCCACCGGCACGAGCTCGACGGTCGAGGTCCCGGCGCCGGCGTCGACGACGGGCTCGGACGCCGTCGTCGACGGATCGGAGCCGCCGACCGGTCAGTCCGGCGAGAAGGCCTGACGGGGCACGACGGCGGCCGGGGCGTCACGCACGACGCCCCGGCCGCCGCCGGCGATCAGTCGAAGCTGACCCGGAGCTCCGTGCGCGCGTGCGTGTCGTCGGCACCGGACGTCATGCCGACGGCGCGCAGCGGGTCGAGGTAGGAGAGGCTCTCCGGGCTCGACTCGAGCACGGGACGCAGCACGTCCGTGAGGCGGTCGAGGTCGACGAACACCACGCTGCTCGGCTCCTCGTCGGTCACGACGCTGCGGAACGCGTCCGTGGAGCCGAGGCCGCCGTCGCCGGCGAGCTCGGTGGCGTACGCGTCGTTCGTCGCGAACACGAACCCGTCGTCCGCCGCAGCGGTCCCCAGCGGCGTCATCCCGGCCCCGGTCATCAGGCTGTCGATCCGGCCGGCGAGGTCCTGCAGCGCGTCGGTGTCGCCGACGGTGCGCACGCCCACGGAGACGTCCTCGACGCCCTGGACGGACTCGAGCGAGTCCAGCCCCCGGGCGTCGACCGCGACCGCGACCTCCTCGCCCGCCAGGGTCGCGAGGTCGTCCGGCAGGTGGATGTCGAACTCGTCCGCGAGCAGGGCGACCATGCCGTCGAGGTCGGGCTGACCCGACGTCCCGAGGCCCCAGGGGTCGTCGGCGGCGGTCGTCGAACCGTCGGCCGAGACCCCGGTGCAGGACTCCATGAAGATGTCGAACACCATCTGGTCCTCGGCCGACAGGTCGGCGTCGCTGGTCCCGAGGTAGTCGTAGGCCGCCTCCTCGCAGAGGTCGTACAGCTCGGGGTCCACCTCCGCAGCGGCCTGGGTGTCGACGGCCGCGGGCGAGACGCCCTCGAGGCCCGAGAGCAGGGATCCTCCACCGAGCGTCGAGCCCAGGGAGTCGTACAGCTCGCGGAACTGCTCCCACCCCTCGTCGATCGCCTCGGGCGTGCTCGAGCCGGCCATCGCCACCAGCGTGGTCTCCGGCAGCGCCGCCGTCACCGACGGGCCGGACGCGCGGTACGGCGCGAGCGCCTCGTCGTCGCCGGCCGTGAGGGTCTCCAGCTCGATGCCGTCGGGGTTGGCGCGCAGCGCCCCGGCGACCGTGGTGAACCCGTCGACGCTGTCGAGCGTGCTCTGGTCCAGCGCGCCCTCGGAGAGCTCCGGGATGGCGCCGACGGCCCAGTCGAGGATGCCCTCGGCGTCCGCCCAGAACGACACGAGGCCCGCGTCGCCGAGGGCCTCCATGTCCGCGGCGAACGCGGCGTCGTCGGCGAGGGAGGCCTGCTCGGCGGCGGCCACGACGTCGGCCGCGGCCGCGCCGTCGGTGATGATCGCGTACCCGGAGGTGAAGGCGACCTGCGTCGCGTCGGTCCCGCCGCAGCCCAGCCCGGACTCGAGCGCGGTGCGGGCGGCGTCCTCGTCGGTCACGGCCAGCACGCCGACGGCGGTCGGTTCGTCGCCGTCGCCGGGGAGCGCGGCGATCGCCCCGCGCTCGCCGATCCAGGGGGCGACGTCGGCGTCGTAGTCGATCTCGCAGTCACCGTCGGCCGAGATCGCCTCGACCAGGACCTGCTTGAGGTCGGAGTCCTCGGAGAGCTCGACGCCCAGGTCCTCGGACAGGTCGGGCAGCCGGGTCGCCAGGCGCAGCAGGTTGATCTTCTGCTCGGCGGAGGGGTCCAGGTCGACGCGCACGTAGCCGAGGGTGTCCGCGGGCAGCGCGGCTTCCGGCTGCGCGCCGCCGCCGTCGAGCATGGCGTAGGCCGCGGCCCCGGCGCCGCCGAGGACGAGCAGCCCGGCGGCGATCGAGCCGCCGATCAGCAGGCCCTTGCGCGAGCCGCGGGCGGGCTGCTCGGATCCTTCGGGGTCCGTGAGCGGGACGGTGTGCGGCTCCTGCGGCGCAGCGAGGGGTTCCGGATCCTGGCCCGACGGCGGGTCTGCGGGGTTCTCCGGCGGCTGCGGACGGTCGTTCACGTGGGAGTCTCCTGGGAGTTCGTCGATAGCGGAGTGCTGACCGTATCGACTCCTCGACCGCGGCGGAAGCGCCGTCCACAGCAGGAACGGCCCGGGATCAGCCGGGCTCGCCGCCGCCCAGCGCCGCGCCGACCTCCCGCTCCACCAGCGACCCGAGCGGCGGGTTGGTCCGCTCCTCCCACAGGGCGACCAGCAGGGCCAGCAGCACGATGCCGGCGCCCACCAGCGGCACCGCCTCGATCCCGACGACGGACACGAGCAGGGCGCCCAGCGCCGACCCGCCGGCGATCCCGAGGTTGAACAGTGCCGAGGAGATCGCCTGCCCCATGTTCGTGCCGTGCGGGGAGATGAGCAGCACCCGGTGCGACAGCACGGGCGGCACGGTGGAGAACGAGAACCCGAACAGCAGCAGGCAGGCCACCGCACCGACGGGGGACGAGCCGACGACCCAGAGGCCCACCATCGCCACGACCAGCACCCCGAGCCCGGCCAGGAGCGCCCCCACGGGCCGCCGGTCGAGGAACCGTCCCACCACGACGGCGCCGAGCACCCCGGCGCCGCCCTGCAGGAGCAGCAACGCCGGCAGGTCGGACTGGGCGAACCCGGCGACGTCGATGAGGTACTGGGTGACGAACGTGATCATGCCGAAGGCCCCGGTGACGGCGAGCACGGTGACGACCATGACGGAGACGTAGCGCCGCATCGAGGCGAACGGTGCCTCGCTCGCGCCGCCCGCCGACGGCGACACCGCCGGGAACAGCACGATGACGACCACCATGATGATCGCCGAGACCACGGCCACGGCCGCGAAGGACCAGCGCCACGACGTCGCCTCACCGAGCCAGGTCCCGGCCGGCACCCCGAGCACCGGGCCCAGCGAGTTGCCGACGGCCAGCCGGGCCATGACCTTGCCGCGCACCCTCGGGGGGAACAGGCCCGCCGTCGCGGGCACGACGGCCACCCAGAACAGCGCCTGGGCCAGCGCGGTCACCACGCGGGCGGCCATGAGCTGCTCGTACGACGGCGTCAGCGCGGCCCACAGGGTGGCGAGCGCGGCGACGCCGGCACAGGCGGCGAGCACCCACCGCCGCTGCAGGTTGCGGGTGAGGTGCGCCAGCGGCACCGAGGACACGAGCACGACGAGCGCGTAGGCGGTGACCAGCAGGCCGATCGCGGCCGTGGTGCGGTCGAGGTCCGGCGCCATGAGGGTCAGCAGGCCGGAGGGGAGCTGTTCGACGGTGACGAACAGGAACGTCGAGGCGCCCATCGCCAGCAGGATGATCGTGGCACGACGGGCGTCGACGGTGGGGCCGGCGGTGGACATCGAATCGATTCTAGGCGCCCGGGGACGACGGCGGCGCATGGTTTTCGCACGCCGCCTCGGTCTCGTTCGGCACCGCTGGCCTCACTCGGCACTCCGGAGCTGCCGAACGAAGCCGGCAGTGCCGAACGAGATCGCCGGCCACGACCCTGTGAGCGTTCACAGCCACCGGCTACACTCGCACCATGGAAGGCCCGACCAGCAACGACGCCGACGCCGGCACCGGCACCCCGGACGCGCCGTCGTCGTCCGCCGCCCGGCCCGCACCGACCCGGCGTCGCAAGCCCCCGAAGCGCCCCACCATCCGCGACGTCGCCGCCACCGCCGGGGTCAGCCGCGGCACGGTCTCCCGCTTCCTCAACGGCGGCCACTGGGTCTCGCCGGAGGCGCGCACGGCCGTCGAGGACGCCATCAAGCGCACCGGGTACCGCGCCAACGAGCACGCCCGCTCCCTGGTCACCGGCCGCTCCAACAGCGTCGCGTTCCTGCTCACCGAGCCGCAGCACCTGCTGTTCGAGGACCCGAACTTCTCCCTGCTGCTGCGGGGCGCCACGCAGGCCGCCGCCGCCCGGGAGATGCCGATGGTCCTGCTCGTCGCGGGCACGGCCGAGGAACGCCGCCGCGTCGCGGGCTACGTCGAGGCGGGGCACGTCGACGGGGTGCTGCTCATCAGCTCCCACGCGGGCAACCCGATGCTCACCGAGCTGCTCGACCTCGGCATCCCCACGGTCGCGTGCGGCGTCCCGCTGGGGTTCGAGGACAAGATCGCCTACGTCACCGCCGACGACCGCTCCGGCGGCCGCGCCATGACCCAGCACCTGGTCGACTCCGGCCGCCGCCGCATCGCCACCATCACCGGGCCGATGGACACCCCCGGCGGTGTGCTGCGGCTGCAGGGCTTCCGCGACGTGCTCGGCGACGCGTTCGACCCGGACCTCGTGGTGCACGGCGACTACACGCGCGAGAGCGGCCGACTCGCCATGGCGGACCTCCTGGAGCGGCACCCCGACGTCGACGCCGTGTTCGTCCACAGCGACCTCATGGCCGCCGGTGCGCTCGTCGCGGCCCAGGCGGCGGGTCGGGACGTGCCCGACGACGTCGCGGTGGCCGGGTTCGACGACAACGGCGTGGCCGCCCAGCTCCACCCGGCGCTGACCACGATGCGGCAGCCGTACGAGCGCATCAGCGCCGAGATGGTGCGCCTCCTGCTGGACGTCGTCGACGGCGCCGAGCCCTCGGCCGTCACGCTCCCGACGTCGCTGGTGGTGCGGGACTCCGCCTGAGGCGGGTCAGGGGGTCTTCCACTCCCGCTCGAGCATCGCGTAGACCAGGGTGTCGGTCCACTCGCCCTTGGACCACCAGTCCTCGCGCAGCCGCCCCTCCTGCTTGAGCCCGATGCGCTCGCAGAGGCGGGCCGACCGGTCGTTGCGGGCGTCGAGCTGCGCCACGACCCGGTGCATCCGGTAGTGGTCGAACGCGATCTGCAGCACCGTGCGCATCGCCTCCGTGGCGAAGCCCCGCCCGGTGTGGGCCGGGTGGAACGCCCAGCCGACCTCCCCGCGCGACGTCGTGTCCCCCGTCGTCCACAGGGCGACGTCGCCGACCACCTGACCCTCGTGCTCCACGACCAGCGCCAGCGCCGACCCTGGCTCCTCGATCCCGGTGCGCTGCATCCGGCGGGCCACCTGGGTCTCGGCGTTCTCCGGCGTCCAGGGCTCCTCGAGCAGGAACCGCGCGACCTCCGGGTCGGCGTTGTACTCGAGCAGCGGTTCGACGTCCTCCTCGGTGTACGTGCGCAGCACGAGGCGGCTCGTCCTGACGGGCAGGGGAGCGCGCTGCGGGATCGGGGGCTCGGTCACGGTGCGAAACCCTAACCCGCCGCGGCCCGTCCCACCCGGTGGGGTGCGCTCCTGCAGGTGGAGGATCCTCCGCGCGGCGCAGCGCAGCACACCGAGGGGAGACATCGTCTCGATCGGTCGGGTACCGGTGCCGCGCGGTCCCGGCCGTGGCTAGCGTGGCCGGCGAGCCGCCGTCGCCTCGGCGGCCCCCAGGACCGAGGAGGCACCATGGCCGTCGACCCGACCGAGGGCGCGCTGGCCGCGCTGCGCGACCACGCGCCCGGCGAGCCGGTCGTCATGCTCAACCTCCTGCGCTTCGCGCCGGGCGGGCGCGCGTCCTACGACGAGTACTCGCGCCGCGCAGCGCCGTTCCTGCGCGAGCACGGCGGCGAGGTGGTCTACGCGGGCGACGGCCGCGACCCGCTCGTCGCCGAGGACGGCCAGGCGTGGGACGCCGTGCTGCTCGTGCGGTACCCGAGCGTGGACGCGTTCGTCCGCATGGTCTCCGACCCGGGCTACCAGGAGATCGTCACGCTGCGGACCGCCGCGCTCACGGAGGCCGTTCTGCAGCCCACCGTCCCGTGGGTGGGCCGGCGCGGGTGAGGCACGCGTAGCGTGGGGGCATGGCCGACCGTCTCCGCTCCGCCACCTCCCCCTACCTGCGTCAGCACGCCGACAACCCGGTGGACTGGTGGCCGTGGGGCCCCGACGCCTTCGCCGAGGCCCGCCGTCGCGACGTCCCCGTCCTGCTCTCGGTGGGCTACGCCGCCTGCCACTGGTGTCATGTCATGGCGCACGAGTCGTTCGAGGACACGGAGGTCGCCGAACGCATCAACGCCCACTTCGTGCCGATCAAGGTCGACCGGGAGGAGCGGCCCGACGTCGACGCCGTCTACATGGCCGCCACCACCGCCATGACGGGGCAGGGCGGCTGGCCCATGACGGCGTTCCTCACCCCCGACGGCGACGCCTTCCACACCGGCACCTACTTCCCGCGCGAGCCGTTCCTGGAGGTGCTCGGCGCCGTCCGCGACGCCTGGGCGGATGCCCGGGACGCCGTCGGGGAGCGCGCCGCGGCGGTGACGGCGGCGATCGGCCAGACCACCGCCGGCCTGCCCGCCGCGCCCCTGGGCGACGCCGAGCTCGCGGCGGCCGTCGAGTCGCTGCTGGGCGACGCCGACACCACCCACGGCGGGTTCGGCGGCGCGCCGAAGTTCCCGCCGTCGATGACGCTGGACCACCTGCTGCGCCACCACGCCCGCACCGGCGACCCGGCGGCGCTGGAGCACGTGGAGCGCACGTGCACCGCGATGGCGCGCGGCGGCATCTACGACCAGCTCGGCGGCGGGTTCGCCCGCTACGCCGTCGACGAGGCCTGGGTGGTCCCGCACTTCGAGAAGATGCTCTACGACAACGCCCAGCTCCTCGGCGTGTACGCCCGCTGGTGGCGGGCCACCGGCTCCGCGCTCGCCGAGCGGGTGGTGCGCGAGACCGCCGCGTTCGTGCTGCGGGACCTGGGCACCTCCTCGGGCGGGTTCGCCTCCGCGCTGGACGCGGACACCGAGGTCGACGGCCGCGGCGTCGAGGGCTACACCTACGCCTGGACCCCCGCGCAGCTGCGCGAGGTGCTCGGGGACGACGACGGCGCCCGCGCGGCCGAGGCGCTCGGCGTGACCGACGCCGGCACGTTCGAGGGCGGCACGTACACCCTGCAGATGCCCGGCGACCCCGACCCGCAGTGGTGGGCGGAGGTGCGGGCCCGGCTCCTCGTCGCGCGGCTCGACCGCCCCCAGCCCGCCCGCGACGACAAGGTCGTCACGGCGTGGAACGGCCTGGCGATCGCCACGCTCGCCGACGCGGGCGCGATGCTCGACGAACCCCTCTGGGTCGCGGCCGCGCGCAAGTGCGCCTCGTACCTGCTCAGCGAGCACGTCGTCGAGGGGCGCCTGCGACGCGCCTCCCGCGGCGGGATCGTCGGGGAGGCGCTCGCCGTCGCCGCCGACCACGGAAACCTCGTGCGCGGCCTGCTCTGCCTGCACCAGGCCACCGGCGAGGCGCAGTGGCTCGACTCCGCCGTCGCGCTGCTCGACGCCGCGATCGAGCTGTTCGGCGCCGAGGGGGACGACGGCGGGTACTACGACGCCGGCTCGGACGCCGAGCGACTCGTGGTCCGGCCCCGCGACCTCAGCGACGGGCCGGAACCCTCCGGGCAGTCCGCGCTCGCGGAGGCCCTCATGACGGCCTCCGCGCTGACCGGGTCCTCGCGGTACCGGGAGCTCGCCGAGGCCGCCGTGCGGGCCTCGGGGACGCTGGCCCGGCGGGCTCCCCGGTTCGCCGGTGGGGTGCTCACCGCCGCCGAGGCGCTCGCCGACGGACCGCGACAGGTCGCCGTCGTCGGCGCGGCGGCCGGGGGCGACGGCGGCGTCCTGCTGGACACGGCACGCACCGGCGGGGCGGCGCTCCACGGGGACGACGGCGCCAGCGCGGTGGCCGCCGACCTGCTGCGGACCGCACGCCGCGCCCACACCGCCGGTGCCGTCGTCGTCCCCGGGGCTCCCGACGCGCCGGGCGTGCCGCTGCTGGCCGACCGCCCGCTCGTGGACGACGGCCCGGCCGCCTACGTGTGCCGGGGATTCGTGTGCGACCTGCCGGTCACGACGCCCGACGACCTGGCGGCAGCCCTCCTCCCTGCGAGGTAGGCCAACGTCTCGCGAGATAGGCCGTCCCTCAGTCCAGGGTCATCGCGCGCAGGTCGTCCAGCGAACCGTCGAACACGTTCATGTCGATGTGGGTCTCCTCGCCCGAGTAGCCGTCCAGCACGTCGCGGTCGGAGTACTGCCAGAACGTCCAGTCGCGGCGCGGGAGGTCGGGCGCGGTCACCACCGAGCGGATCCACAACGGGTAGTCGCCGTAGTCGTCGCCCAGGTAGGTGCTGCGGACCTCCTGGGTCGTGTAGATGATCGGCGGGGCCCCGTAGTGGTCCTCCAGGGCCGCCAGCATCGGGTCCAGGATGCCCCGCAGCTCGTCCACCGACGGCGGGGAGTCGGCGAACTCCCCGTAGTACTCGACGTCGACGACGGGCGGCAGCGTGCCCGGCTCGTCCGGGACCTGCTCGATCAGGTGAGCCGCCTGGTCCTGTCCGGAGCTCTCGAAGGACAGGAAGTGGTAGGCGCCCACCAGCAGGTCCGTGTCCCGGGCGCCGGCCCAGTTCGCCGCGAAGCGCTCGTCCACGTGGCTCGACCCCTCCGTGGCCTTGAGGAACGCGAAGTCGAGGTCCTGCTCCGCGAGCACCGGCCAGTCGATCTCGCCCTGGTAGGCCGAGACGTCGACGCCGCGCACGTCGTAGCCGCCGACGGCGAACCGGTTGGGCCAGATCACGCCGTTCCACGCCAGGAGCGCCAGGCCCCCGCCCGTCAGGACGAGCGCCGCGGCGGCCGCCGCCGCCCAGCGCCACCACCGCCGTCGTGCCGTCCGCTTCCCGTCCACCGGGCGATCCTCGCAGATCGGCGGAACCTCGCGCCGTCGCCGGGCGTTGACCGGACGCCCCCCGCAGACCCTCCGGAAGGACCCGCATGCCCGCGCCCGCCGCCCAGCCCCCCACCGACGACGCGGTGGCCACCGGTCCGACCGCGCCGCCCGCCGCCAGGCCGCCGCTGACGGGCCTCGGCCGGCTCTACGCCGTCGTCGCCTGGATCGAGGCCTTCACCTGGGCGGGGCTGCTGGCCGGGATGTTCCTCAAGTACGTCACCGAGACCACCGAGGCCGGCGTGTGGCTGTTCGGGCGGCTGCACGGCGGTGCGTTCGTCGCCTACGGGATCGTCGCGCTGATCGTCGCGGTGCGGTACCGCTGGGGGATCTGGCGCACCCTCGTGGCGCTCGCCGCCGCCGTCCCGCCGCTGGCCACGCTCCCGGCCGAGCGGTGGCTGCGACGCACCGGGCACCTCGACGCGCCGGCCGACGCGCCGACCGACGCGCCGCGCGACGGGGAGCGGCTGCCCGCCCCCTCCTGAGAGGCGGCGCGCTCGCCGTCGGGCCGCTCGCCGTCGGCGCGCGATCCGCCCGCCGACGTATCACTGTGCCGGGACCGTCCCTCCCTCTCCCCGTACCGACGGGTGCTCCCGGAGGGGGAGACGGACATGACGCACGACGACGTGGAACGGCCCGCCCACGGTCCGCAGGGACCGGGTGCGGGGGCACGAGAACTGATCGTCATGACGGAGCCGCGCGAGCGGGTCCGGGTCACGGCGCGTGGCGTGGAGTCCTCCACCGCCGACGCCGGCGGGCTGCAGGAGATCCTCGCCCGCCACGACGCCACCCTCGCGCCGCTGTTCGGCGACGAGTCCGTCGTGGAGGCGGAGGTCGCAGCCATGCCGGACCGGTCCGACGCCGTCGCGCAGCTGCCCACGTACTACCACGTCGAGGCGCCGGACGACCGGCTCGAGGCGCTCGCCGACGAGCTCTCCCAGGACCCCCTGGTCGCCGCGGCCTACGTCAAACCGGCCGCCGAGCCACCGGTGCTGGCGGTGGACGACCTGGACGCGGTCATGTCCGAGACCCCGGACCCGGGGTCGCCGCCGGCCGTGACCCCCGACTTCACCGGCCGGCAGGGCTACCTCGACCCGGCGCCCGGCGGCATCGACGCCCGGTACGCCTGGACCCTCGGCGGTGGCCGGGGCGCCGGCATCCGCGTGATCGACTGCGAGTGGGGCTGGCGGTTCACGCACGAGGACCTGGGCGTCCACCAGGGCGGCGTGGTCGCCGGCACCGGCGGCACCGACACCGACCACGGCACCGCCGTCCTCGGGGAGATCTCCGGCGACCGGAACTCCCTCGGCATCACCGGCATCGCGCCCGACGCCGTCATCAGCGCCTCGGCCTTCTCCGTCCCGTCGGCGACGGCGATCCGCTCGGCGGCGAACCGGCTGCGCGCCGGGGACGTCCTGCTCCTCGAGATCCACCGGCCCGGCCCCAACGCGCCGATGCCGCGGCAGGGCCAGCAAGGGTTCATCGCGATCGAGTGGTGGCCCGACGACTACGCCGCGATCCGCTACGCGGTGGAGAAGGGCATCGTGGTGGTCGAGGCCGCCGGCAACGGCAGCGAGGACTTCGACGACGCGGCCTACGACCGCCGCCCCCGCGGCTTCCCCAGCGGCTGGACCAACCCCTTCGACCCGGCGAACCCGACCTCGGGCGCCGTGGTGGTCGGGGCTGGTGCGCCCCCTCCCGGCACCCACGACCGCAACCACGGCCCGGACCGGTCCCGGCTCGGCTTCTCCAACTGGGGTCGCCGCGTCGACGTCCAGGGGTGGGGCCGCGAGGTGACCTCCACCGGGTACGGCGGCCTGCAGGGTGGCACCGACCCGGACCGGCACTACACCGACACCTTCTCCGGGACGTCGAGCGCGTCGCCGATCGTCGTCGGCGCGATCGCGGCCGTGCAGGGTGTGCTGCGGGCACGAAACCGTCCGCTGCTGAGCCCGGCCCGGGCCATCGAGCTGCTGCGCAGCACCGGCTCTCCCCAGACGGACGCCCCGGGACGGCCCCGGACGCAGCGGATCGGGAACCGCCCCGACCTGCGCGAGCTGATCCGGGCCGCTCTCGCGACCCGCTCGCCCTGGGTCGGGGTGCAGTTCCACGGCCGGCTGGGACCGCGGCAGACCCGGTGCTGGTTCACGTTCAACTGGCCGGCCCACTGGCACGTCGTCTGGACGGTCGTGCCCACCACGGTGCGTCCCGGCGCACCGCAGCTGCAGTGGCGCACCCAGGTCGAGCGGGCCCAGGACGGCCGGGCGACCTACTGGATCTGCGTGACCAACCTGACCGGCACCACCGTCGACCTCGAAGGCCGCTACGGCGTCCTGGGCTGGTGAGTCGCGCGCCGCGTCGGCGGCCGCGAGAGACGAAGGGAGCGACCCATGCGAGTGGGCAAGCAGTTCGACGGGACCCTCGGTCCCGGGCAGACGCGGCGTTGGTTCACGTTCAACTGGCCGCAGCAGTGGCACGTCGTCTGGTACGTCATGCCGACCACGCGGCGTCCCGGCGCACCGGAGGTCCAGTGGGACGTGGCGGTCGAGCGCGCCTCGGCGGACCGCGTCACGTACTGGATCACCGTCAAGAACCTGACGGGTGCGTCGGTGAACTTCGAGGGCCGCTACGCGGTGCTGAGCTGAGGAGACGAATCATGCGCGTGGACATCAGCGTCCGGAGCGGCGCGTCCGAGGGCGTCCGCACCACCGTCGACGGCGTCGAGGTGGCGACCGGCGGCGACGGCACGGGTCCCGACGAGGGTCCGGTCGACGCCGGTCCGGTCGACGACGCCCTGGTCGAGGAGATCGAGGCCGTGCGGGCCGCCGAGCTCGCCACGACCGGCGACGACGGCGCCTCTGCGACCGGGTCCGACGACGGCGCTTCCGCGACCGGCGGCGACGACGTCGACGCGGGCGCCGCACCGGAGCGCCTCCCGTAGTTTTCGTGATCGTTACCCGTTCGGCGTTCGTTCGTCGGCGACCCTCGTTAGTGTGACGTCGACCATCACGAACAGTGGGAGACATCACACATGCACACCATGCGCAAGCAGCTGGCCGGGGTCACGACCCTCGGCCTCGCGCTCGCAGGTGTCGCCGCCGTCGGAGCGCCCGCCCAGGCCGCCGACCCCGTCGACATCCAGATCCTGGCCACCAACGACTTCCACGGTCGCATCCTGGAGGACGACTACAGCGGCAACGCCGGCGCTGCGGTCCTCGCCGGGGCGGTCGAGCAGCTTCGCGGCGAGAACCCGAACACGGTGTTCGCCGCCGCGGGCGACCTCATCGGCGCCTCCACCTTCGAGTCCTTCATCCAGCAGGACAAGCCGACGATCGACGCCCTCAACGCCGCGGGCCTCGACGTCTCGGCGGTGGGCAACCACGAGCTCGACGGCGGCTACTCCGACCTGGTCGACCGAGTCATGGGTGACTACGACGCCGAGGACAACCCCTACGGCGGGGCCGAGTGGGAGTACGTCGCGGCCAACCTCAAGATGCGCGCCACCGGCGACGACGCCGTGCCCGCCTCCTACCTCGCCGAGCAGGGCGGGCTCGAGATCGGGTTCGTCGGCGCCGTCACCGAGGATCTGCCGTTCCTCGTCAGCCCGGCCGGCATCGAGGACATCGAGGTCACGGACATCGTCGACTCGGTGAACGCCGAGGCCGACGCGCTGCGGGCCGAGGGCGCCGACATGGTGGTGCTGCTCGTGCACGAGGGCGCCACCTCCACCGACTGCGCGGACATCACCGACGGGGCCTTCGGCGACATCGTCACCGGCCTGGACGGCGACGTCGACGCGATCGTCTCGGGGCACACGCACCTCGCGTACGACTGCCGCGTGCCGGTGGCCGAGTGGGCCGACCGCGCCGTGACCGAGCGTCCCGTGGTTTCCGCCGGCCAGTACGGCGTGAACCTCAACCAGCTCACCTACTCGGTGGACCCGGACTCGGGCGAGGTCCTCGGCCTCGACACCGCGATCCTGCCGCTGCTCGGCAACTACCCCGCCGACCCCGCCGTCCAGCAGATCGTGGCCGACGCCGAGGACGTCGCCGACGAGCTCGGCGCCGAGCCGCTGGGCGAGATCGACGGCGTCTTCAACCGCGCGCAGCGGATGGGCACCGACGACGACGGCAACCCCGTCCGCGTGGAGAACCGGGGCGGCGAGTCCACCCTGGGCAACCTCGTGGCCGAGGTGCAGCGCTGGGCGACGTCGGGCGAGGAGTCCGGCTCGGCGCAGATCGCGTTCATGAACCCGGGCGGTCTGCGGGCCGACCTGACCGGTGCCGCCGGCGAGGACTTCCCGCGCACCGTGACCTACAAGGAAGCAGCCGTCGTGCAGCCGTTCGCCAACACGCTGGTGAACATGGACCTCACGGGCGCCCAGATCAAGACGGCGCTGGAGCAGCAGTGGCAGCGCGACGCGGCGGGCGACGTCCCCTCGCGGCCGTTCCTGCGGCTGGGCGTCTCGGAGGGCTTCACCTACACCTACGACCCGGCGCTCGACGAGGGTGACCGGATCACGGGCATGTGGCTCGACGGCGAGGCGATCGACCTCGACGCCTCGTACTCGGTCACGGTGAACTCCTTCCTCGCCGCCGGCGGGGACAACTTCCGCGTGTTCGCCGAGGGCGCGGACGCGGCCGACACCGGCAAGATCGACCTGTCGGCGTTCGTCGACTACATGGCCGAGCTGGCCGGCGACGAGCCGCTCGCCGTCGACGCGAGCCAGCGCGCCGTGGGGGTCTCGTTCACCGAGGGCTCCGAGCTGGCCGCGGGCACCGACGTCGCCTTCGACGTCTCCTCCTGGTCGATGTCCACCGCGGCGGACGCCACGGACGACGAGCTCGTGGTCTCGCTGGACGGCACCGAGCTGGGCCGGTTCGCCGTCGACAGCACGGTGGACGGCGACCCGTACGACGAGGTCGGGACGGCGTCGGTCGCGGTCACGCTGCCGGCGGACGCCACCGGGACGCTCACGCTCACGGGCCCGACCACCGGGACCGAGGTCGTGGTCGGGGACGTCGCCGCGGCGCCGGCGCCGGCGCCGGCCGAGTGGGAGCGCGGCACGGTCTACACCGAGGGTGACCAGGTGATGTACAAGGGGTCGCTCTTCGAGGCCACCTGGTGGACCACGGAGAAGCCCGGCGGCTCGCCGTGGGGCTCGTGGCAGGAGATCGCGACGACGGCGGACGGCACGGCCGTGTGGACCCGGTCGCGGATCTTCACCGCCGGTGACGTCGTGGAGTACCGCGGCGAGCTCTACGAGGCGCAGTGGTGGACCCGCAACCAGCGGCCCGGCACCTCGCCGTGGGGTCCGTGGGAGCTGATCGGCTGACGCCCGTCGACCACGTTGTGGGTATGAAATTGACGGTCCTTCATCGTGGAGGGCCGTCAATTTCATACCCACAACGACGTACGGGGGGGGTCGCTCAGCCGGAGCGGACCGGGCGGTCGATCACGCGGGACATGACGATGGCCGTGCGGGTCTTGTCGACCCGCGCCCGGACGCGGAACGACTCGACGATGCGCTCCACGTCGGCCATCGAGTCGGCCATGATCTGCACCAGGGCGTCCGCCTCGCCGGTGACGGTGTCGACGCGCACCACCTCCGGGATGGGCCCGAAGTCCCGTTCCAGCGCCGCGGGCGAGATGTTCCCCCGGCAGAAGATCTCGACGTACGCCACGATGCGCCACCCGAGCTGTTCGGGGGAGACCTGCACGGTGAACCCCGAGATCTCCCCGCGCGCCAGCATCCGGTCCACCCGGCGCTTCACGGCCGGCGCCGAGAGGCCGACGGACTCCCCGATCTCCGCGTAGGACGCCCGCCCGTCGCGCAGCAGGTGTCCCACGATCTTCCGGTTGGTCTCCTCCATGATCCCCTCCGACTCGACGGATCGTTGCGTCGAGGGTAACGAACGTTGCAGAGACCGGCGCGGACGCGCTCGATTCAGGACGGCACGGGCAACGACCGGGCCCTTAGCGTCGAGACATGACGTTGACCACACCGCCCCTCGCCTCCTCGGCGGCACCCACGGACCCGACCGGGGAGGCCGTCGCGAGCGCCCCGGCCGCCGCACCCGCACCTGCCCCCGCGCCCGCCTCGCAGCGCCCGGCGCGCACCCCGGTGGCCCGCCGTTACCTCATGTGCCCGCCGGTGCACTTCGACGTCGTCTACGCGATCAACCCCTGGATGGACGTCACGGTCCCCGTGGACGCCGGTCACGCCGTCGTGCAGTGGCAGACGCTCAAGGCGGCCTACGAGGCGCACGGCCACACCGTGGACGTGATCTCCCCGGTGCGCGGGCTGCCGGACATGGTCTACGCGGCCAACGGCGGCATCGTCGTCGGCGGCAAGGCCCTGGCCGCACGGTTCACGCACGCCGAGCGGCAGCCGGAGGGTGCGGCGTACGAGGCGTGGCTCGGGGCGTCGGGCCCGGCGCGGCGGATCACCAGCCTCGGGCAGGCCGCCGAGCTCAACGAGGGGGAGGGGGACCTGCTGTGGGACGGCGAGGTGCTGCTCGCCGGCACCGGGTTCCGCACCAGCCGTGCCGCGCACGCCGAGGTCGCCGAGCGGTTGGGCGTCGAGGTGGTCACCCTGGAGCTCGTCGACCCGCGCTTCTACCACCTGGACACGGCGCTGGCCGTCCTGAGCACGGCATCCGGCAGCACGGCAGCCGACGGCGGCACGCGGCCCGAGGTGGCGTACTTCCCGCAGGCCTTCACCCCGGAGTCCCGGGCGGTGCTGCGCGAGCGGTACCCGGACGCGATCGAGGCGAGCGAGGACGACGCCGCGGTGCTCGGCCTCAACGCGGTCAGCGACGGCCTGCACGTCTTCCTCTCCGACCGGGCGACCGGCATGCACGCCGCGCTGCGCGAGCGCGGCTTCCGCCCCGTCGGCATCGACCTGTCCGAGCTGCTCAAGGGCGGCGGCTCGGTCAAGTGCTGCACGCTCGAGCTGCGCCCCGCGCCGGAGCCGTCGCGACGGCCGGACGCCCTCACGGCGAAGGAGGCCCGCGCATGACCACCGTCGACCTGCTGGACGTCCCCGCCGCCGCGCGCTGGATCGCCGCCCGCGGCCCGGAGCGCATCATCGCCGAGCTGACGGACGCGCTCGCCGCGGACTTCCGCCGCTGGCCCGAGCTGGACAAGCGACCCCGGGTGGCCTCGCACTCGCTCGAGGGCGTCATCGAGCTCATGCCCACCTCAGACGGCGTCACGTACGGCTTCAAGTACGTCAACGGCCATCCGGTCAACCCGTTGCGCGGCTTCCAGACCGTCACCGCGTTCGGCGTGCTGGCCGACGTGCACAACGGCTACCCGACGTTCGTCGCGGAGATGACCCTGCTGACGGCCCTGCGCACGGCGGCGACGTCGGCGCTCGCCGCCCGCACGCTGGCCCGGCCGGGGTCGCGCACGCTGGCGCTGATCGGCACGGGCACCCAGGCGGAGTTCCAGGCGCTCGGCATGCGTGCCGCGCTGGGGATCACGCACCTGCGGGCCTGGGACGTCGACCCGGCCGCGCGGGAGAAGCTGGTGCGCAACGCGCGCAGCCTCGGCTTCGAGGTGCACGAGGCCACCAGCGCCGCCGACGCCGTCCGCGGCGCCGACGTCGTGACGACGTGCACTGCGGACAAGCGCGACGCCACCGTGCTGACCCTCGACATGCTCGCCGACGCCGCGCCGGGGGTGCACGTCAACGCCATCGGGGGCGACTGCCCGGGCAAGACCGAGCTCGAGGCGAGCATCCTGACCGCTCCGGGCACCGCCGTCGTCGTCGAGTACACCCCGCAGACCCGCATCGAGGGCGAGATCCAGGCGCTCGCCCCCGACTTCCCGGTGACCGAGCTGTGGGAGATCCTCACGGGCGACGCCGTGGGGCGCACGAGCGCCGACCAGGTGACCGTCTTCGACTCGGTCGGGTTCGCCGTCGAGGACTGGAGCGCCCTGCGGTACGTGCACGCCGCGATGCTTGCCGACCCGGCGGCCCGCGCACTGCTGCAGCAGGTGGACCTGATCGCCGAGCCGGCCGATCCCAAGGACCTGTGGTCGCTGGTGGCCTCCGAGGCGCTGGCGCCGCAGCCCTGACCTGCCCGTCGGCCTGGACCAGCGCGGCCCCGCCCTGCGAGAATGCGCGCGGCGTGGCCGTGGGGCCCGCGTCCGGGGGCCGGGCAGGGCAGCAAGCAGGAGTGACGGATGACCGCGACGGAAGACGCGTCCGGCGGGCCGACGGCGGCGGACGACGTCGCCCGGCAGATGCGCGCCGCGGCAGCCGCGGACGGGCACGACGACGGACCGGGTGCGGCGGGCACGGCCGACCCCGAGGTGGTGCGCACGGCGCTGGCCACGCTGTCCCACGACGACCAGCAGCTCCTGTGGGACCTGCACGTCGTGGGCCGGCAGGTGGAGGTCGTGGCGCGCGAGCGGGGGGTGCACGTGCGGTCGGCGCAGCGACGTCTGCGCGCGGCGGAGCAACGCCTGACGAGCGCCCTGTCCGCCGCCCACACCCGGGGCGTCCCGCAGCGGGTGTGCATGGAGACCCGCGGCACGCTGCACGAGTACGTGCGGCACGAGCTCGGCGGGCAGCGTCGGCAGGCGTTGGAGGACCACCTGTTCGGCTGCTCCGGCTGCATGCGGGCGTTCATCGACGTGCGGCAGGCCTCGTGGGCGTTGCGGGACGCCGCACCCGTGCTGCTGGCGGGTGTGGCCGGGAGCGGTGTCGCCGTACCGTTCGTGGTCGGCGCGGCCGGCGCTGCCGCGTCCTCGGCCCCGGTGCCCGCGTGGCTCGCGGCGACGGGCGCGGCGATCACCGCTGCCTGGGAGTGGTGCGTGCGCGGTGTCCGGCAGGTCTTCGGTCGGCCCGTCGCGATCGCCGGCGGGGTCGGGGCCGCGGCCGTCGCGGTGGCGGCCGTCGCGATGGTCGGCACCCTCGGGGACGGTGCTCCCGCCGGCGGTGCCCCGGCCGCGGTGACCGCACCGGACGGTGCCGACCCCGCCGACGTGGTGGTGACGGCGTCCCCGTGGCCGTCGGTCACCCCCTCGCCCTCCCCGTCGGCGGCGCCGTCGGCGTCGGCCACCCCGTCGCCGGAGCCGTCTCCCGGGCCGTCGGCGGCAGCGTCCCCCGCGCCGAGCACCCCACCCCAGGACGCCCCCGCCCCCGCTCCGGCGCCCGAGCCGACCGTGCGGGTCGAGGCCGCACCTCGTGACCCGGATCCGGCCGCGACGCCCGAGCCGGAGACGTCGACCTCGCCGCACGCTCCGAGCTCCCCGGAGCCCACCGCGGCACCCACCGCGAAGCCGACGCCGCCCGCACCCGAGCCGACACCGGCACCGACGGCCGGGACCGAGGTCGAACGGCCCGAGCCGGCGCAGGTCTCCACGGTGCTCGCCCTCGAGGTCGGCCCCCTGGGCGTGTACCGCGTGGACGCGACGGCGCAGATCACCGCCGTCTCCGCGGACCGCGGGAACGTGCGGGTCCGGCAGGCCTGGGACGGATCCTGGTGGGTGTGGACCCGGGGCGGCTCGCGGGGCAGCGTGACGGTCGAGCTGAGCGGGCCCGCCGGATCCGACCTCGGGGCACGGCTCGCCTCCTGGGGACGCGACTGAGCGTCGCGGGCGGCGCCGCCGCGGTCGCCGCCGCCGTCGCGGTCGCCCGCGCCGCGGTCACCGATCCTGCGGTGCGGACACCCTCGATCCTGACTCCGGCGCCCCCGGAGCGGACGAGCGCTCCGAGCGTTCCAGCAGCATCAGCACCTCGTAGTGCTCCGTCTGCGGGAACATGTCCAGGAGCACCGCCCGTCGGGGTCGCAGCGACGGCATCTCCGCCAGGTCGCGCGCCAGGCTCACGGCGTGGCAGCTCGAGTAGACGACGTACCGGGCGTGGGACGCCTCGAGGCGCCGTGCCAGCTCGCTGCCCAGCCCGCGCCGCGGTGGGTTGACGACCACCAGCTCCGGGTCGGCGTCGGTACCGAGCGCGAATCCCGTCGCGTCGCCGGCCCCGAAGGAGACCTCGGCCATCGCCGCACGCCACCACGCGGCGTCGTGGGAGCCGACGACGGCGTCCGGTGCCAGCGTGGCCAGCTCGTCCGCCGTCGTGGTCGCCGAGGCCACGGCCTCCGCGGCGATCTCCACCCCCGTCACGGCGCGTCCGGGGGCGGCGCAGTGCAGGGCGAACCCGCCCACACCGCAGTACAGGTCCCACAGGGAGGCGGGCGCCACCTCGTCCACCCACTCGCGGGCCTGCCGGTACAGGGCGGCGGCGATCTCCGTGTTGGTCTGGAAGAAGCTCTGCGGGCGCAGGTGCAGCGTGATCCCGTCCACGCGCATGGGCAGCGTGCCGCGGTCGGTCAGCACGATCTCCTGCTCACCCTCCAGGACCGCGGCGTGCGCCGGCTGGACGTTCACGCTCAGCACCGCCAGCGCCGGCAGCGCCTCGGCCAGCCAGGGCAGGTGCTTGCGGATCCTGGCGACGGCCTCGGTCGAGCGCAGCACGAGGCGGACCATGAGCTCGCCGTCCGGGGAGAGGGTCACCAGCACGTGCTTGAGCTCGCCGCGGCGGGCGGCGTCGCGCGGCGTCACCTTGCGGCCCCGCGGCGCCGGCGTCAGGTCGTAGGGCTGCAGCCGCGCGCGGGTGATCAGCCCGCTCAGCGGACCGAACGCCGCCTGCAGCGCGGTCGGGTAGAGGCCGCAGTCGGTGAGGTCCACGCTCGTGCCCGCGTACGGCCCGGGCGGGCCGACGATCCCGAGCACGGGCCGGTCGACCGTGCCGGTGACGACCATCTTGGCCTTGTTGCGGAAGCCATGCTCGGCGCCCGTGACCGACGGCAGCCACGCGACGTCGTCGTACCCGGCGAGCAGCTCCCGGACGCGCGCCTCCTTGCCCGCGACCTGGGCGGGGCGAGGGAGCTCGATGAGGGTGCACGACCGGCACCGGCCGGCGTCGTAGTGGGGGCACTGCACGAGGACATTGTCCCGCGGGTCAGCCCACGAACACGCAGAAGGGATGCCCGGCGGGGTCGGCGTAGACGCGCAGCGGCTCCTCGGCGTCGTCGCTGCGGTCCAGCAGCAGCGACGCTCCGAGAGCCAGGGCCCGCTCGTGCTGGCGGTCGAGGGCGGCGACGTCGGGCACGCTCGTGTCCAGGTGGAGCTGCTGGGGCACGGTGGCGTCGGGCCAGGTCGACGGCGGCAGCGCCGGGACCTGCTGGTCCGCGGTCACGCCGTCGTCCGGTCGTCGGCGGGGAACTGCTGGGCGATGGCACGCAGCTTGGCGACGTAGGCGTCCTGGTCGATGTCGGGGATGTTCGTCGCGCGGGGGACCAGCCCCACGGCCCCGTCGATCTCCTCGCGCAGGATGTCGGCGTGCCCGGCGTGGCGGCTGAGGTCGAAGATGACGTGCACGATGATCCGCTGCAGGGTCACGTCGCCCCGCTCGCCCCACCACGGCACCCGGCCGGGGGCGTCCAACGGCAGGTCGGTGATGGTCGCGTCGGCGAACTCGGCCACCCGGCGGTACAGGTCCAGGATCTGCGCCGCGGGTTCGTCGGGCAGGGCGTAGAAGTCGGCGTTGGGGTCCTCGTCGAGGCGGTCCTCCCAGGGCATCTCCTCCGGCGTCGGCCAGGGGCGGTCGAAGACCTCGCCGAAGTAGCCGCTCTCGATGCTCGCCGCATGCTTGATCAGGCCCAGGAGGTTGGTCCCGGTGGAGGTCCGCGGCATCCGCAGCGCGCGCTCCGAGAGCCCGTCGACCTTCCACAGCAGGGACTCGCGGGCGTCGTGCAGATAGTGCAGCAGCATCTGGCGGGTGTCGGGCAGCGCGTCCATCGATCTCTCCTGGTTTCTCGGGTCAGACGGTCAGCAGCCCGCGCCGGGTGGCGACGGCGACGGCCTCCGCACGCCCGGAGACTCCGAGCTTGGCGAGCACGTTCGAGACGTGGACGCTGACCGTCTTGGTGGAGATGAACAGGTGCTCGCCGATCTGCCGGTTCGACAGCCCCTGGGCCACCAGGGTCAGGACCTGCTCCTCACGCTCGGTGAGGGTGGTGGAGGACTCGCGGCGCGTCCCCGGGACCGCGATGCGGGCCCGCCGCGCCCACGCGAGCACGGCGTCGGCCAGCGGCCGGGCACCCATCCGCTGCGCCTCGGTCAGGGCCTCGACGCCCTCCAGCTCCGCGGCCGTCCGGTCACCCGCGGCACGCAGCGCCTGGGCCCACCGGAACCGGGACCGCGCGACCTCGTAACGGTAGCCGTAGGAGAACTCCCGCACGGCGGCCTCCCACACCGACGGGTCCGCCGCCTCGCCGCCCGACGCGGCCACCAGGCGGGCGTGCTCCGCCTCGGCACGCGCCAGCCACGCGCGGCCCTCGGGGCCGAGGACGCCACCGCGGGGCCGGCCCCGCTCCGCCGTCTGCCGGGCCACCGAGAGCAGGTCGTCGCCGGCGGCGCGCCGCTCCGCCTGCTGCGCGGCGGACCCACCGCCGGGCGCGGACTCGGCGGCGTCGGCCAGCGCGGCCAGCGCGAGCGCCGAGATCCAGATGCGGCCCAGGAAGTAGGTGCTCCACACGGCACCGAGGTGGTCGACGACGGCGCCCGCCAGCGCGACGGCCTCCTCCTGACGGCCGGCCCACGTCAGGGCGTCGATGCGGCACCCGCCGGAGGTCAGCGCCACGAACCCGTCGACGTCCCACTCCTTCTGCAGCGCCGCCGTCCGGTCGAGCACGTGATCGTCCCCGCGGGCGACGGCGGCGTACAGACCTGCGCCCTCCAGGACCGTCGCCTCCAGGGCGGGCACACCGTCCCGCGGTGCCGCCGGGGTCAGGTCGCCTCGGACGTAGCGCAGGAGCTCGGCGATCATGCGCATCGCGGTGCCGACGGAGCTGCGGGTCGATGCCGTCTCCGCCGCCCGCGCGAGTCCCTGGCGCAGCAGGTCCTCGGCCAGGTCGAGGCGACCCGCGTAGTACCAGGTGGTGGCCAGGTTGTAGCGGCAGCGCAGCTCGGCGCCGAGGTTGCCGGCGTCGATCGCCCGGTCCATCGCGGACTCGATGAGCCGCGCCGCTGTCCCGGGGTCGCCGACCTCGAGCACCGCCAGGGACGCCAGGGCGTCCGCCTCGGCGTCGGGGGCCTGCGCGCGGCGGGCCACGTCGACGGCCCGCTCCAGGAACTCGCGGGCGGCGTCGTCGTCGTCCCCGTTCAGCTCGATGCGCCCCCGCACGGAGAGGGTGGCGGCGAGCGTGGCCGTCGGGTCGTCGGGGAGCGCCGCGAGGGCGAGCTCGGTCTCCTGGGTGGCCTCGGACATGTCCTCCTGGACGTCGAGGAGGTAGCGGGCGAGCACGTGGCGCAGACCGGCCTGGCGCCGGGGATCGTCCGGGAGCGACTCGATCGCGCGGCGGGTGAGCTGGACGGCGCGGTTCGGCTGACCGGCCCGCGAGGCCGCGGCGGCGGCGTCGAGCGCCACGTCGACCCGGTCGGCACCCACGCGCTCGGCGGCGTCGGGCACCGACCCCCACAGCGAGAGCACCTGCTCGAGGTGGCGCAGCTCCTCGGTGGGGGCCAGCAGGTCGCGGGCGCCCGCGGCCGCGTCGTAGGAGGCCTCCAGCGCCGTCGGCAGGTCGTGACCCTGCTGGGCGTGGTGGGCGCGCTCGGCGGCCGAGCCGAGTCCCGGTGAGGCGGTCAGGGCCGCGAGGTAGGCCAGGTGCATCGTGGTGCGTTCACCGGGCAGCAGGTCGAGGTAGAGGGCCTCGGCGAGCAGGGCGTGGCGGAACGCCAGGTGGGCGCCCTCGACCCCGAGCACCTGGTGCGTCACGGCGTCGCGGAGCGCGGCGGCCGTCGCCGCCGGGTCCTCGAGCCCCGCGGTGCGCTCCGCGGCCGCGCGCAGGAGGTCCTCGCGCACCTGGCGCCCGGCGACCGAGGCGAGCCGGACGAGCTGCTGCACCGCCGGCGCCAGGTCCTGCATGCGGGCGTGCAGCACGTCGGCGAGCGACCACGGCAGCGTGCCGGTGGCGAGCCCGGCGGCCACGAGCTCCTCGGCGAAGAACGCGTTGCCCTCCGAGCGGCGCAGCACCTGGGCGAACTCGGCCTCGGGCAGCGGAGCGTCGTTGAGGGCGGTGGTGAAGGCGCGCAGCTCGGCGGTGGTGAACGGTTCCAGCTCGACGTGGTCCACGCGTTCGGAGCGGTGCAGCTCCGCCAGGAGGGGGCGCAGCGGGTGGCGGCGGTCGACGTCGTCGCTGCGGTAGGTGAGCACGAGCAGCAGGTGCTCGGACCGCAGGCGGGTGACGAGGAAGCGCAGCACGTCCCGCGTCGACGGGTCGGCCCAGTGCAGGTCCTCGATGACGAGGACCAGCGGGGCGCCGGGGCGGCCGACGGCGGTCAGGGCGCTCGCCACGCCGTCGAGCAGCGGCAGGCGCTCCGCGTGCTGGTCGTCGGCGGCCTGGCGGGGACCGGCCGGGTCGAGGAGGCGGGCCAGGGCCGGACGTTCGGCGACCAGCTCGGCCACGCAGGCGGCGACGTCGTCGGTGCTGTCCGCACCGGCCGGCCGCTGCAGCTGGCCCAGCGCCTCGGTGAACGGCAGGTAGGGGATGCCGATCTCGCCCAGGTCGACGCAGTGCGCGACGACGACGCGTCCTCCGGCCTCCTCCGCCGTGGCGGCGAGGTGGGTCACGAGGCGGGTCTTGCCCACGCCCGCGTCCCCGCCCACCAGGAGCACGCCCGGTTCGCCGGAGGCCGCACGGTCGAAGGACCGGCGGAACCCGGCGACCTGCTCCTCGCGCGCCACGAGGGGGATCTGTGAGGACCGTCGCACCTGGGCATCGTCCCACCAGCCGCCGACACCGGCCGAGCGAAATTCGCCCCGACGCTCCCCGGGCGGGGACGTGCGACGGCCCCGCCGTCCCGGGTGGATTCCGGGCCGGCGGGGCCGCGCCTGCTCACCGCGCCGCGGTCAGCGGCGGTGCTTGAACAGCGTCACCTTCACCGGCGTCTCGACGATCGTGGTGCCGGGCACCTCGTCCGCCACGAGCTCGGTGTGCACGATGCCCTTGCCGGGGCGCTTGGCCTTCAACGTCACGTCGTACGTGAGGCTGCCGCCCGGCGTCGGGTCGGTCGAGGTGACCACCTGCGTGTTGCCGTCGGGGAGCTCGTCGACCATGTCGCCCGTACCCGCGGCGTTCTCCGCCCCGACGAGGAAGTCCATGCCCGGGTCGGCCATGGCCTCGGCGTAGTCGAAGGTGATGTCCTGCTCACCGTTGGACCCGATCCAGACCTGGAACGAGCGCGCGTCCTGGGTGCCCCAGACGTACATGTCCCACTGGACCACGAGCCAGTCGTTCACGCCGTCGGTCAGGGAGCCGATCCGGACGCCCTCGGCCGCGGTGCCGTCGCCGGCCTCGCTGTTGAGGTCCGTCCAGAACGGCGCGAGCACCGAGTTGGGCCGTGCGGAGGATGCACCGTCCGGCAGGTCGCAGCAGTTGTTGTCCTCCGACGTCCCGCCGCCGGCCACCAGGTAGCCGTTGGAGTCGACGCCGATCGAGGTGTACGTCCGGCCGTTGAACTCGAACGCGGGCACGTCGTAGTTCGTCAGGGTCTCGTCCCCGAAGGCCTCCGGCGTGATGCCGAAGCTCTCGAGGTCGAGGAACCCGGCGCCGTCGAGCACGTCGACGCTCGGCACGCCCAGCTCGGCGGCCGCGAGGGTCGCCGACTCGGAGTGCTTGCCCTTGAGCGCCCGCTCACCGGTGGTGGTGACCGAGACGTCCTGCTCGTTGAACGACTCGTTGGTCGCGGTCACGGTACAGGTCACGTCGCTCTTGAAGTGGATCGACTCCTCGTCGCACGACTGGCTGAGCGACACGTTGCCCTGGGTGGGCACGTAGGCCACGGGGAGGTGCCCCTCGCCGCGCTGCGTGGCGAACGTGATCTCGGCGAACTTCTGCTCGCCGCTGGCCGACGTGTCGGTGATCGTGATGTCGAACGACCTGCTCTTGCCCGGCTTGAGCACCGCGATCCGGGGGCTGAACGAGATCTTCGTGCCCTTCGGGGTCTCGGCCTTCGGGTGGACCACCAGCGTGCGGCCCGAGGTGTTCTCGAGCGTGCGCGTGGTGGTGAGCCGGCCGGGCAGGGTCGGCGCGTTGATCGACGGGATGTTGAGGTCGACGGCGTGCACCGGGTCCGTGGTCAGCGCGGCGAAGTTCTCCGTGGTGTCGCTGATCGTGAACGGCGGGGTGAGCGACTCACCCACGTCGACCCGTCCCGCACCCATGTCGAACGGGTCGGCCGGCGTGGTCAGGTCCTCCTTGACGACGTCGGTGGTCGACTGCGTCATGATGGCGGACTTGATCTGGCCGGGCGTCCAGTCGGGGTGCGCCGCCTTGAGCAGCAGCCCCACGCCGGCGATGTGCGGCGAGGACATCGAGGTGCCGTTGATGGCCTGGTAGTACTGGCCGGACGGACCGCTCTCCGGGGCCTCCGGCGTCGGCGTCATGGCGGCGAGGATCTGGACCCCGGGCGCCGTGATGTCGGGCTTGACGACCGGACCGGCCGGGCCGCGGGACGAGAACGCCGCGATGACGTCGCCCTGACCCTCGGCCGGCGCGCCGTCGGTGAAGGTGCCGGTGACGCCGGTGTGGGAGTCGAACCACGCCATCATCTCCGTGCCGTCCGCGAGGTGCACGGCCGGCAGGTAGTGGTTGTCCGTCGCGACGTCGGCGAGCGTCGGGTTGTAGAGGACCATCCCGGCGGCGTCACCCTGGAGCACGTTGTACCCCTTGAGCACCCGGGCGTTCTGCCCGCGCTCGCAGAGCACGATCGTGTCCTCGAACAGACCCTCGGGGGCGGGCTCGAGGCACAGCGGGTCGGAGTACGGCGGCTCGGAGGCGTGGACGACGGGCAGCGGCTCGTCGATCCCCTCCACGATGGAGGCGCCCTCCGCGGTGAAGGTCTCGCCGTCGTCGGCGGTGAGGGTCAGCTCGGAGGTGAAGGTGCGGTCCTGCGTGGAGGCCGCGACCGTCGTGACCCAGGGGCTGACGTGGTTGGCCGTCGCCGCGGTGGGACCGGAGTTGCCGGCCGACGCCGCGACGAACACCCCGGCGTCGTACGCGTTGAGGAACGCGATCTCGATCGGGTCGGTCACCGTGCTGCCGCCGGAGATCGAGTAGTTGATCGCGTCGACGTCGTCGAGGATCGCCTGCTCGACGGCGGCGACCAGGTCGGAGGTGTACCCGCCGCCCGGGCCCAGGGCCTTGTACTCGATGATCTTCGCGCCGGGGGCCACGCCCTGGATCTTGGCGATCTCGGGGCCGATGGTCTGGACGTCCTCGACGACGTTGCCCGCCGAGGTGCCCGAGGTGTGCGAGCCGTGCCCCTCGGAGTCCCGCGCGGTGCCCTCGTAGAGGTACTCGCCGGGGTTGAGCAGGTCGTACAGGTCGGTGAACGAGTAGCCGCCGATGAGCTTGTCGTTGCACTCGAACGGGTCGACGGCGTCGGTCAGCGGGTTGTCGCCGAAGTTGCAGGCGACGGTGGGGCCGTCGTACTCGCTGAGGTTGCCCTGGTCCTCGAACGAGGGGTGCTCGGGCCACAGACCGGTGTCGATGTTGCCGAGCACGAGCCCGTCGCCGGCCTCGGACTCGGTGCCGAGCTCGTCGTACGCCGCGGGGGCGTCGATGAAGTCGATGCTGGAGTCCGTCAGGGGCTTCTCCAGGGTGTTCTCCTGGACCGCGACCACACCGGGCACCTCGAGCAGGTCGGGGATCCGGTCCCCGGGCACCAGGGCGGCGACGCCGCCGTAGACGGTGTCGAAGCTGTCCACGACCTCGGTGGCGGGGACGGCGTCGGTGACGTCGGCGGTGATGGACCGCTCCTGCTTCGAGACGTAGCCGCGGTAGCGCTTCTCGGCCTTGCCGTCCTCGGCGAGCGACTTCCCCGTGACGGCGGGGCTGGTGGCGTCGAACCCTGCCACGGAGCCGTCGTAGGAGGCCACGGCGTCGTAGTCGTACTTGACCAGCACCGGGATCTTCTTGCTCGAGCTGATCTTCAGGAGCTTCTTCGGGGTCTCGACGAGCGCGCTCGTCGGTGCCTTGGGGCCGTCCGCGGTGGAGGTGGCCGTGGGCTGGGCCTCGGCGAGGCTCAGGTCGTCGGGGTCGGACGGTGCCGCACCCGCCGCCGCGGCGGTGAGCGACGTGATGGCCAGCGCGGCGCCGGAGGTGGCGGCGACGAGCCGGAGTCTGGTCTGGTGTTTCCGCAAGCGCATGTGAGCGCACCCTTCGTCTCGGTCGTGGAACACGACTGCCGGTCCGTGGCCACCTCGGTGTGGCGTCCCCGTCGCCGGAGTCAACGGAAAATGTACGACGGATGTGATGCAGGCAACATTCGAACGTGTGTCAGGCGTGTGACATGGCACAGCGACGCGACCCGTCGGGGAGTCCAGCGAGCGGGACTGAGGGTAGGTATGCCTAATCCCGACTGCTACCGTGGGCATCGTCCTGACAGCTCGTCATGATCACGCCCCGTCGGAGGTCCCCATGTCTGCCGTCGCCCCCGAGGCCACGCTCTCCACCCTGCTGCGCGACGGCACCCGCGCCGAGCACGAGCAGGCCGAGAACGAGGGCTTCGTCTCGCGGCTGCTCTCCGGCGGGCTCGACGTCGCCGCCTACGCCGATCTGGCCGCCCAGCAGCTCGCGGTCTACACCGCGCTGGAGGAGGCGAGCGCCGTCGTGCGTGCCGACGACCGGGGCGCGACGGTCGTCTTCGACGAGCTGACCCGCGTCCCGGCGATCGAGCGAGACCTGTCCCACCTGTACGGTCCCGGCTGGCGGAGCGAGGTCCGGATCCTGCCCGCCACCGAGACCTACGCGGCCCGCCTGCGCGACGTCGGCGCCGACCTGCCGCGGTACGCGGCGCACGCCTACACCCGCTACCTCGGGGACCTGTCCGGCGGGCAGATCATCGCGCGCATGATGCAGCGCCACTACGGCATGGGCGCCGCCGGGCTGGAGTTCTACGACTTCCCCGCGATCGTCAAGGTCAAGCCCTTCAAGGACCTCTACCGCGAGCGCCTCGACGGCCTCGCTCTGACGCCGGGCGAGGTCGCCGTCGCCGTCGCCGAGGCGCAGGAGGCGTTCCGCCTCAACCGCGCGATGTTCGTCGAGCTGGGCGCGGTGCACCCCGGCGCCTGACCGCGCGTCGCCATCTCACCGGCAGTTCGTCGTCTGCGCGGCAGTCCGAACTGCCGCGCAGACGACGAACTGCCGTCCTGACGGCTCGGTAGGGTGCCGGACATGCCTGTCGTGGTCGCCCGCTACGCCGCCGCGGCGCTCGTCTGCTCCTCGGCGGTGCTGCTGTTCGCCGTGCACGTGCGGCCGCTCGGCTACGTGCCGCTGGTGGCCGGCGTCGTCCTCGGTCTGCTCGTGGACCGGGCCCTGGGGCGCGACCTGGCGCTCGTCGCGGCCGGGATGTCCATCGTCTCGGCGATCCCGCTCGCGGCCGACCTGTCGAACGCGGGCATGACCCGGTTCACGGTGGCGCTGTCCCTGGCGGTGCTGGTGCCGTGGGCGGTCTCGCGGTGGGTGTTCCGCGACGACGGCGGCGCGGGGGCGGTGCGCTTCCCGGTCGCGACGGGCCGGCGCTGGACGCGGGGGCAGTGGATCTACCTGAGCATGGTCGTGGTGATCGGCTACCTGGTGCTGCCGCCGTACTTCCTGGGGTCGGGCGCCTACCTCAACTGGCCCTCCCTGGAGGGCGACGGTCAGGTCGCGCGGCTGTTCGTGGGCGTCAACGCGGTGGGCCTGTGGGACGAGCTGTTCTTCATCTGCGTGGTCTTCACGCTGCTGTGCCGGCACTTCCCCGTGCAGGTCGCGAACGTGCTGCAGGCGACGGTGTTCGTCTCGTTCCTGTGGGAGCTCGGGTACCGCGAGTGGGGCCCGCTGCTGACCATCCCGTTCGCGCTGGTCCAGGGCTGGATCTTCGCGCGGTACAAGTCGTTGTCCTACGTGGTGGCCGTGCACCTGCTGTTCGACGCCGTGGTCTTCGCGGTGCTGGTGCACGGGCACCGGCCCGAGCTGTTCGACGTCTTCGTCACGGCTCCCTGACGCCGGTCGCGGCTCGGCGCCGCAGCCGGGACTCCACCAGCGGGATCGCGACCGCGACCAGGGTCAGCGCGGCGCCGACGTACATCGCGACGCCCGGCGGCGCGGCCTCCGGCACGACGACGTCGAGCACCAGCGCCCCGACGATCTGCCCCGCGATGAGACCGAGCCCCAGCAGCAGCACGCCGATGCGTGCCACGACGGCCGCCTGGATCCCGATGAACACGATGCCCAGCAGCCCGCCGGACCAGAGCACGAGGTCGGCCGGCAGGTCGCTCGGCAGGGTGCCACCGGGCCAGTCGTCCACCGCGACGGAGACCCCGAAGGCGACGAGCAGCGCCGTCGTACCGACGAGGAAGTTGACGAAGGTGGCCGCCGCGACGCCCGGGAACGCCGACGACGGCGGGGCGCCGGCGGGCGGCGGCGGGACGGCGGCCGCTCGCACGCGGCCGTTCATGGCCTGCTGCCAGGCCTGGACCATCCCGGCGAGCAGCGGGATCACGGCCAGCCAGACGCCGTCGACCCGGCCCACCGACCCGGAGACGGCGATCCCCACGGCCACCACGGTCAGCGCCGGGCCGACCGCCCGGCCGACCGTGATCAGGCGCACCCCGCCGGGGGCGAGCCCGAACCGGTCCACCAGCAGCGAGCTGGCCGACTGCCCGGCCACGATGGCGACCATGAACAGCGCGACGCCGAGCGTGGCCACGGTCAGCCCCTGGGCCGCGACGTAGAACCCGCCGCCGAGCCCGCCGAGCGCCTCCCACCAGCGCAGCTCCCGGGTGCGCAGCGCGGTCACCACGTGCCCGACGGCGGTCCGTGCGGCGGGCCAGCACGCCAGGGCCAGCGTCAGCCACAGCAGACCGGAGCCGAACGAGATCACGGCGGCGCCGAACCCGCTGCCGACCTCGGTGGCCAGGGTGCCGTTGACCCGGGACTGCGAGGCGGCGGCGAGCCCGCCCACGAACGCGGCGGCGACGCCGAGTGCGGCCCCGGTGCTGCGGGCTGAGGTGGGTGCGGTCACCCGCGGAGTCTAGGCGGCGGGGTGCGGCGGCCGGGCGGATCGGGGGCGGATCGGGGGCGGATCGCCGCGGGAGCTCGGGGCGACCCGGCGCGGGAGGCCGGGCGGCGGCGTGCGCCGGTGGCAGCATGCGGTGCGTGACGACCGACGTCGACCGCCGCGCCGCGCGCCACGCCCGCACCGGTGCCCAGGCGGCGATCCCCGAGTCCGCCGGCCATGCCCACGCCCATGGCGGACCCGTGCCGCCCGCGCCCTGGCGTACACGCCTGGTGCTGGCCGTCCTGGTGCTGCCCGCCGTCGTGGCCACGGCGCTGGGGCTGTGGCACCTGTGGCCGTCGTCCGCCGACGTGCCGGAGCGGGTGCCCGTCGTCGTCGAGGGCAGCGAGCTCGTCACCGCGACCGTCGTCGGTCCGCTGGAGGGCGAGGCCGCCGGCGACGCCTCGTGGCCCACCACCGAGGACTCCACGATCGGCAACATGGAGATCCGCCTGGCCGACGGCACGACGGCCGGCATGCAGGCCGAACCCCGGTTCGAGCTCGAGGCGGGCGACGCCGTGGTGGCGCTGTACATCGGCGACTTCGCCGAGACGCCCGTGCCGTACGTGTTCATGGACTACGAGCGCGAGGTGCCGTTCGCCCTGCTGGGACTCGCCTATGTCGTGGTGGTGCTGCTGGTGGCGCGCTGGCGCGGACTCGCGGCGCTGGTGGGCCTGGCCGTCGCGTTCGCCGTCTTCGTCGGGTTCACGTTCCCGGCGCTGCTGTCCGGGCAGGACGCGCTGGGCGTGGCCCTGGTGACGTCCTCGGCGGTGATGCTCGCGGTGCTCTACCTGGCGCACGGGCTGACGGCGCGCACCACCGTGGCGCTGCTCGGGACGCTGGCGGGGCTGGCGCTGACGGCGGGGATCGGCGCGTGGGCCGCCGGGGCGGCGCAGATCACCGGCGCCTCGGAGGAGATCGCCACGAACCTGCCGACGATCGCGCCCGGCGTCGACCTGCGCGGGATCGCGCTGTGCGGGCTGGTGCTGGCCGGGATGGGCGTGCTCAACGACGTGACGATCACGCAGGCCTCGGCGGTGTGGGAGCTGCGCGCGCTCGCCCCGCACGCCTCGCGCCGGGCGCTGTTCGGCCGCGCGATGCGGATCGGCCGTGACCACATCGCCTCGACGGTCTACACCATCGCGTTCGCGTACGTCGGCGCGGCCCTGCCGCTGCTGCTCACCGTCTGGCTGCTGGACCAGACCCCCCTGATGACGCTGACGTCGGGGGAGATCGCCGAGGAGGTGGTCCGCACCCTCGTCGGCTCGATCGGCCTGGTCCTGGCGATCCCGATCACGACGGCGATCGCCGCCGTCACGGTGCCGCGCGCGGCGGCGCTCGACGCGCGCCACGCACCGGGCTCCACCACGATGGGGGTCAGACCGTCCGAGGAGGACACCGTGCAGGAGCGGCCGTGACCACGGGGCCCGGGACCGAGCCCGGACCGGACGACACCGACCTCGGCAACGGTCCGCACGCGTTCTTCTCCCGGCGGCGGCAGCCGGTCACGGACGACGACCCGCGGATCGACCCCGGGTCGCGGTGGATCGACCGGTTCGGGGTGCTCCTCGTGCTGGTGGGCGTCACGGTGGCGCTGCTGTCGCTCGTCGACATCCATGCGGAATCAGGCCGGATCAGCGCCCAGCTCGCGGGCCTGGTCACGTCGCTGTCGGTGGGCGCGACGCTCGGTCTCGCGCTGCGGGCCTCGGGGCTGCGGACACGGTGGCGGCGCCGCGCCTACGTCGCGCTCGGGATCCTCGTGGTGGCTTCCCTGGTGATCGTCCTGGTCCTGGACACCACGGACGCCGTGACCTCGGCCCCGCCGCTGCTGCTGCTCCTCGCGGCCCTCGCGCCGGTGGTCGTGGCCCGCCGGCTGGTCCGCCACCGGACCGTCACGCTCGCCACGCTGCTCGGGGCGGTGTCCGCCTACCTGCTGATCGCCCTGGCCTACTACTACGCGTTCCTCATGGTGGACAACTACGGCAGCGAGCCGTTCTTCGGGACCGAGGAGCCCACGACGTCGTTCATGTACTTCTCGCTGACGACCATCACGACGCTCGGCTACGGCGACCTGGCGGCGGTCTCGCCGCTGGGCCGGCTCCTCGCGACGAGCGAGGCGATCATCGGGCAGGTCTACCTGGTGGTGTTCGTCGCGCTGATCGTGAGCCTCGCGGCCGGGCGCTGGCAGCGCGAGCGGGACTGACCGCCTCTTCTTGATAACCGTTCTCAGCCGTGGTTGACTCCGTCCTACTGATGCGAATGGTTCTCATTCGCGTCCAGATCCTGTCGGCGTGCGCCCGCGCGCCACCACCGAGACGGAAAGACACCCCATGACGCTCCGCCACCGCGGACCCGCCGCCCTCGCGCTCACCCTCCCGCTCGCGCTGCTCGCCGCCTGCTCCACCGGGACGGACGCCGGGACCGCAGGGACCGCCGACCCTGCTGCCTCCGAACCTGCCGCCGAGACCCCGACCGAGGTCCAGTCCCGCACCCCGCGCCTCGCCGTCACCTATGACGGCGGCATCCGGGTCCTCGACGCGCTGACGCTCGACGAGGTCGCCGACGTCGAGCTGGCCGGCTTCAACCGGCTCAACCCCACCGGCGACGGCCGGCACCTTGCGGTCTCCACCACCGGCGGGTTCCAGCTCCTCGACACCGGGACCTGGGGCGAGGGTCACGGCGACCACTTCCACTACTTCACCGCCGCGCCCGCCCTGACCGACGTGACCTACGACGCCGAGAAGCCGGGGCACGTCGTGGTGCACGACGGCGTCACCGCGTTCTTCGACGACGGCACCGGTCGGGTGCAGGTCGTCGAATCCACCGATGTCGCCGCGGCGGAGGCCGAGGTCGAGACCCTCGCGCTGCCCGACGCCCACCACGGCGTCGCCGTGCGGCTGAGCGACGGGTCCACCCTGGTGACCGTCGGCACCGAGGACGAGCGCTCCGGCGTCGCCGTGCTGGACGCCGACGGCGAGCAGGTCGCCGCGTACGACGACTGCCCGGGCGTGCACGGCGAGGCCGTCGCCGCGGACGAGGCCGTCGTCGTCGGCTGCGAGAACGGCGCCGTGACCTGGGCCGACGGCGCGTTCACCCCCGTGCCGACCCCGGACGACTACGCGCGGATCGGCAACCAGGCGGGCACCGAGGCCTCGCCCGTGGTGCTCGGCGACTACAAGACCGACCCGGACGCCGAGCTCGAGCGCCCCACCCGCGTCAGCCTGATCGACACCCGCGACGCGAGCCACCGGCTCGTGGACCTGCCCGCCTCCTACAGCTTCCGGTCGCTGGCCCGCGGCGACGACGGCGAGGCGCTCGTGCTCACCACCGACGGCGACCTGCAGGTCATCGACCCGGAGTCCGGTGAGATCACCGCCTCGATCCCGGTCGTGGACGCCTGGGAGGAACCGACCGAGTGGCAGCAGCCGCGACCGGCGGTGACCACCCTGGACGGTTCGGTCTACGTCACCGACCCGGCGCACCAGCAGGTCCACGCCGTCGACCTCGTGGAGGAGGAGGTGTGGCTCACGGCGGACGTCGGCGTCGCGGCGAACGAGATCGCGGGCGTGCGCGGCGAGCCCGCCGTCGTCCCCGAGGACCACGGCGACCACGAGGACCACGAGGACCACGACCACTGAGCCTCGCGAGCCGCCGGGTCCCGTGCGCCGCGGCGCACCGGACCCGGCGGCTCACGTCAGGTGGTCGAAGTCCCCGCGCACCCAGGCGGCGTGCCGCCGCGCCGAGCGCAGGACGACGTCGCGCGCGTCGGCCGCCACCACGCCGTCGAAGTTGTTGTAGAGCCGGTCGAACGGCCGCCGGGCCACGTGCTCGGCGACGCGCTCGGCCACCGCGCCGGACAGCGGGATGCGGTTCGGGTAACTGCGCATGAAGCTCACCGAGACCCGGTCCGGGTTCGCCATGATCGTGTCACCCGCCAGCAGGACGCCGCGCCCGTCCGCTCCGGCTGCCCAGTGCACGACGGCGGAGCCCGGGAAGTGTCCGCCGGGCTGGCTCAGCGTGACCCCCGGCAGCACCTCCCGCTCGCCGGACCACGGGGTGATCGCGGCGTCCGGACGCGCGACCCAGCCGAGGTCCGCCTCGGCGACGAGCACCGGGACGGGTCGGCCGCCGACCCCCAGGCGGCGGCTCCACTCGGTCTGCACCCCGAACATGTGCGGGTGGCTGGCCACCACCGCCACCACCCCGGCGGGGCCGGCCAGCTCCCGCACCGCCGCCGCGCCGTCGTCGTCCACGAACCCGAGCGGGTCCCACAGCAGCGACCCGGCGGGCGTGCGCACCAGCTTGGACTGCTGCCCGATGCCCACCCCGGGCGCGGTCCGCAGGGCGAAGAGGTCGGGCTCGAGCTCGCTGACACGCACGTGCAGCCCGTCCGCGGCGAGCTCGTCCAGCGTGGTCCACGCCTGGCCCGACGCCGGGACCCACTGGCGCTCGTCGGCGCAGATCGCGCAGACCTCGGGGCGGTCGGCGTGCTCGACGGCGCAGGTGCGGCAGATCCAGAACGGCGCGGGATCGGAGGTCGTCGAGGCCATGGAGGTCATAGGGTCACCCTCCCACCGCCGGTCCTCCGCCGCGCGAGGGATCCCGGCGGTCCTCCGACTGCCTAGGCTGGGGGGATGCGAGCACGTCCCGCCGAGGCGGTCGCCGACTGGTTCGGCGTCGACGCCGACTTCGAGCGCCGTCCCGCCGACCCCGCGACCGCCTACCGCCGCGACGTCTGGCTCGGCCTCGGCCTGACGGTGCTCGCGGTGGCCGGCACCGAGCTGTCCCGCTCGGCCGGGTACCTGCCCGACGACTCGCGCCCGACGTGGGTGCTGTACCTGCTGTCCGCCGTCGGGGCGCTGCCCCTGGTGGTCCGGCGCCGCTACCCGCTGACGGTGCTGGCCGTCGTGTACGCCCACTTCCTGCTGGTGGGGCTCACCGTGCCGGTGGTGGCGATGACGCAGGTGCTGCAGGTCGTGTACTTCATGACGCTGTACACGGCGGTGGCCTGGGCCCGCGACCGCCGCGCGATGCTCATCGTGGTCGGCGCCTCCCTGGCCGCGATGTTCGGCTGGCTGTTCTGGCAGATGGCCGTCAGCTCCGGCATGCACCACTACGTCGAGGAGCAGGGTCTGCTCGACGACCCGCCCGGGCTGCTCTCGCCGCTGGGGGCCGCGGTGGTCCAGACCTGGCTGACCAACATCGCCTACTTCTTCGGCGCCATCGCCGTCGGGCAGTTCGCCTGGAACGGGGCCCGCCGCCGGACCCAGCTCGCCGCGCAGGCGGCCACGATCGAGCGTCAGGCCGCCGAGCTCGAACGCCGCGCCGTCGTCACCGAACGGCTGCGGATCGCCCGCGAGCTGCACGACGTCGTCGCCCACCACGTCTCGGTCATCGGCATCCAGGCGGCGGCCGCGCGCCGGCTGCTCGCCAAGGACCCGGCGGCCGCCGGCGCCCCGCTGGCCACCATCGAGACCGCGTCGCGGGACGCCGTCGAGCAGATGCGCGGCCTGGTGGGGACCCTGCGCGACATCGGCGACGACGAGGCCCACGCCGTCGACGGGGACCGCTCGCCGGAGCCCGGGGTCGCCGACATCGCACGGCTCGTCGCCGCCGACGACGGCCTCGACGTCACCTATGCGGTGGTGGCCGAGCCGCCCGGTGCCGTCGCGGCCGTGCCGGGACCGATGGGTGTGAGCCTGTACCGCAGCACGCAGGAGGCCCTGGCCAACGTCCGGCGGCACTCGACGGCCCGGTCGGCGGGGGTCACGGTGCGGGTGGACCGCCGCCGGGTCGACGACGACGCGCGGTTCGCCGGGGGCTTCGCCGAGATCGAGGTGGTCGACGACGGCCGCGCCCGCCCCGGGACGTCGGGTACCGGGCTGGGGCTGGTCGGGATCCGGGAGCGGGTCGCCACCCACCACGGGATCGCGGAGATCGGTCCTCGCGTGACCGGCGGCTACCGCGTGCGCGTGCGACTGCCCCTCCCGCAGGAGGAGTCATGACGGCGATCCTGCTCGTGGACGACCAGCACCTGGTCCGGTCCGGGTTCCGCCTCATCCTCGAGGTGGAGGACGACTTCGAGGTGGTGGGGGAGGCGGCCGACGGCGCGGCGGCGGTGGCGGCGGCGCGCGAGCTGCGTCCCGACGTCGTGCTGATGGACGTGCAGATGCCGGTCATGGACGGCGTCGAGGCGACGCGGCAGGTCGTGGCCGAGGACCTGGCGAAGGTGCTGGTGCTGACCACGTTCGACGACGACGCCTACGTCTTCGACGCGCTGGCGGCCGGAGCCTCCGGGTTCCTGCTCAAGAACTCCGACGCCGACCACCTGGTCGAGGCGGTCCGCACCGTCGCCGCCGGGCATGCGCTGCTCTCGCCCCAGGTCACGGCGCGGGTGGTGCAGCGGATGGTCGCCGGCGAGGTGGGACCATCCGCGGCGGCACCGCCCGCGCCCTCGGAGTCAGGAGCGCCGGTGGCGGCACCCCCGGGATCGGGAGCCGGTGCACCCGCCGTCGTGCCGCCGTCGGCCCCGGGGGCGGACCTGCTGACGCCGCGCGAGCGCGAGGTGCTGGGGCTCGTAGGCCGTGGGATGTCCAACGCGGAGATCGCGGCCGAGCTGTTCCTGGGCGAGGCGACCGTGAAGACCCACGTGTCCAGCGTGCTGTCCAAGCTGCACCTGCGGGACCGGGTCCAGGCCGTCGTCTACGTCCACCGCCACGGGCTGTCGGACCCCGCGTAGCGGAACCTCACGCATCGACCGTCCGAAGGCTGAGGAATCCCGACGCCGCCCCGCGCAGGTTCCGTCGTCAGGGGGATCCCGCCGGCGACCGTCCTTCGTAGGTTGGGACCCATGACCACGCTCGAGGTCCACGACCTGACCAGAACCTTCGGCGACCGCCGCGCCGTCGACGGTGTCTCCTTCGCGGCACCCGGGGGCATGCTCACCGGGTTCGTCGGCTCCAACGGTGCCGGCAAGACCACCACGATGCGCATGATGATGGGCGTGCTGGCCATCACCTCCGGCGAGGTGCGGTTCGGCGGCGCACCCGTGACCCGCGCCGACCGCCGCACCTTCGGCTACATGCCCGAGGAGCGCGGCCTCTACCCGAAGCAGCCCGCCATCGACCAGCTCGTCTACCTCGCCCGGCTCCGCGGCATCCCGGCCGCCGCCGCCCGTACCGAGGCGATGGAGCACCTGGAGCGGCTCGGTCTCGCCGAGCGGGCCAAGGACCACGTCGAGAAGCTCAGCCTCGGCAACCAGCAGCGCGTCCAGATCACGGCCGCGCTCATGGGGCAGCCGCGCGCGCTCATCCTCGACGAGCCGTTCTCCGGGCTGGACCCGACGGCGGTGGACGGCATGGTGGACCTCCTGCGTGAGCACACGGCCCGCGGCGTCCCGGTGCTGTTCAGCTCCCACCAGCTCGACCTCGTGGAGCGGCTGTGCGAACGGCTCGTGATCCTGCGCACCGGCACCGTGGTCGCCGACGGCACCCCGGACGACCTGCGGGAGACCGGCACGGTGCGGCACCGGCTCGTCCTGGACACCGATGCCGGCTGGGTGCGCGGGGTGCCCGGGGTGCACGCGGTGGACGTGGACGGCCCGACGGCGCTGGTGGAGCTGGCCGACGACGCCGCGACCCAGCGCCTGCTCGCCACGGCGCTCGAGCGCGGCCAGGTCCGCGAGCTCAGCCCCGTACGACCCTCCCTGGCCCAGATCTACCGCGAGGTGACGGCATGACCACCCTGACGCAGACCCCCGGCACCGACCCGACCGCCCCCGAGGCGCCGCGGGAGGACGACGGCACGCGGGGCGCCTGGATGCTCGTGGCACAGCGCGAGATCGTGACCCGGGCGATGAACAAGGCGTTCGTCATCGGGCTCGTGGTCTCCCTCGCGGTGATCGCCGCGCTCGCGGGGTTCTTCACCTGGCAGTCCAACCGGGTCGACACCTTCACGGTCGCGGTGGACGGGAGCGACACGGTCGCGGCCGCCGCGGTGACGTCGGCGGCCGAGCTCGCCGACTCGGAGTCCGCCGCGGGGAGCGGCGGCGACGAGGTCGAGCTGCTCGAGGTCGCGGACGACGCCGCCGCGCAGGCCGCGGTCGAGTCCGGCGACGCCGACGTGTGGCTGCAGCAGGGCACCGACGGCGGGTGGATGCTCTCCGGCCAGGGTGAGCCCGACGGCACCCTGACGCGCTACCTGTCGACCGCCGTCGAGCAGCAGGTCATGGCGGCGAACGCCGAGGCGGCGGGGACGTCGGTGGCGGAGCTGTCCGCGGGCGCGGAGCTGTCCACCCAGGCGCTGGACGCCGACGCGATGGGTGAGCAGTCGCTGTTCTTCGCGACGTTCGCGCTGTCCTTCCTGTTCTTCGCGGGGGCGATCACGTCGGGTTCGATGATCGCCAGCTCCGTGGTGGAGGAGAAGCAGTCGCGACTGGTGGAGATCATCGCGACCGCCGTGCCGCTGCGCCAGCTCCTGGCGGGCAAGATCGTCGGCAGCTCGGTGATCGCGATCGGGCAGAACCTGCTCTTCGCCGCGGTGGGCCTGGTGGCGGTGGCGGCGAGTCCGATCTCCATCGCGCTGCCCGCGCTGTCGACGTCGCTGATCTGGTTCCTGGTGTTCTTCGCGATCGGGTTCCTGGCGCTGGCGGCCCTGTACGCGGTGGCCGGGGCGCTGGCGAGCCGGGCCGAGGATCTGCAGTACACCTCCACACCGATGACGATGCTGGTGATGGGCGTGTACTTCCTGACGTTCTCCGCGTCCGGCACGTTCATGACGGTGCTGTCCTACGTGCCGATCGCGAACGTGGTGGCCATGCCGGCCCGGGTCCTGTCCGGGGACACGACGTGGTGGGAGCCGGTGGTCTCCCTGCTGATCCTCGCGGCGTTCGCCGTGCTGGCGCTGCTGGTCTCGGAGCGGGCGTTCCGCGGGTCGCTGCTGCAGACCGGCGGGCGGATCTCCTGGAAGCAGGCGCTGCGCGCCGAGGCCTGAGGTTCTCTTGAGGCAATCATGAGGGATAGATTGCCGAACATGGCTCGACGTCGTGACTCCGCCGTGCAGATCGACCTCAGCCCGGACGCCCCGGGCGTCGAGGGCGTGGGCGCCGATGGTGCGGACGTCGACGGTGCGGGGCCGGGCGAGCGCCCCGCCGCCGACGAGCCGGGGTGGTTCACCCGGCACGTCGGCGGGCCGCTCGCCCGGCGCTGGCGCGCCACCTCCCCGCGGCGCCGGGCGGCGTTCGTCGCGCTGACCGCCGTCGCGGTGGTCGGCACCGCCGGCGGCGTCGCCGTCCTGGACGCCCGCGCGGACGCCGCGCACGCCGCACGCATGGCGCAGATGCCCGGGGGCGTGGCCGACCTCTCGCAACCCGTGGCCGAGACGTGGCGCGTGGAGACGGACGGCGGGATCCGCGCGGTCCTGCCGGACGGCGTGGTGGTCACCCAGGACGGCACCGACGTGCTGGCCCTCGACACCGCCACAGGTGACGAGGTGTGGCGTCGCGACGTCGGCCCGTCCCCGCAGTGCGGTCCCCAGCCGCTGCTGCCCGCCGACTACGCCCGTCCGGTGGACCAGGTCGTGTGCTTCCACGGCCGCGGCGACCGCTCCGTGACCGTGATCGACGCCGCAGGGACGGTGCTCGGCACCCGCGCCCTGGGCGACGAGGGGGGCGGCGTCGACGCCGCCAACGACATCGCGGGGCGCGGCGTCGCGCCGATGGCCGACGGTGCCGTGGCCGACATCGACCAGGTCGACCGGACGCTCGAGGCCGCCGCGCCGGCCGAGGCCCTCGAGGAGCTGGACCGGCGCCGTGCCGACGGCACCTGGCAGGACCCGGTGCTGCGCGTCCGGGACGCGCTCACCGGTGAGGTCCGTGGCGAGGCCACCCTCCGGGTCCGCACCGCGGAGGAGCTCGAGGGGTGCCGCGTGCCAGGGGACGACGGCGCGTCGTCGGTGTGGCTGGGTGCCTCGGTCTGGGCGTCGCCGTCCCTCGTCCAGGGCGCGATCTGCGGCACCTCGGCCGTGCTGACGGCGGACGGGACGCCCACCGAGGCGGTCGTGCCCGCCACCGGCGGCGGCTACCTCGCGTTCGACGACGGGGGGACGCGGCTGGTCGACGTCCACGGCGAGGGTGACGTCGTGCTGCCGGGGTACGTGCTGCAGCCGTTCGCGATCGACGACACGGACGGGCCCCGACTGGTGCTCGACGTCGACGAGGGGCGGCTGGCGGCCTACGACGACACCGGCGAGCGCCGCTGGGGCACCGATGTCGACCGCGTCGGGATCGACAACGTGCTGGTCCGGGCCGGGGGCACGGCCGTGGTGCAGCGCGCCGACGAGATCGTCGGCCTCGACCTGGAGTCCGGGGAGCCGCGCTGGACGCGCACCGACGTCGGGCAGGTCACCCCCGCCGCGGGGTACGGCGGGATCGCGGGGACGGCGGCGACGGACGGGTCCGTGGCGCTCGTGCCCTACTACGGCGACGAGGGCGGCATCCTGATCGTCGCCCTCGACCTGACCGACGGGCACGTGGTGTGGGGGCCGCGCAGCGTCGGCGAGGACCTCACCGAGGTGCAGGCGGTGGCGGGACACCTCGTCGGCACCGCCCGCAGCGGCACGCAGCGCGGGGACGTCCTGGACGAGACGCAGGAGAACACGGCGCTGATCGGTCTGGCGGGCTAGGTTCCCCTCATGGCCCGACGGCGCGGTCCCGCTCCCGTCTCCTTCGACGTCTCGCACGACGCCGCCCGGGACGACGGGCCGGACGGTGCCCCGGCGCCGCGCGCGCCGTCCGGGCGACCCGGGCGGCCGAGCCCGAGGGCGTGGTGGGCGGCCGCCGACCGGCGTCGGCGCCGCAGGGCCGTCGCCCTGGTGGCGGGTGCCGCCGTCGTCGTCGCCGGGGCCGTCGTGGCCGGCTCCGCGCTGGCCGACCGCACGGCGGCCGACCGTCTCCGCGCGGCGCCCGGCGGGGTGCTCTCGCTCGACGGCGACCTCGTCCGGACGTGGCGGGTCGACGCCGGGGCGGTGGCCGCCGTCCTGCCCGACGGGGGACTGGCGACCGTCGAGGACGGTGCGCTGGTGGCCCACGACGTCGCGAGCGGTGACGAGCGGTGGCGGGTCGAGGTCGGTGCCGACCTGCTGTGCGGCCCCGCCCCGCGCGCGACGAGCGGGGTCGAGTGGACGCTGCCCGTCGAGGAGGTCACGTGCGTGCACGGCCCGGTCGGCGCGCGGACCGTGACGGTGCTGGACGCGTCCGGCACCGTCGTCGGCCGTCGTGAGCTCGACGCCGGGACCTACGGCGGGCCGTACCGCAGCGTGGTCCCGGGGGCGGACGGCGGCCTCGTCGTCGCCGACTACGACCCGGGCCTGCCGACGAGGCTGGAGTACCCGACGCTCGACGCGATGTTCGCGCGGCTGCCCGACCTGCCGGTGGACACCGACGCCGCCGCCGTGCACGTGGAGGACGCGCTGACCGCCGAGCACCGGTCCGACGTCCCGCTGCAGCAGATGACGTGGCTCGAGCGCAACGCCCTGCAGTGCTACGAGACGCGGTCGAGCGAGACGAACCCCGGTCTGCCCGGGCCCTCGATCGTCGCAGACCTGACGCTGCCCACCCCCGTCGCCACCGCCACGCTCGTGACCTACCACGGGTGCGGCGTCGACGGGACGATCAGCACGGACGGCCGGTCGCTGGGCGCCGACACCGAGGCCTTCGACGCCGGGCACCTGGGGACCGGGGTCGAACGGCTCCCCGTCCCGGGCGGCGGGTACGTGGTCCCGACGGCGGCAGGTTCCGCCCTGGTGCGCGACGACGGCACGGTGGTGGCCGAGTCGCCGGTGCAGATCGCCGTGCCGACGGCCACGGACGGGCGCTCCGCCGACGGTCTGCTGGGCGTGGACGGCGACGCCGTGGTGGAGCTGGCCGCCGACGGCACCGAGCTGTGGCGGGCTCCCGCCGAACGGCCGCGCGTGGTGGCCCGGACCGCGGACGCCGTCGTCGTGGCCGCGTGGGACGGGCTGGCGGCCTACCGGCCGCAGTCCGGGGCGCTGCGCTGGCGCCTGCCGCCGCCCGACGGCGTGCGCTGGGTCGTCCCGTCGGCCGTGACCGACGGTCGACGGGCCGCGATGGCCGTGCGGGCCGTCGGGCAGGTCGCCATGTCGACGCGGCTGGTGACGGTCGACCTCCGCACGGGTGCGGCCACGACGTCGTCGCTCGACGTCGACCGCGAGGCGTACGTCGCCGCCGTGGCCGGGCGGGCGCTGCTGGTCGAGCCCACGACCGACGAGGGCTCGGGCCAGGACGCCGTCGTCGTGTCCGGGCTGGCCGCGACGCCCGGCTCCGCGCCGTCCGGTCCCACGGGCTAGATTGCGTCCGTGGCACGACGACGCGACACCGGCACGGTCTCCTTCGACGTCTCGGCGGGCGCGGACGACTCGATCGCGGACGCTGCGTCGATCGCGGCCGAGCGGCCCGCGGGCCCGAGCCTGCGCGAGCGGTGGCGGACAGCGAGCCGCCGTCGGCGCCGTGCGGTGGCCGGTGCGGCCGGAGGGATCGTCCTGGTCGTGGCCGGGGCAGCGGTGCTCTCCGGCCCGGTCATGGCGCACGCCGAGGCGGAGAGGCTGCGGTCGGCGCCGGGCGGGGTGCTCTCCCTGGACGGTGAGCTCGCCGAGACCTGGGGCGCGGACGTCGACGGGCTGGGGCCGGTGCTGCCCGGCGGCGGCCTCGTCGTGCTGCAGGACGACGCCGCGGTCGCGCTCGACGTCGCCACCGGCGAGGAACGCTGGCGCGTGGACCTGGGCGCCGACCCGGAGTGCGGGCCGCAGCCGACGATCAGCTCCGGGGTGGACTGGACGATCGGCGTCGAGCTGGTTACGTGCCTGCACGGGACCGAGGACGAGCGCACGGTGACGGTGCTCGGCGACGCCGGCGGCGTCGTCGGGCAGCGATCGCTGGAGCCGGGGACGTACGCCGGTGCGGGGCGCCGCCTCGCCCCGGCCGCGGACGGCGGGCTCGTCGTCGTCGAGCACGAGACCGGCCTGCCCGAGGAGTTCGTCGGCGGCGGTGACATCTTCACCGAGCTCGACCGGCTCGAGCCCTCGGCGTCGACGGCCACGGTCGAGGTGGAGGACGCGCTGACGGGTGAGCGGCGGTTCGAGGTCCCGGTCCGCGAGGTGCCCGCCGATCGCGCCGCCGTGTCGAGCTGCTACGGCGTGCAGGTCGCCGAGGACGACACCGTGCGAGCGCGACTGGTCGGCGTCGACCCGACGGCGACGCCCACGATGGTCGGCTACCAGGGTTGCGGGGTCGAGGCCGCGGCGACCGCCGACGGTCGGGACCTGCTGACGGGCTCCCGGGAGGCGTCCGGGGCCGGCTACCCCCGGCTGTGGTCGCCGGACCGCCAGCCGTACCCGGGCGGCGGCTTCGTGGTGACGGGGCCGGACCAGGGCAGCACCCTGCTGGCCGACGACGGCACGACGGTCCTGGAGTCCTCCGACCGGTTGCTGGCTCCCCGGGCCACCGACGGCACGGCCGACGGCCTGGTGCTGGCGGTGCGGGGCGACGACGTCGTGGTCGCGACCGACCGCGCCGGGACCGAGCTCTGGCGGCGTCCCGTGGGCGGCGTCGACCTGGCGGTCAGCACGGCCGGCGCCGTGGTCACCTCGGCCTGGCGCACGATCGTGGGCCTCGACCCGCTCGACGGCACCGAGCTCTGGACGGTCCGACCCGACGCGGGGACCGACTGGTACCCGGTGTCGGCGGTGACCGACGGGGACCGGGTGGCCACGGTCGTCGAGGAGTACACCGACACCGGGGAGCACCTGGCGTCGACGCTGCTCACGGTCGACCTGGCCACCGGGGGGAGCCGGCGCACCCCGCTCGACGACGACGGCGACGACTGGCCCGTCGCCGTGGACGGGCAGCTGCTCCTGCTGGATCTCGAGCCGGACGGTGGCGCCCTCGACGTCGTGGGGGTGCGGGCGCTCGCGGTGCCCTGACGCCTCGTCCACCGCGGGTCCCGGTGGCTCCCCGGCCGGACCGGTGGGGTCGCGCGGGCGGGGGTAACGTCGAGACGTGGGGCGGCGACACGGCCCCGAGGGGGCGTTCACGTTCGACCTCGTGCCCGACGACGGCGCCGAGGCCGCGGACTCTGCCGCGGGCGCACCGCACGCCGACCTGCGCGCGCCGTCGCCCGAGCGGTCCTCCGCGGGGCCGGACGGGGCGGCTCTCGCCGACCGCGGGGACGCCCCGGCGCCGCAGCCGGCACCGTTCGAGGCCGTGCGAGGGCGCTGGCGGCAGGTCCCGCGCCGTACGCGGCTGGCGGCGCTCGTCGTGGCCGCCGCGCTCGCGGGGACCGTCGTTGTGGTCGACGGCGCGCTGGACCGGGGCCGTACGGAGGAGCTGCGGACCGCGGCCGGCGGCGTCGTGGACCTGTCCTCCCCGCCGGTCGAGACGTGGCGGATCGAGGACCGTGCCGAGGGGGACGTCATGCTCGCCGTCGGGCTGGTCGGTGTGACGGGGGACGTGGCTGCCGTCAAGCGCCGCGACGAGCTGGTGGGCGTGGACCTGCTCACCGGCCGGGAGCGGTGGGCCGTCGACCTGCTGGACGCGAGGGCGAGCTGCGGGCCGGGTCTGACCTTCTGGAACGGCGTGGCGGAGGTGACCCCCACGACGCAGGTGGTGTGCGTGGGCACCGCGTCGTCCGGGGAGCAGGTGGCGACCGTCGTGGAGCCGGACGGGACGGTGCTCGCCCGCCGGACGGTCGACGAGGATCTCGACCTGGCGGTGCCGGGCCCGGACGGGTCGCTGCTGACGGCGTCGTGGGTCGGCGATCCGCAGGACGTCGACGTCTCGCTGCGGGGTGACCCGCTGACGGACCTCGAGGTGCTCGGGGAGATCGACGACGGCTACGACCTGGAGGTGCGGCTCGTCGACGCGCTCACGGGTGCCCAGCGGTGGACGCGCCGGCTGCCGTTCGGCGAGGTCGTCGACGAGACGCGCTGCGTGCGCTGGACCACGGGCGGCCGCAACGCCGAGCTGGACCGGGCGGGCGCCGTCGACCACGTGGTGGCCGGGCGGCTGCTCGGTGTGGCGGGCTGCGGCATCCTCGCCTACCTCACCCCCGAGGGTGACGTGCTCGACCTCGGTGCGCTGGAGGGCTCCGAGGAGGAGGTGGTGCGCCGGGTGCAGCCGTTGGTCGACGGCGGGTTCGCCGTCTCGGCGGGGCTGTGGGGCCGCACGTCGTGGGAGTACCAGGTGCTCGACGCGCAGGGGGTCTTCCGGTTCACGGTCGCGGGGCGGTTGCTGGACCCGTGGGCGACGGACGGGCGTCCGTCCGACCGTCTGCTGGTCGCGGTCGACGGGCGGACCGTCGCGCTCGACGCCGCGGGCGAGGAGGTCTGGAGGTCCGACGTCGAGGCGGAGGAGCTGCTGGCACGTGCCGGTCAGGTCGCCGTCGTCCTCGACGACCAGGACCGGCTCGTCGGGCTGGACCTGGAGACGGGGGACCTGCTCTGGGTGCGTGACGGGGTGGTCGACGTGACCGGGACGGGGCGGGAGGAGGCGCGCAGCGGTGAGCTCCGCTCGGTCTTCACCGACGGCACCGTCGTCGCACTGGCGGTGCCGCGGTACGACGACACCCAGGTGGTCTCGCAGTGGCGTGCCGTCGACGCGGCCACGGGCGAGGAGCTGTGGTCGGCCGACCTGCCCGAGGAGGGGTGGGGTGTGGACCTGGCGGTCGACGGCCACCTGCTGCGGTGGTGGCCCCGCGGGCTCACGGGGTTCACCACCTCGTCGTGATCACTCCTCGCCCGCGAGGATCAGGTAGATCTCGCGGCGGGCCCGCGCGAGGACGTCGACGGCGGCGGTGCCCTGCTCGGGCGTCCCGGTGCGGCCGACCTGCTGGACGGCGCCGCCGAGCGCGTGCATCGCGGACCGCAGCTCGACCTCGTGCCCGCGCGGTCCGGGCTGCTCCCAGGGGGTGCCGAGCGCCTCCCGCTCCGCCTCGACGTGAGCGCGTCCGGCGTCGGTGAGCCGGGCCAGGCGCCGGCCCTCGTCGTCGGACACCTCGACGAGGCCCTCGGCCTCGAGCTGGGAGATGGCGGGGTAGACGGCGCCGGGGCTCGGGTGCCACGCGCCCTCGGAGCGGTCGGTGAGCTCGGTGATGATCTGGTAGCCGTGCTTCGGCTCCTCGGCGAGGAGCAGCAGGATCGCGGCGCGCATCTGGCCGCGGCCGCGGCGGCTCCCGCGGCGGGGGCCGCGCTCGTCGGGACCCGGGCGGCCGCGGCCGCCCCGGTGCCCGCCGCGCGGGCCGGGCTCCCAGCCGGCGTCGAGGCCGCCGCGCCGTCCGCGACCGCCGCGGGGGTGGTCGCCACGGCGCCGCTGCTCGCGGCCGGGGAGGTCGAAGGGGTCGGGGAAAGGGGTGTTCTCGGGGGTTCGCATGAGGTTCTCCTGGGTTCGGTGGTCGCCCGGCCGATTGCCGGGCGACGTATCGAAGATACATCAACGATATATCGTTAGCAACCCCCGTCGATCCGTGGTTGGCTCGGCGCCGTGACCGGCTACGACGCGCGCTTCCTCGGGCCCGACGCCGCCCTGACCGTCCCGCTGCCCGCCCCGGCGGCGTCCGAGGACGGTCCGCCCCGGGAGCTGCGCCGGCTCGACCACCCGCACTTCAGCATCCTGCTCGACCCCGCCCGCCGGCTGGCCGCCGTCGCCGCCTGCACCGTCGACGGCGCCCGGCTGCGATCCCTGCCGCGCACCGGCTCCTGGGACCTCGATCCCCAGGCCCCGCCCGAGGAGCAGTCCGGCAACGAGCTCTACCGCCACAACCCGCTCGACCGCGGGCACCTCGTCCGGCGGCTCGACCCCATGTGGGGAACCGTCGAGGAGGCGCGGCAGGCCGGCGAGGCGACTTTCGTCTACACCAACGCCGCCCCGCAGGTCGACGAGTTCAACCAGTCCAAGGAGCTGTGGAACGGGCTCGAGGACCACGTGCTCGAGTTCGCCGACGCCCACCGGCACCGGATCGTCGTGCACACCGGGTGCGTCTTCGACACCGCCGACCCGGTCTACCGCGGGGTCGCCCTGCCGCGGCAGTTCTGGAAGGTCGCCGCGTGGGCCGGGCCCGGCGAGGAGCTGCGGTCCGCCGCGTTCCTTCTCGACCAGACGCCGCAGCTCACCGGCGCCGAGCTGAGCACCGCCACGGGACGGGCGCTGGCCGCCGGCGGGATCCCGCCGCTCGGCCCCTACCGGACGTTCCAGGTGCCGGTCGCCGAGGTCGGGGCGCTCACGGGACTCGACCTGGGCCCGCTCGCGGCGGCCGACGTCCGCCCGTCTCCTGTTCAGCCCGCCCCCGGCCCCGCCGAGCCCGCCCGCGCCGCCGGAGCACCGCCGTCGGGCCGGACCGAGCTCACCTCCCTCGCCGAGGTAGGCCTCCGCCCGCCGAGGTAGGCCGCGACCCGGCCAGGTAGGCCCCCGCCCGCCGAGGTAGGCCGCGACCCGGCCAGGTAGGCCGCGCGACGCGCCGGGCCACCCGGGTGCCCCTAGGTTGGCTGCATGGAGGTCATGCTCGTCGCGGTCGTCGCCGCCGTCGTCGTCATCGGGGTGACGGCGCTCGCCCCCCGTGCCGGGGTCGCCGCCCCCCTGGTGCTCGTGGTCATCGGGGTCGGCGTCAGCTTCCTCCCGGCGGTCCCCGCGATCGACATCGACCCCGAGGTGATCCTCGCCGGCGTCCTGCCGCCGCTGCTGTACGCGACGGCGGCGTCGTTCCCCGCGATGGACTTCCGCCGCGACTTCACCGCGATCAGCGGGATGTCCGTGCTCCTCGTGGTGATCTCGGCCGTGGTCCTGGGCTTCGTGTTCTCCTGGGTGATCCCCGGCCTCGACCTCGCGGCGGGGATCGCGCTCGGAGCGATCGTCAGCCCCACCGACGCTGTGGCCACCTCCATCGTCAAGAGGCTCGGGGCGCCCCGTCGCGTGATCGTCATGCTCGACGGCGAAGGGCTGCTCAACGACGCCACCTCGCTGGTGCTGCTGCGATCGGCGGTCGCCGCCACCGCGGTGAGCGTGTCCCTGTGGTCCGTCGTGGCGGACTTCCTCGTGGCCGTCCTCGTCGCCGTCGTCATCGGGCTGGTGGTCGGCCGTCTCGGCCTGTGGGTCCGCGCCCGCATGAAGCACAGCGCCCTGTCCACCGCCGTCTCGTTCGTCGTGCCGTTCGCGGCCTACCTGCCCACCGAGGCGCTGGACGCCTCCGGTATCGTCTCGGCCGTGGCCGCGGGACTGGCGACCAGCACGTTCTCGGCGAGGTACCTGCGGCCCCAGGACCGCGTCGCCGAGCGGATGAACTGGCGCACCGTCGAGACCCTGCTCGAGGGCGGGCTGTTCCTCGTCATGGGGCTGCAGGTCTTCGGCCTGGTCGAGGACGTGCAGGCGGAGCACGGCTCGCTGTGGCTGGCGCTCGTCGTGGCGGTGATCGGTGCGGTCGGCATCGTGGCCGTCCGCGCGGCGTTCGTGCTGCCGCTGCTGCGCTACCTCGCGCGCAAACGGCAACGAGGCGAGCAGATGCGCGGCACGCTCGCGACGATGCAGGACCGCCTGGACGCCAAGATCGCGGCGAGCAGGCAGGGCGGCGACGCGACGACCGCGGCGCTCACCGAGCCGATGCCTCGCCCGGGTCGTGAGCGCGGCGAGGAGCGTGACCCGGCCAGGACGGCGCACCGCGCGCGGCAGCAGGAACGTCGCCAGGCCCAGTACGAGGAGCGGATGCGGGCCCGCCTCGAGACGGAGCGGGGCCGCGAGAGCATCGCCGCCCGCTTCGCGGCGTTCCAGCGGCGGATCACCCGCCGGGTCGCCGACATCGACTACCTCGCCGCCGCCCCGCTCGGCCCGCGCGAGGGTGTCGTGCTCGTGTGGGCCGGGATGCGCGGCGTCGTGACGCTGGCCGCCGCCCAGACCCTGCCGGCGGACTTCCCGCAGCGGTCCCTGCTCGTGCTGGTCGCCTTCGGCGTCGCGGCGGGGACGCTGCTCGTGCAGGGCGGCACGCTGCCGTGGGTCGTGCGGCGGCTGGGACTGGCCGGCGCGACGTCGTCGCGCGCCGTCGAGGGGGCGCAGGGGCTCCGCGAGATCGTCGAGGACACCGCGCGCGGGATGCTCGACTCCCCGGACCTGCAGCGCCCCGACGGGACGGCGTACGCGACGTCGGTCGTGGCGAAGGTCCGCGACGTCGTCGTGCGCGAGCAGCACGACCAGGCCGAGGAGGAGACGACGCCGGGCGAGCTCTCCGCCCAGTTCTTCGAGCTGCGGCTCGCGACGATCGACGCCCAGCGCCAGGCCCTGCTCGAGGCGAGAGCCGTCGGGGCCTACGACTCCGACCAGCTCAGCAGGGCGCTCGACCTGCTCGACGCCGACCAGATCGCGATCGAGATGCGGTCACGCGCCGACTGAACGCGGCGCGAGCGTCCCCGCGGTCGTGGGGATCCCCGGGGATGCTCGCGGCGTCAGGCGGTCTTGATCTCGCCGCGCTGCACCCGCAGGATCCCCACCAGCAGCGGCAGCCCGACCCAGATCAGCGCGGCGACCAGGAGCTGCGCCCACTGCTCGCCGCCCATGTCCCCACCGGCGAGCAACGGGATGCTCGCCGTCGACAGGTCGACCCACGGCCACACCTCGGCCCACGCGGTGACGAGCCCGGCGACGGCACCCATGATCGTCGGCACCACGAGGTAGACGACGATCGCTCCCGGGGTGCTCATCAGCGCCAGGCCGAAGGCCACGCCCTGCACCATGTAGATCACGGTCATCAGCGCCATCCCGGCCGTCAGCGCGCCCAGGCCCCAGTCGGCGTCGGCGTCACGGAGGCCGATCACCGCCAGGTGTGCGAGCGCCGCGATCCCCACGGCCACCACGAAGAAGCCCAGCCCGGAGCCGACGGCGGTGACCAGCTTGGCCCACACGACCCGGAGGCGGCGGGGCTCGAGGGTGAACGTCGTCAGGCCGGTCCGCTGCGACCACTCGGCAGTGGTGGCGAGGATGGCGACGATCGGCAGGAGCATCGCCAACGGGGTCGAGGTGCCGGAGACGAACGTCTCGAGGCCGACGTCCCCGTCACCGACGACGGCCATGACCGTGACCACGCCGGCCGTGAGCACGGCGATGACGACGAAGAGCCAGCGCACGGCCCGGGTGTCGAGCTGCTTGCGCCACTCGAACAGCGTCAGGCGGGAGAACGGGACCGGCTTGAGGTCGCCGTGCCGGGTGCGGGTGGACGCCGCGGCCTGCTGGACGGCGGTCATGCGGTCACCTTCTCTCGGGCGTCGGCGGCGGTGAGCTCGAGGAACAGCTCCTCCAGGCCCCGCGAGCCGGTGTCGTGCAGCTCGGTCACGAGGACGCCGGCGGCGAGCGCCGCGCGGGCGACCTCCACGGCCTCGGCGGTCGTGGTGAACCCGCCGGCCGGCTGGCTCTCGAGCTCGATGCCGGCCTGCCGGCACGCGGCGGCCAGGGCGGCGTCGTCGGTGGAACGCACGAACGTCCCCGCGGCGCGCAGCAGCTCCGTCTTGGTGCCCTCGGCGACGATCTGACCACGGCCGATGACGACGAGCCGGTCGGCGACCTGCTCGATCTCGGACAGCAGGTGGGAGGACAGCAGCACGGTGCCGCCGTCGGCCGCGAAGTCGCGCAGCAGGTCGCGCATCCACCGGATCCCGGCGGGGTCGAGACCGTTGGCGGGCTCGTCCAGGATCAGGACCTCCGGGTCGCCGAGCAGCGCACCGGCGAGGCCGAGCCGCTGCCGCATGCCGAGGGAGTAGGTGCGCACGCGGCGCCCGGCCTCGGCCGAGGTGAGGCCGACGAGGTCCAGCACCTCGTCGACGCGGTTCCGGCCGACGCCGGTGAGCAGCGCCGACAGGGCGAGCGTCTCGCGGCCGGTGCGGCCGGCGTGCTGGGCCGCGGCGTCGAGCAGCACCCCGACGCGCCGGCCGGGGTTGGCCAGGGCCGCGTAGGGCTTGCCGAGGATGCGCGCCGTCCCGCTGGTCGAGGGGGTCAGCCCGGTCATCATGCGCATGGCGGTGGACTTCCCGGCGCCGTTGGGGCCGAGGAAGCCGGTCACGAGACCCGGTTCGGCGGTGAACGACACGTCGTTCACGGCCAGGACGGGCCCGTACCTCTTGGTCAGGTGCTCCACGGTGATCATGGCACCCATCCTTCCGACCGGGCGGGGCCCGCGCATCACCCGCGGGGAGGGTTCCGGTCCGCCGCACGGAGCCCGTGGGTCATCCCTTCGACGGATGCTCGGCCGGTGGCCCCGCTCTACGCTCGGCGGGTGGCCACACCCAGCGACGCCCCGGCCCGGCCCGGTCCGGTGACGACGAGGTCGCGGCTGCGGTACGTCTGGGGTGAGGTGTGGCGGCTCGGGCTGGCCCTGGCACTGAGCATGATCGTGACCGGTGTGGTCGTGCTCGAGGCGGAGACCGGGCAGCGGTCCGTGGACGAGGACCGGATCGCCCTCGACATCCTGGTCGGCCTGGTGTGCTTCGGCCTGGTGCTCCTGCGTCGCCGTGCGCCGACGACCGTCGCGCTGGTCGTGTGCGCCGCCGGGGCGATCTCGGTCTTCGCCGTCGGCCCGATCGCGCTGGCGGTCGTCTCCGTGGCCACGCACCGGCGCTGGTGGCGGCTGGCCCTGGTCGGCGTCGTGTTCGTGGTGAGCGGGTGGCTCTACGGGACGCTCTACCCGGTGGACGACGGTATGGGCTGGTTGTTCGACGTCGCCGGCGGCGTCGTGCTCTTCGCGCTCATGGTCTGGATCGGTGCGTACGTCGGACTGCGCCGTGAGCACCTGGCGGGACTGCACGAACGGCTGGCGACGGCGGAGCGGGAGCAGGCGAGCCGGGTCGCGCAGGCCCGGGCCAACGAGCGGGCGCGGATCGCGCGCGAGATGCACGACGTCCTCGCCCACCGCATGTCGCTGGTCGCGATGCACGCCGGAGCGCTCGCCTACCGGACGGACCTCCCGCCGGAGCAGGTGGCCGAGACGGCGGCCCTCGTGCGGGACAGCGCGCACGAGGCGCTCGGCGAGCTGCGGGAGGTGCTGGGGGTGCTGCGCGGCCTGGGCGGGCCGTCGTCGGTGGACGAGCTCGGCGCGGGCACCGGGCCGGACCGTCCCGAGCGACCTCAGCCGACCTTGGCGGACCTGCCGGCCCTGACCCGCGCCGTCACCGAGGCCGGACCCACGGTCCGGCTGGTCGACCGGACGTCGGAGCCGCAGAGGCTGCCGACGGCGGTGTCCCGCACCGCGTACCGGATCGTGCAGGAGGCGCTGACGAACGTCCGCAAGCACGCGCCGGGGATGTCGGCGTCCGTGGTGCTGCGGGGCGCACCCGGTCAGGGGCTCTGGGTGACCGTGACGAACCCGACGATCACGGATCGGCCGGAGGACGCCGACGGGTCGGCGTCGGCACCGCCGGCCTCCGGCCTGGGGCTGCTCGGGCTCACCGAGCGTGCCGGCCTGGCGGGCGGCTCCTTGACGGTGCACGACGGCGACGGGCGGTTCGTCGTGCAGGCCTGGCTACCGTGGGCGTCATGACCGAGTCGATCTCCGTCGTCGTCGTGGACGACGACGCTCTGGTACGTGCCGGGCTGGGGCTCATCCTCGGCGGGGCGCCCGAGGTGCGGGTGGTGGGGGACGCCGGCGACGGCGACGACGGTGTGGCGCTGGTACGCCGGGAGCGGCCGGACGTGGTGCTCATGGACATCCGCATGCCTCGGGTGGACGGGATCGAGGCGACCCGGCAGATCGTCGCCCTGGAGGGCGGGACGTCCCGGGTGATCGTGCTGACCACGTTCGACACCGACGACATGGTGGTCCAGGCGCTGCGTGCCGGGGCCGCCGGGTTCCTGCTGAAGGACACCCCGCCGGACCGGCTCGTCGCGGCGGTGCGGGCCGCCGCGGCGGGGGAGCCGACCCTGTCCCCGTCGGTGACGGCGCAGCTCATCGAGCGGGTCTCGGGGTCGGGGCGGGCAGCGGCGGACGACGCCGGCCGACGGGCCGCGCGGCGCCGTCTGGGGACGCTGACCGACCGGGAGCGTGAGGTCGCGGTCGTGCTGGCGCGAGGGCTGTCGAACGCCGAGATCGCCGCGGAGCTGTACCTGGGTGTGCCCACCGTGAAGACTCATGTGTCGCGCATCCTGGACAAGCTCGGGGCGGCGAACCGGGTGCAGGCGGCGATCGCGGTCCACGACGCCGGCGGAGCGTCGAGCTGATCCGGCTCGCGAGGTAGACAACCCTTCGCCGAGGTAGGCACGGTCGGCGCGAGGTAGAGCGAAGCACCGCGAGGTAGGCCGGAACGTGCGCGGAACCGCGCGTGGCGCGCTGCCGGGGCCCTACCGGTCCGGGTGGTCTGCCTACCTGGTCAGGAAGTTGCCTACGTGGGCAGGCGGTCGCCTACGTGGGCAGGCGGTCGCCTACGTCGGCAGAAAGTTGCCTACCTCGGCGAGGGATTGCCTACCTCGCGAGTGGTCAGAGGCTCTCGCGGAGCCAGGCGATGTCGGTGCCGACGTCGCCCTTGGTCTCGCAGACCACCGGTGCGCCGGCCTCCCGGATCACGCCGAGGAGCAGCTCGGGCGGGATCGTGCCGGCGCCGAAGTTGGTGTGGCGGTCGGCCCCGGATCCGGCGGTGTCGCGCGAGTCGTTGGCGTGGACCAGGTCGATGCGGCCGGTGATCGCGCGGAGGTCCGCGACCACGGTCGAGAGGTCGAGCCCGCCGGCCCAGGCGTGGCAGGTGTCGAGCGTGAACCCGACCTCCGCGCCGTCGGCCTGCTGCACCGCCGCCCAGAGCTGCTCGATCCGGTCCAGGCGCCGCGCCATCGAGTGGTCGCCCCCGGCGGTGTTCTCGATGAGCACGGGGACGTCCGTCTCGAGGGAGTCGATCGCCTTGCGCCAGTTGTCGAAACCGGTCGCGGGATCGTCCTTCGCGGTGACGTGGCCGCCGTGCACGACGACGCCCTTCGCGCCGATCTCGCCCGCACCGGCCATGATCTGCTGCAGCAGCTTGCGGCTCGGGATGCGGATCCGGTTGTTGGGCGAGGCCACGTTGATGACGTAGGGCGCGTGCACGAACACGTCCAGCCCGGCCTCCGCCGTCGCCGCCCGGAACGCCTCGGCGCCACCGGGGTACTCCAGCGGCGGCACCTTCCACGCCTGCGGGTCGGACAGGAAGACCTGGACGACGTCGGCGCGCAGCTCCCGGGCCTGCGTGACGGCGTCGGCCAGGGACACGTGGGCACCGATCTGGAGGCTCATGCCGTCAGCCTACGGTCGCCCTCCGACGACGGCGCGGACCGGACGCCCCGGTCCGCTACGGTGGCACGCGTCACGAATCGGTCGACCGAGGGGCGCACGAGATGGCACTGCTGGCGATGATCAGCGCTCTCGCGCCACCGGCGATGTTGATCGCGCTGGTGGTCATCGCGGTGGCGCTCGTCCGCGGCGCGTCGCGCGGGGGTGATGCCGAGCCGACCGACCGGCCCGGGCTCCTGGAGCAGCGGCTCGACCACCTGGACCGCCTGCGAGCCTCCGGGCGCATCACCGACGAGGAGCGCGACGCCGCCCGCGCCCACCTGCTCGGCCGGCTGCCGTCGTAGGCTGGGAGCCATGCCCAGCACCCCACCGCTCGCTCTCGTCGTGGCCGGATCCGAGGCGACCGGCGGCGCCGGTATCCAGGCCGACCTCAAGACGTTCCAGCAGCTCGGCGTCTACGGCGTCGGGACGCTGACCTGCATCGTGTCGTTCGACCCGACGGACGGTTGGGCGCACCGGTTCGTCCCGGTCGACCCGCAGGTGATCGCCGACCAGTTCGAGGCCGCCACGGCCACGCACGACCTGGGCACGGTCAAGATCGGCATGCTCGGCACGCCGGCCACCGTCGAGGTCGTCGCCCGCTCCCTGGCGTCGAGGCCCTGGCAGCACGTGGTGCTCGACCCGGTGCTCATCTGCAAGGGGCAGGAGCCGGGCGCCGCGCTCGACACCGACACCGCGCTGCGCGAACAGGTCCTCCCGCACGCGACCGTCGTCACCCCGAACCTCTTCGAGGCCGCGACGCTGGCGGGCATGGACGCGATCGGCTCCGTCGAGGAGCTGACCGAGGCCGCACGCCGCGTCCACGCCCAGCTCCCCGCCGGCGACGGCACGCGCTACGTCGTGGCCAAGGGCGGCGCCGAGCTGCCGGGGCCCGACGCCGTCGACGTGCTGTTCGACGGCACGGACGTGACCGTGCTCGCGTCGCCCAAGATCGGCGAGGAGCGCGTCTCGGGGGCCGGCTGCACCTTCGCCGCCGCCATCACCGCCGAGCTGGCCAAGGGCGCCGACGTCCCGGCCGCCGTGCGGATCGCCAAGGACGTGGTCACGGCCGGGATCGAGGCGCGCGTCGCCGCACGCACCCCGTTCGACACCGTCTGGCAGGGGGCGTACGCGCCCGAGGGCTGACGACCGACCCGTGTCCCGTCGTCGGACGCGGCCGGACGACCGCACAGCGGACGCAAACTAGGCCTCAAGCGCGGTTCGGCTTAGTCTCTAGGGCGTGAGCGACAACTACGGACAGCAGAGCCCGAGCACGGGCGCGATCGAACGCGTCGTCGCCCGGCACGAGATGCCCGACCCGTTGCGCGACGACATCCGCCTCCTGGGCGGACTGCTCGGTACCGTGCTGCGGGAGGCCGGCGGCCAGGACCTGCTCGACGACGTCGAGCGCCTGCGCGAGCTGACCATCCGCGCCTACGGAGCGGACGACGGCGGTGCGAGCCTCGACGAGGCCGCGGAGGTGGTCGCGGGGTACAGCCTCGAACGCGCCGAGCAGTTGGCCCGCGCCTTCACGTGCTACTTCCACCTGGCGAACCTCGCCGAGGAGTACCACCGGGTGCGCGTGCTGCACCAGCGCGAGTCCGAGTCCGGTGCGGCGATCGAGGAGTCGCTCCCGGCGGCCTTCACCCAGCTCTCGGAGGAGGTCGGCCGCGACGAGGCCCTGCGCCGCCTCGGCGAGCTCGAGTTCCGCCCGGTGCTGACGGCCCACCCGACCGAGGCCCGCCGTCGTGCGGTCTCCGGCGCCGTGCGCCGCATCGGTGACCTCCTGGCCGAGCGGGACACGATGCGCCCCGGCGGCACGTCGCTCACCGAGAACGGGCGCCGCCTGCTCGCCGAGATCGACACCATGTGGCGCACCTCGCCGATCCGGGCCTCCAAGCCCACCGTGATCGACGAGGTCAAGACCGCCATGGGCGTCTTCGACGCCACCATGTTCAACACGTTCCCCGAGGTCTACCGGCGCCTGGACGACTGGCTGCTCGACGGCGAGGCCGGCGCGACGCCGCCCGTCGCCAAGCCGTTCGTCTACCTCGGGTCCTGGATCGGCGGCGACCGGGACGGCAACCCGAACGTCACCGCCGAGGTGACCCGCCAGGCCGCCACGCTGGCCGCCGAGCACGCGCTGACGGCGCTGGAGGAGGCCGCCCGCACGACGGGCCGCAAGCTGACCCTGGAGGAGGCGACCACCCCGGCGTCGCCGGAGCTCAAGGCCCTGTGGCAGCAGCTGCGCCAGCTCTCCGACGAGCTGGTGGCGCAGGCGACGGCGGACTCGCCGAACGAGCCGCACCGCGCGGCGGTCCTGGCGATCGCCGGGCGCGTCCGGGCCACCCGTACGCGGAACGCCGACCTCGCCTACCGCGTCCCCGAGGAGCTCGAGGCCGACCTTCGCGTCGTCCAGGACTCGCTGGTGCAGGCCGGTGCCCACCGCGCCGCCTACGGCGACCTGCAGAAGCTCGTCTGGCAGGTGCAGACCTTCGGGTTCCACCTGGCCGAGATCGAGGTGCGGCAGCACTCGCAGGTGCACGCCGCCGCGCTCGAGGAGATCCACGACAAGGGGGTGCACGGCGACCTGTCGGACCGCACCCGCGAGGTGCTGGACACCTACCGCGCGCTGGGCGCCGTCCAGAAGCGGTTCGGCGAGCGCGCTGCCCGCCGGTACATCGTGTCCTTCACGCAGGCCCCGGAGCACATGGCGGCGGTCTACCAGCTCGCCGAGCTGGCCTTCGAGGGTACGGACGACGCGCCGGTCATCGACGCGATCCCGCTGTTCGAGACGTTCGCCGACCTGGAGAACTCCGTCGACATCCTCGAGGCGATGCTCGAGATGCCGCAGGTCCAGAAGCGCCTGGCGGAGAACGGCCGCCGGGTGGAGGTCATGCTCGGCTACTCCGACTCCTCCAAGGACGTCGGACCCGTCGCGGCCACCCTCGCGCTGCACTCGGCCCAGTCGCGCATCGCCCAGTGGGCCGAGAAGCACGACATCACGATGACGCAGTTCCACGGCCGCGGCGGCGCTCTCGGCCGTGGGGGCGGCCCGGCGAACCGCGCGGTGCTGGCCCAGCCGCCGCACTCGGTGGACGGCCGGTTCAAGCTCACCGAGCAGGGCGAGGTCATCCTGGCCCGCTACGGCAACCCGACGATCGCCGCGCGGCACATCGAGCAGGTGGCCGCCGCGACGCTGCTGGCCTCCGCGCCGTCGACGGAGAAGCGCAACGCCTCCACCGCGGAGCGGTTCTCCGGCCTCGCCTCCTCCCTGGACGCGACGTCGCGGGCCCGGTTCCACGAGCTGGTCCTGTCCGAGGGCTTCCCGCAGTGGTTCTCCGAGGTCACCCCGCTGGAGGAGGTCGGCCTGCTGCCGATCGGCTCCCGCCCGGCCAAGCGCGGGCTGTCGGTGAACTCGCTGGACGACCTGCGGGCGATCCCGTGGGTCTTCTCCTGGTCGCAGGCGCGCATCAACCTGGCCGGCTGGTACGGACTGGGCACGGCGCTGCGCGAGTTCGGCGACCTCGACGAGCTCACGGCGGCCTACCGCGAGTGGCCGCTGTTCGGCACGCTGCTCGACAACATCGAGATGTCGCTGGCCAAGACCGACGAGCGGATCGCCGCGCAGTACCTCGCGCTCGGCGATCGCGACGACCTCGCGGCGATGGTCCTGGAGGAGCTCCGCCTGACCCGCGAGTGGGTCCTGAAGATCACGGGCAACGACTGGCCGCTGGCGAGCCGCCGCGTGCTGGGCCGCGCCGTGCAGCTGCGCTCTCCCTACGTGGACGCGCTGTCGCTGCTCCAGGTCCGCGCGCTGCGTGCGCTGCGGACGCAGGGCACCAGCGAGGGCCTGACGGTGGACGACGGCGAGTGGGTCGACGGCGGGTACAAGGACCGCTGGCGGCACCTGCTGCTGCTCACCGTGAACGGCGTGAGCGCCGGCCTGCAGAACACCGGCTGATGCGGTCCGACGACGCGACGCCCGCGGGTGCCCCGGCACCGGCGGGCGTCGCCGTGCGGGGAGCCGGCACGGCCACCGGCCCGGGTGAGTCCGGGCCGGTCGCCCTCGAGCTGGCGGTGCAGGACGTGGCCGGTGTGGACGTGGCGGCCTCGGTGGGCGCCCGCCGCGTCGAGCTGTGCGCGGCGCTGGGTGCGACCGGCGGGATGACGCCGGGCCCCGGCCTGCTGGCGGCCGCCGTCGAGCGCGCTCACGGCCTCCCCGCCGCGGCGTCGGGCCGCCCCGTCGAGGTGCACGTGCTGGTGCGGCCGCGCCCCGGCGGGTTCGTGCTGGTCGACGGTGACCTCGACGTCCAGGTGCGGGAGGTCGCCGCGGCCGTCGCCGCCGGCGCCCGCGGCGTCGTCGTCGGTGCCCTGACCGCCACGGGCGAGATCGATGCCGTCGCGGTGCGTGCCCTGGTTGCGGCCGCCGACGGCGTCGAGGTGACGTTCCACCGGGCGTTCGACCAGCTGGCCGACCCGCTCGCCGGCCTCGACGTGCTCGCCGCGGCCGGGGTGCGCCGCGTGCTCACCTCGGGCGGTGCGGCGCGCTGCGCCGAGGGCGTCGACCAGCTCCGCGCCTGCGCCGCGCACGCCCGCGGCCCGCTCGCCGGCGCCGTGCAGATCATGGCCGGCGGCGGGGTGCGGGTCGGGGACATCGCGTCGCTGCGCTCCGCCGGCGTCGACGCGGTGCACCTGTCGGCCAAGCGCACGGTGTCCGACGACGGCGGGCCCGGCGGCGGGGGCGAGTCCGGCTACGAGGTGACCGATCCGCAGGTCGCGGCGGCGGCTGCGGCGGCCCTCGCCGGCTGAGCGCCCGCGGAACCCTCAGGCGGCGATGATCCGGAACAGCGCCCCGTCGGGGTCGCGCGCGTCCACCATGCGCCCGTACGGCGACTCGACCGGCTCGCCGAGGACGGTTCCCCCGAGCTCGCCGACCCGGGCCGCCGCGGCGTCGACGTCGGACGTCCCGAGGTAGACCAACCACTGGGACCGGCCGTCCGTGCCCAGGTCGTGCGCGGCGTCGTAGATGCCGGCCGTGGCGTCCTGCTCGGTGCCGTTGGTCGCGTACCGCATGCTGCCGTCGGTGGGCATCTGCTGGACGTCCCAGCCCACGCCGTCCCGGTAGAAGGCGGTGGTGGCGTCGTAGTCGGTGCTCCACGCCTCGAACCAGCAGGGTGCGCCCGGTTCCATCACCCGCGCGAACCCCGTGTGCGCGCCGGGCTGCCAGAAGGCCACCGGCCCGCCCGCCGGGTCGACCGCGACGAAGAACCGGCCCTGCTCGGGCACGTCGTCGGGCTCCACCAGGAGGGTGCCGCCGTGCTCGGCGACCCGCCGGGCCGCGGCGTCCGCGTCGGACGTGGCCAGGTAGACCGTCCACTCGCTGGGCTGCCCCGCAGCCATGTTGGGCCCGACGCCGGCCACGGGGGCGCCCTGGTGCAGGAACTGGCCGTAGTTGCCGAACTCCTCCCCGAAGCTCACGTGGTCCCAGCCGAAGAGCTCGGTGTAGAACGTGACCGCGGCGTCCAGGTCGTTGGTCCCCAGGTCGATCCAGATCGGTGCGCCGTCGGCGACGTCTCCGCGTGCAGGCATCGCAACCTCCGTGTTCGAGTACCCGTCGTCGACAGTCCAGCACGGGCCACCGACATCTGCTCGTCAGTCGAGACTGCCGCAGGGGTCGGAACTCATCGGTCGGCCAGCGCCGTCAGCACCCGGGCCACGCTGGACCGGATGCCCCACCGGTCGGCCAGCTCGTCCAGCCGCTGCGGGTCCGCCGGCTCGCTCGGTACCGCGTCGTCGACCGTGCCGACCGGCGCGTCCGCCGCCACCTGCACGACGCCGGGCGCCACGGCCAGGTAGTCCGCCGCGGCGGCGAGCTTGGTGCGCTGGGACGGCGTGACCCCCGGCTCCCCGGCCTCGGCGGCCGCCAGGACGCGGTCCAGGGTGCCGAAGGTCGCGAGCAGCTTGGCCGCGGTCTTCTCGCCGATGCCCGCCACGCCGGGCAGCCCGTCCGACGGGTCGCCGCGCAGGACCGCCATCTCGGCGTAGGCGGTGCCCGTTGGCACGCCGTACTTCTCGAGCAGGCGGTCCTGGTCGACCAGGTCGGGGTCACGGACGCCGCGGGCCGGGTAGAGGACGGCGACGCCGGCGGCGTCGTCCACGAGCTGGAACAGGTCGCGGTCCCCGGTGACGATCGCGACCTGCGGGCCGTCGCCGTCCCCGCGGGCCGGTGCTCCGCCGTCGTGCCGGGAGATCTCGCGTGCGACGAGCGTGCCGATGACGTCGTCGGCCTCGAAGCCGGGCGCGCCGACCCGTGCGATGCCGAGCGCGGCCAGCACGTCGACGATGACGGGCACCTGGGCGCGCAGGTCCTCGGGCATCTCCTCGACGTCGGGGCCGTCCGCGCGGGGCTCGAGCACCCGGTGCTCCTTGTAGCTGCCGATGGCGTCGACGCGGAACGCGGGCCGCCAGTCGTCGTCCCAGCAGGCCACGATCCGGTCCGGACGGTGCTCGGTGAGCAGGAACGCGATCATGTCCAGCAGGCCGCGCACCGCGTTGACGGGACGGCCGTCGGGCGAGCGCAGGGAGTCCGGCAACCCGAAGTAGGCGCGGAAGTAGAGCGACGCGGTGTCGAGCAGGAGCAGGCGCATGGGACAAGCCTCCCAGGTGCCACCGTCACCGTCAGCCGAGCAGGACGCCCATCAGGCCGATCCCGGCGGCGACGGCGAGCAGGGAGACCGTGAGAGTGCTCAGGGCATGCACGACGGCCCGCAGCGGGCGGCCGCCACGCAGCATCGTGGCGGTCTCGACGACGGCGGTGGAGAACGTGGTGAAGCCCCCGCACACGCCCACCGCCAGCAGCAGCTGCCACGCCGATCCCGTCCCGGAGAACGCGAGCCAGCCCGTCACCAGGCCGATCAGCAGCGCGCCGAGGGCGTTGACCGTCCACGTGCCCCAGGGAAAGCCGTCCGGGCGGCGGGCCTTGATCGTGTCGGCGAGCCAGAACCGGGCGCCGGCGCCGATCCCGCCGCCGAGCCCCACCAGCAGCGCGTCCCACAGCCCGCTCATCGGCCGTCCTGCCCGCGCAGCAGCCGGCCGATGACGGTGGGGGGGGTGCGCAGGCCGAGCAGGATGCCCAGCAGGCCGGCGAGCGTGCCGAGCAGCAGGGTCGCACCCGCGTAGCTCGCCGCCACCTGCCAGGCGCCGTCGTCGACGAGCTGGGAGATGTCCAGCGCCAGGGAGGAGTAGGTGGTGAACCCGCCCAGCACGCCCGTGCCGAAGAACAGCCGGGTGCGGCGCAGCCGGGGCGACTCGGGTCCGCGCCGGGCCAGCGCCTCCAGCAGCCAGCCGAGGACGAACGCGCCCAGGAGGTTCACGGCGAACGTGCCCCACGGCCACTGAGCGGTCCCGTGCGGCAGGAGCAGCCCGACGCCGTACCGGCCGACCGACCCGACGGCGCCCCCCGCGGCGACCAGGGCGACGAGCCGGAGCTCGCGGTGCGGTGGGCGCGTCGAGGTCACGCGCCCCATCATGGTGCATCGACCGGCACGGCCCGAAAGGCCCCGCCTGCGAGAGCCGCTGCCTACCTCGGGGGCAGGCGGTCCGGGAGGCCGAACCGCGGGAACCAGGTCGCGGTGTCCAGGAAGGTGGTGATGCCGGTGACGTGCCCCGCGCCGTCGTCCTCGAGGACCACGAGCCCCCAGGGCGTCCAGCCGCCGTCGGGCGAGGCCCGGTACTGGCCGAACGCCATCGAGCTGTTGGCCGCCACCCGCAGGCAGCGCGACCCCTCGCACCCGTGGCCGGGGCCGAGCATCCACCGCGCGATGTCCGCCGGACCGTGGACCCACAGCGTGTACGGCGGCATGTTGAGCACGGCGTCCTCGTGCAGCAGCGCGACCAGCGCGTCCATGTCGTACCGCTCGAACGCGTCCACGTAGCGGTTCAGCAGGTCGTCGTCGACGCTGCTCCAGCGGGCCTCCTCACGGTCCAGGGCCTTGGCGCCCAGCGTGGCCCGCGCGCGCTGCAGCGCGCTGTTGACGGAGGCCACGGTGGTGTCGAGCAGTGCGGCCGTCTCCGCGGCGGACCAGCGCAGCACCTCCCGCAGCACCAGCACGGCCCGCTGCCGGGGCGGGAGGTGCTGCAGGGCCGCCACGAAGGCGAGCCGCACGGACTCCCGGCCCACGGCCATCGCCGCGGGATCGCCCTCTCGGGGGAGCACGTCGTCGTCGGCCACCGGCTCCACCCAGCGCTCCTCCGGGAGCGTGGCACCGAAGTTCTCGATCTCCGGAGGCTGGGGTCCGCCCAGCCCCATCGGGCGCTCCCGGCGCTTGGACGAGCCCAGCTGGTCGAAGCACACGTTCGTGGCGATCCGGTAGAGCCAGGACCGCAGGGACGACCGCCCCTCGAAACGGTCGTAGGCACGCCAGGCGCGCAGCATCGTCTCCTGGACGGCGTCGTCCGCGTCACCGGCGCCGGCGAGCATCCGGTAGCAGTACCCGGTGAGCTCGCGCCGGTACTCCTCGAGGCGCGCGCCGACGTCCGGCGGGGAGGTCGCGTCGGAGGTGGCGAGGGCGCCCGCGCGGGGCGGCGCGGCAGCGCCCCCGGGGGCCGTCTGTGTCATGCCTCACACAGTACGACTCGCCGCCGACACGCACCAGGGACGGTCAGGTCCGACGGCGGCGGGCCTCGTCGCGGGTCCACGGCAGCACCCGCTCGACGAGCGGGACCGAGCTCGTGGTCGGGGACCGCCGGTGCACCACGGGGACCGCTCCCGTCAACGGCCGCGCCGACCGGTCGATCTCGAACCACACCGTCTTGCCCTCGCCGAGGTCGCCGTGCCGCCCCACCGACTCTCCCGGCAGGTGCTGCTCGACGCCCCACCGCGACCCCAGCCGCTCCAGGAACTGCACGCCGCGGCCCGACAGGTCCTGCGGCTCGGGCGCCCGCAGGACCGGGGGCCGGGTGCACCCGTCCCGCACGGCGACCCGCAGCCGCTCGTCGTCCACCACGACGGTGACGACGATCGGCGCCGCGCCGTGCTCCAGCGCGTTGGTGAGGATCTCGCTCGACAGCAGCATGGCCGTGCGGCGCTGCTCGGCGTCGACGTCGCAGGACTCCAGCACGTCGTCCACCCACCGGCGCGCCGGCCCGAGGTCGCTCAGGTCGTCGGCGACCCGCCGTTCCGCCGTGGCGGGGCCCTCCTCGGACGGCGGGCCCGAGGGCGCCTGGACGCGCGCGCGGGCGGCGAGCACCGCCACGTCGTCACGCTGGGCCCGGCCGACGAGCCGGCGCACCAGCGCCCGGGGCAGCGAGGCCGTGGCCTCGCCGAGGGCCTCGGACAGCGCCACCTCGAGGTCCGCCGTGCGTTCGGTGATCGACACGCCCCGTCGTTCGACCAGACCGTCGGTGTAGAGCAGGAGGGTCTCGCCGGGCAGCAGGCGCGCGACGTGGTCCCGCCGGGTGGCGTCGGGGGCGATGCCCAGCAGCATGTCGGGTCGGGCGTCCAGCCGCTCCACCGAGCCGTCCCGCCGCAGCACGAGCGGCTGGGGGTGTCCGGCGTCGGACCACGTCAGCGTGTAGCCCCGCTCGGGGGTGCCCTCGGGCCCGGTGTTCCCGACCGGTTCCACGTCGTGGTCGAGGCGCACGACGACGGCGGTCGCCATCGCGTGCGGGCCCAGCTCGGCGTTGGCGCGGTCGAGCCGGGTGAGCAGCTCGGCGGGCGAGTCGTCGTGGCTCCAGGCCATCGACCGCAGCATCGAGCGGAGCTGACCCATCTGCGCGGCGGCGCTGACGTCGTGCCCGGCGACGTCCCCGATCATGAGCACGGCCGTGTTCTCGTCCCGCACCACCGTGTCGTACCAGTCGCCGCCGACCTGGTCGGTGCGCGCGGCCGGGGAGTAGGTCGTGGCGATGTCGAGGTGCGCCACGGCGGGCGGGTCGGTCAGCAGCGACTCCTGCAGCGTCGTGGCGACCCGGCGTCGGGCCTCCAGCAGGGCGACCCGCTCCAGCGCCATCGCCACGTACCGGCTGACGGTCGTCTCCAGGGCCGCGGTGCCGGCGTCGTGGTCGCGGGTGTCCTCCCAGACGCACACGACGACGCCGATGACGTCGTCGTCGGCGATGATCGGCAGGAACGAGCGGGCTCCTGCCGAGAGCAGGCCGATCCCGGCCATCGCGGGGAACACCTCGATCATCTCGGCGTGGTCCCGGTAGAACAGCGTGGTGCGGTCGCGCACGACGGCGGTGTCCGGCCGGGGTGCGTCCAGGCGGGCCGAGCGCATCTCGTCCGGGAAGCCGGGCTCCTGGTGGCCCACGGTGATGTACCGCAGGTGCCGGCGGTCGGCGTCGACCAGCGCCAGGGAGCACCAGCGGGCGCCCATCCCGGAACCGACCACCTGGGCGATGGTCTCCTCGACCTCCTCGATCGTGGTGACGCCCGCGAAGCGTTCGGACAGGCCGAGCAGGAACTGGGCCCGCTGGTGGGCCCGGAACGCGACCTGCTCGGCGCGGCGGGCGCGTTCCCGCTCGGACCGCAGGCGCAGCTCGCTGGTGCACGCCGCCGCCAGGTCGCTGAGGGTGGCCAGATCGTCCTCGGACCAGGTGCGCGGCGTGGAGTCGAGCGCCCACAGCGCCCCGACCACCTGCCCCCGGCTGTCCTCGACGGGGTAGCCGGCCAGGGACCGGGCGCCCAGGTCCTTGACGAGCCCGCGCCCGGAGACGCGGGGCTCGGCGTCGGCGTCGGAGATGACCACGGCGGTGCGGGTCTCGGCGATGAGGCCCGTGACCGGGTGCTCCAGGACGTAGCGGCGGGTGCGCTGCGTCTCGGCCGGCAGGCCCACCGCGCCCGGGAGGTACTGGACGTCGTCCTCCTGGCCGAGCAGCACGAACGTGGCTGCGGGCACGCCGAGGTTGCGGCGGACGAGCCGCACGATGCGGTCGAACACCTCGTCGGCAGGGGACTCATCGGGCGCGCCGTGGGTCAGCGAACCCAGGACCTGGGTCTCGGGCACGGTCCCAGTATGGCCCCGCGCGGGCGCGGCGCCGGTCAGGACGCGGGCGAAGTCGCTGATCGGCGGCCGGATCGGCCCCAGCCGTTGCGACCTGCGTCACACCGCGCGCACACTGGAACCAGGAACCGATACGGGGGTGGACTCGTGGTGGGAACCGCTGGAACGTTCGACGCCCTGCCCATGCTGGGGCGTGGCAAGCACCGCAACCCGAAGAAGGGCGCGTGCTTCATGGAGCTCGCGTCGTTCCTCGCGGGGGAGCGCTGGAGCGACCATCCGCAGTGCACGCACCCGCTGCTGGCGATGATGGCGCGGGCCGTCAACGACCTGACGTCGGACGACGCCCGGCCGCGGCTCGCGCCCCTGATCCCGTCGGTCATCGGCCTGACCAGCGACGACCCGCGCTGGGACGTGCGGATCGCGCTGCGCTCGGCGCAGACCGCGCTGCCCGTCGCACCCGCGGACCGCCAGCAGACGCTGGCCGTGGCGGTCTACGGCGCCGAGCGGATGCTCGACGTCCTCGACGGGCGGCCGGACGGCACGATGGCCCCGGAGAGCCGCGATGCGCTGGCCTCCACCCCGAAGACGGCCGAGTGGGCACGACGCTTCTGCGCCGGGACGCACGTCAAGCCCAAGCGGTTCGTGCGCGACGCCGCCCCGTCCGTCGTCTCGACGGCGGTGCAGGGCATCAGCGAGGCGTTCGCGCCCGACGTCGACGACCGGCTGCGCGCCCTGCTCGAGGCCACGGTCGCGGACGCGCGCCGCTGGTCCGGCATCGTGGAGGCCGGCGAGTCGCTGCGTTCCGAGCAGTGGGTGGACGTGGTCCGGCCCGCGCAGGTGTGACGCAGGTCCCCACCGCGGTGCGGCGTCCGCGTTGGAGCGTGCGAGCGGAGCCTGATACACCGGTGCGGTGACCGACTCCCCGCTCGACGCCCTGACCCTTGCCGACCTGCGCCGTCGGACCTCCGTGAAGTGGCGCGCCCACCCGGACGACGTCCTGCCCCTGTTCGTGGCCGAGATGGACGTGCCGCAGGCACCGTTCGTCGTCGAGGCGATCACGCGGGCGCTCCGGGCCGGGGACACCGGCTACGACATCGGCACCACGTACGCCGCCGCCCTCGCACCCTTCGCCCAGCGGCGCTGGGGCTGGACCCCGGACGAGCGCACCAGCCGCACCCTGCCGGACGTCATGGTGGCGGTCGTGGAGATCCTGCGGGTCCTCACCGCGCCGGGCGACGCGGTCGTCGTCACCCCGCCGGTGTACCCGCCGTTCTACGGGTTCACCCGCAACGAGGGACGGCAGGTCGTCGAGGCCCCCCTCGACGACGCCGGCCGGCTCGACCTCGGCACCCTCGAGGCCGCGTTCCGCACCGCCACCCGCACCGGCGGGCACGGCGCGGGCGCCGGCAGCGGACGCCGCGCGGTGCTGCTGCTGTGCAGCCCGCACAACCCGACCGGCACGGTGCACACCCGGGACGAGCTCGAGGCGGTCCTCGCGCTCGCCGACCGGTACGGCGTCCGCGTCGTCGTCGACGAGATCCACGCCCCGTTCACGTTCGCCGACCTGGTGCCCGACGGCGGCACGCCCTTCACGCCGCTGCTGTCCGTCGCGGGCAGCGAGCGCGCGATCGCGATCCACTCGGCGTCCAAGGCCTTCAACCTCGCCGGGCTGCGGGCGGCGACCGCCGTCGGGGGACCCGACGCCGCCGACGACCTGCGCCGCATCCCGGAGGAGGCGGGGCACGGCGTCAACCACCTCGCCGTGCTCGCCCACGCCGCCGCGTACGCCGAGGGCGACGCGTGGCTCGACGCCCTGCGCGCCGGGCTGGTCCGCAACCGGGAGCTCGCCACCCGGCTGCTGGCCGAGCACGCGCCGCGCGTGCGCGTCCACCCGGCCGAGGCGACCTACCTGATGTGGCTCGACGTGCGCGCGGCGGTGCCCGAGGGGGCCGACCCGCACCACCACGTGCTGCGCCACGCCAGGGTGGCGCTCGGGGACGGCCGGCACTTCGGCAGCGGCGGGCAGGGCCGGCTGCGGCTCAACCTCGCCACGTCACCGGAGATCCTCACCGAGGCGGTCGAGCGGCTGGGGCGCGCGCTGGGGTAGCGGCGTCCGGTGCCCGTCAGTCGATGCCGACCGCCTCCTCGAGGGTGCCGCCGGTGCGGTGCAGGTAGGCCGCGAGGTCGCGTCCGACGTAGCGCAGGTGCCACGGCTCGGCGTCGTACCCGGTGATCTCCTCCGCGCCCTCGGGGTAGCGCACCACGTACCCGTACCGCCAGGCGTGGCGGTCGACCCAGGCCGACGACGGCGTGCCCCCGAACTCGGTGAAGGGCACCCCGGCCTGGGTCACGTCGGCGGCCCAGCCGGTCTGGTGCTCCGAGTGCCCCGGGCGCGCCGAGAACCTGTTCGCCGCGCGGGCACCGTGCTCGGCCGCGTACCGGGCGAACAACCGGTCCTGGTAGCGCGCCGAACGGAACCCGGAGACGAGCACCAGCTTCCTGCCGGTCGCCTCCTGGGCGTCCGCGGCGAGCTCGGCCAGGGCCGTCGCGGCCCGCGGCCGCAGCGACGTCCGGTGACCGACGGTGGCCAGGTCCGGCGTGACGAGCGGTCGCGGGCGGAAGCCTGCCGGCTCGACCCCGCGCTCCTTGGTGACCAGCACGGTCGGGTCCCGGGGGTCGGACACCGCCGGCCACACCGTCTCGACACGCTTGGTCCCGCTGACCGCCGGTGCGGCGTGGGCCGAGCCGGCCACGGACAGGCGCCAGCGCGTCACCGGGGCGTGGGTCCACCGGTCGGGGAGGTCGACGAGCACGACGTCCGCCGCGCCGTCGTCCAGGGTCAGGGACCGGCGGGCCACCCACCGACCGTCCACCTGCTGCTGCAGCTCGACGTCGCGACCTGCGGCGGGGGAGACGACGACCCCGTCGGACCAGGCCTCACCAGCGGTCCGGCGCTCGGCCGGTGCCCAGCCGACGATCGCCGTGGGGGAGAGCGAGGGGGCCTCGGGTGCCGGCACGTGCGGGTCGTGGGGCGGCACCTCGGCGGCCGTCGCCGGCGTCACGAGCACCGCCGCCACCAGACCACCCACCAGGAGGCGGGCAGCGTGACGGAGCGCGGGCGCGGGCACCCCACCACCATCCCAGAGGACGGCTCGCGCTCGCCAGCCGGCGCCCGGACCCTCCACACCGTCGACCGGGGCACGCTACGCTCGCGGGCGTGCGACGTCGGACAACTCTCGCCCTGGCCGCCCTCCTGACCCCGGCCGTGCTCGCCGCGGCCGGATGCACCGGGCCGGACCGCCCGCCGGCGTCCGAGACCGCCGACGCCCTCGCCTCGGCGCTCGCCGCGGGCGACGTCAGCGCGTTCACCCTGGTGACCACCACCTCCGCGATCCCGCAGCAGCACCTGGAGGAGGTCACCGCACCCCTCGTGGCCGCCGCCGAGCAGGCCGGGCTGGAGCCCACCGTGCAGGTCACGGACGTGACGGAGAGCCCCGAGGCCGAGGGTGAGGAGCCCACGGCGGACGTCACCCTCGCCTGGAGCTGGCCGCTGTCCGCCGAGCACACCTGGGAGTACACGACGACGACCGAGCTCGCGTGGGCGGCCCCGCCGGAGGACTCCGACGAGTCCGGCGAGTGGAAGGTCCTGTGGCAGCCCGACCTCGTCGCTCCGGACCTGGCGGCGGGCGAGCGCCTGGAGATCGCCGCCGCCGAACCCGACCGCGGCGACCTGCTCGACGTCCACGGCGACCCGCTGGTGACCGAGCGCGACGTGTGGCGCATCGGCATCGACAAGACCTACCTCAAGCCCTCGCAGTACGAGGCGCAGGCCCGCGAGCTGGCGAAGCTCGTGGGGCTGGACCCCGCCGAGTACGCCGGCCGGGTCGAGGCCGCCGGGGACAAGGCCTACGTCCTGGCGATCACGATCCGGCAGGACCACAAGACCTCCGGGGTGGACTTCACCGCGGACGACGCCCGCGGGATCACCGGCGTCAACGTCCTGGCCGACACCATGGAGCTGGCCCCGACGTCGTCGTTCGCCCGACCCGTCCTGGGCCGCTCGGGTGACGCGACCGCGGAGATCATCGAGGACTCCGACGGCGAGATCGTCGCCGGGGACGTCGTCGGGCTCTCCGGGCTGCAGCAGGAGTACGACGGCGAGCTGCGCGGCACGGCCGGGCTCACGGTGGACGTGGTCTCCCGTGACGACGAGGTGCTGCGCGAGGCCTACCGCGTCGACCCGGTCGACGGCGCCGACGTCGCGACCGCGTTCGACCCGGACCTGCAGGTGCTGGCCGAGGAAGTCCTCGCCGACGTCGAGCCCGCCAGCGCGATCGTCGCGATCCGCCCCTCCACCGGGGACGTCCTCGCGGCCGCCAGCGGCCCCGGCAGCGAGGGGTGGTCGACGGCGACGCTCGGTCAGTACCCGCCCGGGTCCACGTTCAAGGTCGCCGGTGCGCTGGCCCTCATGCGGTCGGGCGTGTTCCCCGAGGACACGGTGGACTGCCCGGCCACCCGGACCGTCGACGGTCGCACGTACTCCAACGTGCCGGGCTACCCGGCGTCGGCGACGGGACAGGTCTCGTTCCGCACGGCGTTCGCCCACTCGTGCAACACGGCGTTCATCGGTGCGGGCGGGGACCTGGCCCCGGGGTCGCTCGCGGACGCGGCCGCCGACCTCGGGCTCGTCGCGGAGCCGGCGACGGGCACCGCGTCGTTCCTCGGCGAGGTCCCGCCCTCGGACGACGGCGCCACGGCGCGGGCCGAGACGATGATCGGCCAGGGCGCGGTCCTCGCCTCGCCGCTGGGCATGGCGACGGTGGCGGCGAGCGTGGCGGCGGGCCGGAAGGTGGAGCCGCGCATCGTGCGGGAGGTCGTGCCCGCCGACGGGTCGCCGGCCGGGGACGCGGGCGACGCGGGCACCGACGACGACGCCTCCACGGCACCGTCCCCCGAGGCTTCCGAGGCTTCCGAGGCTTCCGGGGCCTCCGGGGCGCCGTCGTCGGAGCCGTCCGACGACGCCGCGTCAGCTCAGGCCTCCGCGGGCACGGACAAGGGGCTCACGAAGACCGAGGCCGCCGATCTGCGCGACCTCATGGGCGCCGTCGTCTCGGAGGGCAGCGCGTCCGCCCTGGCGGACATCCCCGGCGTCGTGGGGGCCAAGACCGGGACCGCGCAGTACGGCGACGGGTCGCGCCAGCACGTGTGGATGCTCGCGATCGAGGACGACCTGGCCGTGGCGGTCTTCGTCGAGGACGGCGAGTACGGGTCGACGACGGCCGGCCCGCTCATGGGGGCGTTCCTGTCCGGGATCTGAGCGGCAGTTCGTCATCTGATCGGCACTCCGGAGTGCCGATCAGATGACGAACTGCCGCTCAGAACACCGAGGAGTCACTCCGGCAGGACGTAACCCGCCTCGTCGCACAGGGTGGCGAACGCCGCGGCGGACTCCTCGACGACCGACGGGTCGCCCGACCCGCCCTCGATCGACGTCACGAACGGCTCCTGGATCGCCTCGAGCAGCGTGGCGGGACCGTCCTGCGCGTAGCGGATCTGGGAGCTGAGCCGGTCCTGGATGATGACCAGCTCGGACTGGTTCTCCTCCGTGGCCGGCTCGGCGACGGCGGACGTCCACGTGGTGACGCGCTCGTGGATCGAGAGCTCGCCGCCGTCGTAGTAGCCCGCGCAGGTGGTCGTGGGGTCGGCCGCCGCCGTGGCGGAGGCCTCCGGGGACGCCGAGGACGCAGCCGCCGGTTCGGCGGAGTCCGGGCCGGCGCAGGCCGAGACGAGCAGGGCGAAGGAGAGTGCCGCTGCTGCGGCGCCGAGGGTACGCATGGAACGATTCGACACTGCGTCCCTCGGCGCAGGCAAACCCGGGCACCCCGTTGTGCTGGGTCTCACAGGCGGCTCACACGAACCGTGCGGACCGCTCCACGACGACACCTGCGCCCCGGCCGCCGTCGGCCGCCGCGTCCCAGGTGTAGACCTCGGTGCCGGTGACCAGCACGTGCTCGGCGCGGGACGTCACGTCCAGGGGGTCGCCCGACCACACGACGACGTCGCCGTCTAGGCCGGGACGCAGCGATCCGACCCGCTCGTCCAGGCCCAGGAACGCTGCCGGGTTCACCGTCAGCGCCTCGAGCGCCACCGTCCGGTCCAGGCCCTCCTTGACCGCGAGCGAGGCCTGGTGGACCAGGAAGTTGATCGGCACCACCGGGTGGTCGGTGGTGATGGCGACGCGCACGCCGGCCGCCGCCAGCCGCCCCAGGTGCGCGATGTCGCGGTGGCGGAGCTCGACCTTGCTGCGCGTGGTGAACATCGGCCCGAAGATCACCGGCACGTCCCGCTCGGCGAGCACGTCCGCGACGGCGGCGCCGTCGGTGCCGTGGTTGACCACCAGGCGGTAGCCGAACTCGTCGGCCAGGCGCAGGGCGGTCGCGATGTCGTCGGCGCGGTGCGTGTGCTGGTCCCAGGCGAGCTCGCCGTCGAGCACGCGCACCAGGGTCTCCTTCGCCAGGTCGCGGGCGAACGGCTTGCCGTCGGCCTCGGCGGCGGCGCGGGCGGCCGCGTAGTGCTGGGCGTCCAGGAACGCCTGCCGGATCACGGCGGCGACACCCATCCGGGTGGACGGCAGCTTCTTCTGGTCGCCGTAGACGCGCTTGGGGTTCTCCCCGAGGGCGGACTTCACGGAGACGGCCTCGGCGAGGACCTGCTCGTCGACGGTGCGTCCGCCCCACGTCTTGATCGCGACCGTCTGCCCGCCGATCGGGTTCGCCGAGCCGGGCTTGACGACGACCGAGGTGACGCCCCCGGCCAGCGCGTCGCGGAAGCCCTCGTCCTCGATGTTGATCGCGTCCAGCGCGCGCAGGTGGGCACCGTTCGGACCCGTCTTCTCGTTGGTGTCGTCCCCGGCCCAGCCCTCCGCCTCCTCGTGCACACCCACGTGCCCGTGCGACTCCACGAAGCCGGGCAGCACCCAGCGTCCACCGGCGTCGATCGTCCGGACGCCGTCGGGCACGGTGACGTCGGCGCCGACGGCCGTGATGACGCCGTCGGTGATCAGGACGGTGCCGTGCTCGATCGGCTCGCCGGTCATGGGCAGGACGTAGCCGTTCGTGACGGCGACGGAGGAGCGGGTGGTGCCCGGGGTGGTGGGCTGCTGCGTGGAAGTCATGAGCCCATCCTGCCTCGTCCGTGTCGGGCGATGCCCGATCCCCGTCCCCTGCCTCCGAACTGCCGACGTCGGCACTCTGTCCCGGGATCGGCAGTTCGGACTGCCGATCTGGGGACGAACTGCCGACGTCGGCACATCGGACGGGGGGCGAGGCTCACGGCGCCGCTGCTCGAAGGACGCCGTCCTCGGTCAGCCGGTCGCGCCTGAAGTGCTTGCGAGCTGCATCGTGCAGCCTCACGCGACGTGCGTCCAGGCACGCACCGCCGCACGGATGGCCTCCGACCGGTTGGCCAGCCCTTCCTCTTGCGCCCGCTCGGTCAGTGCCTTGAGCGTGGCGGCGTCGAGCCTCACCGCCACGACGGTTGGCGTGGGTCGAGGTCGCCAGATCACCCGGACAGATGGCAGGGCGGTGATCGGGCAGAGCGACGGGTCGATAGGCTCGGTGCCGTACCGGCTTGATCTCGAGGAGGCGCTGATGATCCCCAGCATGATGGTGCTCGGGCTGCTCGTCGGCCGGTGGTGGCGCACGACGCTGCTCCTGGCTGCCCTGCTGTGGCCTGCCCTGCTGGTGGTCGCTGAGGCGGTGCCACTGACCAAGCCGTCGGCGCTCCTCGGTGCAGCGCTTCTCGGTGTCGCCAACGCGGCGGTCGGCGTCGCCGTCGTGCAGGGAGCACGCTGGGCCGTCCGCGTCGGGGTCAGGCCTCCGGGACGTTCTCCTCGATCTCGCGCAGCCACGCCGCCGCGGAGGCGTCCGACGGCATCCGCCAGTCCCCGCGCGGCGACATCGTGCCGCCGGCCGCCACCTTGGGCCCGTTCGGCAGCGCCGAGCGCTTGAACTGCGAGGCGAAGAACCGCCGGAAGAACACGAGCATCCAGTGCCGGATCGTCGCGAGGTCGTAGGTCGAGCGCTCGTCGTGCGGGTAGTTCGGCGGCCAGTCGCCCACGGACGCGTCGCGCCAGGCGTGCCAGGCCAGGAACGCGATCTTCGACGGCCGCATCCCGAACCGCAGGGTCCAGAACAGCGTGAAGTCCTGCAGGGCGTAGGGACCCACCATCGCCTCGGTGGACTGCGGGGCCTCACCCTCGCCGGCCGGCACCAGCTCCGGGGAGATCTCCTGCACCACGATCTCGCGCAGCACGTCACCCACCTCGACCGGGAAGTCGCCCGCGTCGGCCACCCAGCGGATGAGGTGCTGGATGAGGGTCTTCGGCACCCCGGTGTTCACGGCGTAGTGCGACATCTGGTCGCCCACGCCGTAGGTGCACCACCCCAGCGCCAGCTCGGACAGGTCCCCGGTGCCCAGCACGATCCCGCCGCGGTGGTTCGCGATCCGGAACAGGTAGTCGGTGCGCAGCCCCGCCTGGACGTTCTCGAAGGTGACGTCGTAGACCGCCTCGCCCTGGCCGTACGGGTGGTCCAGGTCGCGCAGCATCTGCTCGGCGGCGGGCCGGATGTCCAGCTCCTCGAACCGCACCCCGAGCGCCGTGGCCAGTCGGGTCGCCCGCTCCTTCGTCTCGTCCGACGTCGCGAACCCCGGCATCGTGATCGCGTGGACGTCCGTGCGGGGCCGGCCCAGCCGGTCCATGGCGTTCGCCGCCACGATGAGGGCGTGCGTGGAGTCCAGACCGCCGGAGACTCCGATCACGACCTTCGGCTGCCCGATCGCCCGCAGCCGCTGCTCCAGGCCCGTGACCTGGATGTTGTACGCCTCGTAGCAGTCCTGCGCCAGGCGCGCCGCGTCGTCGGGCACGAACGGGAACCGGTCCACCCGCCGCCGCAGGCCGACGTCGCCCGACGGCGGTCCCACCTCCCAGGCGACGGTGCGGAAGCCCTGGGTCCGGTCGCCGAGCGCCCGCCGGTTGTCGTCGAACGTGCCCTGGCGCAACCGCTCCTGGCGCAACCGGTCGAGGTCGACGTCGGCCACCGCCCGGCGCGGCCCGTCGGGGAACCGCTCGGTCTCGGCCAGGAGGTCGCCGGCCTCGTAGACGAGCGTCTGCCCGTCCCACGACAGGTCGGTGGACGACTCGCCCTGCGACGCCGCCGCGTAGACGTACGCCGCCTGGCAGCGCGACGAGGCGGAACGCACCATGAGCCGCCGGTCCTGCGCGCGAGCCACCGTGACGGGGCTCGCGGACAGGTTGAGCAGCACCGTGGCGCCCGCGAGCGCCGCCTCCGCCGACGGCGGCACGGGCACCCACATGTCCTCGCACACCTCGACGTGCACGGTCAGCCCGGCGACGTCGGACGCGCGGAACAGCAGGTCCGGGCCGAACGGGACGTCGTCGTCGGCGAACGGCAGCCGCACCGTGCCCCCGCGCCGGTCCGCCCCGGCCGCGAACCAGCGCTTCTCGTAGAACTCGCGGTAGGTGGGCAGGTAGGACTTCGGCGCGACGCCGAGCACCCTGCCGCCGGCGACGACGACGGCGCAGTTCAGCACCCGCCCGTCCACCTCCAGCGGGGCGCCCACCACGAGCAGCGGACGCAGGTCCGCGCTGGCCTCGACGATCTGCTCGAGGGCGTCCCCGACGGCCTCCAGCAGGGTGTCGGCCAGGTGCAGGTCGTCCAGGGCGTACCCGGACACGCACAGCTCCGGGAAGACGGCCACGGCGACGCCGTCGTCGTGGCAGGCACGGGCCTCGGCGAGGATCGCGGCCGCGTTCGCGGCGGGGTCGGCGACGGTCACGGGCACCGTGCAGGCGGCGACGCGGGCGAAGCCGTGGGCGTAGGCGTTGCGGAAGTCCACACCCCGAGTGTGCCCGACGACACCACGGGCGTGTTGGGTGGGTGTCGGATCGCGACGCTAGGGTCGCACCCGTGGCGCAGAATCCTGCGGGCCGAACGCCCGCCTCCTCCGGACCGGGCGGGTCGGGACCCGACGACGGCTGGACGCCCGTCGTGCGGAAGAACCGCCGCCGGGTGGTCGCGATCGTCGTGGCGCTCGCGATGCTGCTCACCGTGGTCGGCGGGACGGCGGTGAGCATCCTCGGGGCGGTCTCCGCGAGCGCGCACGACCAGCTGGTCTCCTCCGACCCGGCCGACGGCGCAGCGCTGGACGAGCCGGTCGGCACCCTGACGCTGACGTTCAGCTCCGAGGTCATCGCGGACGGCACCCAGGTGCGCGTCACCGGACCGGACGGGGCGTCGGAGGCGCAGGTCACGGTCGACGGGGAGGTCGTCACCGCGAGCTTCGAGCCCGCGGGGGCCGGCGGTGCGTACGACGTCGCGTGGCGTGCGGTCTCCGCCGACGGGCACCCGATCGAGGGCCAGGTCGGCTGGACCGTCGCGGAGCAGCCGGGCGCCGACGCGACCGAGCCGGGCGCCGCCGCCTCGGAACCCGGTGACGCCGCGTCGGCGGAGGCCGACCTGGAGGACTCCGGCGAGCTCGACGGGCTCGGGGCCGTGGCCCCGGAACCCTCGGCGTCCACGACCGGACCGGCCACCGGCACCGACGACGGCCTCGGGTCGATGCCGTTGGTGTACGGCGCCGCGCTGGTCGTCATGATCGGGGTCGCCGTCGCCCTGCTGACCCGGTCCCGCCGTCGTCTGTACGAGAGCCACGGCACGGCTCCGCCGGGCCGGCCCACGGACTGATACCACCGTCCGCGGGGGACTTCAAGGCGCGCCGAGGCGCGCAAAAGTCGCAGAAACCCGCGGATGTTCCTTAGTGTGTTCCCGGTCCACCGGTTCCTGCCGGGCTGACCGTGAACGTGACGGCGTACGGGTCCGTACGCCGTGATCCGGAGAAGGGATGCTCATGTCGCTCAACAAGTCCGAGCTCGCCTCGGCCATCGCCGCCAAGGCCGACCTGACCAAGTCGGACGCCGAGTCCGCGCTCAACGCCCTCCAGGAGGTGCTGATCGAGTCGCTCGGCAAGGGTGAGGCCGTCAAGGTCACCGGCCTGCTGTCCGTCGAGCGGGTCGAGCGTGCCGCCCGCACCGGCCGCAACCCGCGCACCGGCGAGGAGATCCAGATCCCCGCCGGCTACGGCGTGAAGATCAGCGCCGGCTCGCTGCTGAAGAAGGCCGTCGCCAAGTGACGTCCCGCTGACCTCGGTCAGCACGCGAGGGCCCGCCGTCCGCTGCGCTGCGGACGGCGGGCCCTCGCGCGTCCGGGCCGTGCTCGCGCCGCAGGCGTCAGAGGTCGCCCTTGCGCTCCAGGAAGCGCATCGCCGCCCAGCCGAAGGGCACCCGGCCCCAGTAGGTCACGAGCCGGAACAGGATCGTGGTGGACAGGGCGATCGACGCCGGGACGCCCGCGGCCGTCAGCCCGGCGGTGATCGCCGCCTCGACGCCGCCCAGGCCGCCCGGTGTCGGCACCATCGCCCCGAGCGCGTTGCCGACCAGGTACACGACGGCGACGTCGACGAGGTTGAGCGACTGGCCGAACGCCGCCAGGGAGGCGTCGAACGCGAGCACGTACCCCAGCGACATGATGACGTTGCCCCCGATGCCCAGCGTGAGCCGTGCGGGGTGCCCCAGCATCTGGGACAGCCGCGGCCAGACCTGCTCCAGGGTGGGCCGGGTCCTGGCCCACACCCAGCGCCGCACCGCGGGGACCAGCAGGGTCGCCACGACGAGCACCGCCACCCCCGCGATCGCCAGCAGCACCGTGACCGACGGCAGCTGGATGAGCCCGCCGGACCCGGTGAAGATCGACAGGAAGACCAGCAGCACGATCGTCACGACGAACTGGGAGACCTGGACCAGGGCGACCGTGGCCACGGCCAGCGGGGTCTCGACGCCGCGCCGCGTCAGCAGGCGCAGGTTGAGCGCCGCGGGTCCGATGCCCGCCGGTGCGGCCAGGGAGACGAACGAGCCCGCCATCTGCGTCAGCGTGGCCCGCCACAGCGGGATCCGGCGGGGGGAGAAGGCCACGAGGGTCAGGGCCGCGCCGAGCCAGGTGATCGCGCCGAGCGCGAAGGCGGCCACGACCCACCACAGGTTGGCCCGGCGCAGGGCGTCGGTGATCTCGTCCAGGTTCATCGTGGTCACCAGGGCGGTGACGACGACGATGAACAGGGCCAGGGTGATGACGGTACGGGTGCCGAACCGCGTGATGTTCTGCGGCTGGACGTCCACCTGGGGGAGACGCTCGACGAGGGCCTCGCGCAGCGCGTCCAGCAGGCCCTTGCGCTGCCGCACCGCCACGCGGGTGGCCGCGGGCAGCGCGACGGACTGCAGCAGCGGCCCGACGGCGGCGATGTCCTCGTCCGGCAGCGCGCGCACCGCGGAGGCGACGGCGCGGTCCGCGCCCACCCGCAGCGCCAGGAGCGCCAGCAGCTGGGTCAGGTCGAGCCGCCGTCCGAGCGCCGTCGACGCGATCTCGCCCTGCTCCCACCCGGTCAGCCACACCTGCGGCGCGGCGTCGTCGTCGCCGACGAGCAGCACGTCCGGCGTCAGCGCGTGGTGGGTCAGGCCGGCGCGGTGGGCGTGGCGCAGCTGCTCCCAGGCGGCCGCCAGGACGCGCTCGCCGCGCTCGCCCTCCAGGGCGTCGTCGGGCAGGTCGCGCCAGGACACGGCCCCCGCGGCGTGCTCCGTGACCAGGACGATCGAGTCGTCGGCCTCGCCGACACCCAGCAGGCGCGGGGTGCGCACGCCCGCCGCCGACGCCGCGTAGGTGAGCAGGGCGTTGCGCTCGGCCACGGCCTTGAGCGACACCTGCGCGCGACCCTCGAGCCCGCGCAGCCGCAGGGCGCGCCACATGCGGGTCAGCATGCCCACCACGTGACGGTCGCCGTCCAGGACGACGACGTCGCGGCGTGCGCCGTCGGGCGTGAACATCGCGTACACGCGGGTGTCGCCGGCGCGCGTCAGGGCCACGGTGGCCGGGTCGGCCAGGCTGCCCGACGCCGGCACGTCGGCCGCGTCGCGGCCGCGGGCACCGTAGCGCGGACGGTTGCGCAGCAGCGCCCGCAGCGTGGTGCGGCCGGTGACCTCACCGGCGGCGTCGACGTGCGTGACGGTCTCGTCGGGCAGGCGGTGGACCGGCGCGGCCGCGCCGTTCTCGGCGTCCGGCTCGGGCGCGTCCGCCCCCGGCCCGGTCGGGGCCTCGTCGCCGTCCCCCGTGCCTTCGGCGCCGTCGGTGCCGCCGGAGACCCCTCGGACCCGGACCAGGGCGGTGGGGCGGAACCCGGCGCGCCGGACGGCGGTGACGAGCTCGCCGCCGTAGGCCCGTTCGGAACGCACCCCGGAGGCGTACTGGATGGTCTGCCCGGCCAGCCGGCCCAGGAGCAGGGCGACGAGCACCCCCGGCAGCGGCGCCTGCCCGGTGATCAGGGCGATCGCCAGCGCCAGGTAGAGCACGTTCCACGACCAGCGCACGGTGCGGCGACGCGTGCGCGGCCCGGCGGTGGTCAGCAGGCCGGCGATGCCGGAGACGTAGCCGGGCACGGTGATCACCCAGGTGCCGTCCTGCAGGACGGAGAACGTCCGCACCAGCTCGTCGCTGCCCAGCCAGTCCAGCAGCAGCACGGCGAGCACGCCGAGAAGCAGCCCGAGGGTGGCCGCGAGGATCGACTCGACCACCTGCCGGCCGAGCCGGCGCAGCCCCAGCTCGACGAGCACGACCACCGGCACGAACAGGGTGACCAGCGCCTCGAGCACCTGCACGGGCAGGAAGAGGAGCTGACCGATGAACGTGTTGAAGTCGCGGACGTCGGCCGTGACCCCCTCCGTGGTGCCGTGCGCCACCACGGACAGCACGAGCACCAGGACGACGCCGAGAGCACTGACCACGATGCCGAGCAGGTCCGAGGGGTTGCGCACCCGGTTCTCCGGGGTGTCCACCACGCGCACGAGCCCGGGGTCGTCGTCGGTGACGGCGCCGCCGGTGAACAGGGCGCGCAGGGCTCCGGTCGGTGGGTCGGGGTCGTCGCCGACGAAGGAACCGACGTCGTGCACGGACGCACCGGCCGCTCCGGGGCCCGTGGGGGCCTCGCCGCTGGCTCGGGACATGTGGGCGATTCTAGGGCCGCCGCGCCGCGTGAGCCCTGTCGAGGTCCCCCGGCGGAACCGGGAGAACCTTCGGGTATGTCACACTCACGTGATCTGGGCGACACAGTTGCCTGGTAGAACGTCGTCACTGTGGACGGCTCGCGGCAACCCCGCGACCCGCAACGAGGAGGGAAACAACTCATGAGGACGATTCGAGGGTCGCGACGTGCCGTCGCGGTCGTGGCGGGCGCGGCAGGGGTCGCCCTGACGCTCGCCGCCTGCAGCGGCGGCGACGGCGAGGAGAGCTCTGACACCGCTGACGGCGACGGCGCGGCCGCGGAGTCGCTGGTGGTCGGCACCACGGACAAGATCACCACGATCGACCCGGCCGGCTCCTACGACAACGGCTCCTTCGCGGTGATGAACCAGGTCTACCCGTTCCTGATGAACACCCCCTACGGCAGCCCCGACGTCGAGCCGGACATCGCGGAGTCCGCCGAGTTCACCTCGCCCACCGAGTACACGGTCACCCTCAAGCCGGGTCTGACCTGGGCCAACGGCAACGAGCTCACCGCCTCCGACGTGAAGTTCAGCTTCGACCGTCAGCTCGCGATCGCCGACCAGAACGGCCCGTCGTCGCTGCTGTACAACCTGGACTCCACCGAGGCCGTCGACGACACCACCGTCGTCTTCCACCTCAAGGAGCCGAACGACCAGGTCTTCCCGCAGATCCTCTCCTCGCCCGCGGGCCCGATCGTCGACGAGGACGTCTTCGCCGCCGACGCGCTGACACCCGACCAGGAGATCGTCGACGGCAACGCGTTCGCCGGCCAGTACGCGATCACCAGCTACACCCTCAACGAGCTCGTCACCTACGAGGCGTTCGACGGCTACCAGGGCCTGCTCGGCCCCGCGAAGACGCCGGAGATCAACGTCAGCTACTTCGCCGACGCCTCCAACCTCAAGCTCGAGGTGCAGCAGGGCTCGGTGGACGTCGCCTTCCGCTCGCTGTCCTCCACCGACGTCGAGGACCTGCAGGGCGACGACAACGTCAAGGTCGTCGAGGGCCCCGGCGGCGAGATCCGCTACGTCGTCTTCAACTTCGACACCCAGCCCTACGGTGCGGCGCAGGACGACGCCGACGAGGACAAGGCGCTCGCGGTCCGGCAGGCCGTGGCCCACCTCATCGACCGGCAGGCCATCTCGGACCAGGTCTACAAGGGCACCTACACCCCGCTGTACTCCTACGTGCCCGCGGGCCTGACGGGCGCCACGGAGTCGCTGAAGGAGATGTACGGCGACGGCGACGGCGGCCCGGACACGGCCGCCGCGGAGCAGGTGCTCGCGGACGCGGGCGTCGAGACGCCCGTGGCCCTGAGCCTGCAGTACTCCAACGACCACTACGGGCCGTCGTCGGGCGACGAGTACGCGCTGATCAAGGACCAGCTCGAGGCCTCGGGCCTGTTCAGCGTGGACCTGCAGACCACGGAGTGGGTGCAGTACTCCAAGGACCGCACGGCCGACGTGTACCCCTCGTACCAGCTCGGCTGGTTCCCGGACTACTCGGACGCGGACAACTACCTCACGCCGTTCTTCCTGGACGGAGGGTTCCTCGGCAACCACTACTCCAACCCGACGGTCGACGACCTCATCGTCGAGCAGGGTGTCACCGAGGACCCGGACGAGCGCACGGGCGTCATCGAGGAGATCCAGGACACCGTGGCGCAGGACCTGTCCACGGTGCCCTACCTCCAGGGCGCGCAGGTCGCCGTCGTCGGCGCCGACGTCGAGGGGGCCGAGGACACGCTCGACGCCTCGTTCAAGTTCCGCTACGCGGCGCTGACCAAGGGCTGACGGGCCGGTACATCGCCCGTGGCTGCCTCACCGACGGCAGGAAGCGCACTGGGACGCTACGTCCTGGTGCGCTTCCTGCTGATCATCCCGACCGTCTTCATCCTGGTCACCACCGTGTTCGTGCTCATGCGCGCCACCGGTGACCCGATCACGGCCGCCCTCGGCGGCCGTCTCACGCCCGACCAGCTCGCCGAGCGCATCCACGCCGCCGGGTACGACCGTCCGGTGCTCACGCAGTACTGGGAGTACCTCACGGGGATCTTCACCGGCGACTTCGGCACGACGATCAGCGACAACCGCCCTGTCACCGAGGTGCTGACCACCTACGGCGCGGCCACGCTCGAGCTCAGCGCGTACGCCGTCCTGGTCGCGCTGGTGCTCGGCGTGCCGTTCGGCATGGTGGCCGCCTACCGCCGGGACCTGCTGCCCGACGCCGTGCTGCGCGTGCTGGCGATCCTCGCCTACGCGACGCCGGTGTTCTTCGCCGGCCTGCTCCTCAAGCTCGTGTTCTCCGTCTGGCTGGGCTGGTTCCCCGTCGCGGGTCGGGTCTCCACCTCCGGCGAGATCGCGATGCGCCAGGCGGACGCCGACTCCGGGTTCATGCTGGTCGACGCGTTCGCCACCGGGGACCCCGCCGTCGTGGTGGACGTCCTGTCCCACGCCGTGCTGCCGGCCCTCGCGCTCGGCCTGCTCACCGCGGGCGTGTTCCTGCGCCTGGTGCGCACCAACATGATCGGCACGCTCGGCACCGAGTTCGTCGACGCCGCCCGCTCCCGCGGGGTGCGCGAGCGCCGGCTGGTCACCGCCCACGCCTGGCGCCCCGCGCTGATCCCGATCATCACCCTGGCGGGCATGCAGATCGCGATGCTGCTCGTCGGCGCCGTGCTCACCGAGACCACGTTCGAGTGGCGGGGGCTCGGCTTCCAGCTCGCCGAGTACCTGCAGGCGCGCGACTTCGTGGCCGTGCAGGGCATCGTCGTCGTCATGGCCGTGGTGGTCGCGGTGACGAACTTCCTGGTCGACGTCATCGCGGCGTTCGTCGACCCGAGAGTGAGGTACTGATGACCGCACCGGAGATCGCCGACGGCCACGCCGCGGCACCGGCCACCCCGGAGCACCTCCGCGGGCGCTGGGCCTGGCTGCGCCGCCTGCCCGTGGTGCACCAGGTGCGCCAGAGCGTCGGGCTGCAGCGCGGCATGCTCGTCACGGGCCTGGTGCTGACGGGTCTGTTCGTGGTGACCGCCGTCTGCTCGCGGTGGCTCGCGCCGTACGGGTGGTCGCAGCTGCGCACCCCCGAGGGCGCCTTCGGGGCCCAGCAGCCGCCGAGCGCCGAGCACTGGTTCGGCACCACCGTGGGCGGGTACGACGTGCTGTCCCGCGTGATCTGGGGTGCGCAGACGGCGTTGTACGTCGTCATCGTCGCCGTCCTGGCCTCGATCGTGGTCGGGGTCCTCCTCGGCCTGGTGTCGGGGTACTTCGGGGGCTGGCTGGACCGGGTGCTCGTGGTCGTGGCCGACGCCGTCTACGCCTTCCCCTCCCTGCTGCTCGCCATCCTGCTGGCCATCGTCATCTCGGGCGGGCAGTCGAGCATGTGGGGCGGCATCCTCGCCGCGGCGCTGTCCATCACCGTGGTGTTCGTGCCGCAGTACTTCCGGGTGGTCCGCTCCGAGGTGGTGCGGGTCAAGGGTGAGGCGTTCGTCGACGCCGCCCGCGTGCTGGGCACGCCGCACCGCCGGATCATGGGCCGCCACGTGCTGCGCAACTCGGTGCGCACGCTGCCGCTCATCGTGACGCTCAACGCCTCCGAGGCGATCCTCACGCTCGCGGGCCTGGGCTTCCTGGGCTTCGGCATCGAGCCGACGGCGGCGGCCGAGTGGGGGTACGACCTGCAGCGCTCCGTGGCCGACGTGACCTCGGGCATCTGGTGGACGGCCCTGTTCCCGGGCCTGGCGATCGTCCTGGCCGCCATGGGCATGACCCTGGTCGGGGAGTCCCTCAACGACCTGGCCGACCCCCGGCTGCGGTCGCGGGCGCGGTCCCGCGCGGTCGCGGGCAGCGTGGCCGCCACCTCGGTGGACGCCGAGACGGCGGCGGACACCTCGACGAAGGAGGACCGATGAGCACCGCTCCGGTGGCCCGGATCGACGACCTGGCGGTCTCGTTCGCGACCGACGCGGGGCCGGTGCGCGCCGTGGACGGCGTGAGCCTCGACGTCGCCCCGGGCGAGGTGCTCGCCATCGTGGGCGAGTCCGGTTCCGGCAAGACGGTCACGGCCAAGACGATCCTCGGCCTGCTGCCCGAGACGGCGACGGCGAGCGGCGCCGTCGTGCTCGCGGGGCGCGACGGCGGCAGCACGGACGTGGCGCACGTCTCGGGCGCCCGCCTGCGGGAGGTCCGTGGGCGGGACGTGGCGATGGTGTTCCAGGAGCCGTCCACCGCTCTCAACCCCGTCTACACGGTGGGGTGGCAGATCACCGAGGGCCTGCGGGCCCACGGCAGGGTCTCCGCGAAGGAGGCCCGGCGCCGCGCGGTCGAGGTGCTCGGCACGGTCGGCATCCCCGACCCGGAGCAGCGGGTGGACCACTACCCGCACCAGTTCTCGGGCGGGCAGAAGCAGCGCATCGTCATCGCGATGGCGCTGGTGCTGGGCCCGGACCTCATCGTGGCGGACGAGCCGACGACGGCGCTCGACGTCACGGTGCAGGCCGAGATCCTGGAGCTCCTGCGCCGCCTGCGGGACGACACGGGCACGGCGATCGTCCTGATCACCCACAACATGGGGGTGGTCGCCGACCTGGCCGACCGCGTCGCCGTGATGTACCAGGGCAAGGTGGTCGAGGAGGCGCCGGTGGCCGACCTGTTCGCCGCACCGCAGGCGGACTACACCCGGGCCCTGCTCGGTGCGGTGCCCCGCCTCGGCGGCGGGACGGCGCGGGCGCAGGAGCGCGCCGCGGCCCGGCCGGAGGGCTGGGCGGCGCAGGAACCGGTGGTGCGCGCCGAGCACCTGACGATCACGTACCCGGGCGGCTTCCGGCGGCCCGGGTTCACCGCGGTGGACGACGTGTCGTTGTCGATCCGCCCGGGCGAGGTCCTGGGCCTGGTGGGGGAGTCCGGGTCGGGCAAGACGACGATCGCGCGGGCCGTGGCCGGGCTGACGCCGGTGACCGGCGGGTCGTTGCGCGTCCTGGGCGTCGAGATGCGGGGTGCCCGGCCGCGGCACCTGGCGGCGTCCCGGCCGCGGCTGGGGTTCGTCTTCCAGGACCCCGCGGCGTCGTTCAACCCGTTGCTGACCATCGCCGAGTGCGTGGCCGAGCCGCTCGTGGTGCACGGACGTGCGCGCCGGCCCGACGACGCCCGCGGGCGGGTCGACGAGCTGCTGGAGGCGGTCCAGCTCCCGCGCTCCTACGGTGACCGCTACCCGCACGAGCTGTCCGGGGGGCAGCGCCAGCGGGCGTCGCTGGCGCGGGCGCTGGCGCTGGAGCCCGAGCTGCTGGTGGCCGACGAACCGACGTCGGCCCTGGACGTCTCGGTGCAGGCGCGCGTGCTGGAGCTGTTCGCCGAGCTGCAGGCCGAGCTCGGCTTCGCCTGCCTGTTCGTCTCCCACGACCTGGCGGTGGTGGACCTGCTCGCGGACCGCATCGCGGTGCTGTACCGGGGTCGGCTCGTCGAGGAGGGCACCGGGGAACAGGTGCTCGGCTCCCCCCGGGAGGACTACACGAAGCGTCTGCTGGCGTCGCTGCCCGTGCCGGACCCGGCCGAGCAGGCGCGGCGGCGCGCGCTGCTCGCGGACGTCGTCAGGTGATCCCGAGGGCTGCGCGCCACTCGGCGGGGATCAGCGCGTACCCGACGAACGCGACGACGTCGAGCACGGTGTGGGCCACCACGAGGGCAGCACCCGGTGCCGCCCCCAGCGGGAGGTGTAGAACCAGGAGAAGACGACGCCCATGACGACGTTGCCGAGGAACGGCCCGATGCCCTGGTACAGGTGGTAGGAGCCCCGCAGCAGGGAGCTGGCGGCGACGAACTTCCACCGGTCCCAGCCGAGGTCCGCGGTGCGTTCGCGCAGGTAGGCCACCGCGACGACCTCCTCGAGCAGCCCGTTCTGCAGGGCGGCGAGGACCAGCACCGGGACGGTCCACCAGGCAGCGTTCAGGGCGCTGGCCTCGACGCTGACGGTGATGCCGAGCGCACGCCCCAGGGCGTAGAAGGCCAGGCCGGGCAGCCCGATCGCGGCGGCCAGCGCGACGCCCCACGCGGCGTCGCGACCGGGCCGGGCGGCGTCGAACCCGATGCGACGCAAGGTCCCGGGGCCGCGGGCGCTGAGGAGGTAGATCGCGAGCGCCACGGGTACCAGGGCGAACGCGATCCCGAGCAGCTGGTAGGTCAGGTCCAGGTAGGGCCGCGGTGAGCGCGAGGCGTTGAGGGTGGCCGACTGGTCGGCCAGCGACGTCTCCGCGGTGAGCCGGGCGACGATGTTGACCAGCGCGTAGACGCCGCTCTGGCCGAGGCTGAGGCCGAGCACGATCCAGATCTCGGCGCCGGTGCGGCGGCGCTGCGCCGGGGTCCGCGCCGGCGCGGCGGGAGCGGGGCCCGTCCAGGTCGCGGGTGCGGGAGGGGCTACGGGTGCGACGTCGTCCACCCGCTCAGCGTAGGCGGGCGGGCGCGCCCGGCGACGGCGACGAGGCCGTCAGCCGTCCCCGGGCAGGCTCGCCGGGACCTGCAGCCTCCAGGTGGCGTGGCGCTCTGCTGGGTCACGTGACCTCGTCCGGTCGCTCGGCCGGGCCCTCGTCCTGACGGGGTCGCGCCGGCCGGCCGGGTCGCCGGGCCGGCCGGGCGTCGCGGGGCAGGCGCCCGGCCTCGGCCAGCGCGCGCCGCAGCACCATGTCGATCTGCGCGTTGACGCTGCGCAGGTCGTCGGCGGCCCAGCGGGCCAGCGCCGCGTGGATCGCCGGGTCGAGGCGCAGCAGCACCTGCTTGCGCACGCTGCGCTGCCGGGACGACGACGGTGCCGCCTCGGGCGTGTCCGGCGGAACGGCGTCGGCCCCGGCGTCGCGCGCGCGAGGAGGGGTCACTGGTAGAGCGACCCCGCGTTGACCACCGGGGTCGCCCGGCTCTCCCCGCACAGCACGACCAGCAGGTTGGAGACCATCGTGGCCCGCCTCTCCTCGTCGAGCGCGACGACGTCGTCGGCCTCGAGCCGTGACAGGGCGCTCTCGACCATGGTCACCGCGCCGTCCACGATGCGCTCGCGGGCGGCGATGATCGCCCCGGCCTGCTGACGCTGCAGCATCGCCTGGGCGATCTCCGGGGCGTAGGCGAGGTGGGAGATGCGTGCCTCGATGACCTCGACGCCGGCGACGGCCACCCGTTCGGCGACCTCGGCCGCGATCTCCTCGGAGACCAGCTCGGTGGCGCCGCGCAGCGACTCGACGCCGTCGCCGCCGTCGTACGGGTGCGACATGGCCACGTGCCGCAGGGCGGACTCGGACTGCACGACGACGAAGTCGTCGTAGTCCTCGACGGCGAACGTGGCCCGGGCGGTGTCGGCGACCTGCCAGACGACGATCGCGGCGATGTTGATCGGGTTGCCGTCGGCGTCGTTCACCTTGAGCTCGCTGGTCTCGAAGTTGCGCACGCGGACCGAGACCTTGGCGCGGGTGGTCAGCGGCACGGTGAGGACGAGACCGGTGCGGCGCGCGGTCCCGAGGTAGCGGCCGAAGAGCTGCACGACGAGCGTCTGGCCGGGGCTGACCACGGAGATGCCGGTGAGGACCAGGACGCCGACGGCGGCGAGCAGGACGCCGGGTACGACGCCGACGGGGCCGGCGGCGGCGATCGTGACGATGCCGAGCACGGTCAGGACGACGGCGAGCAGGATGGCGAGCACCGTGCCGCCGGCGCCGAGCGACCAGGCGTCGCGCTCGCTGACGTCGACGCGGGTGCCGGCGTGGCCGACGGGGCGTCCGGCGGGGGCGCCGCCGACGGAGTCCGGGGAGGCGGTGGGGTCGGACATCGGGGCTGCTCCTGTGGTGGTCGGGCGGGCTCCGGAGGGAGCCGTCAAAGTGATATCACATTAACTGCTCCGCGAGGAGCTCTTGTGCGGGACCCGGACTCGTGGCATCCTCAAAGTAGTTTGCAACGCAAACCTCACGCTCACCGAGGAGACCCGCATGAGCTCCGGACCTGGCACCGGTCCCGACGGACCCGAGCTGGACCCCGCCGCGTCGCTCGACCTCATCGCCGAGTCACGGCGGCGCGCCCACGCGGGCACCGAGCCCGACGGCCGGCTCCTCTGCCTGGCCTGGGGCGTGGCATGGACCGCCGGGTACCTGGTGCTCTGGTCCAGCGCCCGGGAGCTCGACGGGATGCCGAGCGCGCTCGCATTCGTGATCTTCGGCGGACTCCTGGCCGCGGCCGTGGTGCTGACGATCGTGCACAGCGTCCGCCGCGCCGCAGGTGTCCGTGGCCCGAGCCGCCGCACCGGCGCGCTGTGGGGGTCGACCTGGTCGCTCGCCTTCGTCACCTACCCGTTCATCATCAGCGGGCTGGCCCGCGCCGGGGCGTCCGACGACGTGCTCGGCCTGGCCGCCAACGCGCTGGCCTGCGTGATCGTCGGGATCATGTACCTGACCGGCGCCGCCTGCTTCGGCGACACCAGCCTCTCCGTCCTCGGGGCGTGGATCCTGCTCACCGGGGGCGCCGCGACGCTCGCCGGGATGCCGGCGACCTACCTCGTCATGGCGGTCCTGGGTGGCGGGGGCTTCCTCGTCATCACGCTCGCCTGGCAGGCGCTGCTGCTCGCACGACGCCGCCGCGCGGCCCACGCGTCCGCCGCGCGCGACGGGCGCACCGCCGTCGGGCAGGAGCCCGGCGATGACTGAGCTCGACTCCGTCATCCACGCCCCCGCCCGGCTGCGCGTCGTGGCCACGCTGGCCACCCTGCCGGGCGCGGACGAGATCAGCTTCCCCAAGCTGCAGAAGGTGCTCGACATGACCGCGGGCAACCTGTCGACCCACCTGCGTCGGCTCGAGGACGCCGGCTACGTGCAGGTGACCAAGACGCACGCGGGACGCAAGCCCGCCACCTACCTCGCGCTGACCACGGCCGGCCGGCGCGCGTTCGAGGACTACACCGCCACCCTGACCGCACTGCTGAGAGGAACAGGAGCATGACCGTCATCACCGTCGACGGCGTCACGCGCCGCTTCGGCGACGTCGTCGCCCTCGACGACATCACCCTGGACGTGGGACCCGGCGAGCTCGTCGGGCTGCTCGGGCCGAACGGCGCGGGCAAGTCCACCCTGCTGTCCCTGATCAGCGGCCAACGCCGACCCGACACGGGCACGGTCCGGCTGCTCGGCGGCGACCCGCGCGACGCCCGGAGCCGGATCGGGCTCGGCATCACCCCGCAGGAGACCGGCCTGCCGCCCACGCTGCGCGTCGGCGAGGTCGTCGACTTCGTCGGCGGCCACTACCCCGCCTCGCGCCCGACGGCGGAGCTGCTGGAGCAGTTCGGGCTCGCCGAGCTGGCACGCAAGCAGACCGGTGCGCTCTCCGGCGGGCAGAAGCGCCGCCTGGCCGTGGCGCTCTCCCTGGTGGGCCGCCCCCGGGTCGTCCTGCTCGACGAGCCGACCACCGGCCTCGACGTCTCGGCCCGTCAGGCGCTCTGGGACGCCGTCCGGCGGTACCACGCCGAGGGCGGCACGGTGCTGCTGACCAGCCACTACCTCGAGGAGGTGCAGGCACTCGCCGAACGCGTCGTCGTCATCGACCACGGGGTGGTACGGGCCGACGACTCCCTGGACGCGATCCTGGACCAGGTCGGCCTGCGCCGCGTCCTGGTGCGTTCCACGACCGACCTGACGACCTGGCCCGGCGTGGCGCGCGGGGAACGTCACGGCGACGGCACCCAGGAGCTCTACACCGCCGACGCCGACACGCTCGTGCGGGACCTGGTGACCTCGGGCGTCGCGTTCTCGGACCTGCAGATCCGCGGGGCGAGCCTCGAGGAGGCGTTCGCCGAGATGGTCGCCGCCGACGGCGCCCTGGAAGGAGCGAGACGATGACCGCCGCACCCGCAGCATCCCCGCAGGTGGCGCCGTCGGGCACGGTGCACCCGGTGCGCCTGACCTGGCTGCACCTGAAGTTCCAGTTCCTGGAGACCGTGCGCATCCCGATCGCCGTGCTGGGCAACATGCTGTTCCCCTCGCTGGCGATGTTCTTCTTCGTGGTGCCGCAGAGCGCGGTGGCGCAGGACCCGGTGATCTCCACGATGGCGGTCGCGGGCCTGGCGTTCTTCGCCGTGTGCTCCGCGAGCCTGTTCACCTACGGGCTCGGCGTCGCGGAGGACCGTCAGCTGCCGTTCGACCCGTTCGTGCGCTCGCTGCCGGCCGGTCCCGGGCCGCGGATGGCGGCGCGGATCCTCAACGGCGCGATCTTCGCCCTGTTCGGGCTCGTGCCCTTGATCCTCATCGGCTGGCTGTTCACGGCCGCGTCGGTGACGCTGTCGGCCCTGCTCGCCGGGATCGGCACGATCCTGGTGGCGTCGGTGCCGTTCGTGCTTCTCGGCATGGCGGTCGGCTACTCGTTGTCGGCCAAGGCCGCGCTGCCCGTGGTGCAGGTGGTGCTGTTCCCGCTGGCGTTCGCCGGTGGGCTGTTCCTGCCGCCGATGATGTTCCCCTCGTGGCTCGACGCCCTCTCGCAGGCGACGCCGACCCGTGCCGGTCGGGACCTGTTGGTGCAGGCCCTGACGGGTGAGCCGGCGTACACGCTGGCGTGGCCGGTGCTGCTCGGCTGGACGGCGGTCTTCGCGGTCCTGGCCGTGGGGGCCTACCGCCGCGACGAGGGCCGCCGCTTCCGCTGACCCGCCCCCCGTCGCTGTGGGCATGAAATCTACGGTCCTGAACCGGTTCAGGACCGTAGATTTCATGCCCACAACGGCGGTGGCTGCCGTCAGCCGGCGCGGCGCAGCCGCAGCGAGTTCGTCACCACGATCACCGACGACGCCGCCATCGCCGCCCCCGCGATCATCGGGTTGAGCAGCCCAGCGGCCGCCAGCGGGATCGCGGCGACGTTGTAGGCGAACGCCCAGAACAGGTTCTGCTTGATGATCCGCAGGGTGCGGCGGGACAGTCGGACGGCCGTGGCGGCGGCCCGCAGGTCCCCGCGCACCAGGGTGATGTCGCTCGCCTCGATGGCCACGTCGGTGCCGGTGCCCATCGCCAGCCCGAGGTCCGCGGTGGCCAGCGCTGCGGCGTCGTTCACGCCGTCGCCGACCATCGCGACCGTGCGGCCCTCGGCCTGCAGCCCGGCGACGACGGCGGCCTTGTCCGCGGGCAGGACGCGCGCCACGACCTCGTCGATCCCGACCTCCGCGGCGGCCACACGGGCCGCCCCGTCGGAGTCGCCGGTGAGCAGCACGGGCCGCAGCCCGAGCTCGCGCAGCTCGGTCACCGCCGCCACCGACGTCGCCTTGACCGGGTCCCGCAGCACGAGCGCCGCGCGGGCGGTGCCGTCCCACGCGACCACGACGGCGGTGGCCCCGTCGGTCTCGGCCTGCCCGACGGCGTCGCGCACCTCGTCGGGTACCCGCACGCCGGTCCCGTCGAGCCAGCCCAGCCTCCCGACGGTGACCCGCCGGCTGCCGAGCCCGCCGGCCCCGAGGCCCGTGCTCCCGAGCCCGGAGTGCGCGGTGCGCACGACCGCCTCGACGCCGCCGCCCGCCGTCGAGCGGAAGTCGAACACCTGCAGGGCGCCGACCGTGACGCCGTCGGCCCCGGTGTCCGCGGTGCCTTCGCCCGAGGGCGGGGCCGCCGTACCGGCGGTGGCGACCGCCTGCGCGACGGGGTGCTCGCTGCGTGCCTCGACGGCCGCGGCGAACCGCAGCGCCTCGTCGGCGTCCCCGCCGTCGGCGGGCACCACCCGCTCCAGCGCCATCGCGCCCTGGGTGACCGTGCCCGTCTTGTCGAGCACCACCGTGTCGATGCGACGGGTGGACTCCAGCACCTCCGGTCCCTTGATGAGCACGCTGAGCTGGGCGCCGCGTCCGGTGCCCACCAGCAGGGCCGTGGGCGTGGCCAGGCCGAGCGCGCACGGGCAGGCGATGATCAGCACGGCGACGGCCGCGGTGAACGCGAACTGGAGGTCGGCGCCCGCGAGCAGCCATCCGGCCAGCGTCACCACGGCCAGCGCCAGCACGATCGGCACGAACACCGCCGAGATGCGGTCCGCGAGCCGCTGCACCGGCGCCTTGCCGGTCTGTGCCTGCGACACCAGCCGGCCGATCTGCGCCAGCGTCGTCTCCTGTCCGACCCGGGTGGCCCGCACCAGCAGGTGGCCCGAGGTGTTCACGGTGGCGCCGGTGACGGCGTCGCCCGGCCCGACGTCCACGGGAACGGGTTCACCGGTCACGAGCGAGGTGTCCACGGCCGAGGTCCCCTCGACCACCTCGCCGTCGGTCGCGACCGTCGAACCGGGACGGACGGTGAACAGGTCGCCCATGCGCAGCGCGGAGGCGGCCACCCGCTCGGTGACCAGGGCGCCGTCGTCGCGCGTGGTGGGACCGCCGTCCGGGCCGGTCACGACCCGTTCGGCCTCCTTGGCGCCCAGCTCGAGCAGCGAGCGCAGGGCATCGCCCGCACGGCGCTTGGACCGGTGCTCGGCGTACCGGCCGGCGAGCAGGAACGTGGTCACGACGGCGGCGACCTCGAAGTAGAGCTCCGGAGCGCCTCCGTGCTCCCGCGAGGGCAGGAGCGAGACGTCCATCGTCATGCCGATCTCGCCCGCGCCGCCGAGGAGCAGCGCCCACAGCGACCAGAGCGTGGCGGCGACCACACCGATCGAGACGAGGGTGTCCATCGTCGAGGCGCCGTGCCGGGCGGCCCGCGCCGCGGCCGCGTGGAACGGCCACGCGCCCCACGTGACGACGGGCAGCGCCAGCGCGGTGACGACCCACTGCCAGCCGGCGAACTGCCAGGCGGGGATCATCGACAGCAGGACGACGGGGACGGTGAGCACCGCCGCGACGCGCAGCCGACGCAGGAGGTCGGCACCGCGGTACTCCGTGTGCACGTGGCCCGAGGACGCGTGCTCGCCGTGCTCGCCGTGCTCGGACGGGTCGGCCGGTGCGGCACCGTCGTCGGCCGTGCCGTGCGTGGCCGACGCGTCGTGGTCGGGGGCGGCGCCGCGCGAGCCGGTCACGGTGGCGCGGTACCCGGCGGACGCGACGGCCTGCAGCAGGTCGGCGTCGCTGACGGCGTCGGGCCGGCGCACGTGCGCGCTCTCCAGCGGCAGGTTGACGGTCGCCTCGACGCCGGGCAGGCGGGTGAGCTTCTTCTCCACGCGTGCCACGCAGGAGGCGCAGGTCATGCCCTCGATGGCGAGGTCGACCTCGGCGGCGGGTGCGGAGCCGTGGTGGGTGGGGGTGGTCATGGGTGACTCCTGGGGAGGTGCTGTGCGGAGGTCACCGTCGACGGGCCAGGGTGGGGGCCGTCGGGGTCGGGGCGCCGGTCGGGGTCGACGACGGCGCGGCGCGGAGGGCCTGTACCGCTCGGTGGGCGGCAGATCGGCAGGCGGTCCGCGAGGGGTGGCGCGTGGCGGGTACCCGGCGGGCGCCCACCACGGCAGGGCTGTCAGTGGCCGCTGTAGGTGCGGGCCGCGTCGTCGTGCGCCTGCTGCTTGTGCGGGGCCTGCTCGGCCTGCTGGGCGGCGAGGGCGTCGTTCTGGACGTCGATCGAGGCGACGGCGTAACCGGCCTCGTCGACGGCCTCGCGCAGGGCGGACTCGTCGACCGGGTCGTCGGAGAAGACGCTGACCTCCGACTCGCCGCCCTCGTGCAGCACGATGCTGACGTGCTCGACGCCGTCGACGCCCTCCACCTCCTCGGTGACGTGGGCGACGCAGTTGGCGCAGGTCATCCCGGTGACGCCCAGGGTGGTGACGGTACTCATGTGTGCTCCTCCGGTGGTCGGTTCAGCTGCGGACGAGGCGGCCGATGGCGTCGGCGGCCTCGCGGACCTTGGCGGCGCCGGCCTCGTCGGACTCCCGGGCGGCGTCGACGACGCAGTGCCCCAGGTGGTCCTCGACCAGCGCGAGGCTGACGGACTGCAGCGCCTTGGTGACGGCGGAGACCTGCGTCAGCACGTCGATGCAGTACGTGTCCTCGTCGATCATGCGCGCGATACCTCGCACCTGCCCCTCGATGCGGCGCATGCGCTTGAGGTAGGCGGCCTTGTCGGAGGTGTAGCCGTGCGGCCCGTCGTGCTCGTCCGTGACGGGCGCGGGGTCGACGACGTCGGTGGGCGCGTTCATGACACCTACCATACCCCTAGGGGGTATGAAGTCAAGGGGGTCGAGCGACGCCCGTCATCCCGGGGGCGGGGCTCGACCGCCTACTTCTTCTTTTTCTTGTTCTTCTTCGTGGACTTCTTGCCCTGGGAATCCTTCTTCTTCTTCGAGTCGGACTTCTTGTCCTTCTTCGTCGAGGGCTTCTCCGCCTTCTTGTTCTCCGTGCCCTTCGTCGACCCGGCCTTCGACTCCGCCTTCGACGGCGCGGCCGTCCTCGCCGCGGGCGTCGCCGTCGGCTCGCTCCCGGACACGCGCGACCTGAACCCGGTCCCGGCGCGGAAGCGGGGCAGGACGGCGGCCGGCACCTCGACCGTGGCGCCGGTGCGCGGGTTGCGGGCCGTCCGCGCGGGACGCTCGGCGCCCGTGAACGTGCCGAAGCCGAGCAGCGAGACGCGCTCACCCGCGGACACGCTCTCCACGATCGAGTCGAGCACGGCGTCGACGTGCCGGCGTGCCTCGGTGGGTGTGGTCCCCGTGCGGGTCGCGACGTCCGCCGCGAGCTGAGTCTTGTTCATTGGTGCCGCCTTTCCGATGGGCGTGACCGGACCAGTTCATCCGAGAAGTCACCAACGTACAGAAACGACACGCCGCAGAACAGGTTCTTGGTCCGTCCGCTACGCTGAGCCGCTGGTAAGCGCTTGCTGACGGAAGGCCGAGGACGATGGCGACGACGCCGCAGGTCATCAACGACAACGGGGCCTGGTGCTGGTTCCAGGACGAACGTGCACTGGTGGACCAGGAGGCCCGGGTGCTCGTCGTCGGATCCGTCGCGGCCCCCGAGGGACCCGGGGGCCGGACCCGAGGCGGCAACATCGAGCTGACGGTGGTCGACCTCGCCACGGGCGCCTCCGACGTCGTCGTCCTGCACGAACGCCTCGAGGCGGACGACCACGACGCGCCCGCGCTGTGGCGCCGCCGTGACGGGCGCTGGCTCGCCGTCTACACCCGGCACAAGACCGACGACCTGACCCGGTGGCGGATCAGCGACACCGCCGATCCGCGCGGCCCGTGGGGTCCGGAGCGCACGGTCGACTGGAGCGAGCGCACCGGCGGGACCGGCGTCACCTACGCCAACCTGCACCGGCTCGACGGGCGGCTCTGGTGCTTCGCCCGCGCCGTCAACGACGACCAGTGCGCCCTGGTCTCCGACGACGACGGCGACACCTGGACCTACGCCGGCAAGCTGTTCACCCGGCCCAAGGTCGGCTACGTCAACGGCTACACCCGGTATGTCTCGCGTGCCGGGGAGGACCGCATCGACCTCATCACTACCGACCACCACCCGCGGGACTTCGACAACTCGATCTATCACGGCTACCTCGCCGGCGGCGCCCTGCGGCGCTCGGACGGCACCGTGCTCGACCCCGACCCGATGCACGGCGAGGCGCCGTCCCAGACGGGTCTGACGACCGTCGTCGCCGCGGGTTCCGTGCACGGCGGCGTGCCGGTGACGCACTGCTGGACCACCGACGTCCGGCGCGCCACGGACGGCACCGTCGCCATGATCGTCACCGCACGCCACGACACCCCGGACGACCCGGCGGACGCCTACGAGCGGTTCCGCGACGTCGTCGACCACCGGTTCCTCTACGCACGCCTCGCACCCGGCGGCGAGTGGCGGGTGCACCACCTCGCGCTGGCCGGGCCCGGCCTGCTGCCCCACGAGCAGGACTACACCGGGCTCGCCGCCCTCGACCCCGAGGACCTCGACTCGCTGTACGTCTCGACGCCGTCGGACCCCCGCGACGGGCGCGCGCTGGCGCACCACGAGATCTTCCACGGCAGGACGCGCGACGACGGTGCCACGTGGACCTGGACACCCGTCACCGAAGGCTCCGACGTCGACAACCTGCGCCCGGTCGTGGCGCCCGGCGACCCGTCGTGGCGGCCGCTGCTGTGGTTCCGCGGCGAGATGACCGCCTCGCAGCACTACCGGTGCGAGGTCGTGCTGCACGCCCCGCACTGAGCGGCCGGCGGGCGGCAGCGCCCGGCGCGCCGCTGCGTGCGCTCAGTCGGCCGTCGCGGCGGCCGCCGCCCTGCCAGGACGCACGGCACGGCGCGCGCCATGATGGTGCGGACAGGCGGTCCGGTGGGAGGAGCGACGCATGCAGGTGCTCGCACCGCAGCGCGTCGCGCCGGCCGAGGGACGCCGGTGGCTGCCCTGGCCGTCGACCACCTGGGGCCGCGACGCCGTCGGAGCAGCGGCTCTGCTGGTCCTGGCCCTCGTCGTCGACCTTGCCGACGGGACGACCGACCCCGCGGCCCTCGCCGTCACCGTGATGGGCTGCGCGCTCCTGGCCGGGAGACGCGTGGCCCCCGTGCCGGTGCTGGCGGCCGAGCTGGTCGTCGTGGGCGTCGCCTTCGCCGTCGCCGGCATCGGCGACGTCCTCCCGACGTTCGCGGTCGCCCTGTACACCGCGGTCGAGCGGGCGCCGTCACCGGTCGGGGCCGCCCTCACCGGCGTGCTCGGCACGGCAGGACTCGGCCTCGTGGTCCTCGGCGCCACGGCGGGGGAGGCCGACGTCCTCACCCGAGAGCTCGGCACGCTGACCATCGGCGTGCTCGCCGTCGGTCTCGGGCTCACGGTCGGCGGCTTCCGCCGTTCCGTCGCCGTCGCACAGCTCCACGCCGAGCGGGACCACGCCGCCGCCGTCCGGCAACGCGTCGCCGAGGAGCGGGTCCGCATCGCCCGTGACCTGCACGACGTCGTCGGGCACGAGGTCGCCGTCATCACCGTCCAGGCCGGACTGGCCTCCCACCTCATGGAGTCCCAGCCCGCCCGCGCTGCCGAGGCGCTCGACCGCGTGCAGGAGGCCGGTGCCCATGTCCTCGAGGAGCTGCCCGCCCTGCTGCGGGTGCTCCGGCAGTCCGACGACTCCCCGGACACGGCTCCCTCGGCGGGCCTCGACCAGCTCGAGGTGCTGGTCGCCCATGCCCGGGGCGCCGGCATCGTCGTGACGGTGGAGCGAGGCGACGACCTCCCCGACCTCGGCGCGACCGCGGACGCCACGGCCTACCGGGTGGTGCAGGAGGCGCTGACCAACGCCGCGAAGCACGGCGACGGGAGTGCTCAGGTCCGACTCGGGTCCACCGGCGGCACCGTCGTCCTCGAGGTCGCGAACGGGATCGGCTCCGGAGCGACCCAGGGATCGGGGCTCGGGCTCGTGGGGATGCGCGAGCGCGTCGAGGCGGCCGACGGCACGCTCGAGACGGGCGCCCGCGACGGCAGGTTCGTCGTGCGCGCGGTGCTGCCGGGACGTGCCGGCAGCAGGGACCGCGGCACGCGACCGGCGGATGAGCACCCATGACCGTGCGGGTGGTGGTGGTCGACGACCAGGAGCTCATCCGCGCCGGGTTCGTCGCGCTCCTGGACAGCGACGACGGCCTGGACGTCGTCGGCGAAGCGGCCGACGGCGACCAGGCCGTCACCGTGGTACGCGAGACGCGCCCCGACGTCGTCCTCATGGACGTCCGGATGCCCGGCACCGACGGCCTCACCGCGACGGAGGACATCGCGGCGGACCCCGAGCTCGCCGATGTGAAGGTCGTCATCCTGACCACCTTCGAGGACGACGACTACATCCTGCGCGCACTGCGCGGCGGAGCCAGCGGGTTCCTCGGCAAGGGTGTGCGGCCCGCCGCGCTCATCGACGCCGTCCGCACCGTCGCGGCAGGGGAGTCGTTGCTCTCGCCCGCCGCGACCCGTCGGGTGATCGAGCACGTGTCGCGCGAGCCGGTGCACCCGAGCGTCGCGGGGCACCGGTTCGAGCACCTCACCGAGCGGGAGCGGGAGGTCGTGCTGCTCGTCGCGCAGGGACTCGCCAACGACGAGATCGCCGAGCGGCTCTTCATCACACCCGTGACCGCCAAGACCCACGTCAACCGGGCCATGACCAAGATCGGTGCACGGGACCGCGCGCAGCTCGTCGTCGCGGCCTACCAGGCAGGGATCGCCGGGGCCTGAAGCGCCCGTCCCGGTCACGACGTCGACGTCGTGCTGCGAGCGCAGTGCTGCCACGCGTCCGCGTGACGTCGTCCGCTGCCTGTCTCTCCGGCCCGACCGACGTACTGCGTCCGCAGCAGGAGGAAGAGTCTGCGGCCGGACGACGCGGCCGGCGGCCCGTCGGGAAGAGCCTGGAGCCATCGGAAGAACTCCTCCACGAAGTCAGGCGATCACCATGAAGTACCGTCCGCTCAGTCTCTCGGTCTCGGCCGTCGCGGCCCTCGGACTCGTGCTGGCACCGGTGGCGGCGCAGGCCGCGGCCAGCCACACCGGGTGCGAGCACTCGAACGGCCGCGCGAACGGCTGCCAGCGGGACGTCGAGCACATCAGGGGCACCGGTCCGGAGTCGGCGTCCTCCGCCCTTCAGGGCGAGCCGACCTCTGAGGTGCCGGACGTCCCCACGGAGCCGGTGGCGACGCCCACCCAGGTTCCCGACCTGGTCGACCAGCAGATCCCTGAGTCCGTTCCCGAGCCGGAGGCGACGCCGATGGCGGTGCCGACGCCGGAGACCAGGGACCCGCAGCGGATCACGCAGGAAGAGCCGACGGTCCCCGAGGTGATGGCCACGCCGCAGGTGCGGGATCAGGCGACGCCGTCTGTCGAGCCGTCGCGGTCGGTGCAGGCCGTCCCTCAGATTCCGCAGGTGCGCCCCGAGCCGAATCCGCTGCCTCAGCTCGTGCCCTCCACCCAGCCGCCGTTGCTCGACCAGCGGGTGCCGTCCGACCTCGTCCTCGTCGCACCGGAACCGAACGTGCCGACCGTCGTGCCACAGGACGGGAACGGTTTGCCGGGCCTCTGGACGTCGGCCGAGATCAGCACGACGACGGCGACGTCTCCGGTCACCGCGGTCGACGAGGCGATCGCCGTCGGTGGTGTCGAACTCACGGCGGGCGACTCCGCCCCCGAGGCCGTGCAGGCTCCTGAAGCGGCGACGGCCGCGGCGGATGTCGCGCCTGGACGGACGACCGCTGGGCCGAGCAGTCGATCGCACCGGGTCCTCCGGACCGCTGCGCCCGCGACGCGCGTCGCCGCCGGCAACAGCCGCACGTCTCTTGCCTACACCGGTAGCACCGTGGGCCCGCTGGCACTGGGTGCGCTCGGGCTGGTCGGCCTCGGCGGACTGCTCCTGGTCGGACGCCGCAGCACGCAGCGCTGACCGCAGACCTCGTCGCCCTGAAGGCGAGCGGACCACGGAACGGAGGGCCGGTGAAGTTCAGCGGGTGGCGTTGAGGTGGCAGGTGCCCCGCTCAGTCGGCCGTCGCGGCGGCCGCCGCCTCCGCCGCCGCGGGCAGCGCCTCGAGGACTCGCCCCACCGCCTCGTCGTCGTGCGCCGCCGAGCAGAACCAGGCCTCGAACAACGACGGCGGCAGGTTGACGCCGGCGTCCAGCATCGCGTGGAAGAACGGCTTGTGGCGGTACACGTCCTGCGCCCGGGCATCGGCGAACGAGGCCACGCCGTCGCGCGCCGCGGCCTCGCCGAAGAACACCGAGAACAGCGAACCGACGCGCTGCACGCGGTGCGGCACGCCCGCGGCGTCGAGCGCCTCGCCGAGCGCCTCCGAGATCGTCGTGGCGACCTCGCCGACCCGGGAGTACACGCCCTCGTCGGCCAGGCGCAGCGTCGTCAGGCCCGCGGCCACCGCGACCGGGTTCCCGGAGAGCGTCCCGGCCTGGTAGACGGGACCGGTGGGGGCGAGGCGGTCCATGATGGCGGCCGGACCGCCCAGGGCCGCCACGGGCATCCCGCCGCCGACGACCTTGCCGAAGGTGAACAGGTCCGGCGTCCAGTCCTCTCCGCCCGAGCGGGCCAGGCCCCAGTACCCGGCCTCCGAGACGCGGAACCCGGTGAGCACCTCGTCGAGGATCAGCAGCGCACCGTGCTCGGCCGTCATCCGGCGCAGGCCGGCGTTGAACCCGTCCGATGGCGGCACGACGCCCATGTTGGCGGGTGCGGCCTCGGTGATGACGGCGGCGATGCGGTCCCCGTGCGCCGCGAACGCCGCCTCGACGGCGTCCAGGTCGTTGTACGGGAGCACCAGCGTCTCGGCGGCGGACGCCTCGGTGACGCCCGCCGAACCCGGCATCGACAGGGTCGCGACCCCGGAACCCGCCTCGGCCAGGAGGGAGTCGACGTGCCCGTGGTAGCAGCCCGCGAACTTGATCACGAGCGGGCGCCCGGTGACGCCGCGCGCCAGCCGGATCGCCGTCATCGTCGCCTCGGTGCCGGTGGAGACCAGCCGGACGTGCTCGGCGGCGGGGACGCGGCGGCGGATCTCCTCGGCGAGCTCGACCTCGCCCACCGTCGGCGCGCCGAACGACAGCCCACGGGCGGCGGCCCCCTGCACGGCGGCGACCACCTCGGGGTGAGCGTGCCCGAGCAGCGCCGGCCCCCACGACCCGACGAGGTCCACGTACTCGCGACCGGCGACGTCGGTGACATACGCCCCGCGTGCCGAGACCAGGAACCGCGGGTCCCCGCCCACCGACCCGTAGGCCCGCACGGGGGAGCTGACGCCGCCGGGGATCGCCCGCTGCGCGCGCAGGAACGCCTCGTGGTTGTCGGCCGGTGGCGTGGTGTCCACCAGCGCCGTCTCGACCTGCCCGAATCCTGCGGTGTCCGTCATCGTCGTCCTTCCGTCGTCGCCGGCTGCGCCAGCCAGTCCGAGATCTCGAGCGCCCAGTACGTCAGGATGACGTCGGCGCCGGCCCGCTTGATCGCCAGCACCGACTCCAGGACGGCGCCGCGCCGGTCGATCCAGCCGTTGGCGGCGGCGGCCTCGATCATCGCGTACTCCCCGGAGACCTGGTAGGCGGCCACGGGCACGTCGGACCGGTCGGCCACGCCACGCAGCACGTCCAGGGACGTCCCGGCGGGCTTGACCATCACCAGGTCGGCGCCCTGGTCCAGGTCCAGGTCGGCCTCGCGCAGACCCTCGCGGGAGTTGGCGGCGTCCATCTGGTAGGTGCGTCGGTCGCCGGACAGTGCGGAGTCCACAGCCTCGCGGAACGGTCCGTAGAACGCGCTGGCGTACTTCGCGCTGTAGGCGAGGATCGCCACGTCGGAGTGCCCGGCGGCGTCCAGGGCCTCCCGGATCGCGGCGACCTGGCCGTCCATCATGCCCGAGGGCGAGACGACCTCCGCGCCGGCCTCGGCCTGGGCGACGGCCATCGTGGCGTACAGCTCGACGGTGGCGTCGTTGTCCACCGTGCCCTCCGGCGTCAGGACGCCGCAGTGGCCGTGGTCGGTGAACTCGTCCAGGCAGGTGTCCGCCATGACCACGGGCCCGGGCCGGCCGGACTCCGCCTCGACGGCCGCGACCGCCTCGCGGGCGATCCGGATGCCGCGCTGGAGGATCCCGTCGGGCGCGAGGCCCTGCGATCCGGTCGCGTCCCGCTCGGCCGGGATGCCGAAGAGCATCACGCCGCCGATCCCTGCCCGCGCGGCCGCGGCGACGGCGTCGCCCAGCGTGGCCTCGGTGTGCTGCACCTGGCCGGGCATCGAGGAGATCGGCACCGGTTCGCCGATGCCCTCCTTGACGAACAGCGGCAGCACGAGGTCGGCGGGGTGCAGCCGGTGCTCGGCGACGAGGCGGCGCACGCGCGGGGTGGCGCGCAGGCGCCGCGGCCGGTGGACGATGCCCGGGTTGCTCATGGGTTCCTCTCCAGCAGAGCGATGACGGCGGCGGCGAGCGCCGCGTCCGTGGGGTGGTCGGCGACGGCCGCGACGGTCAGCCCGGCTTCGCGGGCGGCGTCGGCGGACGGGCGCCCGATGGCGACGACGGGGGCGGTGTTGCCGAGCTGGTCGGCGATCTCGCGGGCGACCGAGCCCGAGGTGACCACGACGGCGTCGTACCCGGCGGCGACGACGTCGGCCGGCAGGTCGGAGCGGACGGTGCGGTAGGCGGTGACGACGTCGGGAGCCCAGCCGAGCGCGTCCAGCCCGTCGCGCAGGGTGGGGCGGGCGCGGTCGCCCAGCGGCAGCAGGACGCGGCGCGCCCCGCCGGGTGGCGCGGGCGGGCCGGTCGGTGCACCGGGTCGCGGCAAGGCCTCGAACGCGGCGACGATCCCGTCGGCGGACGCGTCGTCGGGCACGAGGTCGGGGTCGACGCCGACGGCGCCGAGCGCCCGCACGGTCGCGGGTCCGACGGCGGCCCACCGCACGGGTGCGGCGGCCAGGGCGGCCTGGGTGGTCCGGGAGGCGTCCGCGGCGACCGGTTCGCTCTGCGCGGTGGCGTCGTCGGTGCTGCCGGACGGCGCGGGGGCGTCCTGGGCCTCGGGCGGGCCCTCCGGCGCCACCTCGGCCAGGGCGTCGACGGCGTTGACGCTGGTGATGACCACCCAGCCGTACCGCCCGGCGACGAGGTCGCGGACGGCGTCGGTCAGGGCCCCGGTGTCGGTGGCGGGCGCCCGCTCGATGACGGGGGCGACGGTCACCTCCACCCCGGCGTCGCGCAGCAGGCCCGCGAGCCCGACGGCGCGGGCGGGCGGGCGCGGCAGGAGGACCCTGCCTGCGATCGGTCCGGTCAGGTCGCTCACGCGCCCTCCGGGTCGTCCGTCCCGGTCGGGAGGCGCACCGGGTCCGACGGCGCGGGCCGGCTCGGGTTCAGCGGCGCGAGCCGGGCGGCGCCGTCGGCCAGCAGCCGTTCGGCGACCCGGACGCCGAGGTCGTGGGCGGTGGCGTCGGCCTCCTCGAGCGCCGCCGTCGGGGAGATGGCGGCGCGCGCGGTGTGCTGGAGCTGTTCGGTGCCGTCCAGGGAGGCGACGACGGCGGACAGGACGAGGTCGCCGTCGTCCAGCCGGGCGTACGCACCGATGGGCGCGGCGCAGCCGGCCTCGAGGCGGGCCAGGACCGCGCGCTCCGCGGTGACGGCGAGCCGGGTGGGCCGGTGGTCGAGCGCGGCGAAGGCTTCGGCGAGACCCGGGGCGCCGTCGTCGTCGGCGAGGTCGCCGGTACGTGCCTCCACGGCCAGCGCCCCCTGGCCCGGTGCGGGAGCGACGACGAGCGGGTCGAGCACCTCGCTGACGACCTCGGTGCGGTCGATCCGGGCGAGCCCGGCGTAGGCGAGGACGACGGCGTCGAGGTCGGCCTGGGGGCCGAGCGCACGGGCGAGCCGCGTCTCGACGTTGCCGCGGATGTCGACGATCTCCAGGTCGGGGCGGGCGGCCTGCAGCAGCGCGGCGCGGCGCGGGGACCCGGTGCCGACCCGGCCGCCGCGGGGCAGCGTGTCCAGGGTGAGGCCGTCGCGGGCGCACAGGGCGTCGCGCGGGTCCTCGCGCTCCGGGGTGACGAACGTGAGCTCGGCGGGCTGCGCGGTGGGCAGGTCCTTGAGGGAGTGCACGGCGACGTCGCAGCGGCCGGCCACCAGCGCCTCGCGCAACTTGGCGACGAACACGCCGGCGCCGCCGAGCGATGCCAAGGAGCTGGTGCGGTCGGCATCGCCCTCGGTGCGCACGTGGACCAGCTCGACGGAGCGTTCCAGGAGCTCGTCGAGGCGGCGCGCGACCAGACCGGACTGGGTGGTCGCCAGGTTGCTGGCGCGCGTACCGAGGCGCAGCGGCGCGGGTGCGGGGGTGCTCACCCGCCCAGTGTCTCCCAGACCGCCGGTGCCGAGGCAACCCGCACGGCGCGACCGGACGTGTGACGTGCCACCATGGCGGCAGACGGGTGCGGCACGTGCCCGGGTGAGGGGTCGGGTCGGATGGACGAGGTACGGCACAGCATCGCCCTGGTGGCGCACGACAACAAGAAGGTCGAGCTGCTGCGCTGGGCGGAGTTCAACCGGGGCACGCTCGCCGCGCACTCCCTGTGGGCGACCGGCACCACGGGCACGATGCTCGAGTTCGAGCTGGGGCTGCCGGTGAACCGGTTGCTGTCCGGCCCGGTGGGCGGCGACCAGCAGATCGGCGCCAAGATCGCCGAGGGCCTGATCGACATGCTGATCTTCTTCTGGGACCCCCTGGAGGCGCAGCCGCACGACCCCGACGTCAAGGCGCTGCTGCGGCTCGCCGCCGTGTGGAACGTGCCGATGGCCTGCAACGTCACGACCGCCGACATGATGATCTCCTCGCCGATGATGCGCGAGGACTACGCCGCCAGCCGGCCCGTCATCGGGGCGCGTGCGTGGGACGGCGGCGAGCCGGCCTGACGGGTCGCTCGTCCGGCCCGTAGGGCGAGCCCTGCCACTCCAGTCAACTCGGGTGATTCAGACCTTGTCGCACGGCTGCGGCGTACCGCGACAGCCGTGCGTCTCCGTGGAGCGGCCAACCGAGCAGCTGGGTGTTTCCCAGGTTGCCTGCGAGGACGGCATCTTCCGGTCCGGCGGTCCAATCGCTGCGGAGCTCGGCTCGGCGGCCCGGGTTCAGGAGGGCCGCCGCGTCCGCAGCGAGCTGGCGGACCGCGGCCGTCGCCTCGTCGAAGTCGGTGGACTCGAGGTGGGCCAACCCCGTGTTCGTGTCGTAGAGACGATCACGGAACGTGGCGCTGAACGTCCCGATCTCCTTCGGATCGACGCACCAGTACATCGCGCAGGCAAGGTCTGGGCCGTCCTTATAGTTCGGGTGGGCCGCACGGTCGAGCCAGGCTCTCAGCTTGAGCAACGTGTAGCCGGCGACGGTCGGGATCCGCACGGGTCCTGTTCCTCCCAGATCGACGACCGTCGCGTCGTTCCAGACGTCCTGGAACCCGAACACGCTCATCGCCTCTTGGTGGGGAGCCGGGGTCACCTCCCCGTCCGGCTCTTCGACGTCGACGCCGAAGGGCATGAGGTCGACCGGTATGCCCGCCACGAGGAAGCGGATCCCGGACGTGGAGCCGGATACGTGCGTCAGGCGCTCCGTCAGCGCCTGGTAGTGGTCCCACCGTGGCGACGATCGACTCCTGGAGATAGCCCTCAGCCGTTCTCAAGAAGTCCTCCTCGCATCGCGAGCGCTGCTTCACGCTGCCGCGGTTCTCGTGACGCCAGCAGATCGGCGTAGATCAGCAGGGGCGGGGCCCGGCGGGCCGCCGGTTCGCCGCGGTCGACATCCGGCGGCGGGTTCAGCTCGGTCCAGAACTTCCGGCGGACGATGATGTTGCCCGACTCGCCGGGCTCGGGGCGTCGCCAGCGTGAGCGCGCGACCAGAGCCGGCTCCAGGTCGTGCACGTAGAGGGTGAGGTCGGGTCCTTGGAGGCCCTCGACAGCCGGCTCGCCGCTGATGTAGACGTCGCGTCCGGCACTCGACCATGCCTGTGAGTAGGGCTCTCCCCGGAAGCGGCCGAGCTCGAGGGATCGTGCGAGCCCCAGAGGGAAAGCCGTCGCCCATCGTTCGATCAGGTCATCCCGGTGGTCCACGGCGGAGGCCCCAGGGAACAGATATCGCTCCTCCGTGAGGGCTTTGATCGTGCTGTGCGCCATACCGACCGAGGTGCCCGCTGACTGAGCGATGTCACGCATCGGCATGCCCACGAGCTCTGGCCAGGTGAGCAGAGAAAAGATGACCTGGGCGCGTCGCGCGCTCATGAGGTTCGTCTCCTGTGCGGCGGGCGCGATCCGGTCCGGCGCGGGCTTCTTGCGCCCCCGAATGTCGATGCGCACTCCCGGTGCCCGGACATAGGCATTGCCTGCAGCGTCGACGTACCAGGTGTCGTGGCGACGCGCGCGCTCCGCGAGCGACGGCGGGATCCGGTCCCCGATGAGCAGGGTGCCCTCGGAGCCATCGGGCCGGCGGAGGATCTGGCGCCGTGCTGACTTCGAGTCGTCGACCCGCGTCCAGCGACGCTCGAGTGAGATCCCGTCGACCTCGAGCCGGGCGCGCGGCCCCGCGAGGGACACGTGTACCCCGTCGTCGCGCCATCGTTCCGTGATCCGCTCGACGAGTTCATGCGTGTCGTCCATAGCCTCCTCCTCCGAACATGGCCAGTGTACGGTCGAACTGAACGTTCAGCACGCCTGAACGTCTCGTTCGGCTGAACATGTCGTCCACGAGTCGGCCATGGGACCCTGAATCATGCCCCTGCGCTTCGAAGAGCTGGACTTCCAGGACACCCCGATGGGGGAGATCAGCCTGCGCCGGCGCTTCGACCCGGCCGCGCGACGGGACGTGTACGAGGTCCGCCTCGGCGACGAGTACCTCATGTCCAGCCTCTTCGTGGTGGCGGAGGAGGCCCTGGCCACCCTGGCGCTGGACCTGCTCGACGCACCCGACGACGCCGCGCTGCGCGTCATGGTCGGGGGCCTCGGCCTCGGCTACACGGCGTGCGCCGCCCTGGCGGACCCGCGGGTCGCGGACCTGACGGTCATCGAGTACTCCGGCCCCGTCCTGGACTGGCACCGCCGCGAGCTGCTGCCCGACACGGCGGGACTCGCCACGGATCCGCGCTGCACGCTGGTCCAGGACGACTTCTTCGCCCGCGTCGCCGCCGCCCCCGGCACGCGCTACGACGCGATCCTGCTCGACGTCGACCACACCCCGCGGCACGTCCTGCACCCGAACCACGCCGCGTTCTACGAGCCGGCGGGTCTGCGGGCCATGGCCGCACACCTGACCGAGGGCGGCGTGTTCGCGCTCTGGTCGGACGACCCGCCCGACGAGGAGTTCCAGGCATCCCTGGGCGAGGTCTTCGCCGAGCACTCGGCGCACCTGGTGCCGTTCGCCAACCCGATCACCGGCGGCGAGTCCAGCAACACGGTCTATCTGGCCCGGGGCGCTGCGCGTCGCTGACGCGCCCTCAGCGGGCGGGCCGCACCCCGGTGCGGGAGAAGTCGTCCCCGACGAACAGCAGCTCGTCGCCGCGATCGACCGCCAGGGCGTAGGTGAAGCAGTCTCCGAGGTTCAACCGTGCCGGGTGCCCGCTGCCGCGGCCGAAGTCACGGTAGGCGTCCCGGGCGAGCGTCGCGTGCTCGGCCGTGAACGGGACGATCTCGACCTCGCACTCGGCGAGCAGCGCGTCCAGGCGGCGGGTCTGCTGCGGCGCGAGGCGTCCGACGACGATCCCGAGCTCGGCAAGAGTCGCTGCCGACATCGCAGCCGGACGGTCGAGGAGCAGGTCGACGATCTGGTCCGCGCCGGGCTCGCCGAGCAGGGCGGCGATCACCGCCGAGGCGTCGACGATCACGCGGGCAGCCCCGCGCCGTCGTACAGGTCGGACTCCGCGGCGCTGAGCGTCTCGCGGTCGGAGTCCGTGAGGTCGGCCCGGACGTCGGCCAGGATCAGATCGACGCGGATCCGTCGTGCCGCGCGGTCGGCCGCGTCCGCCGTCCCGGACGCGGCGAGCTCGTCCAGGCGGCGCTGCACGGCGTCCTCGACCGCGCTGGTCTGGCTGGAGCCGGTCAGGTCGGCGAGCCGACGCACCAGGTCGTGGGTCCGCTCGTTCTTGATGTTGAGGCTCATGGTAGAACTCTACCCTCACAGGGTAGACGTCTACCAGGTCACAGCCGCCCGACCGCCGCCTGCGCGTGCGCCACGATCGCCGCGAGCCCGGTCCCGGCGACCCATCCGCCGGTCACGGCCAGTCCCGGGGTCTGCCCGACGGCGGCGCTCAGCGCCGTGACGTCGGCCCGGTAGGCGGGTGTCGGGGGCGGCAGGGCGCCGTCCCACCGCTGGTGCAGGTGGTCGACGACACGGTCCGTCAGCGCGATCCCGAACAGCTCGGAGGCGTCGCGGGCGGCCTCGGCGGCGTCGGGCACCGCCGTCGTCTCCCCGATCCGACCGTAGGACAGCCGCACCACGTGCCTGTCCGCACCGGCCGCAGCCTGCACCCGACGCGCGAGCCACGGCCACTTGGCCGTGGCGTGCGTCAGCGCCTTGGCCCGCACCTCGGTCGCTCCCGGCGCCACGAGCATCCCCGACCCGCGCGGGGCTGCGTCGAGCTCGGGCGCGTCCAGCAGCAGCGTCACCAGCCGGACGTCCGCGCCGGGCTCCGGGCGCGGCACGACGCCGGTCCACGGTTCCAGCAGCGGCCCGACGGCGGGCGTGGTCACCACCAGGCGTGGCGCGGTGACGGTGTGCACCGACCCGCGACCTCCGGCGACCCCTGCGGAGGTGGCCCGTGAGCGCACCGCCCACCCGCCGTCGTCGGACCGCTCGATCCCGACGACCTCCTGCCCGAGCCGCAGCGTGGTGTGGATGGGGCCCGTGGCGTCGGTGACGGGGGAGTCGGTCCACAGCTCGGCGCTCGCGGCGAGCTGCCCGGCGAGCGCCTCGACGATCGCGTGCACCCCGCCGTCGATCCCGCGCACGGCGGACCCGGCGGGCGCCGCGGCCCGCAGCGCCCCGACGGCGCGGGTCAGGGAACCCTCCACGGCGAAGCGGTCGGCCAGCCCGGGGGCGACGGCGCTCACGGCGAGCCGGTCCAGGGGGGCCGAGTGGACGCCACCGGCCACCGGGGCCACGAGCCGATCGGTCACGCGCCGGCCGAGGCGGGCACGCACCAGGGAGCCGAGGTCGTCGGCGTGGGCGCCCACGAACCGCGGCAGGACGCGGTCCAGCGAGCCGCGCAGCGCTCCGGCCCACCCGACGGCGGCGCGCACGTCGGCCGCCCAGGGCGTCGCCGGGATGCCGAGCACCCCGGCCTTCGGCAGCGGGAACGCCCGCCCGGCCGCGTAGCCCCAGGCGGACAGCGGGGCCGGTTCGACGACGTCGAGCCCGAGCTCGGCGGCGAGCTCGCCCACCGCGGTGCCCCGGGAGGCGAACGACTCCGCGCCGAGGTCGACGGGCACGCGGGGCATCGACTCGAAGGAACCGCCGCGCACCGGTCCGCCGAGCCGGGTCGACGCCTCGAGCACGACGGTGCGCAGCCCGCGCTCGACGAGGGTGTGGGCCGCGACCAGCCCACCGATCCCGCCGCCGACGACGACGGCGTCGACCTGCTGGCTCACAGCGAGTGCACGAGCTCGACGACGCGCGTGAGCACGGTCGGGTCGGTGTCGGGGGGCACGCCGTGACCGAGGTTGACCACGTGCCCGGCCGCGCCCGAGCCGCGGGAGACGACGTCGCGCACGTGCTGCTCGAGCGCCTCCCACGGGGCGCCCAGCAGCGCGGGGTCGATGTTGCCCTGGAGGGGGACGTCGGCGCCGAGCATCGCCGTCGCCTCGTCCAGGGGCGTGCGGTAGTCGACGCCGACGGTCCGGTGCGTGATCCCGGCGTCGACCAGCACGTCGCGCATGGCGGGCAGCAGGTGGCCGGTGGCGGTGCCGAAGTGGATGCCCGGCACGCCCGTGCCGCTGTCGCCGCCGGTGTCGCCGTCGGGGCCGGGGACGCGCAGGTCGGCCACGTGGCGCAGGGCGCGGGTGGACGACGGCGCGACGTGCGCGGCGTAGTCGGCCAGGGAGAGCGAGCCGGCCCAGGAATCGAAGAGCTGCACGGCGCTGGCCCCGGCGAGGACCTGGGCGCGCAGGAACCGGCCCGTCAGGTCTGCCGTCCACGCGGTGAGGCGCTGCCACGTCTCCGGGTCGGCGTGCATCAGGGTGCGGGCGGCGAGGTGGTCGCGCGAGGGGCGGCCCTCGACCAGGTAGGCCGCCAGGGTGAACGGGGCGCCGCCGAACCCGACGAGGGGTGTGGACGCGGCGCCGTCGGAGAGGCCGGCGACGGTGCGTTCCACGGCCTCGGTGATCGGGGCCAGCGCGGCGTCGTCGAGGTCGCGGGCCACCAGCTCCTCGACGTCGGCCGCCGTCCGGTAGGGGCGGTCCATGACCGGACCGACGCCGGGAGCGATCTCCACGCCCACGCCGGCCAACTTCAGCGGTACCACGATGTCGCTGAAGAACACCGCGGCGTCGACGCCGTGCCGGCGCACCGGCTGCAGCGTGATCTCGGCGGCCAGCTCGGGTCGCAGGCACGACTCCAGCATCCCGACACCCTGTCGCACCTCGCGGTACTCGGGCAGCGAGCGCCCGGCCTGGCGCATGAACCAGACGGGGGTGCGTGCGGGGCGGTCCCCGCGCAGCGCCCTGACCAGCGGGGACGTGCCGGTGCGCCCGTCGGCCAGGGGGTGGGCGGCGGGCAGGTTGCTGACGTGGCGCGTGGGGGATGTCACGGTCCACGATTCTGCCCCGAGGGCGTGGCGATCATAAAGTGGAGCCACTGTGGTTCTGATCTCCCTCACCGCCTCCCACCGCGAGCTGGACCTCGACGCCCTGGAGCGCCTGTCCACCGGCTCGCAGTCCGTGGGGCGCACCGTCGTGAGCACGTGCCGCCCGGTGCAGGGCGCCGTGGTGATCTCCACGTGCAACCGCTTCGAGCTCTACCTGGACGTCGACGCCCCGCTGGTCGGCGACTCGGTGCACCACGCGACCCGGCACGTGGCCGACCTCGTCGCCGCGTCCTCCGGCGTCACGCCGCAGGCGGCCGCTGCCTCGTTCACCGTCCGCACCGGCCCCGAGGTCAGCGAGCACCTGTTCACCGTGGCCGCCGGCCTGGACTCCATGGTCGTGGGGGAGCGCGAGATCGCCGGGCAGGTCAAGCGGTCGCTCGCCGAGTCCCGCGCCGACGGCACCACCTCCAAGACGCTCGAGCTGCTGTTCCAGACGGCGTCGCGCACCTCCAAGCAGGTCGGCCACCACACCCGCCTCGGCGGCGCCGGGCGGTCCCTGGTCGCGCTCGGGCTCGACCTGGCCGGCGAGGTGCTGCGCCCCTACCCGGCCGCGCGCGCGGTCATCATCGGCACCGGCGCCTACGCGGGCGCCGCCGTCGCCGCGCTGCGCGCCCGGGGCTGTTCCGACGTGCGCGTCTACTCCGGGTCCGGCCGAGCCGCCGACTTCGCCGCGTCGCACGGGGTCGGCGCCGTCGGCACCGACTCCGAGGCGCTCGTCGAGGCGCTCGCGGACGCCGACCTCGTGGTGTCCTGCTCCGGTGCGCGCGGCCGGCGCGGCGCTGCCGACCCGGGCGCCGAGGTCTCGATCGAGTACGTGCTCGACGCCGCCGCCGTGGCCCGCGCGCGGGAGCGAGCCGCCGCCCGGGTGCAGGACGAGCCGGAGCCGGACGCGCTGGTGATCCTCGACCTCGCGCTGCACCGCGACGTCGACCCGCGGGTCGCGGACGTCGAGGGCGTGCTGCTCTACGACCTGTCCACGCTGAAGGCCAACGCCCCCGCGACGGCGAGCGCCGACGTCGACCACGCCCGCACCATCGTGGCCGAGGCGACGTCGCGGTTCGAGGAGACCCGGCTGGGCCGTGCCGCCGACGCGGCCGTCGTGGCGCTGCTGGACGAGGCCGAGCGGCAGGTCGCCGCCGAGGTGGCCGTCGCCGTCGCACGGCTGACGTCGGAGCTGGCTCCCGCGACGCCCACCGAGGACGACCACGACGCGATCGCCCGGGACGTGCGCCGACGCGTCCACGCGGGCCTGCACGACCGCATCGTGGCGGCGCGTGCTGTGGCGCTGGCGGAGGCCCGCGCGGCCGAGGCCGCCGTCGTCGCCGGTGCCGAGCAGAGCCTCCTCGCGGTTCACCCGGTCGACTGAGAGCCCTTTTTCCCTTTTGTCGAGCCGAATCGGGCGGGCTTGTGTAGCGTGAACCCGGAGACCGGGGATCCTGGTTTCCCACGCTCTCGACACACTGCTGCGGAAGGACTTCCCCGATGGACAGCTTCTGGGACTACATCTGGTTCCTGCTCTGGATCTTCCTGTTCATGGCGTACCTCATCGTCCTGTTCCAGATCCTTTCGGACCTGTTCCGGGACCACCAGCTCTCCGGCTGGTGGAAGGCGATCTGGGTCGTCTTCCTCATCTTCGTCCCGCTCATCACGGCGCTGATCTACCTGATCGCCCGGGGTCGCGGGATGGCGGAGCGCAACCTGGCCGCCGCGAAGGACGCGAAGTCCGCGACCGACGACTACATCAAGTCGGTCGCCGGCCCGGTCTCGCCGGCCGACCAGATCGCCTCGGCCAAGAAGCTGCTCGACGAGGGCACCATCTCGGCCGAGGAGTTCGCCTCGCTCAAGGCGAAGGCGCTGTCCTGATCCAGCTGTTCTGACGCGCTGGGGGAAGGCCCCGCGCGCGGTCGCGTTCACGGGCGCTGGGCGCCCTCCACTTCGGGGAATGACGACCGCGCGCGGGACCTTCCCCCGGCGCGTTTCCCTGCATCGTCGGGAGACCTCCTCATGCGGCTCGGTGTGATCGACATCGGTTCCAACACCGTCCATCTGCTCGTCATGGACGCCCGCCCCGGTGCGCGTCCGGTGCCGCAGGCGAGCCACAAGACCACGGTCCGGCTGATGCAGTACGTCGGGTCCGACGGCGCGATCTCGTCCAAGGGCGTCAAGGCGCTGTGCAGAGCTGTGGAGGACGCCGCCGAGGCGGGTCGTGGCCACGACGTCGAGGCGACCATGGCGCTGGCGACGTCGGCCGTCCGGGAGGCCCGCAACGGGGCGAAGGTCCTGGCCGCGCTGGAGCAGGTCGCCGGTGCACCCATCGAGGTGCTGGCGGGCGACGAGGAGGCCCGGCTGACGTTCCTCGCTGCCCGCCGCTGGTACGGCTGGGGCGCCGGCCGCCTGCTGCTGCTCGACATCGGCGGTGGGTCGCTGGAGATCGCCACGGGGGTCGACGAGGCGCCGGACGTGGCGCTGTCGGTGCCGCTCGGCGCGGGACGGATGACCCGCGAGTTCCTCGTGGACGACCCGCCGCGGCCGAAGGACGTCGAGCGGCTGCGCAAGCACGCGCGCGGGGTGCTGCGCGACGCCGTCGGGCCGGTGCTGGACGCGCCCGCGCCGGACCACGCGGTGGCGACGTCGAAGACCTTCCGCTCGCTGGCGCGGCTGGCGGGCATGCCTCGTCAGGTCCTGGGCACCGATGAGCGGTGGCGGGTGCGGCACGACCACCTCGTCGACTGGGAGCCTCGGCTGGCCAAGCTGTCCTCGGCGGACCGCACGGTGCTGCCGGGGATCGGGCCGGGCCGGGCCCGGCAGATCGTGGCGGGTGCCGTCGTCGCCCAGGAGGCGTTGGGTGCGCTCGGGGTGGTGGAGGTCGAGATCTGCCCGTGGGCCCTGCGCGAGGGCGCGATCCTGCAGCGCCTCGACCGCCTCTGACCTCTGTTGTGGGTATGAAATTGACGGCCCCTCCCCGTGAGGGGCCGTCAATTTCATACCCACAACGGAGGGGGGCGGAGAGATCCTCACCAGCGGGCCGGGTCGGAGCCCCAGGGGTGCGCCGGCGCCGGGTAGTCGTCCACGGGCAGGGCGGGCCGCGCCGTGGTGACGTCACCGTGCGTGACGGTGGTGCCCGACGGCGGGAGTGCGGCCGGCGGGTGCGCCGGGTCCCGCCCGGGGGCGTCGAGCAGCCAGGTCGCCGTGCGAGCGAGCGAGACGGCCACGTCCCGTCCCGCCCCGTCGCGCGTGCAGGCCGTCAGGGCGTCCACGACCCCGGCGGCCAGGAGGTAGCCGGTCGCGTGGTCGAGGGCCTGCGCGGGCAGCGCGCCGGGCGTCGCGCCGTCGGCGGACTCCAGCATCGCGATGCCGCACGCGGCCTGGACGATCGAGTCGAAGCCGCGCCGCGGTGCCCACGGTCCGTCATCGCCCCATGCGCTGACGCGGGCGTGCACCGCGCCCGGCGGGACCTGCAGCCCGTGGGCCTCGACCGCCCCGGGCCGGTAGCCCGTGACGAGCACGTCGGCGGCGTCCAGCAGCTCCTGGGCGCGGGCGTGCTGCGCCGGGTCGCGCAGGTCGAGCAACGCCGACCGCTTGCCCTGCCCGGTGTCGAGGTGCTGGGCCGGGATCTCGGCGGGCTCGGGCGGGTCGATCCGCAGCACGTCCGCCCCGAGCAGGGCGAGCGTCCGGGTGCCGACCGGCCCCGCGATGACGCGGGTCAGGTCCAGCACGCGCACCCCGGCCAGCAGCCGGTCCGCCGGTCGGCGGTGGTCCGGGCCGAGGGCGGTCCGGCCCCGGCCGCCCTCGGCCCCGGACCCCGCGTCACCACGCGCCGTCGTGGCCACCAGGGGCCCGACGCCCGCGGCGCGGCCCGGCCCGGAGGCTCGCCACTCGTCCTCGGTACGGACCCGGACGGCGATCGCCCCGGCCCGGGCGGCGCCGTCCTCCACCTGCTGCGCGGACGACGTCGCGAGGTGCGCCGCGAGGTCGTCCCGCGTGGCGTCGTCGGGCAGGTCGAGCAGCCGCAGCAGGCGGACCCGGTGGTGGGGGTAGTTGGCGTGGGTGCGGAGCCAGCCGTCGGCCGTCGGGAAGAACCCGGAGTGCGGGGCGAACCCTGCCCAGGGGGCGCCCGCGAGCCGCAGCAACCGGTCCGAGGAGAACGCGGCGGCGATCCTGCCGACGTCGAGCGGCTCGTCCACCAGCGGCCCGGTGGCTCCGGCCCGGCGTGCCGCCCGGCGCAGGGCCCCGACGCCGGTGCGGGCGAGGCCGGCCACGGGCAGCGTGGCGGCGAGCAGACCCTCCATGCACCGACGGTAGCCGTGGACCGCAGAATTCACCCGGCCGGTGGCGGCAGACCGCGGCATCCTGGAGGGGACGGCGCCCCCACCGCACGGGCCGTCGGCCCCCGGACGTCGCCGCAGCGCCGAGGAGCGTGCCATGGTCACCGTCCAGCAGGGGTTCGCCAGCTTCTCCGTCGACGACGTCGACGCCGCCCACCGCTTCTACTCCGACGTCCTCGGCCTGCGTGTCACCGCGGTACGGGGCTCGCTGATCCTGCACCTGCCGGGCGGGACGGCGATCTTCGTCTACCCGAAGGGGGACGACCACGTCCCGGCGTCGTTCACCGTGTTCCACCTGGCCGTCGACGACGTCGACGCGGTGGTGGACGAGCTCGCCGCGCACGGCCTGGAACCGGTCCGCTACGAGGGGTTCGACCACGACGAGAAGGGGATCGTTCGCGGGTTCATGGAGGGTGGCGACGGCGTCTGGTTCACCGACCCGGCCGGCAACGTCGTCGGGTTCATGGACGGCGAGGGCGCCGCAGCGTTCGGGGAGGCGATCGGCTGAACCGCCCCTCCCGCCGGGGGTTGCGGTGGCCCGCCCGACGGCGGTCCCCGGCCGGCGTTGTTCGTTAGGATCGGGCGCATGGCCAAGACCGCTGAATTCGTGCTGCGTCCGTTCGAGGGTCTCCCCGGGGAGGCCGACTGGGTCTCGATGCGGGAGATCGTGCCGTCGGCGACCGCCACCGCCCGCACCGTCGCCGCTCACGGCGGCCGTGACGTCGTCGTCGCCACCGTGCTGCCCGGTGGCTGGGCGGCGCTGCACCGCGAGGACGGGACGGTGCTGCTGGCCGTCCAGGGCGTGCTCGCCTCCGACGACATCAGCCGCGACCTCGCCGCCGCGCTGCTGGCCGCGATCGAGGCCGAGCCGGGCACCGGCGTCGCTGCCGACCAGCTCGAGGTCCCCGCGGACGGGCCGCGCCTGCAGGACGTGCTCGACGCCGACGTCCCGTTCGAGGTGACGGTCCATGAGGGCTACGAGTACTGGATCGACGCCTCGACCGAGATGACCGACGACGTGCGCGCCGGGCTCGAGGAAGCCGCCGAGCAGTCGGTCCCCACGGTCAAGGTGGAGGGCGTCGAGGCCGCCTACTGGTGCCGCATGAGCCGGGAGTTCGTGCGGTGGGCGCGCACCGAGGACGAGGACCGCGTCGTGGACGCGATCGCACGCCTGCACGCCAAGCGCGACTCCGGGCTGGCCGGCGGCAAGTTCCTCGGCATGTTCCGCGCCTGCGGGCTCGTGGTCCCGGTCTGGGAGCTGCCCCGCGGCACCGAGGCCGACGAGCTGGCCGAGCCGGTCCGGGACCTGTCCGAGCGGTTCGAGGCCGCGCTCGCCGTCGACGCGCCGCTGGACGCGAACGAGCGGCGCGCCCGGGCCGGCATCGTGTCGCGGCAGGTGACCCTGCGCTGACCTGCGCAGAATCTTCACCCGGTCCGCCCGTCCGATCTCCGAGCAGATGCTGAGGACGGGCGTACCGGGGGAGTAGCATTCTGAGGGAAGTTCTTTGCACTTCTGATCCGGGCCGTCGGGCCGCGGATCATCGACGACCGCACAAGGCAGGGAGCTGTGGACGCGGACCAGGGGGTTGCCCGCACGGGTGAGGACACGACGGTGACCGAGACGGCCGGTTCTGCACCGGGGCGCCAGCCCCGGCGGGGTGGAATGCCGGTGGCCAGGACGCCGCGGCCCCCGACCGCTCGCAACGGTCGCAGCTCCCAGCGTGTCGCCGTCGTCGTGCCGGCCAAGGACGAGGCCGACCGGATCGCCGCGACCGTCCGGTCCGCCCGCGCCATCCCGCACGTGGACCTCGTGCTCGTGGTCGACGACGGCTCGACGGACGACACCCAGCACGTCGCCCGCGAGGCCGGTGCCGTGGTGGTGCGCCACTCCCACAACCGGGGCAAGGCCGCCGCCATGGAGACCGGCGCCGCCGTCGTCGCGATGCGCGACGCCGACGGGCGCGCCCAGCGCCTCCTGCTCTTCGTCGACGGCGACCTCGGCGACACGGCCGTCAACACCGCGCCGCTCGTGGGCCCGGTGCGCGAGGGCATGGCCGACCTCGCGATCGCGCTCCTGCCCGCGCAGAAGGGCGCGGGCGGCCGCGGCATCGTGGTCGGCGCCGCCCGCAAGGCGATCCGTCGTCTGACCGGCTGGAGCCCCACCCAGCCGCTGTCCGGGATGCGGTGCCTGACGCGGGAGGCGTTCGAGGCCGCGACCCCGCTGGCCCGCGGCTGGGGCGTCGAGACGGGCATGACGATCGACCTGCTGCGTGCCGGGTACGTGGCCGTCGAGGTCCCCTGCGACCTGCGGCACCGGCCGTCGTCGAACGACCTCGCCGGGCAGCTGCACCGTGCCGGGCAGTACCGCGACGTCATGGCCGCGGTGAGCGCGCGGCAGGTGCGGCGCGCGGTCGACAAGGTCGGTCGGATGGGCAGGTCGGGCAGCCGGCGCTGAACCCCGGCCGGCGTCCGGCCGGTTCCCGCCCCGTCCGGTCCAGCCGGCTCGGTGACGGCGGATCAGGGCGTGACGATCGCGAAGTCCGGGTCGCCGGGATCGAGCACCGCGGCCAGCCTGCCCACCACCGCCGCATCGCCCGTGACATCGAACCCTGCGGCGGTCAGCGTCTCCGCGGAGAGCCCGCCGGCGGCGAGCACCGGAAGCTTCTCCCGCGTCGTCGTCAGGGTGACGTCGGCGTCCTCGCGCTGCTCCGCCCTGCTGTACGTGAGCACCCCGTGGGCCAGGCGGACGCGGTAACGATCACCGGATCCGGTGAGCACGACGTCGATCGTCAGCCGTTCGTCCCACGCACGGGGTCCGTCCACCTGGACGGCGAGGGCGTCGAAGAGCATCTCCGGGGTGAGGTTGGCGATGACGTCCGGGGCGGCGGTCTGGGTCGGCGTGCCGAACGGGCCCTCGCGCAGCTCGGTGGCCCCCGACAGGTAGAAGTTGCGCCAGGTGCCGTTCTCCGAGCCGTAGCCGAGCTGCTCGTAGGTGTCGGCGAGCACCTCGCGACCGGCGGCGTGGTCCGGCTCGGCGAAGACGACGTGGTTGGCGAGCTCCGCCGCCCAGCGGAAGTCCCCGTCGTCGTACGCGGAACGTGCGACCGCGACGACGGCGTCCGCCCCACCTCCGAGTGCGACGTACCGCCGCGCCCTCTCCACCGGCGGGTGCTCCCAGAGGTGAGCCGGGTTGCCGTCGAACCAGCCCAGGTACCGCTGGTAGATCGCCTTGACGTTGTGGCTGACCGACCCGTAGTAGCCCCGGGCGTTCCACGCGTGCTCCAACGCCGGGGGGAGCTCGATCGTCTCGGCGATCTCCGGACCCGTCAGACCCTGGTTGAGCATGCGCACCGTCTGGTCGTGCAGGTAGGCGTAGAGGTCGCGCTGGTTCTCCAGGAAGCCCACCGCGCGGTCGTGCCCCCACGTGGGCCAGTGGTGGGAGGCGAAGACCACCTCGAGGTCGTCGCCGAACAGGTCCACCGTCTCGGTGAGGTACTTGGCCCACGAGTTCGGGTCGCGGACCACGGCGCCGCGCAGGGTCAGCAGGTTGTGCAGCGTGTGGGTGGCGTCCTCCGCGGCGCAGAGCGCGCGGTGGTCAGGAAAGTAGAAGAGCATCTCGGAGGGCGCCTCGGAGTCGGGCGCCATCTGGAACACGATGCGGACGCCGTCGACGACCTCCTCCTGGCCGGTCGTCGTGACGTCCAGCGTCGGACGGATCATCGTGACGGTCCCGGTCGACGTCGTCTGCCCCAGCCCGGCACCGACCTGCCCCTGCGGACCCCGGGCGAGGGCCGCGCCGTACATGTAGCCGGCGCGTCGGGACATCGCCGTGCCGGCATAGACGTTCTCCGCCACCGCGTGCTCCACGAAGCCCTCGGGAGCCAGGACAGGCACCCGGCCCGCGTCGACGTCCTCCTGGCTGGTCACTCCCTTGACGCCGCCGAAGTGGTCGACGTGCGAGTGGGTGTAGATGACGCCGGTGACCGGCCGTGCGCCCCGGTGCTCGCGGTAGAGCTGCAGCGCCGCGGCGGCGGTCTCGGTGGAGATCAGCGGGTCGATGACCACCACACCGGTCTCGCCCTCGACGAACGTGATGTTCGACAGGTCGAACCCCCGCACCTGGTAGATCCCCGGGACCACCTCGAACAGGCCCTGCTCGGCGACCAGCCGCGACTGCCGCCACAGGCTCGGGTTGACCGTGTCGGGCGCGTCGTCGGCGAGGAACGCATAGGAGTCGTTGTCCCAGACGACGCGACCGTCCGCGTCACGGATCACGCACGGCTCGGCGGTCCCGATCAGGCCGCGGGTGGCGTCGTCGAAGCCCTGGGTGTCGTCGAAGGGGAGGCGCTCGCGGAGCTCCTGCTGCTGGCGCGCGACGGCGGGTGAGACGGGCTGGTGGGGAGTAGGCATGTCCCGAGAGTGGCACCGTCGGGCGAGTCCCGCCGGGCGAGCGCCCAGGTTCGGTCGGACCCGGGGCTCCGGCATCATGACCGCGGACATCATCTGCCGAGGACTGCTCCATCGGAGCCGCACGGGACTCGAGCGAGGTTTGCCCCGCAATGACTGGTCGGTAGGGATGTGCTCCGCCTCGCTTCCCCGAGCGATGGGCGCTCGACGCGCCATAGCCTGTGATCTCTGGCACTGTCATGGTCAAGTTCGCGGGAAAGGTACCGCACGGGTCGAGGGCAGGGTCCTCGTGGAGGGGCACCGATTGGACGATCGACGCACGTCAACGGGCCGAGCAGCGGCATCTGGCGGCGGGTCGCGGCGGACCGGTAAAGCCGGGGGCCGGTTCCGTCGCGGTTGGTCCGTGCTCGCGACATTCGCGCTCGCCCTGCCGCTGGTGGCGATCCCGGCGACGACGGCGTCGGCCGCCACCTGGGGGATCGACAAGCAGCTGGAGACCGAGGGTCCGTTCGCACCCGGCGACGTCGTCACCTACACCATCGCGTTGTCCTGCTCGGACCCCGTCGAGCCCTGTCTCGACGCCGTCGCCACCGACGTGCTGCCCGAGGGCCTGAATCTTCTCAGCGCGACGATCGCGAGCGGTCCGCCCGGTGGTGACGTCGTCGCCGACACCGACGCCGACACGGTGACCGCGACCTGGGCCTCCTTCGCCAACGGTTCGCAGGCCAACATCACGGTCGTCGCGGAGATCGACCCCGACCTCCTCTACAGCGCGAACGGCGTCCCGATCACCAACACGGCCAGCGTCGTCGCCGAGAACGCCGAGGAGGTGTCCGACTCCGCGGACCTCGTCCCTGTCGTGGAGCTGAACCTCGACTCCGACGTGACCAAGACGATCGAGCCGGACGGCGCGCTGGCGTCTCCCGGCACCGCCACGACGATCACCCTGGACGCGACGAACACGTCGAACGACGTGGTCGACACGCTCGTCGTCCAGGACCCCGCCGACCCGACCGCCGAGCCGAACCCGTTCGAGTACCTGGAGTACGCGGGCACCGGCACGGTCACCTACCCGCCGGACGCGGACACGCTCGTCACGGAGTACTGGGACGGGGACTCCTGGGAGCCGCTCGACGATGCGGTCGATCCCGCGGCGGTCCAGGGGGTCCGCTACACCTTCAGCGGCGACATCCAGCCGGGCGTCACCGCGAGCATCCCGGTGCAGGTGGTCCAGAACGACGCGGTCGAGGAGCTCTCCGAACCGACGACCGTCGTCAACGACGCGTCCGCCGTGGTGACCTACCCCGACGTGGATCCGCCGGAGCCGTCCACGGGCGAGGCGACCTATGTCATCACACCGCCGAACAACAGCGTCGCGGTGACGAAGAGCTACAGCCCCAACCCGGTGAGTGCCGGCCAGCCCACGACGGTGACGATCGGGGCGGAGAACACGGGGACGCCGGTCGGCTCGCTGACCTTCGTCGAACCGTCGCCCGGTACGCCGAGCCCTTTCGAGGGTGACGACGCCCTGACCTTCACCGGCTTCGGCGCGTCCGGGGACGGTTCGGGGGTGACGTGGCCGGCGGACGCGACGGCGGCCACCGTGGAGTTCACCTGTGCGAACGGGCTCACCCCGGCCAGCAGCACCACCGCGGTGGGCACGCTGCCGAACCCGCCCTTCTTCTGCGACGTCGTGGGGTTCGAGGTCGAGTTCACGGGTGACATCGTCTCGGGTGGGGAGGCGTCGATCCCGTTCGCCGTGGAGACCGACCCGGACCAGGGCGAGCCGGACGTGTCGCACCCGAACGAGATGACCGTGGAGGTGCCCAACTTCACGGGGACGGCGTCGGACACGCTGGTCACGCTGAACGACCGGCTGGCGACCGAGACGGACAAGATTCTCACGCCGCAGGAGATCCCGGCGGTCCCCGGGCAGGACGTCATCGTCCAGCTCCCCAGCCGCCTCCTGCCGTTCGGCTCGGACGGCTCGACCACCGACGCCGACCAGGTGGTGATCTCCGACCCGACCGATCCGGCGAACCCGGGGCCGTTCTGGGACCACTTCACCGCGACCTCGGTGCGCACCACGGACGTGCCGCCGGGTTCGACGCTCACGATCAACTACTGGGACGGTTCGGCCTGGGTGCCGGCGCCAGGATGCGGCCCGTACACCGGTCCGACGACGGCGAGCTGTGACCTGCCGTCCGGCGCGCAGGGCGTGCAGTTCGTCTTCGACGCCACGGGTGAGGGCTTCGAGCCCGGCACCCAGTTCCAGCCGAACTTCGTGGCCGAGTTCACCGGGCCCGAGGACCTGGAAGACCCCGTGCAGAACTGCGGTGCGTCGATCGCGTCGGCCGACGCGATCGACCCGACCGTGCCGGCCCAGGGCTGTGCGAGCATCGACCCGTTCCCGGTGGACACGGATGGTGGCGGCGACGGCGACGGCGCGGCCCTGCTGGGCAAGAGCTTCCTCGGCGACGACCCGGTGAGCGTCCAGGCGCGTTCGGACGCCGAGGTGACGGCACAGCTCACGTGGTCCACCGGGGGATTCTCCGGCGTGGACACGATGACGGTGGCGGACGTCGCGGACCCGGACACCACCGACGTCGCGGACTCCTTCTTCGACGCGTTCGACCTGGTGCGGGTGGAGCCGATCGACTCGGCCACCGACCCGCTGATCCAGTACGACCAGGTCGACGGCGTCGAGCTGTTCGTCGCGGGCGCCTGGGTGCCCGCGACGGACGACCCCTGCCCGTGCGTGGGGTCCTTCCCGGGGTACACCCTGACGGCGGACGAGAGCGAGCAGGCGACCGCGGTTCGGTTGACGTACTCCGAGAACCCCGGACGCACGAGCTCCGACCTCCTCGCGCCGCAGCCGGGCGACGGCGTGGCACGGTCGACCCTGTCCGACGACCGGCACCTGGACCTGACCTTCCAGGTCCGGGACACCCGCCGGAGCGACGGTGCCGCTGCGCTCGGTTCGACGCAGGGCACGATCTACAACGTGCCCGACCAGCCGGGCACGGTGAACGACACCGCGGGGGCGGTGGCCGTGTTCGACGGCGAGGAGTACGTGAACGTCGACGACGACGACGTCATCATCATCGACCAGCCGCTGAACGTCGCGGTGGAGAAGACCTGGGACGACGGGCCGATCTCCGTGCCGCCGGCGGAGTCGCCCGCCAACGTGTACCCGACGACGATCACCACGATCGAGGGCACGAACACGTCCAACGCGAAGGTGGACCAGCTCCGTCTCGTCGAGCCGGGTGTGCCGGGGTCCGACGACGTGCAGGTGGCCGCGGACACGTCACCGTTCGACGCCTTCACCCTCACGGCGGTCGCCGTCGAGCCGCCGCCGGGCATGGCGCCGGACGCGACGACGACGGTCACGCTCCACGACGTCGGGGGCACGACCCGCACGCTCGACGAGGCGGGCGCGGAAGCGTTGACGGCCGCCGACCTGGTGGACGTCGTCGGCGTCGAGGTCTCCTTCGACGGGCTCGTACCGGCCGGCGCCTCTGGATCGATGAGTCTGAGCCTGCAGCTCCGGGCGACGGACCGCTACGACGGCGACCCGGTCTCGGTGGGCGTGTACTCCCCGGTGCCGAACGGGGCGGTGGCCACCATCGACGACCCCGGCGGGACCTCGGGCGACGTCCGTCGGGCGTACGACGAGGCGGAGATGGTGCTGGACAACCCGTCGATGGAGATGATCGTCGACAAGAGCTTCTCCCCGGAGCAGATCGTCGAGCCGTCGACGGGCCCGGTGACGATGACGCTGACCGGGACGCCCGAAGGGCCGTCCCGGGCGAATCAACTGATCCTGACCGACGCCGACCCGCAGTTCTGGAACCAGTACGACGTGGTCTCCCTGGCAGGAGCCGTGCTGACCGAACCGATCGACCAGGTGCAGGTGGACGTCTTCGTCGGGGGGACGTTCACCGGGGAGCCGGGCTCGGCCGATCCGGTGACGGTGACGGGCGGTTCGTGGGTCGAGGGTGCTCCGTCGGCGGGCTTCGCGCTGCCCGCAGGAGTGGCGCCGGCGGACGTCCAGGGCCTGCGGTTCACCTTCACCCGCGCCGACGGGGCGATCTGGGAGAACCCGGCCCGACCGGTGCAGGAGGTGCCGATCACGGTCGAGCGGCGGGCGGAGCTGCGTTCGGGCGGGCCGGTGCTGCCCGATCTGGCGACGAACCCGCCCGCGCCGGGTGAGACGGCACCGGGGGTGGCCGGCAACACCGTCCAGGGATCGGCGTCCGGGGTCGAGGAGGTCACCGACCCCGACACCGGTGAGGTGGGCCCGGTGACGGGCACCGCGGAGGACGAGGCGTCCCTCCTCTACGCGCACGCGAGCAACGAGGTGGAGATCGTCAAGGACTTCTCCGGCGTGCCGACCGGTGGTACGGAGACACCCGCGTCGGTCTTCCCGATGAACATCACGGTGACGAACACCGGTGACCGCGCCGTCCAGGACCTCGTGGTGTCGGACCCGATGCCGGTCGACGACGACGGCGCGCAGCTCACGCTCGCCGAGGTGGACGAGCCCTACGCGTTCGAGCTCACCGGGACGGATCCCGATCCCACCGAGGGCACCCCGCTGCCCGTCACGGTCGGCGGTCCCGACGGGGTCGCCATCGCCCGGACGGGGAACCTCGAAAGTCTCGAGTTCTCCTTCCCCGAGGGGTCCGCCCTGGGGATCGGGCAGTCCTACACCATCACCGTCCTGGTGACCTTCCGGCTGGGCCTGTCGTCGCAGGTCGTCGTGGAGAACACCGCCGCCGTGACCGGCGACCGGCCGTGGGACGTGTGCTCCGCCCGGTTGGACGACGCGACCGGCGCCTGCGAGGCCGACGCCGACGTCCGCTCGACCGAGTCCGCCGTGATCTCCCAGTCGAAGGTGGTCCGGGCGACGGACGACGACGAGCTGGGGATCGCCCTGGCGCCCGGCGCTGACCCGGACACGGTGTGCGAGCCGGACGACGCGGGCTTCTACTCCTATCCCTGCACGCCCGTGATCGCCCCCGGTCACGACGCGACGTGGTGGATCACCTTCAGCAACGTCGGCAACGACCCGATCACCAAGCTCGTCACCTACGACCGGATCCCGGCCGAGGGCGACCGGGGGTCATACTCCGACACACCCCGGGGGTCGCAGTTCCAGGTGCTGCTCTCCCCCGAGCACCTGCCGCAGCTCGCTGACGGCCCGGTCGGCACCACGGCGGCGTTCTCCTACACGACGACCGACGACTACTGCATGGACGACATCGAGTCGCCGATCGACGAACCGGTCTGCCCGATCGGCGACCCGTCGACCGGATGGGTGCCGGTGGCCGACCGTGACGCGGTCCAGGGAGGCGCGATCACCGCGGTGAAGGCCGTGATCACGTTCCTCGAGTCGGATCCGCTCGAGCCGGGCGAGTCGATCGTCGTGGAAGCGACCACGACGAACCCGGCGACCGCACCGCTGTCCGGCGACCTGTCCATGGCGTTCAACTCGGCCGCGGCGTCGGCCGTGTACGAGCGGGAGGACGGCTCGAGCCGGAGCCTGCTGCCCGTCGAGGGAAGCCAGGTGGGGGTCGCCGCGGCCACCGGGTCGTTGCAGGTCACGAAGCTGGTCACGGGTGACGGCGCAGCGTTCGCTCCCGACACGATCGACCTGTCCGTGCTGTGCACGTCCGCGGCCGGGTCGTGGGTGGAGGCCGATCTCGACCCGATCCCGATCACCGTGACTCCGGGGGAACCGTACACCGTCACGAACCTGCCCTACGGGGCGGAGTGCACCATCAGCGAGGAGCCGTCGAACGGGCAGGACGGCGTGGTCGTGACACCGTCCTCGGTGACCATCGGCCAGGAGCCCGAGCTCGCCCAGGTCGGCGTGACCAACGTGTACCGCCTCGCGAGCCTGGAACTGGCCAAGACGGTCCAGAGCGACGCCGTGGACGCGAACGATGACCCGATCGCCTTCGGCCCGTTCGAGGCGACCGTGGACTGCACCTTCCTCGACGACCCCGTCTTCGCGACGGGGTACGGCCCGGACACGCCGATGACGGTGACGCTCGAGGACGGGGCCGACCCGATCGCCTTCACCGGACTGCCTGCCGGTGCCGAGTGCACGGTCACCGAGACCGGTACGGCCGGCGCGCCCACCACGTCCGTCGCGGTCACCCAGGGTGGTGACGAGCCCGTGACGACCGACGGGGTGTCCGCGACCTTCGTGCTGGAGCCCGACGACTCGGCGACCGGCGAGACCCAGAACTCGGCCGTGATCACGAACTCCTACGGTGTCGGCTCGCTCGAGGTCGCGAAGACCGTGGACGGCGAGGGTGCCGAGTTCGGGAACGGGCCGTTCACGCTCGATGTCGAGTGCACACTCGACACCGGGCAGGGCGACGTCGTGGTCTTCGCGGACACCTTCACGCTGACCGGTGGGGAGTCGGTGACGGTCGAGGACGTGGCCGCCGGTGCGTCGTGCGTCGTCACCGAGTCCGTCGACGGCGGGGCGACGACGGTGGACGTGACGCCCAGCCCGGCGATCGTCGAGGCGGACACCACTGTCACCGTCACGGTCACGAACACGTTCGACCTCGGTGCGATCGAGGTCAGCAAGGTCGTGGACGGGGCCGCCGGGCAGTTCGGCATCGGGCCCTTCGAGGTGGGCGTGGAGTGCACCTTCGAGGGCGATGCCGTCACCGTGGTCCCGGCCTCGCAGACCTTCACCGGCGGCGAGACCGTGACGTTCGACGGACTGCCCGTGGGGGCCGAGTGCACGGTGACCGAGAGCGACACGGCGGGGGCGACCTCCTCGTCGCTCGCCGTCGACGACGGCGCACCGGTGGGCGGCACGACCGTCGACGTCGTCGTGCCGCCCGGTGAGGACGGCGGCGGGACGGTGGAGGTCGAGGCGACGAACACCTTCGACGCCGGGACGGTCGTCGTCTCCAAGGCCGTCGACGGTGCCGGCGCTCAGTACGCCCAAGGTCCGTACGAGGTGACCCTGAGCTGCAGCTTCGAGGGCGCCGACATCGCGGTCCCGGGCGGAGCTGCGCGGGAGCTGGCCGTCGACGGGTCCGTCACCTACGACGGGCTACCCATCGGCGCCGCGTGCTCGGTCGCCGAGACCGACCAGAACGAGGCGACCTCGACAGCGGTCGAGCCGGCGAGCGTCGTCGTCGGGGGCGAGGACGGCACCGAGTCCTCGGTGGCCTTCACCGTCACCAACACCTACGACGTCGGTGCCTTCACGGTGTCCAAGGTGGTCACGGGCGACGGCGCCGAGTTCGGTGTCGGACCGTTCGAGGTGAACGTCGGGTGCACGTTCGAGGGCGCGGACGTCGCTGTCCCCGGCGGTGCCACCCGCACCGTGGACGGCGGTGCCTCGGTGACGTACGACGGCCTGCCGGTGGGCGCCGACTGCCTGGTCACCGAGACGGAGGACTACGGCGCGACGGACGTGCAGATCTCCACGACGGTGGACAGCGGTGACCCGGGCGAGGTGATCGTGCCGCCTGCGGACGGCGAGCAGGCAGAGATCACCGTGACGAACTCGTACGACGTCGCGGCGGTGGTCGTGTCCAAGGCTGTGGACGGCGACGGCGCGCAGTACGCGCAGGGCCCGTACGAGGTCACGCTGGACTGCACGTTCGAGGGGGCCGGCATCGAGGTCCCGGACGGTGCCGCGCGGACGGTCGAGGACGGCGGGTCCGTGACCTACTCCGGTCTGCCGGTCGGCGCGGCCTGCGACGTCTCCGAGTCGGACCCGTACCAGGCGACGTCGGTGGACGTCGAACCGTCGTCCGTCGTCGTCGGCGGGGACGACGGTTCCGCGGCAGAGATCGACGTGCTGGTGACGAACACCTACGACCTGGGCGAGTTCTCCGTGACCAAGAGGGTGACCGGTGAAGCCGCCGAGTACGGCGTCGGACCGTTCGAGGTGTCGGCCGAGTGCACCTTCGAGGGAGCGCCGATCGAACCTCTTCCCGGCGGAGCGACGCGGACGATCGAGCGTGACGGCACGGTCGTCTACGAGGACCTGCCGGTCGGGGCGGACTGCGTCGTGACGGAGACCGACAGCTACGGCGCGACCGACGTCGCGATCTCCACGACGGTCTCCGGCGGGGAGCCGGGCGAGGTGGTCGTGCCGCCCGCAGACGGCCCGGACGCCGAGGTGACGGTGACCAACACGTTCGAGCTCGGTTCGCTGCAGGTGACCAAGAGGTTGGCCGGCCTGGGCTCGCTCTACGGTCCTGGCCCCTTCTCGGTGGAGCTCGCCTGCACGTTCCAGGGCGAGCCCGTGGCCGTCCCGGGCCGCGACGAGCGGCTGATCCTGCCCGCGGAGACCATCACCTACGACGACCTGCCGGTCGGCTCGGTCTGCACCGTCACCGAGACGAACGACTTCGGGGCGACCTCGATCGAGATGGACCCGGTCGGCACCGGGGATGCGGCCACGAGCGGTGAGGTCGTGGTGGGGACGGACGACGTGGACCCCGTCCGGGTCACGGTGACGAACACGTTCGAGACCGCACCGCTGGTGGTGGAGAAGGTCGTGGACGGCGAGGCCGCTCAGTTCGCCCCACCGATGCCGGAGATCCCACCCTTCCTGCCGCTGCCCGACGAGGTGCCGACCCCGGAGGAGTTCGAGGAGCTGGTCCAGCTCTGGTTCGAGTACCTCGAGCAGGTGCCGTTCGACGAGTTCCCCTACGCGGTGACGCTGTCCTGCGTCGACAACCAGGGCGATCCCGTCGAGTTCATCCCGGGCGGGTCCGTGCGCAGGTTCGGCCCCGGCTACCGCGCGAACTACTTCGGTCTCCAGGACGGCAACGAGTGCGTGATCGTCGAGACGGAGAACGGTGGGGCCACGTCGACGACCATCGAGCCCGAGCCGGTGGTGATCGATGCCCGTGAGCCGTACGAGTCCCTGGCGCAGGTCGCCACAGTCACGAACACGTACGACGTCGGAAGCTTCTCGGTGACCAAGGCGGTGGACGGTGAGGGTGCGCAGTACGGCACCGGCCCGTTCGAGGTCAGCGCCGCCTGCGTCTTCGAGGGCAACGAGATCGACGTGCCGGGTGGGCCGACGCGTGAGCTCGCGGTGGACGCTCCGGCCGTCTACGAAGGACTCCCGGTGGACGCGGAGTGCGTGGTCACCGAGTCGGACGACGGCGGGGCGACGTCCACGACGATCACCAGCGCCGTCGAGGACGGCGAGCCCGGCGAGGTCGTGGTGCCCGCGTCGGACGCCGAGCAGGTGTCGTTGCTGGTCACCAACACCTTCGACCTGGGTGAGCTCTCGGCAGAGAAGGTCGTCGAGGGTGCCGGCGCCGGCCTCTGGGGCGCCGGCCCCTTCGAGGTGGTGCTCGGCTGCACGTTCGACGACGACCTGATCGAGATTCCCGGTGGTGCGTCGCGGACGGTCGAGCCCGGAGTCGCCGCCACGTGGACCGACCTGCCGGTCGGCGCGGACTGCGTGGTCACGGAGACCGACGACGGCGGCGCGACGTCGTCGACGGTGTCGACCGCCGTGGCGGACGGCGGCCCAGGCCGGGCCGTCGTCCCGGCGTCCGACGCCGATCCGGTCGTCCTGACGGTGACGAACACGTTCGACGTGGGAGGTGTGGCGGTGTCGAAGGAGGTCACGGGCCCGGGCGCGGCGGTCCTCGGCGACGGTCCGTTCGAGGTGAGCCTGGCCTGCACCTACCGCGGCGACGACGTCGAGGTGCCCGCCGGAGCCGTGCGGGAGGTTCGTGGCGGGCAGACGGTGCTCTTCGAGGACCTGCCGGTCGGGTCCGAGTGCGTCGTCACCGAGACGGACGACGGCGGTGCTGACGGCACGGCCGTGTCGTCCGTCGCCGGCGGCGAACCGGGCGCCGTGACGGTCGGCGGGGGAGACCCCGCCGAGGTCACCGTGACCAACATGTTCGCCGCGCCCCCGGCGACCGACCCGTCTCGCCTTCCTCGCACTGGCGGCGACGTGCTCGCTCTGCTGGGCGTCGTCGTCCTGCTGCTCCTGACGGGTGGGGTGCTGCTGGCGGTCCGCCGCCGCCGCCCATGAACGCTGTGGGTATGAAATGTGCAGGAATCAGCGGCCCGCAACGGTAGATTTCATACCCACAGCGCGGGGCGAGGGCGTGCCTCGTTCCTCGGCCCCCACCCTGCGCTGCGCCTCCGGCTCAGGCCGCGGTGTGGCCTGGCCGCCTGAGCCTGCGGTTCCGCTGCGGGCGGGTGCCTCGTTCCTCGGCCCCCACCCTGCGCTGCACCTCCGGCTCAGGCGGCGGCGGTGAAGTCGCGGCGTCGCCGCTCGACGCGCACCCGGCTGCCCTCGGGCACGATCTGGTCGGGCAGCACGACGGCGCCCGGTTCGACGAGCGCCTCGGCGCCGAGCCGGGCGTGCGCGCCCACGCGGGCGCCGTCGCCGACGACGACGTCGACCCCGACGTGCACGCCGTTGCCGACGCGAGCGCCGTGCTCGACGACGGCGTCGACGTCGACCCAGCTGTAGCGCCCGATCCGCGCCAGGGCGCCCACCTGCGCGCCGGCCTCGACGTAGGCGCCGATCTCGACGGTCGCGTCACGGTGGACGGACGCCTGGGGGGACACGTAGCCCTGCCCGTTCTCGTGCCGGACGTAGCGCGTGACCTTGCCGGCGTCGTCCTCGATCTCGACCTTCCGGGGAATGCGTCGCACTGCTCTCCTCGTTCGGTAGGTAGTCTCGTTGCTCTTGACATAACGTGCGACACGCCGCGCAGATTCCCACCCGGGCGCGGCGAGCCGTCCGGGCCCTGGTCAGGACCCGCCCCGGCGGAGGCTATCGCGGCGGCCCCGGCAGCGGAGAAATTGCCCGGAGCACGAGCAGGCCGAGCATCGGGACGGCCGGGAACAGCATGAGCGTGACCACGCGGATGCCGTAGTCGTTGACGAGGGCGCCGCCCACCCCGGCGATCAGCAGGGCGACGAGCACGGTCCGCAGCAGCGGCCACGCCTCCTCGGCCTGGGCCGACCACCGGGCACGGAACCGCGGGCCGCCCCACAGCACCAGGACGAGCGCCACGAGCACCGCCAGGGACAGCCACGCGGGGAACCCGGCGCCCAACGAGCCCCAGGCGTACCCGGCCTTGCGCCACACCGTCTCGAACGCCCCGCCGTCGATCACGGACTGCACGAACGCGCCGAGGTGGGACCGCTGGTCCGGCGGGCGCAACCAGTCGAGGACGCCGATGACGGCCACCAGCAGCACCCCGGCGCCGCCGGCCAGCAGCAGCCGCTGCCACGTCAGCCGGGCCCCCAGCACCCCGAGCACCACGACCGCGAACACGGGCACCAGCACCAGCCCGCCGCCGACGTCGACCCCGAAGGTGGGCCAGACGGTCGCGACCATGGTGACCACGCCGATCACACCGGCCGCGACGGCGCCCGCGACCCGGTTCCACCGGCGCGCCACCAACGTGGCCAGCCCGGCCGCGCACAGCACGGCGGCGACGGCGTAGACGGAGTAGGTGGGGTTGCCGAACCCGTAGAACCGCCCCCCGAGGGTGGGTGCCGCACCGAGCGGGCTGCCCCGGTGCAGCGGGGTGCCGAGGACGGCGTCGAGCGTGAGCACGACGAACGTCACGGACGCCACCAGCACCGTGCCGGCCCAGGCGGGCCGGCGCGGGGCGAGCGACCCGACGAGCGCGACCGTCGCCGTGCCGGCCCCGAGCGCCACCCACAGGCCGGCGTCCGGGTCCGGCAGCCGCCACCACGACCACGTCGTCATGAGGAACGTCGCGGCCGGCACGGAGGCGCAGAGCAGCAGCACGGTCTCGAGGGCGCGGTCCAGGGCGCGGGCCACCCGGCCGGGGTGCCGCCGTCGGACCCGGGGCAGCACGACGACCACCAGCAGGAACGCGACCAGGGCCACCTCCGTGGGGATCTGCGTGACCGACGCCGTGACCTCGCGCAGCGCGTGGTCCCGGTCGGTGAGCGCGGCCAGGTCGCGCGCGGTCGCACCGCTGCTGCTCGGCCGTTCCGCCCCGAGGGAGATCGCCGCACCGGAGAAGTCGGGCGGACGGGGCAGGCCGAAGTCCTCGACGAGTGTGGGCGGCACGTCGAGCAGGCGGACGACGCCGAGCCACCGGGTGGCGGCCGAGGTGAGGTACGACGGCGCGGTCTCGGTGTCCGTGCGCGCCAGCCCCACGCCGAGCGAGGGGCGGGTCGGCGCCGGGTTGCCGACGTCGAGCACCAGCACGGTGACGTCGTCGGGCACGGCGGCGAGCACGTCGCGCACGGTCGCGTCGACGGCGCGCAGGGCCTGGGCGCGATCCGGGCCCGGGACGGTCGCGTCCTGCGGGACGGGGCGGGAGTCGCTGCCCTCGCCGGTGGGGTGGTACGGGGCCGATCCGGCGTCGACGATCGTCACCGGGCAGCCGAAGGCGTCGTCGGGGTCGGCGAGCGCGTCGGGCACGCTCCGGTAACGCGCCACGGCGCCGTCGGGCGTCGCCAGGGCCAGCGCGGCCGCCGGCCCGACGGCGGTGGTGCAGACGGCGCCGTCGGCCAGCGTCCGGCCGAGCACGCCCAGGTGGGGGTCGTACGCGGAGCCGGTCTGCAGCTGCCGCAGGTCGTCCCAGCCGTCCACCGCGGCACCGCCGGTGACCTCGTCGGGTGTGACGTCCCAGTCGGTGCAGCGCCAGGTGCCGTCGACGCTCTCGCCGGTCACCGTGCTCCGCCCGGCCGACATGCCCAACCAGCCGGCGGCCACGCAGTCGGCCGACGCCCCGGTCACCGACGCCGTGACCCCGCCGGCGCCGGCACCGTCGCGCAGGGCCTGCCACAGGGTGGGGGTGGCCGTCGGGGTGACGTCCTGCCAGCGCAGCCCGTCGGTCCCCACGATCACCACGGGCTCGCCGTCGCTCAGCGCGGGGGTGCCGCCGTCGGAGACGTCCCCCGCGTGCGAGAGCCCGCTCGCGGGCAGCGCCGCCCCGCCGAGCTGCAGCGTGAGGAGCGCCCCCGCCGCGACGGCGGCCAGACGGCGCGGGACCCCGGCGGAGCCGGAGCCCGAGCCGGAGCCGGCGACGCCCGACGGCGCCGTGGCGAGCCCGTCCTCCAGCGCGCCGACCAGCAGCAGCGGCACCCCGAGGAGCAGCACGTACATCGCCACGACCACGCCCGAGTCGTTGAGCAGGGTGCCGACGACGGCGACCGTCACCAGGGCACCCACCGCGCGGCGCAGCAGGGGGTCGCGGTCGGAGGCGGCGGCCAGCCCGGCCAGGCGGAACCGGAGCGGGTCGAGCACCGCCCAGGCGGTCGCCGCGCAGACGACGGCCGCGAGGGCGCCGGCCGGGTTGGCGACGGTGGCCCAGGCCCCGCCCGCCTTGGCTGCCAGGACCTCGAGGGCGTCGCCGTCGAGCATCGACTGGACGAACCCGCCCAGGTGGGTGGCCGGCGGGAACGCCCAGTCCACGACCGCGACGACGGCGGCGCCGAGCACGGTGGCTCCGGCCACGAGCAGCACCTGGCGCCACGTCACGCGGAGGCCCGCCACCCCGAGCGTCAGCACCGCGAACGCGGGGACCAGGGCGAGGATCCCTCCGAGGTCGGCGCCGAACGGCGGCAGCCCGTCCACGAGCACGGTCACGACACCCACCGCGGCCACCGCGGTCGCCCGCGCACGACGGCCCGCACCGCGCTGGCGCAGGAGCGCGGCGAGCCCGGCGGCCAGCACCAGCCCGGCGACGGCGTACACCGAGAACACCGAGTTGGAGAAACCGTAGAAGCGGGCGCCGAGCGACGGGGCCGGTCCGAGCAGCGACCCCTGCTGCAGCGTCGTGCCGGTCAGCCCGTCGACGGTCAGCACCAGCCAGGTCGCCGCCGCCAGGGTGGTGGGCAGGCGCCACGGCGACGGCGGGAGCAGCAGTCGCGCCCACCAGGCCACCAGCGCCACGGCGAGCGCGCCCCCGGCCACCGCGAGGGACAGGACGGTCACGGGGACCGGGGAGGCCCACCACCGGGACAGGGTCGCCAGGGTGGCCGCGACCGGCAGGCAGGACGCCACGGTGAGGACGGCCAGCGGCAGCCGTCCCGGGCGCCGGCGGGACAGCAGCAGCCCGGTGACCACGGCGACGACGGCCAGCGCGAGCGTGCCGACGAGCACCGGCGTCATGCGCGGCAACGTCTCGGTCAGCACCGACAGGTACTGCCGGTTCTCCACCGTGCGGAAGACGGACAGCCGCCGGTCCTCGCCGTGCTGCAGGGGGGAGCCGGTGAACGCGGCCGCCGCCTCGGCGACGTCCTCGTCGTCGCCGTCGGCACCGGCCAGCAGCGCGTCGGCGAGCGTGGCGGACAGGTCACCGGCGACGACGACGCCCGGCCAGCGGGAGGACGTCGACGTCAGCCAGGTCGCGTCCCCGCCCGGGGCGGTCCAGTCCACGACGACCTGCAGGTCCTCCGGGCCCTGCGGGGTGTCGGCGAGCCCCGCCACCACGAGCCGGCCGCCGTCCGGCAGCAGCCCGGCGAGACGGCCGACGCTCGCGTCCACCCGGGCGACCGCCTCGGTGCGCTCGGTCGCGGCGTCGGGGAGCATGCCGAGGTCGACGACGGTCACGGGGCAGGCCGCCAGGTCCGCGCTGCTCGTCAGGTCGCCGGCGTCGCCCAGGTACCGCGCGACGTCGCCGTCCGGGTCGGCGAGCGCCAGGGCTGCCCCCGGGCCCACCGCCGTCGTGCAGCTGCCGACCGTCTCGGCGAGGCCGCCGAGCGAGCCGGGGCGCGGCCCCGGACCGGCCGCGTCCTCCGCGGTGACGAGGCCGTCCCAGCCGGGCACGTGGACCGGCGCGACGGCGTCGTGCGCCGGCAGCACGGGGATCGTCGGGCAGGGTGCGGCGAGCTCGTCGGCGCCGGCGTCCCCTCCCTGCGGGTCCGCGCCGTCGGTGCCGTCCGCGGTGCCGTCGTCCGTCGACCCGGCCGTGCTCTCCTCGCGGTCGGCCACGACCCGGCTGCCCGCGGACAACGACAGCCAGGCGTCGGCGGGGCAGGTCGGGGTCAGGGTGCGCACGGAGACCGACGCGACGGAGCCGCCGCCCACGAGGCGCCACAGGTTCGGCGTGCGGACGGCGTCGACGTCGGACCACTGCAGCCCGGCGACCCCGGCCAGCACCACAGGGGTGCTCGTCGGGGTGTCGGGTTCGTCGGCCTGGGCCGCCGTCGGCACGAGGCTCAGGGCGAGGGCGCAGAGCAGGCCGACCAGGACGGCGACCGGACGCAGGGTCGGGCGCACCGGGTCAGCCTATGCGGCGGCCCGCGACGAGCGGCGCGGGGTCCGCGGTGCCGCCCGTGGGCCACAGCGTGTGCAGCGCGGCGACCGTGAGCAGGGGGATCGCGGGCACCAGGGCGATCACGGCGATCCGGACCCCGAAGTCGTTCACCACGGATCCCGCCACGCACACGATCCACAACCCCAGGACCGTCGGCCGCAGGAGCGGCCACGCGGCCTCCGTGCGGGCGAACCAGCGGGGTGTGCCGCGGGCGGGGACGAACAGCAGCAGGGCTCCCGCCACCAGGACGACGAGCGTCAACCAGACCGGGGCGCCGTCGAGCACGGACCGCAGCGCGTAGCCGGCCTTGCGGGCCAGCGTCTCCCATGCCGTGCCGTCGACCACCTGGCCGACGAACCGGCCCAGGTGCGAGCGTTCGTCGGCGGGCCGGAGCCAGTCGAGCACCCCGACCGCGGCGACGACGCCGACGCCCGCGGCGGCGACGGCGAGGAACCGCCGCCAGGTCAGCCGCGCCCCGGAGGCGGCCAGGACCAGCACGGCGAACGCCGGTGCGATCACGAGCGCCCCGCCGAGGTCGGCGCCGAGCGTGGGCCACAGGTCCACCACCATCGCCACGACGCCGATCACCCCCACCGCCGCGGTGGCCGCCGCCCGGCGGCCCCGGCTCACGAGCACCTGCGCGAGCGCCCCGGCCGTCACGAGCGCGGCGACCGCGTAGACGGAGAACGTCGGGTTGCCGAAGCCGTAGAACCGGGCGCCGAACGTCGGTGCGGAACCGAGCGGGCTCGCGCGGTTCAGCGGGGTGCCGATCAGCGCGTCGAGCGTCAGCACGGCGAAGGTGACCGCGGCGACGATCCCCGGGCCGAGCCACACGGGCCGCCGCGGTGCGAGCGCGCCGACGGCCGCGACCACCGCCGTCGTGCCGAGGCTCGACAGGACGAGCGCGAGCACGGGCTGGTCGAACCGCCACCAGCCGGTCAGGGAGGACAGGTAGGCCCCGGTCGGCAGCGCGGCGAGCAGGAGCGCGGCGCCCCGGGCCCACCCCCAGGCCGCTCGCCGTCGTGCCGGGGCGCGGGGGCCGGTGGCCCGCGCGAGGCGGGGACCGAGCAGCAGGCAGGCGGCGGCCAGCACCAGGGCCGCGTACAGGGGCAGGTCGACGAACCCGGTGTAGACGGCCCGGCGCGCGTGGTCGAGCGTGGTGAGGTCGGCGAGCCCCTGCGCCGCGACGGCGGTGTCCTGCGGCCGGGGTGACCCCCACACCAGCGGGGTGTCGTCCACGGGCGCGGCGGGGGTCGCACCGGCGGCGCCGAGGATGCTGGACGGCACGTCGAGCACGCGCACCACGCCGTCCGTCCTGGTCGCGGCGCTGGTGAGGAACCGGGGCTCCGGCGGCGCGTCGGCGCCCGGGCGGGCGAGCGCGACGCCGAGGACCGGCCGGGCGTCCGGGGACCCGGCGAGGTCCACGACCAGGACCGTGGCCGACGGCGGGGCGGCGGCCAGGATCTCGCCCACGGTGGCGTCGACGCCGCCCACCTCGCCTCCGTGCTCCGCCTCCTGGGCGGCGGCGCGCTGCTCGGCGTCGGCGTCCGGGTCGCCGGCAGGTGCCGTCGCGTCGCCGGCGTCGACCACCGTCACCGGGCAGTCGAACGCGTCCGTGCCGGCACCGGTCGCGGCGTCGAGCTCCCGGTACCGCGCGACCTCGCCGTCGGGTCCCGCCAGCGCGAGCGCCGCCCCGGGGCCCACGGCCGTCGTGCACCCTGCCGCCGCGAGCTGGTCGCCGAGGGACCCGAGCACGGCCTGGTAGGTGGAATCGCGCTGGAGGTCGACGAGCTCGTCCCAGCCCTCGACCACCGCGCCGCCGGTGCCGTCGTCCGCCGGCACGGGTCGCGGCGTCGGGCACCGCCAGCGACCGTCGTCGTCCTGGCCGGGGGAGACCTCGGTGAGGCTGCCCGCGGAGAGCGCGAGCCAGCCGCCGACGGCGCACCGGCTCGCCGCCCCGGTCGGCTGCGCCGTCCCTCCCGCGCCGTAGCCGTCCGCGAGCAGCCCGGCGAGCACGGGCGCACGATCCTGCGTGACGTCGTCCCAGCGCACGCCCGTGGTCCCGACGACGACGAGCGGGCCGTCCCCGGCGACGACGCCCGCGCCACCGGGGGCCACCTGGGCGCCGGCGTCCGCCGCGTCATCGGCGGCGCGCAGCCCCGCCGAGCCGAGCGCGCTGGAGGCGAGCAGCAGCAGCACGAGCGTCGCGCCGCTCACCGTCACCAGCACCGTCGGCAGGCGGCGGACGCCCGGTTCGCTCGCCGGGCCGACGGCAGCGTCGCGTGCCTGCGCCGTCGCCCCGGCCCGGCCGTCCGTGTCCTCGAGGTACCCGGCGAGCAGTGCCGGCGTCGACAGGGCGAGCACGAGAGAGGCGACCAGGATCCCCGAGTCGTTGAGGAGCGTGCCGACGACGGCGGTGACGACGAGCGCCACCACCGCGCGGCGCAGCAGCGGGTCGCGTCGGTAGGCGTCGGCCAGACCCACCAGGTGTGCCCGGCCCGGGCTGAGCACGGCCCAGGCCGCCGCCGCGCACACGACGACGGCGACCGCCCCGGCCGGGTGGGCGACCGTCGCCCAGGCGCCGGTGGCCTTGCCCGCCACCACGCCGACCGCGCGGCCGTCCAGGATCGACTGCACGAAGTCGCCCAGGTGGCCGCTGCCGCCGCCGACGAGCCGGTCCGCCACCGCGACGAGGACCACCACGCCGACCGTCGCGGCCCCCACCAGCACGGCCCGGCGCCAGGTCATCCGTGTCCCGGCGACGCCGAGCACCAGCACCGCGAAACCCGGGACGAGGGCGAAGATGCCGCCCAGGTCGGCGCCGAACGCGGGCAGCCCGTCGACGAGCACCGTGACGACCCCGACCGCGCCCGCCACCCCGGCGGCGCGACCCGGGGTGCCGCCCCGGGCGCGGACGGTCGCCGCCAGACCGGCGGACAGCAGCAGCCCGGCCACGGCGTACACGGCGAAGACGGTGTTGGAGAAGCCGTAGAAGCGGGCACCGAGCGAAGGGGACGGACCGAGCAGGGAGCCCTGCTGCAGGGTGGTGCCCGTCAGACCGTCCACGGTGAGCACCAGCCAGGTGATGGCCGCGAGGGTGGTGGTGACGCGCCACGGCGAGGCCGGCAGGAGGCGACGCGCCGCCCAGCCCGCCCACGACACGCCCAGGGCGGCGACCGAGAGGGCCAGCAGCAGCGCCAGCACGGGGGACGGCCACGCCCACCACCGGGTCGACGTCGCCAGCGACGCCGCGACCGGCAGGCTGGTGGCGACCATCAGGGCGGCCAGGGCCACCCGTCGCCAGGGCCGTGTCGGGGCGGGGACCACGCCGGGAGCGTCGGGTGCTCCGGGAGCCCCGGGATCGCCGGGATCGCCGGGAGCACTGCGCGATCCGAGGCGGCGCGCGGTGACCAGCGCGGCGGCCACGACCAGGCCGACCAGGGCCACGAGCCCGAGCAGGACCGGGGCCAGGCGCGGGACGGTGTCGTTCAGGACGCTGAGGTACTGCCGGTTCTCCACCGTGGTGGTCACCGGGATCCGCCGGTCCGCCCCGTGCTCGAGCGGGGACCCGGTGAACGGTGCGAGGGCCGCCGCCACGTCGTCGGCCGCCGCGCCGTCGTCGTCGCCGTCGGGTCCGGCGCCCGAGAGCGCACCGCCGGTCACCGTGTCGGCGACGGTGGCGGCCAGGTCGGCCGGCACCACGACGCCCGTCCAGCGGGACGACGTCGAGGTGAGCCAGGTGGCGTCCCCGCCCGGCGCGGTCCAGTCGACCACGACCTGCAGGTCTGAGGGCCCCTGCGGGGTGTCGGCGATCCCGGCCACCACCAGTCGACCCTGTGCGGGAAGCAGTGCGGCGAGCTCGCCCACCTGGTCGTCGAGCTCGCGGACCGCGGCGCCGCGGTCGGTGGAGACGTCCGGCAACGAGCCCAGGTCCACCACGGTGGCGGGGCAGGCCGCCACCTGGTCGGCGTCGAGGTCCTCGAGGTCGGGCAGGTAGCGGGTCACGGAGCCGTCGTCGCGGGCCAGGGCCACGGCACCGCCCGGCCCCACGGCGGTCGCGCAGGTGCCGGCGACGTCGACCAGCTCACCGAGCGCACCGGGCTCCGCGACGGGCGGCACGAGCGGTTCCGTGGGCAGCAGGTCGTCGCGCCCCGGGACGGTCACGGCCGCGGTCCCGGGACCCGCGCCGGGCGGGTCGGTGCCGGGCACGTCGGCGCACGGCGACCCGGTCCCCGTGCCGGTGCTGACGCGCTGGCCGGCCGAGATCGTGAGCCAGGCGTCCACCGGACACGTCGGGGTGAGCGTCCGCACGGCCACGGACGCCACGGAGCCCCCGCCGACGAGGCGCCAGAGGTTCGGGGTGCGGTCGACGTCGACGTCGCTCCAGCGCAGCCCTGCCACGCCCGCCAGCACCAACGGGGTGTCGGTCGGCGCGGCGCCCTGCCCGTCGTCGGCGTGCGCCGCGGACGGCAGCAGGGCCGTGCCGCACGCCGCGAGCAGCGCGACGAGGACGGCGAGGGGACGAGCGAGGGGACGCACCTGGTCAGCCTATGCGGCGCGCCCGGGGCCGCCGGGCGGGCCAGGGGCGTCGCAGCCGGCGGGCAGGACTAGACCTTCGCCGGGGTGCGGACCACGAGCGCTCCGGCCTCGACCCAGCTCTCCATCTCGACGGCCTTGCCGAGCACGTCGCCGTCGACCTGTGCCTGCTCGCCCTCCGCGACCCGGATCCGGACCCGGCGGGCGCGGGTGTGGTCGATCCGCCCGATCTTGACGGGTGCCTCGTTGTGCATCCCCAGTCCCTGGGCGACGACCTCGCCGAAGAGCTGGGCCCAGCCGGCGAGCCCGCCGCGCGTGTCGATCGCGGCGACGTCGAGCTCGCCGTCGTCGATCTCCGCGTCCGGGAGCAGGGTGATGCCGCCCGGGAGCCGGCCGCAGTTGCCGACCATGATGCTGCGCAGCCGCGCCTCGACGGTCTCCGTGTCGTCGACGGTGATCTGCGCGCGCATCCGGCGGCCGTGCAGGTGCCGTGCCCCGGCCAGGAAGTAGGCGACCCACCCCATCTTCGCCTTGAGCTGGTCGTCGGCGTCCGCCACCATCGCGGCGTCGAACCCCAGGCCGGCGATCACGAGGAAGAGATGCGCGACGTCGTCGTCGACGTCCTCGGGTGCCTCCTCGCCCTCGGCCCGCTCGGTGATCTGCGCCCGGCCCACGTCGATGGTGCGGTCGATCCCGCCGAGCACCACCGTCAGGGCGTCGGCGACGTCGGTGAGCGGGATGTCGAGGTTGCGGGCCAGGAGGTTGCCGGTGCCCGCGGGGATGATGCCCATCGGCGTGCCCGTGCCGACCAGTCCCTCGGCGACGGCGCGCACCGTGCCGTCCCCGCCGGCGGCGACGACGACGTCGGCACCGTCGGCCAGGGCGGTGCGCGTCTGTCCGGTGCCCGGGTCGGCCCGCGTGGTCTCGTAGAAGCGGGGCGTCGGCAGCGCGGCCTCGGTGGCGAGCCGGCGCACCGTCGTCATGATCTGCGCGGTGTGCTCCTTGGACGGGTTGACGATCAGCGCGAGCTGCGGCCGCTGCGTGCGGCCGTCGTCCTGACCGCCCGCCGCCGACCGTCGCGGCTGCCGCCTGCTGCGGCGCAGGACGACGAGCGCGGCCACCAGTGCGGTGACCCCGACGACGAGGGCGGCGATCCCGACGCTGAGCTCCCAGGGCATGACCGAAAGATAGGACTGTTCGGGCGTTCCCGCGAGGTGGAGCGCCCCGGCGGGAGCCGGGTCCGGCCGCCCGTGGCCGCTAGGCTGGCGGACGTGATCGACATCCGCCTCCTGCGCGACAACCCCGACGCCGTCCGCGCGAGCCAGCAGGCCCGCGGCGAGGACCCCGACCTGGTGGACGCGGCGATCGCCGCCGACACCAGGCGACGGTCGTCCCTCACGGAGTTCGAGTCGTTGCGGGCCGAGCAGAAGGCGATGGGCAAGCAGGTCGCCCAGGCCTCCGGCGACGAGAAGGCGGCCCTGCTCGCCCGGACCAAGGAGCTCGCCGGCCAGGTCAAGGCGCACCAGGCCACGGCGAACGAGGCCGAGGCCGAGCTCGACGAGCTGCTCTGGGCCATCCCCAACGTGGTCGAGGGTGCGCCTCCCGGGGGCGAGGACGACTTCCTCACGCTCAAGCACGTCGGGACCCCCCGCGACTTCGCCGCCGAGGGGTTCGAGCCCCGTGACCACCTGGACCTGGGCGAGGGACTGCACGCGATCGACACGCAGCGCGGCGCGAAGGTCTCCGGCTCACGCTTCTACTTCCTGACCGGCGTCGGCGCGCGGCTCGAGCTCGCGCTGCTCAACGCGGCCGCCGACCTGGCGATGGCCGAGGGCTTCACCCCCATGGTCACCCCGACGCTCGTCACGCCGGCGACGATGCGCGGCACCGGGTTCCTCGGTGCCCACGCCGACGAGATCTACCGCCTCGAGCGGGACGACCTCTACCTGGTCGGCACCTCGGAGGTGGCGCTCGCGGGCTACCACGGCGGGGAGATCCTGGACCTCGACGACGGTCCGAAGCGGTACGCCGGCTGGAGCGCGTGCTACCGCCGCGAGGCGGGGTCGCACGGCAAGGACGTGCGCGGCATCATCCGCGTCCACCAGTTCCACAAGGTGGAGATGTTCACCTACTGCCGCCCGGAGGACGCCGCGGCCGAGCACGAGCGGCTGCTCGCCTGGGAGGAGGCGATGCTCGCCAAGGTCGAGCTGCCCTACCGGGTGATCGACACGGCGGCGGGCGACCTGGGCACCAGCGCCGCGCGCAAGTTCGACTGCGAGGCGTGGCTGCCGAGCCAGGAGCGCTACCTCGAGCTCACCTCGACGTCGAACTGCACGACGTTCCAGGCGCGGCGCATGAACGTCCGCGAGCGCTCCGAGCACGGCACGCGGACGGTGGCCACCCTGAACGGCACCCTGGGCACCACCCGCTGGCTGGTCGCGATCCTGGAGAACCACCAGCTCGCGGACGGCTCGGTCCGGGTTCCCGAGGGCCTGCGCCCCTACCTGGGCGGCCTCGAGGTCCTCGAGCCGGTGCGCTGAGGTGGCGCCCGGGACCACCGGCGCCGAGCGCAGGCTCGTCGCGCTCGACCTCGACGGCACGCTGCTGTCCTACGCCGGGGAGATGGCGTCGGCGGTGCACGACGCCGTCACCGCGGTGCGCGCGGCCGGCCACGAGGTGGTGCTCGCCTCGGGCCGCTCGCTGATCTCGATGCTCCCGGTCGCGCAGCACCTCGGGATCGGGTCCGGCTGGATGGTGTGCTCGAACGGAGCGGTGACGGTCCGCCTGGACCCGGAACTGCCGGAGGGCTGGGTGGCCGAGGACGTGGTGACGTTCGACCCGGAGCCCGCGCTGAGCCTGCTGCGCCACGAGCTGCCCGACGCCCGTTACGCCGTCGAGGAGCTCGGCGTCGGCTTCCGGATGACCGAGTACTTCCCGGACGGCGAGCTGGAGGGCGTGCACGTCGTCGTCCCGCTGGAGGACCTGTGGTCCAGCGAGGTCACGCGCGTCATCGTCCGCAGTCCCGAGTCCACGTCCGAGCGGTTCCACGAGCTGGTGGAGCACCTGGGCCTCGACGACGTCACCTATGCCGTGGGCTGGAGCGCCTGGATGGACCTGGCTCCGCTCGGTGTGTCCAAGGCGACGGCGCTGGAGCAGGTCCGACGGCGCACGCGGGTCCAGCCGCACCGGACGGTGGCGATCGGGGACGGGCGCAACGACGTCGAGATGCTGCGGTGGGCGGCGCGCGGCGTCGCGATGGGGCACGCGGACGACGTGGTGCGGGCCTCGGCCGACGAGGTCACCGGGACGGTCGACGACGACGGTGCCGTGACCGTGCTGCGCTCGCTCCTCGCGAGGTAGGCAACCCTCGCGCGAGGTAGCACCGGATCGTGCCTACCTCGCGCGGATCGTGCCTACCTCGCGCCGACGTTGCCTATCCCGCGGTGGGTCAGTCGCGGGCGGTGAGGACCACCGGGCCGTCGGCGGTGATCGCGATGGTGTGCTCGCTGTGCGCACCGCGCGAGCCGTCGGCCGAGCGCAGCGTCCAGCCGTCGTCGTCGGTGTAGATCTCGTCCGTAGTCTCGAGGAACCAGGGCTCGATGGCGATGACGAGTCCCGGCCGCAGCGGGTAGCCGCGTCCGGCGCGGCCGTCGTTCGGCACGTGCGGGTCCCCGTGCATGGTGCGCCCGACGCCGTGGCCGCCGAAGTCGGTGTTGATCCGGTAGCCGGCAGCCCGGGCCACCTCGGCGATGGCGGCCGAGATGTCGCCGATCTTCTTGCCGGGCTGCGCGGCGGCGATCCCGGCCTCGAGGGCGACCTCGGTGGTGCGGATCAGCTGCGCGTCGGCCTCGGCACGCTCGGGGGACGGCGACTCGCCGACCACGAACGACAGCGCGGAGTCGGAGACCCAGCCGTCGACGGCGACGGCGAAGTCGATGCTCAGCAGGTCACCGTCGGCCAGTGCGTAGTCGTGCGGCAGGCCGTGCAGCACGGCGTCGTTGACCGACGTGCAGATGACCTTGCCGAACGGGCTGGCGCCGAACGAGGGGTGGTAGTCGATGTAGCAGGACTCGGCGCCACGCTCGGTGATGAGGCGGTGGGCCAGCGCGTCCAGCTCGAGGAGGTTCACACCGGGTCGGGCGGCCTCGCGCACGGTCTGGAGGGTCTCGGCGACGAAGCGACCCGCCGGGCGCATCTCGTCGATCTCGCGCGGGGTCCTCAGCTCGATCATCGTGGTCCTTCCGGTGCGTTCCGTCGGCACCCGTCCCGGGCCCCCACGGATCATCCCACGATTCGGACCGTGGCCGGATCGTCACCGCATCGTAACCACCTCAGGGCCCCCGACCGGTTGCACGACCTGCAACGTTGCGGTCGACTTGCAAACGAAGCCCGGGCTGCTCGGCACCGAGACCACGGGCTCCTGCGGTCCGACGGCGTACCGGTTCGTCGGCGACCACGACGTAGTGGAGGGGTTGACATGAACAGAACGACGACGGCACGACGCCGCCGGCTGGCGGCGGTCGCCACGGGCGCGAGCCTCGCCCTCGTCCTGGCGGCCTGCGGCGGTGACGACGACGGCGGTGGCGGCGACACGGGCGACGGCGACGGCGGCACCGGGATGGCCGAGGACATCGACTGCGCCGCCTACGACGAGTTCGGCGACCTCGACGGCACGACGGTGAGCGTGTACACCTCGATCGTCGAGCCGGAGCAGACCCAGCAGGAGGACTCCTACGCCGCCTTCGAGGACTGCACGGGCGTGACGATCGACTACGAGGGCTCGCGGGAGTTCGAGGCCCAGCTCCTGGTACGCATCCAGGCGGGCAACACCCCGGACATCGCGTACCTGCCGCAGCCCGGCCTGCTGAACACGATCGTCAACGACTACCCGGACCAGATCGTGGAGGCCCCGGAGGCGACGGTCGCGAACGTCGACGAGTTCTTCAGCGAGGAGTGGAAGGACTACGGCTCGGTCGACGGCACCTTCTACGCCGCGCCGCTGGGGGCCAACGCCAAGTCCTTCGTCTGGTACAACCCCGCGATGTTCGCCGACGCCGGCTACGAGGTCCCGGAGACGTGGACCGAGCTGATGGACCTCACCGAGACCATCGCCACCGAGCAGGAGGTTCTCCCGTGGTGCGCCGGCGTGGAGTCCGGTGACGCGACCGGCTGGGCCGGCACCGACTGGATCGAGGACGTCGTGCTCCGCACCGCCGGGCCGGACGTCTACGACCAGTGGTACACGCACGAGATCCCGTTCAACGACCCGCAGATCGTCGACGCCTTCGACACCGCCGGCGAGATCCTCAAGAACCCGGACTACGTCAACGCCGGGCTGGGCGGGGTCGACTCCATCGCCACCACTCCCTGGGACCAGGCGGGCGTCGGCGTGCTGGACGGCACCTGCTGGATGTACCGGATGGCGAGCTTCTACGCCACCCAGTGGCCCGAGGGCACCGAGGTCGGGTCGGACGGCGACGTCTACGCCTTCTACCTGCCCACCGACCAGACCGACATCCAGCCGGTGCTCGGCGGCGGTGAGTTCGTCGCCGCGTTCGACGACCGGCCCGAGGTCCAGGCGTTCCAGACCTACCTGGCCAGCGCGGACTGGGCCAACCAGAAGGCCATCGCCACGCCCGACGGCGGTTGGTTCAGCGCGAACAACGGCCTGGACGTCAACAACCTCGCCTCGGAGTTCGACCAGGACGCCGCAGCCCTGGTGTCGGACGAGGAGACCGTGTTCCGGTTCGACGCGTCCGACCTCATGCCCGGCGAGGTGGGTGCGGGGACGTTCTGGAACGGCATCGTCGACTGGCTGACCGGAGCCTCCAGCCAGGAGGTCACCGACCAGATCGAGAACAGCTGGCCGATGTGATCGACCCGGCCCGGGCCGTCGACGCCGCACGCGGCGTCCGACGGCCCGGGCCGGCCTACCCGTGGAGGTGAGTGGTGGACTGGTTGACGGAATTCCTGCTGAATCCGAACGGTCCCGGTGAGAAGTTCACCGTGATGGTGATTGCGATCCTGCTCTTCGCGGGCGTCATGAGCATCATCCTGTTCGTGGTGGACCGGCCCAAACGCATCCCGGCGTGGGTGGTCGCGGTCGGGTTCGTCGGCCCGGCGTTGCTGCTCATCACGTTCGGTCTCATCCGCCCCGGGCTGCAGACGTTGTGGAAGTCGTTCTTCAACCGCACCACGACGGAGTTCGTCGGGGTGGACAACTACGTGCAGATGTTCACCGTCGGCACCTTCCAGAAGGTGCTGATCGTCACCGCCGCGTGGGTGATCCTGGCACCCCTGCTCAGCACGCTCATCGGCCTGGTCTACGCGGTGCTCGTGGACCGGGCGCGGTTCGAGAAGGCCGCCAAGACGCTGATCTTCATCCCGATGGCCATCTCCATGGTGGGCGCCTCGATCATCTGGGGGTTCGTCTACGAGTTCCGCCCCGACCAGCCCGGCGTGAACCAGATCGGCCTGCTCAACCAGGTCCTGGTCTGGCTCGGGATACCGCCCCAGCAGTTCCTCATCGGCGAACCGTGGAACACCGGGTTCCTCATCGTGGTGATGATCTGGATCCAGACCGGTTTCGCCATGACGGTGCTGGCCGCGGCCATCAAGGCGATCCCGGACGACATCGTCGAGGCCGCACGCCTCGACGGCCTGCACGGCATGGGCATGTTCCGCTACATCACGGTTCCGAGCATCCGGCCGGCACTCGTGGTCGTCCTGACCACGATCGCGATGGCGACGCTCAAGGCGTTCGACATCGTCCGCACCATGACCGGCGGGCAGTTCGGCACGCAGGTCATCTCCAACGAGTTCTACACGCAGGCGTTCCGGCAGAACAACCAGGGTCTGGCCTCGGCGCTGGCCGTGGTGCTGTTCATCCTGGTGATCCCGATCGTCGCGTACAACGTGCGCCAGATGCGCCAGTCGGAGGAGATCCGATGAGCACCACGCCACCCGTCCCGGCCTCCACCACGCAGACGGAGGACACCGCGCCGGTCCCGCCGCGCAAGCTGACCCGGCTGGAGAAGCGGGCGATCGCCACCAAGGGGCGGCTCACCTCGCCCTGGGCGTCGCTGACCGCCGTCATCCTGGCCGTCCTGTGGACCATCCCGACGGCCGGTCTGCTGGTGACGTCGTTCCGGCCGGAGATCGACATCCGCACCAGCGGGTGGTGGACGGTGGTCCCCGGCCTGTTCAACGGTGAGACCGAGCTGACGCTCGACAACTACGACCAGGCGCTGTTCGGCAACGGCAGCAACCTGGCCGACTCGTTCGTCAACACGTTCGTCATCACCATCCCGGCGGTGGTCATCCCCATCACCGTGGCCCTGCTGGCTGCGTACGGGTTCGCCTGGATCGAGTTCCCCGGCCGCAACGTGCTGTTCGTGGCGGTCTTCGCCCTGCAGGTCGTGCCCATCCAGGTGACCCTGGTCCCGCTGCTGACCAACTACAACGGGTGGGGCATGGCGGGTTCGTTCTGGACCGTGTGGCTCTCCCACTCGATCTTCGCCCTGCCGCTGGCCGTCTTCCTGCTGCACAACTTCATGAAGGACATCCCGCGGTCGCTGGTCGAGGCGGCGCGGGTGGACGGTGCCGGGCACGTGAAGATCTTCTTCCGGGTGCTCTTCCCGCTGCTGGTGCCGGCCATCGCGGCCTTCGGGATCTTCCAGTTCCTGTGGGTGTGGAACGACCTGCTGGTCGGCCTGACCTTCGCGGCACCGGAGTACCGGCCGCTGACGGTGGTCGTCGCCGACCTGGCGGGCTCGCGGGGCGGCGACTGGCACCTCCTGACCGCCGGTGCCTTCATCGCCATGATCGTCCCGTTGATCGTGTTCCTGCTGCTGCAGCGCTACTTCGTCCGGGGGATGCTGGCGGGTGCCGTGAAGGGCTGAGCGCCAGGCGCGACCATGACCGCCCGCGCGGTCCCCACCTCGTGCAGAGAGGTGGGGACCGCGCGTGCGGCGTGGGCTCAGACCTGCGGAGCCTGCGCGGGCGCCTCGCCCGCGGCGAGCTTCGGGTCGGCACCGAAGCGGTTCGGCCCCCGGGTCCCCTCGAGGACCGTGAAGACCAGCAGGATGATCCAGCCGACGAACGGCACGAGGGCGATGAACCACCAGAAGCCGGAGCGGTCGGTGTCGTGCAGACGGCGGACCGTGACGGCGAGGTTCGGGAGCAGGAGCGCCAGACCGACGAGCGCCGCGAGGAAGTACGTGGCCCCGTAGCTGATCTCGCCGGTGTCCAGGTCGATCGAGATACCGCCGGTGGCGCTGATCAGGATCGACATCACGACGTTGATCAGGAACACGAACAGGGCCCAGAACCAGAACTCCGAGCGGCGGGCCCGGCCCGAGAACGTGGCGTACTTGCTGAAGACGGTCTTGATGGCATCGCCGAAGGACATGCTGCTCCTGGGTTCGTGCGGGGTGTCGCGTCGGGTGAGGCGACCGCACGCGAACCTAGGGGACGCGATCACACCGTGTCCAGGATCTCATCAAGTTTTCTTCACACTTGGACCGCACCGGACGTCGTCCGCCGGCGACGGCGCCCGTCAGCCCTGCGGCACCCCGGTGTACGTCGGGTCGGGACCGTAGCGGTTCGGCCCCTGGGTCCCCTCGAGCACCATGAGCACCAGCAGGATGATCCAACCCACCAGCGGCACGAACCCGATGAACCACCAGAACCCCGAGCGGTCGGTGTCGTGGAGCCGGCGCACCGTGACGGCGATGTTCGGGACCACGAGGACCAGCCAGAGCAGCAGGATCAGCAGGGCGGTGCCCGATCCGTAGACCGGCAGTCCCGTCTCGTCGTCGATGCTGTAGCCACCGGTGACCGCCACGACGACGCTCACCGCGATGCTCAGCAGCAGCACGAAGAGGTACCACCACCAGAACTCGGAGCGGCGCGCGCGGCCCGAGAACGTCGCGTACCTGCTGAAGACGGTCGCGACCGCCTGGCCGAACCCCATGACGACCTCCTGTCCGCCGCCACCTGCCGGGACGGCCCCTCCCTGCAGGTTATCCGCGGCCTGGTGCGCAGCGGCGGCGACACGGCGGTGTCGAGGGAGCGACGGGTCCGGCGTAGGCTCCCCAGGTGTCTGCCGCAGCCCGCCCCGCGTCGCCGCGTCCGCCGTCGTCGACGCCCGGCGGGGCGCTCGGCAGGGTCCCGGCGCCGGCACTGTTCGCCGTCTCCGGGCTGACGCTCTACCTCGGCGCCGCGGTGGCCGTGGGCCTCTTCGACACCCTGGGTGCACCCACGGTGAGCTGGTGGCGGATCGTCCTGGCCGCCGTCGTCCTCCTGGCGTGGCGGCGACCGTGGCGCCGCCGCTGGACCCGCGTCGAGCTCGTGCACGCCTGCCTCTTCGGTATCGCCCTGTCCGCGATGAACGTGGTCTTCTACGTGGCCATCGACCACCTGCCGCTCGGTGTCGCCGTGGCCCTCGAGTTCACCGGCCCGGTGGCGGTGGCCGCCGTCACGGGGCGCGGATGGCGCGAGCGGGGTGCGATCGTCGTCGCCGCGGCCGGGGTCGTGCTGCTCGCCGGCATCACGCTCGACGGCGGTCTGCCGCGCGACGACGTCGTCGTCGGCCTGGTCGCGGTCTTCGGCGCCGCTGCCTGCTGGGCCGGCTACATCGTCCTCGGCAAGCGCGTCGCCGGGGGCGGAGCGGGGATCGACGGCCTGGCCGTCGGCATGGTGGCAGGCGCGCTCGTCTTCGCGCCGTTCTTCGGCGGGTCCGTCACCCGGGTGGTGCCCGACGTCGGTCTGCTCGCCTTCCTGCTGGTCGTGGCGGTGTGCTCGTCGGTGGTGCCGTACGTGCTCGACCAGGTGGTGCTGCGCAGGGTCGGTACGGCGACGTTCGCCGTGCTGCTCGCGCTGCTGCCGGCCACGGCGACCGCCGTCGGCGCCGTCGTCCTGCAGCAGATCCCGACGTGGCCCGAGCTGGCCGGCCTGGTGCTGATCTCCGGGGCGATCGCCATGACGGCGACCGGCCGCGACGAGTCAGAGGTACTGGCCGGGTGAGCGTTCGTCGTCGCCCGGCCCGCCGGCGAACGGGTGCGGGGTGCCGGGCGGCAGCTGGCGTCGCATCTGGCTGAGCTGCTGCTGCGCGGCCATCTGCTGGGCCACCAGAGCGGTCTGGATGCCGTGGAACAGGCCCTCCAGCCAGCCCACCAGCTGGGCCTGGGCGATGCGCAGCTCGGCGTCCGACGGCGTCGACTTCTCCGTGAACGGCAGCGTGATGCGGTGCAGCTCGGCGACCAGGTCCTCGGAGAGCCCGTCCTCGAGCTCGGCCAGCGACCGTTCGTGGATCTCCGCCAGGCGGGTCCGCGCGGCGTCGTCCAGCGGGGCGTCGCGCACCTCGTCGAGCAGCTTCTTGACCATGCTGCCGATCCGCATGACCTTGGCCGGCTCGGAGATGCTGGAGCCCTCCTCCTCGGTGGGCCGATCCGCCGACGGCGTGGACGCGGCCGGCACGTCGTCGCCCAGGGGGGTCACCGTGCGGTGCTCGTCGCTCATGTCACCAGTCTGCCCGTCCTCGGGTCTCAGGGCAGGAGCAGCACCTTGCCGAAGGCCTCTCCGGACTCCAGCAGCCGGTGGGCCTCCTCGGCCTCGTCGAGGGGGAGCCGCGCGTGCACCACGGGTCGCACGCGGCCGTCCGCGACCATCGGCCACACGTGCTCGGCCACCGCCGCGACGATCCGGGCCTTCTCCTCGGCGCTGCGGGAGCGCAGGGTGGTCCCGGTGACCGTGGCCCGGCGGGCCATGAGCCGGGCCAGGTCGAGCTCGCCCCGACGCCCCTGCAGCAGGCCGATCACGACGAGGCGTCCGCCGTCGGCCAGCAGCCGGACGTTGTCGCCCAGCCCGCCGCCGCCGAGCACGTCGAGCACGACGTCGGCCCCACGCCCGTCGGTCGCGGCGCGGACGGCGGCGACCACGTCCTCGGCGCGGTGGTCGACGACGACGCTCGCCCCCAGCGCGCGGCACCGCTCGGCGCGCTCGGGTCCGCCGGCGGTGGCGATCACCGTCGCGCCGAGGGCCACGCCGAGCTGCACCGCGACGCTGCCCACGCCGCCGGACCCGCCGTGCACCAGGAGGGTCTCGCCCGCGCGGAGCCGACCGGCGTCGACGAGGTTGGTCCACGCCGTGCAGACCGCCTCCGGCAGCGCTGCGGCGTCGACGAGGTCGACGCCGTCGGGCCGGGGGAGGACCTGCCCGGCGCGGACCAGCACCTGGTCGGCGTAGCCGCCGCCGTCGAGCAGCGCGACCACCTCGTCGCCGACACGCGGGAAGGACACGCCCGGGCCGAGCTGCCGGACCGTACCGGAAATCTCCAGGCCCGGCCACTCGGGAGCACCCTTCGGCGGCGGGTACAGACCGGCGCGTTGTAGCAGGTCAGCACGGTTCACGCCACTCGAGGCGACGTCGACCAGCACCTCACCCGCGTCCGGTTCGCGCAGGTTCATGACGTTCGTGGTGAGTTTCCCTGTGGGCCCTTCGCCCGATATCGTGACGGCTCGCACACCAGGGAAGGCTACCCGCGCACGACGTCGCGCGGGGGGAGCGGTCCCAGGGTGCGACGAACATCCGGAGGTCACGAGGGGGTTGGACACCTCCCGGGGCTCCGATCGATCAGTGATGGAGAGAGGTCCACATGCTCCGCAGGTTGGGCGTTCGCGGGAAGATCCTTGCGACACTCGCCGTGCCGATCTTCGTCCTCCTGCTCGCCGCCGGCTACATCTCGTGGGGCGCGCTGCAGGACGCGGACAGGGCGTCCCAGACGGCCGACGTCATCGACAGCCTCGACCTGCAGGACCGCGCCGGCACCGCGGTGGCCACGGAACGCGGCGTCGCGATGCTCGCTCTCAACGACTCCGAGTCCGTGGGTGAGGACCAGCTCGTGGCGGCCCAGGAGGCCAGCGACGAGGCGGTCGACGCGCGCAACGAGGCCCTGCGTGCCCTCGACACCGACGAGCTGAGCACGAGCGTGCGCGACGCGATCGAGGCGACGCTCGACGACCGGCGCGAGCTCGACGAGCTGCAGCGCCAGGTCCTGTCCGGCCAGATCTCGGAGACCTCCGCCACCCAGCGCTACACCGAGATCATCGAGCGCGCCCTCGACGTGCCCCGTGCTCTGTCGGCGTCCTCGAACGAGTCCGGTCTGGCCGAGCGCCTCAACGCGTACATCGCGATGGACGAGGTCATGCTCGCCAACACCTACGAGCGTCCGCTCGTGGCGCTCGGCCTGGCGAACGCGGCGGGGGCGCAGCAGCAGGACGAGGACAACCCCGACTACAACGCCCAGCTCATGCAGCGGATGGTCGTCGCGCTGAAGGAGACGAACGAGTTCCGCGTCAGCGCCCAGGAACAGATCGACCGCCTGGGGATGGACTACACGCTGCCCGCCTACAGCGAGGAGCTGCAGGACCTGCGGTTCCAGCTGGAGTACCTGAACTTCTCGCAGGTCAACCCGGCGGACGCGGCGCAGTGGGCCGAGCTGTCCCAGGGCTGGATCGACGACATGCAGCCGGTGCGCAACGACGTGCGGCTCGACACCGTGACGTACTCCCGGGACCTGTCCGACGACGCCCGCCTGCAGGCGGTCGGCACGGTGGCGTCGGCGTTCGGCATCGTGCTCCTGTCGCTGGTGTTCGCGCTCGTCATCGCCCGCCGGATCGTCACGCCGCTGCGCCGCCTGACCACCGCCACCGCCGAGGTGCGTGACCGGCTGCCCGAGATGGTGGAGCAGATGGCTGTCCCGGGGCAGACACCGTCCACCGACCTCGTCGAGATCCCGGTCGAGTCCTCCGACGAGATCGGCCGCCTGGCCAACGCGTTCAACGAGGTCAACGCGACCACGATGGAGGTGGCGCGCGAGCAGGCGGCCCTGCGTGGGTCGATCGCCGAGATGTTCGTCAACGTGGCCCGCCGCGACCAGGTGCTCCTCAACCGCCAGCTCGCCTTCCTCGACGAGCTGGAGCGGTCGGAGGAGGACCCGAGCACGCTGTCCAACCTCTTCCGTCTGGACCACCTCGCGACGCGGATGCGGCGCAACGCGGAATCCCTGCTGGTGCTCGCGGGCATCGACTCCGGGCGCCGGGTGCGCACGCCGATGCCGGTCTCCGACGTGATCCGGACGGCGTCCTCGGAGATCGAGCTCTACGACCGGGTCCGCCTGGACCTGCACACCGACCCGCAGATGCTCGGCCACAACGCCCTCAACGCCGCGCACCTGATCGCAGAGCTCCTCGAGAACGCGACGATGTTCTCCGAGCCGCACACACCCGTCGAGGTCATCACCGGCAGCGACACCCGCGGCGTCGTCGTGACCGTGCGCGACCACGGGCTGGGCATGTCCGCGCAGGAGATCGCGGACGCGAACGCCAAGGTCACCTCGGCGGCCGCGTCCGACGCGGTCGGCGCCCAGCGCCTCGGCCTCTTCGTGGTCGGCCGGCTCGCCGGCCGTCTCGGCGCGCAGGTCGAGTTCAGCACGGGCCAGGACGGCAAGGGCACGGTCGTGGTAGTGGTCTTCCCCGCGGCGCTGTTCCTCGCGGACGACGCCGTGACCCTCCCGCAGCCCACCGACCCGCTCGAGGCGGCGACGCAGCGTTCCGCGTCCCAGCTCGGCAGCGCGGCGTCCGCCTCGGAGCTCACCGGTGCCGTGCCGGCGACGGTTCCCACCGCCGATGCGCCGCGCGAGCCTGAGCCCGCCCCGACGGCCTCCGCGGCCTCCGCGCAGGACCCTGCTGCCTCCGCACCGGAGGCCCCCCGGCGGACGGTGGCCCCGGCGTCGTTCGGCATGACGGAACCGGAGCCGCCCGTCGCGGAGCCCGTGGACCTCGACGCGCTCACCGACGGCACCACCGCCACCGGTATGCCCCGCCGACGCCGCGGTGACGGAGGTGCCCCGACCGAGTCGATCGTGCTGCCGCCGCTGGAGACCCCGTCGCTCGAGGAGTCCGCCCCGGGTCAGGAGGACGCGGCGTGGACCCCGCCGAGCGAGGTCGAGGCGTCGGCGGCTTCGCTGCCGAGCCGTCGTCGCAGCGGCGCCGGCCGATCGGAGCCTGCCGCGTTGTCCGGCTCGTTGCCGCTCCCGTCCGCGGACGAGGCTCCGGCGAAGCCGATCGAGGTGGAGCAGCGCACCGGCCTCTTCTCCAGCTTCCGATCGATGGAGAACCTCGGCGAGAGCACCCTGCAGCTCGACGCCGTCTCCGACGACCCCGCCGACCTGCCCGCGCAGTTCGAGGAGCACGCCGCGGCCGCCTACGGCGTCGCGGACGAGCCGCCCGCGCGCGAGCCCGTCGACAGCGGGACGCCGTATGCGCCGGAGTCGTTCGCTCCGGAGCCGGTCCGCTCCGAACCGTCCGAGCCTCGTGCCGACGAGCCGTACGTCCCGCAGCACGACGCCGCCGGATCGTCCTGGGCCCCCGAGCCGAGCCCGGCGACGGCACCGAGCCCGGTCGCCGCAGCACGTGCGGCCGAGGCGCAGGACGCCCCGGAGGCTGACGACCACGGGTTCACCGCGCTGCCCGCGTTCGAGGACCTCATGTCGGACCTGCCGACCCGCCGGTCGGACGCCACCGCGCAGAACCCGCGCAAGCGCGGTCTCTTCGGGCGCCGGCCCGCGGTGCAGGGCACCGCGTCGACGGCGAGCGGACCGGCGACCGGCCCCTCGGCCCCGGCGCTGGTCGGCTCGGCCGACGGCGTCGACCCGCTGACCACCCCGCAGTTCCGGTCGTCCTCGGACTCGCCGGACCCGGCTCCCGAGCGCCGGTCCGTCGTCGACCCGTTCGCTCCGGCGGTCACCCGGGCGGAGCGCGCTGCCCCGCCCCTGGCGACCCCCGAGCCGGCAGAGGTGCCGTGGGGAGGGCCGGCTGAGCAGACGGCGACGAGGCCCGAGGCCGCTCCCGTCGCGTTCGGCCGGGCACCCGTGCAGGAGGTGCCGTACGTCCCGGGTGCCGTCGCGCCCGAACCCGCACCGGCGCCCGCGCCGTCGGCCCCGGTGGCGCCGACCCCGGTGGCGGACGAGACCCGGCCCGCAGCGACTTCCTACGGCGAGTCGGTCCTGCCGTTGCGGTCCACCGCGGACATGGGCTCCGACCCGCTCGACCCCCACTTCGTGCCCGACACGGTGGAGGCGCGATCCGAGTGGATGGCCTCGGCCGTCCTGTACGAGGAGATGTCCACGCTGATGCAGCGGGGTGTCTTCCAGGAAGAGAACGTGACGATCAGCAACGACGAGCAGACGTACCGGCCCACCTCGGTGGCTCCCACCGCCGCGAACGGCTTGGCCCGCCGGGGCCGGAGCCCGGAGCCGAGCGTGCCGGCCGAGCGGTTCACCGCGTCGATCGACCGCGATCCGGAGCAGCTGCGAGCGCGACTGTCCGCGTTCCAGTCCGCGACCGCCCGCGGCCGCACCGAGGCGATGGGCCCGGGGGGCTCGACGGATGCTTACCGAGCGTGAATGATGTCCTGTGATCTACTCCGCAGCAGCGGTGACCTGCGCAGACAGCGCACCTGACGAGGAGGAAGCGTGACCCTCAGTACTGAAGCGACCAACTTCGGGTGGCTTCTCGACAACTTCGTCCGGACCGTCCCGGGCAGCCGCCACACCCTCGTGGTCTCTGCGGACGGTCTGCTCATGGCGATGTCGGACCAGCTCGACCGCACCAGCGGTGACCAGCTGGCAGCGATCGTGTCGGGCATGTCGAGCCTCACCCGCGGTGCCTCGCGCCAGCTCAACGGCGGCAACGTCCGGCAGGCCATCATCGAGATGGACAACGGGTACCTCTTCCTGATGAACGTCTCGAACGGTTCGGTGCTGGCGGTCGTCGCCGAGGCGAGCTGCGACATCGGCCTGATCGGCTACGAGATGGCACTCCTGGTCTCCCGGACGGAGGCCACGCTCACACCGCAGCTCATCTCCGAGATGCGGGGAAACCTTCCGGTCGACGGCGCGACTCGGTCCGCGCAGGTGGGATGAGATAGAAGATGACGCACGCACCGTTCGGTACCCGGGGCGCGCAGTCCGCGGACGTCTACGAGGCTTCCACGGTGCGTCCCTACGCAGTCACGGGTGGCCGTGTCCGCTCCTCCATGTCCGACCTGCCGCTCGAGGCGCTGGTCGAGGTCATGCCCGGCGCGGTCAACAGCTTCGGGCTCACCCCTGAGAAGCGCGCGATCCTGCAGCACGCCGCCCACACCTACGTGTCGATCGCGGAGCTGTCCGCCCTCTTGAAGCTTCCCCTCGGCGTCGTCCGCATCCTCGCGGCGGACATGCAGGAGGAGGGGCACATCACCGTGCACACCTCGGCCCCCGTCAACGTCCACACGGGCCACGGCAGCAACCACTCGGGACTTTCCCTGAGCGTCTTGGAGAGTGTTCTCAATGGCATTTCCACCCTCTGACAGCGCGGCGCCCGCGGGATCCGGCGGACTGGCCCCCAGCTGGGCGCCCACGTCGCAGACCACGCGTGGCGTGACGCCGCCGCTGGGTGCTGCGGCCCCGTCGAACGGGGCGACGGGCTCACCGGTACGCCAGAGCGTCCTCGCCGGGGGGCGCGCGACGACGGAGCCGTCCTCCGGCCCGGCCGAGAACGTGGCGCCCGCCGCCGTGGCGACCGGGCCGTCCGCTCCGGAGGCCCCGGCGCAGAGCGGTCCGGCCGCTCCCGCGGCGCAGCCGGCGTCCGCCGCTCGGCCCGAGGCACCCGCACCGGCCTCCGGTCCGGCGCCGGGATCGGCGAACGCTGCTCCCACGGTGACCAAGATCGTGGTCGCGGGTGGCTTCGCCGTGGGCAAGACGACCTTCATCGGGTCGATCTCGGACGTCGAGCCCCTGAACACCGAGGCCGCGATGACGGAGCACTCCGTCGGGGTCGACGACGCCGGCGGCGTGACCGATCGGAAGACGACCACGACGGTCGCGATGGACTTCGGCCGGGTCTCTCTCCCGGGCAACCTGTGGCTGTACCTCTTCGGGACGCCGGGCCAGGACCGCTTCCTGTTCATGTGGGACGACCTCGTACGCGGCGCCATCGGCGCCGTCGTCCTCGTCGACACCGATCGTCTCGAGCAGTGCTTCCCCGCGATCGACTACTTCGAGCAGCGTGGCGTGCCGTTCGTGGTGGGTGTGAACTGCTTCGACGGGGTGGCCAAGCACCGTCTCGAGGACGTCCGCGAGGCGCTTCAGATCCCCGCCCACGTCCCGATGCTGTACACCGACGCGCGTTCCCGCGCCGCCACGAAGCAGACGCTGATCTCGCTCGTGCAGCTGGCCATGCGCCAGCTGCGTGCCGGCGGTCCCGCGAACTGACCCGACGGCGGGGCCTGCGGCCGGTCGGCACACCTGGCGCCGGCCGGCCGTCCGTCGTCCCGGGTCGTGTCCGGCTAGACTGCCGGGCCGAGGAGGGCTGACAGAGCGGCCGAATGTGACGGTCTTGAAAACCGTTGTTGCGCAAGCAACCGGGGGTTCGAATCCCCCGCCCTCCGCTCCTTCGGGTCGGTGTGCGTCGTCGGGCGCACGCCGATCGGTGCGGTGACCTGGAGCGGGACGCGCCCGGTGCTCCGGCCGACGAGCTGCTTTGCTCCCCGGTGCCTGTCACCGGTACGCTGGGCGCCGCGGCACACGTTGGGTGTTGTCGAGGAGACGTCGCATAGTCTGGTCTAGTGCGCCACCCTGCTAAGGTGGTAACGGGGCAACCCGTTCGCGGGTTCAAATCCCGCCGTCTCCGCCAGGAAGGCTCCGGTGCTCGACGCCCGGGGCCTTTTCTGTCTCCCCGTCCGCCGGGCGAGGGTCCGGTGGTGTCGGTCACGATCGGCGGATCCGGTTTGGGGTTCGCGATCAGACGCGGTAATGTTCTCGTCGGCCGGTGCGAACCGCGCTGGTATGTGTTGCGCCCGTAGCTCAACGGATAGAGCATCTGACTACGGATCAGAAGGTTGGGGGTTCGAATCCCTCCGGGCGCACTCCGACAGAACGGCCCGACCCTGCTGGGGTCGGGCCGTCGTCGTTTCGGAGCTCCGACGGGGTGGCTCTGCAGCGAGGTCCTGCCGGCGGCACGTCCCGTGCCGGGCTGAACCGACCTGGCCCCGGTCCGCCGCGTCTGCCACGGTGCCGGGCGCGGCGGGTCCCACGCTGCTCGACGCACGAGAGGGTGAACGCTCGTATGGGCGATCAGACCTGGACGACGATCGCGATCGTCGCGTACCTCGCCCTGATGCTGGGCATCGGCTACGCGGCCTTCCGGCGCACGAAGGACCTCGACGACTACATGCTCGGCGGTCGCCGGCTCCCTCCGGCGGTGGCAGCGCTCAGCGCCGGCGCCTCGGACATGTCCGGATGGCTCCTGATGGGACTGCCCGGCGCGATCTACGCCGCCGGCCTGGTGGAGGCCTGGATCGCCGTCGGCCTCACGATCGGCGCCTGGCTCAACTGGAAGTTCGTCGCGCCCCGGCTGCGCGCGTACACCGAGCTGGCCGACAACTCGATCACGGTGCCCAGCTTCTTCGAGAACAGGCTCCGGGACACCTCGCGGCTGCTGCGGATCGCAGCGGGCGTGATCGTGCTGGTGTTCTTCACGTTCTACGTGTCGTCCGGCATGGTCGCCGGCGGGACGTTCTTCGAGAGCTCGTTCGACATGTCCTACCTCACGGGCCTGCTCGTGGTGGGCGGTGTGACCCTGGCCTACACGCTGTTCGGCGGCTTCCTCGGCGCGACGTGGACCGACGTCGCGCAGGGTGTGCTCATGCTCCTCGCCCTGATCGTGGTCCCGATCGTGGCGGTCGTGGACATGGGCGGCTGGGGCGTGGTCCGGGACGGCATCCTGGCCGCCGAGACGTCGCAGGCTGCCGACCACCTGTCCTTCCTGGCCGGTGCCTCGGCCACGGGTGTGATCTCGGCGCTGGCGTGGGGGCTCGGCTACTTCGGGCAGCCGCACATCATCGTGCGCTTCATGGCGATGCGATCTCCCCAGGACGCGCCGGCGGGCCGGCGGATCGGCATCACCTGGATGATCCTGACCGGTGTCGGCGCCGTGCTGACCGGCCTCATCGGCGTCGCGTACGTCAACGTCAACGGGCTGACCCTCGACAACCCGGAGACGGTCTTCCTCTTCCTCGCGCAGGCGCTCTTCCACCCTGTGGCGGCCGGTCTGGTGCTGGCAGCGGTCCTCGCCGCGATCATGTCGACGATCTCGTCCCAGCTCATCGTGTCGTCCTCCGCCCTGGTGGAGGACCTGGTGAAGATGACGACCCACCGTGAGCTGAGCCCGCGCGCACAGGTGATGCTCGGACGTGGCGGGGTGCTGGTGGTCGCGGTGGTCGCCGGGATCATCGCCCTCGACCGGACGACGACGATCCTCGACCTGGTCGGGTTCGCCTGGGCCGGGTTCGGTGCGGCCTTCGGCCCGATCGTCCTGCTGAGCCTCTACTGGCGGCGGCTGACGCGATGGGGAGCGCTGGCGGGGATGGTCGGAGGAGCCGTCGTGGCGTTCGTCTGGGGGCAGACCGCGCTGTCCGACACGCTCTACGAGATCGTGCCCGGGTTCCTGGTCGGGCTGGGTGCCGCCATCGGCGTGAGCCTCCTGACACGCGCCCCGGTCGAGGAGATCGAGGCGGAGTTCGACGAGGCCCGTCGCCTGAGCCGTGCGTCGTCCGTGACGTCGGCCGTCTGAGAGCGTCCCCCGCCGGCCCGTCCCGCCGAGCCCGGCGTGGCGGGCCGGTTCTCCGCACCATTCCGGGGTTCCGGGAGAACGTGGTGCGCGACACGTCCTGCGACGTTGACGCCGGGTGCCCGGATCGGTAATGTTCTCTGACGTCAGCCCGACGGGCCGACGGACATCGCGGAGACAGCCACTGGCTGGGTACCGATGGCCGGGCCGGAGCTGAAAACCACACCTTCAGGGCGGGGTCGCTGTGCGCGGCTTGGCTTGGTGGGGCACGAACGGACTGTGTCCGAGTCGTTCCGATCGCTCGATCGGAACGGTTTGGGAAATGGCGCCGGGAATGCTAAGTTTGAGGGGTTGCCCCGGAGGGGCCGAGGCGGTGAGTTTCGGTCGTTGATGGTGTGCGTCGGTTGTTTGAGAACTCAACAGTG
>NZ_JBJBAE010000008.1:0-1474 GCF_044769875.1 Isoptericola aurantiacus
GACACCCAGATCCGCCTCCGCCGGCGGTTCGACGATGTCGATGGGAATAGAGGGACCAGAGGTGGTCGCCCCGGAGATCCCGGACTCGAAGGACAACCCACGCTTGGAGGCTGGCGCGTCGGACCGTACGTCGAACGTGATGGTGGCCGTTTCCGTAGACGCAGGGCCGATGGGGAACTCGAGAATGTAGCGGGTGCCGTCGAAGGCGCAGGTCGTGATGGTCGACGGTCCGGTGCAGGAGTCGATGTCGAGGATCTGTCCGCCACTTCCTGTTACGAAGATCGCGAGCTTGGCGGGTCCAGTGGAGCTGGTCTTGTTGGTGAAGTCGGTCTGGACGGTGAACGATTCGCCCGGCTCCAGCACGGTGTCGGAGACGGTGATGACCGCGGTGTGGTTGACCCCGTCCTGGGTCACCGTCGCGGGGGTGGCCGCCGACGCCGGAGTTGCGACAGCCAGCCCGGCGGCGGAGAGAACGATGGCCGCGAGTCCCGCGGCGAGGCCTTGAGAGTGCTTGCGCATGGGTTGTTCCCGATTCTCGAGAAAGGCGCGCGCCGAGCCGCAGTGCATCAGCGCTCGATCTGGGGTCGAGGTCACCCGACCGGACGGCCGCCAAGGAAGACGATCGACCAACCCGTCGATACCGTGCGACCGTTCTACTTTGTTATGGACTGGAGGCGCCCGCAACCCGACGACTGGCCCGTCGTCCTCACTGCCTGTCGCGCTTCTGTCGAGCGGAGAGCTGCGCGGAGTGCTATGAATGGATCGAACGCTCCACTTGCAAAACGAGCAAGTCTTCGGACCGGTGAGATCGGCCGGCCCCCTGCACGGGCTGACGGCATGCCTGTCCTTTCACGGCCGTCCGTCACCGTGCTGCCGGTGCCTTGTCGACGCGACGACGTCGTCGACCCTGTGGCAAGGCACCGCCTTTGGCACTGTCGAGAAGGAGCCTGTCGTGCTCAAACCTTTCACACGCGCCGCCAGCCTGGGCGCTCTCGCCGTCACCGCGGTCAGCCTCTCCGGACTGACCCTGCCCGCTGCTGCCGCTGATCCCGTGACGACGGAGGCATCGTTCCCTCGGGGGTCGTTGTCGGCGACCGTCTCCGACACCACTCTCATGCCTGGTGACACCTTCACCGTCGAGGTCGACTACACCAACACGTTCCACCAGCTCAACATCTCCACCTTCGTCATCAAGACGCCTGTCGTACCCGACCATCACCTCTTCGTGCTGGACGACTGCACCACGGCCACCGGACAGGACCCATACTGCAGCACCCCATGGGACGAGGTCCGCAGTCAGGTCCTGGTCCCGGCGGCGGGGACCGAGACCGTGACCTTCGAGCTGCACGTCAGCGACGACGCAGAACCGGGGGCTTACCCCCTGGCCTTCTACACCAATGTCGCCGGGACCGAAGCGACACCGAGCCCACCGGTGACCTTCACCGTCGTGGAGCCTGCCGCTGATCTGGGTGTT
>NZ_JBJBAE010000009.1:0-627 GCF_044769875.1 Isoptericola aurantiacus
AGCATCCTCGCCCCGGACCCTCTCCCGAAGGAGAGGGGAGCTCGGGCGCGGGCGCCCTTACTTCTTCTCGGGCAGGGCGAAGGCCATCACGTAGTCACCCTGCTTGGTGCCCAGCGAGCCATGGCCGCCGGCATAGACCAGCACGTACTGGCGACCGTCCTTGCCGGTGTAGGTCATGGCTCGCTGGGCACCAAGCAGGGTGACTACGTGATGGAGCTGGGTGTGCCCTCACCCCGGCCCTCTCCCAGGGGGAGAGGGGGAAAAGCGAGAGCTGTGCCTGAGCTTGCCTTCATCCCCGACGCTCTCCCTGAGGCAGAGGTTCGAGACGCGGTCTCGATACCGTAGCGTGGAAAACGGCGCAGCCTTTTCCACTGGGGCCCTGGGGCCCTGGGGCCCTGGGGCCCTGGGTGCCAGGGGGCTCTCGTCCCCCCTCCCTTCCGGAAGGAGCAAAGCCCTTTTCATGGAAAAAACCAGGCGAAAAAAATCCCGGCTGGGCCGGGATTTCGGGGTAGGGCGAGGGGGATTCCAACAGGATGTCAAAAATGCTCGAAGCATCCTCGCCCCGGACCCTCTCCCGAAGGAGAGGGGAGCTCGGGCGCGGGCGCCCTTACTTCTTCTCGGGCAGGG